>NZ_JBLWWG010000001.1:0-558962 GCF_048268045.1 Stappia sp.
TGTCGTACGCCTTGAAGTCGCCGAAGTACTTCGTGATCGCGGCCGTCAGCGTCGTCTTGCCGTGGTCAACGTGACCAATCGTGCCAATGTTAACGTGCGGCTTCGTCCGCTCAAACTTTGCTTTCGCCATCGGCGTCGCTCTCTTAGCTTGCGGTTAAGTCCATCAAACTCGATAAAGACCCGACCGCCGCTCGGCGGTGGATGCTCTGACCTGGCAACGTCATTCTCGCATGCCAAGTCCGGTTGCGGCCGTGAACTCGTAAGTGGAGCGGGTGAAGGGAATCGAACCCTCGTCATCAGCTTGGAAGGCTGCTGCTCTACCATTGAGCTACACCCGCCGCCGGTCGGGGGGTGGTGGAGGAGGTTGGATTCGAACCAACGTAGGCAAAGCCAACGGATTTACAGTCCGTCCCCTTTAACCACTCGGGCACTCCTCCGAGTCACCCTTCCCGACGCAGAAGCGTTCCGGATGGCTTCACGAAAATGCCTCGCAAAACAATCGCGAGGCCGTTCCCGTGGCGGGTGTTATGCAGATCAGGCATGGGGGTGTCAACGCCCATTTGCCTCCTGTGGACACAAAATCGACGCCCCCGGTGGATCGCTTTCCGCTTGCCCGCGATGGGGACCCGCGATAAGCGCTCGTCCCATGACAACGCCCACTCGCCCCGCACGCCGGCATCCCGGCGGAAAACCCCGCCATCGCGGTTCCTCTTTCTCCCGACAGGCTGAGGAAGGCCCGCTGCATCTTTATGGGCTGCACACGGTCGAGGCGGCCTTCAACAATCCCCAGCGCGAGCGCATCAAGCTGCTGGCGACGGAAAATGCCTTGCGCCGCCTGGCCGAACGCGGCGTCTCCCCGGACGTGCCTGTGGAAATCGTCAGCCCGCGCCAGCTCGACAAGCTCGTGGGCCGCGATGCGGTGCATCAGGGCGCTGTGCTGGAGGCGCTCCCCCTGCCCGCTTATGGTGCGCGCGACCTCGGACGCGCCCGGCTCGTGCTGGCGCTCGACCAGGTGACGGACCCGCATAATGTCGGCGCCATCCTGCGCTCCGCCGTGGCGCTGGCCGCCGACGCCGTGGTGACGACGGAGCGCCACGCGCCGGAAGAAGGCCCCGTGCTCGCCAAATCGGCCTCGGGTGCGCTCGATCTCATCCGGCATGTGCGCGTCAAGAACATGGCCCGCTTCGTCGCGGAAATGCGCGAGGCCGGCTTTACCTGCGTCGCGCTCGACAGCGACGGCCCCGCGCGTCTCGAGGACACCGAACTTGGCGACAAGGTCCTGCTGGTGCTTGGCTCGGAGGGCAAGGGCGTGCGCCAGGGTGTGCGCGAAGCCTGCGGCACGCTCGCCCGCCTCGACATGCCCGGCGAAATCGCCTCGCTCAATGTCTCCAATGCCGCCGTTCTCTCTCTCTATGTAACGCGCATGAAACTGGGGCTTTGAGCGAACCCGCGCGCACCTGCCACCGGGCTTTCTCCGCCCCTTGAGCACAACGCGCGTTTTTCGCACAGGCAGCACGCTAGAAACTGATGCACCCCGTCAGGACTTGTGCTAGAAGCGCCGCGTTTGCCGGTATAGCTCAGCTGGTAGAGCACCTGATTTGTAATCAGGGGGTCGCGGGTTCGAATCCTGCTGCCGGCACCACCTCCCGGTGACATTCCTCCGAGCGTCGGTCCTTCAGGGCATGGTTCGGTCCGCTGCGCCGGGACCAGCCCTTTCGCGCAGTCCCGCACCACGGGGCTTGACGCCCCGACGCCGCCCGACCAACCCGCAACGGCGGTCCGGTCGAGACACAAGAGGACAGAAGATGACCCCGCTCGGTTTCCCGGATCCCGCCTTCGTCGCCCGCCAGACCGCGAAGATGCTGCTTGAGGTCAAGGCCGTCCATTTCCGTGCCGACGAGCCCTACAAGCTGACTTCCGGCATCGCCAGTCCGGTCTACATCGACTGCCGCAAGCTCATTTCCTATCCGCGCCTGCGCTCCACGCTGATGGATTTCGCCGCGGCAAAGATCCTTTCCGACATCGGCTTCGAATCTCTCGACGGCATCGCCGGCGGCGAGACGGCCGGCATTCCCTTCGCGGCCTGGATTTCCGAGCGCCTGGCACTGCCCATGCAGTATGTCCGCAAGAAGCCGAAGGGCTTTGGCCGCGATGCCCAGATCGAGGGCGCGCTCGGCGAAGGCGACCGGGTGCTGCTCGTGGAGGATCTGACAACCGACGGCGGCAGCAAGGTCCGCTTCGCCGAGGCGCTGCGCAAGGCTGGCGCCCAGGTCGACCACACCCTTGTCCTGTTCTTCTACGACATCTTCCCCGAGACCCACGCCGCCATGGCAAAGCACGGGCTGACGCTGCACTATCTCGCCACCTGGCGCGACGTGCTGGCGGTTGCCCGCGAGGACGGCCACTTCCCCGAGGAAGCGCTCTCAGCGGTGGAATCCTTCCTCGACGCCCCGCTCGCCTGGTCGGGGAAGCACGGCGGCATCTCCGAATTTGCCGTCTGAGCAAGCGCCGGAATTTGCCGGAAACGACAAGGGGGCCATGTGGCCCCCTTTTTCTTTGCCCTCACTCACCCGCCGGTGGCCCCGACCTTTTCAGCGGGTGCGGCACTGGCTCCTTTGCGCGAAAGGCATATGTGCGGATCACCTGCCAGTAGGAGCGAAACACATAACCGCCGTTGTCGCGGATGAACGCCTCGCGGTTCTCCGCGTAGACAGCCGGCAGCCGATACCACGGCAGGCCAGGCCGGGCGTGGTGGACCGCATGCAGCGAATTGAACAGAAAAAGAAAGGCGAGCGGCCCGCGGTCCTCGATCAGCACCGTCCGATGACCGACCGCGTCTTCCGCTTGATGCTCCAGAAAGGTGCGGATCGCCAGCAGGGAAAAGCCGAGATAGCAGCCGGCCAGATAGGCCGTGAACGGAAAGCCCGGAACCTGCGCCAGAAGCCAGAACAGCAGTGCGCCGAATGCGGCGTGCTCAATCCATGCACGCGCGACACCCCTTTGTCCGGCGCGAATCAGGCGCGCTTCGGTGCGATAGAACGCGGCAAGACTGACCGCGGGGCCGAGTAACACACGCCCGGCAAGCGTGTTGTTGAGGCGCAGCACCAGCCGACGCCCCGGCCCGGCGCTCGCCCAGTCGCGCGGGTGCTGGTACCAGCTCTCCGGATCCTCATACGGATCCGTCAGGCGCGGATCATCGTGATGGGCGATATGCAGCGCGCGAAACCGCCAATAGGGCACGAACAGTCCCAACGGCAGCGCCACCAGCAGCGCGTTTATGCGCGGCGCGCGGAACGGGTGACCATGCAGGGCCTCATGCTGAAGCGACGAATGCAACGCGATCAGCACGCCAAACAGAAGAGCCGCGCCCCAGCCCAGCGATTCGGCGTGAAGGGCGAGCACCAGGAAAGCCCCATACACGCCGACGAGCAGCCCGAGCGTCGGCCATTCGACAGCGGCGAGCCGAGCAAATGGACGCATGCGGCCGCCGACGTCGTTCTTCCGCCCGTCCGCCCGCTCCTGCGGGCGGACGGGCCGCCACCAAAGTCGGCCCGCAGACGGCCGCCTCGTATCGGCAGCAGCGAGGCGACGGGTGGGCGGAGCAAGGCGGTAGGCGGTTTTGTCTGGCATGCCTCCTTGATCGAGCCGATGGCCGAGCCTTGCAATGAGTCAATGATCAAGCGAAAGCGAGATGATACATTGATTACACAAGAGACATGTGACTTCACAATTTTCATGTGATTTCACATAGACCATGATCCGGGCGAGCAGGAAGCAGGGCATGAGGGGAACCGACAAGCGGGAACTGGCGGCGACCTTTCGCGAGCGGCTGGCGATCCTGATGGCGCGGCGTGCGGAACCGCCTGCCCGCTTCGCCACGCGCATCGGCCTCGACCGGTCGGCGCTGAGCCACTTCCTCGACCCGGTCTCGACACGAATGCCGCGCACCGAGGCCTTGTGCGACATCGCCCGCGCCGAAGGCGTGACCACCGACTGGCTTCTCGGCCTCACGCAGACCACCAACGGTGCAGCCGACATTGCTCCCGCCATCGAGATCGAGCAGGCGGAAGACGGGCGCGGCGAGACCTTGCTGGCGAGCTGGCACCAGCAGGCGATCGGCTACAAGATCCGCTATGTCCCCTCCACGATCCCCGACCTCCTGCGGACCGAGGCCATCGTTGCCTATGAGTTCGGCGCTCCAGAAAGCGCCAAGGCCGCCGCCAAGGCCGACCAGGGCCGCAGGTTGCTCGCCTATACCCGCAGACCGGAGACCGACATGGAGGTCTGCATGCCGTTCCAGACGCTGGAGGAACTCGCCGCCGGCGCCGGCATCTGGGCCGGTCTTCCCGCTGCAGACCGACAGGCTCAGCTGCGCCACATGGCCCGGCTGGTCGACGAGCTTTATCCGACCTTCCGCCTGTTTCTCTTCGACGGGCGCGAGCGATTCTCCGCCCCCTACACCGTGTTCGGCCCTCAGCGCGCCGCGCTCTATCTCGGCACGCTCTATCTGGTGATCAACTCGGTCGAGCAGATCCGTGCCCTTACGCGTCATTTCGACGGCCTGATCCGGGCTGCAGCGGTCGGCCCCGACCGGGCGGGCGCGCATCTTTCCGGATTGGCAGAAAAATGAGACACTTGCGCCGGAGCAGTCACGGCTTCGTGATGCCTCCCCGACTTGAGCGTGCGACACTTCGCGCGGAATGTTGTCCGGGACGGCGACTGCCGTGCCATTCGAGGGAGACACTGACCATGATGAAAACGGGTATCCGGGCGCTTGCGCTCGCCATGCCGCTGGTGATGAGCGCGGCTGCCGCCAACGCCGACCCGGTCGCGATTCGCCAGGAGATGATGAAGTCCATCGGCGCCGCGACGGGCACGCTCGGCAAGATGATCAAGGGCGAGATCGACTATGACCCGCTGGCGGCAAGCCTTGCCATGCGGATCATCTTCGCCACGCCGTCCGGCTTTATCACCGAGTTTCCAGAAGGAAGCGAGACGGCCGAGAGCGAAGCCGGACCGAAGATCTGGGAAGACAAGGCCGGTTTCGACAAGATCGCCATGGACATGCAGGACGCCGCCCTTGCCGCGATCCCTGCCGCCGGCAAGAGCCTCGACGATCTCAAGGGCGCCTTCGGCCCGGTGGCCAAGAACTGCAAGGCCTGCCACGAGACATATCGCGTCAAGAAGAACTGAGGCACACGGCCCTGCTCAACGTGTCGCCGCCCCGGCCTGCCGCTGTCGCGAGACGGGCCGAGGCGGCGGGGCGATGACGGCTCCAGAGGACCCGCAGAGGATCTGAATGACCCGAAGGACCTTCCGCCGCCTTGTCGGCGTCTTCCTGCTCATCATCGCCGGAATGCTCTATGTGACCCGTCCGGAACGGGTCGACACGTCTGCGATCCCGGCACATGAGCCGGATCTCTCCAACGGCGAGCACATGTTCTGGGCGGGCGGCTGCGCCTCCTGTCACGCCGCGCCAGGCGCGGAAGGAGACGCCAAGCTCGTGCTTGCCGGCGGCGTCGAGCTCGACACGCCCTTCGGCCTCTTTCGCGTGCCCAACATCTCGCCCGACGCCGCGCATGGCATCGGCGGCTGGTCGCAGGCGGACTTCCTCACCGCGATGACCAAGGGCACCTCGCCGCGCGGAGAGCACTATTATCCAGCCTTCCCCTATACTTCCTACAAGAACATGCGGGCGGAAGACCTGATCGACCTCAAGGCGTTCCTCGACACGCTGCCGACATCGCAGAACACGGTCGCCGGTCACGACCTGTCTTTCCCCTTTTCCTGGCGCGGCGCGCTTGGCTTCTGGAAGTTCCTCTATCTCGGCGGCGAACCGCCCGCCGTGGCGGCCGATGCCAGCGACGCCGTGAAACGCGGCGCGTATCTGCTTGCCGGCCCCGGCCACTGCGCGGAATGCCACACGCCGCGCGACGTCTTCGGCGGGCTCGACCGTTCGCGCTGGCTTGCCGGAGGTCCCAACCCGGACGGCAAGGGAACGATCCCCAACATCACCCCGGCCCCCGACGGCATCGGCTCCTGGTCGGCCAAGGATATCGCCTATTATCTGGAAACGGGCTTCACGCCCGAGTTCGACAGCGTTGGCGGCGGCATGGCCTCGGTGCAGCAGAACTGGGCAAAGCTTCCAGCCGACTACCGCGAGGCGATCGCTGCCTATCTGAAGACCGTGCAGGCGGTGGCGGGCGAGAAGAAGTGACGCGCGCTTGGCGCGCCTCACCCTTCCGGCTGTGTCTCGGCGCGGATCCAGTCGAAAAATCCGGCGCTGCCACCAGCGGCTGCCACTGCGACGATAGCCGGTTCCTCGTAAGGATGAGCCTCGCGTATCGCCGCCACCGCCTCGGCAAGACGCGTCGCCGTTGTCTTGGCCAGGAACACGATCTCCTCGCCTTCCTCGACCCTGCCTTCCCACCGGTATAGCGAGACCATTCCGGGCCACATGTTGACGCAGGCCGCCAGGCGCGCGCCGATCAGACGCTCCCCGGCCTGCCTGCCACTCTCCATATCTGGAAAAGTCGCGTAAATCAGATGGATGTCGCTTTCGTTTTGCATCGGCGAACGGATTCCCAAGTCGGTGTCGGGCATGCTACGAGACCGGATGTCCCGTGCCTTGCGGTCACGTCCCAGCGACTGTGGCGCATCATGTCGGGATTTGAAACCGGGTGGAGACCTGCCATGGGCTTGCGTCGTGCCGCATCGAACACATGCAGATCCCGCGGGCCCAGGCGACGTCGCCCCGTTTCCCTCCACGGCCTCCGCTGCCGTCCGCTTCGTCAGGTCGCGCTATGAACGCTTCGCTTCCCGCCATCGACCGGATCGCCTTCGTTTCCAGTGACACGGAGGAGGCAGCGCTTGCCCGCGAAGCGCTCGAGACACGCTACGGCGCGCACGACCCCAAGCGCGCCGACGTGATCGTCGCCCTTGGCGGCGACGGGCTGATGCTGCAGACACTGCACCGCTTCATGAACACCGGCAAGCCGATCTACGGCCTGAATCGTGGGTCCGTCGGCTTCCTCATGAACGAATACCGCGAGGACGACCTGCTCGAGCGCATCCGCAGCGCCGCGGTCAGCCGCATCCGCCCGCTGGTGATGGAGGCAACCGACGCGCTCGGACACATCCATTCCGCGCTGGCCATCAACGAGGTCTCGCTCCTGCGCCAGACCCACCAGGCGGCGAAGCTGCGCATTTCCGTCGACGACCGGGTGCGCATGGAAGAGCTCGCCTGCGACGGGGTCATCGTTTCAACGCCGGCCGGCAGCACCGCCTACAACCTGTCCGCCCACGGGCCGATCCTTCCGATAGACGCGCATCTGCTGGCGCTGACGCCGATCAGCCCGTTTCGCCCGCGGCGCTGGCGCGGGGCGCTGCTGCCCAACCGGGTGCGGGTGCGCATCACCGTGCTGGAAGGAGACAAGCGCCCGGTGAGCGCGGCCGCCGACTACACCGAGATCCGCAACGTCGTCGAGGTCCGTGTCCGCGAGGAAGAGGGCTCGAGCAGCCTCGTGCTCTTCGACGCCGATCACAACTGGGACGAGCGTATCCTGACGGAGATGTTCCGCTACTGAGCCGCGATTTCGCATTCTCTATGAAAGAATATGCGAAAGTTTAACCGATAGACGGCACTCTTGCGGCCCAAGCATCCGTCTGCCGAACGCACGGCGGATGACAAAGCGGAAGAAACATGTCGTATCCGACCCTCAGTCTTGGCGCCTTGCGCATCCTGATCGTCGAGGACAACGCCCACATGCGGCGCATCCTCCGTCGCATGCTGGCAGGCTTCGGCATCACTGCCATCCATGAGGCAGAGGACGGTGCTGAAGCGCTCGACCAGATCTCGCGCCAGGACCCCGATCTTATCGTGATGGACTGGCTGATGCCGATTGTCGACGGGGCCGAGCTCACCCGCCGCATCCGTTCCGGCCGACAGCCCGGATGCTTCGTGCCAATCATCGCCGTCACCGCGCACACCCAGAAGCGCCGCGTCATCGAGGCCCGCGACAGCGGCGTGACCGAAGTGCTGTGCAAGCCGGTCTCGGCCAAGGCGCTCTATCTGCGCATCGCCAATTGTGTGCTCAACCAGCGCGACTTCATCCGCAGCAAGACCTTCTTCGGTCCCGACAGGCGTCGTTTCCAGACCCCGAACTTTCAGGGGATCGACCGGCGCGGCCTGCGCACCGACGACGGCTACGCTCTGGACGGAACCGGCCAAGTCACGCAGAATCGTTCAACCTCAGGATTGAGGGAATCGGCCTGACCGCCGCGTCCTCCGGGGAAACGGAACCCGCGGCGAGCCGGACGACGGCGACATCCGCAAAATCAATAACGCAGTCGGGGACCAGGCATGGCCAATGACCAGACCGGACGAGACGACGATTTCGAAGTTGTGAAGCCGCCGCGCGACCTGCGCTCCAAGGTGCGTGTCATGAGCGCGCGCGAGGCGGCGCGGTTCGATCCGGTCAAGGCGGCCGAGGCGGCGCTCGCCCGCCTCGCCGACGACTTCGACGACTGGATGGCATCGGAGGCGCTGACGCTGTCCAACGCGTGGACCGACATCCAGACCAATGGCATCGACGCGGAACGCCGCGATACGCTGTTCCGCGCGGCGCACGACATCAAGGGGCAGGCAAGCACGCTCGGCTACCCGCTCGTCGGCGCGGTTGCTGGCAACCTCTGCTACCTGATGGATCACGTCGACACGAAGCTTCTGCCGCTGACGCTCATTGCCCAGCATGTCGACGCGGTTCGCGCCATGGTCGCGGAAACCGCTGGAGAACAGGAAAACCACACCGCGCGCGCGCTGGTCGACGGACTTGCCGATGTGACGGAGGATTTCGTCGCGCGCAACGGTCGGCCGGAACAGGACGACTGAGCGGAAGCGGAGAAAGGTCCGCCCGTCAGACCACCTCCCTCACGCCGCCACCATCAGGCCGCCAGCGTGCGCTCGCGGAAGTCGCGGGCCGCCTCGCGAGCGATTTCGGCGGAAAACCGCCTGAGCATGACGACGAGGTCGTCGGCCTCGACGCCGTCCTGCGCCTGATAGCGGGCGATAACCTCGCCGATCAGCAGCCGGGAAACCCGCGCGCTGCCAGCAACCGCCGGCGCATTCGGCGCGGCCGACAGCAGATCCCGCCACACGGACACCGCAACGCAGAACAGCGAATGGGTCCGCGATGGCAGGCCGGCGCGTCCAAGCAACGCGCGCAGCGGCAGGCTGCGGCCTGACGAGAGGACACTCGCCACCCGCCGCCGCGACAATCCGGAAAGGCGCACAAGCGCCGTCTGGAACAGCTCCGCGTTGCCCGTGCACACACCTCTGAGCAGCAGACCGGCCGTGAGTTGCCCCGACTGGCGCAAGTGCTCGACCAGCGCCTCGGTCTCATGCGGCGCGGCGCAATTGGCAAGCGACACCGTCGCCCGCTCCCGCGCCTCCGCAACCACGGTGCGTGCCCGGTCCTCGTTGAGTCCCCGGCGCACCAGCGGATGGTCGCTCAGCAGGTCTCCGACCTGCTTCAGAAGCATCTGGCGGATCTCTATCGGCACATCGCCGCGCGTCAGCAGCGCCTCGCGCAGGGCGGCCTCCTTGCCGTGGCGCTCGACCAGGCGGATCAGGGAAAGTCGGGAAATGTCCGCACCCTCGTTGCCGACAAGCGCGACGCCCGCGTTCAGCGAACCAACCTCTGCGATTGCGGCCGCGACCGAGACACTCACCTGCGAGCGGCTCGCCACAGCGACCGGTAGCGGATCCGAATGCCCTGCCACCACGTCGACAAGCTCCGCATCGAGCAGCACCGGAGAATGGCGCAGCACGGTGGTCGCGATCTGCGGAAGATCGGAGACAAGTGCCAGGATCACCTCGCGCGGCGCGTCCTCGCTGCGCGCCAGGGCCTCGGCAAGCGCCCTGCGGACACGCACGCATGGGTCATCGAGGAGCAGCGTCAGGGCCGCTTCCGCCGCCTCCCGCTCGCCCTCGCTCAGCGTCGAGTGCAGATAGGCGCGCGCCAGCGCGCTCGTCGCTTCCGCCCGCCGGTCATCCGGCGCGTCGTCCATCCACCGCAAGAACTGTTCTACGATCATGGTGCCAGGTTCCCGAAAGGCGCCCAGGAACGCGGGCACCTTGTTCGACACCGACTATGCGCGCGAAACGCTTAAATCTTCGTTCACCATGAATCTGCGCCCGGGTGCACCATCCCGCCCCCCCCTGCCGAACCGCTCAGGCCTCGACGCGCAGGAAGCCGGCAAGGCCGGTCTTCTGGTGCTCGATCACATGGCAGTGGAACGCCCAGTCGCCCGGATTGTCGGCGACAAGAGCCACCTCCATGGTTTCCTGGGCCTGCAGCAGCGCCGTGTCGGTCCACAGCGGCGGCACAGGCCGCTTGTCGGAACGCAGAAGCTTGAACGTGTGACCATGCAGATGGATCGGGTGATCGTTCTGGGTCTCGTTGCGCAGACGCAGGATGTAGCTCCGACCGTGTTTCATCACCGCCAGCGGATCGAGCGGACCGGGCACGTCACCTTTCCACGCGACCCGGTTGATCGACCAGAACGTGTAGCCGAGGCTTCCGCAGATGGAGCGCTGCGGTGCATCGCCCGACGGCGTCCAGCCGAAGAGGAAGTCGAGCGTCTCGGCATTGGCAAGATCCGGCTCGGCATTCGGATTGGGCCGCAGAGGCTTCAGCTCCGCAAGACTGCGGTTGACGCTGGCACCGCTCGCCCGGAAGGTCGCCAGCGCCACCGGCCCGGTGGGCGAACTGCGCGTGAGCGTCACCGTCGCGCCCTCGCGCGCCGGCATCCGAAGCGCGATATCGGCGCGCTGTCCGGGTGCGAGCAGGATGTCGCGCGCCGGACGCGCCATGGGCAACGGGTTGGAATCGAGCGCGATGACACGCGCCGAACCTCCCTCCGGGCTGCCCGGCAGGTCGCTGGCGAGGTCGTAGGAGGCGACGCGCGTCAGGTCCGTGACCGCCAGACGCAGGCGCACGAGCGCTCCAGCGGGGAGATCATGCAGCGGCTCCACCTGCCAGTTGACCGTGGAAACCGTGCCGAGCGTGCCGCCGCGCGCGGCGTTTCTCGGCTTGTAGAACTCGATGAAGGAGCCCTTCCCGTCCAGACGGAAATCACGAATGTTCAAAGGCAGGTCGACATCAAACCCCGGATCCTCGTCCTCCTCGACGACGAGAACGCCGGTCAGCCCTCGGGCAATCTGCTCCAGCGTGTTGCAATGCGGGTGATACCAATAGGTGCCGGCATCCGGCGGCGTGAAGCTGTAGCGAAAACTCTTGCCGTCCTCGATGGGATTCTGGGTCAGATACGGCACGCCGTCCATCGCATTGGGAATGCGCAATCCGTGCCAGTGCACGGTCGCTGCCTCGCCCAGCCTGTTGTCGACGTCCACCGAGAACGGGCGCCCCTGTCGCATTCGCAGGACCGGCGCCGGCCCCTCGGGAATGAAGCTCATCATGTCGCGCGTCAGCGTACCGGGCAGGACTTCGTGGGAAAGCCGGCTGAGCTTCAGCGCACCGTCAGCCGCGAAGGCCCTGCGCGCGGCAAAGCCGCCGACCGCTGGCGCCGCCAACAAGGCTCCTGTTCCCACAAGAAGCTCCCGACGCGATATGCCCGTCATGATCCGCTCATCCCGTTCCTGCCAGCCGAGCCTGGCCTGCCCTCGACGCTCCCAAGAGAGAAACGCCTTGCCGGAGCGACCTTACGCCCGCTCGCGGTCGGCTTGAACCCGGCCGGCTCAAAATACATGAGGCAAGAACGCCAGTTTTCCGCAAAACACACCGCAGCGGACAATTGGTCGCATCGCGGCAGGAGCAAAAACGCCGCCGCCCGCGACAAGGCGGGCGGCGGCGCGAAAGGATCATCATCGAGATCCGGGGGCGGATCAGACCGGAGGCAGAAGTTCTTTCTGTTCGAAGTTCGGCCGATAGCTCAAGAAGCCGGTGAGATCGATTGGCTGCCCCTTGGCGATCGAGGCCGTCTTCAGCGACATGCCTTCGTCAAGCACCCGGGAACGAAGCTGCGTGTAGGCATCGGGCTCGCTATCGCGCTGCACGGCCGCGCGCTGCAGGGCCTCCTGCTGGCCGGCCTCCTGCGCCGCGAAGGCGGAAAGGTAGCGCGTGTCGAACGAAGCCTTGCGCGCCTCCACGCCATTGCGGAAGAGCGCATGGAACGGAGAAGACACCTCGCGGGTCGCCGACCAGGCCGACAGCACCCGGTTGGTCGGGTCGCCCATCGACAGGCCTGTGCCGGTTTCGGCCGCCGCGACGTTGGGAATGGCGTCCATGCCGCCCGAATCACGCACCGACGCAACGCTCTCCGGCTTTGTTGCGGGCAACGCCGCAAAGCGTGTGCCGGAGGTGCCCGGCAGGGTCGGCATCGATCCCCCGTGCTTGGCGATCAGATTGGCGTAGACTTCCTGCACGGAGCGCGCGCCACCGCGATCATAGAAGATCGGTTTGTTCGCCCGCGCCTGCTGGGAAAACACCTTATCGGCGGCCATGTCCGGATTCTGCTCGGCCAGCCGGATCAGCTTCGACGCCCCGGCGGCACCGAGGAAGTGGGCGATGTAGAGCTCGCCGTCGCTCGGCTGGCGACCGAGCTTGTCGCTCAGGTAGGCGGCGTTCTTCTGGGTCAGTTCGCCCGCCATTGCCGAGGCGATCTCGGCATTGTCGCGCAGGCTCAGGATCTCCCGGCGCATCTGCGGATCGGCGACCCGGTACTTGCCGTTCGCGGTGCGCTGGATCTGCTCGGCGTATTGGCCAAGGCCATGTTTGGAGCCGGTCTCCTTCAGCGTCTCCAGCCAGGTGCTCTCGATGAACTGAAACAGGCCGGAGGCGCTCGACGTGCGCGCCTTTGCGTCCTCATCGAAATTCGATTCGCGTTTCGCCGTCTTCACGAGGTAGTCGAAGGACGCACCAGTGGAGGTGCTGGCGGACTGAAAAGCCTGCTCTATCCGCGATGCGATCGAGGTCGTTTCGCCGACTTTCATGCTCCACGCTCCTGACTGGCTTCGAGAGTTCTTGCGAATTGATTAAAGAGTCCGAGGAAAGTGGTTAACGAGGGGTTAACATTCGCTAACTTGCGTTGCGAATTGAGAAATATGTCGCCAATCGAGCGACATGATTCGGGTTGCCCCCAAAGAAGGCCCCGGGGAGAATGCGCGAACATCAAGTGGAGGACGGCATGGCCGGATTGTATTTCGACGAATTCGAAGAGGGGCGGCTGTTTCGCCACGCGCTGACGCGCACGGTGACGGAGATGGACAACATGCTCTTCTCCAACATGACGCTCAATCCTCAGCCGCTGCATATCGACCGGCATTTCTGCGAGACGCAGACCGAATGGGGCCAGCCCCTGGTCAACAGCATCTTTACGCTCGGCCTGATGATCGGCATTTCCGTGCACGACACGACGCTCGGCACCACCATCGCCAATCTGGGTATGAGCGACGTGAAGTTTCCAAACCCGGTCTTCCAGGGCGACAGCCTGCACTGCACGACCGAGGTGATCTCCAAGCGCGTCTCGAAGTCGCGCCCCGATGCGGGCATCGTCGAATTCGAGCACAAGGCCTACAATCAGCACGACAAGCTCGTCGCCGTCTGCCGGCGCCAGGCCTTCATGCGCAAGAAGACGGAAGACGGCTGATCATGCGCTCGCTTCTCTTCGTTCCCGGCGACAGCGAACGCAAGCTTGCCAAGAGCCTGTCGAGCGGCGCCGATATCCTGCTGATCGACCTGGAGGATTCCGTCGCGCTCGAGGCCAAGGCGGCGGCGAGGACGATCGCAGCGGAGTTCCTCGCAGCCCATATCGGCGCCGCCGACCGGCCGAGGCTCTATGTGCGCATCAATGCGCTCGACACAGGCGAGACGGAGGCCGACCTTGCCGCGATCATGGCCGCGGGCCCCGACGGCGTCATGCTGCCGAAATCGATTTCCGGCCGCGATGTCGAGCACCTGTCGGCCAAACTTGCCGTTCATGAAGCCGAGGCAGGCCTTGAGGACGGCGCGACCCGTATCCTGCCTGTCGCCACCGAAACGGCCGCCGCAGTCTTCAATCTGGGCACTTATCAGGGCGCGAGCCCACGGCTGGAAGGGCTGACCTGGGGGGCTGAGGACCTGTCCGCCGACCTCGGGGCACTGGCGAACCGCGACGCGAGCGGAGGCTTCACCGAGCCCTTCCGGCTTGCTCGCAACCTTTGTCTCTGCGGTGCGGTCGCCGCCGGCGTCGTTCCGGTCGATACGGTCTTCACCAACTTCCGGGATATGGAGGGGTTGCGCGTGGAGGCACTGACCGCCCTGCGCGACGGCTTTACTGCGAAAATGGCGATCCATCCCGCCCAGGTGCCCGTGATCAACGAGGTCTTCACACCCTCGCTGGACGATGTGGCCCGCGCGCAGGCCATCCTTGCCGCCTTCGAGGCCGCCGGCAATCCTGGTGTCGTCGGGCTGGAGGGCGAGATGCTCGACAGGCCGCATCTGCGCCGCGCGGAAAAGCTGATCGCGCGCGCGCGGGCCGCCGGACGCGCCTGAACCCGCGACACGACCAGACACGAAAAAGCCCGGGTGGATCTGCTGCTCCGCCCGGGCTTTTTATCTGAAGACGCCTCGGACTAGCCCTTCGGTCGGGCCATCGTGAAGACCTCGTCGACGACCGCGTAGTCCATGTAGCCAAGACGCGACAACGGCCGGGCCAGCGTCACATCGAAACGCCCGTCGCGAAGGACGCTCTCGTCCAGATGGACGGTAACCACTTCCCCAAGCACCATCCAGTTGTCCGTCTCGCGCCCGTCGAGGCCCGTAAGCCGGATCGTCCGCAGATGCCGGCACTCGAGCGCCGCCTTGGCCTCACCGACGCGCGGTGCGCCGACGCTGGTCGAAGCCACCGGCGTCAGGCCCGCCGCCTCGAACTCCGACACCCCATGCGCCAGAGGGGCCGAGGAGGCGTTCATCGCGTCCTTCAGATTCTCGGTCGCGAGATTGAAGACGAAATCGCCGGTCTCATCGATATTGGCGACCGTGTCCTTGTAGCCGCTCGACGAGAAGGCCAGGATCGGAGGCGTATCGCATACCGCGTTGAAGAAGCTGTAGGGCGCAAGATTGACGCTGCCGTCGCCTGCCCGCGTCGAGATCCAGCCGATGGGGCGCGGCGCAACAATCGCCTTGAAGGGATTGTGCGGCAGGCCGTGCCCATCCGAGACATTGTAGGAGTAGGTGCTCATGCACCGGTCCATTCGCTGACGACGGCGGCAAGGTCCGGGCGCGGACGCTCGCTCGGCGTTTCGCTCGCGGTGCCGATGTGGATGAAGCCAGCGACGCGCTCCGTTTCGCCAAGACCGAGGATGGCGGCAACCCCGTCGTCAAAGGCCATCCATTCCGACAGCCACTGGGCGACGAATCCGCTCGCATGGGCGGCGAGCACCAAGTTCATGCACACCGCGCCGACGGAGAGCTGCTGTTCCCACACCGGGATCTTGGGATGCACCGCGGCGCGGCTGACAACCGCGATGACGAGCGGCGCGCGGGTGAAGCGCCCTGCTTCCTGCGCACGCCGGTCTTCGGGAAGTGCCCCGTCGCGCGCCTCGAGCAGCGTGACCAGCTTGCCGCCAAGCTCCGCGCGGGCATCGCCGCGGATGAGAACGAAGCGCCAGGGCGCAAGCTTGCCGTGATCCGGCACACGGGCGGCGGCGGTCAGCATGCGGTCAAGCGTCTCGCCTTCGGGGGCCGGCTCCACCATGCTCGCCGAGGGGTGGGAGCGGCGCGCCAGCAAAAGGCGCATGGTTTCGGAAATGTCCTGTGTCATAAGGATCCCTGTCATGATCGGCTGGAGAGGCCTTGGGGAATGGAACCGCAGGGTCGGGCTCCGGGGTCATGGCCCATGAGGTAAGCCCGTTTTCGGCCCTGTCAATCTTCAAGGTCCGGCTTGCTCGGGGGGCATGCCTGCGGACAACGGCATCGCTGCCGTAGCGGCAGACGGAAGCGGACTTGAAATCGCCCCAGTTTCAGGGTTTGAAACGCGGGACATCCTTGCAGGCGACACGACGGGGCAATTGGTTCGATGCGCGGCAGCTTTCTCAATCTCGTGGGGCTCGTGACCGGCCTTGCGCTCGGCGCCATGGCGATCTCCCCGGTTTTTGCGCAGGATGTGCTCACCCCGCCGAAAAAGCCCGACATCGACGCCCCCGCACACTCCTCGGCTTCAGGAGCAGGCCTCGAAGGATTGCTCGACGGCCCAGGCGCAAGCCGCCCCCTGTCGCAATCCTCCCCCTTCGGCAACGGCCTGCCCGGCTCGGACGAACTTTCTGCCTCCCCGCTCCTGGAAGGCCCGGTTCCTGGCGCCTCGGTCGTTCCCTACGCCCCCTCCTCGACCCCGGACACCGGAATGCCCGACATGGGCAAGGAAGCGCCGGTCTATCTCGTTGCCCGCCTCTCCGAGGACGGCCCGGCCGTCTCGCAGGGCGTTACCTGGCGGGTCTATGCCGAAAAGCCGAACGCGGAAGGCAAGCTGGAACTCGTCGCCAGCGCCAAGGGCGGCGACGCGGATCTCCGACTGACGCCAGGCGAGTATTTCGTCCACACCGCCTTTGGCTACGCCGGGCGCACCAGCCGCATCAGCGTGCGCCACGGCGTCACCAGCCAGACCGTTCTGCTCAATGCCGGCGGGTTGAAGCTCGACGCCCAGTTCGGCGGTCACCAGCCGATCCGCACCGGGCGCGTCGTCTTCGACATCTACCAGAGCGAGTTCAGCAGCCGCGGCGAGCGCAAGCTCATTGCCGGAAACGTCAAGCCGGGCGAAATCGTGCGCCTGAACGCCGACACCTATCACATCGTCAGCCGCTACGGCGCGGTGAACGCGGTGGTGCGCGCGGACATTCGCGTCGAGCCAGGCAAGCTGACCGAGGCGACCGTCTACCAGAACGCCGCCCGCGTGACGCTGAAACTCGTCAGCCAGCCAGGCGGCGAGGCCATCGCAAACACCCGCTGGTCGGTGCTGACACCCGGCGGCGACACCGTCGTCGAGGCGACCGGCGCGTTCCCTGCCTTCGTTCTCGCCTCCGGTGACTACACGGTCATCGCCCGTAACGAGGACAAACTCTACACGCGCGATTTCAATGTCGAGACCGCGAACCACGGCGAGGTCGAGGTTCTGACCAGCCAGTTGCTCAGGCAGTAGTCACGCCGCGATCCGGCGCATCCGGCGTCGGTCCGCCTTCGGACGCGGGCGGACCACCGCCGGCGCCATTGACACCACCTTGTGGTGAAGGTGCTCGATCATCGCCTTCTGATCCCCGAAAACGGCAAGCTCCGAATAGGGAACCGGCGCGCCGACGCGCACGCGAAGCTCGCATCCCATGATGCGCCGGAATTCTCGGATATAGAGCGACAGGCGCAGCGTCAGCGACACCCGCGAAACGAGATGGAAGAGCGCCGAGTTCTGCCCTTCGAAATGAAGCGGGATCACCGTCGCCTTGGCCGACCGGATCATCTTGGCCGTGAAGGTCTTCCATGGCAGTTCCCGCGCCCGCCCGAAGGGTTTCTCGGCGGTGGCCACACCGCCGCCTGGAAAGACGATGATGGTAACGCCCTCGTTGAGCAGGCGCAGCGCCTCCTGACGGGTGCGCATGTTGGTCCTGAGCGCCTCGGCCGTCTCCTCGAAGTCGACCGGAAGGGCATAGGGCCGGATCTCCGGCGCCTTCAGCAACTCGTTGTTGATCAGGATCCGGTAGGGCCGGCCCAGCTTCTCGGCCATGGACAGGATCGCCAGGCCGTCGCCCAGGCCGTAGGGGTGATTGGCGATCATGACCAGCGGCCCGTTCGGCAGGTCCTCCGGCGGCCACGCCCCTTCCGCGACCACCACGTCGACACCGATCAGGTCCAGCAGATCGCTCCACTTGTACTGGGACGTCGTGGCGATCGCATCGCGCCAGTAGCGATAGTAGCCAAGCAGGAAGCCACGACCCGACAGGGTTTCCACACAGCGGATGAAACCGCGCTTCAGCCAGGTATGCCCGTCGTTGGCATAGCTCAATTCAGTATCAGACAACTCGCGGCCCTCGCGCCGTGCTCGACCAGTTCCGCTGCGGCAGGACAGAGATCCCGTCGCGGCTGAATCGGAGATCTAGCCTCTTTCCCGTGACAGTTCGGCGACAGGACCCGCCAATTCCGGCCACGCAGGCTCAAAAAGAAAGGCCGGCGCGGGCATGCCGCGTCGGCCTTCGGTAACTGTTGCCGGTTCGCCGCAGCGCTCCGTCTCAGGCGTCGTCGGCGCGGCGCTGATCCGGCGCAACCGCTTCCTCGGCGAGAGCGGCGATCGCCTCGTCGAGCCCCATCGCGCTCTGGTTCTGGGAACCAAGCCTGCGAATATTGACCGTGCGCTCCTCCGCCTCGCGCTTGCCGCAGACGATGATCACCGGAACCTTGGCCAGCGAATGCTCGCGGACCTTGTAGTTGATCTTCTCGTTGCGCAGGTCGAGTTCGGCGCGCAGCCCCGCCTTCTTCACCGCCTTGAACACGTCCGACGCGTAATCGTCGGCATCCGAGGTGATGGTGGTGACGACCACCTGCTGCGGCGCGAGCCACAGCGGGAAGTGACCGGCGAAGTTCTCGATCAGGATGCCGAGGAACCGCTCCATCGAGCCGCAGATGGCGCGGTGGATCATCACCGGCGTCTTCTTCTCACCGTCCTTGTCGACATAGAAGGCGCCGAAACGCTCCGGCAGGTTGAAGTCCACCTGCGTGGTGCCGCACTGCCATTCGCGGCCGATGGCGTCACGCAGGGTGTACTCGAACTTGGGCCCGTAGAAGGCGCCCTCGCCCGGCAGGATACCGGTCTTGATGCGCCCGCCCGACTGCTCGGCAATCTCGCCGAGCACGCGGGTCATCACCTCTTCGGCATGGTCCCACATCTCGTCGGTGCCGACACGCTTCTCCGGGCGGGTGGAGAGTTTCACCACAATCTCGTTGAAGCCGAAGTCCTCGTAGACCGACAGGATCAGGTCGTTGATCTTGTGGCACTCGGCCGCCATCTGCTCCTCGGTGCAGAAGATATGCGCGTCGTCCTGGGTGAAGCCGCGCACGCGCATCAGCCCGTGCATGGCGCCCGACGGCTCGTAGCGGTGCACGGCCCCGAACTCCGCCATGCGCAGCGGCAGGTCACGGTAGCTCTTCAGCCCGTGCTTGAAGATCTGCACATGCCCCGGACAGTTCATCGGCTTCAGCGCGAACAGCCGGGTATCCTCGGCCTCCGTGTCGGCGCACTGCACGGAGAACATGTTCTCCTTGTACCAGCCCCAATGACCTGAGGTCTCCCACAGCGACGTGTCGAGGATCTGCGGCGCGTTGACCTCGTCGTAATCCTCGGCAAGGCGGCGACGCATGTAGGCGACGAGCGACTGGAACAGGCTCCAGCCCTTGGCGTGCCAGAACACAACGCCCGGACCTTCCTCCTGGAAATGGAAGAGATCCATCTCGCGGCCAAGCCGGCGATGATCGCGCTTCTCCGCCTCCTCCAGCATGTGGAGATAGGCCTTGAGCTCGGCCTCGTTCGCCCAGGCGGTGCCGTAGATGCGGGTCAGCATCTCGTTGTCGCTGTCGCCGCGCCAGTAGGCGCCGGCGACCTTCATCAGCTTGAAGGCATCGCCGATCTGACGGGTAGAAGCCATGTGCGGGCCGCGGCAGAGATCGAGCCAGTCACCCTGGCGGTAGATCTTGACGTCCTCTCCCGCCGGAATCGCATCGATGAGTTCGACCTTGTAGGTCTCGCCCTTGTCCAGGAAGAAACGCTTGGCCTCGTCGCGCGACCACACCTCGCGGGTGAAGGCATCACCGCGCTGGATGATCTCGCGCATCTTCTTCTCGATGACCGGCAGATCCTCGGGCGTGAAGGGCTCGTCGCGCTTGAAGTCGTAGTAGAAGCCGTTCTCGATCACCGGGCCGATGGTGACCTGGGTGCCAGGCCAAAGCGCCTGCACGGCCTCGGCCATCACATGGGCTGCATCGTGGCGAATAAGCTCAAGCGCGCGCGGGTCATCGCGCGTCACGATCTCGAGCCGCGCATCGCCTTCGATCGGCAGCGACAGGTCGGTGAGTTCGCCGTCGAGCGTCACCGCCACGGCCTTCTTGGCGAGAGACTTGGAAATACCGGCAGCGATCTCCGCCCCGGTCACGCCAGGCTCGAAGTCACGCACGGAATTGTCGGGGAAGGTCAGATGAATCATGTCTGTCTCCTGCTCACTCCTGCAAACGGGGCAGGTAAGCGAAGCGTCCTGTGTTTCTGGAAGGCCCTCCCATAAGGGATTTGCGCCCGCCAAACAACCGTCGCGCGGCGTGAAGTTCGGCGGGAACGCAGGTTCACCGATGGCTTGGACCGTGACGCGGGCGGTCCAGGGTCGCCGCCCGACAGCCTTCAGGTTCTTACCTCGCCTCCAGCCGCTTCACGAACCAGCGCACCAACCGGTCCCAGACGGCATCCTTCTCGGCGGAATCCTCCACGCCATGATCGAGATTGGGGTTGTCGTTGACCTCGATGACAACGACCCTGTCGCCGAAGGACTTGAGATCGACGCCATAGAGACCGTCGCCAATCAGGCGGGCGGCACGCACGGCGGTCTCCACCACCGCCGGAGGCGTCTCGGCGAGCGAAACGGAGCGGAACCGCCCCTCCTCCGCCTGTTTTCCATCCTCGTGGCGCACGATCTGCCAGTGCTTCTTCGCCATCAGGTACTGGACGGCGAAGAGCGGCTCGCCATCAAGCACCCCGACACGCCAGTCGAATTCCGTCGGGCAGTATTCCTGCGCGATGATGATGTCGCTTTCTTCGAGCAGCGCCTTGAGCTTCTCGGCGATGGCTTTCTCGCCCTCGACGCGGAAGACGCCCCTCGAAAAGGACCCGTCCGGGATCTTCAGAACCACCGGCGAACCGAGCCGCGCCTCAAGCCCCGCCGCTTCCTTGACGCTGGACAGGATCGCCGTCTTCGGGATCGGCAGGCCATGGGATTCCATCAGCTCGGCGAGATAGACCTTGTTGGTGCATCGGATCATCGATACCGGATCGTCGATCACCGGCATGGCTTCCTGCACCGCCCGCCGCGCGAAGCGATAAGTGTGGTTGTCGATGTTGGTTGTCTCGCGGATGAACAGCGCGTCGAACTGCGCCAGCCGGTCGAGATCACCCTTGCCGATGGGCACGATCTCGACGCCCTGACGGGCCGCGACCTTGGCAAGGTAGCGCAAGGATTCCTGGCTGGACGGTGCCAGGTCCTCCTTCGGATTGGAGAGCACTGCGAGCGAGTACTTCATCGGCACGCGCTGCTTCGGCGCCCGCCAGGCGCGATGCGTGTAGCGCTCGAGGCTTTCCATCATGAAGGCGCGGCTCGCCGGGTCGAGTTCGGAAACCGGCACGGCGCGGATGCGGGTGATCGCGCGCCAGTCGCCGCCGGCGAAGCGCACCTCAAGGATCGGAGCCCGGTACCAGTCGAACAGCAGCCGCGCGAAGGGCTCGAGCGCTGCCGCCCGCGTCATGCCGAGGCAGACGAGGACGCGGCTTCCTTCCGCCTCCTCCGGCGCCTTCGCAAGACAGCGGTTAAGGCTGTCCTCCAGCTCCGGGAGCGCATGACGGTAGAGCCCCTTGCGGGACAGCTCGATCATCGTCTCAACGTTTGGCAGCACCCGGTGCTGGCGTGCCTCGGCCAGCAACGAGGCGTAATAGCCCGCGCCCTGATAGGCGTAGGAACGCGACAGGTTGATGATGTTTGGATAGGTGCCCGTGAACAGCTTGGGCCGCACCAGGTAGTCACGTACGCTCATCACCTTGTGCGGCGTGTCGGCGTTCGAGACGTCTTTCGGGTTGTCTACCAGAACGACCCATGTCGCCATGTCCGGCTAATCCTTCTTCAAAGAGGTCCTGGCGTCAGGATGATCTGGGCGCGGACCGGGGGCTTGCCCCAGCGCGCCATGCGTTCGAATTCCCCATCAGGGATCGGCAGGTTTGCCGCATCCTGGATGGTTTCATAGCCCTCGTAGCCAAGCCAGGGGTCGTGCACGAAGAGGTGACGACCATCTTCGCCCGTGACAAGCACCCAATGCGGCCCGCGCCGGCCGAGCATACGATATTCGGAGATGAGCACGATGGCGAGACCGCCGCCCGCCACCGTTTCCGCAAGCTGGCGCGGCGAGAGCTGCTCCTCCAGCACCGGAATGCCAAGTTCGACAGCCTGGGCGCGGTAGTCGTCCTGCACGATCTCCATCACCCGACGCTTGTCCGCATCGCGCACGGAGGACATGAACAGATGCCCCGGAGGCGTCAGGCGGACCTGCGCGCGCAACCCCCTCTCGGCCGCTGCGACCGCCAACCCGAAAGGTCCGCAGCCGCCGTGGCCGGAGGCCAGATAGATGGTCGTCGATTCCCGCCACAGGCGCAGCTCCAGCCGCTCGCCCATCTCCGTCTCCGGCAGGAAATGCTTCAGCGCCATGACAAGGCAGGAGGGGCCGCAGGTGAAATCGGTGGTCTGGGCGAAGTAAGGCACGCGCGATGCCTGGGCCTCCGCGTCGTGAAGTGGCTTTTCCATCCGCAAGGCCGCCATGCCGTCGGCATAGTAGCCGGCGACGCGCCCATGTACCCGGTAGCCAGACCGCTCGTAGACCCGGCGCGCCGGTGTGTTGTCCTCACGAACCTCGAGGCGCAGCACGATCCGGTCGCGCGCATAGGCGTCCGCCTCCGCCGCCGCAAGCAACGGACGGGCGACGCCCCTGCCTCGCATCTCCGCCAGCACCGCGAAGGAATAGAGGCGAGCCAGCGCAGTGCCGGCCCGAAACAGCAGAAGCGCATAGCCAACCGCTTTGCCGTCGAGTTCTGCGATCAGACAGGACGCGCCCGGACTTTCAAGGAACCGTCGGAACGAACGGCGCGAGATGCGGTCGTGGGTGAACGCTTCCGTCTCGATGGCGAGGAGGTCTGCGAGGTCGTCGGGGCGGGCTGCGCGAATGCTGGCCTGCACCAGGTCGGGAGTGTCCAATTCCGGCTCCAGCGGCTGCGGCGCCTTGAGCCCGCGCTGCGCGGACCCCGGCTGGCCATGCCTTGCACGGCGCGCGCCTCCACGATGCGGGACGTCACGTTGCAGGCAGTCTCCATACTCGCCTTCACCGCGAGCGTCGCCAAGAGCTTTCGCATGGCTCCTGCGTTTTTCGCATGGGAGCGACGACTCTCGGACGGGATCGAAAAACGTCGCGCCGGAAAGACCTTGAGGTAAGAACTCAGTCGAGCCGCGTCGCCGGATCGATATGGTCGGACGTCCAATGGCCATAGCGCCAGGGCAGATACCAGCGAGCGTTGTCCGGCAGGCTCCCGGGGATCGGATCGAAGCCGCTGCCGCCACCCGGCCGGCACCTAAGGATTCGGGCAAGGCCGATCCAGCCGCCCACCCAGAACCCGTAACGCGCCATCGCATCGGAGGTGTACCAAGAGCAGCTTGGCGCGTAGCGGCAGCCCCGCCCCATAAAGGCCGACAAGGAGAGCTGATAGGCGCGGATCACCGCCATGCCGACGCGCGCGGGCACGCTGACGTGGCCTGCCGACGGGGGGCGGTGCTGCGCGTCTTCCCCATGCCGATGGCTGCTTCCGGGCCCGCACATGGCAGCACTCCCGCGGGCGGCTCAGGCTGCCGCCTCGTCCTTCGCCTTGATCTGGTCGAGCGCATCGACCACTGCCTCGAAGACAAGCATCGTGGAGGCGTGGCGGGCCTTGAAGTCACGCACCGGCTCGAGCAGCACACAGTCGGCGAAACGCCCGGCGGGCGCCGGGGCGCCTTCCTTGAGCATTGCCCGCATCTCATCGCGCAGCTTGCGCAGCTCGTCTGCGGTCGCGCCGACGACATTGCGGGCCATGATCGAGGCCGATGCCTGGCCGAGCGCGCAGGCTTTGACGTCCTGCGCGAAATCGGTCACAACATCATTCTGCATCTTAAGGTCGACAACAACGGTCGATCCGCACAACTTTGAGTGTGCCTTGGCGGATGCGTCAGGGGCATCGAGGCGGCCAAGACGGGGGATATTGCCAGCCAGTTCGAGGATTCGCGCGTTGTAGATGTCGTCGAGCATGAAGGCCTCATCACCGAAACGTGAAACGGACAACCCGAACTTCACGTCCTTCCCAAAGCTCTTATATAGGCGCTTGTCGGCGAAGAAAACGCATCCGGCGACCCTTGTCGCCGGAACCCGCGTCTCCCACACCGAAAGTCAGGACGGGATGTGGCCCATATCCGCCGTGTTTCCGGGGTCTTGACGTCAACTTCCGTGCTGCTACTCCCCGGTCTCGGGTGGGTCGGCACGACCATACAGGCCGGGGCCATGTGGTCCGCGGCGGCAGGGATAGCGTAAGGCATGCGGAATAAAGCACAAACGGGAGACCCCGCAATGGATGCCATCTTGAAGTCGGTCAACGGGGAAGACGGCGATCGCACGCCCGCGCTCAAGCGCCCGACCCGCGAGGAAGCCGAGGCGGCAGTGCGCACGCTCATTGCCTGGGCCGGCGACGACCCGACGCGCGAGGGCGTGATCGAAACGCCCAAGCGGGTTGCAAAGGCCTATGGAGAGATCTTCTCAGGCTATGATCAGGATCCGGCCGAGCATCTTCAGCGGACCTTCGAAGACGTCGGCGGATACGACGACATCGTCCTCGTGCGCGGCATCCCCTTCTTCTCCCATTGCGAGCATCACATGCTGCCCTTCATCGGCGAGGCGCATGTCGCGTATTATCCCTCCGACGGCGTCGTCGGCCTGTCGAAGATCGCAAGGGTCGTCGACATCTACGCCAAGCGCCTGCAGACACAGGAAAACCTGACGGCGCAGATCATCGGGTCCATCGACAAGCATCTGGCGCCGCGCGGCATCGCCATCATGCTGGAGGCCGAGCATCAATGCATGACCATGCGCGGCGTGCAGAAGACCGGCGTCTCGACCATCACCACCCAGTTCACCGGCGTCTTCCGCGACGACCCGGCCGAACAGGTGCGCTTCATGACCCTGGTGCGCGACGGCCGGCGATAAGCCGACCCGTTCCCCTCGCACACCACGCAAGAAATTCCGAAAGACCATGACCGAAACGCTTTTCGCCCAGCGGGGCAGCAAGGCCGAGATCGAAGGCGGAGCCTCCTTCCAGCCGAAGTTCGATGCCGACGGGCTCATCGTCTGCGTCGTCACCGACGCAACCGACGGCACCGTGCTTATGGTCGGCTACATGAACGCCGAGGCGCTGGCACGCACCATCGAGACCGGCGAAGCATGGTTCTGGAGCCGTTCGCGCAAGGGGTTCTGGAAGAAGGGCGAAACCTCGGGACAAATCCTCGCCGTCGTCGACATTCTCACCGACTGCGATCAGGACGCGCTCGTCCTCAAGGTCAATGTCGCCGGCAACGGCGCGACCTGCCACGTCGGCTATCGCTCCTGCTTCTATCGCCATGTGGTGAAGGGCAACGCCGGCGAAAGCCCGCGCCTGTCGCCGATTGGCGAGGACCGGGTCTACGACCCGGCCGAGGTCTACGGGCACAACCACGACCACTAAGACCGTTGCCGCCGGCTACCGCATCCGCAGCGGTGTCCCGTGCAGCCCGGACCAGTCCGCATCGCCGGCGCCCGACAGGCGCCGGCGATGTCCGTTTCAGGTCATGGCGATGTAGTTGCGCATGTCCTCGGCTTCGCGCTCGATCTGCGCGATACGGTACTTCACCACGTCGCCGATCGAGATCAGGCCATCGAGCTTACCGTCCTTTACGACGGGCACATGGCGGAAGCGGCCGCCGCTCATCCTGGCCATCACGGAGTTGATCGATTCATGCGCCTGGCAGGTCACCACCTTGCGCGTCATGTAGTCGGAGACTGCCTTGTCGAGCGCCTCCGGCCCGTCCTGCGAAATGGCGCGGACCACATCGCGCTCCGACAGGATGCCGGAAATGCCGGCCCCGGCGCCTGCGATCACGATGGCGCCGATCTTGTGCTGCGCAAGCGTTGCGCAGATCTCGCGCATCGTCGCGCCCTCAGAGGCGGTCGTGACCTCCCGCCCCTTCTCGTTCAAAATCGCTGCAACGGTCATGCGCCGATCCTCCCATGCCTGAATTCCGGACCCGATTCCGGTACGCGAAACGCTCCTCCGGCGTTGACGGTGCCCGCCTGTCGCTCCGTCATCATGACCGATCCTGACGCTGGCGCAATCGGCAAAGACGCCAAGGAAGGCCGTCAGCGTGCGAGCCGACGAACCGGATCGAACAAGGAAAACAGCAGGAAACCGGCAAGGAAGCCACCAAGATGCGCTTCCCAGGCAATCTGTGCGCCCTCCCCGGCAATGGCCGGCGTGAACAGGCCGAATACCAGATTGATGCCGAACCAGACCGCAAGGAAGATCAGGACCTGGGGATTCGACAGCGCCGCGACAAAGCCGATGGCAGGGACCCGGTAGGCCGCCTGGTCGGAACGGCGGAACGCTCCAAGCGGGCCTCCCATCTGGAAGACGAAGCGCGTTGCCGCCGCCATATGGCCCGAGATCGCCGCCGAGGCACCGATCATCGGCGCGATCTCGCCGAAGTGCGCGGACAGATAAGCCGCCGCGCCGGCAATGGCGCAGACGGCCGAGAACAGCAGGAAGCGCAGGGCGCCGAAGCGACGCGCCACCGCGCTGCCAAACACCGCCATCCACAACAGGTTGACGAAGAGGTGGCTCCAGCCGCCGTGCAGAAAGGCATAGGTGACGAACGTCCAGGCGTTCGCGAGGTAGCCGCCGGGCAGCTCCGCGGCCGCACCCGGAAGATAGCGCGCGGGCAGGAAGGCAAAGGTGAGAAGAACCTCAAGCTGCGCCTGCTCGGAGAGAAACACCGCATCGACGACATGGATCGCGCCCATGACCAGCGCCAGCGCCACGATGACGCGAGGAAGGTTCAGCGCCGGTTCCCGGCCTTCCGGCGGAAACGGTCGCTGCGGCGCGGGGCGGTGCGTTTCTGGCATGTGTTCCGGGCTCGACAAGGGCGGCACTCCTGCGGCGCGCTGCCGCGCGCGGGCTCAAGCATATCGGGTTGCGTCCGGCGAATACCATGGCCGACCGCCGCGCCCAACCGCTTTCGCCGGCAACTGGCACACGCCCTGCTTCGTTGAGGACGAAACCCGGCCCGGCAGCTGGAACCGTCCCCGATCGGGACAGATCCGAGGCAGCCGTCCCGAAACGACCGAACGACGGGCGCGCAAATGAAACATCCGGTGACACAACGCCTCTATGCCTATTGGGACGGATTGCGCGACGAGCGCCCCGCTCCCGACCGCAATGAGATCGAGCCGGGCCAGATTCGCGGCCTGCTGGGCGACACGTTCATCCTCGAACTGGTCAACCGCGACACCTACCGCTACCGGCTCGCCGGCACGCGCCTGTGCTCCCTGCACTGTCGCGAGCTGAAGAACCGCAACATCCTGCGCGGCTGGTCGAGCGAGGACCACGAGGCGCTCGGCACGCTGCTCGCAGCCGTTACCGAGGACGCCGCCGCTGCCGTTCTGGGCATCGCCGGCTTCACCGAGCGCAAGCAGGCGGTGGAGATGGAAATGCTTCTCCTGCCGCTGCACATTCCCGGCGAGGGATGCAGCCGCGTGCTCGGAAGCTGTGTCGCGCTGGAGCAGCCCTACTGGGCAGGAATGCACCCGATCCTGTCGCAGACGATCAAGAGCGTCCGCCTGCTCTGGCCGGACGAACGGCCGTCCTTCCTGGGCATGCGCACCGCGCAGGTGGCAACCGCAGCCTCGTCGGTTCCCCAGATCCGCCGCGCGCCATTGCCCGCCAGCGCCAGCCCGTTTCCCGTTGCCGGGGCAAGGCAGGTGCAACACCTCACCGTCATCGAGGGTGGCAAGAACTGACCAGCTTCCAGCGATTACGCTATGTTAACGCTCCCGACCTAGGGTGGACGCAGCAGCGTTCCGGCGGCATGATATCCGTGTTGGTGGTTTAGGGAAGGTCGGTGACTGATGGCGCACGCCACGGCACTCACATACATGACAGTCGCCGCCACGAAGGATGTCGACCGCCGACGCCATTCGCGCGTCAGGGTCGATATTCTCGGTCGCTTCATGCTTGAAGATCGCCGCGAGTACCCCTGTCAGGTGATCGACATGTCGCCCGGCGGCGCGGCCATCATCGCCCCGACAACCGCCCGGATCGGCGAGCGCGTGATTGCCTACATCGACCACATCGGTCGTATCGAGGGCGAGGTCGTCCGCGAGATCGAGGGCGGGTTTGCCATCCGCATCAACGCCCCCCTGCGCAAGCGCGACAAGCTCGCCAATGTGCTCACATGGCTCGCCAACCGCGACGTCCTGAACCTGCCGGAAGACCGCAGGCACGAGCGCTTCACGCCGAAGAACCCGCTGACGCAGATCGTTCTTCCCGACGGGCGCAAGTACCAGTGCCGGATCGTCGACCTGTCGCTCTCCGGAGCCTCGCTCAAGACCGACGTCAAACCCGAGATCGGCATCGTCATCGACATCGGCAAGATGCGCGCGCGCGTCATCCGTCACACCGAGGACGGCGTCGCGGTCGAGTTCGCGAACATCCAGAACCGCGATCTTCTGGAACGCCATATTTCCTGACCGGGCTTTTCCGTAACTTCCGACTGGCGTTGTCCCGCGCCCGCGCCCTGCCGCCTGCGTTCCGCTCGCGCCACGACCTCCCAGCTTTCACACAAATGTTCCTTGCACATCGCCCGGCTCTCAGCCGGGCCAATCGCGTTGCAACGCGGCGCCGGCCGAAACGTCGCGCGCGCGGCCGAACTGAGTGTCTGAGCTGAGCGCCCGAACTGAGCGCCTGAACTGAGCGCCCGAGAAGCGGCACAGAACAGGCTCCCTCTTCACAACCCAAGCGCCAACAAGCCCAAGCCCTTCCCGAGCACTCTTCACAAGCAGCTACCGCCTGTCAGCGGGAGCTGCTCGCCCGATTTCAGTCATGCCCGATAATCGATAAAATTTGAATCAAATAAGCATAAAAATATGTATTTATCTGAATAAAATTTGACTTAAATGCAATTATACTTTGCATCAAAAACACATTCCGGACTTATACTGGAATAAAAACGAGCGTGTCATTGTATATCCAACCTTGGGGAAGGGATATACGATGACAAAGACATCGAAAGCACATTTCGCGATCGCAGCTCTGGCGATCCTGATGACCGCTGGCACCGCACGCGCGGATGACGGCCCCGGCCGCTACATGGAGACCGGGCAGGCCGCCAGCGCGCCGGTCGGGCATGTGGGTTTTTGCAAGGAAAATCCATCGGCCTGCCGTACAGGCAAAGGTGGTGCCGTGGTCGTGAAGCTCGACCGGGACCGCTGGGCCGAGTTGATCGCCGTCAACGCGCAAGTCAACCGCAGCGTCAAGCCCGTGACCGACATCGAGCTCTTCGGCGTAGAGGAGTACTGGACCTATCCGACGGACGGTCAGGGCGACTGCGAGGAATACGTTCTGGAGAAGCAGCGCGTGCTCGAAGCCCGCGGCTGGCCGCGCAGTGCACTTCTCATCACTGTCGTGAAGGACACGAACAGCGCTGGACACGCTGTCCTGACGGTTCGCACCGATCAGGGCGACGTGATCCTCGACAACCAGATCGAGGCCGTTCTGCCCTGGTATTCGGCTCCATACCGTTTCGTCAAAAGGCAGTCGCCCTCGAACCCGGCCCGCTGGGCCGCGATTAGCGACCGCCGTGTCAGCACGGTGGCCAGCTTGTCGAACTGACGAGGCCGCGCCTCACCACCTTCGGCACCGCCGACCTCCCCCCCCTTCCCCAAACTTGTGGGTCGGGGTGCCGGGCCGGTCCTTCGGGACCGGCCATTTTTTTTGCGCCCGGCCAATGCGGGCGATGGTGGATGCCTAGAGCTGGACCAATCCGTCACGGAACCGCTTCCAGTTGCGCACATAGCTGGCGGCCGACTCCGTCAACCCTCGCGCTGCCGCCTCGTCGAGCTGGCGCGCGACCCGCCCCGGCATGCCGACGACGAGCGAATTGTCCGGAATCTCCTTGCCTTCGGGGATAAGCGCATTCGCGCCGACGATGCAGTTGCGGCCAATCTTTGCACCGTTCAGCACCGTTGCCCCCATGCCGACAAGGCTGTTGTCGCCAATCGTGCAGCCATGCAGGATCGCCTTGTGGCCGATCGTGCAATTGCTACCGATGGTGAGCGGAAAGCCGAGATCCGTATGGATGACGCAACCGTCCTGCACATTCGAATTCTCGCCGACGGTGATCGTCTCATTGTCGCCGCGCAGTATCGCGCCGAACCAGACGCTGGCGTCCTTCAGCAGAACGATGCTGCCAATCAGCGTGGCGCAGGGTGCGATCCAGTAATTTCCCTCGCCGGGAAGTTCGGGGCATCGCTCGCCGAGGCGATAGAGGGGCATGATGTCTCCTTCAGGGCGTGTGTTGGCTGGGGCCGACCGCAAGACCGGCCACCTTCATTGCAGCACGACCAGCATCACATGCAAGACCATCACGCCCGAGCATAGGCTCCACATGCCGGCAATGGTGGACGACGCGACAAGCCAGCCAAATGGCCTCTGTTCGATGCGCCTTCCGCGAATCGCATTGCGCATGATGATGAAAGGGCCGGCGAAAACGCACAAAAGACAGGAAACAAGCCCCTGCAGCCATGTCTCGACCTGAAACACAAATCGCAGGGGCTTACCCGTCACCAACTGATAGAAACTGCCAAGAATCCCGGCCACAACAAACCCTGAACACCCCAAATACGCCGCCGCCGCAAGTTCGCCCATCACCCTGTTAACCCCTCATTAACCAAACATCGGAGAGCCTGTCCTGAAACTGGCTTTCCGCTTGAGTAAAAAGCTCCAGCAAATAGCGTGCCGAGTGTATCGGTCCGTTAACGAACCGGTAACCATGAAATGGCGCGCAAGAGGCACCGCCTTCCGCTTCGAAACGGGACAGGTGTCCCACGGCGGAACAGGCGCGCAGCGCCCATGCAGAGGAACGAAGCAAGGATGGGGAGCGCATGACGATGCCGATGTCGCTCCCGAACGGTACGGGCATGCGGGCGCGACACTTCACGCCGATCGTGCTCGCGCTGGCGCTGGCCGGCACGGCCTTCGTTGCTCATACGGTCGGCTCCTGGATGAGCTTCGCACGCGCGCCCAGCGGCTGGAGCGCGCGCGCCGAGCACATTCCCGTCTCCCTTGGAACGCTCACGCTTTCAATCCCGGCCAACATGATGCGCAGGGTCGAGGAGCGCGTCGCCGGCGGCAGCCTGGAGCGTGTCAATCTCTCGGTGCTGTGGCCGTCGATGGAAGGCTACAGCGAATTGCGCGCCCGCGACTTCGCCGATGCCGGCGACCGCTCGCCGGTGCTCAACATCGCGCTTTCCGATGATGCCGAGACGATGGACACGAGCGAGCGGCTGCGCCGGGTGTGGCTGTCGCTGGCAGCCGGCGAATCCCTGCCAGGCCCCGAGGGCCTTGCGCTGCTGCCGCTTCCCGGCGACAGCGCCTCGGGCACCGACTTCGTCGCCCACCGTGCCGAGCCGGAGGGGCTGTTTGCGGCCCGCTGCTTCACCCCGCGTGAAAAGTCGCTCGCCGCCAATTGCGAGCGCTCGATCCGCATTGGCGACCGACTGTTCGCGACCTACCGCTTCCGCCAGGCCCAACTTGCAAACTGGCGCGAACTCGATGCCCGCGTCGGCGCGCTCGTCGCCTCGCTTCGCCCCTGACCCCGATATCTGAGCAAAGAAAAAAGGCGCGCCGAACCCTGTTCGCCGCGCCTTCGTGTCCTGTCGACCTCGAGCCGAGGGAAAATCACATCTCTTCGATGTCCATCTCAAGGATGGCCATCGAGAAATTCCAGCTCAGATCGCCATCATCGTCATCGCGATAGACCACGCCGATGAACTCGTCACCAATGTAGACCTCGGCGGAATCGTCCTTCTTCGGGCGCGCCCGGACGGCAAGCTTCGGCAGCTCGAATTTCTTCTGGAAATAGAGTTCAAGCTTGCGGATTTCGTCTGCCTTCACGGTCGGCTCCTCTCGTCGCCCGCCCGGGCAAGCCGGCCCGGCGGGTGTCATGTTCCTGTGGCGCCCCGCGCGAACCAGCGGTTCCGCGCGATGCGACCGGACACCGAAACGGCGACCGGCCCGGGCACCGTCGATGCGCGAACCCTACACGTTCAAAGCGTCGAGCCAAGGCACTCGCGGCCACTTTCCCCATGCGAGCTTCGCCTGGGGAGAAGTGATGCGCGAATGAGCCACCAATGCGGCAGGGGCAATTCCGCCGCACAGGAGGCGCTGTTCACCGTCTCTGACCCTGGCCGCGCCCGGGTCGGACTACGCCTTGTCACTCTGTGGTTCATCGACGATCAGCTGGTTCATCGTGCGCGACGGCTCGGCGCACCCCGCCGCGCCGACCACCCTGGCCGGAACGCCCGCCACGGTCGAGTTCGCCGGCACGTCGTGGAGCACCACCGAGCCGGAGGCGATCTTCGAGCAATGGCCGATGTCGATGTTGCCGAGCACCTTGGCGCCGGCGCCAATCAGAACGCCGTTGTGGATCTTGGGATGGCGGTCGCCCTCCTCCTTGCCAGTGCCGCCGAGCGTCACGTTCTGGAGGATCGAGACATTGTCGCCGATCTGCGCGGTCGCACCGACGACAATGCCCGTGGCGTGATCGACGAAGACGCCGTTGCCGACCGGCACGGCCGGATGGATGTCCACCTGGAACACCTCCGAGCAGCGGCTCTGCAGATAGAGCGCGAAATCCTTGCGCCCGCGCTTCCACAACCAGTTGGCCAGCCGGTGCGTCTGCAGCGCGTGGAACCCCTTGAAGTAAAGCAGCGGCTCCAGGAAGCGGGTGCAGGCCGGGTCGCGATCATAGACGGCCACGATATCGACGCGGAACGTCTCGGCAAGCTCCCGGCTCTCGACCAGCGCCTCCAGATAGGTCTGCCGGATGAGAGAGGCCGAAACGACCACATGGCCAAGCCGGTCGGCAAGACGATGGACCACCGCCTCCTCCAGCCGGTCGTGATTGAGGACGGTCTCATAGACGAACGAGGAAAGCGCCGGCTCGGCGCGAACCATTGCCTCCGCTTCCTCGTGAAGACGCTCCCAGACGGGATCGTGGCGCGGCAGCACTGCCGCTTCCGTTGCGTGTGTGGATTGCGGCATGCCTGCCTCCTTGCCCCGGCCGGCCCCTGAGGCAACGTCCGGGCGCATGCATTGTGACTGCGGTCTCGGGAGACATCATATAGCCATCGCCCCGGCGATGACCATAGGGGAGGCAGCGAGGCGTCTCGCGCGTGGTGCGAGTCGTTTTGTTAACCGGTTTCAGCGAAGGTGCAGGGATGGAATGCGACGTACTTTCGCCTGGAAGCCGCGCCCTGCCGGGGACCTGCCGCAGTCGCTCTTGACGCCGGCCACACCGCCTGATTCCTTACCGCGCAATCAGGCTGATTGATTCTCCTTGCGAAGCAGGAGATTCATCGCATGAAGAACCTGAAGCAGCGCTTCAAGCGCCCAAAAGATCCAAGCCGACGCAAACACCGAAAGATCTTGCTAGCCAACCTGCTGGAGCAATCTCCTCACAGGAAGCTTAAACACGCTCACGCTCCGCGTTAACTTTCAGTTTACCATATAGGTCTCTGAAAAATATAGAATTCCCCCGTAGCGCGCGTGGCGCGCCCCGCACACCGGAACGTCCCGCCCGCATGGCACGAAGGCGGCTTCAGGCGGCTTTCAATTTTTCCAGGAACGACACCACCGCATCGGCGAAGGCGTCATTCCGGTCTCCGGCCACCATATGCCCCGCGCCCTTTACATCCGCGTATTCGGCCTGGGGAACGAGGGACAGGAACTCCTCGACATGCGCGTCGGTGACGAGCTCGGAACGCGCGCCCCGCACAAGCAGCACGGGCAGGCGCAACGCCGCCGCCGAGGCGACGAGCTGCGCCTCCACATCCTGCGGCCGCGCCTCGGTGCCGTGGCGGCCGTCGATGAAACGCGGGTCCCAGTGCCAGCGATAGCGCCCGTCCTCATGCAGCCGCAGGTTCTTCGAAAGACCGTCGAGGTTCGAGGGGCGGCGGCGATGGGGCAGATAGCTGGCGATGGCGTCGGCCGCCTCTTCCACCGAGGCAAAGCCCTCGTGCATACGCTCCGCCATGAAGGAGATGATCCTGTCGACGCCGGAAGGATCCATGCGCGGCGTCACGTCTACCAGCACCAGTGCGGAGAGCGTTCCCGGCTGCAGCCTCCCCTCCGCCAGAAGCGCCGCTATTCCACCAAGCGACGCGCCAATGGCGATCGGTCGTGCGCCGGTCTCGCTGACGATCAGGTCGCTGACGGAAACGACGTCGCGGGCGAAATCGGTGAAGTCATAGGCGCCGCTCTCCACCCAGGCGCTGTCTCCATGGCCGCGCTGATCCATGCTCCACGCATTGAGACCGCGCTCGGCCAGCCGCACTCCGGTCGCGTCCCAGGCATGGCGGGTCTGCCCACCGCCATGGAGAAGCAATGCCGACCGGGCCCCACTGCCGAAACGGTCTGCGACGAGGATATTGCCCTCCGCGCCGCGAAGTTCGACCGTGCGCGCACTCATGACACACCCGCCCGCGCCAAGGCCTGGAGGAAGTCGACGACACCCTGCTTGTAGACCTTGTCGCCGACGGCAACCATGTGATCGCGGTTGGGAATCTCCAGCACCTCGGCATGCTGCATCAGCGCGGCAAGCTTCTGAGGCGAACCGGCAATATCGTCCTTCGTGCCGACGGCAACCAGAACCGGCTGCCGGATGCGCGAGATTTCCTCCTCCGAGATCTTCTGGCGCGAGGAGCGCATGCAGGCCGCAAGCGCCAGCCGGTCCGACTTCGTCTGCTCGGCGAAGGCGCGGAAGGCGCGCCCGGTGCGGTCAGTCACATCGGAGAGCTTCTCCGCCTCGAGGGCTGATGCGATCGGCTCGGGATCGCCGACGCCGGACACCATTCCATAGCCAAGGCCGCCAAAGACGACGCTGCGTACCCGCTCGGGATGATTGAGCGCGAGAAAGGCGGAAATGCGCGCGCCCATCGAGTAGCCCATCACGTCGGCACGACCGATGCCGAGATGGTCGAGAAGCCGAAAGGCATCCTCCGCCATCGCCGGCGCACCGTAATCATCCGGCTTGTGGCTTCCCTGGCTCTCGCCATGCCCGCGGTTGTCGATCGCTATGACCCTGCGCCCGGTCTCCGTCAGCAGCTTGACCCAACCGGGATAGACCCAGTTCACCTGCTTGTTGGATGCAAATCCGTGGATGAGCAGGATCGGCTCGCCCCGCCCCTCGTCGAGGTAGGCAAGTCGCAGTCCGGCGGAATCGAAGTGGGGCATCTATCCTCTTACCCTTACGTAAAGGTTACATTTGCTCCCGCTACGATAGAGCCCCGCTCCCTTGTTGAAAAGTCCCGCGCCACGCGACGAAGGCAATGTCATTCATCGCATTTGCCGACCAGAAGTGCCCGCGGATCAGCTCCACCGGCTGGAATGTCGCATCCCTCTCGCCGCTTTCCCCTGTTCAATCCGGGTCTTCCTGCGTATGGTCCCGCCAAACATCGACCCGAACGGCAAGGATGGATGCGATGGCGGACGCAGTGATCCCCCATTTCCAGAACGACAGCGGCTTCGAGACCATCGAGATCGGCGCGAAGGAATTCCAGTGCGTCGGCGCACGACCGCCTTTCGATCACCCGCATGTCTATCTCGACATGGGTGACGAGACGGAGATCGTCTGCCCCTATTGCTCGACGCTGTACCGCTACAATGCGAAGCTCGGCGCGGGTGAGACGGAGCCGGCCGGCTGCCTTTGGAAGCCCGAAGCGGCGTGACCGCGCGGCGTCATCGGCTTCGCGCTGCATGACGCGGGACACACGCCGGACAAAAACATGGCGACTTCCGAAACAGGCTCCGGCCCCCTCTATGTGGCAGGAGCCGGCATAGGTGGACTGACCACCGCACTGGCGCTGTCACGCCGGGCGATACCGGTCACGGTTCTGGAGCGCGCCGAGCGCCTCGACCCGGTCGGCTCCGGCCTGCAGATCCCGCCCAACGCGATGCACATCTACCGCGCCTTCGGCCTCGAGGAGGTGCTGAAGCGGCATGCGGTGGCCCCGGAAGCAATCCGGATCATGTCGGCGCGCACGGGCCGCGCGCTAGCAGACGTGCCGCTCGGAAAAACCGTCGAGGAGCGCTACGGCGCGCCCTATCTCGTCATCCACCGCGCCGACCTGCAATCGATTCTGCTCGATGCGGCGCGCCTTTCCGCTGGCGTCACCCTGACGCTTGGAGCAAGTCTTCGCGACGCGACGCAAGACGCTTCCCGCGTCACCATCGCGCTCGAGGAAAGCGACCGCGGCGATCTCCAGACCGGCTGCGGCCTCATCGGCGCGGACGGCGTCTGGTCCCAGGTCCGCCGCCGTGTCATGGGCATCCGCCAGGCCGTCTACAGCGGACGCACCGCCTATCGCGCGGTTTTCCCCATCGACTCCGTTCCCGGCGACTGGCGTCATGTCACCGGACTGTGGATCGGTCGCAACGCCCATATCGTCCACTACCCGGTCCGCGCCGGCACCCAGCTCAACGTCGTCGCCATTGTCAGCGAGGACTGGCAACAGGAAACCTGGTCGGGACCCGCCGCACGCGACGAACTGCTCGGCCATTTCCGCGACTGGCCAGCAGAGGTTCGCGCCTTGCTGGAGAGGCCGGAAAGCTGGCTGAAGTGGGCGCTATGCGGCATGGACCCCGGCTCGAGCTGGGTCGACGGCCGGCTCGCCCTGTTGGGCGATGCCGCCCACGGCATGCTTCCCTTTGCCGCCCAGGGCGCGGCAATGGCAGTGGAGGACGCGGCAGTCCTGGCGCGCGAGGTCGAGCGTCACGACACGATTCCCGCCGCCTTCTCCGCCTATCAGGATGCACGCCAGAACCGGGCGGAGCGCGTGCTTCGTCTGGCGCGGGAAAACGACCGCATCTATCACATGTCCGGCCCGCTGGCGCTTGCCCGGGACACGGTGATGCGCACCCTGCCCGCGATACGTCTTCTCGGACGGCTCGATTGGCTATATGGATGGCAACCTCCGGCCGAAGCGTGAGCGCCCGGCATCGGGGAAATGATGCACCGGAAAGCAGGAAACCGCGACTCATGACCGGCGAGCGCCAGGACACGATCGTCACCGCCGCGTTTCTCGTCATTGGCGACGAGATCCTCTCAGGCCGCACCAAGGACAAGAACATCGGCTATCTGGCCGAATATCTAACCGCGCTCGGCATCGATCTCGCCGAGGTCCGTGTCGTGCCCGACGTTACCGAGCGCATCGTCGAGGCGGTCAACGCGCTGCGCGCGCGCTATACATATGTGTTCACCTCCGGCGGCATCGGGCCGACCCATGACGACATCACCGCCGATTCCATCGCCGCAGCCTTCGACGTGCCGATTGACCACGACCCACGCGCCGTCGCGATTCTCAAGGCGTTCTATCCCGAGGGACAGCTTACTCAGGCGCGCCTGCGCATGGCGCGCATCCCGCAGGGCGCGGAGCTGATCGAGAACACGGTTTCCAAGGCTCCAGGATTTCGCATCGGCAACGTGCATGTGATGGCCGGCGTTCCCGCGATCATGCAGGCGATGCTCGACGCCATCGCCCCCACGCTGAAGACAGGAACCCGCATCCTGTCGCGCGCCATCGACGCCGACCTTCCCGAAAGTCGCATCGCCGACCGCCTGCGCACGATCCAGGACGAGAACCCCGGAACGATGATCGGCTCCTACCCCCGTTCCAACGACGGCCGCTTCTCCACGCAGATTGTCGTGCGCTCACGCGACGAAGCGCTTCTGGAGCGTGCCGCATCCGCCGTGAGCGAGGCCGTCGCCGAGACGACCCGCCAGGCACCGAACCCCTAAGACACACCGCCATCAGGACGAGATTACATGGAAAACCCGCAAGCCCCGAAAGCCTTCCCCGTCTCCTGGGACCAGTTCCACCGGGACTGTCGCGCGCTTGCGTGGCGCCTGTCCAGCCAGGGCAAGTGGGAAGCCATCGTCTGCATCACCCGCGGCGGTCTCGTTCCGGCGGCGATCGTTGCCCGCGAACTGGGCATCCGCATGATCGAGACGGTCTGCATCGCCTCCTATCACGATTACGAATCCCAGGGCGCGCTCAAGGTCATCAAGCCCGTCGACCCGGATGTCATCGACCTTGACGGCGGCAAGGGCGCGAGCGTGCTGGTCATCGACGATCTGGTCGACACCGGCAAGACCGCGCGGGTCGTGCGCGAGATGCTGCCGGACGCGCATTTCGCAACCGTCTACGCCAAACCGATGGGCCGCCCGCTGGTCGACACCTTCGTCACCGAGGTGTCGCAGGACACCTGGATCTACTTCCCCTGGGACATGGGCTGGCAATTCCAGCCGCCGATCGCGACCAATACGCAGGGCTGAACCGCCGAGATAGGCGCGCGCCGCTATTTCGGCGCATTTTCCTAGGCAAAAGGGAGACATGAGCGGATTCGGCGCCAGCCTTCGCCACGGCCTGACCGTGTTTCTTCTCCTCGCCTTCGCGTTGCACGCGGGCGGGGCGAACCTGCGTGCGTCCTCCCTGCGCAGCCTCGAGGCCCCGGGCGCGACGGCGACGGAAGCGTCGGCCACGCGGGAGGTGGCGCGCGGAGGTCCGTTGCGCTCCTGTGCCCTGCAGGGCAAGTGCGTGCCCTATGTCGCGCCAGGCACCCCGCGCCTCGCGCCTCCCGAGCGCTCCGCGCGCCGGCACCCGCGCGAGACCGGGACGCTGATCGCACTCGCGGAACCCGCTCTCGACAATCCGCCACCGCGCGCCTGAACGGTTTTCCCGGAACCGTGGAACCGACCGCGTGTGCTCGGGGTTCTTCCCGTGTCCCTCGGGACGCGCCGCCCCTTCCCTTGCCCTCGCCGGGCTGCCACTCGCCCGCTGGCGCATCTGACCTATGTGAAACGAAATGAAGACAATGACGCCTCCCAATCTTGCCTTGCCGTCGCGGCGCAGCTTTCTCACCGGACTGGCGGGTATATCGGGCCTGGCCCTGGCCGGTTGCCAGTCGGCGCCGCACGGTCGCCTCCAGCCGGCGGCCACCGCTCCCGCCCAGGTGGCCATCGACCCGTATTACCTGCAGATGTACGCGGCGATGCCCCAGGAGGAATTCCCGGTTCCCGCCGTCGATCTGCGTAGGCTCGATCCGGTTTATTTCCGCCAGGTCGTGCCCTACCAGACCGACGAACGCACCGGCACGCTGATCGTCGACACGCCGAACAGGTTTCTCTATCTGGTGATGGAGAACGGGCAGGCGATGCGCTACGGCGTCGGCATCGGCCGTGCCGGCTTCTCCTGGGGCGGCCGCGCCAGGATCGCCTACAAGCGCGCCTGGCCGCGCTGGACGCCGCCGGCGGAGATGATCCAGCGCCAGCCGGAGCTGGAGAAGTATCGCAACGGCATGGCGCCGGGGCTGGAAAACCCCCTTGGCGCCCGCGCGCTCTACATCTTCGAGAACGGGCGCGACACGCTGTATCGCATCCACGGCACGCTCGAGACCTGGTCCATCGGCAAGGCCGTGTCCTCGGGCTGCGTCCGCCTGCTCAATCAGGATGTCATCGATCTCGCTTCGCGCGTCCCCAACGACACGCCGATCATCGTGCTTCAGGATCGCAACAACGGCAGCGTCGCCTGACCCTAAAAGGTCGACCGGCGCGACCCGTGCTCACATCTCGAGCATGACGCGCCGGTCGACGACGATTTCCTCCGGCGTGATCCGGCATCCGATGGCATAAGCCTCGACACCGCGCTCACGCGCCGCTGCGAAGGCGGCCGCATATGCCGGGTCGATGTCCGCGGCCAGGTTCATCCGCGCGCAATCGGGACGCTGCACCAGATAGACCATCGCCGCGCGCGCCCCCTGCTCGACCATGTCCCCCATCTCCACCAGATGCTTGGCACCGCGCGCGGTAACGGAATCGGGAAATTCCGCCAGTCCCGGCTCGCGCATCAGATGGACGTTCTTGACCTCCACATAGACCGGCCGGCCGTCGCTCTCCTCCAGCAGGATGTCGATGCGCGAGTTCTTCCCGTAGCGGACCTCGCGCCGCAGGCTCGAATAACCGGCGAGTTCACCGACAAGCCCGGCGGCAAGCGCCTCCTCGACCAGCCCGTTGGGATGCGCGGTATTGATGCCCACGAGCACTCCGTCGACCTCCACGATCTCCCAGGAATAGGCAAGCTTGCGCTTGGGGTTGTCCGACTTCGACAGGAAGACGCGCGCGCCCTCCGGCGCGAGCCCCAGCATCGAGCCGGGGTTGGCGCAATGGGCGGTGATCGTCTCGCCGTCATCGTCGAGAATGACGTCGGCGAGAAACCGCTTGTAGCGACGCACGAGTCGCCCGGAAACAAGAGCGGTGGGAAAACGCATGGGGAAACCCCTTGGAAGAACGGGCGCGCCCGGTGTCAGCGCGACCAGAAATCGGGATCGAGCAGCACGATGACCGTGAAGAGCTCGAGACGCCCCATCAGCATGGCGAAGGACAGGATCCATTTGGCCCCGTCGGGAAGCGGCGCGAAATTGCCCGACGGCCCGATGATCGGCCCCAGTCCGGGTCCGACGTTGCCGACCGAGGTCGCCGCCGCCGACAGCGCTGTGACGAGATCGAGATCGAAGGCGGCCAGCAGCAGCGTGATGATGCCGACCGTTCCCATGTAGACGACGAGAAAGGCCAGCACCGAGAAGGACAGTTCCGGCGTCAGCCGGGTGTTGCCATAGAGCTCCGGCACCACGCGGTTCGGGCGCACCATGCGGCGCAGGTGGGCCCGCACGGTGCCGAAGAACACCAGGAAGCGGAAGATCTTGATGCCGCCCGTCGTCGAGCCGGTGCAGCCGCCGACGAACTTCAGCAGCAGCGCCAGCACGACCACCGGCGTTCCCCATGTGGTGTAGTCGCCGTAGGCATAGCCCGTGCCGGTGATGATGGCGATCATATTGAAGGCGGAGAGCCGCAGCGCGTCCTCGAACGGCAACCGGTGCACGAGGCCGATGTAGACGGTGACCGCCAGCGAGACGAGGACGATGAAGCCGAGGAAGGCACGCACCTGCGGATCGCGCCAAAGCGCCAGTGGCGCCCCCCGGAGCGCCTGGATGATCAGCACGAAGGGCAGCGCACCGGTGATCATGAAGACGATCGCGACCCAGGCCGTCGCCGGGTTTGTGAAGAAGCCGAAAGACTTGTCGTGGGTGGAATAGCCGCCCGTCCCCACCGTCGTGAAGGCGTGGTTGACCGCGTCAAAGGGCGACATGCCGGTCGCCCAGAAGGCCGCCGCGCAAAGACCGGTCAGGAACAGGTAGGAGACGCCGATCAGCCGCACCAGTTCGATGGAGCGGGCGACGATCTTTTCGCTTCGGTCGGAATTCTCACTCTGGAAGAGCTGCATGCCGCCGATCCGCAGGAACGGCAGCAGCACGATGGCCATGACGATGATGCCAACGCCGCCCATCCACTGCATCAGCGAGCGCCAGACAAGCAGCCCCGGAGGCAGGTCGTCGAGGCCGGAAAGCACGGTCGAACCGGTCGTGGTGAATCCCGACACCGCCTCGAAGACGGCGTCCGCGTAACCGACGCCAAGCCACAGGAACGGCAGTGCGCCAAAGGCCGGCAGCGTTACCCAGGACAGCGTCGTCAGGATGAAGGTCTGGCGCATGTTGAGCCCGTCGCCGAGCGATCCACCGACGGCAACCGACAGCAACAGTCCGATCAGGCCGGTGATCAGCGACGACATGACAAAGGCCTGCCAGTCGGCGTTGCGCGCGGCCACGTCCACCATCGCCGGAATCAGCATGGCCGTCGCCAGCCCGACATGGAGGAAACCGAGAACGTTCAGGACAGGGCGCAGCGAAATCACGAACCGGGCATCTTTCATCGACAACAAGGCCGCAAAGGCTTAGCCGATTTCAGGGCCGAACCCTACCCCCAATTGACAAGGGCGACGCCCATGCGCCCGCAAGCGAACATACCGCGAGGACAAACGGCAAGACGTGACGCCGGGCCGGGCGGATCAGCCGCGCCGCGCCTGGAATGCGCGGATGTCGGCCAGCGTCGGAATCGCCTCCGTCGCCCCGTGCCGTCCGACCTGTAGCGCCGCCGCGGCATTGGCCGTCGCCATCGCGGTGGCCGGATCGGCTCCCTTGTCGGTCTCCGCCAGGAAGGCACCTAGGAACACGTCGCCCGCCCCGGTCGTGTCGACGACGCTCACCGCATGTGCGCCGACCGTCGTTTTGCTGCCGCCGGCGATATAGTCGGCGCCCTCGCCGCCGCGCGTGACAAGCAGCGCGAGGCTCTCCGGCAGGTTGCCCGCGCCACCTATGGCATGCAGCAATTGCTCAAGCTCGATTGCGTTCACGGAAAGCAGATCGACATCGGCAAGCAGCGGAACGACCGTATCGGCGACAAAGGGGGCGGCCGAATAGGCCACCTTCAGCCCGCGCCGACGTGCCGGCCGAGCGCAGCTCGCCGCCTGATTGGTCTCGTTCTGGAACAGCAGCCAGTCGCCCGCCTGTGCCGCTTCGATGGCCGCCTGAACGGCGCCATCCGGCACCTGCCCATTCGCTCCCCAGTCCAGCACGATCAGGTTCTCGCCGGCCCGGTCGACGAAGATCGTCGCGCTTCCCGTCTCGATGCCCTCGACGCCGACAACCGCGCCGTCGTCGAGGGACAGACGACGCAGGGTCTCGCGCATTGGTACATCCAGGGCTCCAACCGCCCCGACGTGACGCACCGATCCTCCGGCCCGCAGGATCGCAACCGACTGGTTGAGCCCCTTGCCTCCAGGCCCGACCGACACCGAGAACGCCTGCAGCGTCTCACCCGGCTGCGGGAAATGCGGCACCCGCAGCACGCGATCCCAGTTGATCGAGCCGACGTTCAGGATGGTCATTGCGCCGCAATCTCCTCCCGGAATTGCGCCGTGCCCGTCTCGATGTGCTCAAGCAGGTCCATAACGGCCCAGTGCCTTTCGCAAATATCGTAATCCGTGACCCGGGAGTGCGCCGAGGCAAAGGTCCCAAGGCGCGTGTGGTAGATCTTGGCAAGGCCCGGATAGCCCATGGGTTCGGCCATGGCCGCCAGCGCCAGGAACACTTCCAGCCGCCGCGACAGATCGCTGTCCGCATCCCGGTTGCGGTAGAGCCAGGCATAGAGATCCGGGTGGAAGTTGGTGAAGACCCCGGCAAAGCCGCGCGAACCGGCCCGCATCGCCTGCGCGGCGATCGCCGCGTTGGCGTTCACCACGGCAAAGCCTGAATCGCCCGCAAGCCCGACCCGCCGCCGCACCGTCTCAAGGTCGCAGGACACATCCTTCAACGTCACGAAGCGTCCGGTGTCGCGGCACAGTTTGAACTCGTCGTCACTCAGAAGCCTCCGGTATGGCGCCGGGCATTCGTAGAGCCCCAGCTTCAAGTCACCGGGAAGCCAGCCGAGGACGGCATCGAGCCCCTCGCGGAACGCCGCCTCGCCCGCGTTCGCGGGATCGAGGTGATTGGTCACCAGGACCAGCGCGTCCAGGCCGGTGTCGGCCATCGCCATCAGTTCCTCGCGCTGCGCGTCCCGAGCATCGCTGATATGGCCCGAGCCGATGACCCCGACCCGTCCGTCGGCGAACTCGATCGTGCGCCGCGCCAGTTCGACGCGTTCGGCCAGCGACAGCCTCTGCATCTCGCTCGACTGGCACACTGCAAACAGGGTGTCCGCACCCTGGGCGACATACCAGTCGACGAGACGGGCGAGGCCATCCCAGTCGATCCGGTCGTCTTCCGTGAAAGGTGTCAGCATCACCGGTACGATACCGTCAGAGCCCTTGCGCATTTTCCGTTCTTTCCAATGGATTTGTAATCATTTTTTATTTTAGAATAGCATTCCAGAATTCAAGTCGACAAGGAGGTTCGTCGCGTGAACGTCAAGAGGTGGGAGGACGATGCAACTGTCTGGCACGGGCCGGACTATGGCCCCGAGGCGCTCAGCTACCATCCGGATGTCGCCTCGGCCTCCGTCGCGGGGCGCATCATTACCTGCGTCGACGTGGTCGACTGGACGGGGACGGGCGCGCGCGACCTTCTGCTCTCGACCTGGGACCCCTGCTACGACGGCAAGGTCTTCCTGCGCCGGCAGATCGGCACCAACGACGACGGGACGCCGATCCTCGGCGAGGAGGAATGCGTCGAGGGCGTTCGCGGATACGTGACCGCCGTTCCGGATGGCGAGGTCTTCCACCTCGTGTCCGCGTCCCGCATGCGGCGCCAGATCTACCTGTTCCCCAACATCGGCCGCCGGGGCGCGCCCGAGTTCGGCGAGCCGGTGGTGCTCAAGCTCGACGCCGACTGGGTCAAGGGAAACGAATATTTCCACATGGTCCGGTTCCATGACATCGACGGTGACGGTGTGCCGGAGCTGATCGTCGGCAGCGACAGCTGGGACGACTACTGGCCCAACGGACTGGAATGGAACGACGAGGGCTACCGCGGCTATGACGCCGCCGGACGCTGGCTCGGCGGCCCGCTGCGCGGCTTTCTCTATGCCTTCAAGAACACCGGATCGCTCGCCGCACCGGTTCTCGAGAAAGGCCGTCCGCTGCTGGCTGGTGACACGCCGCTGGAGGTCTACGGCCAGCTTGCGCCCGCGTTCGGCACCTTCCGGCCCGGCGAGACGAGCCTGATCGCCGGCGAGTTCTGGAACATCCTGCACCTCGCCCGCCAGCGCCAGGATGGCCACTTCGAGCCGAACACCCTGGTGCGCACGCCGGGCGACGAGGTCCTCGAGCTCGACCAGTGCATCCATCTTCCCTGTGTCACCGACTGGAACGGCGATGGCAGGCTCGACATTCTCGTCGGCGCCGAGGATGGCTATGTGACCTATCTGAGGAACTGCGGCGAGGGAGACGACGGCCAGCCGCGTTTCGAGAAGGTCGGCCGCGTGCAGACCACCCGGCCGCTGATCCACGCCGGCGTGCTACCGTCGCCGGCTGCCCATGATTTCACCGGCGACGGCCGCCCGGACCTCGTGGTCGGCAACAGCACCGGCGAGCTTCTGTTCTACGCGAACCGGGGCGATAGCGATCCCCGCCATCTCGACAAGGAAGTCATGCTGACGGCGGCCGGTCAGCCGGTGCGCATCGCCGCCGGCCTTACCGGCTCCGTGCAGGGCCCCTCGGAAAAGATGTTCGGCTACACCTGCCCCACCGTCGCCGACTGGACGGGCTCGGGCGCCGGCGATCTGCTCGTCAGCGACGTGACCGGCTATCACCGCCTGTTCCGAAACCTCGGCAAGGGGACCGTTCCCCCGGTCTTCGCGCAGGAGGAGCTGCTCACCGTCCGGGGCAAGCCGCTCAAGACCGTCTGGCGGGTGCGCCCTGCCGTAACCGACTGGGGCGGCGACGGTCCGCTGCACTATCTCGCCCTGGACGAGGATGGTGTGCTCTCGGACTGGACGAAAGTGTCGGACACGGAACTCGCCGACAAGCGCCACCTCAAGTGGGAGGACGGCCGCGACATCCGCTTCACGGTGGACGTGGGCGGCGGACGCGGCCGCGTGAAGCTCTGCCTGTGCGACTGGGAAGGCAGCGGACGCACCGACCTGATCTTCGGCACCCACGCCCGGGCATGCGTCCCCGACGACCCGGCAACCGGTGCGCCGCGCAACACCACGAAACAGGCCGGCCTCTTCTACGCCCGCAATGTCGGCACGCCTGAGGAACCGCGCTTTGCCCTGCCCGTGGCGATGAAGCACAAGGGAGAGACGATCGCCATGGCCATGCACGTCGCCTCGCCCGAGGCGGTCGACTGGGCCGGACGCGGCGCGCTCGACCTGATCGTCGGCGTCGAGGACGGCAGCATGGTCTGGCTCAAGCGCGAGGATCTGTCATGGCAGTCGTGATCGGCGGCGGCACCCGGCTCATGGGCGTGATCGGCGATCCGATCGCCCAGGCCCGCACGCCCGGAGCGATCAACCCGCTGTTCGCGGCCCGTGGCGCGGATATCGCCTGCGTGCCCCTGCATGTGCCGACAAACGATCTGGCCGTCTGCTGGGCTGGCCTCAAGGCGATGCCGAACCTTGTCGGCTTCGGCATTACCTTGCCCCACAAGCAGGCGGCGCTGGCGCTTTGCGACAGCCTTGACCATGTTGCCGAGCGCGTCGGCGCGGTGAACCTGGTTCGCCGCGAGGAAGACGGCAGTTTCAAGGGGTATCAGTTCGATGGCGAAGGCTTCGTGCGTGGACTGAATGCCGCCGGGATCGCGATTGCCGGGCGAAGCTGCCTGATGATCGGCGCCGGCGGAGCCGCCGTCGCCATTGCCTTCGCGCTTGCCGGGGCGGGCGCCTCGCAAATCATCGTCGCCAATCGAACCCGGGCCAAGGCCGAAGCGCTTGCCCGCAAGGTCAACGACGACCTGGGCCGCGAATACGCCTGCGCCGGCGATCCCCTGCCGCAAGCCGGCCAGCTCGTGATCAACGCCACCTCGCTGGGCCTCAAGGATACGGACGCGTTGCCGCTCGATCCCGACCTTCTGCATCCCGGCATGACCATGGCCGAGGTGATCGCCCAACCGGAGACCACGCCGCTGCTCGAGGCCGCGAAACGTCGTGGCGTCGCGTGTCATTCCGGTCTTCGGATGATCGAGGGTCAGGTCGGGCTCATCGCCGACCACATCAGCGCGCTCTGGGGCTAGCCGACAACCGCCCGTGCGGCTGCGCTGCGGAGACGTCCGGGTCGTCGCGGCTTCGGCTGTGCTGCCTCAGGCTCCCAGCGGCGTTCCAGCGGGCAGTCCGGACGCGAAACCGGCGATCAGCGCGATCTGCGCCTGCAGCATGTCGTTGCCGTCCGAGGTCGCCGCGCCGGCCGCCCTCGCATCGCGCAGAAGCTGTGTCTCGCCCGAAAGCGCCGCGATGTCGGCGACCAGCATGTCGCTGTGCAAGGCTTCCGGCGAGATCGGAAAGCCGGCATTGCCCTTGATGCCGATGGGCGAGGCATTGATCACGACGTCGAACCTCGCCTCCGCCAGCGGATCGAGGGCGGTGGCCGCCTCGCGCTTCAACAGGCCGTTGACCATCCAGGCGGTGAAGGCGATGGCGTCGGGATCGAGGTCCACGAGCGCCAGCGAGGCGATCCCCTCGCCCGCCAGCGCATGGGCAATGGCGCGTCCGGCACCACCAGCGCCAACCATCAGCACCCGCGCGCCGGCAAGACGCGCCCGGCGCGCGCCGATCCCCAGAACAAAGCCGGTGCCGTCGAACAGGGCCCCGTGCATGCTCCCGTCCGCACTGCGCTGGATCGAATTAACGGCGCCAACGGCCTCCGCCGTCGGTGTCAGCGTCGCGCACTTGCGCGCGGCCGCCACCTTGTGCGGCACCGTCACGCCGATGCCGGCGACGTTATCGAGCATGGAAAACGCATCCCAGGCGCTGTCGAACTGCGCCGGAGTGACATGAAAGGGAACGGCGAAGATGTTGCACGCGGCCGCGGCGAAGATCGGGTTCACCAGCCGCGGTGTCTGCACCTGCGCCACCGGATCGCCGAAGACCGCATAGATCTGCGACGCGCCATCCAGGTTGGGGATCAATCCGCCCATGCCGCCTGCTCCGTTCCGAAAATCCTCGCGCAGCGATCCAAGGCGATATCCATCACCTCCGCCGGATCGCGCTGCCACCAGGTGCTGGAGAAGATCTCCACCTCGACCGGTCCGCCGAACCCGGCGCGACGCATCATCGCCTCGATGCCGGGAAGGTCGATCACGCCGTCACCCATCATGCCCCGGTCCGTGAGCAAGTGCCGCGTCGGCACCAGCCAGTCGTTGACATGGAAGCCAAGCAGCCGGCCGGCCCGGCCCGCACGCGCGATTTCCGCCTCCAGCCGTTCGTCCCACCACAGGTGATGCACGTCGACAACAACGCCGATGCCCTCGCCCAGCCGGTCGCAGATGTCGTTCGCGTGGCTCAGGCTGGAGATCAGCGTCCGGTCGCCGACAAGCATCGGGTGCAAGGGCTCTATCGCCAGCTTGACGCCAACGCGCCGGGCGCGCTCCAGCAGGCCGGCGATTGTCTCCTCGGCCCGCTGTCGCGCGCCGGGAAGGTCGCGCGCGCCCTCTTCAAGCCCGCCCGTGAACAGGAAAACATGGTCGGCCCCGAAGCGGGCGGCACGCTCCAGCTCGGCCTCAGCCGCGCCAAGCCCCTCGGCCGTGAACGGGCCGATGCGGTTGTAGCCGGCGACCGACAGTCCGTGCGCGCGGATCGCCTCCAGCGCCCGCGCCTCGCCCACCTTGTCGATCTCATTGCCCCAGATCGACACCGTGTCGAGCCCGCGCCCGGCACAGAGGTCGAGGAACGTCAGCATGTCGGCACGTTCGCGCACCGTTGCGTGATTGAAGACGACCCCTGTCATCGCCGCGCTCAAAACTTGTAAACACCCAGCTTCGAGAAGATCCGGTAGATCCGCTCGGCATATTTCGAGAACTCCGGATATTCACCCAGATGCGCCGGACGCGGCCTCGGCAGGTCGATCTTGATCTCCTCGACGATCTGGCCGGGGCTCTGCGACATCACCAGCACCCGGTCGGAAAGGCCGACGGCCTCCTCGATGGAATGGGTGATGAAGAGCACCGTCTTCTTCGTTTCCAGCCAGAGCATTTCCAGGTCGTGCCGGATCTGGGTGCGGGTGATCGCATCGAGCGCGCCGAAGGGCTCGTCCATCAGCAGCATCGAGGGATCGTGCACCAGAGCCCGGGCGATGGAGACCCGCTGGCGCATGCCGCCGGAGAGCTGGCGCGGATACTTGCTCTCGCTCCCCTTGATGCCGAGGCGGTCGAAGAGCATTTCCGCGCGTCCGAGGAGCTTCGCCCTGTCGAGCCCGCGGATTTCCTGCTGCAGCATCACGTTCTGGATCGCGGTGCGGAAGTCGAGCAGCAGATGGTCCTGGAACACGATGCCGACTTCGGAGATCGGCTTGGTCAACGGCTTGGCGTCAACCTCCACCACGCCGTCGCTGACCGGCTCCAGGCCGGAGACCAGCAGCAGCGTCGTGCTCTTGCCGCAACCCGAAGGACCGATCAGGCTGACGAACTCGCCCGGCTTCACGTCGAGGTCGATGGGGCCCAGCGCGTGAAACGGGTTCGGGCCGTCCTGCCCGTAGATCTTGGAAATTCCCCTGGCGACAATCGACGCACCGACGGCAACGGTGTCGCCCTCGTCCGAGGACGCAAGTGCACTGTGATACGGCTCCGTGGTCTCTGCCATTCGTGCCATCCTGTTCTTTCCTTTTCCTGGCAGCGGGTTCAGTGCCCGCTTCGTTCCCAGGGCATCAGCCAGCGTTCCGTCACGCCCATTGCACCGTTGAAGACCAGCGCGACGAGCGCCGCCGCGATCAGGCCCGCGAACATCAGCGGCATGTCCATGAAGCTCGAGGCCTGCATGATCATGAAGCCCAGTCCCTTGTTGGAGGCGATGAACTCGGCGATGATCACGCCCTCCACCGCCTTCACCACGCCGATTTTCATGCCGGAGAAGATCTCCGGCATCGCCGCCGGCAGGCGGAACTTCCAGAAGCTCTGCCACTGCGTCGCGCCCATGGAGCGCGAAATGTAGAACAGGCGCGGATCGACCGCCCTGAAGCCGGCCATGGAATCGACAAGCACCGGGAAGAAGCACATCAGGAAGACGATCAGCGCGGCGACCAGCGGCCCGATTCCGAACCAGATGATGAGGATCGGCCCGATCACCGTTTTCGGCATGATGTTGAGGAACACGACCACCGGGTAGAGCCCGCGCTCCAGCGCCGGCACCGACACGATGGCAAGGGCCATCGGCACCGCGACGACCACGCCAAGCGCGAAGCCTTCGGCAATGGTCACGGAGGTTGCCAGTGCGTGATACCCGATGATCCGCCAGTCATCGACCAGCCTGCCGAGAAAGTCCGAGGGCTTGGGCACCAGCCAGGCGGGCACCTCGAACCAGATCGCCAGCCCCTCCCACAGGCCGAGCAGGGCCGCGATCGACAGCACGCCGATCAGGAAGGATCCGACGAATGATCCGCGCAGATGCGCGAAGACGCCGAGCGGCAAGCTATGGCCCTGGCGTGGCATGGCCATCGCGGGCGGTTCGGGGGACGTTGCCATCCGTTGTTCCTGCTGTTCCTTCGTCACCTACCGGATGGGGCGCGACAGGCGTGCCCCATCCGGCTGACCGCATCGATCAGGGGCAGGTGACGGGCGTGGCCGGGGCCAGCTCGTTCGTGTAGTAGGTGGTCACGGGCTTGTCGTTGGACATGCTCATGGCCGTCGTCATTACCGAGAACATCTTCTCCCAGGTCTCCGGAGCGGTGACGCCGATGACATCGCCCGTGCCGCCCGGGCAGACCGAGGCGAAACTGAAGGCGGCCGCCTGCTTCAGCGACGCGGCCGAGTTCTCGGTTTCGGGGAAGACCTTCTGCAGGTCCTCGATGGCCTTGTCCGGATCGGCCATGGCCATCTTCCAGCCCTCGGCGGTCGCCTCGATGAAGCGTTTGAAGACGTCGCTCTTCTGCGCGATCTTGTCCTCGCGCGCGACGAGGCTCAGGCTCGCGATCGGCACGCCATTGTCATAGAAATACATGTTGCCGGCCTCGATGCCCTGTTCGGCGAGAGGCACCACGATGTTCTCCGGCGTCTGCGAGACCGCGTCCACCTCATGCGAGGTCAGCAGGCCGAGGAAGGCGGATTCCGAGGCCGTGACGATCTCCACATCGCCCTCGGCAATCCCGTTGGCCTTCAGGAACACCGGGATCAGCGGCATCATCGCCGAGCCGGGCGAGACCGCCAGCTTCTTGCCGACCAGGTCCTGGGGCTTGGAGATGCCCGAATCCGACAGGAACTGAATGCCGAACTGTCCGGATTTCCAGATCGTCGAGACGATCTTGATCGGCGCGCCCTTGGAGGCGACATTGAGCGCCGCGCCGGCATCCGCGTAGCCGAGGTCGACCTGGCCGGTGGCAACGAGCTGCGCCGCCACGGACGACCCGCGCCCCTCGACCAGATCGACGTCGAGATCGTACTTCTTGTAGATCCCTTCCGCCTGCGCGACGGCAAAGCCCAGATGCGCGGAGTCCGCCGTCCAGTTCATCTGCATCGTCAGCTTGTCGGCCGCCATCGCCCCCGATGACATCAGCCCGGCCGCGAGCACGACAGCGGATGCGCCGATCAGTTTCCCGAAATACGTCATGACCTTCCTCCCAACTTCAGGTTATTCCGACTGGCAATTGATCGCCCTGGCTCAGAACCTCCGCCACGGCAACAGGACGCGCTCCAGCAACGACATCCCGAAACTCAGAAACACCCCGATCAGCGAGCCGACGACGAGCACGGCGAAGATGAGCGGCGTGTTGGAGCTGTCCATCGCCCGCAGCACGAGGTAGCCAAGACCGTTCTGCGAGTTCAGCCACTCGACGACGATCACGACGGTGACCGCGATGACGATGGTGATCTTCATGCCCGACAAGATGCTCGGGGCGGCAGAGGGAAGCTCGAAGAGGCGGAATGTCTGCCACCAGGACGCCCCGACCGAGCGGCTCAGGTAGTATTGGCGCGGATCGATGGACTTGAACCCGGTGACGCTGTCGACCATCACCGGAAAGAAGGTGATCAGCGCCGTCAGAAGCACTTTCGGAAGGTCGCTGAAGCCGAACCAGACCAGCATGAGCGGCGCCAGCGTCACCTTCGGCAGCCCCTGGATGAAAACGACCATGGGATAGAGGATCTGCTCCGCGATCCGGAACTTGGCGATCAGATAGGCAAGCACGATCCCCGGCACCGCGCCCGCGACGAAGCCGACGAGGATCAGCCGGGTGGTGATCAGGCCATGATGCAACAGCCGCCAGCGTTCCTCGACCATGTCGGCCAGGAAGTCCGAAGGCGCCGGGAGCACGAAGATGGGCACCTCGAACACACGCACGCACACCTGCCAGATCGCCAGCAGCCCGGCGAACCAGAGCACCGGCTCGACGATGCGTCGGATCGTGGAAACCTCACTCATTGGATCGCTCTCGCCCCGTTTGCGCCGAAGCGTTCGAAGCCGGACACATTGCGCTGGCGCTTGCGCAACGGCCATAACTGGCTGATTTCCTCCGCCGCGCGATGAAGCGCATCGGCAAGCTCCGGCCAGCGCTCTTGCCCGATACGCAGCAGCGGCCCGGCGATCGAGATCGTCCCGGCCACCGGATCGCTCTCGTCGGGGCCCGAGCGGAACGGCACCGCCAGCGCCGCGGTACCCGCCTCGGCTTCCTCAACGGAGGTGCCGAACCCCTGCTCACGGGTCTCGCGCAGCCTGCGCCGCAGATCGTCGATCGATGTCGCGCTGTTGGGACCGAGTTCGCGGTTGGCCTTGAAGCCGCGCGAATAGACGATGGCGAGCGCCTCTTCCTCGGGCAGCGTCGCCAGCCAGGCCTTGCCGTTCGCCGTCGCGTGGAGAACCACCTCCTGCCCCATGTCGGGGTCGTAGCGCAGGCCCGTCACGGCGCCTTGCGCACGCGCCACCCAAACGAGGTCCTGCCCCTCGAGAATGGCCAGCCGGCAGTATTCCCTGGTTTCCGCCGCCAGGCGGTTCAGCGCCGCCTGCACCACGTCGGGCACGTTGCGGCCGTCGAGGTTGCGAAAGGCAAGCGAACTCATGCGCAGCGACAGGGCGTAGTTCTGGCTGGCGGGATCCTGCACGACCCAGCCGTGGTCGAGCAGCGTGCTGATGAGCCGATGCACGGCACTCGGCGGGATGTCGAGCCGCGTCGCCAGTTCGGACAACTCCACCGGCTCGCGCTCACCGGCAAGTATCTCCAACAACTTCAGGCACCTGGATACAGCTGCGACCGTCACTGGGTTTCTCCTCTTGGGGCGATCATATGGGACCTCGTTCCAAATTGGAATATGTTTCTAAAACTATCCGTTCCGCGTCTGCCGATGTCGCCTGCGGCAGCGTGGCGCCGACGCCCTGTTGCGCCACATCTGTTGCATGCCGCGCAACACTGCAGAGCTCTCCTCCCCGGAAAACCGCGCTTTTGAAACTGGCACAGGCGTTGCTGACCTTGATCGGCGGGAGGACACACATGATCAAGGTCGGCGTTATCGCCAATCCGATTTCTGCCCGCGACATCCGGCGGGTGATATCGCACGCGGGCAATCTGCCCATCAACGACCGCGCAAACATCGTCCTGCGGATGATGGCCGGGCTGGCGGCGACCGGCGTCGGCGACGTGGTGATGATGCCCGAGCACGGCGGCATCCGCTTTCATCTGGAGCGCAGCATCCAGCGCGAAGCGCGCCGGGGGGGCTCCTGCTTCCCGCGGATGCGCTATCTCGACATGCGCGTTACGGCGACCGCGGAGGACAGCGCCCACGCCGCCCGCATGATGCGCGAGGAGGGTGTCAGCGCCGTCGTGGTGCTCGGCGGCGACGGCACGCACCGCGTCGTCGTGCAGGCCTGCGGCGATCTTCCGGTGGCCGGCGTCTCGACCGGCACGAACAATGCCTTTCCCGAAATGCGCGAGCCCACGATCACCGGACTGGCAGTCGGCCTCGCCGTCACCGGGCAGGTTCCGCCCGAGCGCGCCCTTGCCCGCAACAAGTGGCTCGAGGTGACGGTGGGTGGGCGCAGCGAGATCGCACTCGTGGATGTGGCCGTCGTCGAGGATCGCTTCATCGGCGCCCGTGCGATCTGGAAAACCGCGGGTTTCCGCGACCTCTTCGTCGCCTTTGCCCTTCCCCAGGCGATCGGCATGTCCTCGATCGCCGGACTGACCGACCCGGTGGACCGCGCGACGCCCGAGGGGCGGCACGTTCGCCTGTCGCGCGACGCCGCCCACAGGCTTCGCGCGCCCATCGCCCCGGGCCTGATCGACGAGATGGGCATCGAGGCCACCGCCCGCATGGTGCCGGGCGAAGTCTACCGCCCCTCGATCCGCGCCGGCTCGCTCGCCCTCGACGGCGAGCGCGAGCTGACCTTCAGCGAAAAGGACGACGTGGCGATCCGCCTGGTAACCGACGCCTTCGCCACCATCGACGTTCCCGCCTGCATGGCCCACGCGGCCGCCACCGGGCTTTTCTCCAGCAACCAGAACTGAACGACAAGGGAGGAGTTCATGACCAATCCGTTTCCGCTGCCCAAGGATAGGCTGCTCGATGCCTATCGCAGGATGAAGACGATCCGCGACTTCGAGGAGCGTCTGCACGTCGATTTCTCACGCGGCGAGATCCCCGGCTTCGTCCACCTCTACGCCGGAGAGGAGGCCACCGCCGTCGGCATCATGATGCACCTGCACGACCGCGACCGCATCGCCTCGACCCATCGCGGCCACGGCCACTGCATCGCCAAGGGCGTCGACGTGAAGGCGATGATGGCGGAGATCTACGGCAAGGCGACCGGCTGTTGCGCGGGCAAGGGAGGGTCCATGCACATCGCCGATCTCAGCCTCGGCATGATGGGGGCGAACGGCATTCTCGGCGCGGGCGCTCCCCTCGCCTGCGGCGCCGCGCTCGCGGCGATGAAACTCGGCCACGACGGGGTCGCGATCACTTTCTTCGGCGACGGCGCCTCCAACCAGGGCACCGTGCTGGAGAGCATGAACCTGGCCGCGATCTGGAACCTGCCGGCGATCTTCGTGGTCGAGAACAACGGCTATGCGGAATCCACCTCCGTCGACTACGCCACCGCCTCCGACAGCTACGTCGACCGCGCCACGGGCTTCGGCATGCCCGGCATCACCGTCGACGGGCTCGACTTCTTCGCGGTCTTCGAGGCCGCCGGCGAGGTCATCAAGCGCGCCCGCGAGGGTGCCGGCCCAACGCTCCTGGAGTGCAAGAACGTTCGCTTCTTCGGCCACTTCGAAGGCGACGCCCAAACCTACAAGGCACCGGGAGAGAACGAGCACAACCGGGCCAACAACGACTGCCTGAAGCTCTTCCGCCAGAAGGTAACCGAGGCCGGCATCATCTCCGACAGCGAGCTGGATGCCATCGACACCGAGGTTGCGACCCTCATCGACGAGGCCGTGGCCGAGGCCATCGCCGCGCCGCTGCCCGGTCCGGAGCAACTGACCACCGACGTCTACGTGAACTGAAGAACCAGGGGAGGAGAAGAAAATGGCACGTATCATCAGCATGAAGGACGCGGTGAACGAGGCGCTCGATCAGGAGATGACGCGCGACCCCACCGTGATCATGTTGGGCGAGGACATTGTCGGCGGTGCCGGCGCGCAAGGCGAGGACGACGCCTGGGGCGGGGTGCTCGGCGTCTCCAAAGGGCTGTACCACAAGCACCCGAACCAGATGATGGACACGCCCCTGTCGGAAAGCGCCTATGTCGGCGCGGCCATCGGAGCCGCGACCGCCGGCTTGCGGCCGGTGGCCGAACTCATGTTCGTCGACTTCATCGGCGTCTGTCTCGACCAGGTGTTCAACCAGGCCGCCAAGTTCCGCTTCATGTTCGGCGGCAAGGCGGAAACGCCGGTGGTGATCCGCGCGATGTGCGGTGCCGGCTTTCGCGCGGCGGCACAGCACAGCCAGATGCTAACGCCGTTCTTCACCCACATTCCGGGTCTGAAGGTCGTCTGCCCCTCCAACGCCTATGACACCAAGGGCCTGCTGATCCAGTCGATCCGCGACAACGACCCGGTGATCTTCCTCGAGCACAAGAACCTCTACGCCTCGCAATGCGACGTGCCGGAGGAGGCCTACACAATCCCCTTCGGCGAGGCGAACATCGTTCGCGAGGGGGGCGATGCGACCATCGTCACCTACGGACAGATGGTCGGACGGTCGCTGGAAGCCGCCGACCTGCTCAAGAAGGACGGCATCGAGGTCGAGGTCATCGACCTGCGCACGCTGTCTCCCATCGACATGGACACGATCCTGGAAAGCGTCGAGGTCACCGGCCGGCTGATCTGCGTCGACGAGGCGAACCCGCGCTGTTCAATCGCGGCGGACATTTCCGCCACCGTTGCGCAGGACGGCTTCGACCTGCTCAAGGCTCCGATCCGGATGGTCACCGCCCCGCACGCGCCGGTGCCCTTCTCGCCCGCGCTCGAAGACATCTACGTGCCGTCGGCCGCCCGCATCGCCGAGGCCGTCCGAAAGGCCATGGAGAACTGAAATGGCAGAAATAACTCCGATCCTGATGCCGAAATGGGGCCTGTCCATGCAGGAGGGCAGGCTCTCTGCATGGCATGTGGCGGAAGGCGCCACGATCTCTCCCGGCGACGAGATCATGGACGTCGAGACCGACAAGATCGCCAATGTCGTCGAGGCCGCCGACGGCGGCCTCCTGCGCCGGCGCGTCGGCAAGGAGGGCGAGGTCTATCCGGTGCGCGCGCTGCTCGCCGTGCTCGCCCCCGCTTCCGTTTCCGACGAGGAGGTCGACGCCTATGTCGCCGCCTATGAGGTTCCAGCCGCCAGCGGCGACGACGAGGAGGCCGGCCCCGTCTACCGCTTCGCCGACCTTCCGGCGGGTCGCATCCGCTACGCGGAACGTCCCGGCGAGGGCACGCCGCTTCTCCTGATCCACGGCTTCGGCGGGGATCTCGACAACTGGCTCTTCAACATCGACACGCTTGCCGAGGGCGGGCCGGTCTATGCACTGGACCTTCCCGGCCACGGCCAGTCAGTCAAGACGGCGCGCCCCGCGGCTCTCGAGCTCATGGTCTCGACCGTCCTCGCCTTCCTGGATCATCTCGGGCTCGAAAAGGCTCATCTGGCCGGGCATTCCATGGGCGGGCTGGTCGCCGGACGTCTCGCCATCGACCATCCGGACCGGGTCGCCTCCGTCACGCTCGTCTGCGCGGCCGGCCTCGGGGACGCGATCAACGCCGACTATATCGACGGTTTCGTCGCAGCCGAGGGGCGCAAGGACCTGAAGCCGGTGCTCGCCCATCTGTTCAATGACCGCAGCCTGGTGTCCCGCGCGATGGTCGAGGACCTGCTGAAGTTCAAACGCCTCGACGGCGTGCGGGAGTTCCTCGGCGAGCTGTCGGCGACCCTTTTCGCCAAGGGCCGGCAGGCCGAAACCATCGCCGCCGCCCTTTCCGCCTCCGGCGTACCGGCACAGGTAATCTGGGGTGAGGCGGACGCGATCATCCCGGTCGCGCATGCCGCCAACGTCGACGGCGCGGCGGTCCATGTGCTCGCGAACGCCGGCCACATGGTCCAGATGGAGCAGGCGGCCGAGGTCAACCGGCTGATCCGCGCTTTCATCGACTAACGCAACAGGCTGTTCCCCGCCACCGGGGGCAGCCGCCTTTCAACGGGTGGGAAACATGAGCAATTCCGTCGAAAATCGCGCAATCATCGTCACCGGCTCGGGCCGGGGCATCGGCCGCTCCATAGCGGAGGGACTGGCCGGCGCCGGCGCCCGCGTGGTCATCGCCGACATCGATCCGGCAACCGCCGAGGCGACCGCGGCCGAAATCCGGAAGGCGGGCGGACAGGCGATCGGCCTTCCGGTCGATGTCACCAAGCGCGCAACCGTCAGGACGCTGATCGAAAGCACCGTCGCCGAGTACGGCCGTCTCGACGTGATGTTCAACAACGCCGGCATCGCGCAGGTGAAGCCCTTCAACGACATCACCGAGGACGACTGGCACCGCGTCATGGACGTCAACGCCATGAGCGTGCTGATCGGCATTCAGGAAGCCTCCCGTCAGTTCATCGCGCAAGGCGGCGGGGGCAAGATCATCAACACCTCCTCGATCGCCGGAAAGCAGGGCTACGAGCCGCTGGCGCATTATTCGGCCAGCAAGTTCGCCGTCGTCGCCCTGACCCAGGCGGCTGCCCGCGCCTTCGGCAAGCACAAGATCAACGTCAACGCGATCTGCCCGGGCGTGGTGGCGACCGACATGTGGAAGCTGATCGACAAGGGCTTCAAGGACGAAGGGCTGACCAGTCGCGACAACGAGGCGTTCGAGTCGTTTTCCGCCGACATCCTGCTCGGCCGCCCCTCGCGCCCCGACGATCTCGCCGGTGTGTCGATCTTCCTGGCCTCCTCGGGCTCCGACTACATGACCGGCCAGTCGCTGCTGGTCGACGGCGGCATGGTGCTGGTCTGATGGCGGATGCGAAGGAGAAGCTCGCCGGGATCAATGCCCGCGCCATGGCCCTCTACAAGGCCGACGGCAAGACGATGGGCGCCTTTCGCGAGCTGATGGCCTCGGCAACGCGCGAAGGCAGGCTGTCGCCCGCCATGAAGGAGATGGTCGCCATCGCCGTTGCCGTCGCGCGCGGCTGCGAGGATTGCATCGTCTTCCACGCCCACGAGGCAAAAGGCCGCGGCGCAAGTCGCGAGGAGCTTGTGGAGATCCTCGCCGTTGCCATTGAGATGTCGGGTGGTCCGGGCACGGTCTACGCTGGCAAGGCGCTGGCCGCCTTCGACGAACTGTGAAAGGAACTCCCATGAAAGCACTGCGTTTTCACGCCGCCAAGGACCTGCGCCTGGAAGAAATTCCCGTCCCGCCGCAGCCCGGCCCGGGCCAGGTGCTGATCCGCAACCGCTTCGTCGGCATCTGCGGCACGGACCTGCATGAATACGCCAGCGGCCCGATCTTCATCCCCAAGGAGCCGCACCCCTACTCCGGCGCACAGCTGCCGCAGGTGCTGGGCCACGAGTTCGGCGGAACGGTCGAGGCCGTCGGCGAGGGCGTCACCAAGGTCGCGGTCGGCGACCGCGTTTCCGTACAGCCGCTTATCATGCCCCGCGGCGGCGAGTATTTCGCCGATCGCGGCTGGCACAACCTCTCCGGCAGCCTGGCGCTCGTCGGGCTGAGCTGGGTTTCCGGCGGCATGGCCGAGATGGCCCTCCTCAACGACTACAACGTCGAGAAGATCCCGGCCGAAATGTCGGACGAGGAAGCCGCCCTCGTCGAGCCGACCGCCGTTTGCGTCTATGCCTGCGACCGCGGGCGGATCACGGCGGGAAGCAGCGTGCTGGTCACGGGTGCCGGTCCCATCGGCATCCTCGCGCTGCTCACGGCGCGGGCCTTCGGTGCAACCAGGCTCTTCGTCTCCGACGTGAACGAGACCCGGCTGAAGCTTGCCGAGGAGATCGTGCCCGGCGTCGTCGTCATCAACGCCGCGCGCGAGGATGTCGGCGAGCGGGTCCGCGCCGGCACCCAGGACGGCATCGGCTGCGACGTTGCGCTGGAATGCGTCGGCAACGAGCGCGCCCTCCAGTCCTGCCTGGACGCCATCCGCAAGCAGGGCGTCATCGTCCAGACCGGACTGCATCCGGGCAAGGGAAGCGTCGACTTCTTCCAGCTCACCTTCAAGGATGCCGAGATCCGCGGCTCCTGGTGCTACCCGACCCACAGCTGGCCGCGCACCATCGAGCTGATCGCATCCGGCGCGATCCCGGCAAAGCGGGTCGTGACCCGGCGCATCGCGCTGGAGCAGGCCGTCTCGGAGGGCTTCGAGGCGCTGCTTGATCCGGCGGGAACGCAGTTGAAGATCCTGATAGATCTTGCCGGCTGACGGCACACCGGCAACGGGACCATCGAGCTTTCTGGACCGGGGCGAAGAAGAAGTGCTATCTTCGCCCCGGCTTTGGGAGGAGTCGATGGACGGAGCGCAGGAGACGGGGACGCATGTCCTCGAAATCAGCCGCGTTGCCGAGGGACAGCGGTCGCATCGAGACGACGATGTCCTGGCTTCATGGCGTCGCTGCCTGAACGAGCACCGGCTCGACCCTGCCCGGCGTGCCGGGCCGCGCATTCTCACCCAGCGTGAACTTCGCCAGCACAGACAGGATTCCGAGGAACTGCTCGGCATGGCGCGCCACGGCATGGAGGATCTCTTCCGCCGTGTGAATGCAATGGGATACGTGCTGCTTCTGGCCAACGCGCGCGGCGTCACCGTCGACACGATCGGCGATGCGGATCTGGACCGCGACCTGCGCCATGCCGGCTTGATCGCCGGGTCGGAATGGCACGAGAGCAACGCCGGCACCAATGGCGTCGGCGCCTGCCTCGCCTCCGGCCGGGCGATAACCGTGCACCGCACGGATCATTTCGACATGGCGCTGACACCGCTGTCGTGCACCGCCGTTCCGGTGCATGATGCCCTGGGCCGCCTGATCGGCGTGCTCGACCTGTCGCACCTTCAGGCTCCGCACAACAAGATGAGCCAGGCGCTGACGCTGGAGGTAATGAAATCCTGCGTCCGCCGGATCGAGATGGCCAATCTGGTGCGCAGCCGTCGCAGCGACTGGATCCTGCGGCTCAATCCCTCGCCCGAATTCCTGGACGTCGACCCCATGGCCGCCGTCGCCATCGACGCGGGCGGGCGCATCAGCGGCATGACCCGCAACGCGGCCGAGATGCTGACGGCGGGCACGCCGCCCGCCACGCTGATCGGCCGGCGTTTTTCGGACATCTTCGCCTATGAGGTCGAGGACCTGCCGAAGCTGTCGCACTCGCTCGCGCAGGGCGAGGGCATGCTCGAGAAGCAGGCCGGCGGTTTGCTCTTCGCCCGCGCCGTGCCGCCGACCGCGCCGGCCCCGCGCGCCACAAGCCCCCTGCCCACCGCCCTGCGCGAGATCCATGGCGGCGATCCAGCGCTGCAACGCCTGGCCGAGCGCGGTGCCAAGGTCGCCGACCGGCAGATCAGCGTGATCCTGCGCGGCGAGACAGGTACCGGCAAGGAGTTCATCGCCCGCGCCCTGCACGAGGCCAGCACCCGTCGCGGCCCCTTCGTCGCGATCAACTGCGCCGCCCTGCCCGAGGCGCTGATCGAGAGCGAGCTCTTCGGCTATTCGCCCAATGCCTTCACCGGCGCCCACGCGCGCGGCAAGAAGGGCCTGATCCGCGAGGCAAGCGGCGGCACGCTGTTTCTCGACGAGATCGGCGACATGCCGCTTGGGCTGCAGGCGCGGCTGCTGCGCGTGCTTTCCGAACGCGAGGTGCTGCCCGTTGGCGGCACCCGCGCCGAGCCGGTGGACATCCGCGTCATTTCCGCCTCGCACCGCGATCTGGCCGCGATGGTGGCGGAGGGCGGGTTTCGCCAGGACCTCTACTACCGCCTGAACGGCCTGTCGCTCGACATCCCGCCGGTCAGGCTGCGGCGGGACCTGGAATGGCTGATCGACCGCATTGCCGCGCGAACCGAGGGCACACCCGTTTTCTCCGGCCCTGCGATGCAGATGCTTCTGGCGCACGACTGGCCGGGCAACGTGCGCGAGATCGTGAACCTTTGCGCTTTATGCGCTGCGATGTGCGAGGGCAGCCCGGTCCTTCCGGAGGACCTGCCGAGCGATGTGGCACAAGGCCCCGCCCGCATCCGCCTGCCCGTCCGGCAGGCGATGGAGGCCGAGGAAGCCGAGGCCCTGCGCGCGCTGGTGAAGTCCTGCGACGGCAACATCTCGGCCGCCGCACGCCGCTCCGGCGTCGACCGCAGCACCATCTACCGCCGGATGAAAAGACTGGGCCTCACCGGCCTCCCGCCGCGCGGCTGAGCAACAGGCGCAAGGCGGAACGGACATGGCCATCCACTGCCAAACCGGCGACGGTAGCCTAGACAACCGCCACCGACGCAGTTCCAGGTTGAGCATTGGCCACCGCTTTGCTAGCAGAGATGCCCATGCGGACGTGGTGGAATTGGTAGACACAAGGGACTTAAGGCAAACTTGAGTGCGCTGGCGGAAACGCCGGACGTAGAACTGCTCAAATTCGGGGAACCCTGTCAGATGGCAATCCCGAGCCAAGCCCGAGCGATCGGGAAGGTGTAGAGACTAGACGGGCAGCACCTAAGGCATTGGCTACGGTGAAGGTATAGTCCAGACCACAAACGCCGGAAGGCGGCGGCGAAAGCCGTAGTTGGTACGAAAATCCCTCAGCCTTGGCTATGCGGGTTCGAGTCCCGCCGTCCGTACCAGGATATTCAATCTTCTCCTCAATCCAGTCCGGGACTTTTGGCAGGGGTCCGTGACGGCTCGAATGTCGGCGGGCGACCGGACGGGAGCCGCAAGCGGGCTGCCGGCGTACGCGCGACCAAACCGTCCACGCAGATCGTCCAACCATCGCAGCGGCGACATGGCTTTCGCTTTTTGCAGGCCGGCGCCTTGCACGAAGCGGATGAATGGTCCTTGCGCCAAGGCTGCGGCTTCGTTCGATGCCCGCCATTTGCTCTGGCGGAAAATGCAAAGCGCAACCGATCCAATTGCACTCAGTATCATGCTCTTGGTTCTCAGAGGCCGCTTCGGGCCCGTGAGGAGAGACGTCTGAAAGGTGCTGGAAATCGGCCACTCCCTCTCCCTTTTTGGTGATGGACGATTCTTGGCTTTCTGGTGTCGACACGCCGTTCAGACAAATCTCCATGAAAATTTCCGCGGCCGACGTTCGAACAAACAGGGCAACTCCCAGGCTTGGAGATGAAAATTGAAAATAAAGGCAGCACTCACAGGCGTCTTGCTCGCGACGTCCGTCACCATGTTCGCAAACGGTTTCGCGCAGGCCAAGGACCTGACACAGTCGGAAGCCAACGAGATCGCGGTGGAAGCCTATCTCTATTTCTATCCGCTCATCACAATGGACCTGACGCGTCGGCAGCTGATGAGCATCAAGCCCGGCCCCGGGTCCATGGGGGGCGGTGAGAACTGGTTCACCAATATCCCGGCCTACCCGACGGCGGATGAAAAGTCTGTCGTGCGGCCCAACTTCGACACGCTCTATTCCTCGACGTTTCTCGACCTCCGGGATGAACCGATGATCGTCTCGGCGCCCGACACCGACGGACGCTACTACCTTCTGCCGATGCTCGATATGTGGACGGATGTCTTCGCTTCGCCGGGCTCCCGGACAACAGGAACCGAGGCTGGAACCTTCCTGGTCACCGCCCCTGGCTGGAAACCGGAGAACGGCGCGGAACTGGGTAAAGACTTTGCCGATCAGCTTGGCCTTCCGAAAGAGACGCATCACATCAAAGCCCCGACGAACCATGTCTGGATCATCGGACGGACCAAGACGGACGGACCGGCCGACTACGAGGCCGTTCACAAAGTCCAGGCCGGTTTCAAGGTGACCCCCCTCTCCAAATGGGGACAGCAGGTTACCGAACCCGCCTACTCGCCAGATCCGACCGTTGACACGAAAACGCCGCCGAAAAAGCAGGTCGATACCATGGCCGGCCGGAGCTACTTTACCTACGGCGCGGAACTCCTGAAGGCTGAAACGTCGCACATCACCGACCAGCCGATACTGGCGCGCATGGCCCGCCTCGGGTTTGAGGAAGGCAAGAGTTTCGACTTCGACGCAGCGAGCCCCCTTGTTCAGTCGGCGCTTACGGACGCACCCGTCACCGCGCAGAAGCTGATGGCCTGGAAGAGCCCGCGCATTGCCAACTTCGTGAACCAGTGGTCGATGGATATCGACACGGTGGGGGTCTACGGCACCTATTATCTCAAGCGGGCCCTGATGGCTCAGCTCGGTCTCGGGGCAAACCTGCCGGCGGATGCCGTCTATCCCATCGCCATGGCGGATGGTGACGGCAATCCTCTCAACGGAACCAACGACTATGTCCTGCATTTTGATGCAACCGACATCCCCCCGGTCAATGCCTTCTGGTCGGTCACGATCTACGACAACGACGGCTATCAGGTCGCCAACAGCCTGAACCGTTTCGCCCTGTCGAGCTGGATGCCGATGCAGAAGAACCCGGACGGATCGCTTGATCTGTACTTCCAGCACGAAAACCCCGGCAAGGACAAGGAAGCCAACTGGCTCCCGGCCCCCAACGGTCCGTTCAACGTGACCATGCGATTGTATGCACCCAAGCCCTCGGCCCTGATTGGCAAGTGGGCCCCGCCGGCCATTACCAAGGTTGGCAAGCTTTCCGTCCACACCGCGCAATAAACACGATCTCGATGGCCTTTCGGGCCAATCTATCCGAACGGATCCGGTCGTACTGCGCCGGATCCGTTTTCGTGGCGCCTGACACAGACCAACGTGAGAGAGACATGAAGCAGCTCATCCCCCTTGCCATGATCGGCTCGCTCCTCGCCGCCGCGTCCTTGCCGGCTCTGGCCGAAACCGCGCTTCCCGAAGGAGCGAGCATCGCGAAGGACGCCAAGCCACTTCGGACATACGTCCCGCAAGACAATCCCGGAGCTGTCGGCTTCGACGCCGCCGACCGGCTGGCGATCGCCAATCTGCTCTACGCCTATTCCTTTGCCTACGACAACTACGAGGCGGATTCCTGGTTCAAACTGTTCACGGCTGACGCCGTGTTCGTCGCCGGCGTACCGGATGCAGGAGCCGTGTCGTTCACCGGAGATGGCTTCCGGACGTTCTGGAAGGAGCGGATGAGGGAGTTCAGCACCTCGGGAAACCAGCGCCGGCATCTGATGTCCAACATCCTGTTCCTGGATCAGACCGCTGACACCGCTCACATCAGTGTCGCTGGGCTTTTGACCAACGCCAAAGACGGCAAGAGCTTCGCTGCCGTGTCGAGCCTCAACTACGAAGGTTGGCTGGTGAAAGGCTCCGACGGCTGGAAGATCCAGCGCTGGCATGATTTCCCGGACGCGCCCGTTTCGGAAAAATAAAACAGGCAAAACCTCTCCAGAAGGAATTGCAATAAGTCCGCCTCCCAAATCCTGATTTGAAATTCAATTCACATTTGGGAGGCATTCTTTTGACCGTATGTCGCTTCGCCTGAGTATCGCCCCGCGCAACGGATGATCCTCCCTCAAACTGTTTTTCGCTTGCGCAAGGCAATGAGCGTTATCAGGATCCGTGTCCGGTTCTCCAACACAATGCCAAAACGACAAGGGCGATGAGCGACAGCAGGTCGATACTCTTGGTCAGAGCCAGTGGTTTCGGTCCACTTCCGGCGATCTTTGAGCAAAGAGCCGGCGAGCAGGCACTGTGGCGCGTTTTCGAGAAGGTGGGCCTTCCCGTAGACGTTATCGGCTCACCACACACGCCCATTCCCCTCCCGGCCATGATCAGCCTTTTCGAGATATGCGGACGCGAACTCGGCGACCGGACCTTCGGCCTCGAGATCGGTTTCGAGATGCAGAAGGCCTGGGGGTACGGACTGTGGGGGCGCTATGGTGCCACCGCGGACACTCTGGGCAAGGCGATCCGACGCTACAATCTTACCTTTTGGGCCCATGCGTCCGACGGCAGGCTGGAACTTGTTCAAAGCGGCACGGCCATGCTCTGGCGCCATGTGAAACGGCCGCTCGAACCGCAGGCCCAGCATATCGATCACCTGATCGGCCCCATGATTATCATTGCCAGGCAGTTTCTCGGGCTGGACTGGTCACCGGAATGGATTGAGGTTCCTTATCAAAGGGACAACGACGCCCATCTGGTGGAAGATCGGCTGCAGGTTCCCGTCCGCTTCGGATGCAAGGGAACCGGGATCGCCTTCAAGTCCGGCGACCTTGACGTGCGAAAAGCGCGCAGACCCGAGGGAGCTGCGTCCGCGATCATCACCTTGCGAGAGGTGGTTGCCGACAATGTCCTTTCCCGCGCGCCGGAGCCGGCACGTTCCGTGTCGGCGATTGCCGCGCTTCGCCTTCTGGATGGAAGAACCGACATCGATGGCGCGGCACAGATGGCCGGGCTTAGCGTCCGCAGCCTGCAACGGCAGCTTCTGGAAAAGGGATACTCCTACCGTGACATCGTGACCATTGCGCGAAACGAGAGGGCAGTAAGTCTCCTGCGTGAAACAAGCTATGCCATCATGGAGATAGCCTTGCTCCTCGGCTACGAGGATCATGCAAGTTTCACCAGAGCCTTCCGCCGTTGGAAGGGATGTTCTCCCGTGGAGTTCAGACGTCTCCACCAGCCTGCCGGGCTGGCGTGAAATGCAAAGCAGGAAGAGCCTCTTCCTTCCTAAACGTACGGATCGTCACACGTCCGATAGTCGGCAAGGACCGCTGGATGGACAACATGCGCCCGGGACACCCTGGACATTCCGGTTCCTAGGGGACGATGCCGTCACGATGCGTTGTGCCAAATCGTCGATGCGCCTGCGAAGCAAAGGACATGTGAATGGAAATTCTGTCTGGGCGATTGAAGAACGCGGTGGCGCTGCGCACCCTGTTGGTCGGACTCGGTACCGCGGTTGCCGGCATTCAGGCAGCACCAGCGATCGCTGCGGATCCAGGTGCGTCCTTTGCGTCGCCCCCTCTTGAGGAAAACGTCTTTCCGCCCCAGTGGAGCGTTGAGGTCGCTCCGTATTTCTGGGCGGCTGGAATGTCGGGCCAGGTCGCGTCTTTCGGAGCCCCCAGTGTCGATGTCAACATGGGCTTCTCCGACATTCTAGACGATCTTCGGTTCTCGGCCATGGTCGCAGCGGAAATCCGCAACGGCCCTTTCAGCCTCTCAACGGATCTTTTTTATCTGAAGCTGGGCACGGACCAGGCCACCCCGCGCGGCGTTCTGGCGACGAGCGTCGAACTCGACTCGTCAACGATGTCTGCGACCGCGCTTGCCGGCTATTCGGTTCTGGATCGTGCGAACCTGCGTTTGGATGCAGTCTTTGGCGCACGCCTGTGGTCTGTCGAAAACACACTCAAATTCAAAGGCGGCATCTTTGGCGGCCAATCCTTCAAGGATTCAGAGACCTGGGTTGATGCCATGGGCGGCATCAAGGGGCGTCTGAACGTCACTGACCGCATTTACTTCACCGGCTCCGCGATTGCAGGCGGCGGTTCCTCGAATTTCGGCTGGGATGTCATGGGAGGAATTGGATATGAGATATCCCGACACTTCTCCGCAGTTGCCGGCTATCGCGCCCTCGGTGTTGACTACAAGAACGGCAGTTTCGATTTCGATGTAACGGTTCAGGGCCCCATCGCGGGGGTTTCCATCAAGTTTTAGAATTCGAGCTCATCATCCAAGTCATTCAAGTCTTGTGCCCACAGGTTCCACCATGTCGGCGCGGACTTCGCGTTGCCGGCACAGGCGCGGGCGCAAGAGGCCAGCAAGCGTTATCGCCGGTTGCGGACGGCCCGCAGGGCCGAATGCGATTGCGCCCGCCCTTCCGCCGAATTATGGCTATGGAATGTAACGCGACGACGCGCATGCCGTGCAAGGTGCCCGATGTGGTGCCATCCGGTGGTCGCGGCGCGACACGGCGACTGCCGCTCTCTCCGGGGAGCCTCGCCCTGCGCCGCCGCCGCCGCGGGGCCCTCCCGCCCCTGTCGGCCTCGCAAGAAGTCCGCCCCGCGATGCAAGAGCCGGGGTGGAAAACGATGGAAAGCTGCTGCTTATGGTCACCTACGTCGATGCCGCCACGGCGCCCCTGAAGAACACCGGTCAGATTCGCCTCTACTCTCCCGAGGATTTCGCGGGAATGCGCAAGGCAAGCCAGGTGACGGCGCGCTGCCTCGATGCGCTCGTCGACCTGATCAAGCCGGGCGTCACAACCCAGCAAGTCGACGATTTCGTCTTCGATTTCGGCCTGCAGAACGACGCCGTGCCGGCCACGCTGAACTACCGCGGCTTCACGAAGTCGACCTGCACCTCGATCAACCACGTTGTCTGCCACGGCATCCCCGACGACAAGCCGCTCAAGGAAGGCGACATCGTCAACGTCGACGTGACCTTCATCGTCGACGGCTGGTATGGCGACTCAAGCCGCATGTATCCGGTCGGCCAGCTCAAGCGGGCGTCCGAACGACTTGTCGAGGTGACCTATGAATCGCTGCTGCGCGGCATCGAGGCGGCCAAGCCGGGCAACACCACCGGCGACATCGGCGCCGCGATCCAGACCTTCGTGGAGGCCGAGCGCTGTTCGGTCGTGCGCGATTTCTGCGGCCATGGCGTCGGCCGGCTCTTCCATGACACGCCCAACATCCTGCACTATGGGCGCCCCGGCGAGGGCGTGGAGCTGAAGCCGGGAATGATCTTCACCATCGAGCCGATGGTGAACCTCGGGCGCCCGCACGTGAAGGTGCTGCGCGACGGCTGGACCGCGGTGACGCGCGACCGCTCGCTGTCGGCGCAGTTCGAGCATTCCATCGGCATCACCGCCGATGGCTGCGAGATCTTCACATTGTCACCCGCCGGGCTCGACAATCCGATGGTGCGCACCGGGGCGTAACGCTGCCGGAGAGAGGTGTGATGGACCAGAAAGACAACGGGTTCTCCGACGCCGGCGCCTCCTCTCCGCATTATCACGGTCATCGCGACCGTCTGCGCCAGCGTTTCCGCGAGGCCGGCCACGAGGCGCTTCAGGACTACGAGCTTCTGGAGCTGCTGCTGTTTTCGCCGATCAGGCGCGCCGACACCAAGCCTATCGCCAAGGCGCTGATTGCCCGCTTCGGCTCGTTCGGCGAGGTCCTCGCCGCTCCGCCGGCGCGCCTCAAGGAGGTGAGCGGCGTCGGCGACAGGGTCGTCGACGAGTTGAAGCTCGCCCATGCGGTGGCCGAACGCTTCCTGCGCGGCCAGTTGCGCAAGAAGCAGGTGCTCTCGTCCTGGTCCGCCGTGCTCGACTACATCCGCACCGCCATGGCCTATTCGGACCGCGAGGAGTTCCGCATTCTCTTCCTCGACAAGAAGAATGCGCTCATCGCCGACGAGGTGCAGCAGCGCGGCACGGTGGATCACACGCCGGTCTATCCGCGCGAGGTGATGAAACGGGCGCTGGAGCTTTCCGCAAGCGCCATCATCCTCGTCCACAATCATCCTTCAGGCGACCCGACGCCCTCGCGCGCTGACATCCAGATGACCAGCCAGATCGCCGAGATAGCAAAGCCTCTGGGAATTGCCCTGCACGATCACATCATCGTCGGCCGCGACGGACACGCCAGCTTCCGCGGCCTCCAGCTTCTGTGACGGCAAATGTGCAAAAAAAGACAGAAAACTGCCGCAGCGGAATAGGTCTGTTAATAATAATTAACTAATATTCCACGGCTTTTGTTAAATTCGCTGTGTAAGCGTTTCCCGGGTGGGGAAATGAGGCTGCAATGGGTGCGTCACGGAAATCTAGCGGAACGAAATTGGCCAACGCCATTTTGTTTCCGGTCGTCGGATTGGTTCTGCTCGCGATCGCTTTTTCGGTCGTGCTCATTGCCTATACGTCGCGTTCCGCGGATATCGCCGCCCTCAACAGCGAGCGCAATCTGCTGCGCGGCGGCACCAAGCTGCAGCTGGATCTGCTGGCCAAGGAGCAGGAAGGGACCGCGATCTGGGACCAGGCCTTCTTCTACACGCGGCCGGGCTCGTTCAACCCCAGCTGGATCGACGCCAACATCGGCCGCTGGATGCTGGCCAACCACGGCCACGACCAGACGCTGATCATCGGTGTCGACGGCAAGCCGGTCTACAACTTCCTCAACGGTCGCGACCAGGATCCCGCCACCGCCCGGGAGCTCGCCGACAGCATCCACCCGCTCGTCGCGCGGGTGCGAGCCCGCTTCATCAACAGCTTCACGCGGCTTCCCTCCGGCCTCTTCGTCGTCGAGCGCCCCAAGTCCGGGTTCACGCGCTCCGTCAATGAGACCGGTTTCACGCAGCTTGACGGGCGTCCCGCCTTCGTCGCCGTCACCGCCATCGGTCCCGAGCTCAAGCAATTCCTGGCCGAGCGCCAGCCGCCGGCCGTCCTCGTCAGCATCAAGATGCTCGACCCGGCGCGGCTGTCCGCTCTCGCGGAACGCTCCGGCACCCATGATCTGCGCGTTTCACCGAGGGTGCCGAACGATGGCAATGCCGCCAGTCTCGCGATCAAGGATCCGCGCGCGCGCGACATCGGCTATCTGACCTGGCAGTCGGAAAACCCGGGCGCACAGATCCTTGCCGGCGTCAGCCCGATGCTGTTCTTCCTGGCGACGACCATCGCCGGCCTGACCGGCCTCGTTCTCTACTACACCCGCCAGAACACCCGCCGTCTGGCGGAGAGCGAGGCCCGCGCCCATCATGCGGCCCTGCACGACAGCCTGACCGGACTGGCCAACCGCGACTTCTTCTCCTCCCGCTTCCGCGAGGAGCTTGGGGAATGGCACAGCGGTCGGGGCATCATCGGCGTGATCTACATCGATCTCGACCACTTCAAGGACATCAACGACACGCTCGGTCACGCCGCAGGCGACGAGGTCATCCGCGAGGCGGCCCGACGCCTCAGGGTGCTGGCGCCGGACAATGCGACGCTTGCCCGCATCAGCGGCGACGAGTTCGCCCTGCTCCTGCCCGAGTGCGCCGACCGCTCCTACATCGAGACCGTCCTGCGGCGCATGCAGGACCGTTTCGCCGTGCCGATGTATGTCGCGGGCAACCACCTGCACGTCAGCCTCAGCGTCGGCGCGGCGATCGCGCCCGACGACAGCCTTTCGATGGGCGAGCTCCTGCGCAAGGCCGACATCGCGCTCTACTCCGCCAAGTCGGGCGGGCGCGGGCGGTGGGCCTTCTTCGATTCCTTCATGGAAGAGCACGTGCGAACCCGCGAGAACCTGGCGCACGGCCTGCGCGAGGCGATCCGCAACGAGCGCCTTCAGGTGGTCTACCAGCCGCAGACCACCATCGATGGCACGCGCGTGCTCTCCGTCGAGGCGCTGCTGCGCTGGACCGACCCGGAGATGGGCGCCATCAGCCCCTCGGTCTTCGTGCCGATTGCCGAGGAAACCGGCCTCATCAACGAGCTCGGTCTCTATGTCTTGCGCCGCGCCTGCCGCGATGCCGCCGCCTGGCCGCATCTGGGCGTCGCCGTCAACGTGTCACCGACCCAGTTCCGCCATCCGCGCTTCATCGACGATCTGCGCGACACGCTGGAGGACTGCAACTTCGAGCCGACGCGGCTGGAGATCGAGGTCACCGAGACCGTTTTCGCCGACGATGACAGCGGCATTCTCGACACGCTGACCCAGGTCCAGGACCTCGGCGTACGCGTCGCTCTCGATGATTTCGGCATCGGCTATTCGAGCCTGAGCTATCTGCGCCGTTTCCCGTTCGACACGCTCAAGATCGACCGCAGCTTCATCGCCGATCTCGACGTCGCCCCGCATGCCCACGCGATCCTGTCGACGATCATCGATCTCGGCGAGGCACTTGGCATGAAAGTGGTCGCCGAGGGCATCGAGACGCGCCAGCAGGCGGCGATCCTGCAGCGCACCAACTGCGACCGCCTGCAGGGCTACTACCTGTCGCGGCCGATGCCCCGCGAGGATATCGCCGAAGCCGAGAGGCGGCTGGCCGGTGTCACCGCCCCTGGCGAGACCGACGTGCCGACCGCAGCGGCGGCTTCGCGCTGCGCCTGAAGAAAGCGGGGCGGAGCCTGTTGCGACAAGCGTCAGGCGAGCGGTGGCTGATCTGGCGTCAAAGGGTCTGGCATCGATGACTGCCCGGCGGCGAGCCGGGTCCGCATCGCCGCGTCGAGCATGGCCATCGCCGCGAACGGCCCGCCAGCCTTGGCAAGTGCGCCGTCGACATCGCAAAGGCCGAGCCCGACGCTGCCAAAGCGCTGGCGTAGCGCGTCAACCACCCAATGGCGCTCCTGTCGCACCCGGCGCTCCCGCAGCGCACCGCTGTCGCGCGCGCTGCCGGCAAACGCGTCGGCCGCGGCCAGGGCTTCGTCGATCCCTTCCCCCGACGTCGCGGAAATGCAGAGAACCTGCGGTGCGGCACGCGCATCCGCCGGCCTGGCGAGGGTCAGAGCCCCAGCCACATCGGCGCGCGCGCGGCGCGCCAATCCACCCATGTCGGCTTTGGTGACGAGGATCAGATCGGGCAGTTCCATGACGCCCGCCTTCATGAACTGCAGGCTGTCGCCGGAACCAGGCTGGATGCACAGCGCCAGCGTGTCGACCGCATGGACGACATCCGCCTCCGACTGTCCGATCCCGACGGATTCAACGATCACCCTGTCCATCACCGCGCGCATCAGCACAATGGCGGCGATGGCGTGATCGGACAGGCCACCGAGACGGTCACGCGCCGCCATGGAGCGCACGAAGATGCCGGCGTCCTCCGGATCCGTCGCAAGCCGCGTCCGGTCGCCGAGAAGCGCGCCGCCGGTCACCTGCGACGAGGGATCGACGGCAATCACCCCAACCCTTTCGCCACGGCTCCGATAGGCCCGGATCAGCGCGTTGGTGAGCGTCGACTTGCCGACGCCCGGCGGCCCGGTCAGGCCAAGCACCTCCGCCCGCGGCGCGGCCGCCGCCGCGTCGAGAAAACGGGCAAGATCGTCCTCGCCCGCTTCGGTCTCGACCGCCGACAACGCGCGCGCCAACGCGGCCTTGCCGCCGGCCCTCAGGGCCTCGAGGCTGGCCGGCCGGCGCACCGCGACTTACGCCGTCTGCGCCTTGAGCGCCGCCTGCGCGGCGGCAAGGCGGGCGATGGGCACGCGGAACGGCGAGCAGGACACATAGTCCAGGCCGACGCTCTCACAGAAGAAGATCGAGGCCGGATCGCCGCCGTGCTCGCCGCAGATGCCGAGCTTCAGCCCCGGACGCGCGGCCCGGCCGCGTTCCGCGCCGATGCGCACCAGTTCGCCGACGCCTTCCTGGTCGATGGACACGAACGGGTCGCGCTCGACAATGCCGAGGCGCTGGTAGGCGCCGAGGAAGGAGGAAGCATCATCGCGCGAGATGCCGAAGGTGGTCTGCGTCAGATCGTTGGTGCCGAAGGAGAAGAACTCCGCCGAGGCCGCGATCTCGCCAGCGCGCAGGCAGGCCCGCGGCAGCTCGATCATCGTGCCCACCTGATAGGCGATGGCGACACCCGTTTCCGCCGAAACCGCCTTGGCCATCGCATCGATGCGCGCGCGCACCAGGTCGAGCTCGGCCTTGACGCCGACGAGCGGCACCATGATTTCCGGCGTCACCGGGGAGCCGGTGCTCTTGCCCGCGGCAACCGCGCCCTCGAAGATGGCGCGCGCCTGCATTTCGGCGATCTCCGGATAGCTGACGAGCAGGCGGCAGCCGCGATGACCGAGCATCGGGTTGAACTCCCGCAGTTCCAGAGCCCGCTCGCGCAGCCGATCGGCGTCGACGCCCATCACGGCGGCGACCTCGGCGATCTCCTCGTCGCTGTGCGGCAGGAACTCGTGCAGCGGCGGGTCGAGCAGGCGGATGGTCACCGGCAGACCCTGCATGATCTCGAAGAGCTCGGTGAAATCACCGCGCTGCATCGGCAACAGCTTGTCAAGCGCCGCCCGGCGGCCCGCCTCGTTCTCCGACAGGATCATCTCGCGCACCGCGACGATGCGCTCCCCCTCGAAGAACATGTGCTCGGTGCGGCACAGGCCGATGCCCTCGGCGCCGAAGCCGCGCGCGGCGCGCGCATCCGCCGGCGTCTCCGCGTTGGTGCGCACCTTCATGCGGCGCTCCGCGTCGGCCCATTCCATCAGCCGCGCGAATTCACCCGACATTTCCGGCTGCTGCATCGCCACCTCGCCGACGAGCACCTGGCCGGTCGCCCCGTCGATGGTGATGCGCTCGCCCTTTGCGAACTTGCGCCCGGCGACCGTCAGTGTGCCGGCCCGGTAGTCGATCCGCAGCGAACCCGCGCCGGAGACGCAGGGCTTGCCCATGCCGCGGGCGACGACCGCTGCGTGGCTGGTCATGCCGCCACGCGTGGTCAGGATGCCTTCGGCCGCGTGCATGCCGTGAATGTCCTCAGGACTTGTCTCGACGCGCACGAGAATGACCTTGCGCCCTGCGTTTTTCGCCTCTTCGGCCTCGTCGGAGGAGAAGACGATGTCGCCGGACGCCGCGCCCGGCGACGCCGGCAGACCGGTCGCGAGGATGTCGCGCTCCGCCTTCGGGTCGATCATCGGGTGCAGGAGCTGGTCAAGGGCGGACGGATCGACGCGCATCACCGCCTCCCTCGGCGAGATCAGACCGTCGTCCGCCATCTCGACAGCGATCTTGAGCGCCGCCTTGGCGGTGCGCTTGCCGTTGCGCGTCTGCAGCATCCACAGCCGGCCGCGCTCGATGGTGAACTCCAGGTCCTGCATGTCGCGGTAATGGCCCTCGAGCCTGTCGCAGATGGCGACGAATTCGGCGAAGGCCTCCGGCATCGCCTTTTCAAGCGACAGTGCATCGGAGCCGGCGGCGATGCGCGCGGCTTCGGTGATGTCCTGCGGCGTGCGGATGCCCGCGACCACGTCCTCGCCCTGGGCGTTGATCAGGAACTCGCCGTAGAGCGCCTTCTCGCCGGTCGAGGGATTGCGGGTGAAGGCCACGCCGGTCGCGGAATCGGTGCCCATGTTGCCGAACACCATGGCCTGAACATTGACCGCCGTGCCCCAGTCATTGGGAATGTCGTGCAGCCGACGGTAGGTGACCGCGCGGGCGCTCTGCCAGGACAGGAACACCGCGCCGATCGCGCCCCAGAGCTGCTCGCCCGGATCCTGCGGGAAGGGCTGACCAAGCTCCTCCTCGACCAGCGCCTTGTAGCTCACGATCACCTGCTGCCAGTCCTCGGCGGAAAGATCGGTGTCGAGCGCGTAGTCGTTGTCGTTCTTGTACGTTTCGAGGATTTCCTCGAAATCGTGATGCTCAAGGCCAAGCACCACGTTGGAGTACATCTGGATGAAGCGGCGGTAGCTGTCATAGGCAAAACGGGCATCGCCGGCGGATTTGGCGAGTGCGGGAACGGTGGCGTCGTTGAGGCCGAGGTTGAGGACCGTGTCCATCATGCCCGGCATGGAGACGCGCGCGCCCGAGCGCACGGAAACCAGAAGCGGATCGGTCGCGTCGCCGAAGCCGCGCCCGGTGATGCGGGCGATCTCGGCAAGCGCCGCGTCGACCTCGGCGCCGAGACTGTCCGGATAGGACCGGCCGTTCGCCTCGAACCAGGTGCAGACCTCGGTGGTGATGGTAAAGCCTGGGGGAACCGGCAGACCGAGATTGCTCATCTCCGCCAGATTGGCGCCCTTGCCGCCAAGCAGGTTCCTCATGTCGGCCGCCCCTTCGGACTTGCCGTCGCCGAAGCCGTACACCCATTTGGTCATTGCGTTCCTGTCCCTTCTCCCGCAGACGCCGCAACGCGCCCGTTTTTTTTGCCGGAGCCGGTACCACTCCGGACGCCTTCCCCTTAAATGATGCAGTGCGAGAAACAAAGGACTTTCGGACCTTCGAACGGGTTCCCGACAGGCTTTCGCCGCACTGCAATATACTTTGCCGGGGGAGCGGGCGCGCGCTGCCCTCCCCGTTTCCTGCCCACTTCCGCAAGGGCGACAAGGCACTGTCGCGAGGCCTGCTTGCGGCGCAGACACATAAAGGCCATCCTCATGGAGAAAATTCACGCCATGACTCGCCTGAACCCGCGTGCCAGCAGAGGCAGCCAGTCCGACACAATGATGCGACGCCTTTTCAGAAACACCGCCCTTTCCCGCGGCCTTCTCGCCGCAACGGCACTCGCCCTCGTCTCCGCTGCCGCGACACCGGCGCTATCGGAAACGGACGCCGCCGCCAGCATCATCGCTGAAAGCGGGACCGCAGACGGTCTTCCCGTAACGCTGAGCGGCAGCTACCTGTCCGGTCGGCTCGCCGGGCAGACCAACGACCTTGCAAATGCCGCCGCCTTCTTCGCCGAGGCGCTGGAGGCGGATCCCGGCAACACGTTCCTGCTCGACCGGGCGTTCGTGCTGCAGCTCGCCAACGGCAACATCGAAGAGGCCCTCGACCTGGCCGAACGGCTGCGCAGCGAACAGCCCGACCATTTCGTCGCCGGCCTGTTGCTTGCTGCCGACGCGCTGAGGCACGGCAAACCAGTCGAAGCCGACAAGCTCCTCGCAAAGGGCGGACGCGGCCCGCTTGCCGAACTTGCCGGCGGTCTTGTCGCCGCCTGGGCCAAGGAGGCCGAGGGCAACACCGACGCGGCGCTTGCGCAGGTCTCCAGCCTCGACGGCCCGTCCTGGTTCACCGTTTTCCTCACCTATCACGCCGGCCTGATCCAGGATCATGCCGGGCGCACCAAGGACGCGCTGGAAAACTTCCGCGCCGCCTATGACACCGACAAGGGAGCGCTGCGCGTCGTCGACGCCTATGCCCGCTCCCTGGCCAAGAACGGCCAGAAGGACGAGGCCCTCAAGGTCCTGGCCGAATACGACCGCGTCCTCCCCGACCATCCGGTGATGAGGGCGACGCGCAAGGCTCTGGAAAGCAACGAGAAGATCGGGCCGATCGCTGGCGATGCCAAGGTCGGTTCGGCCGAGGTTCTCTATGGCCTCGGCGCGGCGATCGGACGGGACGGCGGCGAGGAACTCGCGGCCGTTTTCCTCCAGCTCGCACTGCATCTCGACCCCAAGGCGGATGTTGCCGCGGTGGCGCTCGCCGGCCTCTTCGACCGGCTCGGGCGCTTCGAGCGTTCGATCGGCATCCTGGAGAATCTCTCCCCCGATTCGCCGCTCAAGCGTGACGCCGAGATCCAGATCGCCCTGAACTACAACGCTCTGGAGGATCTCGAACAGTCCCGCGCCCATCTGGAGGCGCTGGTTGCTAAGGATCCGACCCAATATGAGGCCGTGGTCGCGCTCGGCAACGTGCTGCGCTCGCACAAGCTCTTCGCCGAATGCGAGGAAGCCTATTCCCGTGGCATCGACACGATCGACAAGCCCGAGGAAAAGCACTGGACGATCTTCTACTTCCGCGGCATCTGCCGAGAACGGCAGAACAAGTGGGATGCCGCCGAGGCGGATCTGGGCAAGGCGCTGGAGCTCTCGCCCGACCAGCCTCTGGTGCTCAACTATCTCGGCTATTCGCTCGTCGACCGTGGGCTGAAGCTGCCCGAGGCGCTGGAGATGATCCGCACCGCCGTCGAGCTGCGGCCCAAGGACGGCTATATCGTCGACAGTCTCGGCTGGGTCTATTTCCGCCTCGGTCGCTACGACGAGGCGGTTGTCGAGCTTGAGCGTGCGGTCGAGCTGCGCCCCGAGGATCCGGTGATCAACGATCACCTTGGTGACGGCTACTGGATGGTCGGGCGCAAGCTGGAGGCCCGCTTCCAGTGGAACCACGCCCGCGACCTCGGTGCCGAGCCGGACGATCTGGTCACCATCCTCGACAAGATCGAGAACGGACTGAAGCTGCCGCAAGGCACGCCGGCGGCCCATGTCGAGCCGAAGAAGAACGGCGGCTGATCCTCTCGTGACGCCGGCTTGCGGGGGAAATCCCCCCCAGTTCACCACACCGGACCTCGCCCGCCTCGCGCGGGCGAAGGTCAATTACGCCCTGCACGTCACCGGACGGCGCGAGGACGGTTATCACCTGATAGAAAGCCTCGTCGCTTTTCCGCGCGTCGGCGACAAGGTGGCGCTCGTGCCCGCCGGCGAGGCGGGCGCCCCCCGCTCCCCGCTTGGCGGAATGGCTCTGTCGGGACGGTTCTCCGATGCACTGGAGGCGGCCGGCGGCGCGGCCGACAATCTGGTCCTGCGGGCCGCCGAAGCCCTGCTTGCCACGCTCGAGACGGGCGCGCGCGAGGCGGTGCGACCCTTTCTCATCCGGCTCGAAAAGAACCTGCCGGTCGCAGCCGGCATCGGTGGCGGCTCGGCCGATGCCGCCGCCACTCTTCTCCTTCTGCGTGACGCCCTGTCCCCCACCCTGCCGGATGAAACGCTGCTTTCGCTCGGCGAGCGGCTCGGCGCCGATGTTCCCATGTGCATTTCCGGCCGGCCGGCGCTCGTTGCCGGGATCGGCGAACGGATCGCACCGCTCCCCGGCCTGCCGGCGCACGCGCTGGTCCTGGTCAATCCGGGGGTTCCGGTCGCCACTCCGGCCGTCTTTTCCTCGCTCGCGCGGCGCGACAATCCCCCTCTTCCATCGCTCCCTCAAGGGGGCTTCGCCACCCTGGGGGACCTTTGCGGCTGGTGCCGGCAGGCGCGCAACGATCTGGAGACCCCGGCGCTGCGCGTCGCGCCTCAGATAGCCGGCGTTCTCGAACGGCTCGCAGACGCCGACGGCGTGCACCTTGCCCGCATGTCCGGATCCGGGGCGACCTGCTTCGCGATTCTCGACAACCTCGATCAGGCGACGCGTCTTGCCCGCGACATTTCGCGCGACCAGCCCGATTGGTGGGTCGTGGCCGCCCCCGTCGACTGAGGCTTTTCCGGACCGGGAAGCCCGCGTTTTGTCCCCGATCCGCAACGTCAGCGGGGCAAGGTCGGATTTTTATCGTTTCGCGACGCTTTTCCCGGTGGTACCGCCATCCGCGAATGCCAAGACTCGCCGAGGTGCTATACCTCGCGCAACCGCACTGCGAGACCGGCCGCCGGGCCGCCTCCAACCACCGGATGACCGTTCATGACCGCCTTCGCCCTGACCGTGACATGCGCTTCCCGGCGCGGGATCGTCGCCGCCATCTCGACCTTCCTGGCCGATCATGGCTGCAACATCACCGACAGTGCCCAGTTCGATGATCGCGAGACAGGCCGGTTCTTCATGCGGGTCAGCTTCAACGCCGAGACCGGGGCAACCCTGGAAGAGCTTCAGGACGGATTTGCCAAGCGCGCGCAGACGTTTGAGATGGACTACGCCTTCCACGACGAGCACGCGCGGATGAAGGTCCTGATCATGGTGTCGCGATTCGGACACTGTCTGAACGACCTGCTCTACCGCTGGCGGATCGGCGCGCTGCCGATCGACATCGTCGGGGTGATCTCCAACCACCTCGAGTATCAGAAGGTCGTCGTCAACCACGACATTCCCTTCCACTACATCAAGGTAACGCGAGCCAACAAGACCGAGGCCGAGGCCCGCCAGCTCGCGATCATCGACGAGACCGGCGCCGAGCTCATCGTTCTTGCCCGCTACATGCAGGTCCTGTCAGAGGAAATGTGCGCGCGCATGGAAGGGCGGATCATCAACATCCACCACTCCTTCCTGCCAAGCTTCAAGGGCGCCAATCCCTACAAGCAGGCCTTCGAGCGCGGCGTGAAGCTGATCGGCGCGACGTCGCACTACGTCACCACGGATCTCGACGAGGGCCCGATCATCGAGCAGGACACGGTGCGCGTCACCCATGCCCAGTCGCCCGAGGATTACGTCTCTCTCGGCCGCGACGTGGAGAGCCAGGTTCTGGCCCGCGCCATCCACGCCCACATCCATCGCCGGGTCTTTCTCAACGGCAACAAGACCGTCGTCTTCCCGGCGAGCCCGGGCAGCTACGCCTCCGAGCGCATGGGCTGAGAAGCGACGCAAAAAAAGCGCCCGGCCGTGCATTTCCTGCAAGCCGGGCGCTTAAATTTCGAAATTTCGTCCTCAGCTGACGCGCGCGATGCAGAATTCGACGGCCTCGGCAAGCGCGGCGCGGTGCGGCCCCTCGGGCAGCGTCTGCAGCGCCTGCAGCGCCTCGGCGCCGAAGCTGCGCGCGCGCACGACCGTGTCGGCGAGCGCGCCGGTCTCGTCCATGATCCGGATCGCGGTCGCAAGATCGTCGTCGCGCACATCGCGGTCTTCGAGGCAGCGCTTCCAGAACGCCTTATCCTCGTCGCGGCCGCGCTGAATGGCGAGGATCACCGGCAGGGTGATCTTGCCCTCGCGCAGGTCGTCGCCCGTATCCTTGCCGAGATCGGCGGCCGAGCCACCGTAGTCGAGCGCGTCGTCGACGAGCTGGAAGGCGAGGCCCAGCGCCATGCCGTAGTCGCGCGCCGCCTGGCGGGGCTCGCCCTCGATGCCGGCGATCACCGGACCGACCTCGGCGGCGGCGGCAAACAGCGCTGCCGTCTTCGCCTCGATCACCTGCATGTAGCGGTCTTCACTGGTCGCCAGGTTCTGGGCGGCACCGAGCTGCATCACCTCGCCCTCGGCAATGACGGCGGAGGCGGTCGACAGGATGCGCAAGGCCTCGAGCGAGCCGACATCGACCATCATCTTGAAGGCCTGGCCGAGCAGGTAGTCGCCCACGAGAACGCTGGCCTGATTGCCCCAGAGCTTGCGCGCGGCGAGCTTGCCGCGCCGCATGTCGCTCTCGTCGACGACGTCATCATGAAGAAGCGTCGCCGTGTGCATGAACTCGACGCTGGCGGCCAGCCCGACATGCCCCTGCCCGGCGTAGCCGAAGAGCTCGGCCATCGCGAGTGTCAGCATGGGACGCAGCCGCTTGCCGCCGGAGGAGATGAGATGGTTGGCGATCTCCGGAATCAGGTCGACATTGGATCCCGCCTTGTCGAGAATGACCTGGTTGACGGCGCCCATGCCGTCGCAGGTCAGATCGACCAGGTTCTGGATGCCTGCCGGTTCGGACCGGGTCTCGCGCAAGGGAACCACAACGCCCACGTTCAGTACCTTTTTGTCATTGTGCACGGGCGGGACAATAGGTCCGCCCCCTCCATCCGGCAAGCCGTCTTTCGCAGGGACACCGATCACAACGGCAGGCCGATGGCGCGAATCCGCCGGTGTTCGGAGGTCGTGAACACATCGTCTCACCCGCCTCGCCCCCGGACTTGCCCCCGCATCGCGCGCCGGCGGTCGCGTCTTCGCGCCGGACGCGGTAAGCTCGTCCGCGACAATCGGCCCTCCTGCGGGAAAGCGGCCGCCACCCCAGACGGAAGGCCGATCCATGGTTCCAGTCCTGCGCACCAACGACGTGGTGCTGATCTCCTTCGTCGAGGCGCTGCTCGACGAATCCGGAATCGGCCATGTCGTGCTCGACGGGAACATGAGCGTGCTGGAGGGAACCCTGGGCATTATCCCCCGCCGGGTGATGATCGCCGACGACGACGCCGTCGCCGCCGTGCGTCTGCTGCGCGAGGCCGACCTTGGCGCCGAACTCCACGCCGACTGCCTGAAGGCCGCCGACCTCGCCGCCTCCGGAGGCGCGGCATGAGCCTCGCGCCCGCGGCCGAAACCGATGGCCTGTCTTCCGGCGACGTCACCAAGGACGCCTTTCTCGGCGGCCTCGTGCAGGTGCTCCAGCCAAGGCGCGGCGCCGGCCACCGCGCCGGGCTCGATGCGGTCTATCTCGCCGCCGCCGTTGCCGCCGGCACCACCGGCCATGTGATCGACCTTGGGTCCGGCGTCGGCACCGCCGGCTTCTGTCTCGCCGCCCGCCTGCGCGGCGTGAGCGTGACGCTGGTCGACCGCGACCGTCGCGCCCTCGATCTCGCGCGCCAGGCGCTGACGCTTGAGGAAAACGCCGGCTTTTCCGACCGCATTCGACTGATGGAGGCGGATGTGACGGGCGCGGGCCAACTTCGCCATGCCGCGGGTCTTGGCCCCGCCATCGCCGATCACGTCATCTGCAATCCGCCCTATTACGCCGATACCCGCTTCCGCGCCTCGCCGGAAGTGTCGCGGGCCGGCGCCCATGTTCTGGACGGGCGCGGGCTGGAGCCCTGGGCCCGCACCATCACCGATATCCTGAAGGAAGGCGGCACGCTGACGCTGATCTTCCGCGCCGACGGGCTCGACGAGGTGCTGTCGGTTCTGGCCCGCCGCTTCGGGGCAATCGACATCGTGCCGCTGCGCCCCCGGCCGGAGGCGGCCGCGACCCGGATCCTGGTGCGGGCGGTCCGCGCAAGCCGCGCGCCGCTGCGCCTGCTGCCAGGCTTCGTGCTGCACGAGGGCACGGGCTCGGACTTCACCGCAGAGGCCAATGGCGTCATGCGCGACGGGGCCGGTCTCTCGATCCCGCCGCGCTGATTGGCGACAGCGTTGCGTCAGTGGATCGGGAACTCGGCGTCGAGAAGACGCCAGTCTCCCGGCCCGATCAGCCCGCGATGGGCGATCTTCACCGAATGCAGCTTGCCTTCGATGTCGCGCTGCCAGAACTCCAGAAACTGCCTGAGCTCGGGAAAGACCGGAGCCTTGTCGAGCGTTTGCCACAGAAAGCTCTGGAGCAGCTTCGGGTGGTCCGGCATGTGGTAGAGAATATGAGCCGTCAGCAGCCCGTAGCCCTCAAGCTGGCGCGAAAAATCCGATCTCGTCATATCGGAACCTCCGTTACCCTCTCCTAGCGTAAAGTTTCCGGCCACCATGGTTAACAAACCCTGAAGGCTCCGGGTCATCCCGATATCGCCCCTACGGCAACCTCAGCGGCATGACCCTCCACGTCCCTCCCCGTGGCTTGCCCCCACGGCGGCACCCTCCGGTGCCAGTCCCCCCTCCGGAGCGACCCCACCCGGCATCCTCCGGCACCAGCCCCCTCCGGGCGTCATCCCGGGCTTGACCCCTGATCCTCCTGCGCCGGCTCCCCCCAGGCGTCATCCCGGGCTTGACCCGGGACCCAATCCACATCGCGACAGCCGGAGCGGGGGCCGGTGCGCCCGCAGCGGTCCGCATGCCCCGTGCCCGGCTGCGAAGGCTCAGGGAGCCAATCCACGTTGCGACGGGTGGAGGGCCTGACAAACCCGGCCGGGAGGTTCTATGGTGAGCGTAGCGCCGCGCGCGGACCTGCGCGCACGCCACCGAGCCAGGCGGTCGTGCCGCCAGCAAACCAGCCGGAGATCCGATGTCGCAACGTCCCCTGCCCGCCTCCATCGACGAGACCCTGGCCCTGCTCGACGGGCAGGGCTATGTCGGCGACCGCGCGCTCGCAACCGTCCTGCATCTGGCGCTGAAGCTGAAGCGGCCGCTCTTTCTCGAGGGCGAGGCCGGCGTCGGCAAGACCGAGATCGCCAAGGTCCTGTCAGAAGGGCTCGGGCGCGACCTGATCCGCCTGCAATGCTACGAGGGGCTCGACGTCTCGACCGCTGTCTACGAATGGAACTATGCGGCGCAGATGGTCGAGATCCGGGTTTCGGAGGCGTCCGGCGACGCCGATCACGAGGATCTGTCGAAGTCGGTCTTCGGCGAGCGCTTCCTGATCAAGCGTCCGGTGCTGCAAGCGCTGGAACCGTCGCTTTCCGGCCCGCCCGTGTTGCTGATCGACGAGCTCGATCGCGCCGACGAGGCCTTCGAGGCCTTCCTGCTGGAAGTCCTGGCCGACAATCAGGTGACGATCCCCGAACTCGGCACCATTCGTGCCGAGGAGCCCCCCATCGTCATCATCACCACGAACCGCACCCGCGAGATCCACGACGCGCTGAAGCGCCGCTGCCTCTACCACTGGGTCGACTATCCCGATGCCGCGCGCGAACTCGCCATCGTCCGGCGCAAGGTGCCCGGCGCGGCCGAGCGGCTGGCGGGGGAAGTCGTCGCCTTCGTGCAGGCGCTCAGGGCCAACGAGGATCTCTTCAAGCAGCCCGGCGTCGCCGAGACCCTCGACTGGGCGACGGCGCTCACCGAGCTGAACGAGATCGCGCTCGATCCCGACATGGTGTCCGATACGCTGGGCGTGCTGCTGAAATACCAGGACGACATCGAGCGCGTACGCGGGTCGAGGGCACGACAGATCATCGACGACATCCGCCGCGAGCACGACCGCGCCCTGGCCGACACCGAGTGACGGCGCCCCTGCATCGATGACGACACCGGCAGAAAGCGACGCCCCGCGCGGGCGCATCACCGAGAACATCGTGCATTTCGCGCGCACCCTGCGGCGCGCCGGCATGCCCGTGGGGCCCGCCAGCGTCGTCGACGCGGTGCGCGCCGTCGAGGTTGCCGGCATCCGCAACCGGGACGACCTCTACTGGACGCTGCATGCCGTCTTCGTGCGCAAGCGCGACCAGCGCGCCGTCTTCGACGAAGCCTTCCGCATCTACTGGAAGTCGCGCGGGCTCGTCGAGAAGCTGCTGTCGATCCTGTCGCCCGTGGCCCCGCCGCGCGGCGAGCCGGACAAGCCGAAGGCCGCCCAGACCCGTGTCGCACAGGCGTTCCAGGCGACCCGGGAGCGCCGCCGGGAGGACGAGCGCGAGGAGATGGAGATCGACGCGCGCTTCACCGCATCGGGCCGTGAGGTGCTGCAGCGCAAGGACTTCGCCCAGATGAGCGCGCAGGAAATCGCCACCGCCAAGGCGGCGCTGCGCCGCATGGTGCTGCCGATGGAGAAGGTGCGCCGGCGGCGGCTTGTCGCCGCGCCGCGCGGGCGCATTGACCCGCGCAAGACCCTGCGCGCCTCGCTGCGCACCGGCGGTGACATGATCGACCTGCGCCACCGCAGGCCGGAGGAGAAGCGCCCGCCCATCGTGGCGCTTTGCGACATTTCCGGCTCCATGAGCCAGTACACCCGCATCCTGCTGCATTTCCTGCATGCGCTGACGGAGGAGCGGCGCAACGTCCACACGTTCCTGTTCGGCACCCGGCTGACCAACGTCACCCGGCAGTTGCGCATGAAGGACCCGGACGAGGCGCTGATCGCCTGCACCGACGGGGTGGAGGACTGGTCGGGTGGCACGCGGATCGCCACCGCGCTCGCCGACTTCAACCGCCACTGGTCCCGCCGGGTGCTCTCGGGCGGGCCGATCGTGCTGCTGGTCACCGACGGGCTCGAGCGCGACACCGACGAAGACCTCGCCCGCGAGATCGACCGGCTGCACCGCTCCTGCCGCCGGCTGATCTGGCTGAACCCGCTCCTGCGCTTCGACCGGTTCGAGGCGCGCGCGCGCGGCGTGCGGGCCATGCTGCCGCATGTGGACGAGTTCCGCGCGGTTCACTCGCTGGAGGCCGTGGAAGACCTGTGCAAGGCGCTGTCCGGCTCGGCGCGCACGCTCACCGCCGCAACCGATCCGCGCCGCTGGCTGCGCGGCGGCTAGGGCTGCGGGCCCCGGCCCGCCGGCGCCGCGAAGGTCTCCGCCCATGTCGGCAGGACGTCGCCGGGGGCCCGGGTCGCGGCGAACACCGCACGGGCAATCGCCCGGCTCATCACGGCCGCCGCCGTCGCCCCCGCCTCGATGGCGTCGGCCATCGGCTCAGCCGATTTCACCCGCGCCGTCGATGCGGCGAAGACCAGATCGCCGTCAAGCGCGGTGTGCGAGGGCCACAGCGCCCGGGCATAGCCGTCATGGGCCATGACCGCGAGGCGCTTCAGTTCCGCCTTGGTGAGATCGAGATCGGTCGCGACGATGCCGATGGTGGTGTTGGCCCCCTCGCGCACCGCGTCGAACTTGGTGCGGATGCGGTCGAGGCCGTCGGCCCGGACCGGCAGACCGAGGCCGCCGAACTCACGCTCCCTCTCGAAGGGGGCGGCCCAGAAATGCGGCCCCTCGCCCATGGTCGCCGACCCCAGCGCGTTGACGGCGACGAGCGCGCCGACGGTCGCTCCGTTCGAAAGCCGCGCCGAGGCGGAACCGAGCCCGCCCTTGAAGGTGGCCGTGGTGCACCCCGTGCCCGCACCGGCGCTGCCGAGGGGAAAGTCGCGCGCCGCCGCGCCAAGCGCCTGCCGCCCGAGCGCGCCATAGGGATTGCCGTCGCCCCAGTCCTTGTCGCCGCCATTGGCGAGGTCGAAGAGGATCGCGCCGGGCACGATGGGCACCCGCACCGGGCCAACGGCAAAACCGCGGCCCGCCGCCCTCAGCGCCATCTGCACGCCGGAGGCGGCATCGAGACCGAAGGCCGAGCCCCCAGACAGCACCAGCGCGTCAACCGCATCAACGGTGAACTCAGGCTCCAGCAGGGTCGTGTCGCGGGTCCCCGGCGCCCCGCCCAGAACGGCAACGGAGGCACGCAACGGCGCATCCGGGACAAGCACGGTGACGCCCGATTTCAGGCGCGCGTCCTCGGCATTGCCCACCAGAAGGCCGGGCACATCGGTGATCAGGTTCAGCAAGGCGTCTGGCTCCCGGCATGAGGAAAAGGGCGAACCGGCGGGCGGACCTGCCTCAGATGCGGTGGTAGGCGCGGTCGAGATAGATCAGCGCCGGACCGCGGTCGCCGAGCGACAGGGCGACGACCTCGCCAAAGATGACGGAATGGGTTCCGACCTCGGTGATTTCGGTGACGCGGCAATCGAGGCCGACGCGGGCGGCGGCGAGCACCGGTGTGCCGGTCGCCAGCACCATCCACTCGGCAAGCGCGAATCGCTCGTCGAAGCTCAGACCGCCCTTGCCGGCGAAGGCATCGGACAGCCGCTCGGCGTGGGCGGGGAGCGTGTTGATGGCGAAGACGCCGTTTTCCTTGATGGCGGCGTTGATGCGTGCCTGGCGGTTGACGCAGACCAGGATCGAGGGGGGCGAATCCGAGACCGAGGTCACCGCCGAAACGGTGGTGCCGCAGCGTCCGCTCGCGCCATCGGTGGTGGCGATATGCACCGCCGAGCCGAGCCGGCTCATTGCCTCGCGAAAGGCGGCGGCATCGACCTCGTCGGCGACCGGGCGCGGATCGGCTCCGGTCGGTCCGGACACGGGACTGTTCGTCATTCGCGGCACTCGCAGGCTCCCCTCGGGCGCAACCGCCCATCCATGCTTGGGTTTAGGCTATATCGAGGGGGTTTCAATTCCCTTTCTGCACGAGATTGCCCACATCCGGCATCTGCGCGCTCAACCAGTCGACAAAGCGCCGCGCGGCCGGGCTCGGCGCATCGGTTGCCGTCAGCCAGTAACCGCGCCTGCTGGCGCCGATGGTGCCGGTGAGCGGCACCAGATCGCCACGGCCAAGCTCCGCCTCGATCATGGTCTCCACACAGAGCGCCACGCCGTGGCCGGCCACGACGGCGCTGACCAGAAGGTTGAAGTCGTCGAAGACGGGTCCCTCCGACGCCTGCTCCAGCGGCAGGCCGTTGTCGATCAGCCAGTCGCGCCAGTCCTTGCGGGTCTCGTCGTGCAGCAGACGGGCGCGCACGATCTGCTGCGAACGGTCGAAGGGACCGTAGCGGGCCAGATGCGCCGGACTGCAGACCGGCCGCGTGTGCCCCGACAGCAGCCGGATGCAGACGGCGAAACGGTCGGCCGGCGGCGGCGCGTCGTACCAGTCGATGGAAATGTCCGCGTCCTGCGGCGTGCCGTGGAGCGCATAAAGCAGACGCAGGCGCAGCGCCGGATCGACCTCGGTGAAGTCGACCAGCCGGGGAATGAGATAGCGCGTGGCGAAGGACGGCACGCAGGCGATGGAAAGCTCCGTGCGCCGCGCCGCCTCGGCAACGTCGCCGCAGACCTCGCCGAGCCGGGTGAGCGCTGCCTGCATGGCGGCGGCGATCCGCTCCGCCTCCGGCGTCAGCTCGATGCGCCGGCCGACGCGGCGCACAAGGGCCGTACCGAACCAGTCCTCCAGGTTCCGCAGATGATGGCTGACGGCGGCGTGGGTGACGCCGAGTTCCTCGGCGGCAAGGCCGACCCGACCCGTGTGGGCGAGGCTCGCAAGAGCGCGCAGGGCATTGAGCGGTGGCAGGCGGGACGGTTGCATTGTTCGAAAAACTAACCACCTGGTCGGTGAAATTCAATTGTCCCAGCCGTTCTGCTGTGACTTTTTTCGTCATAGAGATATTTTGCAAGCAGGAGGAGGAGTCGGCGGGGGCCGATCTTTCGAAACTCATCCGGCCGGCAAGGCTTGCGCAGGTCGACGTGTCGGCGACCCTGCGGAACAGCGCGAGGTGTGCCACGTCAGGCGGACCATCCTCGCCGTCGCCACCCGGCGAGGATGAAATGTTCGATCCAGCCGCCCAACGGGAAAGATGTTCTTTTCTGGCAGGTGGCAAACGAGGGGAATTGTCTCCCCTTGAGCGTCTTGATAAAAACGGATTTCATTCGTCGTTGAGAATTCTTCGACGCATGCGGGACCGAGAAAGGCAAAAGCCTCCGGTTCATGAGGGGAACACAGGGCAATGGACTATTTCTTCCAGCAGTTGATCAATGGCGTCACGCTGGGGTCGATCTACGGCCTCATCGCCATTGGCTATACGATGGTCTACGGCATCATCGGCATGATCAATTTTGCCCATGGCGATATCTTCATGGTCGGCGCCTTCATCGCGCTGATCCTGGTCATCGCCCTCGGCATCACTGCGGCAACGCCGCTTCTGCTTCTCATCCTGGCGCTGGTTCTGGTGCTGGTCATCGCCATGGCGCTGACCGCGGTCTGGGGCTGGACGGTTGAGCGGATCGCCTACCGCCCGCTGCGCGGGTCCTTTCGCCTGGCGCCGCTGATCACCGCGATCGGCGCCTCGATCGCGCTCCAGAACTTCGTCCAGATCGCGCAAGGGGCGCGCAACAAGCCCCTGCAGCCGCTGATCTCGGGCAACTTCCAGCTCTGGGAAACCTCGACCACCGACGGCTCCTTCGTCGTCCAGGCCAGCTACATGCAGGTCCTGATCGTGGTCACCACCTTCCTGCTGATGGTCGGCTTCACGCTGCTGATCAACAAGACCTCGCTCGGCCGCGCCCAGCGCGCCTGCGAGCAGGACCGCAAGATGGCCTCGCTGCTTGGCGTCAACGTCGACAGGACGATCTCGCTGACCTTCGTGATGGGCGCCTCGCTGGCCGCCGTCGCCGGTCTGATGTTCCTGCTCTACTACGGCGTCATCGACTTCTACATCGGCTTCCTCGCCGGCGTGAAAGCCTTCACCGCAGCGGTTCTCGGCGGCATCGGCTCGCTTCCCGGCGCCATGCTTGGCGGCTTGCTGATCGGGCTGATCGAGACCTTCTGGTCCGGCTATTTCTCGCTCGAGTACAAGGACGTCGCGGCGTTCTCCATCCTCGCCATCGTGCTGATCTTCATGCCTGAAGGTCTGCTCGGACGGCCCGAAGTCGAGAAGGTTTGAGCCGATGGCAACCCGGAAAGATGATCTCCTCGGCGCGTCCCTGAAGGATGCGGCCGTGGGAGGCCTGATCGCGCTCGGCCTGTTCGGCCTGCTGATCGGAATGCGCACCAAGATCGACGTCGGCGGCCTGCAGATCGAATACCGCTGGAGCACCGTGGCCATCGCCGTTCTTGTCGTCTTCGTCGGACGGCTCCTGCTCAACCTCTTCGTCTGGAAGAGCGAGCGCCCGCTCACCGGCATGCTGTCTGCGCTCAAGCCGAAGCCGGGGGCGATGTCCTCCGTCTCGCATCTGGTCGCCCCGCTGCTGTTCCTGCTGGCGGTCGTGCTGCCCTTTCTGCTCATGTACTTCCTGGGCACGCGCGGCTCACGGCAATATCTCGATCTCGCCATCCTGGTGACGACCTACGTGATGCTCGGCTGGGGCCTCAACATCGTCGTCGGCCTCGCCGGCCTGCTCGACCTGGGGTATGTCGCCTTCTACGCGGTGGGCGCCTATTCCTACGCGCTGCTGGCGCATTACTTCGGCTTCTCGTTCTGGGTGTGTCTGCCGCTGGCCGGCATTCTCGCCGCCTTCTGGGGCATCATCCTCGGCTTCCCGGTGCTGCGGCTCAGGGGCGACTATCTCGCCATCGTGACGCTGGCCTTCGGCGAGATCATCCGCGTGGTGCTGCTCAACTGGTACGAGTTCACCGGCGGGCCTGACGGCATCTCCGGCATTCCCCGGCCGTCCTTCTTCGGGCTCGAGTTCGAGCGCGGCGAGGGCGGGTTCGCCGCCTTCTTCGGGCTCGACTACAGCTCCATCCACCGCATCATCTTCCTCTACTACCTGATCCTGCTGATGGCGCTGGCGACCAACTTCGTCACCATGCGGCTGCGCAAGCTGCCGGTGGGTCGGGCCTGGGAAGCGCTGCGCGAGGACGAGATCGCCTGTCGCGCGCTCGGCATCAACACGACGAACACCAAGCTCACCGCCTTCGCGCTGGGCGCCATGTTCGGTGGCTTCGCCGGTTCGTTCTTCGCGACCAGGCAGGGCTTCATCTCACCCGAGAGCTTCACCTTCATCGAGTCCGCCGTGATCCTGGCCATCGTCGTGCTCGGCGGGCTCGGCTCGCAGATCGGCGTCGTCATCGCCGCGGTGGTGATGATCGGCGGCTTCGAGTTCTTCCGGCAGTTCGAGGAGTACCGGATGCTGGTGTTCGGCCTGCTCATGGTGGTCATCATGGTGTGGAAGCCGCGCGGCCTGATCTCGACCCGCACACCCTCGGTCGCACTCGACCGGGGCAAGGCCAAGGGCATATCCGCCGATATGGTTCAGGAGGGCCACGGATGACCCACTGGAACGACGATCCGGTCCTGCGCATCGACCATCTGACGATGCGCTTCGGCGGCCTGGTGGCCGTCAACGACCTCTCCTTCAACGTCGGCCGGGGCGACATCACCGCCCTGATCGGCCCCAACGGCGCCGGCAAGACCACGGTCTTCAACTGCGCGACCGGCTTCTACAAGCCGACCGAGGGGCGGATCTCGATGCGGCGCAAGGGCGGCGACGTTTTCCTGCTCGAGCGCATGCCCGACTTCCAGATCTCGGCGAAGGCGGGCGTGGCGCGCACCTTCCAGAACATCCGCCTGTTCGGCGGCATGACGCTTCTGGAAAACCTGATGGTCGCCCAGCACAACGAACTGATGGTCGCCTCCGGCTACACGGTCGGCGGCCTGCTGGGGCTGAAGGGCTTCCGCAGCGCCGAGCGCGAGGCGATGGACCGGGCCCGCTACTGGCTCGAACGGACCGAGCTGCTGCCGCGTGCCGACGCCCCGGCGGCCGATCTTCCCTACGGCGACCAGCGCCGGCTGGAGATTGCTCGCGCCATGTGCACAAGCCCGGAACTCCTGTGCCTCGACGAGCCGGCGGCCGGCCTGAACCCGCGCGAGAGCAGCGAGCTCAACACGCTGCTGCACTTCATCCGCGACGAGCACGCAACTTCCGTTCTGCTCATCGAGCATGACATGTCGGTGGTGATGGAAATCTCCGACCACGTCATCGTGCTCGACTACGGTGAAAAGATCTCCGACGGCACGCCGGACGAAGTGAAGAACGATCCCAAGGTGATCGCGGCCTATCTCGGCGTCGCCGACGACGAAGTCGAACTGGTCGAAGAGGAGGTGGGCCTGTGAGCGTGCAGAAACCGCTTTTGCGGGTCCGCGGCGTCGAGACCCACTATGGCAAGATCGTCGCCCTGCGCGGCGTCGACCTCGACGTGTTCGAGGGAGAGATCGTGACGATCATCGGCGCAAATGGCGCCGGCAAGTCGACCCTGATGATGACCGTCTGCGGCGCGCCGCAGGCCACCACGGGCCAGATCCTCTACAAGGATCTCGACATCACCCGCATGCCGACCCACGAGATCATGCGCATGGACATCGCGCAGTCGCCCGAAGGGCGGCGGATCTTCCCGCGCATGTCGGTAATGGAGAACCTGCAGATGGGGGCGGCGGTGGCCGATCCGACGCATTTCGATGCGGATCTGGAGAAGGTCTTCAGCCTGTTCCCGAGGCTCAAGGAGCGGCGCGAGCAGCGCGGCGGAACGCTGTCGGGCGGCGAACAGCAGATGCTGGCCATCGCCCGCGCCCTGATGGGCCGGCCGCGGCTGCTTCTGCTCGACGAGCCCTCGCTGGGGCTCGCGCCACTGGTCGTCAAGCAGATCTTCGACGCCATCGCCGAGCTCAACCGCTCGGACGGGCTGACGGTCTTCCTTGTCGAGCAGAACGCCTATCACGCGCTCAAGCTCGCCCACCGTGGCTATGTTCTGGTCAACGGGGCCATCACCATGGCCGGAACGGGCAAGGAGCTGCTGGCGCGCGACGACGTCAAGGCCGCCTATCTCGAGGGCGGACGCCATTGAGGCCGCCGGCCGCGCCCGCCCCTGCCCTTTCGGCAAGGCGAAGCGCGCGGCCGCATTCGGAAATCTCCGCGGAGCGCCGGCAATCCGGCTCCCGTCGGGGTGCTCCCGGGCAAGCGGCACGGCCGCGACCCCGGGCACTGGGGAGAGCCTGACATGGGTTACCTTTACGACTCGAGCCTGACCGGCTTCATCGTGCTGACGCTTTGCCTGGGCGGCACCGCCGCCTGGGCCACGGGGCGCGCCTGCGCGCTGACTTGGCGTCCGCTCTATGTGCTTGTCTGGTTTCTTTTCCTGCTGTCGCTGGGCGTGCGTTTCCTCAATTACGCGCTCAACCACGGCGGCCTTCTGTCCGTCTCGCACTGGCTGGTTGCCTTCGTCTATCTGCTCGCGGTCGGCCTTGCCAGCTGGCGGCTGACCCGCACCGAGCAGATGACGCGGCAGTACCGGTGGCTCTACGAAAAGACCAGCCCCTTTAGCTGGCGCGTGAAGCCGGGTGCCGACGATACGATCACCTCGTGAAAACGGGGCTGGCGGACGCGATTTTCCGTTGCGTCCGCAAGGGTTCCGAAACGCTCGACTTTGTCTGAGAAGCCGATAGTGTTTCGGTACAAGCCGCCATCCACGGGGTGCCGGCGCGGGTGAAAATCCCGCAAGCCAGAGTGGTCCAGCGCCGGCCCGGTCCGGGTTCGGTTTTGCATCTGGAGCAAGGGGAGAACAGTCAATGAAAAAGCTTCTTATGGCGAGTGTGGCAACGGTTGTCGGCATGGGCCTGTCGACCGCGGCCATGGCCGACATCGTGATCGCCACGGCCGGTCCGATGACAGGCCAGTACGCATCCTTCGGCCAGCAGATGAAGGCGGGTGCCGAGCAGGCGGTCGAGGACATCAACGCGGCCGGCGGCATCAATGGCGAGAAGCTCGTCCTCGAGGTCGGCGACGACGCCTGCGATCCCAAGCAGGCCGTGGCCGTTGCCAACCAGTTCGTCGGCAAGGGCGTCGTCTTCGTCGCCGGTCACTTCTGCTCGGGCTCCTCGATCCCGGCCAGCCAGGTCTATTCGGAAGAGGGCATCATCCAGATCTCTCCCGCCTCGACCAACCCGAAGTTCACCGATGAGCGTCCGGGGCCGGGCGTGTTCCGTACCTGCGGCCGCGACGACCAGCAGGGCCAGGTGGCCGGCGCCTTCCTCGCCAAGAACTTCGGCGACAAGAAGATCGCCATCATCCACGACAAGTCGGCCTACGGTAAGGGTCTCGCCGACGAGACCAAGAAGTACATGAACGAGGCGGGCAAGCAGGAGACCCTCTACGAAGCCTACACGGCGGGCGAGAAGGACTACACTGCGCTGGTGACCAAGCTGAAGTCCGAGGGCATCAACGTGCTCTACGTCGGCGGCTATCACTCCGAGGCCGGCCTGATCAAGCGCCAGATGGCCGAGCAGGGCATGGACACCATCCTCGTTTCCGGCGACGCGCTGGTCACCGACGAGTACTGGTCGATCACCGGCGACGCCGGCGCCGGCACGCTCATGACCTTCTCGCCGGATCCGCGCAAGAACCCGGACGCCGCACCGGTCGTCAAGGCGCTTGAGGCCGCAGGCCGCACCGCCGAGGGCTACTCGCTCTACACCTACGCCGCGATCCAGGCGTGGGCCGACTCCGTCAAGGCCGCCGGTTCGACGGACTTCGACGCCGTCATCGAGAAGCTCAACGACGGCGAGTTCACGACCGTTCTCGGCCAGCTCTCCTTCGACGACAAGGGCGACGTGACCCTGCCGGGCTATGTCTTCTACGAGTGGAAAGACGGCAAGTACGACTACCTGAACTGAGCCGCGACAGGCTCCCGTCGCAGCGGACCCCGGTCCGCCGCACACCCCGCCCGGGCGACCGGGCGGGGTTTTTCTTGACAGAAACACTTTCATCAAGGTCAAGCGCGCGCGAATCGTAACCTTAACAGGCGATTGTCACGAAGGTGCATTCAGTCGCTCTCTGCGATGTCGTAAACTCCTCGTTAAGCATTGACGGGAGTACCGACATGCAGAAAGTGGTCTGGGGAATGGTCGCCATCTATCTGGCGATCGGGCTGGCATTCTGGAGCAGCCGCGCGTTCGCCGCGCCGGAGCTCGTTCGCTTTTCCGATACCCGCTTCCAGGCGGGCACGATCCTTGTGAAGAACGGAGAAAAGCGCCTCTATCTCGTCCAGCGGGACGGAACGGCGCTGCGCTACCGCGTCGCCGTCGGCAAGACCGGCAAGGTCTGGACCGGCCGCACCTATGTGTCCGGCAAATACGTGCGTCCGGCCTGGTCGCCGCCGGCAACGGTCTGGCGCGACCTGCCGCACCTTCCCGCCCGCATCGAGGGCGGCGCGCCGAACAACCCGATGGGCGCGGCCGCCATGACGCTGGCCGGCGGCGAATACGCCATCCATGGCACCAACCGGCCCGGCTCCATCGGCCGCGCCGTCTCCTATGGCTGCATCCGCATGAAGAACGAGGACATCGCCGACCTGTTCGCCCGTGTCCGCGTCAACACGCCCGTCGTCGCGGTGAACTGAGGGCGGCGATTGCCGGTCCGCCTATTCGGCAGCCTCGAGACCGGATGCGCCCGCGTCCGGCGCATCCAGACGGGCAAGGAGCGTCGCGCGCTTCGCCGCCGCCTTCGCCATGTTCGCCTCCTTCACCGGCCCGAAGCCGCGCACAAGGTCCGGCACCCGCGCGATCTCGACCAGCAGACCGTAGTCGGCCCGCCCGAGCGAGGAAACGACCCGCTCCAGATCGGCGAGATAGCTTGCAACCAGCGCCCGCTCGCCACGCCGCTCGGCCGTCTTCCCGAAGATGTCGAGCGCCGTGCCGCGCAGCCGCTTCATGCGCGCGAGCAGGCGGAAGGCGGTGAAGATCCACGGCCCGAAGGCGATCTTCCTCGGCCTGCCCGTCTTCGCGTCGAGCGAACGCGCCAGCAGCGGCGGGGCGAGCATCACCCTCACCTTCTTCGGATCGGCGAACTGGGCGGCGAGCTTCTCGCCGAACCCGGGCAGCGTGTAGAGCCGCGCCACCTCGTATTCATCCTTGTAGGCCATGACCCGGAAGAGCATGTCGGCCGCCGTTCGGGTGAGCCTGAGAGCGCCGTTGCCGCGCGCCTCGTCGGCCTGCCGGACACGCGCCACCGCGGTGGAGAAGCGCTGCGCATAGGCCGTGTCCTGATAGGCCGCAAGCTCGCTCTCCAGAAAGGCGATGCGGGCGTCGAGATCCATCTGCGCGCCGGATGCCGGCTCCCGGCCTCCCGGCAGCGCCGAAAGGATCGCCTCCGGCGTCGCGAAGAGCACCCGCCCGGCGCGAAATGCCTTGATGTTGCGCGCGACCGCCGCGCCGTTGAGCGTGATCGCGGTCTCCAGCGCGGCCGTCGACAGCGGCAGGCGGCCCGCCTGGTGCGCCATGCCGACCAGCATCATGTTGGCGAAGATGGCATCGCCCAGCACCGCCTCGGCGAGGCCGGCGATATCGTGGCCGGCGTACAGCGGACAGGCCTCGGCCAGCGTCTGGCGCATGCGCGTCTCGTCGAAGGAAAGCGTCTGGCGCATGACGAATTCCGCCGTCGGCGCGACACGCGCATTGGCGAAACACGCCGTCTTCTCCCGGTCGATCAAGGCCAGCTGCTCGGCATTGGTGGCCACCACCATGTCGGAGGCAAGCAGCACGTCGAGGCCGGCGGCGGGAACGCGTGGCCCCTCGATGGCGCGCGCGCGCGTCGAGAAGCGCACATGCGAGGTGACCGGCCCGCCCTTCTGAGCAAGGCCCGTCATGTCGAGCGTCGAGGCCTGCTTGCCGTCGACATGGGCCGCCATGGCGATCACCGCAGCCGTCGTCGTCACTCCCGCCCCGCCGATGCCGGCGATGAGCAGGTTCACCGTGGTCTCCAGCGGAGCGATCACCGCCGCCGGCAGAGCCTCCGAGAGCCCGTCGATGTCGAGGCCGGTGACTTCCATGCGGGCAAGCTCCGCCCCCTCGATCTCGACGAAGGAGGGGCAGAAGCCCTTCACGCAGGAGAAATCCTTGTTGCAGGACGACTGGTTGATCCGCCGCTTCTCGCCGAAGGGCGTCGCCAGCGGCTCGACCGAAAGGCAGTTCGACTGCACCGAGCAATCACCGCAGCCCTCGCAGACACGGTCGTTGACGAAGAGCCTGATGTCGGGGTCGGGGTAGCCGCCCTTCTTGCGCCGCCGACGTTTCTCCGCCGCGCAGGTCTGGTCGTAGATGAGGATGGTGACGCCCTTCACCTGGCGCAGCTCCTCCTGCACCTCCATCAACCGGTCGCGGTGGTAGACATCGACGCCCGGCGCAAGATCGTGGCGGCCGAGATAGGCGTCCGGCCGCTCGCTGACGACAACGACGCGCTCCGCGCCCTCCGCCTCGAGTTGGCGGGTGAGCTGTGGCACGGTGAGAATGCCGTCGACCGGCTGCCCGCCGGTCATCGCGACCGCATCATTGTAGAGAATCTTGTAGGTGATCGGCACTTTCGCCGAGATCGCCTGGCGGATCGCCAGGATCCCAGAGTGGAAATAGGTTCCATCGCCAATGTTGGCGAAGACGTGGGTATCCCGGGCGAAGGGCGCCTGGCCGACCCAGAGCACCCCCTCGCCGCCCATGGCGATCTGCCCGTCCGTTGTCCGCCCCGGGATCTCGGTCATGGCATGGCAGCCGATGCCGGGGAGCGAACGCGCGCCCTCGGGCACCACGGTGGAGGAGGAATGCGGGCAGCCCGAGCAGAAATAGGGCACCCGCGCGGCCCGCTCCGCGTGGCCCTGCGCCCACATCGCCTGCCGGTTCATGCGCTCCGCCACGGCCCGCATTTCCGCCGTGACCACCGCCTCGGGCAGGAAGGCGAGCAGCGCCGGCACGATCTCGGCGACGGAAAGCTCCAGAACGTCGGAGAGGAAGGGACCGCCCTCCGGTGCGCTCTTGCCCCAGATCGCCGGGCGCGCATGCTCCGGCCAGGCGTAGGCCAGCTCCTTGATCTGCGGCTCGATGAACCCGCGCTTGTGCTCGACGACGAGCAGCCGCTCCAGTCCGCGCGCGAAGCCGGAAACGCCGATCGGCTCCAGCGGCCAGGGCATGGCGACCTTGTAGATGGCAAGGCCGATGTCGCGCGCACGCGCCTCGTCGATGCCGATGAGCTCGAGCGCCTGGCGCAGGTCGCGATAGGCCTTGCCTGTGGCGACGAGGCCGACACGCGGACGCCCGGAGCCGAAGGCCACCCGGTCAAGACCGTTCGCCCGCACATAGGCCCGGGCGGCGGGAAGGCGCACATCGCGCAGCAGCCGCTCGGTCTCGAGCCGGTTGGCCAGCAGCAGCCCCCGGTTGAGGTCCGCATGGCGTCGCGGATCCCGCTCCATCGGCCGCTCGAAGGAGAGCCGGGCCGGATCGACGGAAATGGTGGCGGAGGCATCCATCGTGTCGGCCAGGCAGATCATGCCCGTCCACAGGCCCGAGAACCGCGACAACTCCAGCCCGTGCAGGCCATAGTCGAGCACTTCCTGGATGTCGGAGGGATTGAGCACCGGCATCTCCGCATGGGCGAAGAAGAATTCGGACTGGGCGGGCAGGATCGACGACTTGGCGAGATGATCGTCGCCGGCCAGCGCCAGCACGCCGCCATGCGCGGCCGTGCCGCTGGCATTGGCCTGGCGCAGCACGTCGCCGGCGCGGTCGACGCCCGGCGCCTTGCCGTACCAGATGCCAAAGACGCCGTCGCGGTCGGTGCCCCTGCCATGCAGGGCGACCTTCTGCGAGCCCCAGACCGCGGTCGCGCCGAGTTCCTCGTTGACGCCTGGCTGGAAGACGATGTCGGCGGCGGCAAGATGACGTTTCGCCCGCACCAACTCGGTGTCGTAGCCGGCGAGCGGCGAACCGCGATAGCCGGAGACGAAGCCGGCGGTGTCGAGCCCCGCCTCCCGGTCGAGCCGGCGGCGGTCGAGCGTCAGGCGCACGAGCGCCTGGATGCCGGAGAGATAGACATGCCCCTGCGTGGCGACATACTTGTCGTCGAGCGAAATGGGCGTGTTTCCCAGCGAAATGGCACGGGTGATGGCATTCATGGCGACGGCTCCTCTTCCGCCCGGGCTTCAACGGCCCTCTGGTGCCGTGCGCCCGCTTATCGCGGCCACCCAATATCCTCCGGCTTACGGTCAAATTCTGTGCTATCCGCCCTCACAAAACTCTGGAAATCGCAGTAAAATTCCGTACAAGAGCCGGATGAGCGAAAAATATCTCCTCGATCCGTCCGACATTCGCGTGCTCAAGATCCTGCAACGGGACGCCTCGCTGTCGATTGCCGAAATCGCGCGCGAGGCCGGCATGAGCCAGACGCCCTGCTGGCGGCGGATCAAGAAGCTCAAGGAAAGCGGCATCATTCGCCAGACGGTCGCCGTGGTCGACCGCGAGGCCGTGGGCCTCGGCTTCGTCGCCTATGCCTTCGTCAAGCTGGCGGTGCCGAGCCGGGAGAACATGGAAACCTTCGACAAGCTGGTCGACCGCTGGCCGGAGGTGGTGATCTGCGAGCGCATCACCGGCGCCGTCGACTACCTGATCAAGGTCGTGACCAGCGACATAAAGGCTTATGACGATTTCCTGCGGCTGAAGCTGCTCGACAACGCCATGGTCTCCGACGTGCAGTCACGCATCGTCGTCAGCACGGTGAAACAGACGGTCGCCCTGCCGCTTCGCGAAAGCTGAAGCGGCCTCGCCCGCCCTCAGCGGTCCATCACGGCGATGCGCAGGCCGAGCAGGATGAGTACGCCGCCGAGCAGGCGTGACACGCCTGCCTGCGCCCCCTCGATGGACCGGCGCACCGGCCGCGTGTCGAGCGTGAAGACAAAGACCAGCCAGAACAGCGCGCTGACGCAAACCGTGGTCGCCACCAGCGCCAGCATGCCCGCGCCCGAGGTCTGCGGCGTGATCACCATGGTGAAGACGCCGAGGTAGAAGAGCGTGCCCTTGGGGTTGAGGATGTTGTTGAAGAAGCCTTGCACGAAGAACGTGCGCCGACGCGCCTTTGCCGTCTCCGCCGACGCGTCGAGGGAAATTCTCCCGCCGGCCGAGCGCAGGCTCATGATGCCGAGATAGACCAGATAGGCGGCGGCCAGGTATTTCAGCACCGAGAAGGCGACAATGCTGCGCGAGATCAGCAGCCCGATGCCGACCGCGCAATAGCCGATGTGCACCAGATTTCCCGCGAGAACCCCGAGCGCCGTCATCAGGCCGCCACGACGCCCGCCGGCAAGCGTGTTGCGCAGCACGATGACCATGTCCGGCCCCGGACTCACCATGACAAGGGCAGTGAGACCGGCGAGCACCGCGACCTGATGGGCAAGCATGTTGTCGATCTCCTACGCAGAGCGGGCAAGAACAGGATCCGCCCGAAAGAGATCACCTGTCGACAAGATGGACAAGGCGTCATTTTGGGCAAAAGGGCAGGCATGCAGGTTTCGGGGCGCTCGGTTTCGGGCCACACTGCGACCAGGAATCGCAACGCCCACTGCCCTGAAGGGGAGCATCCCATGAAGCCGCTTGTCGGATCCTGCCGCTGTGGCAAGACGGAAATCGAGGTATCCGCCCCGCCGATCATGACGGCGGCCTGTCACTGCGACGGTTGCCGCAAGATGAGCGCGAGCGCCTTTTCCCTTACCGCCATGGTGCCAACCTCCGCCTTTCACGTCACCAAGGGAGAGCCGGTGAAAGGCGGGGCGAAAGGCCCTCAGCTCGACCACTATTTCTGCCCCGACTGCATGACCTGGATGTTCACGCGGATTGTCGGCATGGATGCCTTCGTCAACGTGCGCCCGACCATGTTCGACGACGCCCGCCTGTCGTACCCCTTCATGGAGACGATGACGGCGGAGAAACTTGCCTGGGTGGAGCTGCCTGTCGAACACAGCTATACGGGCTTCCCTCCTCCCGAGGATTTCGCGAAACTCATGCAGGATTTCGCCGCACGCTGGGCGGCGGCTCCCGCGGAAGAGACCGGCAGCTAGCCGACCAGAAGGCGCGCCGGAGTGAAGGGGACCGGATCGACGAAGGCCGGGTCGCCCGACATCATCTCCGACAGCAGCCGCCCCATGGCCGGCGCCAGAGAGAAGCCGTCCGCGCCGTGGCCGAGCGCCATCCACAGGCCGGGGCCGCCGGGGACGGGGCCGAGCACGGGCAGCCCGTCCGGGGTCAGCACACGGTGGCCGATGACCGGCACGTCCTCCACCGCGGAGCCAAGGGGGATCAGCGCGCGCGCGCAGGTCACCTGCCGCTCGAAACCGGCGGAGCGGATCTCGTCGGCCGGCTCGTTCTGGCCTGCCGTCAGTTCCTCGTCGCCGATCAGGCGGATGCCGCGCTCCATCGGCGTCATCAGGAAACCGCCGTCGACATCGCTGACCGGCCGCGACAGCGACACGCCCGATACGGGCCGGAAATGGCCGTGGCGGTTGCGCAGCGTGGCAAGCGGCAGTGCCAGGCCGAACCGGTGCAACAGCGGCAGCGTGCCCGAGCCCAGCGCCAGCACGGCCTGTTCGGCCGCGATCTCGCCATGGGCCGTCGGCACCGTCCAGTTCGACCACGCCTGAGACAGCGCTCCCGGATCGCCGGTCACGATCTCGCCGCCGCGCTCGCGGAAGAGGCGTGCATAGGCCTTGGTCACCCCGCCCGGCGAGGACACCGACTGGCTGTCGGGCCAGTGGACAGCGGCAAGAATGCGCCCGCGAATATCCGGCTCGAGCCGGGCAAGGCGCGCGTCGTCCAGATCCTCGTAGGGAATGCCGACAATCCGGGCGAAATGACGCTCGACCTCGCTGGCCTGATGCGAGGCCGCGGTCCGGTAGATCTTGATCCAGCCGGTGCGCCGGAAAAAACGGAAGGCGCTCGCCGCACGGGCAATCGCCAGATGCTCAGCGATGGCCGCCGCCTGAAGCGGCGCCAGCGCGCGGGCATGGCGCGGAACGTTCAGCGAGGAGGTCTCGACGCGCGCCGCCTTGAGAAACCGGCGCAGGGCGGGAAGCGCGCGTGCCTCGATTCGCATCCCCCCGGAGCGTGAGAAAAGGCGTGCGAGGATGTCCATCGCTCCCTGCGGCACATCCAGCGGCGTGAAGCCGGTGCGGGCAAGAAGCCCCGAATTCCCTCGCGAGGAGACCTCTCCCGGCGCGAAATCGTCGACGAGGCACACACGCCAGCCTCGCGCCTGCAAGTGCAAGGCGACGCTGACCCCCGTGATACCCGCCCCCAGGACGATGACGTCGACGCTACGCATATCATCTATCGACACAAATCCGCCGCGCCGCGCAAGCGGCAAGTCGCGCGCGGTCCCATGTCGACGGTTGCGAAGCCCCTGCGGCCACACGCTTTCACCAGCATTCGTGTCGCCGGTCATTGCCAAGCCTGCCGCCGGCCGGCATGCTTGCACCTCCCGCCGCAGCCGCCGGAGGCCATGCCATGCAGGCGCTCGCCCTGCCCCTCCATCTTCTCGCGTGGCTCGGACGCCAGGGCACACGCGCCGTCGCCATCAGCGCCTTGCTCGGCCTCTTCCTGCCGCAGCTTTCAGCGCTCTTCCGCCCCTATGTGGGCGAAGCCATCTTCGTGCTCCTGGTGCTTGCCTTCCTGCGCGTCGACCCGGTGGCCGTTCTTGCCCACATGCGGCGGCCGCGCCTGATCTTCCTTGCCTTCGTGTGGATGCAGGTCGCCGTGCCGGTGGCGGCCGCCCTTCTGGTGACCGCCTTCGGCCCGGCCTCCCTGCAGCCCGACCTCGGCCTTGCGGTCTTTCTCGTCACCGCCGGCCCGGCGATCATGTCGGCACCCGCCTTCATCGCCCTGATCGGCCTCGACAGCGCCCTGTCGCTCGCCCTGATCGTCGCCGGCATGCTGCTGACGCCGCTGACCGCGCCTCTGATCGGCGGCCTGATCCTCGGTGACACGCTGCCCATCGACGCGCTCGCCCTCGGCATCCGCCTGGCGCTGCTGCTCGCGGCCTCCGCCGGCAGCGCCTGGGTAATCCGCCGCCTCGCCGGAACGCCGCGCGTGGCGGCCGCGCGCGAGCATATCGACGGGCTCAATGTGCTGATCCTCTTCGTCTTCGCCGTCGCCGTGATGGACGGGGTGGCGGCGCATTTCGCCGAGACACCGTTGCTGACGCTCGGTGTCGGCGCGCTCACCTTCGCCGTCGCGCTGGCGCAGATGGGCCTGACCATGCTGGTCTTCGCCCGCACAAGGCGCGACCAGGCCTTCGTGCTCGCCCATGCCTGCGGCAACCGCAACATGGGTCTGCTCGTCGCCGCCCTCGGCGGCACGCTGCCCGATCTCGCCTGGCTCTATTTCGGCCTCGGGCAGTTGCCGATCTACCTGCTGCCCTGGCTGCTGAAGCCGGTGGCGACACGTCTTGCCGCCGATCATCGCCCGCGTGACGGCGATCACATCGCAGCCCCCGGTTCCAGCTAGACTTGCCGGCACGAAGCCCGCAAGGGCTTGCCCCTTGCCCGCGAAGGACAGTCCGATGCCCAACCGCTCCCGCTTCATCGCCGTGCCCAGGCACTTCGTCCGTCTGCTTGCCGTAGCCGTCGCGGTGCTTGTCGCCCCCGTCGGCCCGGCGCTTGCCGGCGACTACGCCAGGACAGAGATCCTCGGCTTTTCCGCCGACGGCAGCCATTTCGCCTTCGAGGAATACGGCATCCAGGACGGTTCCGGCTTTCCCTATTCCAACATCTACGTGATCGATACGAGCCAGGACAGCTGGGTGCCGGGCTCACCGTTCCGCCTGCGCGAGCGCATCGACGACAGCCAGCCGCTCGACCTCGAAGAGGTGCTGCGGGAAACCCGCGCCCGCAACCGGGAGACGGCGCGCGCCGTGCTGGAGGCGACCGGGATCGACGGGCGCGGCGACACGGTCGCTCACAATCCGCCGACGGAAAAATTCGCCGACCGCTACCTGATGGTGGCCTCGACGGTGCGCGAGTCCCCCGACTTCGGCACTCCGCTGGACCTGCGCATGTCGGTCTTCCCGCTCGACGCCAAGTCCTGCCCCTCGGGCTTCGGCAAGACGCAAGGGTTCCGCCTGACGCTGACAGAGGGGCAAGACGAACGCCTCCTCAACGACGACAAGAGCCTGCCGGAAAGCCGCGGGTGCCCGCTCGACTACCGCATCGAGAGGCTCGTCACCTACCGCAAGAGCTGGAACGACACGCCCTATTTCGCCGTGCTCGTGCTGGTCGAGTCGATCGGCTTCGAGGGCAAGGACGGACGCTATCTGGCGATCACCGGCAAGCTCTAGGCGCACAGGCGGTGGCAGCGGCGCTTTCCCTGCGGCCTTGTGAGCCGGCACCGGCTATGATAGCCGCATTCGCGAATGCGGCGGCATCGCCCGCCGCCTCCCCTCGCCCCTGCCGGAGCTGCCACCGATGACCCGCCCGATCACCATCGCCCCCTCGATGCTCGCCTCCGACTTCTCCGCCTTTGGCCAGGAAGTCCGCGACGTCGTGGAAGCCGGCGCCGACTGGATCCATCTCGACGTGATGGACGGGCATTTCGTGCCCAACATCAGCTTCGGCCCAGACGTGATCGCGGCGATGCGCAAGCATACCGACAAGGTGTTCGACACCCACCTGATGATCGCACCCTGCGATGCCTATCTGGAGGCTTTCGCCAAGGCCGGCTCCGACATCATCACCGTCCACGCCGAGGCGGGCCCGCATCTCGACCGCTCGCTGCAGGCGATCCGTTCGCTTGGCAAGAAGGCCGGTGTCTCGCTCAACCCGGCGACACCGGAAAGCGTCCTCGAATATGTGCTCGACCGGCTCGACCTGATCCTCGTCATGAGCGTCAACCCGGGCTTCGGCGGCCAGTCCTTCATCCCGGCGATGGTCGACAAGGTGGCGCGGATCCGCGAGATGATCGGTGACCGGCCGATCGACATCGAGGTGGACGGCGGCGTCACTCCCGCCACCGCGCCGCTGGTCGCCGCCGCCGGCGCCAATGTGCTCGTCGCCGGCTCCGCCGTGTTCAAGGGTGCGGGCGTCGACGGCTACCGCAGCAACATCGACGCGATCCGCAGCGCCGCCGAGATGGCCGCGGCGGCGGCCTGATCCGGCCGGCCCGCGGCCGCAGCCGAAGGAGACGCCGATGCGCCCGCTCCTCTTCGCGTTCGTCTGGTCGCTTTTCGTGACAGGGCTCGAGGCGGGTGTGCTCACCCTGCGTGCGGAGGCGCTCACCGGACGCTCGCTCGGCGTCGTGGCGATCTTCGCCGTCGGCGGCTTCGCCGGCGGGCTCGCCGCCTGGGGCATCGCCTCGCTGCTCACCTTCCGGCGCAGGCGTCACCGCACATCCGCCCGCTTCGCGGCGATGGTGGTGGCGCTCGCAGTGGCGACAGCCGCCGCCACCGCCTTCCTCTTCTACCTGCAATTCAACACCTATTACGCCCAGTGGCACACCGACAGGCCATCCTTCCGGATGCTCTGGGAGACGATCTTCACCTCGGCGACGAGCAGCTACATCTTCGTCGTCATGGGCATCCGCCCGCTGCTGCCCGTCCTGCTCCCCGCACTTCTCGCGGCCGGCTGGATCTTCGCCCGGATTGAGCCGCGCCGCCGCGTCTGATATGGCACCGGCAACTTTCCGAAGCTTCCAAACAGCTCCCAAGAGGACACCGCATGATTCCGCGCTACTCCCGGCCCGAGATGGTCGCCATCTGGTCGCCCGAGACCAAGTTCCGCATCTGGTTCGAAATCGAGGCGCATGCCTGCGACGCGCTGGCGGAGCTCGGCGTCATCCCGCAGGAAGCTGCAAGGACCATCTGGGAGAAGGGCGGCTCGGCCACCTTCGACGTCGACCGCATCGACGAGATCGAGCGCGAGACCAAGCATGACGTCATCGCGTTTCTGACCCATCTCTCCGAGATCGTCGGCCCCGACGCCCGCTTCGTGCACCAGGGCATGACCTCCTCGGACGTGCTCGACACCTGCCTCAACGTGCAGCTGACCCGCGCCGCCGACCTGCTGCTCGCCGACATCGACGCGCTGCTTGGCGCAATCAAGCGCCGCGCCTTCGAGCACAAGGACACCGTCTGCATCGGCCGCTCCCACGGCATCCACGCCGAGCCGGTCACCTTCGGCCTGAAGATGGCGGAGGCCTATGCCGAGTTCGACCGCTGCCGCACCCGCCTTCTGGCGGCCCGCGCCGAGATCGCCACATGCGCCATCTCCGGCGCTGTCGGCACCTTCGCCAACATCGATCCGCGCATCGAGGAGCATGTCGCCAACGCCATGGGCCTCGCCGTCGAGCCGGTCTCGACCCAGGTCATTCCGCGCGACCGCCATGCGATGTTCTTCGCCACGCTCGGCGTCATCGCCTCCTCGATCGAGCGCGTGGCGACCGAAATCCGCCACCTGCAGCGCACCGAGGTGCTGGAAGCGGAGGAGTATTTCTCCCCCGGCCAGAAGGGCTCCAGCGCCATGCCGCACAAGCGCAACCCGGTCCTGACCGAGAACCTGACGGGCCTCGCCCGCATGGTGCGCGCCTATGCGATGCCGGCGATGGAGAACGTGGCGCTGTGGCACGAGCGCGACATCTCGCACTCCTCGGTCGAGCGCATGATCGGCCCCGACGCGACCGTCACCCTCGACTTCGCACTCGCCCGGCTGACCAATGTCATCGACAAGCTGATGGTCTATCCGGAGCGGATGCTGGCCAACATGAACCGCCTTGGCGGTCTCGTGCACTCCCAGCGCATCCTGCTGGCGCTGACGCAGGCCGGCGTGTCGCGCGAGGACGCCTACCGGCTCGTCCAGCGCAACGCCATGAAGGTGTGGGACAGCTACCAGACGCAGGGCAGCTCCGACGTTGATTTCCTTGAAGAGCTGCTGAAGGACAAGGATGTGCGCGATGCTCTGTCCGAGGACGAGATCCGCTCGCGCTTCGACCTCGGCTACCACGTCAAGTCCGTTGACACGATCTTCGCCCGCGTCTTCGGCAAAGACTGACAGCACGGATGGGGACGAGCCTCGCGGCCGTCCCCATTTTCCTGCCCAACCGGGAGAAGAGCGGCCATGAAGATCTCCGAGACAGACATTCTCCTCGTTCCAGGCTACGGCGAGACGCCGGCCGCGCACTGGCTGCACCGCTGGCAGGAGAAAATGCCCACGGCTCGCTTCGTCGAGCTGTCCTCGACCTTCCATCCCGTGCGCAAGCAGTGGGTCGAGGCGATCGCGGCCGCCGTCGAGGCAGCCGAACGGCCGGTTGTGCTCGTCGCCCATTCGCTCGGCGCCATCGCCTGCGTCCATGCGGCCCGCGCCCTTCCGGCGGACAAGGTGAAAGCCGCCTTCCTCGTCGCGCCGACCAATCTCGCCCGCAGCGCGCCGAAGCCCGCCTTCGAAGTCGGCGACTTCCTGCCCGTCCCCAAAGGTCCGCTTCCCTTCATGGCGCGTGTCGTCGCGAGCCGCAACGATCCGCATTGCGACTACGACACGGCACACGGCTTCGCGCTCGACTGGGGCGCCCACTTCCAGGACGCGGGCGAAGCCGGGCACATCAACCAGGACAGCGGCCACGGCCCATGGCCGGAAGGGTTGATGTCCTTCGCCTATCTCATGAAGGACTTGTGAGCGCGCGCAGGCGATGACGCAAGGACAGCGCCCTGCCCTTCTTCACACCCGGAGGAAGGCGTTTTCGCCGTTGCTTGCCGCAAACGCCGCACATACAGTTCGGGCCGTGCGTTCGACGCAAAAGCTTTGACTGCATTTCCCTGGTCACATCAAGCGTTAGGCGGGTTCATTCATTTCGTCAGCCAACCTCTTTTTCCGGAAAAAGCATTTCGATGAAATCAGGCAAGAACGTCCTGCGCGCAGCGCTGCTCCTCGCCGGCCCGATGATCCTCGCCGGGTGCGGCCCGAGCAAGGAGGATCTGGAGCGGCACAAGCAACTGGTGCAAACGCTCGTCGAGGCCCGTGACGGCAGGAGCACCTGCGGCAACACGGAAAACTCCTCTCCTGCCGCCCGCGCCATCGTGGCGAAGGACAGGCTGCGCGGGTTGACACGCTACACCGACAACGACGCCCCCGAGGCCATGTCCGACCGCACCAGCGTGTCCTACATGCCCGGGCACGGCACGCAGATCTCCTACACCTCCGCCGACGGACGCTCCTGGCTCTGGTATCCGGGCAACAGCCGTATCCTGGAAGGCCGCTGGAAGCTGGACGACAGCAAGGACTACCTGCAGGTCTGCTACGACTACGGTGCTGGAACCCGCAACCCGACGATGAAGAAGGCCGGCAGCAGCACCCAGTGCGGCAATTTTCACAACCAGGAAATCTTCACGCTCGATACGAAACGCGGCGACGTCTTCGGCCTTGCCGGCGCGGCGGTGGCCAGGCCGCTGCCCAAGGACGCGGCCAAACCCTATTCACCGGGTTGCGCGCCGGCCCGCAAGCCGCTGCTGAAAAACGGCAAGCCGCCGATCGAGAACCTGCAGGCGGACCTCAAGGGATACCTCCGTCATCCCTGAGGGAAGCGTCCCGCCCGCCGCGGGTCAGCTGGCCGCGCGCGGGCCGGCCTTGGTCAGCGCGCTGATCTTGGCGGCCACGAAGAGGGAGACGGGCACGGCGAGCACCACGCCGACGCCGGCGAAGGCCGCCAGCAGCCAGGGCTCATAGTCGTTGATGCCATAGAAGGTCATCGGCATGAGCGCGCAGATGCCCGCAAGCGTCGGGGCGATCACGATGAAAAGCAAGGCTGCCAGTTTCCACATAGGAAGTCACTCCGCGCTGAGGCGGCGCTCCTGATCCCCGGCCCGCACCGGCGGGCCCGCGCCGCACGACACGGTTCACCCTAGCCTTCACAAATGCGAAAAGAATGCGGCACCCCGCCCCATGGGGCTTTCACCTAGGACGCCAGGCCCTGCGGGCGGGGCTTCCTCATCGGCGCGCGCCTCAGCCGATTTCGGCGCGCTTGCGGGCTGCCTCGTCGAGGAACATGGCCATGTCGACGCCATAAGCGATGTAGCCGTAGCCCATCTCGCGCGCCCTGATGGCATCCGCGGCGGTGTTGCAGAAGATACCCGCCAGCTTTCCGGCCGCCTTCGCCCGCGCGGCGATGTCGGCGGCATGGCCCTGCACCTCGTCGCTGCTCGGGGCAAGACCCTTGCCCTCCGACAGGGTCAGCGACAGATCGCCCGGGCCGACGAAGACCGCATCAAGCCCTTCGACGGCAAGGATCTCGTCCAGCGCGGCAAGGGCCGCGGGCGTCTCGACCATGGCGAAGGCGATCGTCTCGCTGTTGGCGGCGGCGAGATACTCAGGCGGCGTCAGCCCGGCAAGCATGGCCCCGCGATGCGGCCCCCAGCTGCGCGCGCCGAGCGGCGGGTACTTGGCCGCTGCGACCAGCGCCAGCGCGTCCTCCGGCGTGTTGATCATCGGCACGATGACCGCCTCGGCGCCGAGATCGAAGGCCCGGCTGACATTGGCGAAATCATCCACGGGCGTGCGCACCACCGGATGCGCCCCGCCAAGCCGCGCGGCGGCGATGCCGTCGCGGACAGAGGCGATGTCGTGGAAGCCGTGCTGCATGTCGAGCATGACGCCCTCGTAGCCGGCGCGCGCGCACAGCTCGGCGACAATCGGCACCGCCAGCGACGACCAGGCCGTGACAATGGTCTCTCCGGCACGAAGCCGGGAAGCGAGCGAAGGCGTTCGGGAGGTCATGACGGGTCATCCTGTGCCGGGCCTAAGGCAGCAGCGCAAGGCGCGGTGCCGATGGCGGGATCGATCTGGCCGAAGCAGGATGCCCCGGCCGCGCGGGTCGCGGGCCACCGGCAATGGGGGCCCGGACGCGACGGGGAGGGAAAGCGCGCCGCGGAGCGGAGCCGCGACGCGCGAAGTCATAAACTGTCGGGGTTCAGGTGCCCGACTGGATCTGCTCAGCCGCGGTGTGCAGCAGTTCGTCCATGGTGCGACGGATCTGATGATCGGACTGCTCCACGCCGGCGTCGTCGAAATCCTTGCGGATCTTGCGGAACACGTCCTCCTCGCCCGGCTCCTCGAAGTCGGAACGGACGACTTCCTTGGCATATTCCTGAGCCTTCTCGGCATCGAGGCCGAGCTTCTCGGCAGCCCACAGGCCGAGCAGCTTGTTGCGCCGCGCGATGGCCTTGAAGCGCAGTTCCTCGTCGTGAGCGAACTTGCCCTCGAACCCCTCCTCGCGGTTGTTGAACGTGTTCATGCGCTCTTTCTCCTGCCTGTGTATCGCGTTTGCGTGTATCGCCACTGTATGTGGGCGGTTTCGGGGCGGTGCGGACCCGGCCCTGACCCCGGCCACGCCCTCGCGCGGCCTGTCGGCCCGGTCCGTCCCCCCATATGGGTATTGGTTCGCACCTTGCATATCCTTGCAGGGTGACCAAATCAACGCGATAACGCCCGCTTTCCTGAACTCTGCACGCTCCCTCGCACACCGGCCGCAAGCTGCGGCGCAGGCGCTGCAAATGTCGCCCAACGGCTTCATTGTACTTTGTCGGGCGATCGTGTAGTTTCCGCGCCATCGAGCGGGGGGACCGTATCTCATCTGCTGCTTCCGGACGCGCCGATGCTCCGCCCTCCTGCCAAGGACAAGGCGAGGCAGACGGCACCCGAAGGCACGCAGCGCACTGGAGCCACTCCGCCAGAATGGATTTTCTCTCACCAACACGGTACGTGCCTATGAACCGCCGCCGGCGCATTTACGAAGGCAAGGGCAAGATCCTCTATGAGGGCCCTGAGCCTGGAACGCTCATCCAGCACTTCAAGGACGATGCAACCGCGTTCAACGCCAAGAAGCACGAGATCATCGATGGCAAGGGCGTCCTGAACAACAGGATCTCCGAGTTCATCTTCAATCAGCTGAACGCGATCGGCATCCCCACCCACTTCCTGCGTCGCATGAACATGCGCGAGCAGCTGATCCGCGAAGTCGAGATCATCCCGCTCGAGGTGGTGGTGCGCAACGTTGCAGCCGGTTCGCTGTCGAAGCGCCTCGGTCTCGAGGAAGGCACGCAGCTGCCGCGTTCGATCATCGAGTTCTACTACAAGAACGACGCGCTCGACGATCCGATGGTCTCCGAGGAGCACATCACCGCTTTCGGCTGGTGCTCGCCCCAGGAGATGGACGACATCATGGCGCTGGCGATCCGCGTCAACGACTTCCTGACCGGCCTGTTCCTTGGCGTCGGCATCCGTCTCGTCGACTTCAAGATCGAGTGCGGCCGTCACTGGGAAGGCGACATGATGCGTGTCGTCGTCGCCGACGAGATCTCGCCCGACAGCTGCCGCCTGTGGGACATCCAGTCCAACGAGAAGATGGACAAGGACCGCTTCCGCCGCGACCTCGGCGGAATGCTGGAAGCCTACCAGGAAGTGGCCCGGCGCCTCGGCATCCTCAACGACAACGACCGGCCGAACGGCACCGGCCCCGTGCTGGTCAAGTAAGCTGCTCGCCCGGCAAGATCGCCGCGCGCTTCGCTTGCAAGAAACACGGAAAGCCCCGACCGGAAACGGCCGGGGCTTTCGGCTTTTCAGGGACGCCTTGCAGCGAAGGTCAGGTGCGGTTGATCGAAACGCCGCCGTCGACCAGCATCGCCGTTCCGGTGGTGAAGCTGGAGGCCGGAGAGGCAAGGTAGAGCGCGGTCCCGGCGATCTCCTCGGGTGAAGAGATGCGCTTGAGCGCATGCAGGCTCTCCACGAAGGCCAGCGCCTCCGGCGTCGAAGCCGCCTCGCGTCCCATCGGCGTGTCGATGCCGCCGGGCAGGATCGCATTGACCCGGATCCCCTTCGCGCCGACCTCGGCGGCCAGCACCTTGGTCAGGCCGACCAGGCCGGCCTTGCTGGCGGCATAGGCTGCCATGCCCGGCAGGCCGGCGGTATGGCCGACAAATGTGGACGTGAAGATCACCGAGCCGCCGCCCCGCTCCTCCATGGCCGGAAGCTGGTATTTCGCCCCCAGGAACCCGCTGGTCAGGTTGGTGGCGAGCACCGTGTTCCAGTCGTCGAGCGACAGGGACGACACGGGCTCCATGGGACCGATCATGCCCGCATTGTTGAACGCGATATCGAGGCCGCCGAAGCGGTCCTTCGCCAGATCGACCAGCGCCCTTGCGTAGTCCTCCTCCTGCACGTCGCCGGCCAGAACCGCCGCCCGGCCCCCTGCCCGCTCGATCTCCCCGGCGACCTCCTCAAGCTCGCCCCGGCGCCGCGCGCCAAGAACGACGGCACAGCCTTGCGCGGCGAAGAGCCGCGCTGTCGCCGCCCCCAGCCCGGAGCTCGCCCCGGTGATGATTGCGACCTTGTCTTCCAGTATTGGCATGAAACCCTCCATCGCCGTTGCAATGGCAGGCTTGGTAGGCGGGGAGAGCGCGCGGCGACACCCGATAGCAGATCGGCGAGGTTATCCCTGAGCGGCAGCCCGAACGGGAAAAACGGGCCGCGAAACGCCTCCCGCCGCTGCAAAGCGCACAAAACCCCCTTCCTTCCGGACGGCCAGCGCGCTAGAAGCGGGCCAACTGCCCAGCCGGTGGACGCCAACGCGCGCCGGCGCCGACTTGCGGAGACATCCCCCGATGAAAGCACGTGTGACCGTCACCCTGAAATCCGGCGTTCTCGACCCTCAGGGTCAGGCGATCGAGGGCGGCCTCGCCGCGCTTGGCTTCGCCGGGGTCGACAGTGTCCGCCAGGGCAAGGTGTTCGACGTGCAGCTGTCGGGCCGCGACGCGCAGGCCGCGCGCGACGATCTCACCGCCATGTGCGAGAAGCTGCTCGCCAACACGGTGATCGAGAATTACGCCATCGAGATCCTCTGAGGGGATCGCGGCCACGCACGACGACGGAGCACCCATGGACGACGACAGCGCCCGGGCGATCCGCTTTCTGCTGATCAAGGCCGCGTTGTTCATCGTTCTGCCGGCCGCGCTCGCGCTCGCCGCCGCGATCTTTCTGGTCTGACCCGTTTCCGGCCCGCGCTCCAAGGGAGACAAGACGTCATGAAGTCCGCCGTCATCACCTTCCCCGGCTCCAACCGCGAGCGCGACATGATGCATGCGCTCAGGCTCGCGACCGGTGTCGAGCCCGTCTCCGTGTGGCATGCCGACACCAGCCTGCCCGACGTCGACCTTGTCGTCCTGCCCGGCGGCTTTTCCTATGGCGACTATCTGCGCTCCGGCGCGATCGCCGCACGCGCGCCCATCATGAATGCGGTGCGCGACTTCGCGGCGAAGGGCCGCCTGGTGCTCGGCGTCTGCAACGGCTTCCAGATGCTCACCGAGGCCGGCCTGCTGCCCGGCGCGCTGATGCGCAACCAGGGACTGACCTTCGTCTGCCGCGAGGTTCTGCTGGAGACCGCCTCGACCGCGAGCCCCTTCACCCGCAACCTGACGAAGGGCGACGTCTGGCGCTGCCCGGTCGCCCACCACGACGGCAACTATTTCGCCGACGCCGAGACGCTGAAGGCGCTGGAAGACGCGGACCGCATCGCCTTCCGCTATGCGAAGGGCACCAACCCGAACGGCTCGGCCCATGATATCGCCGGCATCGTCAACCAGGCCGGCAACGTGCTTGGCATGATGCCGCACCCGGAAAACTACGTCGACAGCCTGCAGGCCTCGACGGACGGTGCCGCCTTCTTCGCCGGAATCGCCGGGGCGCTGGAGACGGCGTAGCGCTCTCCGCGGCCGCACTCCCGGAGGTCCATGCCACATGGCAAAACTCGAGCTGTCCCGCGACGAGACCACGGCCATCGCCGACTGGCTGCGCACAGCACTTGAGGAAGAGACCGGCTCCGCCATCGGCCCGTTCGAGGCCGAGACGCTGGTCGGCGCCCTGGTGCGCGACGTCGCCGGCCACTTCTACAACCGCGGCCTCCACGACGCCCGCGCGGCGATCTCCGCCCGCCTCGACGAGGTCGGCGAGATCGTCTACGCGATGGAACAGGCAAACGTTCTGGAGCGTGGGCGCTAGCCTCTCAGCCGGTCACAAAGCGGATCGCCCCCGGATCAACCTCGATCTCCAGCACTTGCGCCGCCATCGGCTCGCCGTCGAGATTGACCGCGAGGTCCTCGTCCGCCTCGACCGTCAGCCGCGTGAAGCGATGGGTGCGCGCGTAGCCCTGAAGGCCCGTCTCGCTCTCCTTCACCAGGCTGGAAAGAAGCGCCATCATGTGATCCGCGTCGGGCTTGGGAAACAGCGAGAGATCGAGCTTGCCGTCATCGACGCGGGCGTCCGCGCACAGCGCCACGCCGCCGCCGGCCAGTCGACCGTTGCCCACCGCCAGCGCCATGAACTCCCCGTCGAAGGAAAAGCCCTCGCCCGAGATCCGCGCCCGCGTGGGCGTGAGCTCGGCGAAGCGGCTGGCGCCGGCGATCAGATAGGCCGCCCCGCCCAGCAGCCGCTTGGCCCGCGGATCGGCCTCGCGGGTGATTCTCGTCACCGCCCCGGCGCTGGCGACATTGACGAAGACCCGCCCGTTGATCCGCCCGACATCGATCGGCTTTGCCGCCCCCCGGGCGCACAGCAGCAGCGCCGAGCCCATGTTGTCCACCGGAAGGCCGAGGCCGGCGGCGAAATCATTGGCCGTCCCCAGCGGCAGCACCGCGAAGGCACAGGGCGGCGCGGGCCGCGCCTCGAGTGCTGCCGCCACCACCTGATTGAGCGTGCCGTCGCCGCCACCGGCGACGACCACATCGGGCAGGTCATCGCCCTCGCGCCCGACCACCTCGCGCGCGAAACGGGCCGCATCGCCAGCATCATAGGTCACCCGCACCTCCACCCGGTGCCCGCGCCCGCGCACCGCCTCAACCGCCGCGCGCACATCCTCGCGTTGCGCCGACTTGCCATTGAGGATCAGATGCAGATGCCGTTCGTCCTGCGCCATGGTGTCCGTTTTCCTTGCTTGCGAGAGGCCGCGAAATGCCGCGGATGAATGTCTGCAATTCCATTTGTGCGCCCGGTTTGCTAAACGGGCGCATCTTCCGTTTCCGAGGTCCGAACCGAACATGATCCCCAACGACATCGCGATCACGCCCGAGCTGATCGAGGCCCACGGCCTGAAGCCCGACGAGTACGAGCGCATTCTGGCGCTGATCGGGCGGACCCCGACCTTCACCGAGCTTGGCATCTTCTCGGCCATGTGGAACGAGCACTGTTCCTACAAGTCCTCCAAGAAGTGGCTGAAGACGCTGCCGACCACCGGCGAGCGCGTGCTCCAGGGCCCGGGAGAGAACGCGGGTGTCGTCGACATCGGCGACGGCGAGGCGGTGGTCTTCAAGATGGAGAGCCACAACCACCCCTCCTATATCGAGCCCTATCAGGGGGCGGCAACAGGCGTCGGCGGCATCCTGCGTGATGTCTTCACCATGGGCGCGCGTCCCGTGGCGGCGATGAACGCGCTGCGCTTCGGCGCGCCCGAGCATCCGCGCACCCGCCACCTTGTCTCCGGCGTCGTTGCCGGTGTCGGCGGCTACGGCAACTCCTTCGGCGTGCCGACGGTCGGCGGCGAGGTCGAGTTCCACGCCCGCTACAACGGCAATTGCCTGGTCAACGCCTTCGCTGCCGGCATCGCCCGCACCGACGGCATCTTCCTCTCCAAGGCCGAGGGCATCGGCCTGCCCGTCGTCTATCTCGGCGCCAAGACCGGCCGTGATGGCGTCGGTGGCGCGACCATGGCCTCGGCCGAGTTCGATGAGACCATCGAAGAGAAGCGCCCGACCGTGCAGGTCGGCGACCCCTTCACCGAGAAGTGCCTGCTGGAGGCCTGCCTGGAGCTGATGCGCACCGGCGCCGTTGTCGCGATCCAGGACATGGGCGCGGCCGGCCTGACCTGCTCGGCGGTGGAAATGGGCGCCAAGGGCAACCTCGGTATCGACTTGGACCTCGACAAGGTGCCGGTGCGCGAAGAGCGCATGACCGCCTACGAGATGATGCTCTCCGAGAGCCAGGAGCGCATGCTCATGGTGCTGAAGCCGGAGAAGGAGGACGAGGCCAAGGCGATCTTCCGCAAGTGGGGCCTCGACTTCGCCATCGTCGGCGTCACCACGGACACGCTGCGCTTCGTTGTCCGCCACCAGGGCGAGACCGTGGCCGACCTGCCGATCAAGGAACTCGGCGACGAGGCTCCCGAGTATGACCGTCCCTGGGCGGAAACCGTGAAGCAGCCGACGATCCCGGCCTCCGAGATCGCGGAGCCTGCCGACTACGCCGCTGCCTTGCTGACGCTGGTCGGCAACGCCAACGGCGCCTCGCGCCGCTGGGTCTACGAGCAGTATGACACGCTGGTCCAGGGCAACACCATCGCCTCCCCGGGCGGCGATGCCGGCGTCATCCGCGTCGGCGACACGGGCAAGGCGCTCGCCTTCGCGGTCGACGTCACGCCGCGTTACGTCGAGGCGGACCCCTTCGAGGGCGGCAAGCAGGCGGTCGCCGAATGCTGGCGTAACCTGACGTCCGTCGGCGCGGAGCCGCTCGCGGCCACCGACAACCTCAACTTCGGCAACCCGGAGCGCCCGGAAATCATGGGCCAGCTCGTCGGCGCCATCAAGGGCATCGGCGCGGCCTGCGAGGCGCTCGACATGCCCATCGTCTCGGGCAATGTCTCGCTCTACAACGAGACCAGCGGCGAAGGCATCCTGCCGACCCCGGCCATCGGCGGCGTCGGCCTGCTGGCGGACGTGACGAAGCGCGCCACCGCCTCCTTCAAGGCCGACGGCGACGTCATCGCCGTCATCGGCGGCAATGGCACCCACCTTGGCCAGAGCGCCTTCCTGCGCGACATCCTGGGCGCGGAGAAGGGCGCACCGCCGCCCGTCGACCTCGCCGCCGAGCGCCGCCGCGGCGACTTCGTGCGCGACCTCATCCGCGAAGGGCGGGTGACGGCGGTGCATGACATCTCCACCGGCGGCCTCGCCGTGACGCTCGCCGAGATGGCCATGGCCGGCCGGCGCGGCGCGCGCGTCAAGGTCGAAGGACCGGCCCATGCCGCCCTCTTCGGCGAGGACCAGGGCCGCTACGTGCTGACGCTGAACGCCGAGGAAGCCGACAGCGTCGTCGAGGACGCCCTCGACGCCGGACTGGAGATCGCCGAGATCGGCCATGTCGGCGGACAGGATTTGACGGTTGAGGACATCCTCACCATATCCGTTGCAAAGCTCGCCGAGAGCCACGAGACTTGGTTCCCGGACTACATGGAAAAGACGCGCCAGGACTAGGCGCACGGAGCCGGCGGCCGATGAGGGCGCCGGCGGGCACAAGGACAGCACTATGGCAATGCAGGCACGCGAGATCGAGGCTCTGATCAGGGAGACATTTCCCGATGCCCGGATCGAGATCCGCGACCTCGCCGGCGACGGCGACCATTATGCCGCCGTCGTGGTGTCGGAAGCCTTTCGCGGCAAGTCTCGGGTGCAGCAGCACCAGATGGTCTATCAGGCGCTGAAGGGCAACATGGGCGGCGAGCTTCACGCCCTCGCACTGCAGACGAGCGCGCCGGACTGAGCGCCGGCCGACAGCAGGAACGAAACGCCGGACCTTGGACCCGGCGGAACGAAAGGACTGACCATGAGCATTCAGGACTGGATCAAGAACGAGGTCGGCGGCAATGACGTCGTCCTGTTCATGAAGGGCACCCCGGCTTTCCCGCAGTGCGGGTTCTCCGGACAGGTCGTGCAGATCCTCGATTACGTCGGCGTTCCCTACAAGGGCATCAACGTGCTCGAGGATGACGAGCTGCGCCAGGGTATCAAGACGTTCTCCAACTGGCCGACGATCCCCCAGCTCTACGTCAAGGGAGAGTTCCTCGGCGGCTGCGACATCATTCGCGAGATGTTCCAGAGCCAGGAGCTTCAGCAGCACTTCACGGACAACGGCATCGAAATCCGTCAGTCCGCGTAAGGCAGAGGTTAACAAATTGTTAACAAGGGGCGGGTCGCAGTCGATCCGCCCTTTTATTTTGCAATTTTTACGAACTAGGAAATTTTTGCCGAATCAGCCTAAGATGAACACAGAATGAATACCCGTTTCAGCTACCACTCAGCGGATACGGGGTAGTCCTCGGTCGTACCAGGGGTTCCCGGCACCGAAAGGATTGACAGATGCGGATCGCGAAACTCGCCGTCACCGGTATTGCGCTCAGCCTTGTTCTGGGTCTTGGGTCAATGGCTCAGGAATCGGATGCGGGCCTTCGCCGCATCTCCTGCGTCAAGCTCATGGTCTTCGCACCCGCCAACGGCATCAGCGACGCGGATACCTGCCGCGCCCATGGCGGGCTTGCCGAGGCCGGCGCCGCCGCCGCCCCCGCTGCTCTCGTCATTCTCGTGCGCAACCGGCCGGCCGGCTCCGACCGCGGCCTTACCGCAAAAACCGGATCGTAAGTCCCGCTCGGCGGTTCACGCCGGGCCGTATTTGCGCACCGCGTCGAGTGCAAGCCCCGCGCCGACGCTTCCAAACACATCGCCCTGCACCACACGCGCACCGGGAAACAGCCCGGTCAGCCGCTCGCGCACGAAGGGAATGGATGCCGAGCCGCCGGTAAGAAACACCGACGAGATCGCCTCCGCCCCGACGCCGGCCTGTTTCAGGCAGCCGGCAAGCGCGCCCTCGATGCCGCCAACGGACTGCCCGATCGCCGCGACCAGATCCGCGCAGGCCACCTCGATGTCGAGATCGGTGTCGCGCAGGGGAAACCGCAGACGGTGGAGATCCTCATCGGAAAGCGCGATCTTCGCCTCCTCCACCGCACCGGCGAGCGCGTGCCCCTGACGCTCGGCGACCAGTTCCATCAGCCGCTCCACCAGTTCGGGCCGCGCGGCATCCTGCCTCAGCGCGCGCATCCGCGTATCGACCTGCGGCGCGTAGAGAAAATTGATCCGGTGCCAGGTGGCCAGCTCGAAATAGGCCCAGTTCGGCAGGTCGCGTCTGGCATCGCGCGACGGCGTTCCGTAGCCAAGCGCAGGCATCACCGTCCGCAGGCTGAGCAGCCGGTCGAAATCGGTACCGCCGATATGGATGCCGGTGCTGGCCAGGATGTCATCACGACGGTCGGGCTTGCCGCGACGCTCCGGTGACACCCGCACGATGGCGAAGTCGGAGGTGCCGCCGCCGAGATCGACGATCACGGCGAGTTCCTCGCCCGAAACCGAGCGCTCATAGTCGAGCGCCGCCGCGATCGGCTCAAACTGGAAGGCAACGGAGCTGAAGCCGGCGGCGCGGGCAATCGCCTCCAGTTCCCCCTCCGCGCGCAAGTCGGCCTCCTCGTTGTCATCGACGAAATGCACCGGACGGCCAAGCACGACGGCATCAAGTTCCCTGCCGGCGGCGGCTTCAGCGCGGTGCTTCACCTGCCCCAGATAGAGGCCGATGATTTCCGAGAAGGTCCAGCGCTGCGCCTTGATCATGGTCTTTTCGGCCATGGTGCTGGATCCGAGCACGCTCTTCAGCGAGCGCATCAGCCGGCCTTCGACGCCCTCGACATAGGCACTCACGGCCTCCCGGCCGAAGCGGACATGCGTGTCCTCGAAAGAAAAGAACAGCGTGCTCGGCAGCACCACGCTCTCGCCCTCCAGGGGAAGAAGATGCGCAGCCCCGGCACCGTCGAGGATAGCGGCGGTGGAATTGGACGTGCCGAAGTCGATGCCGCAGGGCATTTGGGTGGTCATGGTCGGGCTCCGGAAGAAGAGGCGCCGGGGAGGGCGGCGCGAGAAACACGAAACCGGGGAAGGTGCGCCCTCCCCGGCTCCAGCGGCTGGTCTGATATGGAAGGGTCTATTCGGCGGCGAACATCGCCTGCGTCATGGCAAGGCCGGCGCCGCAAGGATCCGCGTCCTCGCGCGCATCGGCCGGCGTTGCGGAGCCTTCCGGCACAAGGCCGGCGAAATCGAACAGGCGCGGATCGTGGAGATGCGAGGGACGCACGTTCGCAAGCGCCCGCGCCATCACCGAAAGCCGCCCGGGGTGGGCGCGCTCCCACTCCTGAAGCAGCTTCTTCACCTCCGCCCGCTGCAGCCCGTCCTGGCTGCCGCACAGGTCGCAAGGAATGATCGGAACATCAAGCGCCTTGGCGAAACGGGCGATATCGTCCTCCGCGCAGCCGATGAGCGGGCGCAGCACCATGAGATCGCCGTCGTCATTGACGAGCTTCGGCGGCATGGAGGCGAGCCGCCCGCCGAAGAAGAGGTTCATGAACAGCGTCTCCAGCGCGTCCTCCCGGTGGTGGCCGAGGACGATCGCCTGGCACCCCTCCTCGCGCGCCGTGCGGTAGAGCAGACCGCGCCGCAACCGCGAGCACAGCGAGCAATAGGTCTTGCCCGCCGGGATCTTGTCCGTGACGATGGAATAGGTGTCCTCGCGCACGATCCTGTGGGCAATGCCGTGGCGCTCGAAGAACTCGGGCAGGATATGCCCCGGAAACCCCGGCTGGGCCTGGTCGAGATTGCAGGCCAGCAGGTCGACCGGCAGGAGGCCGCGCCACTTGAGATCGAGCAGGACGGCAAGCAGCGTATAGCTGTCCTTGCCGCCGGACAGGCAGACGAGCCATTTCGGCGTGGCGCCGCTCGCCTCCACCATGGCGGCGGAAGAGATCGTCTCGCGCACCTGCCGGAGCAGGCGCTTGCGCAGCTTCTTGAAGCCGACCGACGAGGGTGCATCGCGAAACAGCGCCGGACAATCGCCCTGCGGCCCGTCCATGTCGTCCCGCACGCCCGGCTCGTCGGGGGCGATCTGTACGGTCTCGAGGCTCGTCATCGCGCTGGCACCATGGTCCTTGGGGCGGAAAGTCGCGGCAACATGCCAAAGGCTGCGCGCCGAGGCAAGGACGGCCGCGCGGCCGTCCCCGTTCCCATGCTCCGATTGCGCGGCATCGCTCCCGCGACGGCCTCATCCCTCGGCGATGTACCGCCAGGCGTTGCCCCTCGCCTCCACACGGCCGACGCCCGGCCAGGGCAGATGGTAGCCGATGAGAAGCAGCCCATCGCTCGCCGCCCGGTCGAGCAGGGCCCTGCGCGTCTTCACCGCGACCTCCGGCACCTGATCCGTCGACGGCTGCCAGTCCGGCCGCTCAAAGGAGACCGCCGGATGGGTCAGTGCGTCGCCGGTGACGACGAGTTGCTCGCCGCCATCCTCGACGAGAACCGACATGTGTCCCGGCGTGTGCCCGGGAGTGGCTATCATCGTCACGCCGGAGACGACGGCGTGGTCCGCGTCGACGCGGGTGACCTTCTCCGCGACCGCGCCGAGATTGCGCTGCGCCCCCAGGGCAAAGGAATGGATCTGCTCCGGGTTGTTGGCAAGGAAGTCCGGATCCATCCAGAAGTCCCACTCCACCGCACCCATCAGGTATTCGGCGTTGGGGAACCGCTCGCTCTCGTCGAAGTCGTCGATCACGCCCCAGACATGGTCCGGGTGGCCGTGGGTGAGCACGACATGGGTCACCGCCTCCCGGTCTAGCCCGGCCTCATCGAAGCTGTCGGCGAGCTGCCCGGCCTCGGCGAAGAAGTTCATGCCGGCGCCCGTGTCGATCAGGATCAGCGCATCGCCCTTGCGGATCAGCGTGATGTTGAGAGCGCTGTGCCGCACGGCGCTGTCGAAGCCGGCGGCGGTCAGAAACGCCCCCCGCTCCTCCTCGCCGACATTGGCGGCAAGCGTCGAGGCCGGCAGCACCAGCGCGCCGTCGCTCAAGACGGTGAGCCGCGTGTCGCCAAGCGTCAGCGAGTGTGCCGCGTCCGCCGCCCGGGCGCCAGGCGCCACCAGCGGCAGCCCGGCTGTCGCGCCGCCCATGACAAGGCCGGCCCGCGCAACGAAGGGCGCGGCAAGCCCCGCCCCCAGCACCTGACGCCTTGAAACCCGCGGGTTTCCGCTTCGATCCATCCTCGACATCGCATCCTCCTCCCCGGCCTTGCGGTCGACTCGTTCCACCCATCATATTCGACTTGGCGAATATCAAAAGCCCGCATCCGTGAAAGGCCGCGCGACGCGAAACGAAAAAGGGGCGCATCCTGCGATGCGCCCCTTCGGATTTCGCTTCGAGAAGCGACAGATCAACGCGAGTAGAACTCGACGATGAGGTTCGGCTCCATCTGCACCGGATAGGGCACATCGCCCAGACCCGGAACACGCTGGAACGTCGCGGTCATCTTGCCGTGGTCGGCGACGACGTAGTCGGGAACGTCACGCTCGGCGAGCTGAGTCGCCTCGATGACGATCGCGAGCTGGCGCGACTTCTCACGAACCTCGATCACGTCGCCGGGCTTGCAACGGTAGCTACCGATGTTGACGCGGCGACCATTGACCTTGATATGGCCGTGGTTGACGAACTGACGAGCGGCGAAAACGGTCGGCACGAACTTGGCGCGGTAGACCACCGCGTCGAGACGGCACTCGAGAAGACCGATGAGGTTCTCCGAGGTGTCACCCTTCATCCGCGAGGCTTCCACGTAGGTACGGTGGAACTGCTTCTCGGAGATGTTGCCGTAATAGCCCTTGAGCTTCTGCTTGGCGCGCAGCTGCACGCCGAAGTCGGAAAGCTTGCCCTTGCGGCGCTGGCCATGCTGGCCCGGGCCGTATTCGCGGCGATTGGCGGGAGACTTCGGACGACCCCAGATGTTTTCGCCCATCCGGCGGTCAAGCTTGTACTTTACACCATGGCGCTTCGACATGCGCGGTTCCTTCGCTAAAGGCGTCTAAAGGAAACACGCCCTCCTTTCCTGCTGCCTTCCGGGCTGCAGGCGACAGGACTCCCGGCCAAACAGCGCCGGCGCGGGTGTCCACGGGTGTGTGAAATGCAAAGCGGGCCACCAAGGCCCGCAGAGCCCGGTCTGCCTAGCCCAAAGCCGGGGGTGAGTCAAACGAATGTCGCTGGAAACGGGCATTTGACCGCCCCCGGGGGGCCGCGGAATTCCGCCGCCCCTCAGCCCTCCCGCGCGAGCAGTCGGGCCAGCAGCCCGGCGAGGTCGCGCCCGTCGGTCGAGACCGCCGCGTCGCCCCCGCCCTTCCGCCTGCCGCCGACCGCTCCCGGGCCGCCGAGCACATCGACGAGACGCCGGGCAATCGCTGGCGCCGGGTCGATCCACTCCACCGGCCAAGGGGCCAGTTCGGCCAGGACATCGACCAGAAGCGGATAGTGCGTGCAGGCAAGCACCACGACATCCGTGCGCCGCCCGTCCTTCTCGACGAAACAGGGGGCAATCTCGGCGGCGATCGCCGCCCGGTCCGCGATACCGCCGGCGAGACGGTCCTCGGCGAGTGCGGCAAGTCGCCTGGAGCCGACGAGCGTCACCGCCACCTCGGAGGCGAAGCGATGGATCAGGTCGAACGTGTATTCCCGCTTCACGGTGCCCGGCGTCGCCAGCACGCTGACAAGACCGCTGCGGGTGCGCTCGGCCGCCGGCTTCACCGCCGGGACCGTGCCCACCACCGGAATGTCGAGCACGGCGCGCAGCGGCGGCAGAACCAGCGTCGAGGCTGTGTTGCAGGCGATGACCACCGCACGCGGCCGGTGCGCCTCGACAAGCCCGCGCACCAGTGCGACGCAATGCGTCGCAAGCGCCTCCGGCTGCCAGTCACCATAGGGAAACCCGGCGCAATCGGCAGCATAGAGAAGCGGAAGCTCCGGCGCTGCGGCGCGGATCGCCCGCGCCACGCTCATGCCTCCGACACCGCTGTCGAAGACCAGCACGGGCCGTCCGTCGGCCCGGTCCGGGCCGGCCTTGCCTGCGGTCTGCGGGGTGTCTGTCATGACATCCCTCCTCGCCGCCGATTGCGGCGGATGCGTGTCAGCTCTCGCCGGCCTCGCCGTCGACGCCCGCATCCTTGCGCGGTCGCGTCTTGCGGCCCTCGAGCGCGGCGATGACGCCGCGCAGGGTCTTCACCTCCTGATCGGTCAGCGAGGCCTTCTGCAGGATGTTGCGCAGGTTGCGGACAATCGAGGGACGTTTCTCGCGCGGACGGAAGAAGTTGACCGTGTCGAGCGCGCCTTCCAGATGCTCGAAGAGACGCTGCAGGTCATCCTTCGAGGCCGGGGGATTGGCCTCCACGTCGAGGCGGAACGGCAGCGCCCCGCCATTCGCCTTCACCCGCCACTCATAGGAACACACCAGAACCGCCTGGGCGATGTTGAGCGAGGCGAAATCCGGATCGACCGGCAGCGTGACGATCTCGTCGGCGAGTGCCACCTCGTCGTTGTTGAGGCCCCACCGCTCGCGGCCGAACAGGAAGCCGACCTTCGTCCCCTGGACGCCGAGGCGCACCGACGTCGTCGCCGCCTCGTCCGGCCCGCTCACCGGCTTGGCGATCTCGCGCGAACGCGCCGTCGTGGCGAAGACGAAGCCCAGATCGGCAACCGCCGCCTCGACACTGTCGAAGACCTGAACGGCGTCGATGACATGGTCGGCACGGCTCGCGGCCGCGCGGGCCTTCTCGCTCGGCCATCCGTCACGCGGATTGACGATGCGCAGGTCCGAAAGGCCGAAATTGGCCATGGCGCGGGCGGCTGTGCCGATGTTCTCGCCAAGCTGCGGTTCGCACAGGATGACGCAGGGCGGAACGGGCGCGATGTCGCGCGCGGCCGGATCGATGTTGGCATTGCGTGTCATGGCGCGCAAATAGCCCAAGCCGCGCCGTTTTTCCAGTGCCCAGAACGCAGGACATCCTCGCGGACAAACAGCGCGTGCTGTAAGCTTTTGTTACGCCTTGTCGAAGAGTCTCGCGGAGCCGGAGTTTCCGTCCCGGTCTCGACGTCCGCACAGTCTGCCACACCGCAAGGAAATCAAACATGACGACACCCGCCGCCCCTGTCTCCGTTACCGATACCGTTCGTGCCAAGTGGGGCTGGTTCCTCGCGCTCGGCATTGCCCTGGTCATCGGCGGCGGACTGATGATCGCCCTGCCGCTGGCAAGCTCTATCGCCGTGACCCTGGTCATCGCCATGGTCTTTGCCGTCGCCGGCGTCCTGCAGATCTGGCACGCCTTCTCGGTCAAGGCCTGGTCCGGATTCCTGTGGAGCATCGCCACCGGCCTGATCGCGCTGATCGGCGGCGCCGCCGTCTATTTCAACCCGCTGGTCGGCACCTTCACGCTGACCCTGGTCGTCGCCGGCATCCTGCTGGCCCAGGGCATCACCCAGATCCTGCTCGCCCTCAAGGTGCGTCCGCACGACGGCTGGGGCTGGCTGCTGGTCGCCGGAGTGATCTCGCTCGCCGCCGGCCTGTGCATCTGGTTCGAGTTCCCCTCCTCAGCGCTGTGGGCACTCGGCTTGATGGGCGGCATCGCCGTTCTCATGAACGGCTGGAGCTATATCGCCATCGCGCTCGCCGCCCGCCGGCTCTCCAGCATCTGACACACACCGCCCCGGCAGCCTTGCCGGGCCGGAGAAGATCAGGAACGGCCGTCCGCCTCGCGGGCGGCCGTTTCCGTTGCGGCGGGCGGATCGAAATCGATGGTGAACCGCGAGCCCTCCCCGGGGATGCTGTCCGCATCGAGTTCCCAGCCGTGGCGCCGCGCGATGGCGGCGCAGATCGCCAGGCCCATGCCGGTGCCCGCATAGCGCTCGCGCGGATGCAGCCGGCGGAAAGGCTCGAACACAAGTCCCTTGTGGCGCATGTCGAAGCCAATGCCATTGTCGCTGACATGAACCTTCAGCGGCTTCCCCCCCTCCGCCCTTTCCACCTGGATGCGCACATGCGGCGGACGGTCGGGATCCGCGAACTTCACCGCGTTGCCGATGAGATTCTGGAAAAGCTGCTCCAGAAAGACCGCATCGCCCGCGATCTCGCCGGCCTGCGGATCGACGTCGATCTTCGCATGGCGCTCGCGGATAAGCTCCGACAAGCTGTCGCAGACCCGCTCGACGAGCGTGTCGATGCGCACCGTTTCCGCTTCCAGCGGCCGTTCGGACGCGGCGGAATAGGTGAGAAGATTGGAGATCAGCGCCCGCGCCCGACCGGCGGAGGCACGCATCACGCCGGCCGCGTAGCCGATCATCTCCTTGTCGCCGCTTTCCACGCCCTCCAGCAGCAGGTCGCTGAAGACCGCGATCTTGCGCACCGGCTCCTTCAGGTCATGGGAGGCGAGATTGTTGAACTGGCTAAGCCGCTCGTTGGCCGCCCGCAGCTCCATGTTGGCGCGGGCAAGCTCGGCCGTGCGTTCCGCCACCCGCCGCTCCAGTTGCTCGCCAAGGCGCAGCAACTGCTGGCGCTCGCGCACGAGCAATCCCCCCATCGACGCGCCGGCGACGAGAAGGCCGATGATGAGAAAGAGCACGAGATTGACGGTCTGCCGCAACTCCTCGCGCTGCTGCGTCGCCGCCGCCAGTTGGAGCCGGTAGACGGAGGAGCGAAACGAATCGAGAATCGGCTGAAGCGCAAGGAAGTCGGCGCGGATCTTCTCGGCCATCGCCACATCGCCGGAGACCGCCTCCGCCAGCCGGTCGTCGGCAGCACGAAGGGCCGACGCCAGCGCCGACATGAGTTCGGGTGCGCCCTCGACCTCGCCGAACTCGCGCCCGGCCTCGCCTTCGTCCAGCCGGATCGCCCGGCTCCAGAGAATGTCGAAACGCGCAGAGACCTCCTCTCCATCGGCCGGGCGTCCGCCGTGGACGATGAAGGTGTCGAGCGCCTGCAGCAGATCCTGGAACTCGACGACGAGCTGGGCCGTGTACCAGATCATGCTCTGCCGGTATTCGGAGCGGTCGTCGTTGTTCTGGCCGTTGAGGATCGACAGCACGAAGAACAGCGAGCCGGTAATGATCGCCACCCCGACAAGAAGCGACAAATAGAGCGCGCGAACCCATCTCTTGCCGTGATCCATCGCGATGCGGGCCCGTGTTGCGGGCGCCGGGACGGCGCCTCCAGTTCCGGCGGAGGGCGAAAGACCCTCCGGCCGGCTGAACCTTACAGGCCGCTCCGGAACGAGAAAAGGCCGCGCATGCGCGGCCTTGCTGCAGAAAGACGGGACCCTCGCAGGGCGGAGAAAGAGCGCCTGGCCAGCGCGAACGCGTGCCTCAGGGTTTGACGATCACTTCCTTGAGCTGCCAGATCGCCCGCGAATAGTACAACTCGGAGCGCATGTCCTCGCGCGTGTCCCAGGGATAGATCACCCACAGCGGGCCGCGCTCGCGCACGCCGATAGACTTGCCGTCGACCCTGAGCGCCAGAATCATGTCGGACGAACGCGGGTCCTCCATCGGAATCTCGACCCGGTAGTCGTTGAGCGCCACGGCCTCGATCCGCGTGCCTTCGGCGCGCGCGGCGTCGAGCACGTCGCGCAACAGCGGTCCCTCGAACAGGGTGGCGGCATCCGTCCAGGGGGTATCGGCGCGAACGGAATGAATCCCCAGAGCGACCAGATCCTCGCGGGTGAAGACCACCGGCGTGCCGCCCGGCACGTTCCCGCTCACCACAAGGATCTCCTGCGCGGCGCGAGCATCGCGCGTTGCAAGCGGGGAAAGGACGAGCGTCAGGGCGAGAAAGCCAAGGAGCATGAGCCGCATCGACAACGACACGGGTGACTGCAGGCAGAGCGCGGCCTTGCGTTTCAGGGCTGGCATGACTGCCTCCTATCCGAATTCTTGACAGTATGACCTATGCGCCGAATTGCCATATCTGGCAAGCATGACGCGTCCGTCATCCTCAATCGCGTAGAATGACGAAAGGCCGACTTTGCGTTTGGCCGGCCCTTTGCTATAGGGGCCGCACGGCATTGTCGGCGGCGGTTCGCGCTGCCTGACAGGACGAGCGGAATCGGGCGCAGAAGCTGCGCACGCCACCCCAGACGCGAGGTCATCAGCACATGGCGAAGATTAAGGTTGTCAATCCGGTTGTCGAGCTCGACGGCGACGAGATGACGCGGATCATCTGGCAGTTCATCAAGGACAAGCTGATCCATCCCTACCTCGACATCGATCTGAAGTATTACGACCTCGGCATCGAGAAACGCGACGAGACCAACGACCAGATCACCGTCGACGCAGCCAACGCGATCAAGAAGTACGGCGTCGGCGTCAAGTGCGCCACGATCACGCCGGACGAGGCGCGCGTCGAGGAATTCGGCCTGAAGAAGATGTGGCGTTCCCCGAACGGCACGATCCGCAACATCCTCGGCGGCGTGATCTTCCGCGAGCCGATCATCATCTCCAACGTTCCGCGCCTGGTGCCGGGCTGGACCCAGCCGATCATCGTCGGCCGTCATGCCTTCGGCGACCAGTACCGCGCCACCGACTTCAGGTTCCCCGGCAAGGGCAAGCTGACGATCAAGTTCGTCGGGGAAGACGGTGCCGAGATCGAGCACGAGGTCTTCGACGCGCCGTCGTCGGGTGTCGCCATGGCGATGTACAACCTCGATGATTCGATCCGCGATTTCGCTCGCGCCTCGTTCAACTACGCCCTGCAGCGCGGCGTTCCCTGCTATCTGTCGACCAAGAACACCATCCTGAAGGCCTATGACGGCCGCTTCAAGGACCTGTTCCAGGAAGTCTTCGACGCGGAGTTCAAGGAGCAGTACGAGGCCGCCAAGATCTGGTACGAGCACCGTCTCATCGACGACATGGTCGCTTCGGCGCTCAAGTGGTCGGGCGGCTACGTCTGGGCTTGCAAGAACTACGACGGCGACGTGCAGTCGGACATCGTCGCCCAGGGCTTCGGCTCGCTCGGCCTGATGACCTCGGTGCTGATGTCCCCGGACGGCAAGACCGTCGAGGCGGAAGCCGCTCACGGCACCGTCACCCGTCACTATCGCCAGCATCAGCGCGGCGAGGAGACCTCGACCAACCCGATCGCCTCGATCTTCGCCTGGACCCGTGGTCTCGCCCACCGCGCCAAGCTCGACGACAACGCCGATCTGGCGAAGTTCGCCCTGACGCTCGAGCAGGTCTGCATCAAGACCGTCGAGGATGGCAACATGACCAAGGATCTGGCGCTGCTCGTCGGCCCGGACCAGAAGTGGCTCACCACCAGCGGCTTCCTCGACAAGATCGACGAAAACCTGCAGAAAGCGATGTCCGCCTGACGGCCACGCCGAGACGTGAACCCGGAAAAGGCGCCCGTGTGGCGCCTTTTTCATGTCCGCCCGGCAGCATCGGGTGGACGGATTTTCTTCCTGGAGGACACCCCGTTGCACTCGTTCACGTCATTGCTTCCGCGGATCGCGCCGGTGCGCGCGGCCCTGGCGCTTGTCGCCATGCTTGCCCTGTGCGCTTCCCCTGCCCTTGCCCAGAGCGCGCGCGAGCCCGCCCGCGGGTCGGCCGAGCGATCCGCGATCATGGACGCCATCCGGCCGCTGGTGGAGGTGCGTGTCGGCGCCCCGGTCGAGTTCGTCGTCGACCGGCTGAAGGTTGCCGGCCCCTGGGCCTTCGCCATCGTCAATCCGCAGCGCCCGGGCGGCGGGGCGATCGACCTGGCCACCACCACCTTCGCCGAGAACGCGGAATACATGGACGGCCTGACGACCTACGTCCTGCTCTATCAGGCCTATGACCGCTGGAACGTCGTCGATCAGGCCATCGGCCCGACGGACGCCTTCTGGTATGGCGACCCGCTCTATGAGCGACTGCCCGCGGGCCTCGTACCAAACTGACAGGCGAAAGCCGGACGGCACGCGCCCCCCGACGGCCTCAGGCAGGCCGGGTCCGGTCGCCCGGCACCGTGTCGTCCGGCAGATCGTCATCCGGCGTTTCTTCGTCCCGCGCCTGGGCGTCCTGCGCGCCGTCGTCCTCTCCGGAAAGGTCCGGCTGCGGGTCCTGCGCGAAAAGATCGGGCATGGTCTCCTCGACCTCCGGCATCGCCGCCTCGGTCGCGGGCTCTTCGCCGTCCCCGGCATCGCCCGCGCCTCTCCTGTCGACGGTATCGGCCTGCGCGGCGACGATTTCTTCCTCCAGCATGTCGCCCCCCGAAGCATCGCGCCGGCGCATGACCTCATCGAGAACATGGCGGGCAACCGCGGGCTTGCGCCGCATCAGGCCGCGCAGATCATGAGAGTCGAGGACAAGAAGCTGGGTCGGGCTCACCGCAGATACGGTTGCCGTACGCCGCCGCTCGGCAAGCAGGGCCATCTCGCCGAAGAACGCCCCCTCCTCAAGCCGCATGCGCGATGTCTCGAAAACCGCCTCGACCGCTCCCGAGGCGATGAAATACATGCTGTTCGCAGGCTCGCCGCGCCGACTGATGACCTGCCCGGGCGCGGCCGACTGGGCCCGCAGCAGCTTGGTGATCTCGGCGATCTCCGCCGCCTTGAGGTCCTGGAACAGCGGCACGCGCGCAACCATGCCCCAGGTGATGGCGAAGTCGCGCGAATGAATCTCGCGGGCAAAGGCGGTGGCGACGATGCCCACCGGCAACGCGAACAGCCCATAGCCGAGCAACATCACCAGCCCGCCGATCATCTGGCCGATGCGCGTCACCGGCACCACATCACCGTAGCCGACGGTCGTGACCGTGGTCAGCGCCCACCAGATGGCGGCGGGAATTGTGCCGAGGCTGTCCGGCTGAACATGCCGCTCCGCCATGTACATGGCGGTCGCCGCCACCATGACCACGCCAAAGATGATGATGAGGCTGGCGCCGATGGCATGCCGCTCGGCAAAGACCGCGTTGGCGAGCGAGCGCAGCGCGGGCGAGTAACGCGCGATCTTGAAGAACCGCGCAAGGCGCAGGAAGATCAGGACCTTGAAGTCGCCAGCGGACAGCAACGGCGCAAGCAGGAAGGGCAGAACGGCCAGCAGGTCGATGAGCGCCACCGGCTGCAGGGCGTAGCGAAGGCGCGCACCCAACGGCGTGTAGCGGCGGAAGGGCGGATGCAGGTCAGCGATCCACAGCCGCGCCAGATACTCCACGAGGAACACCGTGCCGATACACAATTCGGCAAACGCGAAGAGGTCGCCCCACTGCTTCTCGAAGTCGGGCTCGGTCTCAAGAGCAACGAGAAGCACGGCCGAGATGACGAGCGCAATCAGCAGCCGGTCCACCCAGCGTCCCTGCGCATCACCGGCGGGACCGACCTCCAGCCAGCGGTAGACGCGGCGGCGCAGGCGCTGATAGGCCGACAGCCGCGTCTCGGCAGGCCGGGCGTGGTCCGTCGGGCGGGCCGGGTCGTCCGCCGCCTCCAAGCGAGGCTCGCGACCCGGCGCCACGCGTCAGGCTCCCGCGGGGCTCGCGGCGGCCTGCAGCCCCGCCTCGATGGCCGCGAAGGCCTCATCGGCGCGCGAGGCGTCAGAGCCGCCGGCCTGGGCCATGTCCGGCCGGCCACCGCCGCCCTTGCCGCCAAGCTGTTCGGCGGCAAGGCGCACGAGGTCAACCGCCGAAATCCGGTCGGTCAGGTCTGCCGTCACCGCAACGACCACGGCCGCCTTGTTCTCCTCGCCACGGTTGACCAGCACAACCACGCCGGATCCAAGCTGGCCCTTCGCCTCATCGGCAAGCCCCTTGAGATCCTTCGGGTTTAGCCCCTCGACAACGCGGGCGAGCAGCTTGATGCCGGCGATATCCCTCGGTGCACCGGCCTCGCCGGCGCCGCCACCGCTCATCGCGAGCTTCTTGCGTGCATCGGCAAGTTCGCGCTCCAGACGGCGCCGCTCCTCGACGAGCGTAGCGACACGCGCCGCCACATCCGCAGGCGCCACCTTGAGCGCACCGGCGACGGCGCGCAGCCGCTCGTCCTGGCCGGAGAGATACTGGCGCGCGGCAGCCCCCGTCAGAGCCTCGACGCGGCGAACACCCGCCGCGACCGCTCCTTCCGAGACCACGGTAACAAGACCGATGTCACCGGTGCGCGCGACATGGGTGCCGCCGCAAAGCTCCAGCGAATAGGTCTTGCCTGCCTTGTCGCCCTCAATCGCGCGGCCCATCGACACAACGCGCACCTCGTCGCCGTATTTCTCACCGAAGAGCGCCATCGCTCCCTCCTCGATGGCCTCGTCGACGCCCATCAGGCGGGTGGAGACCTCGCCGTTCTGCAGCACGATGGCATTGGCGAGATCCTCGACCCGCTTCAGCTCCTCCGCCGACATCGGCTTGGGATGTGAAAAGTCGAACCGCAGGCGCTCGGGGCTGACCAGCGAGCCCTTCTGCGCCACATGGCCGCCGAGAACCTCGCGCAGCGCCTCGTGGACAAGGTGCGTGGCGGAGTGATTGGCGCGAATTCCGCTGCGGCGGCCTCCGTCGACCAGAAGCTCCAGCGCCACGCCGACCGCAAGCGTGCCAGACACGACCTTGACCTCATGAACAAAGAGGCCGTCGGCTTTCTTCTGCGTGCCCGTGACCTCTATCTCGACGCCCTCGCCGCGCATCCAGCCGGTGTCGCCGACCTGACCGCCGGACTCGCCGTAGAAGGGCGTCTGGTTGAGCATAACCAGACCGGTGTCGCCGGCCGCGAGCGTCGCGACCTCGGTCCCGTCGCTGACCAGCGCGGTGACAACGCCCTCGGCCGTCTCCGTGTCGTAGCCCAAGAAGTCGGTGGCTCCGAGCCGGTCCTTCAGCGCGAACCAGACCGTGTCGGTCGCCGCCTCGCCGGAGCCCGACCATGCGGCGCGCGCCTCGGCGCGCTGACGCTCCATGGCGGTGCGGAAGCCATCGGTGTCGACACCGATGCCGCGGGCACGCAGCGCGTCCTGGGTCAGATCCAGCGGGAAGCCGTAGGTGTCATAGAGCTTGAAGGCGGTCTCGCCGTCGAACTCCGCGCCCTCTCCCAGATCGGCACTCGCTTCGTCGAGCAGCGACAGGCCACGTTCCAGCGTCTTGCGGAAACGGGTTTCCTCGAGCCGCAGCGTTTCGGTGATCAACGCCTCGGCGCGGCCAAGCTCCGGATAGGCCCGGCCCATCTCGCGCACCAGCGTCGGCACCAGCCGCCACATCAGCGGATCGCTGGCGCCCAGCAGGTGCGCGTGGCGCATGGCGCGGCGCATGATGCGGCGAAGCACATAGCCGCGCCCCTCGTTCGAGGGCAGCACGCCGTCGGCAATCAGGAAGCTGGTGGAACGCAGGTGATCGGCGATCACCCGGTGGCTGGCGCGCGCGTCGCCTTCGGCCTCGACGCCGACTGCATTGACGGAAGCCGCGATCAGCGCCCGGAACAGATCGATATCGTAATTGTCATGAACGCCCTGCAGAACGGCGGCGACGCGCTCCAGTCCCATGCCCGTGTCGATCGAGGGACGCGGCAGGTCGACGCGCTCGCCGGGAAGCTGCTCGTACTGCATGAAGACGAGGTTCCAGATCTCGATGAACCGGTCGCCGTCCTCTTCCGGCGAGCCCGGAGGGCCGCCCCAGATGTGCTCGCCATGATCGAAGAAGATCTCGGAGCACGGCCCGCACGGGCCGGTGTCGCCCATCGCCCAGAAATTGTCGGAGGTGGGGATGCGGATGATCCTGTCGTCGGAAAGCCCCGCAATCTTCTTCCACAGGGCATGCGCCTCTTCGTCCTCGGAGTAGACGGTGACGAGAAGCTTGTCCTGCGGCAGTGCGAACTCCTTGGTGATCAGGTTCCAGGCAAGCTCGATGGCCCGGTCCTTGAAGTAGTCGCCGAAGGAGAAATTGCCCAGCATCTCGAAGAACGTGTGATGGCGGGCGGTGTAGCCGACATTGTCGAGGTCATTGTGCTTGCCGCCGGCGCGCACGCATTTCTGCGCCGTCGTCGCGCGCTGGTAGTCGCGCTTCTCGAGCCCGGTGAAGACGTTCTTGAACGGAACCATGCCCGCATTGGTGAACATCAGGGTCGGATCGTTGCGCGGCACCAGCGGCCCGGACGCCACGATCTCGTGACCGTTCTTGGCGAAATACTCAAGAAACGCCGACCGGATTTCGTTTACACCGCTCATGAAGCCGCCCATTGCTCGCTGGCGAAACGCGGACCCGCAGCCTCCCTGTCGGCCGCCCCTGACCCGCCTTGCGCCTTGTCTGAAGATCTTCGGCCGCTTTTATCCGCCGGGAACCGACAAGTCCAGCGCGCGCAGGACGTTCAACCCGACGTCGAAAGGCCGTGACCGGCGCGTCCAAAGCCATGGACAGGGCGCGGCTCCGTCAATGAAAACGCCCGCGGTCTCGTCTGCCGCATGTCACGGCGCGAGAACGCGGGCGCTTCGATCACAAGCCCGGACCAACCGCGAGCACGGGGCCCGCCGGCCTTACGCGATCCGCCAGACAGGGCAACGCCGGGCGATCACTCGCCGACGACGCCGTCCTCGTCCGCCTCGGTCTCCGAGAAGGGCTCGGTGATCCGCTCGGCGATGAGGCCGGCGTTCTGGCGGATCGCCAGCTCGATCTCATTGGCGATCTCGGGATTGTCGCGCAGGAACTGCTTGGAGTTCTCGCGGCCCTGCCCCAGACGCTGGCTGTTGTAGGAGAACCAGGCGCCGGACTTCTCGACCATGCCGCCCTTGACGCCAAGGTCGAGCAGCTCGCCCATCTTGGAAACGCCCTCGCCGTAGATGATGTCGAACTCGACCTGGCGGAACGGCGGAGCGAGCTTGTTCTTCACCACCTTGACGCGGGTCTGGTTGCCGACCACCTCGTCGCGGTCCTTGATCGCGCCGATGCGACGGATGTCGAGACGAACCGAGGCATAGAACTTGAGCGCGTTGCCGCCCGTCGTCGTTTCCGGCGAGCCGAACATCACACCGATCTTCATGCGGATCTGGTTGATGAAGATGACCATGCACTTTGAGCGCGAGATCGAGGCCGTGAGCTTGCGCAGCGCCTGGCTCATGAGGCGCGCCTGCATGCCCGGCAGGCTGTCGCCCATCTCGCCGTCAAGCTCGGCCTTTGGCGTCAGCGCGGCGACCGAGTCGACCACAAGCACGTCGATCGCGCCCGAACGGACCAGCGTGTCGGCAATCTCGAGCGCCTGCTCGCCCGCATCCGGCTGCGAGATCAGCAGGTCGTCGATGTTGACCCCGAGCTTGCGCGCATAGATCGGGTCCAGCGCATGCTCGGCGTCGATGAAGGCACAGATGCCGCCCTTCTTCTGGGCCTCGGCGATCGTGTGCAGCGCCATCGTCGTCTTGCCCGAGGATTCCGGGCCGTAGATCTCGACGACGCGCCCGCGCGGCAGGCCGCCGATGCCAAGAGCGATGTCGAGCCCGAGCGAGCCGGTCGAAACAGTCTGCACCTCGACGACCTGGCCCTGGCCCATCCGCATGATGGAGCCCTTGCCGAACGCCCGTTCGATTTGCGAAAGCGCGGCGTCGAGCGCCTTTGTCTTGTCCATCTTAATGCCTTCGACCAAGCGGAGTGAATTTTGCGACACAGGAGCATCCTTATTCCACGCCGGGGACGGCGTTTCAAATCGCGCGTTTGTACCATTTTTGTTCTCACCCCGCAATGCAAGCTGAAGTATTGAAACAGAACGTTGATTTGGCTCGTGTTCGAGCTTCGTTCACGTTCGGTGGACAACTTGCGTCACGCCGGAATTACGGTCCCGCCTGACAGGTGGCGGGCAGCGGGAGAATCACCGCGCCGCCACTTCCCCCCATGCCGGGCGGCGTGCGATGTAGTCGTCAGCTCGAAATCCGCTCAGGTTCCCCAGCCATGTCCGTCTGCTGCTTCGGCGCGATCCATCTCGACACGCTCGCCCACGCCACGCGCGAGGTGCTGCGGGAAACCTCGACGCCGGCGGCCTTTTCCAGCCGCCCCGGCGGTGTCGCGACCAATGTGGCGCGTGCGTTGCTCAGGCTCGGCGTGCCGGTCTCTCTTGTCGGTGCCCTTGGCGACGACGCCGAGGGGCGCACGCTGCTCGAGCGCCTCGCCGACGAGGGGGTCGATGTCCGCCCCGCAATTTGCCCCGGCGTCCCGACCGGCCGCTACATCGCCATCCATGATCCCGACGGCTCGCTGCCCGCCGCCGTCGTGGACGGACGCATCACCGACGGACTGGCCGTCGACGCACTCGACGAAGCCCTGCCGGCCGCCGCTTCGGCCCGCCTGTGGTTTCTTGATGCCAATCTGCCGGCACCGCTTCTGGAGCGGCTGGCCTCGGCCGCGGGTGAGCGGCGCCTTGCCGCCGACACCGTGTCCCGGGCCAAGGCAGGCCGGCTTCGCGCGCTGCTGCCTCGTCTTGACCTTCTCTTTTGCAACCGCGCGGAAGCAGCGGCGCTGACCGGCCACGACGAACAGGAGCCGCTTCCCGATCCGGAAGTGCTTGCGCGGACGCTGCGCGCGGCCGGGCTGCGCGCCTGCTGCCTGAGCGACGGCGCCGCGCCGCTGCTGCTGATGGAAGGCGGTGACATCGCCCGGCTCGACGTGGAGGTGGAGCCCGGCGCGGTACGCGACGTGACGGGCGCGGGCGACGCACTCATCTCCGGAACGCTTGCCGGTCTCGATCATGGCCGTGACCTGAGGGGGGCCGTTGCCGCCGGCTTGCGCGCGGCCGCGCTGACCCTGCGCTGCGACGGTGCCGTCGCCGCGACGCTGTCCTGGCCGGCGATCGCCGACGGCTGAGGGATGCGCCCGGATGGCACACCCGCGACCGCGCGCAGGCGCTCGACTCGGCCTGCCCCCGCCCCTATAAGCGCGCCTGGGAACACGTCTTGCGAATGTGACTGTGGGGAGACACCGGGGGAGAGGCACCCCGTCCGCGCCAAAGGCCGGGCGGTCCGACGAGAGGATCTGAAGAGCGCATGAGCGAAGCGGCAGAAACAGGCACGAACGCGCCCATCGTTTTCGGCGAGGAAGTGGCAGCGGCCCGCGCCGCCGGCAAGCCCGTCGTCGCACTGGAATCAACCATCGTCACCCATGGCATGCCCTGGCCGCGCAACGTCGAGACGGCCCGCCAGGTCGAAGCCGACATCCGCGCCCATGGCGCGGTCCCCGCCACCATTGCAATTCTCGACGGCGCTCTGCACGTCGGCCTTTCCGACGCGACGCTCGAACGCCTCGCCCGTGCCGAGGGCGTGATGAAGTGCTCGCGCGCCGATCTTGCCTTTGCGCTGGCCACCAAGCGCCCCGGCTCGACCACCGTCGCCGCGACGATGATGGCCGCCCACGCCGCCGGCATCGAGGTCTTCGCCACCGGCGGCATCGGCGGCGTCCATCGCGGCGCGGAGACGACATTCGATGTTTCCGCCGATCTGGATGAACTCGGGCGCACGCCGGTCTGCGTCGTCTCCGCCGGAGCCAAGGCGCTGCTCGACCTGCCCAAGACGCTCGAGGTGCTGGAAACCAAGGGCGTGCCCGTCATCGCCTATGGCACCGACGTCTTCCCCGCTTTCTGGTCCCGCGACAGCGGCCTTGCCGCGCCCTACCGGCTCGACACGCCGCAGGAGATAGCGCGGCTGATGGCCATGCGCGACGCCTTCCCGGGCCATGGCGGGCTGCTCGTCGCCAACCCGGTTCCAGCGGAAGCCGAGATCCCCGCTGGCGAGATGGCCGGCGCCATCGAGCGCGCCGTGCACGAGGCAAGCCGGCGCGGTGTCAGCGGAAAGGACGTCACGCCTTTCGTGCTGTCGTTCATCCTGGAGCTGACACAGGGCCGCAGCCTGGAAACCAACATCGCGCTGGTGCGCAACAACGCCGGCCTGGCGGCGCGCATCGCGGTCGCGCGCGCCGGCTAGAGACGGCCAGGCGGCGGCCACGTATTCGGACCGCTCGTGAATGGTGCCACCGGCGGCGCGAATGTGTTTAACTCGCCCTGGCCGCGGCGCGCCACCTTCGTCACGATGCGGTCGCGTTTGCCGTCGAAAAATCGGGCGTAACACGATTGCCACCGGAACCTGGATGCGCGTTCGCACCGCCGGGGCAGGGAAACAGAGGACGGACTATGGCGGATACGACACCTGCAACCGCGCTTTCCCCCATACAGTATCTGGACCGGGCCATGGGCGCGCTGCGCGACATGGGCCTGATGCCGGGCAGCACCGCCGAGGCGCCGATCAACGCGCTGCTTGAGAAGATCTCCGACCTTTCTCCGGACAAGATCGCCGTCATCACGCGTACGCTCGGCCAGTCGCAGACCTTCAACGAGGTGGTGCGTAACGAGATCCAGGCGATGAGCATCGGCGAGCGCTACGAGGGGATCACCGAGGCGTTCAACTCGATCCGCGACGACGCCAAGGGCATGGTCGACCAGCTCGCCGACGGCAAGATCTCCTTCATGGAGAATATTTCCAACAAGTGGCGCGACATGACGCGCGGCACCATCTCCGACCGCTTCGGCAAGATCCGCGAGACCTATCTGGACGTCGCCCGCGACACCAAGGACCAGATCGAGCGCGAGCAGCGCATCCTCGAGGCCTATCGCGACTTCCGCGGCGCACTGAAACAGGCGGAGGTTCTGGCGCTGGAAGTTCTCGGCTCCGCCTCGGACCGTCTCGACGCGGCCAAGGCCGCGCTTGAGAGCGCCAACGGCAAGGTCGAGGCCTATACCGGCGACGACGCGGCCGGCAAGGCCCGCCTGGAGCTTGCCCGCGACGAGACCATGCGCACCATGCAGGACGAGGAAAAGCGCTACCAGATCGCCAAGGACCTCTCCGACAACCTCACCATCGGCTACAACACGTCCGAGGTGATCATGGCGCGTCTGATGCAGACGACAAACGCCAAGGAGCGGGTCTATTCGCAGGCGGTCAGCTTCTTTTCCACCAACGACTCGGTGCTGACGGCGCTCAACGCCTCCTTCACCGGCCTTCAGGGGCTGCACGAATCCACCGAAACGCTCAACGCCATGAAGGAAGGTGTGTCGAAGTCGCTGGAAACGCTTGCGGAGATCGGCGATGCGGTGCAGGAAGCGGCGCTGAAAGCTGGCTATGGACCGACCGTCCAGGCGGCCGCAGTCAAGAAGCTCGTCGATTCCGTGATCAACTTCCAGGTGAACTCTCGCGAGATCATCCAGGAGATGCGGAAGATGTCGACCAAGAACTCCGAAGAGATCCGCGACGCGGTGGAGGACGGCAAGCGCCGGCTCGCCCGCCTCGCCGCCCAGGGCAACGCCCTCGGCGCCTAGGCAATGACGTCACCCGGCGGCCACCGACGGCCGCCGGGCGCTTGCGCCGACCTCCCGGCCGGCCACATATGACAAGCGAGTCCGGCGTCACCGGGTTCGCCCGACCGGCCCCAACGGGAACGAAAGCATGCCCCCCGAAAGCGCCTCCCCGACCAAGGCCCCGCTCGACGACCTGATGATGGCGATGGATGTCGTCGACACGCTGCGTCATGACGAGCGGATCGCGGTCAAGGAACTCGATTCCGACCAGCGCGACGCGCAGATGATCGAGCGGCTGCGTCAGATCTACAAGAGCCAGGGCATCGAGGTTTCCGAGCGTATCCTCGCCGAGGGCGTGGAGAACCTGAAGGCCAACCGCTTCGTCTACACTCCGCCGGCTCTCGGTTTCCAGCGCACGCTGGCGACGCTCTATGTCACCCGGGGCCGTTGGGGCAAATGGCTGGCCATCGCCCTCGCCCTTGCCCTCGCCGCCGGTCTTGCCTGGCATTTCCTCGTGGAAGTGCCCCGCCAGCGCGCGGCGCAGGACCTGCGCATCGAGCTGAGCGAAACGCTGCCGCAGACCTACGACACACTGGTCGAGCGCATCGCCGCCGTCGCCGAGGAGCCCCAGGTCGCCGAGGACGCGCGCGCCATCGCCGCCACCGGCAGGGCAGCCGCATCCACGGGCGATGCGCCCGCGGCTCGTCAGGCCGCAGATCGGCTGCGCGCGCTCGAGGCCAGGCTGCTGCAGACATTCCAGGTCCGCGTGGTCTCGCGACCGGGAACGCCCTCGGGCGTCACCCGCATTCCCCAGGCCAACCGCGCGGCGCGAAACTATTACCTCATCGTCGAGGCCATCGGCCCGGACGGGAAAGTCGTCTCCCAGGACGTCACCTCGGAAGAGGACGGCGAGGTCAAGCACGTCGACATCTGGGCCCAGCGCGTGTCGAAGGGCACCTTCGACGCCGTGCGCCGGGACAAGGAGGACGACGGCATCGTGCAGGATCCGGTGCTCGGCGCCAAGGCGCGCGGACGCCTCGAGCCGGACTGGTCGAAGCCGGTAGAAACGGGGGCGATCACCAAATGGTAGGCCAGCCGAAGACGCATGACAGGTCGAGGTGGACACGGGAATGGTGAGCGGACGGCAGACCCTGGGCTCTATCGAGCGCACGCTCAGCGAGCTTCGCCGGGAGGAAGCCTCGGTCAAGCGCACTGTCGAACTGGCGATGAGCGACATCGCCGACCTGCGCCGCGCGGAGCTCGATGCGTTCCGCGAACTGGCGCGCTTCCGCCTGCGCGACGCGGGCGAGCACGCCTTCGGCCAGCGGATCGACAAGGACGAGGCGGAGGCCCGCAAGCGGCTCGAGCAGCGCGACCTCGCGCAGTCGTCGCTGCGCGCCGAGCATGACGCGCTCACCTCCGAGATCACCGAGCTGACCGAGGCGCGGCGCAAGCTCACCCGCGACCGCGACGCGGCCAGCGACCGCCTTGATGCCATTCTGGACGAGGTCGACACACGGCTGGAGGCAAACCCCGAGTATGCCGGCCAGCGCATCCGCGCCGAAGAAGCCCGCAAGACAGCGGACGCGGCCCGCGAGAAAGCGAAGCTCGCGGCAACCGACCGCGCCGAGAAGGGTCGGGCCTACGAGCGCGACCCGCTCTTCCTCTATCTGTGGCAACGCGGCTTCGGCACCCCCGCCTACCGTCACGGCGGGCTGGTGCGCCTGCTCGACCGCTGGGTCGCCGGGCTCATCCGCTATCAGGACGCGCGCCCCAACTACGCCATGCTGGTGGAGATTCCCGAAAGGCTCGACGGCTATGCCAGCGACCGCGAGGCGGAAGCCGCCACCGAGCAGGCGCGCCTGGGGGAATTCTCCCGCAAGGTCGCCGCCGAAATCGCCGGCTCGGATCTGGCCGGCATCATCGAGACGGCGGAGACCGGCATCGAGGAAACAACGGCGCGGCTGGAGAAACTCGAGACCGAACTTGAGGACGTCACCCGCAGGGAACAGCCGTTCCTCGCCGGCGAGGATGCGGACTACCGCAGCGCCGAGGACGCCCTGCTTCGGTCGCTGCGCTCCGAGGAGCTGTCCCAGCTCTGGAAGGAGGCCCTTGCCACGCCATCGCGCGAGGACGAACAGATCGTGCGCCGCCTGCAGGACCTCGAGGCACGGATCGATCAGGCCACGGGCACGCTCGAGAGCGAGCAGCGGAGCCTGCGCGACCTTGAACGCCGGCGCGACGAGCTGGTCAAGGTAACCCGCCAGTTTCGCCGCAAGGGGTATGACACCTGGGATTCGACCTTCAACGATGACAGCCTCACCGGCGTGCTCCTCGGCGAACTGGCCAAGGGCGCATTGTCAGGTGCCGACTACTGGGCCAAGGCGGAGAAATCCCGCCGCAAGCGCAGCCGCCACGGGCGCGACATCGGCTTTCCCAGCGGCATCGGCCTGCCTGGCTCCATGGGCGGTGAACGGGGCGGCGGCTCGTTCGGCGGAGGCGGCTTTTCCGGCGGTGGGTCCTTTGGCGGTGGCGGCTTCGACACAGGTGACAGCTTTTAGGCTCCACTCCCCTCCTGAACGAACTGCCAAGGGTGCCACCTCACGCAGGGTCTGTTAACTTGCGCGGGCGCATCCTGATGGATGCCGGACCGGAAGCAGGGCCGGGCCGAAGGAACCGTTTTCCGTGACATCCGTTGTGATCGTACCGGAAGGCAGAAAATCCGCTTGTCCGATTGCATGCGCAATGCCGCAGAAGGATGGATTTGAAATGTATCTTCGATTGACCGTTCTCTTCGTCGCCGCCCTCGCTCTTGCGGCCTGCGACACAGGACGGAGAACCAGCCGCCCGACAACGCCGGACGCCCCCGTTCTGACCGTGCCCGCGGGCGCTCAGTCCCTTCGCGTGCGCGCCCAGCCGGAGACCGTGCGCCAGACCATCGTCGCCAATGCGGTCGAACGCGGCACGGCCATCGCCCAGAACCAGCCGAACATGGTGGTGCTCGAGCGCACCGTCACCCAGGCCAACCCTGCCCTCGACAGCGAGTTCGGCCCCTCCGACAACGGTCCGCGCAAGTTCCGCATCCGCGTCCGCTTCCAGGGCGCGAACTGCGACACGCTTGTCGTTCAGGACGTCGCCGTGGTCAACAACGCCGGCACCGCGCTGGAGCAGGTCTTCACGCTCACCCAGCCGCAGTACAACAACCGCGAGAGCCTGGTTGGGCTCAAGACCAAGGCCGAGGCGGCATCGACCTGCAACTAGGAAGCCCGGCCCTTATGGGCCGGACACTGTCGTTTCTTCCCCGCAAAACGAGAAAGGCCGCCGGCTGATGCCGGCGGCCTTTTTTGCTTTCTTTCGTTGTCCCGGTTCCAACCGGTTCCCATCCTCGCCCCCTTGCGCGCGGGCCGCAAAGCCCGCCGCGCATCAGCTGGACAGGACGTCCTTCACCACGGTCGCAAGCTGCTTCAGCGTGAAGGGCTTCGGCAGGAAGGAGAACTTCTGGTTCTCCGGCAGGTTCTTCTCGAAGGCATCCTCGGCATAGCCGGAAACAAAGATGATCTTGAGGTCCGGCCGGGTCTTGCGCAGCTCGCGCAGAAGCGAAGGACCATCCATCTCCGGCATGACCACGTCGGAGACGACCAGATCGACGTCGCCTCCCGTCTCTTCCATGATCTCCAGGGCTTCCGCGCCGCTCGAGGCCTCGTGCACGGTGTAGCCGCGCGAGGTCAGCGCACGGGCGGCGAAGGCCCGCACCGCCTCCTCGTCCTCGACGAGCAGGATGGTGGCCGAGCCGGTGAGATCGGTGAGCGGCGTCTGTTCGACCGGCTTCACCTCCACCTGCTCCGCCTCGTTGCGCACATGGCGCGGCAGGAAGATCCGGAAGGCGGTGCCGACATCAATCTCGCTCGAGCAGAAAATGAAGCCGCCCGTCTGCTTGACGATGCCATAGACCGTCGAAAGGCCGAGCCCGGTGCCCTTGCCCACGTCCTTGGTCGAGAAGAACGGCTCGAAGATCTTCTCCATCACCTCCGGCGTCATGCCGGTGCCCGTGTCGACCACCTCGATCAGCACATAGTCCGAGGCCGGCATGCCGCGGGTGTTGTCGTAGGAGCGCGACTGTTCCTCGTCGACGTTGAGCGTGCGGATGGTGAGATGCCCGCCCCTGGGCATGGCGTCACGCGCGTTGACGGACAGGTTGACGATCACCTGCTCGAGCTGATTGAGGTCGGCCATGATCGGCCACAGATCGCGGCCGTGCACGACGCTGAGCTCGACCTTCTCGCCCAGCAACCGGTCGAGCAGGATGGAAAGATCCGCGAGAACGTCGTTCAACGCCAGTTCCTTCGGCCGCAGCGTCTGGCGGCGGGAGAAGGCAAGCAGCTGACGCACCAGGCCTGCGGCCCGGTTGGCGTTCTGCTTGATGTTCATGATGTCCTGGAAGGACGGGTCGCTCGGCCGGTGGCTGGCCAGCAGCAGGTCGGAAAAGCCGATGATCGCTGTCAGGACGTTGTTGAAATCATGCGCGACGCCGCCGGCGAGCTGGCCGATGGCCTGCATCTTCTGCCCCTGCGCGAACTGCACCTCGAGCGCGCGCTGCGCCGTCGTCTCCAGCACGTAGACGATGGCGACGTCGCCATCCTCCTCGCCGTCGCGCACCGCCGAGACATAGACGGTCGCCGAGCGCCCGTCCTCGCGCTCATCGAGCCGAACGTCGAGCGGCAGGATCTCGCTCTGCCCGTCGGCCGCGGCGACGAGAAGCTCGCCAAGGCGCTGGCGGGAAGGCGGCGCCACGAGGTCGACCAGCTTGACGGCCGTCTCCCCGCCATCCGAGGTGCCGAACAGCCGAACGAAGGGGGCGTTCGTCTTGCGAATGTCGCCGCTGCGCGAGATCGAGGCGATGGCAATCGGCGTATTGTTGAAGAAACGCGCGAAACGAACCTCGGAGGAGCGCAGCGCCTCGGCCGAATCTTCTCCCTTGGAGCGATTCAGCACAAGTGTCCGGCTCTCGCCCGCCCGGCCTTCGGCGTCGAAGGGCACCCGGTGCAGGATGCGCACCGGCACGCCGCGCCCGTTGCGCGCGACAAGGTCCAGGTCGAAGGTCTCGCTCTTGACCTCGCCGGCACGTCCCTGAAGCGACAGCAGCAGCCCCGCCCCGTCGCCCCTGATGAAGTCGGAAAGGCGCAGGGTCCCGGCCTCGAACTGGACCAGATCGTAGCCAAGCCAATCGGCAAGCGTGGCGTTGAGATAGACCACCCGACCGCCGCCGTCGCAGGAGAAGAAGCCCGCCGGTGCATGGTCGAGGAAGTTGATGACCCGCTGCAATTCCTGGAATGAGGTTTCCTGCTCGGTGCGGTCGCCGCTGATGTCGGCAAGCTGCCAGACGGTGGCGGCCGGGCCGCGTCGTGTTCCGCCCGGCAGGTCGATCGGACGCACCTTGACCCGGTACCAGCGCGGGTCGCCGTCGCTGTGCCCGAGCGGATGCGGCAGACGGACCTCCTCCTCGCCGCTGCCTTCCTCGGCAACCGCGCGCGACAGGCGGAAGATCGCGTCGGTCGCGGACGGATCGGAGGAGAAGACCCGCTCGACGCCGCGCACCTCGGCCGGGGTCTCCGCGCCGATCAGTTCCGCATAGGCACTGTTGGAATAGACGATGCGCCCGTCGCGCTCGCAGATGAGGACGCCATCGTCGAAGGAATCGAGAAAGGCGGCCGGCAGCGGACTGGCCGACTGGCGGGCGCTGAAGCGCACAAGCCCGATGGCGCCCGCGAACAGCGAGAACACGCCGACCACGGCCAGCACCCCGAGCAGGGCAAGCACAAAGGGTTCCGCCGCATCATGCGGCAGAAACGCCAGACCCGCCGCAGCCGCCACGAGCCCGAGCGCCAGGACGATCAGAAGGCCGATGCTTCCCGAGCGCTCGGGCCGTTCCACGACCGCGCCACGGGACATCGGTTCGATCTCACTCATTCCAACCCCCGAAGGACGCCCGGTCAGGCTCCGCGCTCCCGACACTGGACGATGGACAACCGGTCACTGGCAATCAACTGCGCCAGGATCTGCGTTCCCGCATTCGATAAACGAATCCGATGACTTCCGCCACAGCGCGATACTGATCTTCCGGCACTTCCTGATCGATGTCGATGGCCGCGAACAGCGCCCGGGCGAGTGGCGGGTTCTCGACCACCGGCACCTCGTTCTCCCGCGCGAGCTCGCGGATGCGCAGTGCGATCCGGTCCGAACCCTTGGCAACGCAGATGGGCGCCTGCATTCCCTGCTCGTATTTCAGCGCAACGGCGAAGTGCGTCGGGTTGGTGACGACCACCGTCGCCTCCGGCACCGCGGCCATCATGCGCTTGCGCGACCGCTCCATGCGCAACTGCCGGATCTTGCCCTTGACCAGCGGATCGCCTTCCGTCTGCTTGTATTCGTCCTTGATGTCGCGAATGCTCATCTTCTGCTTCTCGAACCACTTCTGGCGCTGCCAGAGGAAATCGAGCGCGGCCACAACCGTCATGACCGACAGCAGGGCGATGATGAGCTGCAGCACCAGCCCGCGCACTTCCTCCAGAAGAACGCCGGTATCGCGCATGATCATCGTGTCGATCTCGTCACGCCGGGGCCACAGAACCGCGGCCATCAGCCCGCCGACGACAAAGATCTTGACCAGCCCCTTCGCGAAATTGACCAGGCTTTCGGACGAGAACAGCCGCTTGAAGCCGGCGGCGGGAGAAATCTTCTCCATCTTCGGCTTCATCCGCTCCGTGGTCCAGATGAGGTTGTGCTGAACCATGTTGCCGGCCACCGCGAGCACCAGCAGCATCAGCAGCGGCAATGCCAGAATACCGGCGATCTTCAGTCCCGTGTCGCGCCACAGCAGTGTCAGTCCGGCGCCGTCGACCGGGATTTCATGCGCATGGACCAGATACCCGCGCAACGCCGTGTAGACCCCCTCGGCCGCTCCCGGCGCCATGATCGCGATGACCAGGCCGGTGCCGAGCATGGCGAACCAGGTGGAGACCTCCTGGCTCTTGGCCACGTCGCCGCGTTCGAGCGCGTCGTCGAGCTTTTTTTGCGTGGGGTCTTCTGTTTTTTCGGAAGCGTCTTGCTCGGACATCGCCCTATCCCGCGATGAACCGGCCCAGGGCCGTTTCGAAGTGCGACAGGTACCACATCATCATCGTCACCAGCAGGGCGAAGAGCATGAGCCCGCCAATGGCGATGTTGAGCGGCATGGCGATGAAGAAGATCTGCATCTGCGGCATCAGCTTGTTGAGCAGGCCGAGACCGAAATAGAAGACGAGACCGACGACAAGGAACGGAGCAGAGATGCGCATGGCGATGCCGAAGATCTCGCCCACCATATCGGTCGCCATCTGGGCGAAATCGCCCACCGGCATCATGCCACCTGGCGGAAACAGGCGAAAGCTGTCGTTCATCGCCGCAATCGTCAGATAATGCAGGTTCGTCGCGAAGATCAACGTCACCGCGAGCAGGCTGAGGAAAGCACCGATCACCGCACCCTGCTGTCCGTCCATGGTCGGGTCCGTGGCCATGGCGAAGGCAAGGCCCGACTGGTTGGCGATGATCAGGCCGGCGATGGAAAGCGCATAGGTGATCATCCGCGCGCCCAGCCCGATGAAGAAGCCGATACCGAATTCCATGGCGAAAAGCTGAAGGATGCGCGGCATGCTCGAGGCCGCGTCGACCTGATACAGCGGCTGCGCCATGGGGAAGAACACCATCGTCAGGATCAAGGCCAGCGACAGGCGGACCCGTGAGGGGATCGAACCTTCGCCGAGCGCCGGCATCAGCATCAGCATCGTGCCGATACGTGCGAAGATCAGCATGAAGACCAGGGCGACGCCGGGAAGCATCTGGACGGAGAACTGCATGATGCTAGCCGCCCGCGATGATCAGATTGGCGACCCGTGCCGTGAAGGCAGACAGCACCTGACCCATGAAGGGCAGCGTGATCAGCAAGGTGAGGAAGATAGCCAGGATCTTGGGAACGAAGACGAGCGTCATTTCCTGGATCTGGGTCAACGCCTGGAAGAGCGCGATGACCACGCCAACCAGCAGTCCGACGACCATCGGCGGGGCCGATATGATGATCAGGGTCCAGACCCCTTCCCGCGCGATATCCAGAACTTCAGGTCCGGTCATGCTCGCATCCGTCTTGTCCGGCTCGGCCCGCAGCGTGGTCCGTCGGCATTTCGCCGTGAGCCCCGCGCGCCCGCGCTTCCGTCGCCGCGCCGGCCAGCCGATCCGCGCGGTGCGTCAGATCGGCATGCGCATGATCTCCTGGTAGGCGGAGATCACCCGGTCACGCACGGAGACCAGCGTCTCCATCGCGACCTCGGTCTCGGCGACCGCCGTCACCACATCGACCACGTTGGCCTTGCCCTCGGCAAGCGCCATGGCCTGCTGGTCGGACTTCTTGCCCTGGTCGACGACGTTTTCCACCGCCGACTTTACCATGCCGGCAAAGTCGGGGGCACCCATGGAGGTGGCCTTTGCCTGCGTATCCTGATTCGCGCCGGAAAGGGCCGACGTGATGCGATAGGCATTCGCGGCGATCGACGGGATGGACATGGCTGCGGCTCCGTTGGCTCAGAATTCTTGTGACGTGGACAGCGCCGATCAGGCGCGCAGGATCTCGAGGGTCTTCTGGACCATGCGCCTTGTGGCGCTGATGAGATTGAGGTTCGCCTCGTAGGAGCGCTGCGCCTCGCGCATGTCGACCATCTCAACCAGCGTGTCGACATTCGGCGTCCGCACGGTACCGCTCGCATCGGCGGCCGGATGACCGGGCTCATAGCGCGTCTTGAAGTCGCTCTTGTCGACCTCGACGGGCCCAAGCTCCACGACTTCCGCCTTCAACTCGCGATCGAGCGTGGCGTGGAACGTCGGGATCTTGCGCCGATAGGGATCCTCGGTCGGCGAGCGGCCGGTCGAATCGGCGTTGGCGATATTCTCCGCTATGATGCGCATCCGCCCGCTCTGGGCCTTCAGGCCGCTCGCAGCGACGAAGATCGACTTGACGAAATCCATGTCTCACTCCTTCGGACCCGGCGGGCGCAGAGACCTGCGCCCGCCCGACTCGCGGGGATTAACCGTTGCGCGACAGCGCGGTTCGGATGAGGCCGAGGCTCTTGGAATAGAGCGAAGCGACCGCCTGATAGTCGAGCTGGTTCTCGGTCACCTTCATCATCTGCTCCTCGAGGGTCACCGAGTTGCCATCCGGCGTGACCTCGAAACCGCCGACGGGCTTGACCTTCGACCCGCCTGTCTCATGCACCATCGAACCGGCCAGATGACCGGAAGAGGTTCGCGCCGTTTCGAGGCCGATGCTTCCGTGCTGCATCGCGTCATCGAAACTGAAGCTCTTGAGATCGCGCCCCTCGTAGCCGGGCGTATCGGAATTGGCGATGTTCTCGGCGAGCACGCCCTGCCGCGTCTGATGCCATTGCATCTTCGACTTCAGCATCTGGAAGAGAGGCAGGTTCGTGACCGACATGGCCGGGCTCCGTGGGCGATTTTTCGAACTAGGCAGATCCTGCCGCCCATATGGTTAACACCGGGTTAACGATTAACCGACTGGTAAGAATTGAATGGCGGATCTCCTGCGCCAGCCAGGACACCTCGGCCGCAAGATGGCAGAATGCAAAGCGATATCGGCACTTTTTGCCCGGATTCGATCCTGCTTGCAGCTTCCCTCTTTGAGGGAATCGCGCAAAACGGATAAAGAAGAGCGTTAATTGAAGGATTCGCACCGCTTGCGAAGAACCGTCACGGGCATCTTGCTCGGGCGCCTCGCAAGCGGCATGCACAAGAAGGAAGGAGGCGCCGCCCGCCGGCGCTTTCACAAACCAGGGTACGGACGCGCGCACCGGCGCCGATCCGCCGCCGAGAAGAAAAGGCCGTTGGGCATGACAAGTTGGCTGGTCGATACCTTCCAGATGGAGCCGGGCTGGGCGCGCGGCATCGGCTTCTTCATCGCCGTGATTATCGTCCTCGCGCTCATCTCCATCTTTGTCTGGGTGCTGAGACGCATCGCAAGCACGCGCGCGCTCGGCGGACGCTCTCGGCAGCCGCGCATTGCCGTGATGGATGCGGCCGCTCTCGACGCCCGGCGCCGTCTGGTGCTGATCCGGCGCGACAATGTCGAACACCTGATTCTCGTCGGCGGGCCGAGCGACGTGGTCGTCGAGCAGAACATCGTGCGCGGCGTTCCCGTTGCCCAGGCCTATCCGCGCCAGCAGAACGCGGCCTTCGTTCCGCCCCCGATGGAAACCCCGGCGGTTCCCGTCGAGCCGGCGACCGCCCCGCAGGCCGCAACACCCGCGCCCGTCCAGATGGCACCTCAACAGCCCGCGATGCAGCCGGAAGCGCCGTCGGCACGGATTGCCACGCCGCAGAGCGCGCCCGTCCGGCCCGCCGCCGCGCCGCAGGCTCCGGCTCAGCCGCGCGCGCCCGTTGCCGCGCCGACCCAGCGCCCGGTGACGCAAACACAGCAGCCGCGCGCACCGCAGCCGGCAGCGGGCGAAGCAGCCACCGCCGCGCTGCGCCGCACCGGCGCACCGCCCCCCGCCGCGGGATCGGCGGTTCCCCCCGCCGGCGCCGCCGTTGCCGGCCTGGCCCGGCGTGCGACAACCCGCGCCGACACCCCTGCGACGGGCGAGGCCAAGGCGCCCGAGCCGGCGCGCCCGGCACCGGCCGCAGAGCCGTCCTGGCGTCGCGATCCCGCTCCCATGCGCCGCACGATCACCCCGCCGTCCTCGGGACCGGCGGCCAATGCCCGCACCGCCTATCCGCACGCAAGCAATCCGGCGCGCGACGCCGACGGTGCGGAGGCTGGCGCTGAAAAGCCGGTGGAGCCGTCCACCGAGAAGCAGGACGACACCACCTCGGCGCGCGGCAGTCTCGCCGGCGTGAGCCCGACCTCCACACGCCCCGCCGCACCTGCCGCCAGCAGCTTCTCCAGCCTCGGTGGTGCATCGCGCCCCGCCCCGAAGCCGGCTGATAGCGCCCCTGCCCGCCCCGAACAGGCCACCGCGCAAGCCGCCGCCGAGGTGAAGCCCCCGGTTGCTTCCGACCACGCCCTGGACAGTTCGCTCGAAGACGCGCTTCTCGCCGAGCTCGGCAGCTCCGTCGAAAAGACAGAGCCGGCCCCCAGGCAGCCGGTGGAAGAGGAGCGGAAAGCTCCCTCCGTCACCGAGCCCGCCGCAAGCCAGGACAAGCCGGATACACCGGCCGCCGCCGCGACCGAGGCCAGCTCGGAGAAGGGCGACGACGCAACGCCGGACGCGGCAAAGGACGAAGCGGCACCCGCCCGTACCGGTCAGGCCACTTCGATGGATGCGATCGAGGAAGAGATGGCGCGCCTTCTGAGTGAAATCAGCGGACCGCGCAAATCATGAGCGAAAGCCGCGGAGCCCCGGCAGAGGGATCCGGTCCCCGGACCGGGCTCCGCGCACGCCGTATGAAGGTCGCCGCGCTGGCAATCGGGCTGGCGACCGTTGGCCTGGCCGCGCCGGCCTTCGCCCAGGACATTTCCATCGGCTTCGGCGAAGGAACCACGCTGACCGAGCGCGCGGTGCAGCTCGTCGCGCTGCTGACGATCCTCAGCCTCGCTCCGTCCGTGCTCGTCATGGTGACGAGCTTCACCCGGATCGTCGTGGTGCTGTCGCTGCTGCGCTCGGCCATCGGCCTGCAGACCGCACCGCCCAACGCCGTCATGACGTCTCTGGCGCTGTTCCTCACCGCCTTCATCATGATGCCGGTCTTTGAGACGGCCTATAACGAGGGCGTCCAGCCGCTGGTCGACGGAAACATCGAGCTTAGTGAAGCGTTCGAGCGCGCCTCGGTTCCGTTCCACGCCTTCATGCGCGCCAATGTGCGCGAAACCGACGTGCGGCTGTTCGTCGAGATGTCCGGCCAGCCAGCCCCCGCCACGCCGGAGGAGCTGAGCCTGCGCATTCTCGTGCCCGCCTTCATGATCAGCGAGTTGCGCCGTGCCTTCGAGATCGGCTTCCTGCTCTACCTGCCGTTCCTGATCATCGACCTTGTGATCGCCTCGGTGCTTATGTCGATGGGCATGATGATGCTGCCGCCGGTGGTGATCTCCCTGCCGTTCAAGCTCATCTTCTTCGTGCTGGTTGACGGCTGGAACCTGATCGCGGGAAGCCTCATCCAGAGTTTCGCCACCGGATAAGACGCGACACGCGCACGCGCCGGCCACCTTCCGGCTCTGTGCCGGGGGAGCTCAGGCCTCGGGCGGGCTTCAGGTCTTGCCGGCTGCCGCGGCGACCATGCCGCCGTCCGCGCCATTGTCGACCGTCTTGTCCTGCGGGCTCTCGAGCGGCGTACCATCATCGACGCCCGGCACGCTCGGATGCAGGTACTTGCGCTGGTATTCGGCCAGGAACACGTCGAGCGAGTCGATCCCGTTGAGGTTGTCGAGAACCGACAGAAATTCGGTGCCGCGCTCATCAGCCGGACGCGTCACGACGCTGAAGGCCTTCGCGTCCGGGCTGTTGCTCATCTTCTCCCCGAACTTCGACTGCAGCCTGCTCAGGCTGAAGGCATCGTCGGCGAGCGAATAGGCGATTGCCGCGCGCAGGATGTCCGTGCGCTCCTGGTCGGCCAGCGGCACGTCGTCGGACCAACGCCCACCGAGAAGACCTTCCAGCTGCTCGCCCGCCTCGCGCCAGCTTTGCGCCGCCCAAAGCGTGTCGGCCCGCAGCCGCTCGACATCCTCGCCGCGCATGTTGCGCACGATCTCGAGCGCAAGATCGGGGCGGCCGTTCTCCGTCAGGGCTCGCGCCTCGACGATGTTGCGCTGGCGCTCCAGCTCGCGGGGAAGCTTGGCCTGGCGGGTCTGGTTGAGAATGCGCAACGCCTTCTCCGGCTTGCGGTCCATCAGGTAGACCACCCCAAGGTCGGCAGCGACCTGAGCGCGCGCCGCGCCCTTGAGCCGGTGATCGATCTGATGGCGCAGCAACTCGCCCGCCTGGTCGAGCAGATCCATCGCAACCAGTCGGTTCGCAAGGCGACGCACCATTTCATCGCCGCGTCGTCCAACTGGCGTCATCTCGCGGAAATCGTAGAACAGCGCCAGCGCCTTGATCGGCTCCATCTTGTCGGCCCCGCCCCGCAGGAACAGGTTGCTGAAGACAGCCCCCATCTCATCCTGCAGCAGCCGTGTCGTTTCTGCTCCCGCGTTCGCCTGCAGGGCGGACTGCATCGCCTCGAAGGCCTCGCGATAGTTGCCCGCCTGCGCCTCAAGCTGAGCAAGGAACCGCAGTGTCTTCAGCTCGGTCTCGTCGCCGCGCCAGGACGTGGCGAGACCGCCGAGCTGATCGATGGCATCGGCGGTGTCGACCTCTCCGTCGCGATGACGGATGCGCAGCGCCCGATAGGTCGCCTCGGCGGCGAGCGGGCGCACGTCCGAGCGCTTGACCAGATCGAACGCGGTCAGCGCCTCGCGCGAGCGGCCGGAGGCATCGGCGATCTGGCCGCGAATGATGTCGTAGCGCGCCGCCTGCGCGTGGGTGGCAAGGCTCGGGTCGATCTCCGCGAGCACCGCCGCCGCCTGGCCATAGTCGTTGATCTCGACCATCGTCTGCGCTGCGGCGAGATTGAACTCGGTCTGGATGAAGACGGGATAGTTGCCAACGACGGCACGCCCGCGCGGCAGGGACAGGCGGGCCTCGTTCCAGTCGCGCTGCCCCGCACTGGCGATCGTCCGCCAGATCGCGGCATCGGGGCTGTTGAGAAGCGCCGGCTTGTTCAAAAAGGCAAGCGCCTCCTTCGGACGGGCGGCAAGCACCTGCGCCGCGCCCATCAGCAGGTTGAAGGTCGCATCGCGTTCGAGCAGCGGATCCTCCTCGGAGGCAAGCCGCATCAGTCCCAGCGCCTCATGCGCGAACCCGTGGGCCAGGTAGAACCGAGCCATGTTCATGCGCGGCACGCGTCGGGCGCTCTCCGGCGTGTTGGCGATGTTGAACTCCATCGCCTTGATCTTCAGCAGAAAGTCCTTGGTGTCGCTCGACATGATCTTGCCGAGGTCGATGTGGCTCGCCGCATTCGGATCAGCCGTCGGCTTGAGGACCCGCGTTCCTTCATCGAGGCTGCCATGCGACACATACAGTCCGCGCGGCCTCTCGAGCACGATCGTGTCGCCCTCCGTCGCGACCGAAAGATCGTCGGTCTTGCGCACCACGGCGACGCCATGCGCCGACATCAGAGCGTCGAATTCGACAAACCGCTGCGGCTTCAGAACACCGCGCGCCGGCCCGAAGCCGGTGACGACCGTGACCATGTCGCCAACAAAGGGATCGTGAACCTCACGAACCTTGCCGGGCTCGCGGAAAGGAATGGTAATCACGGTGCCGCCGTCGCCGCGCACCGTACGGTCAAGCGTCAGCGGGCGCGACGGCTCCAGAATCGTGTCGCCGATGGTCATGATCCAGGAACTGCCGTCGACGCCGACCGTCGCCAGCGCATCCTTGCCGAGATCGATGCGGATCGTCTGCCAGCCGTTGCCGCCGTCGCCATCGACCTCCACCGCATCGACCATGTCCGACAGAACGGAGCGCATGCCGCGTACGTCGATGGGATCGCTTGTGTCGAAAACCAGGAAGAAGCTCTGGTGACGACGGAACACAGCGGAGGAAATGCGCTCCGAGAACGGGAAGACCACACGAACCATGTCGCCGATGCGACGGGCCTCGACCGCAACGAAGCGACGGCTCTCGTCGTCATATCCCACCGGCGGACGCTCGGGCGAGGCAGCGGGCGGCGTTGACGAGGCATTAGCATCCGCCGGCGAGGCGCCACCGATCTTCGTCAGGTCGATTGCCGGAGGCAACGCGCCGCCTCCACGCGCCACGCTCTCTCCCGCGGCCGGGGCAGCAGGCGGCGCCACCATGACATCGGCGGTCGAAATCGGTGTAGCCGGAGGGGGTGCCTCGGCGACGGTCTCCGGCGCGGGGTCGGGAGCAGGCGTAGGAGGAACCGGCAGCGCCGAGGCTTCGGCGGGTGCCGGCTGCGGGGCGCGCCTGGCTGCGGCATCGCCGGCCGCCGGCGGCGCGGTCTCGATATCAGGACCGGCAACCTGGCCCGCCGGAGCCGTCACCGCCGGCGCCCTGCCCGGTGCCTCGATGACACCGGTCGGTGCGCTTGCAACACCGGCGTCGGCGTTCAGCGCCTCGTCTATTGCCGCATTCACCGGATCCTTGGGCATCTGCGGAGGCGTCACGTCGACGACATAGCTGTCGCCCTCGCGAAACGCGCGGATATCGACCGCGGGCGCAACCCTCAGAAGAAACTTGAGCTTGCCCTGATCGCTGAAGGACGTTGCATCGATCACCCCGGGGGGGAGATGCGCCTTGAGATCGGACAGATCGAGGGGGGCATCCTGATTGAAGGTGAGCTTGACCATGTCGCCCTCGCGCACGAAGGCGGAATCGAAGTTCACGTTCCAGTCGAAAGACAGCCTGGTGAACGTCGGATTCGTGCCGACGGACAGCTCGACGGTCGGCTCCTCCTGCCCCTTCAGGCGCGCCTGCTCGAGCGCGCGGGCGCGGCGGATGGCTTCCTCCGCCCGTCGGGCGAGCTCGCGCACCACGTCGTCTGGAAGACCTGGAGGCAGGCCCTGCCAGCTTGCGGGCAGAAGATCGATAAAGAGCTTTTCGCCCGCCTCCATGGTGTTCACGCGGAAGTCGCGCATCAGCGCGAAGCGGATCGCGGATCCGTCCGGGTCGCGCCGGGCAATGGAGACATACTGCGGCATGTTGACCGGCACGCTTTCGACCTGGGCCATGACCACGTCGCGAAAACGGATGCGCAGCACGCCATTAGCCGAAAGAGCGTCATACTCGGGAAGCAGCGCCCGGTCCCGGAAGGTGATGACGATCCGACCGTAGCCCTTCTCCTCGCTCGCCACGATATCGGCGTTGAGCGTCTCGGCGGAGGCTATGGCCGGAACCAGCACGAGCACGACCGCAAGGATCGAAAGAGCCGCCCGGACCGGCGACAGGCAGGCACGCCAAAGCCCCGCGGCGGCGATGCCGCCGGCGGAACGAAGTGTCTGCGTTCTCCGGCCGACTGTACTCACCGGGCTCCTCATCGCGCATGAAATGAAGCCGCATCCTATCGGCTTCGGCTTAACGCCCTCTTTAACCGATGGCAGGAAACAAGGCTCAACGCCCGACGCGGTATGGCGGCGAGCGGAGCGGACGGGACGCGTTGCGGCGCCCTCAGTTGCCCATGATCTTGGGCAGCGCCTGGGTCATAGGCGCCTCGGTCTTTTCCTCGGGCAGATGCCCGGTGACAAGCGCGACGGTGAGCCGTTCGCTGGCATCGGGTGACATCTTCGCCATGACGTCGGCAAGCTTGCGCGGCTTCATCTGACGGGTCACCTTGAGCAGGATCTCGAGATCGAGGCGGTCGAAGATGCGCGCGGCGTCCTTCGGCTTCATCGCCTCATACATGACGATGAGCCCCTTGAGTTCCTCGTTCTTCTTCTTTTCCTGCTCGTCGCGCATCGACTTGATGCTCTGCTCGAGCGCGGTCATCTCGTCGACCTTCTTCTGCAGCCGGTCCTCGGTCGCCTTGAGAAGCTGCTGGCGCAGATCCGCCTGCTTCTCGCGCTGGTCGAGTTCGCGGCGCCGGCCGGAGAGGGATTCCAGAACCTTGCGCTCGGCGATCGAGCTGCCGACCTCGAGCCCCTGTGGCAAAACCTCGCCATCGGCGCCGACCTGGCCCGCGTCGCCCTGCATCATGTCGCCGGCCGCGGAATCGAGCGGCGTCGGCGTTCCTGCGGTGGCCGCCGGCGCGCCGGCATCAGCCGAGGCAGCGCCCGCGGCGCCTGTTTCCTGCGCCATCGCCATGCCGATGGAAGTCGGATGCCCTCCGTCCAGCACGAAGGCAAGCAGCTTCACGCCCAGAAGGGCACTCGCCGCAAGCAGAAGTGTGGGAAAGAGACGCAGGCTTGTCATGCAGCCTGCTCCGCTGTGCGCTTGCGGAAGTGCTCGAGACGCGCCGTCGCCTCGATTGCGGCGGAGCGGATGTCGCTGGCCCGCATCGCAGGGGCCGGGCGCGCCGGCTCCGCCGGAGCCTGCACGGACGCGGCGGCGGCAGCGGCACTCTGGACGGGCTTCGCCGCCTCGGTGATCTGGGTGATGCGGTCAAGCACAACATTGCCCTTCGCGACCTGCTCGGCGAGATCGTGCGACATGCGCTCGGCGTCGACCAGCCGCTGTCCGAGGGTCCGGTCGGCCTCGCCAGCCGTCGCCTTGAGCCCGAGAATGGCGCGTTCGGCGATTTCCGACGCCGTGATCAGCTCGGAAATGGTGGCCCGCAGCGCTTCCTCGTCGGCACGCAGCCGCTTCAGGCGCTTGTTGAGCACGACGCAATACCCGATCGTGACCATCAGCAGCACGGCAACGAGGGTTTCGATGATCAGTCCGAGGGGCAGCGTGCTCATGTCGGATCCATTTCCTTTTGCATCGCGCGCTCGAAAGCGGCCAACGTCATTTTCGGTTTTTGCAGGCCGCGGTCGACGCGAATGGCAATCGAATCCTCGTCCTTGCCCATCGTACCCTGAGTGAGCGGGATGCCGCCGCACTTGATCGACACGGGATCGTTCGGCGACACGTCGAAAAGCAGGGTTTCCCCAACCTTCAGGTCGAGAACCCGGCCGAGCGGCACATGCGTCTCGTGCAGCACCGCATCGACGTTCACCTCGGCCGAGAAGATCTCGGTCGCCAGATGGCCTTCCCAGATCGGATCGCGGCCGAACTTCTCGCCCATGAACATCTGCAGGAGCAGATCGCGGATCGGCTCGAGCGTCGCGTAGGGCATCATGATCTCGATCTTGCCGCCCCGGTCCTCCATGTCGATGCGAAGCTCGACAAGGATGGCCGCGTTGGCAGGACGGGAGATCGCCGCGAAACGCGGATTGGTCTCCAGCCGTTCGAGATTGAAGTGGACCGGAGACAGTGGCGAGAACGCCTGCTCCATGTCGTGCATGATGATCTCGATCATCCGGCGCACGAGATTGCTCTCGATCGTCGTGTAGGGACGCCCCTCGACGCGCACCGCCGACATGCCCCGGCCACCGCCGAGCAGGACGTCGATGATCGAATAGATCAGGCTCGATTCCACCGTGCAGAGACCGAAGCCGTCCCATTCCTCGGCCTTGAACACGCCGAGGATCGCCGGCAGCGGGATCGAGTTCAGGTAGTCGCCAAAACGCACCGACGAAATCGTGTCGAGCGACACCTCGACGTTGTCCGAGGTGAAATTGCGCAGGCTCGTCGTCGTCAGGCGAACCAGACGGTCGAAGACGATCTCGAGCATCGGCAGACGCTCGTAGGAGACCATCGCCGAGTTGATCAGCGCGCGGATGCCGCTCTGGTCGGCGGCAATCGTGTCCTCGATGTTGAAGCCGAGGAGGTTGTCGATCTCTTCCTGGTTGAGGATACGGTCGGCGCCGCGCGTGGCGTTCTCGAGCTCGGGCTCGTTGTCGTCGATCATCGCCGCCCATTGGGAGGCCATGTCGTCGCCGGCGGCGACACCCTGCTCCTCCAGCGCGGCACCCCACGCGGCGGCAAGATCGTCGTCTTCCTCGCCTTCGTCGCCCATCTGCTCGGCAAGCGCCTCGCCCCAGGCTTCGTCGATGTTGTCGAGATCGTCGTCTTCGGCCATTGACCCAAAGTCCTACTGAACGAGGATTTCCTTGAACAGGACGCCTTCGACCCGCGCCGGATAGACAGCGGTGTTGATGCGTCGCAGCAGCTCCTCCTTCAACCGGAAGAGCCCAGACGAGCCCTCCAGGTCCGCCGGACGAAGCTCGCGCAGATAGACCTGGAACGCATCGAGGATGCGCGGCAGATACGGCTCGATCTTCGACAATACATCCGAGTCTGCAACCTCAAGAGCGATACGTACCTTCAGGTATGTCGCGCGACCGCCGGTCGAGAGGTTCACGGTCATCTCGGGAAGGTCGTAGAACACCGCCGGCTTCTGCGCCGGGGGAGCCTCCGCTCCCCCTTCCGCCGGCACCGCAGCCGGCGTGCCGCCGCCCAGGAAGCCGAGAAAGTAGGCCGCTCCGCCACCCCCGCCCAGGAGCAGGACCAGACCGGCCGCGGCAATGATGATCAGCTTCTTCTTGGACTTGCCACCGCCTTCGGTGGCCTCGGCCTCGGCCGCATCAGCATCAGCTGTCATCTTGCTATCTCTTCCGCTGCGCATCCCTCCCGCGCGTATGCTTAATTTCTAAAGCGGAAATGGTTAACGAGAAGTTACCAAGCCCCTGGCGTTTTGCACGACAAGGCAAATTTTGCCGCCCGGCAAGCCTACCGGCTCGAAACTGCCGTGCACGACCAGCCCCACCGAGGCGAAATCGGCAGAATTCCGCGAATCCTCAAACTGGCACGATGTCTGCTTCATGGTTAACGGCATCTGATCTGGGGAGACCAGATGCTCGCTGGGGAGCATAGGAACAAACGTCATGGAGAATTCACTCCTGATCGGACTGTCGCGTCAGGCGGCACTTCGAAACCAGTTGAATGTGGTGGCCAACAACCTGGCCAACTTGAACACCAACGGCTTCAAGGCCCAGCGGCTCCTGTTCGAGGAGTACCTGATGCCTGTGGCCGAGGCCTCGAACTTCGAGCAGCCGGACCGGGAGCTGTCCTACGTTCTCGACTATGGCGCAGCGTCGAACTTCGAGCCCGGCGACATCTCGTTGACCGGCGGCACGCTCGATCTGGCGCTTGAGGGTGACGGCTTTCTCGCCGTGCAGACGCCCGACGGTGAGCGCTACACCCGTGCCGGCTCGCTTCACCTCGACAACACCGGCCAGTTGGTGACCGCCGACGGCCTGCCGGTTCTCGGCGAGGGCGGCCCGATCGTTTTCGATGCCAACGAGACCAACCTCACCTTCGCCAAGGACGGCACCATCAGCACCTCGGCTGGCGTGAAGGACACTCTGCGCGTCGTCGCCTTCGAAAATTACCAGTACCTGAAGCGGATCGGCGACAATCTCTATTCCGGTGAAAACCCGCAGCCTGCCCAGCAGGTCCGCGTTCTCCAGGGTGCCATCGAGAAGTCGAACGTCTCCGGCGTCGTCGAGGTTTCCCGGATGATCGAGATCACCCGCAGCTACACATCGATCTCCAAGATGATGCAGGACGGCGACGACCTGCTCCGCAAGGCGATTGAACGCCTCGGCTCCCTACAGGCCTGACGGCAGCGAGAAGGAAGGATCCCACCATGAAGGCACTTCACATCGCGGCGACCGGCATGCGAGCCCAGGAGCTCAATGTCGAGGTCATCTCGAACAACATCGCCAACATGCGCACCACTGGCTACAAGCGCCAGCGGGCCGACTTCCAGGATCTGCTCTACCAGAACCTGCGCCGCATGGGCACCAACACCTCGTCCACCGGCACCATCGTGCCGACCGGCGTGCAGATCGGCTCGGGCGTCAAGACGGCCTCCACCGCCCGTATCATGACCCAGGGCAATCTCAGCGAGACCGGCAAGGACCTCGACATCGCCATTCGCGGCGAAGGCTTCTTCCAGATCCAGATGCCGGACGGCACCACCGCATACACTCGCGACGGCTCGTTCGAGCGTGATGCCAACGGCCAGCTCGTCACCGTCGACGGTTACGCCGTCGCCCCGGGCATCGTCATCCCCCAGGAAGCGCGCGACACGACGATCTCCGCCGACGGACAGGTGCAGATCATCGACGCCGCCGGCGCCGTGCAGCAGCTGGGCCAGCTCCAGACCGCCCGCTTCATCAACAAGTCGGGCCTCGAAGCCATCGGCGACAACTTGTTCCTCGAGACGGAATCGAGCGGCGCGGCCGTTGTCGGCGTTCCCGGCGAGGACGGGTTCGGCGATCTGATGCAGAAGCACCTGGAAATGGCCAATGTCGAGGCGGTCTCGGAGATCTCCGACCTGATCGCCGCCCAGCGCGCCTACGAAATGAACTCCCGCATCATCAAGGCAGCCGACGAGATGTACGGCACGACCTCGAACCTGCGCTAAGGAGGCCGGATCATGACCAGCCTTGCCACAACCGCGGCCCGCCGCATCGTGCTTGCTGCAGCCATCGTCGCGCTCACCGCCGTTCAGGCCGTTGCCGCCGGTGCGCTGCGCTCCGAGATCCGCGTCACCGGACCCGTCGTCACGCTCGGCGACTTCTTTCCCGACGCCGGTCGCCATGGCGCCACCCCGCTCTTCCGCTCGCCCGATCTCGGCACCCGCGGCAACGTCCCCGCCTCGCTCGTCGTCGAGCGTGCCCGCGCCGCCGGCTACGAGGAGGCCGACACGGACGGCCTGCGCAGCGTTTCGGTCGAGCGACTGGCCATCACCATCGGCGCCCGTGAACTCGAGGAAGCCCTGCGGGAGCGGATCGTCGAGCGCTATCCGAACGTCGACGCCAAGGCGCTGGAGGTGAATGTCGCCGGCATGCACGCTCCGGTTCTCGTCGACGCCAGCGAGACCACGCCCGTGCGCGTCGACATGCTCGACTGGAACCCGGCCTCCGGCCAGTTGCGCGCCACCGTCCGCGTTCGCGGCGAGCACAGCCGCACCCTGACTCTCACCGGCTCGGCGATGGAAACCATCGAGATCTTCACCGCCACCCGCCCGATCGACCGCGGCGCCATCATCTCCGCGTCCGACCTTGCGGTCGACCGGATGCCGCGCCAGCGCCTTGCTCCCAACCAGGTCACGGACCGGGAAACGGTCGTCGGCCTTGCCGCGCGGCGCAGCATCCAGCCGGGCCGTCCGATCTTCCGCAGCGATTTCGAGGAGCCGATCCTCGTGCGTCGCGGCGAGCGCGTCACCATGATCTACCGCGTTGCCGGCATGACGCTGACGACCGTCGGCCAGGCCATGGAAAGCGGCTCCGCCGGCACCATGATTGACATCCTCAATCTCCAGTCTCGCCGCACCATCACCGCAACCGTTCGCGGGCACGACCAGGTCGAGGTGGGCTTCTCGCCCCGCCGCCTCGCCCAGCTCCAGGAGACGAACTGATGACCTTCCGCACATGCGCCCTTCCGGCGGCACCGCGCCTGGTCCGCCCCCTCCTTGCCCTGACGCTCGCCGCGACGCTCGGCGCCTGCGGCTCGGCAGACCGGCTCGCCAACGTCGGCAAGGCCCCCGCCCTGTCGGCCATCCAGGATCCGACGACGACGGCCGGCTACCGCCCCGTGCAGATGCCGATGCCGACGCCCCAGTCGGTGCACTACAACTCCAACTCGCTGTGGCGGTCCGGCGCGCGCGCCTTCTTCAAGGACCAGCGCGCCGCCCGCGTCGGCGATATCCTGACGGTGCTGGTGACAATCTCCGACAAGGCGGAGTTCGACAACGCCACGGAGCGCAAGCGCGAGGGATCTGAGAGCAGCGGCACGGGCGGCGCCGTCGGCGCGGCGATCAACACCTTCATTCTGCCCGCCGGCACCGCCTCCGACAACATCGCCTCGGCCAATGGCGCATCCGCCTTCAAGGGCAGCGGCAAGGTCGACCGCACGGAAAAGCTGACGACAAAGGTTGCTGCGGTCGTCACCCAGATCCTGCCCAACGGCAACATGGTGATCGAAGGGCGCCAGGAGGTTCGCGTCAACTTCGAGGTGCGCGAACTGATCGTCGCCGGCGTGGTGCGGCCGGAAGACATTTCTGCCAGCAACACCATCGAGAGCGAGAAGATCGCCGAGGCCCGCATCGGCTACGGCGGACGCGGCCAGATCACCGACGTGCAGCAGCCGCGCTATGGCGCACAGGTGCTCGACATCGTCCTGCCCTTCTGAAGGGTGCGGGCAGCTCCCCTGCCCGCCTCCTCGACGCCCGAGCACTCCCCAGGCAAAGGCGTCGGAAACTCCCCAGGCCGTTTGCGCTCCCCAGGCAAGAACGGCAAGCGGGCACGGTCCCTCCGCTCCCCGGCGGGCCGTGCCCGTTGCTTTTTCCGCAACCCTCGGGAAGACGAGGGAACCTACGCGCCCATTCGTCGAAGCGCCGTCGGCTGGCTCCCCCGGTCGAGCGGATGCAGCCCGATGCGCAGGCTCGCGCAGCCGGACCGGGCCCGCTCTTCGCGCAGGGAGCGGCTGGCGGCGAACGCCGGCTCCAGGATCATCTTCCGGAACTCGGCCAGGAGCCGCTGGTCAAGCCGCGTCTTCATCTTGGCCAGCTCGGCAATCGCAAGGCGCGGCGTCATCGCCTCCTTGTAGGACCGCTTCTCGGTCAACGCGCTGTAGATGTCGATGATCGTCAGCATGCGCACCAGCGGGTTGATCGCGTCGCCCGATAGCTTGTCCGGATAGCCGGTGCCGTCGAGATATTCATGGTGCGAACGGGCGGCCGAAATCAGGATGGGATCCGTCACCCCACTCTGGACCAGTGCCTCCGCGCCGCGCTGGGGATGCAGGGTGATCAGCGCCCGTTCGGCATCCGAGAGCGCTCCGGGCTTCTCGAGTACGGCAATGGGGATGAAGAGCTTGCCCACATCGTGGAGCAGGCTGCCCTCGGTCATCAGCGCCCGGTCCGCGTCGTCAAGCCCCAGATGATTGGAGAAACTCGCCGCAAGGCCGGCCACGTTGAGGACGTGGCGCAACGTCTGGCTGTGATGCGACTGCACGGCGTTGAGCCAGGTGGCAAGCCCGTCCCCGAGCACCGCTTCGTTGATCGCCGCGCTGCAGCTGAAGAGGCCGTCGAGGCGCAGCGGCTGGCGTCGCCGCATGGCGATGCCGATGCCATTGAACAGCGTGTCCGTCGCCTTCACCGCCTTGGTGATCCCGCTTCGGAAGCTGACAAGACGCACGCTGAGATCGTGGTTCAGGATGTCGCGAATGGCCGCGCGCACATCGTCAAGCGAACGGTGGGAAGGCAGAATGCGGCCAATGCCGCTCGCCTCCGCCTGAACCACTCCGACGCGCTCGGCCGTTGGCGCGACATAGACGACATTCGCCAGCCGCCAGTCCGCCGGAATCGCCTCGCTGATGCGCGCGAGATCCTGCGGGCGCCTGAGCTCGGAATAGATCACGGCGGAGCGCACTTCACCCAGCAGCGTGCCGTCGAACTCCGGAAGCGACTGCACGACACAGGTAAAGGATGCCGCCATCGTCCGGACCAACTCGTCGGCGCTCGTGGTCGCGTCTTTCAGGATCAACACGTCGTACATGCCTGATACCCGAACCTTCCCTGACAAACCTCGTTCTTCGTTCCGGGAATGATAGACGGCGTGTGTTTTTCAATTCTTAAATGGATCCTCCATTGCGGCTTAATGGTTCCTTTCCCGAATACCCCAGGGGAAGGCAAAACACCGGAAAGGACTTAAAAAACAAAGACCCGGGCAAAACGCCCGGGCCAGGAGAAAACCCTGATAATTTTACCAAGTGCCGATCAGGGAACTCAATCGTCCCTGTATACCTTCTCACGGCGCTCGTGCGCTTCCTGCGCTTCAAGCGACAGGGTTGCAATCGGACGGGCTTCCAACCGCTTCAGAGAGATCGGCTCTCCGGTCTCGACGCAGTAGCCGTAAGATCCGTCCGCGATCCGCTCGAGGGCAGCATCAATCTTTGAGATCAGCTTGCGCTGCCGGTCGCGCGCGCGCAGTTCGATCGATCGGTCCGTCTCCGAGGACGCGCGATCAGCAATGTCAGCGTGATTCTGGTTTTCTTCCTGAAGGTTCGTCAGCGTCTCGCGACTCTCCTTCAGGAGATCCTCTTTCCACCGCAACAGCTTGTTCCGGAAATACTCACGCTGACGCTCGTTCATGAAAAGTTCGTCCTCATTCGGACGATACTCGGCATCCAACTCAACCGTCATGTTCCACTCCGGCTCCCAACTAGGCCGCGCGGAATATAGCCCTCAACCGGCCAACGGACAACGCCACCGGGCAGGAAAATACGATCAAATTTATGGCAGAATATTCAGCTAGTTACGCAGAGGATTGCGCCATTCTCGGACAAATTGGTGACATCACCTACATCGCGGATCAGTAGTGACCGAGCTTGGCGAGTTCCACCCGGGCGCGCAATTCGATCTCGTCGATGACCTGCTCGAGATCGGGATTTCCGCTGTCCTCGCGCCGCGAGAGCAGCAGCGCGATCCGCCCGAGGCGGTCGGTCGACACCTGGCCGGCCAAGAGGTCGGTCTTCAGATTCTCGAGCGTGTCGAGCAGGTCGTTTCCTCGCCGCGTGGCCTTGCGGCGACCGGTCAACGGGTCATCGACCTCCTGAAGCGCAAGCAGCCCGCCGATACCGAAGACACCACCGGCCGAGCCGGTCGCCTCCGAAGCATGCGACTGCTCGCTCGAGCCGACATCGAAAGCGCCTCCGGTTCCCCCGGCACGCTTCTTGGACTTGCCCCCCGACACGCCGGAGAGCGGGCTGTAGCCTGAGATCCTCATAAGGACGCCGATCCTGGTCGAGTGCAGCACATCATGGGCTACACAATTTTCCGAGTTGGTAAATGAAGCGTTAACACGCCGGCAATTCTTGCCGGGCAGGCCTGCCGAAAAACCGCAGGCGAACGCTAGCTTAAAAAATATATCGATAAATTTCAATGATTTGCAAAATTGCGCGCTGCCTCAAAAAAACTGGCACGCCAATCGCATTCCGCGATCATGTCACAGACCCGCACGCGGACCATTCGACATGATGCTGGCACGAACCATCCTCGCTCTGCTGCTGTCCCTCATTGCCGCGAGCCTCGTCGTCCCCTCGGCGCAGGCCGCTTCGCGCATCAAGGACATCTCCGATTTCGAAGGCATTCGCGACAACCAGCTCATCGGCTACGGTCTCGTCGTCGGCCTGCAGGGTTCGGGCGACAGCCTGCGCAACGCGCCCTTCACGCGTCAGAGCCTTGAAGCCATGCTCGAGCGCCTCGGCGTCAACACCCGCGGCTTCGACCTCAACACCAACAATGTGGCCGCGGTGATGGTGACGGCGAACCTGCCGGCCTTCTCCACTCAAGGCACGCGGATCGACGTATCCGTCAGCGCCCTTGGCGATGCCAAGAGCCTGCAGGGCGGCACGCTTCTGGTCACCCCGCTGCTCGGCGCCGATGGCGAGGTCTACGCCATCGCCCAGGGGCCGCTGGCCATCGGCGGCTTCTCCGCACAGGGCGACGCGGCCACCGTGGTACGCGGCGTGCCGACCTCGGCGCGGATCGCCAACGGCGCGCTGGTCGAGCGCGAGATCGACTTCAAGCTGGCCTCGATGACCAGCCTGCGGCTGGCGCTGCGCAACCCGGACCTGACGACGGCGCGGCGCATGGCGCTCGCCATCAACGAACTTATCGGCCTGCCGACGGCGGAGCCCCTCGATCCGGCGACCGTTCGCATCGACCTGCCGCGCCAGTTCGAGGGCAACATCGTCGACCTGTTGACCGACATCGAGCAGCTCATCGTCGAGCCGGATCTGCCCGCACGCATCGTCATCGACGAGAATTCCGGCATCATCGTCATGGGCCAGAACGTCAAGGTTTCGACCATCGCCATCGCCCAGGGCAACCTCACCGTCACGGTCGCAGAGACGCCGCAGGTGGTGCAGCCGCTGCCTTTCGCCAACGGCGAGACCGCCATCGAGCCGCGCACCAGCATCCTTGTCGACGACCAGTCCGACAACAAGCTTGCCGTGGTCCCCGAGACCGTGACGCTGCAGCAGCTCGTCGACGGGCTCAACGCCCTCGGCATCGGCCCGCGCGATATGATCTCGATCCTCCAGGCCATCAAGGCCTCCGGGGCTCTCCAGGCCGATATCGAGGTGATGTGATGAGCGCACTTTCCATCGACACCGCCCTTGGCGCCGCCCAGAACCGCACGCCCGCGGCCAGCGCCTCCTCGCTCATGAGCCAGGCGCGCGGCGAGGCCTCCGCCCGCGGCTCCTCGATCCAGGACACCACCCGCCACAGCGCGGAGCAGTTCGAGTCCGTCTTCATCAACACCATGCTCCAGTCGATGTTCGCCGGCCTTGAGGACAGCGCCGGCACCTGGGGCGGGGGCACCGGTTCCGACGCCTGGCGCGGAATGCTGGTGGAACAATATGCCGACACCATCGCCCGCTCGGGCGGCCTCGGCATCGCAGACAGTGTGCAGCGCGAATTGATCGCCTTGCAGGAAGGGTCCTGACGATGAACCTTGATACGAAGCAGATCGCGGAACTGGCACCGGAGTTCTTCTCCGGAGCAATTGCCGATGCCCGCGCGGCGGAGGCAACCTGCCGACGGCTCGAGGACGCAATGTCCCAGTTGCTGGCCATCATCGAGCGCGAGACCGAACTCGTCCGCCTCGGCAAGCTGGACGAGGCCGGCCAGCTCCAGCCTGACAAGGCAAAGCTGGTCAGCATCTACATGCGCGGTATGACCCATATCCGCGATCAGACCATCGCCCTCGGCAATCTCGCGCCCGACGCCGTCGACCGGCTGAAGCGCCGCCACACGGAGTTCCAGCCGGTGTTGCGGATCAACCTCGCGGTTCTCGCGACCGCGCGCGAGGTCGCCGACAACCTCCTGCGCAAGGTTGCCCAGGGAGCCGGAGCAACACGGGCACCGACCACCTACGGTCCCGGCGGCGCCGCCCCGCGCCCCCACGACGCTGTCGACGGCATCGCCTTCAACCGCTCGCTCTGACCAGAGCTGGCGCACAACAAAAGCCCGCCGACGCGACGTGTCGGCGGGCTTTTTCATGCACCTTGACGTTCCGCCTTCGTTCTGAAAGAGAAGAAACCGAACGAATCAGGATCAAACAGACCTCGTTAAAATTGTAACCAAATCGTTAATCTTCGATTCACTTCCATATCATATTCTGATTACGTGAAGTTCGCTTGCGGTAAAAATAAAACGCAGGATCTCTTGCAGTCGTCACGAGAAGTGGCCATGCAAATCCAAGAGAAGCGATGGCTTCAGCGAACAGACTGACGCCGGTCACCCAAGGACGGTCCCATCCGGCGCGGGAGTGTGAAAATGGAAACTGGAGCAGTAAGACCGCCCGTCTTCGTGCAGCCGCCCACGGCAAAACCTGCCGAGCCGGAAAACGCACCCGCAATCGTCACGGAAATTGCCCCCGAGAAGGCGGTGATGCCGGCCAATGACGCCCAGTCCTTGCGCCCCCGCAACGAGAACGGCTCCACGTCCGAGCAGGAGCGGCCGCAACCAGTCGAGAAGAGTGACATCAAGCGCGTGGAATACCGCGACAAGATCACCGACTCCCTCGTCTTCCGCGCCATCGACACCCAGACCGGCGAAGTCGTCCGGCAGATCCCCGAAGAGGCCCTTTTGCGCCTGCGCCGGGCCTTCGCCGCGACAACGCACCAGGAAATGACCGGCCTGGACGTCAACCGCAAGCTCTAGGCAGCAGACACGCGCGCAGCCTTTCGGCACACCCGCGACACCGCCCGCGGACCTGAACCAACTGCGCGCGGCGCATCTTGCACGCGGCCGGCCCCTCTCCGGACGATATGTCTGGCGAGCATCGAAGCAGCTTTCCCGAATCGGCTATACTCCGCGCATCTTGGCTCGACCGATCGGACTACTGGATGCCGGCTTCCTCCCCCGCGACACTCGACCTCATGCGCAAGGCGCTGCTGCTCCAGCGCGACGGCAAGCCGGCGCGCGCGCGTCCGCTCTACGAGAAGATCCTGAAGACGGAGCCCGGTAACGCCGAGGCCGCCAATCTCCTGGCCCTTTGCTTTGTCGAACAGGGCTTCCCCCGCCGCGCCATCGCCATTCTCGCGCAATTGGTCGCCCATCCCGGCGCCACCTCCCGCCACCTCGCCAATCTGGTCGACCTGGTCGCCGAGCAGGACGGCCCCGCAGCCGCCCTTGTCGTTGCCGACCGCTCCCTTGCGCACATCGACGGGGATGCCGATCTGCTCGCCCGCCTGGCGGTACTGCGTCGCGACGCCGAGGGCGCGCTGGCGGCGCTCGCCGATTTCGACCGGGCATTGCGCGCGGCGCCCGGCAACGCCGATCTCCTGGCCGACTACGCCAGAACGCTGTCCATGGCGGGCCGGCAGGCTGAGGCGGTGAAGGTCGCGGAATTCCTGCTCCAGTCGATCCCGAACCACAGGACCGCCATTCTGGTGTGCGTCGACGCGCTTATCGCGCTCGACCGCGGGGACGAGGCGCTCGCGCTTCTGCTCGAGCAGGACGAGAGCCTGTGCACGATCCCCGACGCCGCCTACCGACTGAGCCGGGCGAATGCCTTCTGGTCGAACGCCCGCTACGAAGAGGCCTTGAGCGAAAGCACCGCCGCGCTCGCCCTCGGCGCCAATGCCCCGCTTGTCCATCTGGTCCACGGCAAGACGCTGTTCAGGCTCGGTCGTTTCGATGAGGCGGTCGCTGCGATCGAGACGGGCCTGGCGCTGGAACCGGAAAACCCCAATCTCGCCTCGACCCTCGGCTTCGTCGAGGTCCGCAAGGGCAATCTCGCGCGCGGATGGGAGCTTCTCGAGACACGCTTCGCCACCGAGCTGCCCGGCCTGATCCACCGCAGCTTTGCACAGCCCGTCTGGGATGGCACGCCAGTCGCAGACGGCGCCGTTCTGCTCTGGTCTGACCAGGGCGTCGGCGATGTCTTCCGCGCCGCCACCATGCTCGAGGAGGCGGCAGCGCGCACGCCGAACGTCATCGTCGAATGCGGCCCCAAGAACCTTCCGATCCTGAGCCGAAACTTTCCCGCGCTCGTCTTCCGCGCCAATGCGCTCGACAAGGCAAGCGGGCGCTCGCCGCACGCAGACTTCGCCGCGCAGATCTCGCTCGGATCGCTGCCCCGCCTGCTGCGCCCGACGCCGGACAGCTTTCCTGACCGGGCCAGGGTCATTGGCCCTGAGCCGGAGCGGCTCGAGCGGTTCTCCCAGCTCCCCGTCTTTTGCGACGGACGTCCGGTGGTCGGGCTGTCCTGGCGCTCGCTGCGAGCAAACAAGCGCCACGCCCACCTCTATATCGGCCTCGAAAGCCTGCGGCCGATCCTCGAGCGCGACGACTGCGTCTTTCTCTCGCTGCAATATGGTGACACCGCCGAGGAACTCGACGATTTCACCGCGCGCACCGGCATCGTCATCCACCGCTACGACGAGATCGACATCTTCGACGACCTGGAGAACGCCGCCGCCCTTGCCGCACTGACCGACCTTTACATCGCCCCCGACTGCACCGGCGCGGATATCGCTGCGGTTCTCGGTGTCCCGGTCTGGCGCTATTCGGGCACAACGAGCCCGATCCTCGTCGGCGACGGAAACGCGCCCTGGTATCCCTCGACGACCATTTACGAGGTGCCGCCGGGCGCGCATGCCGACGTGCTGATGCCGCGCATGGCCGCCGACTTCGACAAATGGCGGGCGACATATCCCGGCCGCACGGCAGTCATCCCCGCCCGCCTCGCTCAGAAATAGGCCTCAAGCCGCTCCAGCGCGATCCAGAAGCCTTCGCCTTCGTTCTTGTGCCCCTGCCACACCTCGGGCACGAAGGACGCCTGCGGGCAGGTCTGGTCCAGCGTTTCGGCGAGATGGGCGAAGTCGATCTCGCCCTCGCCGATCTGAAGCCCCTCGCCGTCGACGCCTTGCGCATCGACCAGGTGCAGATGCGCCGCGTGCGGCCCGACCTCCGCCAGGAAGGCGGAGAAAGACGTGCGCGCGTGGGCACAGGCGAGCTTCGAGTGGGAGACGTCGAGGCAGACGCGCATTCCGTGCTCGGCACAGAACCCGGCAATCTCGCCACCATCCATGAAGAGATTGTGGAAGCGCTGGCCGCCGAAGTGCCAGGGGAAAGGCGGCATCGTTTGCGGGATCAACTCGACGCCCGACCCGCTGAACCGGGCCAGCGCCTCGCCGACCAGATCGTAAAGCCTCTCGCGTTCACCCGCCGGCAGGAACCGGTCCTGGGTGAAGCCGCCGACATTGACGATGACGAGCGGCCGCCCGGTGGTGTCGAAGCGCGGCGCCAACGCCTCGGTGAGACGTACGACCCGTTCGAGCTCGGTGATCGACTGCCGCCGGTAATCCGCATCGCGGCTCGCCAGATCGAGCACATGGTCGCCGGCAAAGAGCTCCGGGGCATGGACCACGACCCCGAGCGGATAGCGTTCGCGGGTCAGGAAGTCGCCCGGGTCGAGCTCCATGTCCTTGTAGCTGAGGTGAAACTCGACAAGGTCGCAGTTGGTCCGCTCCGCCAGCCGGTCGACATCGTGGAAGCGCACCGGGAGGCCGAAGGGCCGACGGAACGAATAATCCCGCGCGACAACCTCGGGCCGCTCGAGATCGGCGGGAAAGAAGGGCGCGCCCGCCGCCAGGTCGCGCCGCAGCACGACGCCGACGAGCCGGTCCCGCTGATAGGGCGGCAGACCGTTGCCGGGGCTGCGCACCGCCACGTCCGCCTCGCCGACGACCGTCCCGCTGGAAAGCGCCCGCGCGGCGACCAGGCTCTTGCCCAGTGTCTCGCGGTTCATCATTTCCCCTTGCGTGACGCGCCTGGGTTTCTGCGAGCCGAGCGCCGCCTCCACATCGCGCGCGCCGTCGACGAAGCGCGCGAACTCGTCCGGCAACAGGCTGACCCGGTGGTCGTTGCCTTCCTGGTTCCGGTCGAAGGTGAAGTGCTTCTCGACGATCGCCGCGCCGCGCGCCACCGCCGCAAGCGCGATGGCGATGCCGCGCTCATGCCCTGAATAGCCGACAGGCGCGCCGCGCCCGATCTCGGCAAGCCGGGCCATGTAGGCGAGGTTCACATCCTTCGCCGGCGCCGGATAGGTGGAATTGCAATGCAGCAGCGCATGGGAGGCGCCCTCAAGACGCAGCAATTGCACCGCATCGACGATCTCCGCCTCGCTCGACATGCCGGTCGAGACGATCATCGGCTTGCGCGTCGCGGCGATTTCCGCAAGCAGGTCGTGGTTGGTGAGGTCGGCCGAGGCGACCTTGTAGCCGCCAAGCCCGTAGCGCTCGAGCGCGGCGAGGCTGGCCCGGTCCCAGGGTGTGCACAGCGCCACCAGGCCGCGGGCGCGCGCATGATCGAACGCGCGGAAGAGATCGTCGTCGGAAAGCTGGAACCGCGCCAGCAGGTCGAGCGTGTACTGTGCGCCGAGGTCCTGCCGGTCGGCGTCGAGCCGGCCGTAGACTTCCTCCATGTCGCGCATCTGGAACTTGACGCAGTCCGCCCCGGCCGCCGCCGCCGCATCAACGAGGGCAAGGGCCGTCTCCAGGCTGCCGTTGTGGTTGTTGCCGATCTCCGCGATCAGGAACGCCGGATGCCCCGGCCCGATCTCGCGCCCGTCGATGGCAAGGCCCTGCGCGCTGCGGCTGGCGATCGCCACAAGCCGACGCTGCCGGTCAAGAAGCGGAACATATTCGATGCGCTCGGAGAACAGGTCGGCGATGTCGCTCGCGCGCCGCGCCGCCGGTGCCGAGACATATTCCCGGTTCATCGCCTCGCGCACGGGCAGGTCCAGCCTCAGCTCACGCGAGGCAAGCAGCCAGCGACGGAAGTCGCCGTCGGTCAGCACGCCCTCCAGCACCCCGCCCTGGGTCACCGCGAAGACAACGCCCTTGCGGTTGTCGCCGATCTTGTTGAGCGCATGGCCAAGCGTATCGTCGGTGAAGACCACGAAGGGCGTGATGTTGCGCTCGATGATCATGAACAGGCGTGCCTCATCAGTGCCTCGACGACAACCGCGTCGGAGAGGTCGTCAATTTCCCATGATTCGCAAGGCTGTGTCGCGAACATCGCGATCTTGCCGCCAAGCCGGTTGCCGCTCTCCAGCAACACGCTCGCGCGGGTGACGTAGATGGAGCCGGTCTCGCGATAGCGGCGCTCCGCCTCCGCGATGTCCTGGCGGCGCGGCCGGTTCATGTAATCGTAGTGGGCGCGCGGCTCCGCAGGATTGCTCCAGAAGAAGGCATGGCTCTCGCACACCGAGACGAGCGAGTCCGCCCCTTCCCCAACAAGCCGCGCCACAGCCGCGTCGAGCGTGCCGGCAAGTCTTAACGGAGAGGTCGGCTGGAGAAGCATCACCAGAGCCGGAAGGCCTTCCGGACACCAGTTCTTCAGGACGTGAAGCAGAACCGGCTCCGTCGCCGTGTCGTCGCGGGCAAGTTCGGCGGGGCGAAGCGCGGGCACCTCCGCCCCGGCCCTCAGCGCCACATCGGCGATCTCGGCACTGTCCGTGCTGACCACGACCCGGGACACGCTGCGCGCCGCCAGCGCCTGCTCGATAGACCAGACGATCAGCGGCTTGCCGTTGATCTTGCGAAGGTTCTTGCCGGGAAGCCCCTTCGAGCCGCCGCGCGCGGGAATGATTGCCAGCACGTCTTCCATCCAGATCTCTCCGCGCAGATTCGCCCTCCCCTTTCTAGCGCCGCCACGTCGGGAAGGCGACCGGTCGCAAGACCTTGATTCAAATGCCTTTCGCTACGGCAACCATGAGTTAACCTTAACCCTCGTTAACCAATTGTTTTTACATGTGATTCTGCTTTCGACGCTTATTCTGGTCCGGCAACGAGGATGCGTTGCACGTTACGGATACCAGAAAGGTACAGAAGATGAGCGTTACTCTTTCCGCTGGCGTGCGTCAGAACCTGCTGACGCTGCAGAAGACCGCCGACATGATGTCGTCGACCCAGAACCGCCTTGCCACCGGCAAGAAGGTCAACTCGGCCCTCGACAACCCGACGAACTTCTTCACCTCCCAGTCGCTTGGCTCGCGCGCCAACGAGCTGTCGAGCCTGCTCGACGGCATCTCCAACGCGACCAAGACGCTGGAAGCTGCCGACAACGGCATCAAGGCGATCTCGAAGCTCGTCGAGAGTGCTCAGTCGACCGCTCGCCAGGCTCTTCAGGATGGCGGCGCCGGCTCCGGCACCGTGGTGGAGAGCTCTTCCTCGATCTCGACCAACGGCCTGACGCCGCAGGCGGGTGAGTCGATCCAGGATCAGGCCAAGCGCCAGACCCTGTCCAACCTCGGCTTCGCCAACGGCGACACCATCACGCTGCAGTCGACCGACACGGCCACCGGCACGGTCTCGAACATCAGCATCACCGTTGGCACCACCCAGAAGGTGGATGGCACCGGCGCTGTCGCGACCGTTCAGGACGCCGTCGACGTGATCAACGCCTCGGGCGTTGCCGCTGCAGAGGTCACCGATGCCGGCAAGCTCAAGGTCACAGGCTCCGACACGGACACGCTGAACCTGTCGATCGTCGACACGGGCGGTGACGCCTCGACGGCGACCACCCAGGCGACCTCGCTGGCCGCCAGCCTCGGCTTCGGCACCAACTCCAACGTCGACCTGTCTTCCCCGGCCGACGGCGACTACACGGATGCCGGCGAAACCGCGGTGACCTTCACCGACGGCGCCACCGCCGGCGATGCCGACACCCTGTCGATCACCACCCAGGCCAACCCGGCCGCGAACTCCGCCACGCGCCAGAAGCTCGTGTCGCAGTTCAACGAGATCCTGGGCCAGATCGACAAGCTTGCCGCCGACTCCAGCTACAACGGCGTCAACCTCATCGACTCCTCCTCGTCGAAGCTCACCGTGGCCTTCAACGAGAAGCGCGATGCGACCAACAAGTCCGAGCTGACCATCTCCGGCAAGGACCTGACGTCTTCGGGCCTCGGCCTGACGAGCGCCTCGACCCTGAGCAACGACGAGGCAAACGCCGCGCTCGACTCGCTCTCGAACGCTCTGTCGACGCTGCGTGAGTCGTCCTCGACCTTCGGCTCGAACCTCAACACCGTGTCGGTCCGCAAGGACTTCACCAAGGACCTGATCAACACCCTGCAGACGGGTGCGGACAACCTGGTGCTCGCCGACACCAACGAGGAAGGCGCCAACCTTCTGGCCCTGCAGACCCGCCAGTCGCTGTCCACGACAGCCCTGTCGCTGTCCTCGCAGGCCGACCAGGCGGTGCTCCGCCTCCTCTGAGGACGGACCGAAAGCACAAGACGGGCGGCGGGATTTCCCGCCGCCCGTTTTTTTGATTCGCTTACCACATGGTTAACAAAGTCCTTGTTGTACTTGCAAAAATCAGGATCGGAACAACGGCCGGTTAACCTTAACTTAGTCATTCGGGACCTACTGTGGCGGTGAGCTTCAGAACGAAGCTTGAGTTCGAATTGGACAGCCCGAAAGGATTTCCGAATGTCCGGCATCACTCTTTCCGCTGGCGTGCGTCAGAACCTCCTGACCCTCCAGAGCACCGCTGACATGATGGCCTCGACGCAGAATCGTCTGGCCACCGGCAAGAAGGTCAACTCGGCCCTCGACAACCCGACCAACTTCTTCACGTCCCAGTCGCTCGGCGCCCGCGCCAACGATCTGAACAACCTGCTCGACGGCATCGGCAACGCCATCAAGACCATCGAGGCGGCCGACAACGGCATCACCGCGATCACCAAGCTGGTCGAGAGCGCCCAGTCGACCGCGCGTCAGGCCCTGCAGGACGGCGGCGCCGGATCCGGTACGGTCATCGAGAGCTCCTCGTCGATCTCCACCAACGGCCTTGCGCCGGTTGCAGGCGAGACGATCCAGGATCAGGCCAAGCGCCAGACGCTGGCCAACCTCGGCTTCGCCAACGGTGACACGCTGACGGTCAACACGACCAACACCGACACCGGTTCGGTCTCGAACATCAACATCACCGTCGGCACCACCCAGAAGGTGGATGGCACCGGCCCGGTCACGACCGTTCAGGACGTTCTCGACGTGATCAACGCCTCGGGCGTTGCCACGGCAGAGGTCACGGACGCCGGCAAGCTCAAGATCACCGGCACGGACAGCCAGACCGTCAACCTCTCGGTGACGGACGCGGGCGGCGATGCCTCCACGGCAACGACGCAGGCGACCTCGCTGGCCGCCAGCCTCGGCTTCGGCACCAACTCCAACATCGACCTGTCCACCCCGGCCGATGGCGACTACACGGATGCCGGCGAAACCTCGGTGACCTTCACCGACGGCGCCACCGCCGGCGATGCCGACACCCTGTCGATCACCACCCAGGCCAACCCGGCCTCGAACTCCTCCACGCGCCAGAAGCTCGTGTCGCAGTTCAACGACATCCTGGGCCAGATCGACAAGCTTGCCGCCGACAGCAGCTTCAACGGCATCAACCTGATCAACTCCTCGTCGTCGAAGCTTACCGTCGCCTTCAACGAGAAGCGCGACTCGGCGACCAAGTCGGAGCTGAAGCTGAGCGGCGAGGACCTGACGGCCTCCGGCCTCAGCATCACCCAGGTCTCCAGCCTGAGCGACTCGGAGGCGAACAACGCCCTCGACGAGCTGTCCGAGGCGCTGATCACCCTGCGCGAGGCCGGCTCCAAGTTCGGCTCCAGCCTGTCGACGGTGCAGATCCGCCAGGACTTCACCAAGGCCGCCATCAACACCCTGCAGACGGGTGCGGACAATCTGGTGCTCGCCGACACCAACGAGGAAGGCGCCAACCTTCTGGCCCTGCAGACCCGCCAGCAGCTGTCCACGACAGCCCTGTCGCTGTCCTCGCAGGCCGACCAGGCGGTTCTCAAGCTCTTCTAATCGTGAAGTACACGGCAAATATTACCGGGCGGCAAGGAAACTTGCCGCCTTTCTTCTTTACAAGAAGCCGTTTATTACTTGCAAGAATCGAAGCCCTGTGAGAATCTAATTTCATGGCACTGAAGATCGAACTTCGTCCTCGCGAGCGTTTCATAGTTGGCTCCACGGTCATCACCAATGGAGACCATCGAACGCATATCTTCATCGAGGGCAACGAGCCGATCCTTCGTGAAAAAGACATCTACACGGCTGAAACGGCGAACACGCCGGCCAGGCGTATCTACCTGGCGGTGCAGCTCATGTACCTCAACCAGGACATCGAGCGGCACAGGCAGATCTACTTCGAGCTGATCAACGACCTGATCCAGGCGGCCCCCAGCGCCATGAAGCTGGTGGATGCAATCAATAATGAGATCTTAACCGGATCTCTCTACGCTGCCCTGAGACGGGCTCGCGACTTGGTCGAGTACGAACGGGAACTGATCGCACATGCACAATCTGGCAACGGCAGCATATCAGCAAACGTCGCAGAAGACGGCAAACCCGCGTGAGCTCGAGGCAACGCTTCTGCTCAGGGCCGCGGCTCGTCTGCAGGCTGTAAAGGACGACTGGGAGGCGGATACCCCCTCCTCGCTCGACGCAGCCCTGTCCTACAACCGGCGTCTGTGGACCATCCTCGCGACCTCGGTCACCAGCAACGACAACCCGTTGCCGGTCGAGATCAAGCAGAACCTCGGCTCCCTCGGCGCCTTCATCTTCAAGCATACGCTTGACGTGATGGCCGACCCGAAGCCCGACAGGTTGACGACACTGATCCAGATCAACCGCAACATCGCTCTGGGTCTGCGCGGCAACTGATCCGCTCATGCGGCGCGCCTGGCGCGCATCACACATTCTCGCGAACGCCGGCCTCCTCCTGGGCCGGCGTTCGTGTTTCTGCAGGCCGCCTGCCCCCCGTATTCCCTGCCCCGGCCCCTCCCGACGCCTGCGGCACGGTCCAGCAGGCTCGCTCCTTCTTCTCCCCTCTCCAAAAGCAGGGGCGCAGACCATGTCCCGGCGCAAACGAAAACCGCCCCCCGGAGTGTTCCGGGAGGCGGCTGGATGTCGCGAAGAAGGCTTCCGCCGGCTTCAGAGATACTTCGACAGGGACATGTTCAACGTGATGCTGGTCGCCTGATAGCTCACCTCCAGCGAGGTTCTGAGCGTCAACAGCTTCACCGCCGCAGCATCCTTGTCGACGCCCTCGATGCCGTCGATGGCGGCATTCAGCGTGCTCTCCTCGATCTTGTAACGGCTCTTCGCATCGGCGACAGCCCGCTGGGCGGACACGAACTCCATGTGATTGGAGCGAATGCCCGATGCCTGATCGCCGTCCGGCGTCAGCCCGTTGTAGGAGCGCTTCGCCATCGACTTGTAGAATTCCTGGTTCTCCGTCGTGGAGTTGGAGAAATCGGAGGCGACGAAGGCGGCCAGCGACTGCACCACCTCCCGATAGCCGTCCTCATTCGCCCTGGCGCCGTAGCGCACGGTCAGGTTCTCGTCGATCTGGGAGCTCATGTCCGAGCGCGCGCTGGTCGAGGAATTGTCACCGGAGTACCAGGCCACGGTATCGGCCGTGCCGTCGCGCACGGTCGTCGCCGTGGTGAAGTCCACCGGAGGCCCGGCGCTCGGCACGACGCGCGCCAGCGGCTGGTAGCCCGGCGGCACCGGCGACTTCGGAGCGGTGTCGAACACCGCGTCGGAGGCCCGCATCGTCGAGGCCGCCTTCAGCTCCGTGTTCGCCACCTTGGACAGGGCGCTGTCGAGCGCCGTCTGGAAGTTCGCCGCCGTGTCGGCCGGCGTCGCTCCACGGTTGAACGTGAACTCGTTGGCCTGCTCGCCGCCGGCGACCGCCAGCTTCACCTCGGTCTGGCTGCCGTCCGGCAGGTTGACGAACACGCGGATCGCCTGCCCGGGTTCGGGCTGGCCGGTGAAATCGACATCGAGCGAAGCCGGCGGCCCCGCTGTCTGGGTCACCGTGGCGTTGGACAGGCCCGATGCGACGCTGTCGATCTTGAAGCCGAAGGGATGCGCCCCGTCCTCGGACAGTGTCACCTGGGTGCCGGCCGTCGCAGTCGTCATCCGGCCGTTGCCGAGCGCACCGAGATCGGCCTGATTGTATTCGGAGATCACCGTCTTCAGGCCGGCGAAGTTGCCGTCGCCCTCAAGGATGTAATCGAGGCTCTGGACAGGCGTCGTGTCCGCGGCCTTGCCCGAGAACAGGAACCGCCCGCCCACGTCCGTGTTGAGATGCGCCATAAACTCGCGCAGCGAGATTTCCGCCGAGGTCTGCGAGGAACTGCGGCCGTTGCTGAAGAGCTCGAAATTGTTCTGGTCGGTCGAGGCCTTCGCCTCGATGCGGATGGCCTCCAGTCGTTCGCTGGTCTTGTCGAGCGTGTCGAGACGGAGGCTCGCCAGGTCGATCGTCTGCTTGTAGACGCCAATCTGAGAAAGCTGCTGCTTGATCGACAGGTCGAGCACGCGCTCCGACCCCAGGCCGCCATATGTGGTGGCGCGCTTGCCGGTGCCGATCTGCTCCTGCAGCGTGTCCATCTGCGAACGAAGGTTGGTGAGATAAGAAACCTGCGAAGGCATCGCAAGGCTGCCATACATGTTGATCGCCATGGGTCCTAACTCCGCATCAGAATGTCATAGAGCTCGCGCACGACCTGCATCACCCGGGCGTTGGCCGCATAGGCGTTCTGCAACTGCACAAGCTGCGAGAGCTCTTCGTCCATGTTGACCTTGGACGAGCTGTCGAGCCGCGTCTTGAGATTTGCCGTCACCACGTCCTGGCCGGTCGCGGTGGCGTTGGCCTGGGAGGCCTTGCTGCTCTGGTAGGAGACCGAGGCGGTGACGAAGTCGTTGATCGTCCCCTTGAAGACGGAGTTTCTTCCGCCGATCTTGGTGCCCGGCGCATAGGCGAAATCGGTCTTCGTCAGCTTGTCGAGGATCGCCTGCGGCCGCGTCGTGTCGCCGTTCTCGACGTTCGGCGTGTACTTCACCAGAAGCGAGGGGTCGTCGAGGATCTCCTGGGAAACGCGGATGCGTGCCGCGAAGCCGGTGACGTTCGGTCGACCGTCACCGATGCCGGTAAATGGCTGGCCGTTGTCGTCGACGAAAAGAGGCAGCGCGTCCGCGGCCGTGCCGGTGCCGGAAACCGTTTCCTGCGCGGCGGCCGAGGTGATGCGCGTCGCGGCCGGCGTCGCCGCCTCCATCCGCAGCGTCGTTCCGGCCGGATTGGTGAAGTTCAGCACGCCCGCGCCGATGCGCGGATCGCCGTCGACCGCCGCCTGGATGCCGGCGGCGATGGTGCCGTAGTTGCCGCTGGAAAAATCGACGGCAAGGAAGATGTCGTCACTGTCGGAGGTCTTGGTGAGTGCCGGATCTTCCGTGCCGTCGCTGCGATAGACCGTCACCGACTTGGTGCGCCCGGTTGCCACATCCTTGACGTCGAAGGTCAGGCTGTCGCCGGGCTGCATGTTGGCGAGATCGAGCTCGTAGCCCGTCTGCGTTCCGGTCGCCGGATAGGGCGTGCCGGCCTGTTCGTGCGTCGAGAAGGCGCGCGCCATCGTCGCCGCGAGCGCGTCGAGCTGCGCCTGCGCGTCGGTCAGCGCCTCGTCGCGCATACTGACCAGCCCGAGAAGCGATCCGCTTTTCAGCGAACGCGTCGCCAGCAGGTCGATCTGGCTGCCCTCGGCGTTTTCCAGCACGATCGTGCCGACGCCCCGGTCGTTGCCATCGATGGAATAGAGCGCGTTGGCATTGATGCTGCCGCGCCCATCGAACTTCATCTTCATCACATCGACGTCGTAGAGGAGCGTGCCGCCACCCGTGTGGATGCGCACGCCGCCCTGTTCGGTCGGTTTCACCTCGATGTCGAGATAGGTCGAGAGCTCTTCGAGCAGCATGTCGCGCTCGTCCATCAGCCCGACCGGCTGTTCGCCGTTCTGGCTTGAGGCGACCACCTGACGGTCGAGCTTCTGGATCTCGCCCAGAAGATCGTTGACCCGGGTAACCTGTTCACCGATCTGCGCTTCCGTTTCCTGGCGCATCGCCTGGATTTCGGAGGACATGTCGTTGATGCGGTTGACCAGCGTCTGGGCGTTGCGCATGACGTCGAGCCGGTAGCTCTGGTCCTCGGGACCGGAAGCAAGCTGCGACATGGATGCGACGAAGCTGTTGACCCCAGACGAAATCGAGCTGGGATCCTGGATCGTGCCGAAGAGCTGGTCGAGGCGCGACGTGTATTGCTTCGCGACGCTCGAATACCCCTGCTCCGCCAGCGAGGTCCGGTACTGGGTCTGGATCGCCTTGTCGAGGAAACGGCTCATGGTCGTGGTGTCGACGCCCGTGACCCTGCCGTTGCCGTCATAGGCAACAGTCGCCGAGAGGCTCTTGCGCGTGTAGCCGATCGTGTTCGCGTTGGCGATATTGGTCGACGTCACTTCGAGCTGGCGCTGATTGAACCCCAGTCCGAGCAGAGCTGTATTGAGAGCGCTACCTAGTCCCATTGCCGTACCCGCGCCTGTCCTGGTGCACGTGTCCGCCCGGCCACGATCGGCCGGGCGGTGGAGTGATCACGCCGATCAGCGGATCATGTTGATCGCTTCCTTGAGCATCTGGTCGGCCGAGGTGACGATCTTGGTGTTCGCCGAATAGGCCTGCTGCGTCACGATCAGCTGCGAGAACTGGTCGGCGATGTCGGCATTCGATGCCTCGAGCCGCTTGCCGACGATCTTGCCGGTGGCGCCGGCGATCGGCTCGCCGGACTCCGGCGTGACCTCGAAGACACCGCCGTCGCGGCGCTCAAGCCACGCCTCGCCGGAGAACGACACGAGCGAGATCTCATAGAGTTCGCGCGTGCGGCCGTTCGAGTAGGAGGCCACCAGACGCCCCGCCTCGGACACGGTAACGCCGGTCAGGTCACCCGAGGGATAGCCGTTCTGCGTCAGCTTGGAGATGTTGGAGGTACCGTTGCTGTCCGAATACTGGGTCAGCGCGTTGGTGCCGAAGTCGAGCGTCACGTCGCCAACCGTTTCGCCGTCGACGGAAAGGTTGGTGAGCGCCATGTTGTTGCTCGCCGGAACCAGCATGCGGCCGCCGTTGGTCGTGCCGGAATCGAACTGGGCGTCGGAAACCTTGGTCCACTTCGTGGCGGTGCCGGAGGCATCCGAATCCGTCAGGTAGTAGAGCGACCAGGTGTCTTCCTGGGTGCCGTTGGACTCGAAGGTCTTCGCCCAGCGCATCTGCACGTTCACCGGCGTGCCGCTCGAGTTGTAGACGGTGATCGCCTCGCCGGCGATCGAGGAGTTCAGGAACGAAACCTCGTCATCGGCGCTGATCGTGTCGACGCCGACGATCTCGCCCACGGCAGCGGCATCAGGCGCGGCACCCGTCGAGGCCTTGGTCAGCCCGGTGGCGAGCAGATCGTCACCGCCGGCAAGCTTCGCGCTCGTCTGCGGCACCGTCGGCAGGTTGCCCTCGTAGCGGATACGGTCGGTCTGCACGGCCGGGATCACCGACGTGTCGATCGTCATGATCTCGGGAACCGAGCCGGAGACGTTCTTGGTCACCGGATCGATCGGCTGACCCATCAGGTAATAGCCGGCCTTGTTGACCAGACGGCCTTCCTTGTCGACCTCGAAGTCGCCGCGGCGCGTGTAGAGATCATTGCCGGTGAAGATCGACCGGCCGTCGACCTCGCCCGCCCGCGCCTGGACGACAAAATAGCCGGAGCCATTGACCGCCATGTAGGTATTGACGTCGACCTGCTGAAGATCGCCCTGCAGGCCGTTGGTCGCCCGCGAACTGGCGGACACGGTGCCTGCGAGCTGACCGGTCTGAGCGCCGGTGCCTCCGCCGACAAGATCCGAGAACGACGTGTCGAGACGCTTGTAGCCGGTCGTCGACGCATTCGCGATGTTGCCGGAGATGTTCTCCAGCGCGTAAGCCTGCGCGGTCAGGCCGGAGACCGCCGCATTCAATGCACCAAAAACACCCATCTGAACCTCCAGGACGCATGGATGGCCATGCCGGCGACAAATCCCTGCCGGCCTCGGCTGAGCAGTTCGCAAACCCTGTGCCAATCCGGAGAAAACACTCAACAGATTGAAAATAAAAGCTTTTCTAAAAAACCGCCTCTCCTTGCCGGCGGCAGGCGGCAGCTTTGACCAGCTCTTCCCCGGCAACAAATGCCGGCCGGGCGGCGCATCCCGGCAGGTCTTGCGCGTCTCTGGCGCGCCACCTACTGTGCCGGCGGACAGAACGGATCAGGGGAATTTCATGCGTTTCGAGGGCACCTCCGGCTATGTGGCGACCGAGGATCTGCGCATTGCCGTCAACGCGGCGGTTGCGCTTCAAAGGCCGCTTCTGGTGAAGGGAGAACCTGGCACCGGCAAAACGGTGCTCGCTCAGGAAATCGCCGATGCCCTCGGGTCCAGGCTCCTCGAATGGCACATCAAGTCGACGACCAGGGCGCAGCAGGGGCTTTACGAGTATGACGCCGTCTCGCGTCTGCGCGACAGCCAGCTCGGCGACGACCGGGTGCACGATATTTCCAACTACATCCGCAAGGGCAAGCTCTGGGAGGCCTTCGCGTCCGAGGACCGACCCGTCCTGCTGATCGACGAGATCGACAAGGCCGACATCGAGTTTCCCAACGATCTTCTCCAGGAACTCGACCGCATGGAGTTCCATGTCTACGAGACCGGGGAGACCGTGAAGGCGCGCCAGCGCCCGGTGGTGATCATCACCTCCAACAACGAGAAGGAGCTTCCCGACGCGTTCCTGCGCCGCTGCTTCTTCCACTACATCTCCTTCCCCGACACCCAGACGATGCGCCAGATCGTCGACGTGCATTTCCCTGGGCTCAAGGAGACGCTTCTCGCCGAGGCTCTCAAGACCTTCTACAATCTGCGCGATCTGCCCGGCCTGAAGAAGAAGCCCTCGACCTCGGAGCTGCTCGACTGGATCAAGCTGCTCCTCAACGAGGACATCGACCCGGCGACCCTGCGCGAGACCGATGCAAAGAAGCTCATTCCGCCGCTTCACGGCGCACTGCTGAAAAACGAGCAGGACGTTCATCTCTTCGAGCGCCTCGCCTTCCTCAATCGGCGCGACGGGCGCTAGGACGCGAAAAAGGGAGGCCGACGGGATGCGCCACAACGCCAGAGGCCGCGACAACGCGGCCCGCAGCATCCTGACCGCCGCCGCCATCGTCGCGACCGCGGTCTGCCCCGCAGCCGCACAAAGGGCGGGATCGGCCCTTTCCGACGCCGGGTGGAAGACCGTCGCCAACGGCATGCGCCATTTCACCGGCCTCACCTGCCCCGACCGCGTCGGCTCGCTCAGCCGGCTGCAGGTGCTTCCAAGCTCGGCCGACCGGGTGGCCGGCTGCATCTACCAGAGCGACACGGGCATTTCGGCGATCCTGCGCAGCCACCCGAGCGGCAACAGCGCGCAGGCCGCACGGGAGTTCGAGACCCGCTACGGCGAGGCCGGCTTCTCGCGCCTGTCCGCCACCGGCGCCGCCGCCAGCGGCATCTCCTTCAAAACCGGCGAGACCCGCAACGGCACGCGCTGCGAGACGCTCTGGCGGTTCCACGCCCGCGCGTCCGACTACACCTTGTGGATGTCCTACACCCTGCCCCAGCAGGAAACGACGATCGGCCCGCTCGTCACCGCCTTCGCCGCCCAGCTCGCCGAAAACGGGCGCTGAGAGCGCGCCTCACGCCCGTCGAGACACAAGGCGACCGAGCACGGTGCGCCCGCGCCGGCCCACCCGGCTGTGACGCCGAAGAGAGAAAACCCGGAGCCCTCGCGCCACTCGCCTTCTCGATCTGGCGCAACACCATGCCCGCTCCGCCCCGGCCGGCCCCGCATCCGTTCCAGATATCCGACCACCACTTCCACGCGCCCAGAATCAGTCGCACGCAGATCGAACTTGCGCAATGTGGCCGCGCTCGACAGCGGCATGCGCGAGCAGGCCGAGGCAAGGAGGAGCACGGCGGACAGTCAGGCCGCACGGACCAACGAAGACGGCTTGACTGACAGCTTGCGCATGGCGAAGTCCGTTTCCCCAGGTCTGAAAAACTCGATTGACAGAAAATAATTATTGTAAAACAATAAATTTGAAAACCAGAACATGAAGGAAACTGAAATGACCTCCAACCACATGCCCAACGATGCACGCCGTATGGCCCGGATCATCCGCATGAGTCGTGCCATGGCCTGGGTGACGCTCGCCGTTGCGGTCGGCCTGCCGCTCGCTCTGGCCATCACTGCGGTCGCCGACCCTGCGGGGTTTGACCGCTGGCTTGTCGACGCCCTCTCCGCCGGCAGCGGCACCATCCTGACCCCGACCGCAAGGATCCTCTGCATCGCGCTCGGCGTCATCCCGCTCACGCTCATCGTCACTGGTCTCCTCATCCTACGCCGGCTTTTCCTCGGCTTCGCGCGCGGCGCCGTGCTCGTCCCCGAAAGCGGACGGCGGCTGAGGCGCATCGGGGTCATCGTCGCCCTGCTCGCTCCGGTGACCATCGTAGCCGGCAGCCTCGCAAGCCTTGCCGCGAGCTGGGCGAATGCTCCGGGCAGCCGCGAGCTTGCCGTCGGCCTCTCCGGGAATGACGTGCTTGCCGTAATCTCCGGCGCGCTTCTCGTGGTGCTCGGCTGGACACTCGAGGAAGCCGCGCGAATTGCGGACGAAAACCGTCAGTTCGTGTAAGGAGGCCGCATGGCGATCATCATCAACCTCGATGTCATGCTGGCCCGGCGAAAGATGCGCTCCCGCGAACTTGCCGAGCGCATCGGTATCACCGAGCAGAACGTCTCGCTGCTCAAGTCGGGCAAGGTGAAGGGCGTGCGTTTCGAAACGCTCGAGCGCATTTGCGAGGTGCTCGACTGCCAGCCGGGCGACCTCCTGGAATACCGTCGCGCGCCGGAAGACGCCGACGCCTGAGCCGGCAGCAAGCGTCCGCATTCCGCACGACGCGCCGCCGCGCATGTGATTGAATGGCGGCGCAAGCTCCTCCCCCGATCTCTAGCCGGAGCCCTCGATGCTGCGACTGATGCTCTTGCGCCACGCCAAGTCGGACTGGACGGCGGATGCGCCCTCGGACTTCGAACGCCCGCTCAACGGACGCGGACGCGCCGCAGCGCCGATTGTTGGCGCCCACATGCGCCGCCACGGCCTGGAGCCGGACCGCATCCTGTGTTCGCCAGCCCTGCGCACCCGCCAGACGCTCGACCTCATTCTCCCGCATGTGGGCGCCGCCGCGCCGCTCGACATGCCCCCGGCGCTCTACGACGACGGCGACCTCGATTATCTCGAGGTGATCCGCGCGCTTGGCGGTGATGCCCGCTGCCTGCTGGTCGTCGGCCACAATCCGGCGACACAGGAGACGGCGCTGGAGCTTTCCGGTCGCGGCGAGGAGCGCCTGCTCCACACCATCGCCGGCAAATACCCGACCGCCGGCCTTGCCGTGATCGACATCGACATCGACGACTGGCGGAGCCTGAAGCGGGGAGACGGACATCTCGTCGCCGTCGCCCTGCCGCGCCACCTGAACGAGGCGTCCGAGCTCTCGGCCATCGGCCCCGCCGACTGAGCCGCGCCCCCGCCTTCCCGGCGTTCCGCTTGCGCTGCCCCGCCATCCTCCCCACATGGCGGCACGGAGACGATACGTGACGCAAGACAGCTTCCTTACCCGCATGGCCGACGAGCTGCGCTACTCCTTCGACAATCTGTCGGAGACGGTCGGCGATCTCGGCACCCCCACCGTACGCCTCGGCGTCACCGGCCTGTCGCGCGCCGGCAAGACGGTGTTCATCACCGCACTGGTGCATAATCTCGTCAACGGTGGCCGGCTGCCCCTGTTCGAGGCGGCGGCGGGCGGGCGCATCGCCGGCGCGCATCTCGAGCCGCAGCCCGACGACGCCGTCCCCCGCTTCGACGTTGAAACCCATGTCGACACCCTGCTGAAGGAGAGGCTGTGGCCGCACTCGACGCGCCAGATCGCCGAACTGCGGCTGACCATCGACTATGCCTCCGCGAGCTTCTTTTCGCGCACCCTCGGGCGCGGAAGGCTCCATCTCGACATCGTCGATTATCCGGGCGAATGGCTGCTCGATCTGCCGCTCCTTTCCAAGGACTTCAGGGCTTTCTCGCAAGAGGCCGTCGAGCTGGCGCGAAAGGGCGGTCGCGAGGAGATCGCCCGGCCGTTCCTCGAGGCCCTGGCCGCCGCCGACCCCTTCGCCGAGGCGGAGGAGACCACCGCGCGGGCCCTCGCCGACCGCTTCAAGCGCTACCTCGCCGCCTGCCGGGAAGACGAGCGCGCGCTGTCGATGCTGCCTCCCGGGCGCTTCTTGATGCCGGGCGACATGGAAGGCTCCCCCGCACTCACCTTCGCCCCCCTGGACCTCGGCGAGGAGACGCGCGCCATCCCTCCGGGCTCGCTCGCCGCGATGATGGAGCGGCGCTATGAGAGCTACCGCAAGCACGTCGTGCGCCCGTTCTTCCGCGACCACTTCGCCCGGCTCGACCGGCAGATCGTGCTGGTCGACGCACTCGGCGCGCTCAACGCGGGCGCCGAGGCGCTCGCCGACCTCGAGACCGCGCTCACCGAGATCCTGCAGGCCTTCCGCCCGGGGCGCGTCTCGCGGCTGTTCTCGGTCTTCACCCGGCGCATCGACCGCATTCTCTTCGCCGCCACCAAGGCGGATCACCTGAACCGCGCCGACCATGACCGTCTCGAAGCGGTGCTGCGCCGCCTCGTCGCCCGGGCCATCGAGCGGGCCGAATACGGCGGCGCAAAGGTGGACGTGCTGGCGCTCGCCGCGATCCGCGCCACCCGCGAGGCCACCCTCACCCACGGCGGCGAGGAGATGCCGGCGATCCTTGGCACGCCGCTTGCCGGCGAGCGCGTCAACGGCGAAACCTATGACGGCAAGACCGAGATCGCCCTGTTCCCCGGCGACCTGCCGGACGATCCCGAAACGCTGTTCACCGGCGAGACGACGGTGGACGCGGGCGTGCGCTATGTCCGCTTCCGTCCGCCGGAGCTCCAAAGAACGGCGGAGGGCATGACCCTGTCGCTGCCGCATATCCGTCTCGACCGCGCGCTCCAGTTCCTGATCGGAGACCATCTGGCATGACCGAAAAGCCGAGCTCACCCGGCCAGCGCCGCCCGCGACGCCCAACGGCCGTGCGCCTCGACACGGCCCGCATCGCCGACGCGGCCGACGACGGCGGCGCCGGCTTCGACGAGCCTTACGTGCGGCCCAGCGCCGATCCCGACGCACTTCCCGTCGTCGTCGCTCCCCCTCCGGCAACAGGCGGGATCCGCTGGGGGCGCTGGCTTGCCGCCGGCCTCGGCGGCCTCGTGTCGCTCGCCGTCGGCCTGTCGGTCGATGCGTTGATCCGCGATCTTTTCACCCGCACCGACTGGCTCGGCTGGCTCGGCGTGGCGCTTGCCGCGCTGGCTCTCGTCGCCGCGCTCGGCCTGACCGTCCGCGAGATCATCGGCATCGCGCGCCTGCGCCGCATCGACGAAACCCGAACCGCACTGGCGAAGGCTGCGGAGGCCGACGATCAGGACGCCGCCCGCACCGCCCTGCGCCAGATGCTTGAGCTCTATCGCAACCGACCGGAAACAGCGCAAGGGCGCGCCGCCGTTGCCGCCCATCTGCGCGAGGTGATCGATGGCCGCGACCTCGTGCGCCTGGCCGAGCGCGACCTTCTGACACCGCTGGATGCACGCGCCGTGCGCATCGTGCGCGACAGCGTCAAGCGCGTCTCGGTCGTCACCGCCATCTCGCCGCGCGCCATCCTCGATCTCGCCGTCGTGCTCGTGGAGAACCTCCGGATCATGCGCCGCCTCGCCGTGCTCTATGGCGGCAGGCCCGGCTTCCTCGGTTTCCTGCGGCTTGCCCGCCATGTCGGCGCCCATCTTGCGATGACCGGTGGCATGGCTGCCGGCGACAGCCTCGTCTCCCAGCTTCTGGGCCACGGCGTCGCCGCCCGGCTTTCCGCCCGCCTCGGCGAAGGTGTGATCAACGGCATGCTCACCGCCCGCGTCGGCATCGCCGCCATCGCCGTCTGTCGCCCGGCCCCCTTCGTCGGCCACGGCGGGCCGACGGTCTCCGACGTCATGGGCGAGATGTTCCGCTCCGATCCGGAGGCGAAGGCCCTGCTGGACAGCGCCTCGGGACGGGCAGCCGCTTCGACGGCAGGACAGCCCTCGAACCGCAACTAAAAATAGTATTTTTTGACTAAACGTATTTTTAATAGTAAATTTGCGAAATCAGGAAAATTCCTCTGCGTCACTCTATGCAGCCCTGATGCAACAGATCTTTTCAGTGAAAAGGATTTTCAAGATGGCAACATGCGATGCCGGTCACGGCTGCTCCATTTCCTGTAGCAACGGGTGCGGAGCCATTTACAACCATGGCACGGGCCAATGCTCCAAGTGGTGCGAGGCATCCGCGACAAAGCTCGACCCGAAGGAGCTCGACGGGACATTCAGCATCGAGGTCAACGACATGTCGGTGTCCGTTCTCGCCTCGATCCTCGGCGAGAAACTGCTCGGCGACCGATACGCGACGCTTGCCGGCGCTGACAAACGGGTCTCCTTCAAGTTGGAGTCCACCGACCTGGGCAAGATGCTGACGTCCCTCTCCTGAGGGCCGCGTGCCCGGTCCCGATCAGCGATCGGGCACGCCACGACCGAAGCAGGCCTGGCCGGAACGCCAAGCCGCTGGTCTCGGCCGGCAGGCTTTTCTATAATCGCTCCATGTTCATCACCTTCCTCACGAATCTGCGCGGCGCCGGCGTCCCGGTCTCCCTGCGCGAGTACCTGACGCTGATGGAAGCGTTGCAGGCGGACCTGGCCGGCAAGCAGGTGGAAGATTTCTACTTCCTCGCCCGCGCGCTTCTGGTGAAGAACGAAGCCAATCTCGACAGGTTCGATCAGGTCTTCGGCCAGACTTTCAACGGTCTGGCGCTTGGCGAGGCGATCGAGGCGGAGGACCTTCCCGAGGAATGGCTGCGCAAGCTTGCCGAGAAACACCTGACGGCGGAAGAAATGGCAGAGGTCGAGGCGCTCGGCGGCTTCGACAAGCTGATGGAAACCCTGCGCAAGCGCCTGGAGGAGCAGAAAGGACGACACCAGGGCGGCGGCAAGTGGATTGGCACCGCCGGCACTTCTCCCTTTGGCGCCTATGGCTACAATCCGGAAGGCGTACGCATCGGCCAGGACGGCAGCCGTCACCGGCGCGCGGTCAAGGTCTGGGACAAGCGCACGTTCCGTGATCTCGACGACACGGTCGAACTCGGCACCCGCAACATCAAGGTCGCGCTGAAGCGCCTGCGCCGCTTCGCCCGGCAGGGCGCGGCGGACGAGCTCGACCTCGACGGCACGATCCGCTCCACCGCCCACAAGGGCATGCTCGACATCCACATGCGCCCGGAGCGGCGCAACGCGGTCAAGGTGCTGCTGTTCTTCGATATCGGCGGGTCCATGGACGACCATATCCGCGTCTGCGAGGAGCTGTTCTCGGCCGCGCGCACCGAGTTCAAGGTGCTGGAGTACTTCTACTTCCACAACTGTCCCTACGAATACGTGTGGAAGAACAATGCCCGCCGCCACGCGGAACGCATTCCGACCCTGGAGCTGCTCAACAAATACGGACCCGACTACAAGCTGATCTTCGTCGGCGACGCCTCCATGAGCCCCTATGAGATCGCCTATGCCGGCGGCTCGGTCGAACACTGGAACGAAGAGGCGGGGGCCGTCTGGATGCAACGGCTGACGCAGCAGTTCCCTCGATCCGCCTGGCTCAATCCGGTCTCCGAACGGCACTGGTCCTACACCCACTCGATCCAGATGATCCGCGAGCTCATGGACGGCCGCCACTACCCGTTGACCCTTGAAGGCCTTGATGAGGCAATGCGCGATCTCGTTCGCTGAACGCGGCCAGACATCTTTTTTATGGTGCAGCGCATTTTTTTTCGCGCGGAGCGGGAAGCTAAATAATTAAATCATATGGCATATTTCACGCCGGACAGCGCACGGTAAACGGCGTCACAAAACCCTGATAAAACTAACTATTCAATATTAACTTCAGCGTAAGGGATCCCGCACATTCTGCCAATATGCCCCAAGGTAAGAGAGTGGCGCGATCATGGTCTCCCTGAGAATTTCACAGAAAATCCCCCTTCTCGTTGCGTCGGCTGTCGCAGCGGCAACCATCGTGACGAGCATCGTCGGCTATCAGGCCTCGCGCTCACATCTCTATGACGCCTCTCTCGAAGCGATGCGCTCGACCGTGTCCTCGCGACAGGCCGAAGTGGAGAGCTATCTCGCCAGCATCAGGGAAGACATCGCGCTCACCTCGGAAAATGCTGCGGTGCACGACGCTCTGCGCGCGTTCCAGGACGCCTATCTGGCAAGCGCACCGAGCAAGGAGCGCGGCAACGAGGCCCTGCGACGCGCCTATATCGACGACAATCCGAACCCGCTCGGCGAGAAGCACAAGCTGGACGCAGCGGCCGACGGCAGCGACTACAGCCGGATCCACGCCAGCTTCCACCCCTGGTTCCGCGACTATCTCGAGCGACGCGGCTATTATGACATCTTCCTCGTCGATGCCGCAGGCGACGTCGTCTACACGGTGTTCAAGGAAGCCGACTTCGGCACAAACCTGCTTGCCGGCGAATGGAAGGACACCGACCTTGGCGCCGTCTTCCGCCAGGTGCGCTCGGCCCACTCCATCGACGACTTGGCATATGCCGACTTCGCACCCTACGCCCCCTCCAACGGTGCGCCGGCCAGCTTCGTCGCCGCACCGATCCTCGACGCCAAGGGCACCTTCGAGGGCGCGCTGGTCTTCCAGATGCCGATCGACCGCATCAACACGATCATGACCCGTTCCATCGGACTGGGCGAGACCGGCGAGACCTACATCGTCGGCGAGGACCACCTGCTGCGCTCGGAGAGCCGGTTCCGCAAGGAAGGCGATCCCACCACCATCCTGGCGCGCAAGTCCGACACCTCTTCGGTGAATGCGGCGCTGGCCGGCGAGAGCGGCGTCGCCGTCTCCACCGACTACCGTGGCGCAGACGTTCTGGCCTCCTACACGCCGCTGACCTTTGTCGGCACCAAATGGGCACTTATCGCCGAGATCGATCTGGCCGAGGTCGAGGCACCGATCAACCGGATGGCCTGGCAGTTCCTCGTCATCGGAGGCCTCGTCGTGTTCGTCATGGCGCTGGCCGGCTTCTTCTTCGCACGGACCATTTCGCGCCCGATCGGCCGGATGAGCGGCGTCATGCGCTCCATTGCCGGAGGCAACCTCGAACTCCAGGTTCCCGATACCGGGCGAGCCGACGAGATCGGCGAAATGGCCGGCGCCGTGCAGGTCTTCAAGGACAACGCCATCGAGGTGAAGCGCCTCGAGGCCGAGCAGGCAGCAGCCGAAGCGCGCGCCGCCGAGCAGGCCCGCGCGGCGCGCCACAAGCTCGCCAACGACTTCGAGAACGCCGTTGGCGGCATCGTCGGCACCGTCGCCTCCGCGGCGACGGAAATGCTGGCGGCGGCACAGACCCTGTCGAGCGCGGCGAGCGACACCTCCGAGCGCTCGACCGTCGTTGCCTCGGCGGCGGAGGAGGCCTCCTCCAACGTCCAGGCCGTGTCCGGCGCTGCCGAGGAGCTGACCAGCTCGATTGCCGAGATCAGCCGCCAGGTCGAGGATTCCCAGTCGATCTCGCAGATCGCGGTGGAGAACGTGGGAAGCACCAACGAGAAGGTCGGCACGCTCACGATCGCCGCCACCCGCATCGGCGAGGTCATCGCCCTCATCACCGACATCGCCGAGCAGACCAACCTGCTGGCGCTCAACGCCACCATCGAGGCCGCGCGTGCAGGCGAGGCCGGCAAGGGCTTCGCGGTGGTCGCGGCCGAGGTGAAGAACCTCGCGACGCAGACGGCGCGGGCGACCGAAGACATCAACGACCAGGTGAAGGGCATCCAGAGCTCGACCCGCGACACCGTCACCGCGATCGATTCGATTGGCGAGACCATCGAGCAGATGCGCGCCGTCGCCACCGCGATTTCCGGTTCGGTCGTCCAGCAGGGTGCGGCGACCCGCGAGATCGCCGGCAACATCGAGCAGGTCGCGATGGGCATGTCCGACGTCACGTCGAATATCTCGACCGTCAATTCCGCCGCACAGGAGACGGGTGCCGCAAGCAGCCAGCTCCTGGCCTCGGCGAACGAACTCTCTGGCCAGGCGGAAATGCTGCGCAGCGAGGTGGATCGCTTCCTTTCGGAGGTCCGCGCCGCCTGAAGAGAGGGGGCCGCGGGCCGCAAGGCCCGTCGCCCAAAAGGCTCCAAAGTCCCTTGTCTACTGCCTCCCAAACTTCAAAGGCCGCCGGCTCCTGCCGTGCGGCCTTTTTTTTTCGTTCGCGCGCGCTTTTCCGTTCGCGGTGTGGCGCGAGACGCCCGGTTTCAGGCGCCAGCGGTCAGGAGGCCTCGGCGTCGATGTCCTGGCGTGCGCCCACCCTCAGCAACATCGTGCAGCGCACGAACGGGCCTTCGTTGACGCCGCTGCGGTGCTTGAGCAGGAAGGTGATCACCTGGCTCTCGCCCTGCACCGTCTCGGCCACGACCTCTTCGGCCGGCGGCGTGCAGATCACCCGCTTGTGACGCTGGCGCGCCTCGTCCATGAAGACGGTCGAATGGGGCTCGTAGCCTTCCAGATGCGACCCCGGCCCGACGACCAGTGCACCGTCGGAGGCTTTGCAGTCGAACAGCGGGGTCGAGATCACCAGGCTTTTCGTCGAGCAGTCGCCCTTCGGCAGATAATAGTCCGCCTCCTGGTGCCAGGGCAGGTTCAGCCGCTTTTCGTCGGCGGAAAACCGTGTCGGCAGGTCGATGCGCAGGTGCGGGAAGGCGGTGACGAGATCCGCCTCACGGCAGCCCACGAGATCGGCCGCGAAACCTCGCATCGGTGCCGAGGCGACGATCTCCGCGAAAACGTCGGAGGCGACGAAGGCGTCCTGGGTCTCGGCGGCAAGCTGGCCTCCAGCCTCCCGGTCGTCGATCAGCGCCCGCGAGAACGAGGCCCGATCGTGCGTGCCCGTGTGCGCGTAGAGAAATCCCAGGCTCTGTCGGATCGCCGCCTCGAGCCCGCCGGCCGCGACCGTGAAGCCGGCCGGAAACCGCGTCAGGAACGTCATCTCACTCCCCCTTCACGCAATAGGCCGCCATCGAGGCGCAAGGCACCCGACGCAGGCGCAGGGACCCGAGGCCGAGCGTCTCGCGCACCGCAATCGTCTCGCCTGGATAGTCGGGATGATTGAGCTCGTCGAAAACCACCACCGCGCCGCGCGCCATGCGATCCCAGGCAAGCTCGAGAACGTCCCTGGTCGGCTTGTAGAGATCGAGGTCGAGGTGCAGCAGGGCAATCGTCGCCGCCGGCTGGCGTTCCAGATAGTCTTGAAACGTCTCGGAAATATCGCCGCGCACCAGCTCCACCTTGGCGATGTTGCCGATCATCCGGTTGCCGTCGAACTGACGGATCGCCTCGCTCAAGAGTTCATGGGAATCATACGCAAGCCCGCCCTTGCGCATGTGCGCCGCCCCCGAGGAGAGATCCTCCTTCGACGGTTCGGTAAATCCCTCGAACGTGTCGAAGCCGACAATCTTGCGGGTGTAGTGATGCGGTTCGAAGATCGACGAGAAATGCGCCATCGCCATCAGGAAGTTGCCGCCAGCGACGCCGCACTCGACGATATTGCCCGGCAAGTCCTTGATCAGGTTCCAGTATTCATGGGTCTCCAGAAACCGCGTCACGGCCTGGCGGGTGCTGAAGACCGGCATCATGTCGACAAGCCGATGGGCCGGGATGTCGCCGCCGTCGAGATAGGCCGCCCGCTCCTCGTACCAGGAAAGCTGCCGTTCCGTGTTGCGGTTCTTCTCGATGTTCTGAAGCGTCGATTCCATCGCGATTTCCTGCGGCTCTGCTGGTTTGGGCAAAGCCTAGCCGGAATTCGTTAACCATGTTCCAATCCCGTGCACTCAGCTTGCCACCGAGAAACGCGCCGTCGCCGGATCGCACGCGTAGAGCGGCTGCAGCTCCGTTGCCCTCGTCGCCAGTTCCGCAACGCTGTCAATGATGTAGCCGACCGTTGCGTCGTCGCAGAGATATCCGAGATTGAGCCGGCACCAGCCCGGCTTCTCGATCTCGCGCCCCGCGGCAATCGCCCCGCGCAAGGCCTCGGAGGTCTCCTGGTCGATATCGAGCAGCCGATGCGCGTAGGGACCGGCGCAAGCGCAGCCGCCGCGCGCCTGGATGCCATAGTGATCGCTCAGCATCCGCGTCACCAGTTGCTGGTGGATATACCCGCCCGCCGGATCCTTCACCCGGAAGGAGAAGATCGGCAGTCGTCCGCGCTTGTCGCACGCCAGGATCTCCAGTCCAGGAACCTTGTCCCAGACGGAAAACGCCCGCTGCGCCAGCGCCTTGTCCCGCGCAACGATGGTCTCGCAGCCAACCGCCTGCTTGACGAGAAAGGCCAGCGCGGCACGGATGTCGCCCAGCATGTCGGGCGTGCCGGCTTCCTCGCGCGCGGTGAGCGAGGTGGAGTAATCCTCCCCCCAGGGCGAAACGAAGGAGACCGTGCCGCCGCCCGGCCAAGCCGGCCGCACGCGGCGCACCACCGCCTCGCGCAGGGCGAGAATGCCGGACGCCCCCGGACCGCCCGGAAACTTGTGCGGCGAGATGACGACCGCGTCGATCTGCGCGTCGGGCGCCGGACGCATGTCGATGGGCAGATAGGGCCCGCCACCGGCGTAGTCCCATACGGCAAGCGCCCCGTGTTGCTTCAAAAGACGTGTGACTTCAACAACATCCGTCTCGATGCCGGTAACGTTCGAGGCAGCCGAGAAAGCGCCGATGATAAGCGGCCGGCCGGACGCGGACCCCAGCACGCGTTCGAGCTCCTGCATGTCGGGCCCGCCGCCTTCCGCCTCCCCGACCTCGACAACATCCGCCCCGCTCTCGCGCCAGGGCAGGATGTTGGAGTGATGCTCGTAGGGACCGTGGACAACCAGCGGACGCAGGCCCCCTTCCCACAGCGCCGGCGAGATCCCGGCCTCGGGGATAAGCAGGGCAACGAGACGGTTTATCCCCGCGGTTGCCCCTGCCCCGGCAAAAATCACGGATATCCCCGGCCCGGCGTTCAACTCCCGCGCTATCACCGCACGCGCCTCGGCCCGCGCCCGCGTCATGAACGCTCCGCAATGCGAGGCCTCTGTATGGCTGTTGGCATAGAACGGCAGGATGTGCCCGGCGATGAAGGCCTCGACCTGGGCAAGCGCGCGGCCGGAGGCCGTGTAATCGGCGTAAACCAGCTTGCGCCGTCCGAAAGGCCCGTCGAATTCCATCCCCTCGCCGATGAGGCCGGCACGCAGCGCCGGCATCAGGGCCTCGCCCTCCGGCAGGCTTTCGGTGAACCGCGACAGGATCATGATCTATTCCCCGACTGTCCCCGCCGGGAGCCGGAGGGGCACTGAACGAATCTCGAGCTTTATTTTCGAAATTTTGCCTTGTCGGGAGCCTGATTTTGGTCTTTTTGACGCGAAATATGGCTTTTTCGATGTAGCAATGATCGACAAAATGACAAGGAGACGGGGATAATGATCGACCAGTTCAACGCGGCCATCTTGCGCCTGCTCCAACGCGACGGCGCGATCACCCAGCGCGTCCTCGCGGAGAAGGTGAACCTGTCGGCCAATGCCTGCTGGAACCGGATCCAGGCGCTGAAGAAGGCCGGCGTCATCACCGGCCAGAGCGCCCGGCTCGACCGCGAGAAGCTCGGCCTCGACCTCGTGGTGTTCATGATGGTGCGCACCCGGCACCATTCGCTGGACTGGCTGACGCGCTTCCGCGCCCATGTCTCGACGATCCCGGAAGTGATCGACTTCTTCCGCATCGGCGGCGACTACGACTACCTGCTGAAGATCGTCACCCGCGACATGGCCAGCTACGACGCAGTCTACCAGAGGCTGATCGCCGGGGTGGAACTCGATTCCGTCACCTCCTACTTCGCCATGGAGGCGATCGAGGAGCAGCGCCCGCTGCCGATCCGCGAGACCGCCTGACATACCCCGAACGCCCCTCATCCCTTCCCGCACCTGCATCCCGCACCGCGTCTCCCTTGCTCGTCGGTCACACCGCGCCCTTGCTCGTCCGTCGCCCCCTCCCTCGCTCATCCGCCGCCTCGGGCTTGACCCGGGACCCAATCCACGTCGCGGTTGACGCAGCGGCGGCTGGTTCGCCGGAGCTATCCGCAGGCCCGGAGCTCACGTCGCCGGCGCTCCGGGAACGAATGGGCCCCGGGTCAAGCCCGGGGTGACGGCGGTAGAGGGGCGATGTTGGTGAGGCGACAGCAGCGGCCGGGCGGGCGCGGTGGTGAAAGTCCTGTACCTCGCGTTCGGCGCAGCCGCCTCAGGGGCCGGCGAAATAGCGACCCGGAGTGACGCCGAAGGCCTTCTTGAAGGTGGCGACGAAGGCGCTCGGCCCCTCGTAGCCCAGCCGGTCGGAGACCTCCCCGACCGGCAGCCCCTGGCCGAGCCATTCCACCGCCTTCATCAGCTTTGCCTGCTGTCGCCAGGCGCGGAAGGTGAGCCCTGTCTCGGAGGAGAAATGCCGCTCGAAGGAGCGCAGCGAAAGGCTGGCCCGCACGGCGAGGTCGCCGACGGAGAGCCCGGCGGCCGGATCCTCGACCAGCGGCGCCAGCGCGGCGCGCAACCGTTCCGCCTCCGGCATTGGCAGATGCAGCGGCGCGACCCGCGAGGCGGAGATCTGGTCGACCAGAACGGCGGCGAGGCGCGCCGTCGGCCCGTTACCGACATAGTCCGGCGCCGCCTTCATGAAAGCCAGGATCAGCTCGCGCAGCAGCGCCGTCACCTGCACCACGAAAGGCGCGCCCGGCAACGCCGGCAGGCCGTCCACCCGCATGTAGAGAAAGCGGACCTCCGTCTCGGTGTGATAGGTCGAAGAATGGGTCACGCCGGGCGGAATGAAGATCGCCCGTTCCGGCGGCACGACGAAGCTGCCCGCCTGGGTCGTCACCGTCACCGCCCCGCGCTGGATGTGAAACAGCTGCGCCCGCGCATGCGCATGCGGCGTCGTCACCGTCCCCGCCCCTTCCGTGCCCACATAGGAAATGATCGGATCGGGATGCTCCTCGGGGAGCTTTTGAAGGCGGGCGGGGTGGATCATGGCCAGACCTTGCGCAACCGGGAAGCACCGGCTCGGTGCAGATCCCGACGTTTCACCGACATATTTTGACAAAATGACGATAACACGCAAATGCCGGTCCGGGCTATGAAAAGGCACGTCAATGCCGTCCGGCCCGGCGGGTTGATCGCGAAACGCGGCAGGCCAACGGCAAGCGGAGCGCGCAGGCAATGCCGCTCCCCGGGGCGACGGCCGACAGCGCCGCCCTGGCCCAGTGTCTCGCGTTCAGCTTTCGCGGGGCCACCTCTTTCGGGGGGCCCTCTTGCGCGCCCCGCCCCGCAGCGACGGGTGACGGCAGAAAGTGTTTTCCAGGGCGCCCGCCACGGCGTCTTTCCGACCAGTGTTCAAAGCGGATTTCGACAACGACCATGACAGCCCCCCTGCCCCCCACCGCTCCCGAGGTTCGTTCCGGCTGGCGCTCGCCGCTGATGCTGTTGATGATCATGGCCGGCGCGATGCAGCTTTCCTTCGCTGCCTGGTGGAACCTCATGAACAATTTCGCCGTTCACGAGCTCGCCTTCACCGGCAAGGAGATCGGCATCCAGCAGTCGATCCGCGAGATCCCCGGCTTTCTCGCCTTCACCGCGATCTATGTGCTGCTGCTGATGCGCGAGCAGACGCTGGCCTATGTGTCGCTGGCGTGCCTGGGCATCGGCGTGGCGGCGACGGGGTACTTCCCGACGCTGTGGGGCTTCTATCTCACCACCCTCGTGATGTCGGTGGGCTTCCACTATTACGAGACGATGAGCCAGTCGCTGTCGCTGCAGTGGCTGCCAAAGGAAACGGCGGCCGCCGGAATGGGCAAGATCCTGTCCGTCGGTGCCTTCGCCCAGCTCATCGCCTATGGCATGATCTTCGTCGCCTGGAAGACCTTCGAACTGGAGTTCTCGACCGTCTTCCTGATCGCCGGCATGCTGACGCTGGTGGTCGTCGCCTTCCTGCTCATCGCCTTCCCGCAGTTTCGCGAGGGTGTGCCCCAGCGCAAGACGCTGGTGCTGCGCCGGCGCTACTGGCTCTATTACGCACTGACCTTCATGGGCGGTGCCAGACGGCAGATCTTCACGGTGTTCGCCGGCTTCCTCATGGTCGAGCGCTTCGGCTACGAGGTGCACGAAGTGGCGGGCCTGTTTCTGATCAACGGCGTCTTCAACATGCTGCTGGCGCCGAAGATCGGCTCATGGATCGGCAAGGTCGGCGAGCGCACGGCGCTGACGGTGGAATACATCGGGCTGATCGCCGTTTTCCTGACCTATGCCTTCGTCACCAACCCGCATCTGGCCGCCGGCCTCTACGTGATCGACCATGCCTTCTTCGCGGTCGCCATCGCCATGAAGACCTATTTCCAGAAAATCGCCGACCCGGCCGACATCGCCCCCACCGCCGGCGTCGCCTTCACCATCAACCACATCGCGGCGGTGTTCATCCCCGCCCTCTTCGGACTGATCTGGCTGGTGTCACCGGCCGCCGTGTTCCTGATCGGTGCGGCCATGGCCTGCGTCAGCCTGGTGCTCGCCCGGCTTGTCCCACGCGACCCGGACGAGGGCAACGAGGTCGCATGGCCCGGCCGCGGCAAGCTCGCCGCCAGCCCGGCGGAATAGGCGCGCAAACCCGCGAGGCGAGCTGGCGGACGCCGGCTCGCCGCACTGCGATGCGGTCGCGATGTGGGGTGAGATGCCGTCGCCGTCTTGTGCCGGCAGCGCATGGTGCTGGCAAAAAGCGAAGGGCGCTGGCGGAGGAATTTCCGCCGCGCCCGTTCTCGCGACAATCAGCCCCTTCCCAAGACAGTCGGTCAGGGCACGTCAGTCAGGGCATGGCCTGGAGCGGCGCACGGGCGTGCTCCAGGCCGCGTGTCAGGCCTGGCGCTCGGGAATGCGCACGACGAGGCCGTCGAGCGCGTCGCTCATCTTGATCTGGCACGAAAGCCGCGAGGTCGGCTGGACGTCATAGGCGAAGTCCAGCATGTCCTCTTCCATCGGCTCCGGCGAGCCGGTCGCCGCAGCCCAGGCATCGTCGACATAGACATGACAGGTGGCGCAGGCGCAGGCACCGCCGCATTCCGCCTCGATGCCCGGCACCATGTTCTTGATGGCATTCTCCATCACGGTGGTTCCGACGGCGGCTTCGACGGCGGTCTCGGAGCCATCGGCGGTGATGTAGGTGATCTTCGGCATGGGATGCTGTCTCGGCTGGGTGCGGTGAAAGTGTCCGTGGTCGACTTGCCGGGATCCTGTGTCGGACCGGTCGCCTTCGACATACCCTCTCACTGAAAAACGTCAAGCAGCGAGACCTCACTGCGACATGCGCACGCGTCCTGCCGTCACTCGGCGTCGAGCGTCATGGCGATGAAATCGCGGGCCTCGTCGAGCGCCACGTTGAGCGCCGAGGCGTCGCCGGCCTTGCCGCCGCGAAGGGCCGCCTCCATCGTCTCCGCCGCCTCGGCCACCTTCCAGGCGCCGATGCCTCGGGCCGAGCCCTTGATGGTGTGAACCGCCCTGGCGCGCTCGGCCGGGTCGCCCTCCTCGCCGAGGCGATGGCGAAGCTGCTCCGCCTGACGGGCGAAAAGGCCGAGAACCTCGCGCGCGAGGTCGCGGTTGCCAAGCGTGTGGCGGTCGAGATGGACGAGATCCAGCGGCTCCCCGTTCATCGTTTCGCGCGCCACGGCGGGCTCCGCCGCCGCGTGCTCGTCCTCCGCTGCAAGCGGCTGTGCCGTTCCCTGAGCCATAGCCGAATTCTCCTTCGGTCTCGGGTCGCAACCGGCATCAGGTCTAGCCCGCCGGCAGGCACAAGGATCGGCAAAAACCACGAAACCGGGGTTAAGGCACCCGGATTTCCCCGAACGCCCGCCAACAAAGTGAATCTTTGGTTAATACGCATTCAGACATTTTCACGAGGTTCGCTCCGGCGCGAAGCCCCCGTGCCAGCACATGGACGCAGCGCTGTCCGCGAGCCGCCCCCCGCGGCAGCCGTGCACGCCAGGCGGCGCGGCGTGCGGCGATTTGCCTGCCAGACGCACGCCTCCCCCACCGTTTGCCGGCGCACGAGCCGAATGGGCGGGATCAGGTTGGAAAACCAAGGCTCTGCCGGTTTGACGGGCCTGCGGTCGTGGCCCCTGATACCGCCACCCAGGGCCAGTTTCAGTCGAAAGGCAGCGGCCTGGCGCCCGCCTTGCCAGGCCCGGGCACCCGCCACGGCGCCTGGTCCCGAGGCGGCGGACGCCCCCGGCGCAGCGTCGTTTCACGATCTTCCGGTGGCCTCCGGCGGGTGTCCCGGCGGCCCCGGAGACCGCCTTCCAGCTCCCGCTCTTGGCGTCCATCCCCTTGGACTGACTCTGCAAATTCTTGTTCGCCAGTCTGGATTGTGTCATTAGCTTTAAGGGTGCGGCAAGTTTGGGAGACGTATGCCTTGCGCCAGAGGCCGGCGCTGGCACCCATATCTCCCGACGTTCCGATCCCGGCGCGTTGATCGGGATGCCCAGCCGCGCATGGTATGGCGGCGCGTGTTCTGCGCCGTACCATCCGATGTGTAACGAGTACGGACGCGAGGCGAAACAAACATGGCACATCCCCCGAAGGCGAAGGACCCGGCCGAGGCCGCCCTCAGTGCTGTCGAGGAAGCGCTGAAGATCGATTTCGGCGACACGGCGGCGAGCGGCGAAACCGCCTCCGGCGGCAGCGCCCAGCGCAACGAAGGCGCGCGACCGACCGCGTCGTCGTCCGATGCCGGCGATGCGTCCGACAGCGACAACCGTCGCGGCAACGGCCGGCGCGGGCGCGGCGGCAGCCGCCCCGGTTCGGCCGCCAACGACGACCGGCGCACGATCGGAAATCTCATCTACGCCTTGCAGCGGCGCCCGACCTCGGCGCCCTTCTGGTTTGCCTTCGCGCTCTCGATCCTGTGGGTCGCCGGCGGATGGTGGCTCGCCTCGGCCGCCTTCTCCTCCGACCTCGCCGCGGTGCAGACCACCGGCGACATCCTGTCCTCGCCCTCGCTGCTGATGTCGAGCGTCGCGGTCATCGTGCCTGTGCTCTTCTTCTGGGCAATGGCGCTGATGATCTACCGCGCCCAGGAGATGCGCATCGTCGCGCGCGGCATGACCGAGGTGGCGCTTCGCCTCGCCGAGCCGGAAGACGTCGCCAAGGAATCGATCCTCAGCGTCGGCCAGGCCATCCGCCGCGAGGTCGCCGCAATGGGCGACGGCATCGAGCGCGCAATCGCCCGCGCCAGCGAGCTTGAGGTTCTCGTGCACAACGAGGTGTCCTCGCTCGAACGCTCCTACAATGACAACGAACTGAAGATCCGCTCGCTCATCGACGAGCTCGTGACCCAGCGTGAGGCGGTCGTTTCCAACGCCGACCGTGTCCGCGACACGATCTCCGGCGCGCACGAGGGCCTCGCCGCGCAGCTCGCCGAGACCTCCGAGAAGATCAGCCACATCGCCGATTCCGCGACGGACCGCCTGACCGGCGCCATCGACAGCCGCGTCTCCGACTTCACCGGCGCCATCGACGGGCGCGTCAGCGAGCTGACCGGTGCGATCGACGGCCGCGTCTCCGAGCTGACCAGCGCCATCGACGGCCGCGTCGCCGAACTCAACGGCTCCATCGGCGGTCGCGTCTCCGAGCTCCACAACGCCATCGACAGCCGCGTCAGCGAGCTCAACGCCACGGTCGACGGCCGCGTGCGCGAGATTGCCGAGACCTTCGACACCGCCGGCAGCCAGCTCGTCGACACGCTGACCAACCATGGCGACAGCTATGTCGAGCGCCTGACCGGAACCGGCGAGATGCTGGTGGAGTCCATGAACCGGACCGGCCACGAGTTCACCGAGACGCTGGTGACCCGCGGCGCGGAGGTCAACGACCGTTTCGCGACCACCGCGACCGGCTTCATCGACACGCTGACCAGCCGCGGCGACGAAATCACCGCCAACCTGTCGCTCACCGGCGGCAAGCTGATCGACACCATCACCACCCGCACCGACGACCTGCTGTCGACCCTCGACACGCGCGTTTCCGGCCTCGACAGCTCGCTCGCCGAGACCGGCGACCGCGTCGTGGAGAGCATCTCGCTGCGCGGCCAGGAGGTCACCGACACGATCTCCGTCAAGGGCGCGGAAATCGTCGAGACGCTGTCCTCGCGCACCAACGAAGTCGCCGAGATCCTGCGTGGCACCGGCGAGTCCATCGTCGTCGACCTGTCGCTGCGCGGCGGCGAGATCGCCTCGAAGCTGGACGAGACCGCCGGCAGCCTGACCGAGACGATCACCGTGCGCGGCACCGAGCTTGCCGACCGCCTCGGCTCCGTCGGCGACAAGATCCACGAGGCCATCACCATCAACGGCGAGGCGCTGGACGAACGTCTGGCAAGCCGCTCGCGCGAGATGGCCAACCTCATCGACGGCCAGGCACAGAACTTCCGGTCCGCGCTCGAAAGCGCCTCGACCGAGATCACCGCCTCGCTCGAGAGCCAGACGTCCGGCTTCGCCCGCACGCTGGCGGAAACCGGCACCGAGCTTGCTCACCTCATCGGCTCGCGCGGCGAGCGCGTCGCAGGCGAGCTGACGGCGATCGGCGATCGGCTCGACGCCACGCTGGACGAGCGCGGCGGCGCGCTGCAGCACGGCGTCTCCGTCTATCTGGACCGCATGGAAGGGCTCATCGGCGAACGCGGCGAGAAGCTCGTGTCCTCCTTCGAGCTGCGCACCGCCGAACTCGGCGAGACGCTCGACGGACGCATCGAATCGCTCAACACCACGCTCGACCTGCGCGCCGGCGCCATGGCCGATTCGCTCGACACCCGCATCCAGGGTCTCGACACGACGCTGGCCGGCGGTCTCGAGGCGCTCACCGCCTCGCTCGACAGCCGCGCCGGGTCTCTGGCCGAAACGCTCGACAGCCGCATCAAGGGCTTCGACACGACGCTGACCGGCGGCATCGAGACACTGACCTCCTCGCTCGACAGCCGCGCCGGCTCTCTTGCCGAGACGCTCGACAGCCGCATCCAGGGCTTCGACACCACCATCACCGGTGGTCTGGAGCTCCTCACCTCCTCGCTCGACAGCCGCATGAAGAGCTTCGACGCGACGATTTCCGGCGGTGTGGAGACGCTCACCAGCTCGCTCGACAGCCGCACCGGCTCGCTCGCCGAGACGCTCGACAGCCGTATCGAAGGCTTCGACACGACGCTGGCCGGCGGTATCGACCGTCTGTCGACGACGCTCGAGGCGCGCACGGGCCAGTTCGAGACGACCCTCAACGAGCGCACCGTGGCGCTTTCCGATCTGCTCGAGGACCGCTCCCAGGCGATCACGCTCAAGCTGTCGACCAAGGTCGACGAGGTCGGCGAGACGCTTGGCAGCCGCGCCGAGGAGATCGGCAACAGCCTGTCCGAACGTTCGCGCATCATCGGCGAGAACATCGAACGCCATCTCTCCACGTTCGAGAGCACCATCGGCGAGAAGGTCGAGCTGGCGGCCGTGTCCATGTCGGACAAGGCCGAGCATCTGGCCAACACCATGTCGGTCGGCACCGAGCGTATCGACCAGGCGCTTGACGCCCGCGCCCGTCAGATCAGCGAGACGCTGATCGCCCGGACCCGCGAGATCGCCTCTGCCTTCGTCGAAGGCCAGGGCGAAATGTCAAAGGCACTGGACGAGCGCCTCACCGACGCCGGCCAGGTGCTGTCGCGCCAGAGCCAGGATCTCACCGACACGCTGTCCGACCGGATCGCGGAGATCAACGTCTCGCTCGGCTCGAAGGTCTTCGAGGTCGCCGAGACGCTGGACAGCCGCTCCGCGGAGCTGGAGCGCGTGCTGGCCGAGCGGCTTGCCGCGATTTCCGGCACGCTGACCTCCGAGAGCGACCGCGCCCGCGATCTGCTCGCCGAGGTCATGACCGAGGCCGGATCCACCATCGAACGCCTGTCCGGCACGCTGTCGGGCGAAAGCGGTCGCCTGCAGGAGATCGTCGAAACGACGCTTGGTGCGGCGACCGAGAAGCTCCAGGGCGAGGGCACCCGCCTGCGCCAGATCGTCCTCGGCTCCGTTGGCGAGGCCCGCGGCACGCTGCAGGCCGAAAGCGAGAAGGCGGCCGACATCATCGTCCAGTCGCTCACCGAGGCGACCGGCACCATGGCCGGCGAGGGCGAGAAGATGCGCGCCCTGCTCGTCGAGGCGGTCAGCGAGGCGGCCCGTTCGCTCGCGGCCGAAAGCGAGCAGGCCCGCACGGCCTTCCTCGGCAGCCTGTCGGAGATGAGCGGTGCGCTCGGCGGCGAAAGCGAGAAGGTCCGCGAGGACCTGACCCGCACCGTTGCGGAAGTCACCGGCGCCCTGGCCAGCGAAAGCGAGCAGGCCCGCATGGTCCTGGCCCGCACCATCGAGGAAATCGGCAACATGGTCTCCGGCGAGGCCGACGGCGTGCGCTCGCGCGTTGCCGGCGCCGTGCGCGAGGCGGCTGACCTCCTGTCGGAGCGCGGCAACGCCGTGGCCGAGGATCTCATCGCCCGCGCCGACCAGCTCAACGCTGCTCTCGAAGCCCGCTCCGGCAAGCTTGCCGAGCTCATCGGCACCGACGGCAACGAGCTTGTCGCCAGCATCGAGGAACGCGCCCACGGGCTCACGACCCGTATCGCGGAGATCCACGAAGCCATCCTCGACGCGATCACCGTCAAGGGGCGCGACGTTACCGACGGCTTCGCCCGCACCGGTCTCGACGCCACCCGCAAGCTGGTGGAGGCGGGCGACCAGCTCGTCGCCACGCTCGACGAGCGCAGCACGTCGGCGGCCGACATCCTCCACCGCACCCGTTCGGAGCTGGAAATCGAGATCAGCGGCCTGCTGAATCGTCTTACCGAGTCCAACGGCCAGCTCTCCGAGGTGGTCGCCAACGCCGGTGAGAACCTGGGCAGGATCGAGACCTCGCTGTCGCGCAGCGCCGGCGAGTTCCGCACCGCCATCGACCGCGCCGTCACCGACACGACCGCCTCGAGCGGCACGCTCAAGGAGCAGACCTCGGTGCTGCGCGAGGTGTCCGACACCGTGCTTTCCGACATTTCCTCGCTGTCGACCCGGCTCGAGGAGCATGGAAAGATGCTGTCCGACGCCGCCCGCAACCTCGAGGAGACGAACCGCGACGTGGAAAGCCGCGTCGGCGAGCGCAAGACCGCCATCGAGGATGTTGCCGACACGCTGCTGGCCAAGACCGAAGCTGTCGACAGCCTGATGCGCGGCTTCGCCGGCCAGCTCGAGCAGATGCTCGAGGCGGCGGACGACAAGAGCCGCGACGTCACGCAGCAGCTCACCGCTGCCGCCGAGGCCGCGACCCGCGCCGTCACAGAGCAGTTCGAGTCCATGCGTCTGTCGGCCGGCCTTGAGGGCAAGAAGGCCCGCGAGGAAGTCCGCGCCGCCCAGGACGAAGTCGTTGCCGAGATGTCGAAGACCCTGTCCGACGCATCCGAGCGCTTCACCGAGGCGACCACCCGCATGCGCGACGTCGCCCGCGACGTCCATCGCGAACTGGAGAAGACCCGCAGCGAGCTGAAGCGCGGCATTCTCGACCTGCCGGAGGAGGCCGAGCAGTCCGCTTCCGCTCTGCGCAAGGTGGTGAGCGAGCAGGTCCGCGCCCTGACCGAGCTGTCCGAGATCGTCTCGCGCCAGTCGACCACACTCGACACCTCGCGTGCCGGAGAGCGTACGCTTGCAACGGCCGCCGTGGCCGCCGCACCACGCGCCGAGCCCGCACCGGCACCGGCCCCCGCACCGACGCAGCGCGCGCCGGCCGCCAAGGCCCAGGCCCCCGCCTCCGCTCCGGCCCAGCAGCCGCGCGGCGAGCTTCGCGGCGACATTCGCCGCAAGACGCTGAGCGACTTCGAGCCGGCCGGCCGCCAGTCGGGCGGCGAGCGCGCCGCGCCGCAGCAGGGCAAGGGCTGGGTCAGCGACCTGCTTCGCCGCGCCTCTCAGGAGGAAGCCGGCGACGAAGCGGCGGCGGAAGCCCGCTCGCCGCTGCAGATGGTCGAGTCGCTCAACTCGCTGTCGATCGACATTGCCCGCGCGATCGATCACGAGACGTTCATCGACCTGTGGGAGCGCTACAAGCGGGGCGAGCGGCATGTGTTCACGCGCCGTCTCTACACGCTGCAGGGCCAGCAGACCTTCGACGAGATCCGCCAGAAGTACGCGCGTGACGCGGAATTCCGGGGGGCGGTCGACCGCTACCTGAACGACTTCGAGCAGCTTCTGGCCCAGGTCTCGCGCAACGACCGCGACAACATCATGAGCCAGACCTACCTGACGTCGGACACGGGCAAGGTCTACACTATGCTCGCCCACGCAAGCGGCCGCCTCGACTGAGGCAACCGCCTGCGGGAAACCGCAGTCTGAAACACGACGCGGGCGCGGCCGGAAACGGGCGCGCCCGCTTCCGTTTCAGCCTTCCACGGCGCGAGGAAGCAGGAAAGTCACAGGGCATCCTTGCGCAGCCACCCGGAAGCCACTGAAAATACAGCCCCCTGGTCGCTTGCGTGGCCTCACGGCCACGGTTCGGGCAAACTTGCCCTATAGTTGTGCAAGCAGATGATTCCGCTGTTCAGCGGATCACACCGCCGAAAGCCGCTGCCCATGCTCGAAACGCTGAACCTGGTGATCCTGATCTCCGCCGGTCTCGTGGCCGTGTCGGTGTTCACGTCGCTGGTCAGCTTCCGCATCGGCGCCCCGCTGCTGCTGGTCTTCCTGCTGGTCGGCATCGCCGCCGGCGAGGACGGGCCGGGGGGCATCGCCTTTTCCGACGCGCGCGCGGCCTATTTCATCGGCTCCATCGCGCTTGCCATCATCCTGTTCGATTCGGGCTTCCGCACCCGGATGGGAACGCTGAAGCTCGCCGCCGCCCCGGCGCTGGTGCTGGCGACCGTCGGCGTCGGGCTGACCGCAGGGCTGGTCGGCGCCGCCGCGCACTATCTCTTCGGCTGGCCCTGGACCGACGGCCTGCTGCTCGGGGCCATCGTCGGCTCGACCGATGCGGCCGCCGTGTTCTTCCTGCTTCGGGTCGGCGGCGTGCATCTGCGCGAGATGATCTCGGCGACGCTGGAAGTGGAATCGGGATCGAACGATCCCATGGCGATCTTCCTCACCATGACGCTCGTCGGACTGATCACCGCCGGGACGGTCGATGTCGATGCGGGTCTCGGCGCCGATCTGGCCAAGGAGCTGGTGCTCCAGATGGGACTTGGCCTCGTCGCCGGCCTTGCCGGCGGATATGCCATCGTCCAAATCGTCAACCGGATCGGGCTCGAGCCGGCGCTCTATCCGATCGTCGTTCTGGCGCTGGCGCTGGCGCTGTTCGGCGCAACCTCCCTTGCCGGCGGCAGCGGCTTTCTCGCCGCCTATGTCGCCGGCATTCTGTGCGGCAATGTGCGCATCCGCCAGCAGCCGGCGCTGAAGAACTTCCAGGGAGGCATGACCTGGCTCGGCCAGATCGGCATGTTCGTGACACTGGGGTTGCTTGCCACCCCATCCCAGTTCGGCGAGGTCGCCCTGCCCGGGCTCAGCCTCGCCCTGATCCTGATCTTCGTCGCCCGCCCGGTCGCCGTCTGGCTCTGCCTGATGCCCTTCGGCTTCACCCGCAGCGAGATTGCCTTCGTTTCCTGGGTCGGCCTGCGCGGCGCGGTCTCCATCCTGCTGGCCATCCTGCCGCTGGTCGGCGGCCTTCCCAATGCCCAGGAAATCTTCAACGTCACGTTCCTGATCGTCCTGACATCGCTGATCCTGCAGGGCTGGACGATCCGCCCGATCGCCAAGCGGCTGAAGCTGACGGTGCCGCCGCGCATTGGCCCGGTTGAGCGCATCGAGCTGGAGCTGCCCGGCGGACAGGATCACGAGCTTGTCGGCTACACTGTCAATCAGGCCAGCGCGGTGGCGCGCGGCGAGCGCATTCCGCGATGGGCACGACCGGTGCTGATTCTGCGTGACGGCCGGCCACTGCGCCTGCAGAAGGCCGGCAAGCCGCAGCCTGGCGACCGGATGTACATCCTCGCCACCGGCCGCCAGGTGCCCGTCCTCGACTCTCTCTTCGCCGGCGCCGCCGCCGAGGGGCACGATCCCGCGCTTTTCGGTGACTTCGCCCTAGACCCGGACGCCCGCCTTGCCGATCTCGGCGCCATCTACGGCTTCCGCGTCGAGAAAGCGGACGCCGAACGTTCGGTGCGCGAGGTGCTCGCACGCGAGCTCGGCGACGACATCGAGCCGGCCGACCGGGTCGCCTATGGAGACATCGACCTCGTCGTGCGCGATATCGACGATGACCACGGCATCACCGCCGTCGGACTGGCGGTCGAGCATGTCGAGCCCGACGAGCCGGTGCTGCCTTTCTTCTTCTCCCGTCAGGACATCGCCGGTGCGGCACGCAGCATCGCGCGCAGGGTCAAGCGCCGGCGCGGCCGCGCCAAGGTCATGGCGCGGCGCAAGGCAAGCTACGACAAGCCGGTTCCGGACGACCATGGCGACACCGCGCGGATCGCCGGCCCTACGCCCGCTCCGGCGGCGCGGCCGGAAAGCGAAGCCCGCACGCGGGAAGCTCCCGACAACCCGGCTTCACAGGAGAAGCCGGCGGAGGCGGAAGCGGAGACGGGGGCCGGGCGGGACCAGGAAGAGCCGGACATCTATCGCGGTCCGCTGTCCTGAGACGACCGCCCTCGCGCCGATGGATCGCGGTTTGCTCCGCGGTCGGGCAACCGCAAGGTCACGGCCTGAAAAGCGGTCCTTGCCCCTTGCTTCCGCCGACCTTGCCCCCCTTGCGGGAACGAGCGGATATGGCGTCGCACCCGCAAGAGGCCCTTATTTGCCCTTCTTGCCGAAACGCTCCTTGAGCCCTTCGCACGGATCGCCGCGCGCCACGCCGGGCGTGAACCAGACGAAATCGTAAGGCGCGGCCGTCTCCCTGCTTCCGCCGGCATAGGCGGCCGGGTCGTCCTCGCCCTCGCGCACCTCGACGAAGGCGAGCGAGACCGAGGAGGCCTCGGCCAGGCGCGCGGAAAGATACCAGGGCACGCCGAGATCGCGGCGCGTGTGCCCAGCCCCGGCAATCAGCACCGCGCCGGCATCGCCCCTCTCGTCGGCGGCGATCATCGCCTCGGCAAGCGTCGCGTCGCGAAGCCTCTGCACCAGGAGCAACGGCCTCAGGCTCTCGCGCGGCATCAACGCACAGTGGCTCTCGAACAGCGTGTCGAGCATCTCGGCTTCGGCTGCCTCACCAAGCGGCCGGTCGAGCGCAAGCCGCCCGGCCCGCTCCGCGCCAAGCGCCGCGATCCCCTCACCCGCCACGGCGCGACGCTCCGGCTTCGGCGTATCGGCGGCGACAATGGCAAGCCCCTTGCCGATGGCGACCTCCAGAACCGGGCGGTAGATCCCGTAGTCGGGCCAGCCGAGATCGGCCCAGCCGACCGCCGCGCCAAAGCCCTCCGCTGTACCGCCGCCGGCGAGATAATCCGCCACCTTGGGGGCGAGATCGCGCGGCAGCATCTCGAAGACGACCGCCGGCTTGCGGGAACGGGATGCCTGATCGAGCAAATAGGCCTGGAGCCTGTGGTGGTCGGGATTGTCATGCGTTTCGCCAAGCAGCACGAACCGCGCATCGGCAACCGCCTCGTCCACCACCCGCGGCGCAACGAAGGCGCCTTCGCGTGTCGACCAGATCCGGCCGGCGAGCGGATGGTCGTGCCCCGGATCCTGGGTGAAGGCCGGCGGCCCCTCCGCCAGGGCCGGGGCGAGCGACACCAGAAAGGCAAGCGTTGCAAGGACGGGTGTCGTGGCGGGCTTCATCGTCTGTCGCATCCTCTGACCGGCAACCGGCTCGACGCACCCTGGCGGTGCGGCGATTCCAGCTGGACCATAGGCGAGAACCCGCGCCCATGCACGAGCGCCGGCGCTGACGCGCGAAACAACGCAGGAAGACGTCGACGGGCAAAAGCCTCAGTTGGCGCTCAGGTTCTCCACCGCCAGGGCGATGCCCTGGCCGCCGCCGATGCACATGGTGACAAGTCCGTAGCGTCCGCCGGTGCGTTCCAGCTCATAGAGTGCCTTGACCGTGAGAATGCAGCCCGTCGCGCCCACCGGATGGCCCAGTGCGATGGCGCCGCCGTTGGGGTTCACCCGGTTGGAGGGCAGGCCAAGCTCCCGCATGACCGCGCAGGCCTGGGCGGCAAAGGCCTCGTTCGACTCGATCACGTCGAAATCCGCCGCCGTCAGGCCGGTGCGCTGGAACAGTTTCTGCACCGCCGGGATCGGGCCGATGCCCATCACATCCGGCTCGACGCCGGCGTGGGCATAGCCGACCAGGCGTGCCATCGGCTTAAGCCCGCGCGCTTCCGCCTCGCTTCGCTCGGCCAGAACCACCGCGGCCGCGCCATCGTTGATGCCGGAGGAATTGCCGGCCGTGACCGACCCGTCCTTGCGAAAGGCCGGCCTGAGGCCGCTCAAGGTCGCGTGTCCTGTGTCGGGTCGGGGATGCTCGTCGGTATCGAAGCGTGTCATCGTTCTGCCGGCCTGCACATCGATCGGCAGGATCTGATCGACGAAACGCCCGTCGCGAATGGCCAGGTCCGCCCTGTGCTGGCTGTCGACCGCAAGCGCGTCCTGCGCCTCCCGGCTGATGCCGTAGCGCTCCGCGACATTCTCGGCGGTGATGCCCATGTGGCCTCCGCCGAAGGGATCGTTCAGTGCGCCGAGCATCATGTCATGGAAGGGCGCGTCGCCCATCTTGACGCCGAAGCGCGCGCCAGGAACCGCATAGGGCGAGCGGCTCATGGACTCCGCCCCGCCCGCCAGCGCGAAATCCGCATCCTCGAGCAGGATCGCCTGCGCTGCCGAAACGATCGCCTGCGCGCCCGAGCCGCACAGCCGGTTGACCGTCAGCGCCGGGGCTTCGGCGGGAATGCCCGCCTCCACCGCCGCGACACGGGCGAGATACATGTCTCTCGGCTCCGTATTGATGACATGGCCGAAGACCACCTGGCCAACATCGCCAACCTCGATCTTCGCCCTGCGCACGGCCTCCGCGGCGACTTTCGCACCCAGCGTCGAGGGGGGAACGGACTTGAGCGAACCTCCGAAGCTGCCGATGGCGGTGCGCACACCGGACAGAAAAACAACTTCACGCCTCGACATTCCGTTCACTCCACGCAATTGGCAAAAAGCCAGCGGGAGCGTATCCGCCGCTCCACCTTGCGTAAAGGGAAATACCAATGTGCTTTCCGCGCCACGCCCGGCTGGCGAACCGCTAAAAACGTTTCTAGACTGCCCCGGGTTCGGGCTTCGGATGGGGTGGGGCAAGATGGCATCGGGGAAGATCAAACAACTCTTCAGCCCGCGCGACGACGCGCTTTTTCCAATCACGGTCGAAACGGTTCATGTCGCTGTGGGCGCATCGGTCACCGCCGGTGACGCCCTGCTGACCTTCCGCACGGCGACCGAAAAAACCCTTGTCATGCGCACGCCGCTCGACGGCGTCGTCGAGACGATCGGCGCGGGTACCGGCGACATGCTGGCGCGCCCGCGCGTGCTCGTGACGGTCGCGCAGCACGACGAAGCGCCTGCGGCGCCGGAACAGGCTACGGCGACGCCCGCCGCCAATCCGGGCGAAGCGAGCGCCCCGGCCGGCGAGATGACGCTGGGCGACTGGGAAATCTCCGATCCCGACCCTGTTCCCACGGCGGCAAAGGCAGCGCCACGCGACACCGCCGCGCCGCAGGAGACGACCTCGCCAGGCGCGCCCGCCGCGAGCGCGAGCGGATCCGCGCGAAAGCCGCTCGTCGCCGCAATCGCGGTAGTGGCCGCGCTCGGGCTCGGCTACGTGGTGTTCGCCCCCGCTCCAAGCTCCCCGCCTGAAGCCGCGCCCCAGACGAAGACTGCCGCCCCCGCCACCAGCAAGCCAGCCGCTAAACCGGCCGCGCAGCCGGCCTCCTACTCCGGGCCGCTGTCGCGCGCGCGCATGCTGGCGCGCGACCTTGGCGACAGGACCCTCGGCTGGGCCTCGCAGGGAAATCTCCTCGGGCATGGTATTTTGCGGATAGAGAAGGATGGCGCGCCCAGTTCCTGCCCGGCGGTTCTGATTTCCAAGCGCTATGCCATCTTCTCGCGCATGTGCCTTGATCCGAAGGCCTCCTCCAACCAGCGCGAGGAGGGAGCGCACGCCTATTTCGAAACGATCCGCCCCTTCCGCGCGCGCAGCGGCAAGGACTGGAAGGAAGTGTCGGGCTTCTGGAACATCTGGCAGCTCGATGTGAAGGCGCTTCATTTCTGGAAGGACGAGGTCGTCGACGGCTCGCCATCCTCGATCGGCGTCGCCGAGCTCGCGGAAACCGCGCCGGGGGGGATTGGCTTCGCCGGGCACTGGCGCATCACGTCGCAGAGCGCGCCGGGAACCCTCGATTTGCGCAGCTACGCGGCCTTCGAGCCCAGCAAGTACTACTCTGGCGGCGTGACCTGCCGGTACTGGCTGCACCACAACGCCAGCCGCGCCGACGACACCAAGGGGCTTCCCCTCACTGTCGACCCGGACTGCGAGGACGTCATCGACATCCGCTCCGGCGCGTTCGAGGTCCGCTATACCAACGGCAAGGACTATCTCGGCGGCTTCTTCAGGATCGGCGCGCGCGACGGCAAGCCCAGCATCTTCGCCGTGTCGTTTTCCAAGAGCGACGACGCGATCATCCGTGGCGCCAAGGACGGCAAACTGCCGGGAGGCTGGATCACGATCTCACCGACCGAGCGACACAAGCCCGACGACATGGCCCGCTTCCTCCTGGCGAACCCGTGCAGCGACGGTCCGACCGAGTTCAACGTCATCGCAACGGACACAAAGACGGGAGACAAGTTGCACACGCGCTTCACTCAGCCGAGCCAGACCTATGGCTGGAGCAAGGCGGACATCGGCCGGAAATTCGACCGGATCGCCATGAGCGAATTCGAAGGCTCAAAGCGCTTCGGCACCAGCAGGGTCACCTTGAGGGACAAGACCTTCGACGCGCTGGAAGTGCCCAACAAGCCCGGCTTCAAGATGCTGATCGAAAGCGAGTGCCTTTTCTGACGACCCCGGAACGCGACCGTCACCGGTCGTGCGCGAGGAGGCGTCCGACCAGCCCCCGGCAGAAGGATGCCTCCGGCGGTGTGTCGAACAGGATGCGATAGACGACCGGGGCCACCAGATGGTCGATCACCGCCTCCGGATCGGGAAACGCCTCGCCCCGGTCGCTGGCGCGCGCGGCGATGATCGCGATCTGCTCGCGCACCATGCCGCAGCACTGCGCCGCCCTGCCCTCCGCCCGGCTGGCCAGCACGTCGCGGATCAGGTCGCGGCCCAGATCGGAGGCCATCTCGTCGCTGTATTGCTCGATCCAGACCGTCAGGTCCGAGACGGCCGATCCCGTGTCGACAGGCCCGGCGTCCGGGCGGATCCGCTGCACGGCGACATCGGCGAACAGCTCCTGCAGGTCGCCCCAGCGACGATAGATCGTCGAGGGCGTCACACCGGCCTTCGCGGCAATGGCGGGCACAGTGACGGCCGCGCGCGGCATCGTCGCCAGCAGTGCCTCCGTCGCGGCGTGGACAGCAGCCTGCACGCGCGCGCTGCGACCACCCGGACGCACACCCGAGACGACCGCTCCCGCCTTCCTCGCCTGGTCTTCGCTCACCGCCAACCTCGTTTGCATCCAGCCGAAATGCGCCACGGACACCTCGTGTCCGAAGCCGGGCCTGACAAGTCGCCCCACTAACGCAAATAATTTGCGTTTAACAGCATCCTCGCCTACACCTAACGCAACAACTTTGCTTTAAGGTGCAACACCCCACATGTCCAGCCCGATGCCCCCCTCCGCCATGGACCGTCCCGTGCCGCCCGCTGCCAGGAGCGGCCAGAGCAGGCAGACGCTTCTGGCCTTCACGCTGACGCTTGCCACGATCTACGCCGCCGCCGGCGCGCCAACGCCGATCTATCGCATCTATCAGGAGCTCTGGCAGGTCAGCCCGGTGCTGATCAGCCTGATCTTCGCCGTCTACGCCTTCTCGCTTCTTGCCGCCCTGCTCATTGCCGGATCGCTGTCCGACCATCTCGGCCGGCGTCCGCTTGTCCTTGCCGCGCTGGCTGTCCAGATCTGCGCCATGTCGACCTTCCTGATCGCCGACGGCCCCTACTGGCTTCTGGCGGCGCGCATCCTGCAAGGCGTGGGGACCGGGCTTGCGGCCAGCTCGCTCGGCGCCGCGATCGTCGATGTGGATGAGACCAACGGCCCGACCATCAACAGTCTCGCGCCGATGATCGGCATGGGGCTCGGCTCGCTCGTCTCCGGCGCGCTCGTCTCCTTCGCTCCCGCCCCGACACTTCTCGTCTACGCGCTGATCCTGTCGCTCAACGCCCTGCAGGCGGTGCTGGTGTGGCGCACGCGGGAAACGGTCATCCGCCGCCCCGGCGCACTCGCCGCGCTCGATCCGCGCATCAGCGTTCCACCGGCGGCACGACGCACCCTGCTGCACATCACCCCCTTCAACGCCTCGCTGTGGACCCTCGGCGGGTTCTTCATGTCGATGATCCCGAGCGTCGTCGCCCAGACCACCGGCATCGAGACGCCTTTCCTCGGCGGGCTCATGGCCTCGATGCTGATGCTCTCCGCCGCCAGCGCCGTCTTCACCCAGCGCGGCCGCTGCATTGCCCGCCTCGCCGACATCGGCGCCGCCGGCATATCGCTGGGCGTCATCACCCTGGTCGCAGGTGTCGTCCTCGGCGAGATCGCCGCGCTGGTCGCCGGAACGCTGCTCGCCGGCTTCGGCATGGGGGCAAGCTTCTCAAGCAGTACCCGCGCCCTGCTGCCGCTCGCCGCCCCCGAGGAGCGCGCCGAACTTCTGGCCGCCTTCTATGTCGAGTGCTATCTGGCCTTCAGCCTCCCGGCAATCGCCGCCGGCTTCCTCGTTCGCAATCTCGGCTTCGTTGCGACGGCGGAAATCTTCGGGGCCGTCGTGCTTGCGCTCAATCTCTCCGGCTACCTGCTGCTGCGGCGCTCGCACGCCTTCGCCCGCCCCTCCCTTTGCCCTGCCGGTTAGTCGGGCGCGCATCGCGGCTGCTGACGCCATGCTGTCAGCAGCCTGCCCCTAGAAGGAAGCGACCGCCCCACCCCGGGGCCGGACCATCCCTTCAAGGAGCTGACATGAGCGAAAGATGCCTCGAACTCGTCGTCTACACCGTCCGCGACGCCGATGACGCGACCCGCATCCGTCGGGAGGCCATGGGCCACATCAAGACCATGCCGGGCTTCATCTCCTGGACGGCGGTACGCGGCTGCGAGGACGACGCCACCTTTGCCGATCTGGCCGAATGGCAGAGCCTGGCCCATGCGCAGGCCGCCGCCGAGACCTTCGTCAAGGACGCCCGCTTCGCCGACTTTCGCGCGGCGATCAGCGGGATGATCCACATGAGCCACTTCACGACGGATGCGTCCGTCGCCGTCTGAACCGGAAACGCACATGCGAAAAGACCCGCCCCGGCAAGCCGGAGCGGGTCCCTGTTCATTCAGATGCGGCACGATCGATCCGGCCCCACAGGGCCGGACCGGGGCTCACTTCATCGTCGGGATGGAGAACTCGGCGCCGTCCTTCAGGCCCGACGGCCAGCGCGAGGTCACCGTCTTCGTCCGCGTGTAGAAGCGGAAGGCGTCCGGGCCATGCTGGTTGAGATCGCCGAAGCCGGAACGCTTCCAGCCACCAAACGTGTGATAGGCCAGCGGCACCGGGATCGGCACGTTGATACCGACCATGCCGATGTTGATGCGGCTGGCGAAATCGCGCGCCGTATCGCCGTCACGGGTGAAGATCGCCGTGCCGTTGCCGTACTCGTGGCTCATCGGCAGGTCGAGCGCCTCCTCGTAGGTCTTGGCGCGCACCACCGACAGCACCGGGCCGAAGATCTCGTCCTTGTAGATCGACATGTCCTTGGTGACATTGTCGAACAGGCAACCGCCCATGAAGTAGCCGTTCTCGTAGCCCTGCAGGGTGAAGTCGCGGCCGTCGACGGCAAGCGTCGCGCCTTCCTTCACGCCCTGATCGACGAGGCTCTTGATCCGGGCCAGCGCCTGGGCGGTGACGACGGGACCGAAGTCGACGTCATTGCCGGCCGTGTAGGGGCCGATCTTCAGCGCCTCGACGCGCGGGACAAGACGCTCCATCAGCGCGTTGGCGGCTTCCTCGCCAACCGGCACGGCAACCGAGATCGCCATGCAGCGTTCGCCGGCCGCGCCGAAGCCAGCGCCGATCAGCGCGTCGGCGGCCTGATCCATGTCCGCATCCGGCATGATGATCATGTGGTTCTTGGCGCCGCCGAAGCACTGCACGCGCTTGCCGTTGGCGCAACCGCGCGAATAGACGTACTCGGCAATCGCGGTCGAGCCGACGAAACCGACGGCCTGGATCGTCGGATCGTCGAGAATGCCGTCGACGGCCTCCTTGTCGCCGTTGACGACGTTGAGAACGCCCGCCGGCAGGCCGGCCTCGAGCATCAGCTCGGCCAGCATCATCGGCACGGACGGATCGCGCTCGGACGGCTTCAGGATGAAGGCGTTGCCCGCGGCGATGGCCGGGCAGAACTTCCACATCGGGATCATCGCCGGGAAGTTGAACGGCGTGATGCCGGCAACGACGCCAAGCGCCTGACGCATCGAGTACATGTCGATGCCCGGGCCGGCGCCTTCGGTGAACTCACCCTTGAGCAGATGCGGCGCGCCGATGCAGAACTCGGCGACCTCAAGGCCGCGGATCACGTCGCCCTTGGCGTCGGGGATGGTCTTGCCGTGCTCGCGCGACAGCGCCTCGGCCAGCTTGTCCATGTCGCGGTGCAGGAGGTCGACGAACTTCATCAGCACGCGGGCGCGGCGCTGCGGGTTGGTCGCGGCCCAGCCCACCTGTGCCTCGGCGGCATTGGCGATGGCCGCGGAAAGCTCCGACTGGCTCGCCAGCGCGACCTTGGCCTGAACTTCGCCCGTCGCCGGGTTGTAGACGTCGGCAAAACGCCCCGAGGTGCCCTCGACATGCTTGCCGCCAATGAAATGTCCGATTGTCTGCATGGGTCGTCTCTCCCTTTTTCCGCCCCTCGGGAACCGCGCGGCGTGCGTATCGCCGCTGTCTTTCCCGGGTCCGGTCCTGCCAGCCGCCGGAAGCATAGCCGGGCGCGCACTGGCGAATCCACCCGCAGGACAGGCGACACCGTGCCGCGCTCCTCCGGTCACCCTGTTATTGCCTTTAATAATTGTACTAAGCAACAGTATGAATGCCGCATCCGTTGTGCGAAAATTATAGTCGATGACCTGCAATGCGGAGACGCCGACGCCATGAACTGGGACGACACGCGCATCTTCCTGGCAGTGGCGCGCACCGGGCAATTGCTTGCCGCGGCCAGGGCTCTCGGGCTCAACCACGCCACCGTCGCCCGCCGGCTGTCGGCGTTGGAGGAGGATCTCGGCGTCAAGCTCGTCGACCGGCGCACCACCGGCTCGCTGCTGACGCCCGCCGGCGACCGGTTTCTCGTCACCGCCGAACGGGTCGAGGCGGAAATGCTCGCGGCCCGCACCCAGATCGGTGGCGCGGATGTCGCTGTCGCCGGCAGCGTGCGCATCGGCGCGCCCGACGGCTTCGGCGTCGATTTCCTCGCCCCCCGGCTCGGCCTTCTGACCGAGCGCCATCCGGACCTGACATTGCAGCTCGTGCCGGTCTCGCGCGCCGTCTCCCTGTCCCGGCGCGAGGCGGATATCGCCATCACCGTCGAGCGGCCGGACCATGGCCGGCTCGTCGCGCGCAAGCTTGTCGACTATACGCTCGGCCTCTACGCCACCCGCTCCTATCTCGAGCGCGCCGGCGTTCCGCGCAGCCCGCAGGAACTCAAGGGCCACGCCCTCGTCGGCTATGTCGAGGATCTCGTCTACTCCGCCGCGCTCGCCTATGCCGACGAAATCGACCGCGACTTCCGCCCGCGCTTCGAGATCGCCTCGGCACTTGGCCAGGTCGAGGCGGTGCGCGCCGGCGCCGGCATCGGCATCCTGCATTCCTTCATCGCCCGGCGCGATCCCGACCTCATCCCCGTGCTGCCGGAACGCATCATCCGCCGTAGCTACTGGCTGGTGCTGCACGAGAGCGTGCGCGATGTCGCGCGCGTGCGCGCCGTCGCGGACTTCATCGCCGAGGAGGTCGAGAGGACCCGGGCAAGCTTCGCCTGATCCCTTGGTTCGGCTCAGGCGAAGCGCCGGGCGCCGACAACGCAGGCGACGACGAAGACGGTGACCCCGATCATCGACGGCACCACCGGCTCGTTCAGCACGAACCCGGAGAGCAGCAGTCCGAAGAACGGCTGAAGCAACTGCAACTGGCCGACGCCGGCGATCCCGCCGAGCGCGAGGCCGCGATACCAGAAGAAGAAGCCGACCAGCATCGAAAACACCGACACATAGGCCAGGCCGAGCCAGGCCGGCGCGGCAATTCCGGCAAGGGTCTGCGGGTGCGCGACAAGCGCCAGCGGCGCCATGACCGGAAGAGCGAGCACCAAGGCCCAGCAGATCACCTGCCAGCCGCCGAGCCGGCGCGAAAGGCGCGCGCCTTCCGCGTAGCCGAACCCGCAGACGAGGATCGCCGCCAGCATCGGCAGATCGCCGGCGAGCGAGATCCGCGCATTCTGCCACAGCGCGAACACCGCCACCGCCAGCGCCCCCGCACACGAAAACAGCCAGAACAAAGGACGCGGCCTCTCGCCTCCCCGCAGCACGCCGAAGAGGGCGGTCGCAAGCGGCAACAGGCCAATGAAGACCACGGAATGGGCGGACGTGATGTGCTCAAGCGCCATCGCCGTCAGCAACGGAAAGCCCACGACAACGCCAAGCGCGACCAGCACTAGCGGACCAAGGTCGCCGCGCGCCGGGCGCTTCTCGCGCAGCACCGCAAGCAGCGTCGCGGCAAGCAGTGCCGCCAGCACCGCCCGCGCCGAGGTGAGAAAGAGCGGAGAAAACCCTGCAACGGCGACACGGGTCGCCGGCAACGAGCCGCTGAAGATGAGCACGCCGAGGAGACCGTTGCCCCAGGCGGCGAGAGGTGACTGCATGATCGCGCTCCTGTCCGTCCCGTCCGGTGTGGCGCGATTGGGCTGGCGGAGACAGCAACAGATCAATACAATTCATCCAAACTGTACTGCACTCACTCCCCATACACCCGGGAAGCAAGATGACGCCCCCCACCCGTACGCAAGAGGTGATGGCGGCAATCCGCCGCCGGATCGAGGCGCGAGGCCTGACGCCGGGCGAGCGCCTGCCCTCGATCCGCGCCTTCGCGGCGACGATGCACGTCTCGCCGTCGACGGTGGTGGAGGCCTACGACCGGCTCGCGGCGGAAGGACTGATCCAGGCCCGGCGCGGCGCGGGGTTCTTTGTCCGCGACACGCCGCAGCCCCTGCAGATCGCCGCCGCCGGCCCCCGCCTCGACCGGGCCATCGATCCCTTCTGGGTCTCGCGCCAATCGCTCGACGCCGATCCCGCCCTGCCAAAGCCCGGCTGCGGCTGGCTGCCGGCGGACTGGATGCCCACCGCCTCGCTGCGGCGCGCACTGCGGGCGCTGTCACGCGCCGACGATGAAGTGCTCACCGATTATGGCTCCGTTCAGGGGCCGGCCGGGCTACGCCGCCTGATCGCGCGCGCGCTCGGCGAGCAGGGTCTGGAGCTGCCGCCGGACAGGATCCTGCTCACCGGCTCCGGATCCCAGTCGATGGACCTTATCTGCCGGCTGCTGCTGCGTCCCGGCGACACGGTGCTCGTCGACGATCCCTGCTATTTCAACTTCCAGGCGTTGCTGCGTGCCCATCAGGTGCGCCTCGTGCCGGTTCCCTACACGCCACAAGGACCCGACATCGCCCGCTTCGAGGCGGTGCTCGTTGCGGAAAAGCCGCGCCTCTACCTGACCAACTCGGCGCTGCACAACCCGACCGGCGCGACCATCTCGGCACAGATCGCGCACCGGGTGCTGACGCTGGCCACGCGCCACGACCTGACAATCATCGAGGACGACATCTTCGCCGAATTCGAGCCGGAGCCCTCGCCGCGCCTGGCAAGCCTTGACGGCCTCGAGCGGGTGATCCGCATCGGCAGTTTCTCAAAGACGCTCTCGGCGTCCATGCGTTGCGGCTATATCGCGGCGCGGCCAGACTGGATCGCCGCGCTCGTCGACCTGCAGGTGGCGACAAGCTTTGGCGGCCCGAGCCCGATGGCGACACAGCTCCTGCACGCGGCGCTCGCCGATGGCGGCTACCGCAAGCACATGGCGGCGCTGCGAGCCCGGCTGGCGCGCGCGCGCCGCCAGACCGCGACCCGCCTTGCCGGGCTCGGCATCACCCCCTGGCTCCTGCCGCGCGGCGGGTTCTACCTGTGGTGCCGGCTACCGGAGGGGACGGACGCGGCAGATGTCGCCCGCGCGGCGCTGCGCGAGAACATCGTGCTGGCGCCGGGCAACGCCTTCAGCGTCACCCGGTCGCTTCCCGACTTCATGCGCTTCAACGTCAGCCAGATGGGCGGGCCGGAGGTCGATGCGGTGCTTGCCCGCGCACTTGCCCAGGCACATCGCGTTCAGGCACACCGCGCCTAGCCAGACCGCGCCTGCCTGGCGGCCTTGCCTCAGACCTCGACCCACCCGCCGGCCTCGAAGGCGCGCGCGGCGGCATCGACGGTGCGCTCGATCTCCAGCCCTTCCTCGAAACCGATGGTGACGGAGGGCTCCCCCGCGATCCGCCTCAGAAGTTCCCGGCACTCGATCACCTTGAGATCGTTGAAGCCGAGCCCGTGTCCGGGCGCCGGCACGAACCGGTCGTAGGGCGGATGCGCGGGGCCGGCGAGAATGCGCGAGAAGCCCTGGCGCGCCACCGGCCCCTCCGCCCTGTAGAGTTCCACCTCGTTCATCCGCTCCTGATCGTAGACGATCGCCCCTTGCGAGCCGAACACCTGCACGGCGATGCGCCCCTTGCGCCCCCAGGCGGAGCGGTTGAGCAGCAGGCTCGCCTGCACCCCGCCGGCAAAGCGCAGGAGCACATTGGCCATGTCATGGGTCTCGACCGCGCGGGCACCGTCTGCGTCGGGGCGCGTTGCGAAGGGTCTTGCCATGTCGCAGAAGACGCGCTCCGCCTTGCCGAAGAGGCGATGGGCGAACGACAGCGGATGTACGCCAAAGTCATCGAGCGCGCCGTGTCCGGAACTCGACGCGCTCTTCCAGTTGAAGGGCGTCGCGGGATCGGCCATGAAATCCTCGTCCATCTCGGCGCGAAGCTGGAACGGCGTGCCGATGGCGCCCCCGGCGATCATCGCCTCGATCTCGCGAAACATCGGATTCTGGATGTAATTGTAGCCGAGGATCGCCACCCGCCCGCTTTCTCGCGCGGCCCGTGCCATGGCACGCGCATCGGCAAGCGCCGGCGCCATCGGCTTTTCGCACCAGACGTGCTTGCCAGCCTCAAGTGCGGCAATCGCCATTTCCGGATGAAACTGGTTGGGCGTGGTGATCGAGACGACATCCACCGCTGGATCGGCGACAAGCATCCGCCAGTCCGCGCCCGCGCGCTCAAAGCCGAGAGCCGCCGCCCGCTCCCGCGCCAGATCCTCGTTCACTTCGCACAGCATCTCCAGTCGCGGCCGCGCCACATCCCCGAAGACAGCCGCGACCGCATTCCAGGCAAGCGCGTGACACTTGCCCATGTAACCGGTTCCGATGAGGCCGATACCGAGCGGACGCCCGCCCTCATTGCGTGTCATGCGCCCCTCCCAGGCCCGTTGCGTTGCGCGCCCCGGCAATTCACCGGCCGGCGCGCCAGTGCATGAAACGCGAATTCCATATTCTCGTCAATATGGAACGAATGTTCCTTTTTAGTCTCCCCCGGCAGAGCCACATGCCCGCGCCGTCGCGACGAATCCGGCCGCCAGCGCGTCGCATGCAACACGGATCCTGCGGCTTGCGGGCAGTTCGCGACGGGTGGAGGAGAGCCGGTTCATATGCGCTTGCGTCTCCGTTTCACGAAGTTTGGCTGTCAGAACCGGCAAGGACGCATATATTGCTTTGGTCAGGCTGATGCCCGACGTCCACTGCCCGGGAAGCCGAGATGACCAGCCCGCCCCCGAACGTCCTCTTCTGGGACCGCGTCGCAGAGAGATACGCGGCGCGCCCGATCAAGGACGTACCCGCCTATGAGGCGATGCTCGACGCGGTGCGCTCCACCCTGCGGCCGTCCGACAACGCCCTCGAGCTCGGCTGCGGCACCGGAACCACCGCGATCAGGCTCGCACCCTGCGTGGCTCAGCTCACCGCCTCGGACCTGTCGCGCAGGATGATCGGCATCGCGGGGCAAAAGCCCGCGCCGCTCAACCTCACCTTTCGCCATGCCGACGCCGCCGACCGGATCGAGGGCGCCCCCTTCGATGCGGTCATGGCCTTCAACCTGCTTCATCTGGTCCCAGACCTCGACGCGGCACTCGCTGCTGTCGGCAGCCAGCTCAAGCACAGCGGCAGGTTCATCTCCAAGACCCCTTGCCTGGGCGAGGTGTCGCTGCCGCTACGCCTCGTCGTGCGGGCCATGCGCGGTGTCGGACTCGCGCCCCCCGTCGCCTTCCTCACGGCGCCTGCGCTCCGCCAGGCCTTCGAAAAGGCCGGGTTCGAGATCGTCGAGCACCGCGTCTTCGGGAAAACGCGGGCCATCCACTATTTCGTCGCACTGAAATCCTGAACCGGGCCTGCCCGCTTGCACTGACGAAACATGAATTCTATGTTCCGCCAGATATGGAACATACATTCCTGAATCGACCCATTCTCCAGCAAGGGAGGCGTCCGTGCTTTCAATCGCCGTCATCGGGGCGGGACGGATCGGCCAGATCCACGCCGCCAATCTCGCCGCGCGCGCCGCGGAGGTCGGCGACGTGCGTCTCGCCGGCATCTCCGACGCACTCGAGGACGCCGCGGGCGCGCTGGCCGGCCGCCTCGACGCGCCCGTCCTGTCGCTCAAGGAGGCGCTCGAGGGCAACAGCTCCGACGCCGTTCTGATCGCCTCCCCGACGGACACGCACGCCGATTTCATCGAGCGTGCGGCGCGGGCTGGCAAGGCCGTCTTCTGCGAGAAGCCGGTCGACCTCTCGTCGGACCGCATCGAGCGGGTCATGGAGGTGGTCAAGGGCACTGGCACGGTCGTCTTCATTGGCTTCAACCGGCGGTTCGATCCGAATTTCGCCAGCCTGAAGGCGCGGATCGACCAGGGGCGCGTCGGCGCTGTCGAACTCGTGACGATCCTCTCGCGCGATCCCTCCCCGCCCCCGGTTTCCTACATCGCACGCTCCGGCGGCCTGTTTCGCGACATGATGATCCATGACCTCGACATGGCTCGCTTCCTGCTCGGCGAGGAGCCGATCGAGGTTCACGCGGTCGGCTCCAGCCTCGTCGATCCGGCGATCGGCGAGGCCGGCGACGTCGACACCGCGGCCGTCCTGTTGAAAACGGCGAGCGGTCGCATCTGCCAGATCTCCAACTCGCGCCGCGCCACCTACGGCTATGATCAGCGTGTCGAGGTGCATGGCGCGCTCGGCCTCATCAGGGCCGGCAACCAGCACGAGACCACGGTGGAGCTGGCGACCGGCGAGGGCATCACAGCCGATCCGGTGCAGAACTTCTTCCTGGAGCGCTATGCCGCCGCCTACCGGCTGGAACTGGCCGCCTTCATCGCGGCGGCGACCGGCCAGGGTGCGCCGAAGCCCGATCTCGAGGACGGGTTGCGCGCCCAGCGCCTGGCCGACGCGGCCACCGAGGCGGTTCGAACCGGCCTGCCCGTCCGCCTTTGAAACGCGCAACACTCGCGCCATGAAAAAGGCCCCGGCGAGGATCCGCCGGGGCCTTTTTCATGGCCACATTGAAGGCGCTCGCAATTCCGTGCTTCAGGTGTCGCCGCGTCGCAGCTCGGCCGCCGCGACGCACAGCGCCATCGCCAGGCACAGCGTGCCCGACAGCGAGCGGAACGCGCCGAGATCCGCCTCCACCACCTCGATCACCGCCTTCGCCGACTGAATCAGCGGGGAGAAGGGCGAGTCCGTGACGGCAAGCACCGGCACGCCCCGCGCCGCCGCCTGGTTGGCCACATCCACCGTCAGCGCCGTATAGGGCGTGAAGCTGACCACGATCACCAGGTCTTGCGGCCCGGCCGCATGGGCCTGCTCGGGACCGAGCGAGGCAAGATTGTCGACAAGGACCGCCGGCATGCCGAGCTTCGACAGCGCATAGGCCATGTAGGAACTCACCGGGAATGCCCGGCGCTGGCCGACCAGGTAGATCACCCGCGCCCCCGCCATCAGCCGCGCCGCCTTGTCCATCGCCTCCGGCGACAGCGTGTTGCGCAAGCGCAGCAGAGAGGCGACCGCCGTGTCGACGAAATCGGAAAACAGCGCCTGGGCATCGTGATTGTCGCCGGACCTCCGGCGCAACACCTCGAGCCGCTCGTCGTAATCCGGCCAGCGCTCGCGCAGCCGGGCGCGGAACACGTCCTGGAATTCCGAGAACCCCTGGAAGCCAAGCGACTGGGCAAAGCGCACCAGCGTCGAGGGCTGCACGTCGGCCTGTTCGGCGATCACCGCCACCGTTCCGAAGGTGACATCGTCCGGCCTGTCCACCGCGAAGGCGGCGACCTGCGCCAGTCGCTTGGGCATCGACGGCCGGCGCTCGATGAGAAGCGCCCTCAGGCTGTCATAGTCGCGCGGCGGTCCTGCATCCTCGCTCATCGAGCATTCCTTCCGGTCGATGGACACATGCCGGGAGCGCCCGCGTTCAGCGGCCCGGCCTCCAGTTCAAGGGTGCGTGCGGCCGCGTCACGCGACAACAGACCGGCGCCACCCGATTTCAGCTTGACATTGCCTTGCTGTAAATGGAATAAAAATTCCATATATAAATTTTTGGAACATGTCATTCTGAATTTTCCGGACCGACAGCGCGGCCTCCCCGGGAGAGGGGGCGGATGCCGGTCAGAGGAGGACAGTCGACCGCGACGAATGCCGCGGCGATGAAACACCCGCCTGGAGGAACAGGGGCGGGAAGACCCGCGTCCGGCCCGCCGGGCGTGGCGACAATCGGACATTGGGAGGAAGATCATGAAGCGTTTGTTCACCAGCATGCTCACCGCCGCCGCGGCGGTCGGGTTCATCGCCGCTGCCGGCACCGCGCCGGCCGCAGCCCAGGACGACATCAATATCATTGTCGTCAGCCACGGTCAGGCCTCCGATCCGTTCTGGTCGGTCGTCAAGAACGGCGTCGCCCAGGCCGGCAAGGACATGGGCGTTTCCGTCGACTACCGCGCGCCGGAGACCTTCGACATGGTGGCGATGGCCCAGCTCATCGACGCCGCCGTCAATCAGGAGCCGGCCGGTCTCGTCGTCTCCATTCCCGATGCGGACGCGCTTGGCGATTCGATCCGCAAGGCGGTCTCCGCCGGCATTCCGGTCATCTCGATGAATTCCGGCTCGGATGTCTCCGCCGGCCTCGGCGCGGCGCTTCACGTCGGGCAGGAGGAATATGACGCCGGCAAGAAGGCCGGCGAGAAGCTGAAGGAGATGGGTGGCAAGAAGGCGGTCTGCGTCAATCACGAGGTCGGCAACGTCTCGCTCGATCAGCGCTGCGAAGGCTTTGCGGAAGGCTTCGGCGGGGCGGTCAGCGTGCTGCCCACGACCAATGATCCGGCCGAGATCCTGTCCAAGGTGAAGGCGGCGCTCGCCTCCGACGGCGACATCGACACGGTCATGGCGCTCGGCGCCGGTCTCGCCGGCGAGCCGGCGGTGCAGGCTGTCAAGGACAGCGGCCTCGTCGGCAAGGTCAATGTCGCCACCTTCGACCTTTCGGCCAACTTCCTGCAGTCCGTCGCCGACGGCGACGCAGCCTTCGCCATCGATCAGCAGCAGTACCTGCAGGGTTATCTGCCCGTCGTCTTCCTGGCGAACAACGCCCGCTACGGCCTCATGCCCGGCGGCAACGTGCCTTCCGGCCCGAACCTGATCACCAAGGAAAAGGCCGCCCAGGTCGTCGAGCTTTCGGCCAAGGGCATCCGCTGACGACAGCCTTGCTAAGCGGGCGCGCGCTGCCATGCGCGCGCCCGCCGCATTGCGAGACAGGCGGCCGGCGGCAACGCCACGCGCGCTCCGCCGGCACGCCCCCAGCTCCACAATCGTGAAAGGCACGTCGTCATGAGCGACGGACTGACGCAAGACCCGCCGCGCCGAGAGACCGCCGACGAGCGGCTCCGGCAAACGGGCCTGATCACGCGGCTGCTGCGCCGCCCCGAACTCGGCGCCCTGGCCGGCCTCGTTCTTGTCACCCTGTTTTTCATGCTGACGGCAAGCCCGGCGATGTTCTCGCTGGCCGGAGTGATGAACTTCATGGCTCCCGCCGCCCAGCTCGGCATTCTCGCCATTGGCGCCGCCCTGCTCATGGTCGGCGGCGAGTTCGACCTGTCGGTCGGCTCCATGGTCGCCTTCGCCGGCCTGGCCTTCGGCACGGTGCTCGTCACCTGGGATATGCCGCTCATCGTCGCCATCTTCGCGACGCTTGTCTTCGCCGCCGGCATCGGTGCGATCAACGGCCAGATCGTGCTGCGCACCGGCCTGCCGTCCTTCATCGTGACGCTGGCCTTCCTGTTCATCCTGCGCGGTCTCACCCTCGTCGGCCTGAAATGGGCGACCGGCGGGGCGACCCAGTTGCGCGGCATCAAGGACGCCGCCGGCGACGGCTTCGTCATGGAGCTGTTTTCCGGCGAGGCTTTCGAAGGACTCTTCGCCCGGCTGGCCGAGGCCGGCTGGATCGACACCTTCAAGAACGGGACACCCAAGGTCACCGGCGTTCCGGTGGAAATCCTCTGGTTCACCGGAATCGCGCTGATCGCCACCTGGGTGCTTTTGCGCACCCGCTTCGGCAACTGGATCTTCGCCTCCGGCGGCGATGCCAATTCGGCGCGCAACTCCGGCGTTCCCGTCAAGAGGGTGAAGACGATCCTGTTCATGACGACGGCGATGTGCGCCGGGCTCGTCGCCATCCTCACCGTTCTCGACGCCGGCTCGACCGATGCCCGGCGGGGGTTCCAGAAGGAGTTCGAGGCGATCATCGCCGCGGTGATCGGCGGTTGCCTGCTCACCGGAGGCTACGGCTCCGCCATCGGCGCCTTCCTCGGCGCGATCATTTTCGGCATGGTGCTCATCGGCCTCACCTACACCCAGATCGACCAGGACTGGTATCTCGTCTTCCTTGGCGGGATGCTGCTCATCGCCGTGCTGTTCAACAACTTCATCCGCAAGCGCGCAACGGGGGAGCGGTGACCATGGCACAGGCAGCAACCAACCCCGAGGCCGCCGCCCCGCTCATCGAGGTGCGCGATCTCGTCAAGCACTTCGGCTCGGTCATCGCTCTTGGCGGCGTGTCGATGAAGGTCCACGCCGGCGAGGTCCTGTGCCTGCTCGGCGACAATGGCGCCGGCAAGTCGACGCTGATCAAGACGCTGTCGGGCGTCCATAGCCCGAGCGACGGCGCGTTCCTCGTCGAAGGGCGCCCGGTTTCGTTTTCGAGCCCCCGCGACGCACTCGATGCGGGCATCGCCACGGTCTATCAGGACCTGGCAATGATCCCGCTGATGTCGATCACCCGCAACTTCTTCATGGGGCGTGAGCCATTGAAGGGCTTCCCGCCGTTCCGCCACATGGACATGACCCACGCGGACGCGGTGACACGCGAGGAAATGCACCGCATCGGCATCGATGTGCGCGACCCCCAGCAGGCGGTGGGAACCCTGTCGGGCGGCGAACGCCAGTGCGTCGCCATCGCCCGCGCGGTCTATTTCGGCGCCAAGGTGCTGATCCTCGACGAGCCGACGTCGGCGCTTGGCGTTGCCCAGACATCGATGGTGCTGAAGTACATAGGCCAGGTGCGGGCCAAGGGTCTGGGGGTGATCTTCATCACCCACAACGTCCGCCATGCCTATGCGGTCGGCAACCGCTTCACCGTGCTCAACCGGGGCAGGACGCTCGGCACCCACGCCAAGGGCGAGATCACCATCGACGAACTGCAAAACCTGATGGCAGGCGGCAAGGAGCTGCAAGATCTCGGCACGGAGCTTGGCGGCACCGTCTGAGACGCGCGGGTTTCAACGTCAAACGGCCCGGGCTGACTGTCCGGGCCGTTTCACTTTCGCGCCGCGCAGGGCGGCGTCAGTCCGCCCAGTAGACGCCGGTCAGGTCGTTCGCCTGGATCGGCGCGTTGACCCACATGCCCTTGAGCTTGGCGTTCCACACGCCCGCCTTGGCAAGCTGGAAAAGATAGACGTTCACCGCGTCATCGGTGATGAGCCGCTGCGCCGCGCCAAAGAGCTGGTAGCGCGCCTTGGTGTCGGTGGTCGCTGCGAGTTCGTCCATCACACGCCCGAAGTCGGCGCCGTCATACTGGAAATAATAGTCCTTGCGGCCATAGATACCGATGTCCATAGGCTCTGTGTGGGACACGATGGTGAAATCGAAGTCCTTGCCCTTGAACACTTCCGTCAGCCACTGCGCCCATTCCAGTGGAACGATCTCCAGCTCGATGCCGATCTTCTTGAGATCGGAGGCGATGAGCTCCCCGCCCCGGCGCGCGTAGGTCGGCGGCGGCAGCTTCAGCGTTGCCTTGAAGCCGTTCGGATATCCCGCCTCCGCCAGCAGCGCCTTCGCCTTCTTCAGGTCCAGCGGATAGCGGCCGGTCAGATCCACATAGGCGGGATGATGCGGAGCGAAATGCGTGCCGATCGGCGTGCCGTTGCCGAACATCGCCCCGTCGATGATCGCCTGCCGGTCGACCGCGTGCGAGATCGCCCGGCGCACCCGCACATCCGCGAGCGGACCGGCCTTGTTGTTCATGGCCAGGATCGTCTCGCCCTCGGTGGTGCCCACCGCCACGGTAAAGCGCGGGTCGGCCTCCAGAATCGGCAGGTTCTCGGTCGCCTGGAAATTCGGAAAGGCGTCGATGTCCTCTGCCATCAGCGCGGCCAGCTCGGCCGCCGGATCGGCGATGAACTTGATCGTTGCCGTCTCGAGGTGCGCCGGCGTTCCCCAGTAGCCGGGATAGCGCGCCATCTCGACCCTGTCGCCGCGCACCCAGCGGGAGAAGGCGAAGGGGCCGGTTCCGACCGGCTCGGACTTGTTGGTGTCCGCGCTCTCCGGCGCCACGATTGCCGCGTCGCCCCAGCCGAGATTGAAGAGGAATGCGCCGTCGGGCTGCTTCAACGTCACCTTCAGCGTCGCCGGATCGACCGCCTCGACACTGTCGATATGCGCGAACAGCGGCTTTTGCGCATTGGTGCTGCCCTCGCCGCGCGCCCGGTCGAGCGAGAATTTCGCGTCGCTCGCCTCGAAGCTTGTGCCGTCATGGAAGGTGACGCCGGTGCGCAGCTTGAAGGTGTAGACCAGCCCGTCCTCGGAGACAGACCAGCTTTCGGCCAGCCATGGCTGGACCGCGCCTGTCGAATCGATCCGCGTCAGGCCCTCGAAAATATTGGCATAGGTGATCTCGTCGATCGCCGCCGCCGCGCCCGCCGTCGGGTCGAGATGCGGCGGCTCGAGCCGCACGCCGATCCTGACGTCCGTGCGTGCCGCCGCGGCCGGGCCGACGTTTCCAAGCGACAGGCCAACGACCGCCAGCATCGCGCCGGCGGCCAGCACGCCGCGTCGGTTCCAGTGTCCGAACATGTTTGAGGACCTCCCCCTTTTCGAGATCGCCTGCCGATCCGGCCAGAGCCGTCCGACCTACCGCTGCCCTCCCTCGGGCGCGATTTGAGGAGAGCCTAGCCGCTGGCGCGCGCGAGCGCCACATGTCACCCCGCACATGGTGTGCGCCGGCGAAAGGCGCGCCAAGCCGGCGTCGTCATGTTAGGACTGCCGCGCTGAACACGCGCGTAGGGAAAGGAAGCGAGGTGGCACCGGAACGACCAGGCGGCAAGGCCAGCCTCCCCGGGCGGTCGGGCGGTGCAAGGACGCAGCCCGGCCCCGGCGCGCCCGCGCTTGCCGGCATCGCCGGCCGCCAGCGCCTTGTCAGGCGCGCGCGTCTCGCCGTGCCGCTGCTGCTCGTGGCCGCCGCCCTGGCCGGTGCCGTCATCGTCGCGCTGGAAGAGCCCCCCTCGCCGCCGCCCGCAGCCCCGGCTCTTCCGCCAGACCCGATGGCGGCGCTGACGCCCGCGGCCCGCGACACCCTGCTTGCCCCGACCCTCGAAAAGCCGGCGCGCTTCAGGCGCGTCTACGGCGGCCACCCCCGCGCGCTGTGCGAGGCAATCACCGGCCTCGGCATCCCGATGTCCGACTGGCGACCCGATCCCTTCGTCGCCGGAAGCTGGTACTGCGCCAGCGAACTGGTCACCATCGGGCGCACCGGCGCGGACGGTTCCCGCTCGACGCTCTTCGTCAACCTGCGCGGCCCGGGCGAAACGGAGCTCGGCACGGTGCGGATCAAGCTCAACGGCGAGAACCCGCAAAGCGTCCCGGCGGCGCGCGCCTCGCTGCTGCGCATTCTCGACGCCGTCGGGCGACGTTACGGCTGGCCCTGGCCGCCCTCGCTGCGCGCGGCCATCGAACGCAACACTGCGGCGGAAGCCGTGCAATACGGCATGGTCTCCCGCGTCCTGCCCGAGGACGCCGGCCTGACCGGCGACGGCACGAACACCGTGCGTCTCAATGTCATCGTCGATTTCCCGACCGGCGATTTCGTCGCCCCGGCGGAGATGTTCGCGCCCTTCCCCTGGGACCCGGAAGAGCCGTCCCGCCGTCGCAACATACCGACCGGCGGGGCAACGCTTAATCCCGTCAGGCCCCCGGAAGCGGAATGAAGTCCTCCGCGTCGCCCGGCACCGTGTCAAAGCGCATCCGCTTCCAGTCTTCCTTGGCCTGCTCGATCCGCTCCTTCGAGGAGGAAACGAAATTCCACCAGATGTGGCGCGGTCCGTCCATCGGCTCGCCGCCGAGGATGAGGAAGCGCGCCGCCCCCGGCCCTTCGGCCGTCACGGTGATGCGGTCGCCGGGGCGGAAGACGAGAAGCTGACCCGCCTCGAACCGCTCGCCGGAGATCTCGACCGTGCCGCTGACGGTGAAGATACCCCGTTCCTCATGGGTCGCATCGACCGGAAAGCGCCGGCCCGGCTCCAGCGAGACGTCGGCGTAGATCGTCTCCGAGGCAGTGGCCACCGGTGAACGGGCACCGTAGAGCTCGCCGGCTATCACGCGCACGCTGACGCCGTCGTCGCGCAGCATCGGCAGGTCGCCACGCCCGACGTGCTCGAACACCGGCGACTGCTCCTCCTTGTCCTTCGGCAGCGCCACCCAGCTCTGGATGCCGAACAGCTTGCGCGCCATCGCCTTGCGCGCCGGATCCTCGCGCTCGGAATGGACGATGCCCGAGCCCGCCGTCATCCAGTTGAGATCGCCCGGATGGATCGCCAGCTCCGACCCCAGGCTGTCGCGATGATGGATCTCGCCCTCGAAGAGATAGGTCACCGTGGCAAGGCCGATATGGGGATGCGGACGCACGTCGATGCCGCCGGTGTGCAGGAACTCCGCCGGGCCCATCTGGTCGAAGAAGATGAAGGGGCCGACCATCTGGCGCTTGGGCGAGGGCAGCGCCCGGCGCACCTCGAAACCGCCGAGATCGCGCGCCCTCGGCACGATCACCATGTCGATGAGATCGCAGGCGCCGGCATCGCCGGGCTGCGGGTCGAGATCTGGCATCCAGGTCATGGCTGGCCTCGCTCCGTTTTCGCCGCCGCGGCGGCCGCGCGCTCGGCGCAGGTGGAATCTTGCGGACAATCCCGCCCGCCTGGCAAGCCGCCCGCCCGATGTCGCGCCCTTGTCATTGAAAGACGTGACCGTCCCCGACAAGATAAGCCACAAGCCGCCGCCCGCCAGTGATCTCCGCGCGACGGTGCGTTTCCGCCTCCGCAACAATCGGCAGAGCGGGGGCGCAATGTCAGCCCAGTCCGGCGCGACAGAAACGCGTCTGATCAGACATGATGTCAGGTAAAGCGATCCATGCTCAACGTCCTTCTCATCACCGCCGACCAGTGGCGTGGCGACTGTCTCGGCCTTGCGGGCCACCCCGTGGTGAAGACCCCGAACATTGACGCGCTGGGTCGCGAAGCTGTCTGGTTCTCGCGCCACTATTGCCAGGCGGCCCCCTGCTCGCCGGCGCGGGCCTGCCTCTACACCGGGCTCTACCAGATGACCAACCGGGTGGTGCGCAACGGCACGCCGCTCGACGCCCGCCACGACACCATCGCACTCGCCGCCCGGCGGGCCGGTTACGATCCGACGCTCTTCGGCTACACCGACCAGTCCGTCGATCCGCGCACCGTCACCGGCGACGATCCCTGGCTCAGGACCTACGAGGGCATTCTGCCCGGCATGAGCGTGCGCGTGCGCGTGCCGGAGGACCACGCCCCCTGGCTTTCCTGGCTCGCCGCCCGCGGCCACCGGCTGCCTTCCCCACCGCAGGACATCTGGCTGCCGGTCGACGGCCCGGCCGACCCTCCCTCCGCCCGCCCCGCCCGCTACGGCAAGGATGAAACGGAGACCGCCTTCCTGGTCGACGAATTCCTGCGTTGGCTCGACGAGATGGAAAGCGCCCCGCCCTCTCGGGCGAAGGCCGGTGCGCGGCCCTGGTTCGCACATCTGAGCTTCATCCGGCCGCATCCGCCCTTCATCGCGCCCGAGCCTTATGCCTCCATGTACGATCCGGGCGAGGGGCCGGACTTCCTCGGCGCGGCAACGCCGGAGGAGGCCGCCGCGCTGCACCCGTTCCTGGCCTATTCCCTCGACCGGCTCGACAAGGCCGACCTCGTCTGGGGCGCGCGAGGGCGGGCCCGCGACTGGAGCGAGGCGGACCGCCGGCGCATCCGCGCCACCTATTGGGGCATGGTCTCGGAGGTCGACGCGCAGATCGGTCGCATCGTCGATGGGCTGAAGGCGAAGGGAGAGTGGGAGAACACGCTGATCGTGCTGACCGCCGACCACGGCGAGATGATGGGCGACCACCAGCTTTTCTCCAAGCTCGGCTTCTACGATCAGGCCTACCACATCCCACTCATCGTCCGCGATCCACGCCGGCCCGCCGGCCACGGGCGCAAGGTCTCCGCCTTCACGGAATCCGTCGATGTCATGCCCAGCGTTCTGGAGGCAATCGGCGCCGAGTGTCCGAACTGGCTCGACGGCGCGCCGCTGACGCCGTTCCTGGAAGGCGGCGCACCAGCCGAATGGCGCGATGCGGTGCACTGGGAATACGATTTCCGCGAGGTCGCAACCCGTGAGGCGGAGGAAGGCCTGGGCGTGCCGCTCGATGCCTCGGCCATGAGCGTCATCCGCGACGAGGACGTGAAATACGTCCATTTCGCCGGCCTGCCGCCGTTGCTCTTCGACCTTGCCGCCGACCCGCATGAAACCCGCAACGTCGCCGACGATCCGGCCTACACCTCGCTTCGCCTGCACTATGCGGAAAAGATGCTCTCCTGGCGCGCGCGCCACCTCGACCGGCGGTTGACCGGGCTGGAGCTGACCGAGAACGGTCCCGTCGACGGACGGGCCCGCTGAGGCCCGCCCACCTTCAGACGAAGAGCAGCACCGCGCCGCCGGCAACGAGGGCGGCGCGCAGCAGCACATTGAACGGAGCGATGACGCCGAAGGAGATCGCCGACAGCGCCGCGCCCACCTTGACCGCCGCGACGAGCGCGTGGCCGGGCTCCGCCGCGAGCCCGATCAGCGCCGGATTGGCGATCATGCCGAGCGGCACCAGATAGAGCCCGAGGCCAAGCGCCATCGCCGACATCGCGACCTTCAGCCAGTTTTCCCCGACCATGCCGGCGGCAATGAAGACCGCTCCGCAGACCGGCGGCGTGATCGTCGACAGCAGCGCGTACCAGAACACGAAGAGATGGGCGAGAAGCGGCGGCAGGCCGAGGTGCGACAGCGCCGGCCCGGCGACGGAAACGCAGATCACATAGGCCGCCGTCGTCGGCACCTCCATGCCCAGGATCAGGCAGGCAATCGCCGTCAGCACCAGCGCCGGCCACAGGTAGCCACCCGAACCGGAGAGAATGAGCGAGGTGATCTTCACCCCGAGGCCGGTGAGGCCGAGCACGCCGACGATGATCGACGCGCACAGGATGATCGAGGCAATGGTCGCAATCTGCCGGCCGGCGTTGGTGCAGGCCTCCTCGAGCCGACGCGCCGTACGCCGGACGTCGAAGGTCAGCCGGCCATCAAGCAACAGCAGCAGTGCACCGGCGAGGATCGCCAGCGAGGCGGCGTATTGCGGTGTCACCTTCAGCCAGAACATGCCCCACAGCAGGATCGTGAAGGGAACGAGAAAGAAGGCCGACGTGATGGCCACCGCGCGCGCCGCCGGCCGATCCTCCGGCGCAAGCCCCTTCAGCGCATAGCGCAGTGAATAGGCGTCGATGCCAACCCACACGGCGACGAAATAGAGCAGCGCCGGCAGGATCGCCGCCATCATGATGTCGGAATAGGGCGTGCCGGTCAGCTCCACCATGACGAAGGCCCCCGCCCCCATCAGCGGCGGCATGATCTGCCCGCCCGAGGACGCCACCGCCTCCACCGCGCCGGCAAGCGCGCGCGGATAGCCGAGCCTGGTCATCGCCGGCAGCGTGATCGCCCCTGTCGAGGCGACATTGGCGGAGGCCGAGCCGGAGATCGAGCCGAACAGCGCCGAGGACAGCACCGCGACCTTGGCGGCCCCGCCGCGCAGCCGGCCAGCGGCGGCCGCCGCCACGTTCATGAAGCCCTGCCCGGCCTCGCCCGCGTTCAGCACCGCGCCGAAGATGACGAAGATCGCGACAACGGAGACCGAAACCCCGGTGAGCTTGCCCCAAAGCCCGCCCTCGGCAATCGTCAGCGTGCCGAAGAGGCTCGCCATGGGAAGTCCGGGATGACCGAACTCGCCCGGAATACCCTGCCCCCAGACCGCATAGGCAAGCGCAAGTGCGGCAACGAGCGGCAGCGGCCAGCCGATGGCCCGCCTGGCCATCTCCAGCGTCACCGCGATCAGCACCAGCGCCACGCCCATCTGGAAATCGCTGGACAGATAGCCGTACTGGTCGCCCAGCGCCTCGGCGTTCCACGCAACCCAGCCGGCTGCGGCGATCCCGAGAACGGCGATCGGCGGCCCGCTCCAGCGCTGGAAGGCGGACTTCGGCGCGAACAGCAGCACGAAAGGCACCGCCAGCGCCATATGCAGCGGCCGGCTGACGAGATTGGGGACGAGGCCGGAGAACACGAGCCACAGGTGAAACGCGATCGACACCGCGCCAAGCGCGGTCCAGATCAGCCGGGCTTTCAGGGTCATTCAGGCCTCGACAGCAAAGTCAGGAAACAGGAAATGCGCCCGGACGCGGGGCTCCGCAGGGGGGAGGATGGCTCCCTTGCGCGGGACAAGCTGAAGAACCGGCGCAGGCCTGCGGCCCGCGCCGGACAAAAGCTTGATCACGGAAGCTTTTACTTGGCCGCCTCGCCAAGGGCGATGCCCTTTTCCGTGTAGTAGCGCAGCGCGCCGGGATGAATCTTGCCCGGAATCGCGGCCACCATCTCCGGCGTCACGCCCTTCCACCACGGCGCGTCATCCGCCATCTTCGCCTTCTCATCCCAGAAGGTCTTCGTAAGCTCATAGGCGGTGTCGTCGTCCATCGCCGTGGTTGCGAAGGCGATCACATCGAGCGACGTGGTGGCGACAGGCGCGTCCTGCCCCGGATAGGTGCCGGCGGGAATGACCAGCCTGGTGCGCTTGGTCTCGGCGATCTGCGCGTCCGAGAGCGGGAGAAGGACAATGCCGGTGCCGGCGGCCGCCTCGATGACGTTCGGCGCCGGATAGGAGCCGGCAGTAACAAAGCCGTCGATCTGGCCGTTCTTCAGCGCCGCGCCCGCGTTGGACAGCTCCACGTTGGCGAGGTTCACCTTGTCCTTGAGGCCGAAGAGGTCGAGATACTTGGCGCCTTCCGTCGCGCCGAAGCTGCCCTTGCCGACGAGGATGGTCTTGCCTTCCATGCCGGCGAAATCGGTCACGCCGGTGTCGGCGCGCATGACGAAATGCATGGTCAGCGAGGGGATCGGGAACAGCGCGCGGATCTCGTCGAACTTCGGGTTGCCCTTGCCCTCGAACATCGCCTTGCCGCCTTGCGCCAGGCGCACGAGCGCCGGCGGCGAGGTGAAGACATAGTTGCCAGGGCGCACCGCCGCTTCCATGACGTTCTGCACCGACCCCTGGCTTTCCTCGAGCGTCAGGATGATGTCGCCATTGGTGCCGGCCTTGATCGCCTCCGCGATCTGCACCCCCATCTGGTAGTAGGACGATCCGGCCGAGGCCGACTTGTAGGTCACGCGGGTCTCGGCCGTAGCCGAGGAAAGCGGAATGAGCGCGGCAAGTCCGGCCACCGCGATTTTGCTCCAGAACGTCATGATACCTCCCCGACTGTTCTTCCTGCGTGCCGGCGCGGCGGATCCTCCGTCCGCCCGGCCTTCGTCTTTCCGGGTCAGCGCCCGGCTGCCGGCTCCAGCGAGTCCCCGGCGGGAGGCAGAGATTAATCCGCCTGCCCGCAGCTTGCACGCCCGAAGATTACGGAAAATTGCGGAGGGACGGCGGCAACCGGCGCAACCGGCAAACCGCTCGGGAAGCAGCGGACCGCCGGACGGCGCATCGCTCCCCCCGCCCTCCCCCCCTTTCACACTCCGCCCTTCCCCTATAGCCTTGCGGCGACAATGAAGATTCCCTCCGGAGCCCCTTGCCGCCGATGCTGGTTCTTGCCGCCAAACGCCTCGCCAGCCTCGTCGCGACGCTGATCGTCGCGAGCTTCGTCATCTTCTTCGTGCTGGAGATCCTGCCGGGCGATCCGGCCGAGGTGATGCTCGGCATCAACGCCCAGGAAGACACGCTCGCCGCGCTTCGCTCGGAGTTCGGCCTCGACCGGCCGCCGCTGGAGCGCTACGCCGACTGGCTTGCCGGGTTTGCCAGCGGCGATCTCGGCCAGAGCTACACCTACGCCGTGCCGGTTTCGGAGCTGATCGCCGGGCGCATCGCCATCTCGCTGCCACTGGCGCTGCTGGCGCTGGCCCTGTCGACGGCGATCGCCTTTCCCGTCGGGGTCTACGCGGCGGCGCGGCGCGGACGCTGGCAGGACGGCGGCATCATGGCGCTCACACAGATCGGCATCGCCGTGCCGAACTTCTGGTTCGCCATGCTGCTCGTCTATGTCTTCGCCGTGGTGTTGCGGATGGTTCCATCGGGCGGCTTCCCCGGTTGGGAGGCGGGCCTCGCCCCGGCGCTGACCGCCCTGGCGCTTCCCGCCATCGCCCTGGCCCTGCCGCAGGCGGCGATCCTCGCCCGCGTCATGCGCTCGGCGCTGATCGACGCGCTGCACGAGGACTATGTACGCACCGCAAGGGCCAAGGGGCTGACACGCACGGCCGTGCTGTGGCGCCACGCCCTGCGCAATGCCCTGATCCCCGTGCTGACGATCCTCGGCCTGCAGTTTTCCTTTCTGATCGCCGGCACCATCATCATCGAGAATGTCTTCTACCTGCCCGGCCTCGGGCGGCTGGTCTTCCAGGCCATCGGCCAACGCGACCTGATCGTGGTCAGAAGCGTCGTCCTGCTGCTGGTGGCGACCGTCATCGCCGTCACCTTCCTCGTCGACATGACCTATGCGCTGGCAGATCCACGGCTGCGGAGGAAACCGCGATGAACACCGAGACCCCCGGCACGACCCGCAAGGGACCGCTCGCGCGCGTGCTGGCCCATCGCGCGCTCGTCACCGGCGGCGCCATCGTCGCGCTGGTGACCTTCGCCGCGCTGCTGTCGCTGGTCTGGACGCCCTATCCCATCGACGTGCTGTCCGTGCCCGACCGGCTGCAGGGACCGTCGATGGCGCACCCTCTGGGCACCGACCAGTTCGGCCGCGACATGCTCTCCATGCTGATGGTGGGGGCGCGCACCTCCATCGCCGTCGCGCTCGTCGCCGTCGGCATCGGCATCGCCGTCGGCGTCCCGCTTGGGCTTCTCGCCGCCTCGCGCGGCGGCCTGCTCGACGAGGCGCTGATGCGGGCAAATGACCTCGTCTTCGCCTTCCCCGCCCTACTTTCGGCGGTGATGATCACCGCCATCCTCGGTCCCGGTGCCATGAACGCGGTGATCGCCATCGGCATCTTCAACGTGCCGGTCTTCGCCCGTGTCGCCCGCGGCGGGGCGCTGTCGCTGAAGTCGCGCGAGTTCATTCTCGCCGCCAGGGTCGCCGGCAAGGGCGAGACCCGCATCCTCGCCGAACACGTCCTGCCGAATATCGCCAACCTGCTGATCGTGCAGGGCACGATCCAGTTCTCCCTCGGCATCCTCGCGGAAGCCGGATTGTCCTATGTCGGCCTCGGCGCGCAACCACCGCTCGCCTCCTGGGGGCGGATGCTGAACGAGGCGCAGACCATGATGGCGCTCGCCCCCACGCTTGCCCTCTATCCGGGGCTGGCCATCGTCGTCACCGTGCTCGGACTCAACCTGATGGGCGACGGATTGCGCGACCTGCTCGACCCCCGGCTGAAACGGCGGGTGGCATGACCATGCTTCTCAAGGCAGAAAACCTCGCCCTTTCGATCCACGGCACACCGATCCTGAAGGGCGTCAGCTTCGAGATCGCCCGGGGCGAGACGCTCGGCCTCGTCGGCGAGAGCGGCTCGGGCAAGTCGATGACGGCGCTCGCCGCCATGCAGCTGCTTCCGCAGGGGGCGACAGCCTCCGGTCGCCTGGCGCTCGACGGCACGGACGTGCTCACCCTGCCCGAAGCGGCACTCTGCCGCCTGCGCGGCCGCCGCGTCGGCATGGTGTTTCAGGAACCGATGACGGCGCTCAATCCGGTGAAGACCATCGGCGAGCAGATCGCCGAGGGCCTCGTCTGGCACCTTCGCCTGTCGAAGCAGGAGGCCGGCCGGCGCGTCACCCGCCTGCTTGACCGGGTCGGCCTCGCAGGCGCGGGCGTCACCTCCAGCCGTTTTCCGCACCAGCTTTCGGGCGGCCAGCGCCAGCGCGTGGTCATCGCCATGGCGATTGCCTGCGAGCCCGACCTGCTCATCGCCGACGAGCCCACGACCGCGCTCGACGTCACCATCCAGGCGCAGATCCTGGCGTTGATTGCAGAAATCGCGGCCGAGCGGAAAATGGGCTGTCTGCTCATCAGCCACGACCTTGCCGTCGTCGCGCAGATGGCAGACCGGGTCGCGATCATGAAGGATGGCGCACTGGTGGAGAGCGGGCCGACGGCGGCGCTCTTCGCCAATCTTCGCCATCCCTATTCGCTGGCGCTGATGGAAGCGTCCTCCCACGTGCCCGAACGGCCGGCAACGCCGGAGCGCGACGAAAGCGCTGCGCCGCTGGTCAGCGTCCGGGCGCTCGTGCGCCGCTACGCCCGGCCGCGCGAAAGCCTGTTCGCCCGCCCCGGCACCTTCACCGCCGTTGATGGCGTCAGCTTCGACATCCACCCCGGCGAAAGCATCGGCCTGGTCGGGGAATCGGGCTGCGGCAAATCCACCCTTGCCCGCGCGCTGCTTGGCCTCGAGCCACCCGACGGCGGCGAGATCCTCGTGGAGGGAGCCGATCCGCATCGCGTCCGCGGCCCGGCGGCACGGGCGCTTCGACGCTCGATCCAGGTCGTTTTCCAGGATCCCTATGGCAGCTTCGATCCACGCCACCGCGTCGGACGCATCGTCGGCGAGCCGTTGCATTTGCTGCGAGAGGACCTCTCGCGGGCCGAACGCACCGGGCGGGTGCGGCAGGCGCTGACCGAGGTCGGCCTGGCGGGGGACGATGCGGAGAAGTTCCCGCACGAATTTTCCGGGGGCCAGCGCCAGCGCATCGCCATTGCCCGCGCGCTGGTGACCCGCCCCCGCCTGATCGTCGCCGACGAGCCGGTCTCCGCGCTCGACGTGTCGATCCGCGCCCAGGTTCTCGACCTCCTCGCCGACCTGCGCGCCCGCCACGGCCTCGCCTATCTCTTCATCAGCCACGATCTCGGCGTGGTGCGCGCCATCACCGACGAGGTGCTGGTGATGAACGGCGGCAAGATCGTCGAGCGCGGCCGCACGTCCGATGTGCTGGACCATCCGCGCCATCCCTACACGCGCATGCTGGTGGCCGCCGCCCCCAGCCTTTCCTCCGCCCTTGCCGCAAGGGCCCGGTGCGAGGCGGAGCCGTGAACGGAACAAGGCCGGGAAGGTCGCCCCTCCCGGCCTGTCCGCAAGCCTCCGACCGGCTTAGAAGCTGATCGCCAGCCGTGCCTTCACCGTGCTCTGCGAAAGCCCCGAGCCGAACTGTCCTGCGTAGGAGAGCCCCGCCCTCGCCCGGCTGCCGATCAGCGCGTCGGCGCCGATCTCGACAAGGCCGACATCGCCGGCCACCGGCGTACCCGTGACATCGAAGGCACCGCCGCCGGCAAACGCCATGCGCGCTGTCGGCGAGACATCGCCGAAGGCATGCTGCCAGCCGACCATGCCGCGGGCCATCAGGTCGAGATCGCCGAAGGAGAGCGGCGTCGAAGCGCGCAGGCCGACGGTGGTGAAGGTGACGCTGTCGTTCGCACCGGCAACGCTCAGCGCCGCCGATCCGCCGGTTTCGGAGAAGCCGTCGGTGCGCATCTGCACGAAGGCGAGATTGGCGAAGGGCTCGAACACCGCCGCCTCGACACGCGCCTCATAGGCAAGTTCTCCGAAGGCCTGGAACGTGCGGGCCGAGTGGTCCGCGCTCAGCGTCTCGACAAGGCCCGGTGCGACGACCGAACGGCTGGACTTCATCGTGTGCCAGCTGAAGGCCGCACCGCCGCGCAGCGCCGCGCCGTTCCACATACCGCCGCCGTAGACGCCGACATGCGCCGTCTCGGTGTTGCCGCTCGACGAGCGCGCGGAAACGTCGAAGGTCGAACGGGTGAAACCGCCCATCACACCGATCCGCAGGCTGTCGCTCACCTCGCCGTCGATGCCGGCGACGAACCCGCCCGTGGTCTGCGTCATCCGCGCGGCGTTGCCGTTGGCGGAGGTGGACGACCAGCCGCCCAGCGCCGTGCCCCACAGACCGGATCCGGCACGGGCCGGCGTTGCCGCCGCGCCATGGGTGGCAACAACCGCGTTCGGCGCGGAGGTTTCGGCGAAGGCCGCGCGGATGCGGTCATTGGCGGCAGAGCGCAACAGCAGGCTGTCGTTGATCAGCGCCGTGCGGACGGAGGCGTGCATCTCGCCCGACAGCGCGTCAAACGTTGCCCGCGCCGAGGTGTCGCTCGCCTGGCGGGCAACCGCGTCGTAGACCACATTGCCGACGCCCAGAGCTTCGACCGCATTGGCCGTCCGCTGCTGATTGCCGGTCGCCGCGATGCTGTCGAAGGAGGCCGTGTTGCGCAGCACGTCCAGATGCAACTCGTTCGGATCATAGGCAAGCGTGAGGTCAAGGAACGGCAGGTTCTGCGTCAGGTTGCCGAAGGTTCCGGACACGCCGCCCGTCGCCGTCAGGATCGTGTAGCGCTGGCCCACGCCATAGCTGCCCACGGCCTTGGTGATGTCGACGGTCGCCCCGCCAAGGGTCGCGGCTCCGCCGACCTCGACCCGGTCACCCGCGCCGGTAGCGTCGATCTCGACCTTGAAAATCGAGCCGGAGGAGAAGGAAAGATCGCCGGCGACCTTGAGCGTGCCGATGGAGTTGCCCGGCGCCAGAACGGCGCCATTGTCGAGCGCCAGCGCACCCAGCGTTCCCGCGCCACCGATCTGACCACCGGAACCGAGCGACACGGTGCCGGCAAGGCTTGCGGTTGCGTGATCCGCATCGCCCACGACCAGCCAACCACCGTCGACGCGGGTGGTTCCCGTGTAGGTGTTCTGCCCGTTGAGGACCAGAGCACCGGTGCCGGACTTTGTGAGCCCGCCCGTGCCGGAGATCACGCCATCGAAGCGGGTGTTTGCGGACTGGTCGACGCCGAGCGAGGACCCGCCCAGCGCGATCGCCCCGCCGGTGCCCGAAAGCCGCGACGCAGCAAGATCGAAGCCGCCAAGATCCAGAGTGCCGCCATTGACCTCATAGGCGGTGTTCTGCACGAAGCCGCCGGCAAGCGTACGCGTGAGGCGTCCCGCCTCCACCACGGTGCCGCCGGCGTAGCTGTTCGCAGCCTCAAGGGAGAGCGTGCCCGCCCCTTCCTTGACGAGAACGCCCACGCCCGAAATGCCCTGTGCGAGCGACACGGTGTTCGCCGCCTCCTCGACCTCGATCCGGCCAACGGCGTCAAGGCCCACCTTGCGATTGAGTTCGGTCATGGCCGTGCCGGCGATCCGCAGCCGGCCGTTGACCAGCCGCAGGTCCGCCGAGGCAAGGCCGAGCGCCGCGTCCTCGTCGACGATCACGGTGCCGTTGTCGCTGACCACGGTCTCGCCGATGAAGGTGTGATCGTCGATGCAGTACTCCTGGATCGACGCTTGCAGCCCCGCATCCTGGCTCGAGCAGTCGAGCAGGGTCTTCTTCTCCGCCTCGCTGAGGCCGGTGAGGATCGGGTTGCCGTCCGCGTCCGAAATCTGCCCGAGGTAGACGTCCGTGCGCCTGTTGTTGCGGGTCAGGTGAAACACCCCACCCGCCTCGTCGAACGTGTTGGCCGCGGCTCCCCAGATGATGCGCTTCTTCGCGCCGTCCGGCGTGAGATCCTGCAGCACCGGACCGACCCAGCGCACCGTGTGGGCGACGAGTTCATGATCGGAAAGCTGACGCGAGCCGTCGTTGCTGAAGGCCGTTTCGGTCAGGACGCCGGTGTAGGAATCGTTCGGATCGTCGTCGAGCACCATCCACTTGCCGAACGGCCGCGCGGCGATGAAATGATCGATCTTGACGTGATCCCAGCTCGTCCAGGTGTTGGTGTGATCCTCGCCCTTGGAGGTCCATGTGGTGCGCCCGTCGCCAGCCTCGATGGGCTGAAACAGCTCCCGCTCACTCTCGTTCTGAAGCAGGATGTAGTCCTTCTTCAGAACATTCATGGTCACGGGCAGGTTGGCGTCGACCGCATATGTCTCGTCTTCGAAGGTCAGGCCCTTGCCGGCCATGTCCTTGGCGATGATCTCTTCCCATTGACGCCAGCTCAGCTGCCCCGCATCGCTGGCACCGGGATAGTCTGCGCGATGCGCGTCGAAATAGTCGGCGATCACCTGGCGGTACTTCTCGGACCCGCTCGCGCCGCTCCGCATGTCGGCGACATAAGCCTGAAACTCGACCTCGCGGCCCTCGGGCGTGTACTGCCCGGCCAGGTCCTTCCAAAGCTGGGAACTGCCACCGTCCATCAGGACGCGGGCAAACAGATAGGAAGCCTGCTCGGCGGAGTGCAAGCCGCGCTCCGAGACGTCGCCGGCATTGAAATCACCGACGATCAGCAAAGGATTCGTCACGCCCTTGGCGATCGCGTTCAACCCCTTGGCCTCGGCAACACGCACCGCCGGCTCGTCGTGATAGTCGAAATGGACGGAGCCGACCCCCATCTTCGGCATGCCCTTTTGCGCATCCAGCGCCGCATAGCCGATGAAGCGGTCGTATCCGCTGCCAGGCACGAGATCCTTCAAGGATCCGACGCTGCCCTGAAGTCGGGACAGAACGGAGGCATCGTCACGCTGGCTAGCGTCGTAGGTGCCAAGGCCGAGGCTTGGCAGCAGCGCCAGGAGCGCGCTGCGATAGGCACCCGACGTGCTCTCCTGGAGGCCGATCACATCATAGTCGCCGTTCAGGAAGAAGTCAGACATCCGGGTCGGGTCAGCACGCAGGCCGCTGTTGGACCCATCCCCCCAGGTATTGAAGGTCAGGACGCGAATGCCGTCCTTCTGCGCGTCCTGGGCACCGGCCGCACCACTCAGTGCGCCGAGAACGGCGACGCTGCACAAAAGATGCGCCATGGCGGCACGCAGCACCCGCCCGCCGTTGCCGTTGCGGCGCGCAACAACCATACCGCGTTCAGTTTCGATTGATTTTCCAGCACCACGCAAACGCCCCGTCTCACCCAGGTTACTCATAACTACGCCTTCCCGATTATGTCTGCCTCACAACAAAAAATGTTGCTTTACGGACATTATTGAAGGCTCTTGTCAGTTTGATAACAATTTCGACGAGACATCGGACAAAAAAAATGCGACAGTACATAACACCCATAAAAGAAGATGACGCCCGGATTATTCGATATGGATACGCAACGTAAGTACCGAACAGAAGGAAACAAAAAGGAGAATAGAAAATCATTCATCGAACAATACATTGAAGAAAATGGATTCATCTCGGTGGATGAGATAACGAAATTGTTCTCGGTCACAACTCAAACAGCACGCCGTGACATCATGGCTCTTGAGGCACTGGGGAAGGTACGCAGGCTCCATGGCGGAGCGGCACTCGCGGCCCCCGTGACGCCCCTGACACTACGGGAAAGGCGCCTGCAGCAGGCCCCCCAGAAACTGAAGATCGCCGCGAGCATCGCGGAGCTGGTGCCGGACGGCGCCGCCATCTTCATCGACACCGGCACCACCTGCGAGGCGGTCGCCCAGGCGCTTCTGGTGCGTCGCGACCTTCGGGTGGTGACCTACAGCCTGCGCGTGGCCTCGATCCTGAGCGAAAACTCGGACTTCGCGCTTGCCATCCCCGGCGGCTTCGTGCGCCCGGTGGACGGCGGGCTGTTCCAGGAAAACACCGACGAATTCATCCGCCAGTTCCGGTTTGATCACGCGGTGGTCTCCGTGAGCGGCATCGATGCGGAAGGCAATCTCTATGATGACGATCAGGCCGAGGTCGCGGCCGTCGCGGCCGCCCTTGGTCGCTCGGATCATCGCATCCTCGCCGTCGACAGCAGCAAGTTCGGCAAGCGCGCGCTCGTGCGCCTCGGCAGCCTCGACATGGTGACCACGCTTGTCACTGACAAATGGCCTGATGACGCTCTGCGCCGGCGTGCGCGTGCGTCCGGCGTAGCGGTTCTAGCCTGAAGTCGCCTTTCCCGTATCCCGATCACCGGACAGCACGCATGACGCAACCGCAGGCACTTCCCCTTCGTCTCGGCATCGACTGGGGCGGCACCAAGATGGAGGTGATCGCGCTCGACGCCGCTTCCGGCCGGGAGCTGTTCCGCAAGCGCGTCGCCACCCCGCGCGACGATTATCCCGGCTGTATCAGTGTCGTGCGCGATCTCGTGGCGGCCGCGGAATCCGCGATCGGAACAACCGGCACCCTCGGCCTCGGCATACCGGGATCGCTGTCTCCCGCGACCGGCCTCGTCAAGAACGCCAATTCCACCTGGATGAACGGCAAGCCGCTGGACCGCGATCTCGAGCAGGCCCTAGCCCGTCCGGTGCGCATCCAGAACGATGCCAATTGCCTCGCCGTTTCCGAGGCGACCGACGGCGCCGGCGCCGGCGCCCATCTGGTTCACGCCATCATCATCGGCACGGGATGCGGCTCGGGGATCGCCATCGACGGGCGCGCCCATCGCGGCGCCAATGGCATCGGCGGGGAATGGGGCAACATTCCCCTGCCCTGGATGCGCGAGGACGAATTTCCCGGGCCCGACTGCTGGACCGGCCATCGCGGCACCATCGACCGGCTGTGTTCGGGCTCTGGCTTCCAGTGGGATTACACGCAGGCAAGCGGCGAGACGCTGACCGGCCGCGAGATCGTTGCGCTGGCGCGCGCCGGCAACGCCCAGGCAGCCGCAAGCCTGGCGCGCTACATCTCCCGCCTCGGCCGCGCCATGGCCATGGCCGCCAACCTGATCGACCCGGATGTCTTCGTGCTGGGCGGAGGCATGTCCAACGTGGACGAGCTTTACGAGCGCCTGCCCGCGGCGATGGCGCCCTTCATCTTTTCCGACCGCTACGAGGTGCCGATCCGCAAGGCCGCCCATGGCGACAGCTCCGGCGTACGCGGCGCGGCCTGGCTCTGGAACGACTGAGCGCGCCCTCGCCGGACGCCGCGCGGGGCCTATATTCCAGGAGCGAACAGGGTTTCATCCATCATGGGAGGACACCGTGCCAAGCCCGCTCCTTCGCCGTTTCGCCGGACCGCGCCGCATGCTGCTTGCCGCCGCAGCACTCTTCGCCCTCGCAGCCCCGGCGCAGGCGGAGCCGCGCGACTACCGCATTGATCCGGAGCATTTCTCCATCGTCTTCAATGCCGTGCATATCGGCTACGCGCCGACCTGGGGCCTGTTCCTGAAGGGGGCCGGTTCCTTCACTTTCGACGAGGAGACAAGGACACTCTCCAGGCTGAAGGTCGAGATCGAGACCGGCAGCGTCTTTTCCAACAACCAGGCGCGCGACGAGCACCTGCGCTCACCCGATTTCCTCGACGCCAGGGCCCATCCGCTCGCGACCTTCGTCATGAGCGAGGCCCGTCCCACCGGCGAACGCACCGGCAAGGTCACTGGCGATCTGACCCTGCGCGGGGTGACGAAGCCGGTCACGCTGGATGTCACCTGGAACAAGTCCGGCCCCTACCCGTTCGGCGGCACCTATGTGACAGGCATCAGCGCCCGCACTGCGATCAAACGCTCTGACTTCGGCTCGACCTACGCGCTGGAGAACGATCTCGTCGGCGACGAGGTGGAGATCCGCATCGATCTGGAGGCAATCCGGCAATAGTCCCGCCACCCGCCAGTCGGCGGGAGACGGGGCCGGTTGCTCATCACACCCGGTTGAGCAGGCGCGCGCGGATGGTGCCGGGAAGCTCGCGGATCGCCTCCAGAAGTTCCACCGCATTTGCGACGGGACCGTCCGCATCGAGAACCACGTAGCCGATCTCGCCGTCGGTCTGGTAATGCTGCGCGGCGATGTTGATCTTGTAGCGTGCGAACAGGTCGTTGAGCTTGCCCAGTTCACCCGGCAGGTTGCGCTGAACCTGGATGAAGCGGGTGTTGTTGGTGCCCTTGGGAAGCTGCACCTGGGGCACATTCACCGCGCCGATGGTCGAGCCGACGTCCGAATACTCGATCAGCCGGCGCGCCACCTCCTCGCCGATGCGCTCCTGCGCCTCTTCGGTCGAGCCGCCGATATGCGGCGTCAGGATGACATTGTCGAGACCGCGCAGCGGCGAGACGAATTCCTCGTCGTTGGACTTCGGCTCCTTCGGGAAGACGTCGACCGCCGCGCCCGCCAGATGCCCCGACTTCAGCGCCGCCGCCAGCGCGTCGATGTCGAGCACCGTGCCGCGCGCGTTGTTGATCAGATAGGCACCCTTCTTCATCGCCGCGATCTCGGCCGCACCGATCATGCCGCGCGTCTCCGGGGTCTGCGGCAGGTGCAGCGACACCACGTCAGAGGCCGCCAGCAGGTCGTGCAGCGAGCCGGTCGGCTCGGCGTTGCCGTGACGCAGCTTGTCGGTGTGATCGTAGTAGATGACCTTCAGCCCCATCGCCTCGGCAAGCACGGCAAGCTGCGAACCGATGTTGCCGTAGCCGACGATGCCGAGCGTCTTGCCGCGCACCTCGTTGCTACCCGAGGCCGTCTTCAGCCATCGGCCGGTCTGATGCGCCGCCATCGACTTGGTGAAGGCCCCGCGCATCAGCATGACGATCTCGGCCATGGTGAGCTCGGCGACGCTGCGGGTGTTGGAGAAGGGAGCGTTGAAGATCGGAACCCCGCGCCGGTTGGCGCCAACAAGATCCACCTGGTTGGTGCCAACGGAAAAGCAGCCGACGGCGACCAGTGTGCCGGCCGCCTCCAGGATCGCCTCGTCCACCTGCGTGCGCGAGCGGATGCCGAGGATATGAACCCCGTGCAGAGCCTCGATCAGCGCATCGCGGTCGAGCGCCGTCTTCAGCGTGGTGACGTTGGAATAGCCGGCCTGCTCGAGCAGGGACGTTGCGGTCGGGCTGATGCCCTCCAGCAGCAGCCAGCGGATTTGGTTCTTCGGACGCGACAGGCCGGTGTTCATTGTGCGTTTCCGTGGTCGGGACGAGGGAGGCGGGCGCGGGGCCGGAAGGAGGCCCCACGTTTCCGTCGTTGCGTTCTGGTGCCCTGTCCGGCGGGAAAATTCAACAGTCTCGCGGGGGAATTCCGTTCTACCGTGCTGCGACCCAATCCCGCATGGCGGCGAGAAATGCCGTCAGCCGTGTCCGCGTCTCCTCGAAACGCGGCGATTTCACAAAGGTTTCGACATCCATGTAGAGCGCCCGGTTGACCTCGACCTGCACCGAATGAGTGCCGGCGGCCGGATTGCCATGGCGGCGCAGGATCTCCGCCCCCTTGAACGGATCGTTGAGCGCGACGGAAAACCCGAGGCTCTCGAGCGCCGCCCGCGCGGCATGGAGGAACGCCGGCCCCGAACTCGTTCCCTCGCGGTCGGAAAGCACGATGTCGGGGCGACGCGAACCGCTCGCGTCCTCGTGCATCGCGTTGGCAACCGGCTGCATCGAGTGCAGGTCGAGGTGATGGACGACACCGGCCGCCTTGCGGGCGTCGTCGAGAAGGCCGGCCAGCGCCGCGTGATAGGGCCACCAGCAGCGCGACAGCCGGTGCTCGTAGTCGGCGCGCCGCACGGGGGCGGCAAGCAGCGGCGCCCCGTCCGGAGGCGTCGCCGTCCAGATCACGCCCTTGCCGAGGCGGGCCTTGGCGGATGGGGCAAGCGCCATCCCCGCCGCGTCGTCCAGCGTGCCGGGCGCGAGGTCGTCCGCGGCCCTGTTCACGTCGCAATAGATCCGCCCGAAACGCGCCGCAAGCAGCGGCAGGCCAAGGCCGGGGCCCGCCGAAAACAGCTCGTCCACATACATGTCCTCCGCCCGGCGGTAGCGCGCGGGCGGCACGGCGGCGTTGAAGTCGTTCGGGTAGAGCGTCCCCGAGTGCGGACTGTCGAGCACCAGCGCCACCGCCGGTCCGGCCGGCAGCTCGATCGCGATCATCCCCGTGTCCTCAGCGCCCGCCATCGCCGCCCTCACCTGTCGTTGAGATGGCAGGAGGAAAGCCGGCCCGGTGCGATCTCGCGCAACGCCGGCGCTTCCACCTTGCAGCGGGCGAAGGCGCGCGGGCAGCGCGGATGGAAATGGCACCCCGGCGGCGGTGACAGCGGCGAGGGAATTTCCCCCTTCACCGGCTGGAACACGCGCCGGCGCGCATCGATCCTCGGCACCTCGTCGAGCAGCGCGCGGGCATAGGGGTGGTTCGGCTGGGCGAACAGTTCCTCCGCCGGGGCGCTTTCCACCACCCGGCCGAGATACATGATCACCACCCGGTCGGCGAGATGCTCGACCACGCCGAGATCGTGACTGATGAAGAGATAGGTGAGGTTCAGCTCTTGCTTCAGATCCATGAAGAGATTGAGAACCTGCGCCTGGATCGACACGTCGAGCGCGGCGATGCTCTCGTCGCAGACGAGGAACTCCGGGCGGACCGCCAGCGCGCGGGCGATGCCGATGCGCTGGCGCTGACCGCCGGAGAACTGGTGCGGATAGCGGGTCTTGAAGTCAGGATCGAGACCGACGCGGGTCAGCATCTGGTCCACATAGTCGGAGACCTCCGCCGTCCCGATCAGCCCATGCACGCGCGGCGCCTCGCCGATGATGTCGCGCACCCGCATACGCGGATTGAGCGAGGACATCGGGTCCTGGAAGATCATCTGGATCTTCAGCGTCGCCTCGCGCCGGTCCGCGCCCGACAGCTTCGCCACGTCGCGGCCGCGCCAGAAGACCCGGCCTTCGCTTGGCCCGTGCACGCCGGCAACGACCCGCCCGAGCGTCGACTTTCCACAACCCGATTCCCCGACGAGGCCGACCACCTCTCCCTCGCCGATGGCCAGCGACACGTCATCGACCGCGTGCACCACTTCCTCGCGGCGGTTGCCGCCGAACAGATTGACGACGCGCTCGGCCGCGTCGAGCCGTCGCACGAAGCGCTTGGAAACGCCCTCCAGGCGCAGAAGCGGTTCGCCGCTCATGCGGAACCTCCGGAGCTGGCGACCTCGGCCGCGTGGGGGTAGTGACAGCGCACAAGGCGGGCGGGGCCGACGCCGACAAGCTCAGGCATCGTTCGGCAGGCCGCATCAACGCGCGGGCAACGGGCGGCAAAGCTGCACCCCTGCGGCAGCGCCAGCAGCGACGGCGCCATGCCCGGGATCTGGGTCAGCCGCTCGCCGCGCCGGTTCTGGCTTGGCACCGAGCCGACAAGACCGTGGGTATAGGGATGGGCCGGGGCGTCGAGCACCGGATCGACCGGCCCTTCCTCGACGATGCGGCCGGCGTACATCACCGCCACCCGGTCGGCGAGGCCGCCGACGACGGCAAGGTCATGAGTGATCCAGATCATCGCCAGCCCGCTTTCGGCACACAGTTTCTGCACCTCGTAGAGGATCTGCGCCTGGATGGTGACATCGAGCGCGGTGGTCGGCTCGTCGGCGACGATCACCTCCGGCTCGTTGAGCAGCGCGATGGCGATGGCCACGCGCTGGCGCATACCCCCGGAGAACTGGTGCGGATAGGCGGCAAGCCGCTCGTCGGGGGCCGGAATGCCGACGCGCACCAGCGCCGCGCGCGCCCGCTCGCGCGCCGCCTCCTTCGAGATAGACTCATGCGCCCGGATCGCCTCGATCATCTGCGTATCGACCCGCAGCACCGGATTGAGCGTCATCATGGGATCCTGGAAGATCATGGCGATGCGCTTGCCGCGCAGGCTCCGCCATTCCTCTTCCCGCCGGCCGACGAGTTCCTGGCCGGCAAGGCGGATCGAGCCGCCGACGATCCGCCCCGGCGCGTCGACGAGCCCCATCAACGAGAAGCCCGTGACGGTCTTGCCCGAGCCGCTTTCGCCGACCAGGCCCAGCACCTCGCCCCGCTTCAGCTTGAAGGACACGCCGTCGACGGCGCGCGCGACGCCGGCCTTTGTGAAGAAATGGGTCTTGAGGTTCTCGACCTCGAGCACGGTTTCGCCGGTCATCGGCCTCACCTCCTCAGGCGCGGGTTGAGCACGTCGCGCAACTGGTCGCCGACCATGTTGATCGAGACGATGGTGATGAGCAGCGCCAGTCCGGGAAAGACCGCGATCCAGTATCTGCCGGAGAGCATGTATTCGAACCCGTTGGAGATCAGCAGCCCGAGCGAGGGCTCCGTCTGCGGCAGGCCGACGCCGAGGAACGACAGCGTCGCCTCCAGCGCGATGGCGTGGGCGGTCTGCACCGTAGCGACGACGATCAGCGGCGCGACGCAGTTCGGCAGGATGTGGCGGAAGACGATGCGCGCATGCGACAGGCCGAGGCAGGCGGCTGCCTCCACATATTCGCGTCGCCGCTCGCTCAGCGCCGAGGCGCGCACCGTGCGGGCGTAATAGGCCCATTGGGCGATCACCAGCGCGATGATGATCTTGTCGACGCCCTTGCCCAGGATCGCGAGCAGCATCAGCGCGATGAGCACGGCCGGCAGCGACAGCTGGATGTCGACGACGCGCATGATCAGCGTCTCGGTGCGCCCGCCCGCATAGGCGGCGATGAGCCCGACCGTCATGCCGACGACAACGGCAATCACCGCCGAGGCGACGCCGACCGACAGCGAGATCCGCAAGCCGTAGATGATCGCCGAAAGCAGGTCGCGCCCCGCTCCGTCGGTGCCGAGCCAGAAGGTGTAGCCGTCCATGCTCTGCGCGCCCGGCGGCTGGCGCGCGTCGAAGATCGAGACGGTGGCGAGGTCATAGGGATCCTGCGGCGCGATCCAGGGCGCGGCCAGGGCGACGACGACGATCGCCAACAGCACCAGGAAGGCGAGCACCGCGATCCGGCTCTCGCAATAGTCCGACAGAAGGCGGCGAAAGGCGTTCTCCGGCGGCGTCACGGCCGGCGCGGCAAGGGAGGCGCCGTCGCCTGCGGGGTCGGTCACGGTCATCGCGCCCTCACTGTCCGCGCTCGCCGAGCCGCACGCGCGGATCGAGGAGCGAATAGAGAATGTCGACCACCAGGTTGATGACCACGAAGAGGAACACGATCATCATCAGGTAGGCGACGATCACCGGTCGGTCGAGCTGCTGGATCGAGGAGATCAGCAGCTTGCCCATGCCGGGCCATGCGAAGATCGTCTCGGTCACCACCGAGAAGGCGATGAGCGAGCCGAACTCGAGACCGAGCACGGTGACCACCGGGATCAGGATGTTCTTCAGCAGATGCACCCCGACGATGCGTGAGCGCGACAGCCCCTTGGCGCGGGCGAACTTGATGTAGTCCTGCAGCATCGCCTCGCGCGTGCCGGCGCGGGTCAGCCGGATCACCAGCGAGATCTTCAGCAGCGCCAGGTTGAGCGCCGGCAGCGCCAGATGCCGCAAGCCGTCGAGCGTCAGGAAGGACAGCGGCACGCCGAGCACGTCCACCGTCTCGCCTCGCCCGGTCGAGGGCAGCCAGCCGAGCATCACGGCGAAGACCAGCATCATCATGATGCCGACCCAGAAGGTGGGCAGCGAGAAGCCGAGGATCGAGCCGGCCATGATCGTCTTCGCCGCGACGCCATCGGGATAGAGGCCGGCGTAGAGGCCGAGCGGGATGCCGATGACGATCGCCATCAGCAGCGCCGTGAAGGCAAGCTCCAGCGTCGCCGGCATGCGTTCGATGATGAGGCCCAGCGCCGGCTCGCCGAAGACGAAGGACTGCCCCAGATGGCCGGTAACCGCATTGACCATGAAGTACCAGAACTGTTCCCAGATCGGTCGGTCGAGGCCAAGCGCCCGGGTTACCTGTTCGATGTCGGCCTGGTCCATGTCCGGGGTGATGAACATGTAGACCGGGTCGCCGACGAAGTGGACGCCGAAGAACACCAGAACCGCCATCGCCGCCATGACGAGGATGCTCTGGAAAAGGCGTCGGAGGATAAAGACGCTCATGTGCGGATTCCGGACCGGGGGAGGAGGCCCCGTTGACGGGTGCCCGGCCCGCGGGCAAAGCCTGCGGGCCGGGTCGGTCGCTTTGGCACGCGCGGCGCCGGCAGGACTATTCCTTCACCACGCCGTAGCCGACGGTGTATTCGTCGGTGCGCGGGATGTGGCGCAGGCCCTTGCGGCTCGCCCAGGTGTTGACCTGATAGTGGATCGGGATGATCGCCTGATCCTCGCCGATGGAAAGCTCCGTCGCCTTGGCGAGCAGCTCGGCGCGCTTGGGATCGTCCACTTCGGCGAGGGCTTCCTCGATCAGCTTGTCGACCTCCGCGTTGGCGTAGCGGCCACGGTTGGCGGTGCCCATGCCCTTTTCCTTGTCGAAGGACGCGATGAGCGCGCGCAGCGGCGAGGAGGCCTCACCCGAGCCGGCGCCCCAGCCGACCAGGATCAGCGAGAACTCCGGCAGCCCCTCCGCGCCCGTCGATGCCCGGCTGAAGTAGACCGAGCGCGGCATCGTCTCGACCTGGGTCTTGATGCCCGCCCGCGTCAGCATCTGGGCGATGGCTTCGGCGATCTTGGCGTCGTTCAGATAGCGGTCGTTCGGCCCGTGGATGGTCAGTTCGAAGCCGTCCGGCAGGCCCGCCTCCTTGAGCAGCTCCTTGGCGCCGGCGACATCGTAGTCGTCCGGCTTCAGGTTCTCCGACACGCCGAAGAAACCTTCGGGAAGGAGCTGGCCGGCGGGGATGGAAAGCCCCTCCATCACCCGGTCGCGGATGAGATCGCGCGAGATCGCCTTGGAGATCGCCTTGCGCACCCGCACGTCGAGCAGCGGGTTCTTGATGTCGCCGCCGCCATTGGCCTTGACGAAGGGCGAGGCCTCGCGGAACTGGTCGACATGCAGGTAGATGACGCGGTTGGAAACGCCCTGAGACAGGGTCACGTCGTCCCGCCCCTTCAGCATGCCGATGTCGGTGGTCGGCACGCCGTTGATCACGTCGACGTCGCCGGCGAGCAGCGCCGCGACCCGCGAGGGACCCGACTTGATCGGCTTCAGCGTCACCTTGTCCCAGATCGGCTTGTCACCCCAGTAATCCGGATTGGCCTCGAGCACGATCCGGTCGCCCGGCACGTATTCGGAAAACTTGAACGGCCCCGTTCCCGCCGCCGCCTTGCCGGAGTTGAAGTCCTCCGTCGAACCGTCGCAGCCGCCCTCGCTGGAGACGATGGCGACATTGCCAAGATCGTTGACCATCACCGGATAGGGCGCGTCGGTCTTCACGTGGATCGTGTAGTCATCGACCTTGATGAAGGTCTTGCCCTTCACGTAGGTGCCGAAGCCGGCGGGCGAGTTCGGCACGTTCGGCGCGCGCTCGAAAGTGCAGATCACGTCGTCGGCGTTGAAGTCCGACCCGTCGTGGAACTTCACGCCCTTTCGCAGCTTGAATTCCCAGGTGGTGTTGTCGATGGGCTTCCAGCTTTCGGCCAGCCCCGGCTTGAAGTTCTGCCGCTCGTCCGGATTTGCCAGCCGGTCGAAGATCATGAAGCCGAGCTGGTTGTTCGGGCCGAGATTGTGGAAATGCGGATCGATGGAGGTTGCCTCGGAATCGAGGCCGATCACCAGGTCGTCGGCAAGCGCCGGACCGGCGAAGGCAAGCGTCGAGCACGCGGCAGCAAGCAGCGCGCGCCGAAGCGGCGTTTTCACGGAATGCATCAACTGTCTCCCCTCCGGACCCCTGGAAGGATTTTTTCGGTCGGGGCGAGATCCGGGAGGTCCCGACCGGTGCCGTTTGCGGATTGGCCTGCGCCATCCACGGCTTGTCGGAAAGGCTATTATGCGATTTAATGATCGACAAATGAAAAACGATACCTTCCACGCATAGACCTATTCTCGTGACAAATACCGAGTATCTTGAGCAGCCCGCGCCGCGTCGCGTGGGCGAGAACTTCCAGCGCGGCGGACTGACCCTCCGGGAGCTTGAGGTGCTGCGCGCGGTGATCAGCGAAGGCAAGACGACCGCCGCCGCCCACCGGCTCGGCATCTCCCAGCCTGCTGTCAGCCGCGCCGTCGCCCAGCTTGAGGCCCGCCTTGGGCGTAAGCTGTTCCTGCGCCATGGCAACCGCATCGAGCCAACGGCGGACGGCCTTGCCCTCAACGAGCAGATCGAGCCGATCTTCGCCACCCTGGCGAGCCTTACGGCAAACGAGACCGACCGGCCCAATCCGCGCCGTCTGCGCATCTGCGCGCCGCCGACCCTGGCCCACCGGCTGGTGACGCGGCTGATCGCCGGCTTCCTGCGCGAGAACCCGGACGCCTCGGTCCATCTGGAGATCGGCATGTCGGCCAATGTCACGGCCGCCGTCGCCGACGAAAACGCGGACCTGGGCATCGGCGACGGGCGTATCCGCCACGACGGGCTGCGCATGTACCCCTTCCGTCAGGCCGTCGCCCATGCCGCCATTCCACACCATCACCGGCTCGCCGGGCGCACCGAGATCGTGCCGGAGGACCTGGCCGGGGAGCCTTTCATCACGCTCACCCGGCGCTTCCATCAGCGCAATCTCTACGACCGGATCTTCTCCGAACGGGGTGTTGAGCGGAACATTCGCGCCGAAACGGCGACCAGCATCGCCGTGTGCGAGCTGGTGCGAGAGGGGGTCGGCATCGGCCTGGTCAACCCGTTCCCGGTCAACCTGCGCCCGGTCGAAGGCGTCGTCTTTCGCCCCTTCACCCCCCGCATCGACTATCTGACGCAGTTTTTCACACCTGCCGGCCCGGTGACGCCGATCGCGCAGAGTTTCATCGAGTACGCGCGCCGGACGGTCCCCGCCGACGCCTATTCACAGCCCGCCTGATGTTGACCTGACAGAGACGAACCCGCCTTGAAACCACCCGCCCGCAAGGGGCAAGAGGACACTCCATGTTGCAGAACGCCGCGCCGAAATCAGCCCAGATCCTGAAAGAGCTGGTTGCCTTCGACACCACCAGCCGGGGATCGAACCTCGCGCTCATCGCCCATGTGGAGGCCTTTCTCCATGCCCGTGGCGTGAAGACCGCCCGCGTTCTGGACGAGACCGGCGAAAAAGCCAACCTCCTGGCGACCGTCGGTCCCGCCGATGTGCCGGGCTATGTTCTCTCGGGCCACACCGACGTGGTTCCCGTCGACGGGCAGGAGTGGACCAGCCCGCCCTTCGAGCTGACGCTGCGCGACGACAAGCTCTACGGGCGCGGCTCCTGCGACATGAAAGGCTTCCTCGCCTGCTGCCTCGCCCGTGTGGACGACATGTTGGCCGCCCCGCTCAAGGCTCCCATCCACCTCGCCTTCTCCTATGACGAGGAGGTCGGCTGCAAGGGCGTTCCGAGCCTGATCGAGAAGATGATCGAGACGCTGCCGCGCCCGCGCGCCTGTTTCGTCGGCGAGCCGACCGAGATGCAGGTGGTGCTTGGCCACAAGTCGAAGCGCTCCTACCGGGCCATTGTCACCGGCCTGACCTGCCATTCCTCGCTTGCCCCGCACGGCGTCAATGCGGTCGACTATGCCGCGGAGCTGATCCTGAAGATCCGCGACATGGGCCGCGTGCTCGCCGAAGGGGCCTCCGATCCGCTTTACGACGTCGCCGTCAGCACCGCCCACACCGGCATGTGCCATGGCGGCACGGCGCTCAACATCGTGCCGGACCGCTGCGAGATCGCCTTCGAGTTCCGCGTCCTGCCCTCGCAGGATGCCGACGCGCTGGTTGACGAGATCATGCGCTACGCCCGCGAGGAGATCGAGCCGGCGATGCAGGCGCGTTCCCCCGGGACCGGCATTGCCTTCGAACAGATTTCCAGCTTCCCCGGCCTCGACACGGCGCCGGACGCGGAGGTCACGGTGCTGGCCAAGCGCCTTGCCGGGCGCAACGATCACGCCAAGGTCGCCTTTGGCACCGAGGGCGGCCTCTTCCAGGAGATCGGCGCGATTCCGACCGTGGTCATCGGCCCGGGCAACATCGAGCAGGCGCACAAGGCCGACGAGTTCATCAAGGTCAGCGAGCTGGAGAAATGCGAGGCCTTCATCGGCAAGCTGATCGAGGAGGCCTGCGCATGACCGGCCTTCCGACCGCAGGCAGCATCCCGCTCGAACTCGAGAAGACGGACATTTCCGCCTATCTCACCGGCAACACCGGTATTCGCGGCGTCACCACCTTCGACAGCGGCAAGCCCGGCCCCCATGTGGCGATCACGGCGGTCGTCCATGGCAACGAGCTGTGCGGCCCTATCGCGCTCGACTGGCTGTTCCGCCAGCAGGTGCGCCCGGTCGCCGGCCGGCTCTCCCTCGCCTTCGTCAATCTCGACGCCTACGAGCTCTACGATCCGGCCGATCCCTTCGCCTCGCGCTGGGCGGATGAGGACATGAACCGCCTTTGGCAGGCCGAGACGCTGGACGACGACAGCACCCGCGAGCGCCGCCGCGCCCGCGAGCTGCGGCCCTTCGTGGACACGGTCGATTTGCTGCTCGACCTTCACTCGATGCAGAACGCGACCGACCCGCTGACCCTCTCCGGTCCCCTGGAAAAGGGCCGAGAGCTTGCCCGCGCCGTCGGCTATCCCGCTCTCGTGGTCACCGACAAGGGCCACGCCGCCGGCAAGCGCATGCGCGACTACGCCGGCTTCTCCGATCCGCAAAGCCCGAAGAACGCGCTGCTGGTGGAATGCGGCCAGCACTGGGAGAAGTCGAGCGCGGATGTCGCCCTCGCGACCTCGATCCGCTTTCTCCGTGCGACCGGCGTCGTGGATGCCGCCTTCGGAGCGGCGGAGCTTGCACGCATCGGCGCGCCCGCGCCGCAGAGTTTCATCGAGATTGTCGAGCCTGTCACGATCATGACCGACGACTTCCGCTTCGAGGGCGATTTCCTCGGCCAGGAAGTGATCGAGAAGGCCGGCACCGTGATCGCCCGCGACGGCGACAGGCCGATTGTCGCGCCGCACGACCGCACCGTCCTGATCATGCCGAGCAAGCGGCTTACGAAGGGCATGACCGCGGTGCGTCTCGGGCGTTTCGTCGAATGAGCCGCCGGGCGGCGCGCGGCTGACGCGGATTCCGCGTTGCGCGCGCCGCCCGCTTGCGCTAGTGAAAATGCCATGAGCACGATGATTGTCACGAACAGCGGTTGGTGGTGGCGCCTTTCATAAAGGGCGGCAACCGACAACGCGTGACCAGTCGTCACTCGAAAGATGAGGAAAGCCGCCGCGGGGTCCCGCCGGCGGCTTTGTCATTTCTGACCGCTGCAACAGCGGGTCCGGCGGCCGGATGAAGGAAGGCGGACAATGCAGCTGGGACGTGAAGAAACCTTCGTGACGAAGGGCGGTATCGGGGTGACGGTGACGGCGCGCGCCGCCGACTATTCCAAGGGCACGTCCCCCTGGATCGACCGGCTCGACGCCGAACGTGGCGCCGTCTTTTCCTCCTCCTACGAATATCCCGGGCGGTACACCCGCTGGGACATGGCGTTGGTCAATCCGCCGCTGGTGATCGAATCCCGCGCCCGCGACGTCAGCGTCACCGCGCTCAACGACCGCGGCCGGCTGCTGCTTCCCGCGATCCGCAAGACGCTCGACGCCCTGCCCGAGCTGGAGCGGCTCTCCGGCGACGACACCCGCCTGGAGATGCGGATCGCACCGGCCACCCGCGCCTTCTCGGAGGAGGAACGCTCGCGTCAGCCCTCCGTCTTTTCGGTGATCCGCGCCGTCAATGCGCTGTTTTCCTGCGACGACGCGCACCTCGGCCTCTATGGCGCCTTCGGCTACGATCTCGCCTTTCAGTTCGAGCCCATCGAGCTTGCGATGGAACGGCCCGACGACCAGCGCGACGTCGTCCTCTACCTTCCCGACGAGATCCTTCTGGTCGATCACTACGGCCGCAAGGCCCATGTGCTTGCCTATGAATTCTCCGTCGAGGGTAAGAGCACCGACGGCCTGCCGCGCGACGGCGCCAGCAACGTCTATCGCCCGGCCAACGAGGCCCCCGGCCGGGGCGACCACCAGCCCGGCGAATATGCCCGGCTGGTCGACGAGGCGAAGGCCTATTTCCGCCGCGGCGATCTGTTCGAGACCGTGCCCGGGCAGGTCTTCTACGAGGCCTGCCCGGCGACGCCCTCGGCCGTCTCCCGCCGCCTGCAGGAGATCAATCCCTCCCCTTACGGCTTCTTCATCAACCTCGGCAACGCGGAGTATCTCGTCGGCGCCAGCCCGGAAATGTACGTTCGCGTCTCCGGCGGTCGCCGGGTCGAGACCTGCCCGATCTCGGGCACAATCCGGCGCGGGCGCAACGCCATCGAGGACGAGGCGCAGATCCGCAAGCTCCTCAATTCCGCCAAGGACGAGGCGGAGCTCACCATGTGCTCCGACGTCGACCGCAACGACAAGAGCCGCATCTGCGTGCCCGGCTCGGTGCGCGTCATCGGCCGGCGGCAGATCGAGCTCTACTCGCGTCTGATCCACACCGTCGACCACATCGAGGGCACGCTGCGGGAGGACCTCGACGCGCTCGATGCCTTCCTGTCGCACACCTGGGCGGTGACGGTGACCGGCGCTCCCAAACGCTGGGCGATGGACTTCATCGAACGCCACGAGAAGAGCCCCCGCGCCTGGTATGGCGGCGCGATCGGCGCCATCCTCTTCAATGGCGACATGAACACCGGCCTGACGCTGCGCACCGTGCGCATCAAGGATGGCGTCGCCCAGATCCGGGCCGGCGCAACGCTGCTCTTCGACAGCGTGCCGGAAGACGAGGAGGCGGAGACCGAACTCAAGGCCGAGGCCATGCGCGCCGCCGTGCGCGAGGCCGGTCAGGGACGCGCCGCCGAAGCACTCGCGCGCGCCGAGGAGCCCGGCAAGGGACTGAAGATCCTGCTTGTCGATCACGAGGACAGCTTCGTCCACACGCTTGCCAACTACTTCCGCCAGACCGGCGCGGACGTTGTCACCTACCGCTCGCCGGTGGCCGACAGCGTCTTCCACGATGTCGCGCCCGACCTCGTCGTGCTCTCGCCCGGCCCCGGCAACCCGAAGGATTTCGACTGCGCCGCCACCATCGGCCGGGCCCGCGCCCGCGGCCTGCCGATCTTCGGCGTCTGCCTCGGCCTCCAGGCGCTCGCCGAGGGTCTCGGCGGCCGGCTCGCCCAGCTCGATATCCCGATGCACGGCAAACCCTCGCCGGTGCGCTTCACGCCCGACAGCCTGCTCTTCGCCGGCCTTTCCTCGCCGGTGACCGTCGGGCGCTACCATTCGCTGCACGCGGTCCGCGACGCCCTGCCGGCGGGCTTCCGCGTCACGGCGGAGACGGAAGACGGCATCGTCATGGCCATCGAGCATGAGGCGGAGCCCATCGCCGCGGTGCAGTTCCACCCGGAATCGATCATGTCCCTCGACCAGGAGGCAGGTCACCGCATCATCGTCAACGTGATCGAGCGCCTTCTCGACCGCCGGCAGGCGCCGCGCGCGGCCAACGGCTGAAGACACCGCGAATCGTTCATCGACGATGAGCGCAACGACACGAAAAAAGGCCCGGCAGAGCCACTGCCGGGCCTTTTTGCATGGATGGCGGCTGCCCTGTCAGACCGGCACGATGGCCGTGCCCTCGATCTCGACCATGGCCTCACGCTCGACCAGCGCCAGCACCTGCACGACAGCCATGGCCGGATAGTTCCGCCCCATGACGGCGCGATAGGCAGGGCCCAGTTCCTTCAGGCAGTTGCGATAGGCCTCGATGTCGGTGACATACCAGGTCAGCCGGGCGATGTGCTCCGGCCCGCCTCCGGCCGCACGCACCACGGCAACGACGTTTTCCAGCGTCTGGTGGATCTGGCCGACGAAATCCGTCGGAAAGGTCCCGTCGGGACGCCAGCCGATCTGGCCGCCTGTCAGCACATAGCGCCCCTCGCCCGCCATGCCGTTGGCATAGCCTCTCGGGATAGGCCAGCCCTCGGGCTGGAGCGGCGTCAGCGGCGAGGACGCGGGCTCGGCCACGGCGGCGGCGGTTTCGGCGGTCTTGGTCATTCGTTCATCCAGATCGTTGGCCCGGCCGATATCACGATGCGGCCTTGGCGTGAAGGGCGTCCTCGCCGTCCCGGGCGGCGATGTCGCGAAGGGCAAAGCGCTGCAGCTTGCCGGTTTCGGTGCGCGGCAGGCTGTCGACGAACTCGACAGCGCGCGGGTACTTGTAGGGAGCAAGCTCGGCCTTGATGTAATCCTGCAGCGCCTTCGCCAGCGCCGCGTCCCCCTGGACGCCGGGCTTGAGCACCACATAGGCCTTGACGATGCGCCCGCGATCGGGATCCGGCGCGCCGACGACGCCGCATTCGGCGACCGCCGGATGGGCCAGCAGCGTGCCCTCGACCTCGGGTCCGGCGATGTTGTAGCCAGCCGACACGATCATGTCGTCGGAGCGCGCCTGATACCAGAAATAGCCATCGGCATCGCGGATATAGGTGTCGCCGGTGACGTTCCAGCCATTGACGGCATAGACGGCCTGGCGGTCGTCGGCGAGATAGCGGCAGCCCGTTGGCCCGCGCACGGCAAGCTTCCCCGGCGTGCCGTCGGGCACCTCTTCGCCGTCGGGTCCGATCACCTTGGCCTCATAGCCCGGCACCGGCTTGCCGGTCGCCCCGGGGCGCACCTCGTCCTCGCGCGCGGCGATGAAGATATGCAGCATCTCCGTCGCGCCGATGCCGTCGAGGATCTTGATCCCGGTCGCCGCCAGCCAGTCGTCCCAGGTCGCCTTGGGCAGCGCTTCGCCAGCCGACACGCATTTGCGCAGCGACGAGAGATCCGCATCCCCCTTCTTGGCCAGGATCGCGCGATAGGCCGTCGGCGCGGTGAAGACGACGGTCGGCCGGAGTTCGGGTATCGCCTTCAGCAGTTCGTCCGGCCCGGCACGCTCCAGCAGGATCGCGCTTGCCCCGACGCGGAAGGGAAACAGAACCAGCCCGCCGAGGCCGAAGGTGAAGGCCAGCGGTGGCGAGCCGATGAAGACGTCGCTCTCCTGCGGCCTCAGCACTTCGCGCGCGTAGCAGTCGCAGATCGTCAGCATGTCGCGGTGAAAGTGCATGGTCGCCTTCGGCACGCCCGTCGTGCCGGAGGTGAAACCAAGCAGGCAGACATCGTCGGCCGCCGTGTCGCAGGCGCTGAACTCGGGCGAGGCATCGGCCATCAGCGCCTCGAGGCTGTCGGCGCTTCCCGACCCCGAATAGACAATGGTCTCAAGCCTGTCGGTGCGCGCCCGCGTCATCTCCATCTCGTCGGCAAGACGGTGGTCGCAGACGGCCAGCGAAAGCTCGGACTTGTCGACGATGACCGACAGCTCCTTGGCCCGCAGCAGCGGCATGGTGGCGACAACGATGCCGCCGGCCTTCAGGACGGCGAAATAGACAGCCACCATGGTCGGCGTGTTGGGAAAGCGCAGGAGCACGCGGTTGCCCGGCGCGAGAGCGAATTTCTCGACGAGCACATTGGCCATCCGGTTCACCTTCTCGGCGAGCTCGGCATAGGTCCAGCGTTCGTTGGGGCCGATCAGGGCGAGCTTGTCGCCGCGCCCCTCCTCGACATTGCGGTCGATCAGTTCGACCGCGCAGTTCATCCGCTCCGGATAGCCGAGGCGGTCGAGATTGATGAGGTCGGGCCACTGGTCGCGGGGCGGGAGGTTGTCCGCCGCGAAGGTATCGACATGAGCTGAGCGGGCCATCAGGCACTCCTTCTGGAAGGATCCGTCGGCCGGTTCTGCGCCGGCTCTGACGGGAAGTTCGTTACTCCGCCGCCGCAGCGGCGGAGCAGCGGGCTGCGTGGTCGGCCACCGCCTGACGGGCGATGACGACCTTCTGGATTTCCGTTGCGCCCTCGTAGATGCGCAACGCGCGCACGTCGCGGTAAAGCTCCTCCACCTTTGTGCCCGTGCGCACACCGTGACCGCCGTGCAACTGCACGGCGCGGTCGACGACCTTCTGGGCGTTCTCGGTCGCCACCATCTTGGCAAGTGCCGCCTCGCGGGTGACGCGGGCGGCCCCCATGTCCTTGGTCCATGCGGCGCGGTAGACGAGAAGGGCCGCCGCATCCACGTCGGCGACCATCTCGGCCAGCGAGGCTTGCGTCATCTGCAGATCGGAAAGCGGCGCGCCGAAAAGCTGGCGCGTCGTCGTGTGCTGGAGCGTCTCGTCAAGCGCGCGGCGGGCGAAACCGAGCGCCGCCGCCCCGACCGTCGAGCGGAAAATGTCGAGCGTCGCCATGGCGACCTTGAAGCCCTCGCCGCCTCTGCCGAGCCGTGCCGAGACCGGCACGCGCACGCCATCGAAGGCGAGCGTCGCAAGCGGATGCGGCGCGGTGGTCTCGATGCGCTCCTTCACGCGGAACCCGGGCACGTCCGCGTCGACCACGAAGGCGGAGAGCCCGCGCGCGCCCGCCGCCTCGCCGGTGCGGGCGAAGACGATGTAGTGATCGGCGATGCCGCCGTTGGAGATCCAGGTCTTCTCTCCGGTGATGCGCACATGGTCCGGCCCGTCCGGCTCGGCCACGGTCGCAAGGGCGGCCACGTCCGAGCCCGCCTCGGGTTCCGAAAGCGCGAAGGCGGCGATCTTCTCGCCGCGGGCGACCGGAGGCAGGTAGCGCGCCTTGATCTCCTCGGATCCCGCAAGCGAGATCGAGCCGGTGCCGAGCCCCTGCATGGCGAAGGCGAAATCGGCAAGCCCGTGATGGCGGGCCAGCGTCTCGCGGGCAATGCACAGGCTGCGCACGTCGAGCCGCTCGTGCAGGCCGCCGAAGGCCGCCGGCACGGCCGCCCGCAACAACCCGGCGCGGCCGAGCGCCGCGACCAGCTTGCGGCAGGACCCGTCGACATCGTGATGGTCGGCCAGTCCGGCGACCTCGGCCGCGGCGAAGGCTTCCACCTCGTCGGCGAAGGCCCTGTGCCCGGCGTCGAAGAACGGCCAGTCGAGAAAGCTCTTGTCCGTCATGGCCGCTCCTCAGTTCCCCTCGAATACGGGCTTGCGCTTGGCGGCAAAGGCCTCGAATGCGCGGCGATAGTCCTTGGTCTTCATGCACACGGCCTGGGCCATGGCTTCAGCCTCGATCGCCTGGTCGATGGACATGTCCCACTCCATGTGGAGCATCCGCTTGGTGACGGAATTGGCGAAGGTCGGACCGGCGGACAGCGTGTCGGCGAGCGCCCGCGCATCGCCAAGCACCTCCTCCGGTGTCGACAGCCGGTTGAAGAAGCCCCAGCGCTCGCCTTCCTCTCCGCTCATCACCCGGCCTGTGTAGAGCAGCTCGGAAGCCCGCCCCTGGCCGATGATGCGCGGCAGGATGGCGCAAGCGCCCATGTCGCAGCCGGCAAGGCCGACCTTGTTGAACAGAAAGGCGACCTTGGCGCCCGCCGTCGCCACCCGCAGGTCGGAGGCCATGGCAATGATCGCGCCGGCGCCAACGCAGACGCCGTCGACCGCCGCCACGATCGGCTGCGGACAGGCGCGCATCGCCTTGACCAGCTCGCCGGTCATGCGCGTGAACTGCATGATGCCCGGCATGTCGCGGGACAGAAGCGGCTCGATGATCTCGAACACATCGCCGCCGGAGCAGAAATTGCCGCCGGCACCGGTGATCACCACCGTCTTGACCTCCTCGTCGAACTGAAGCGCGCGGAACAGGTCGCGCAGCTCCGCGTAGGACTGGAAGGTCAGCGGGTTCTTGCGCTCCGGACGGTTGAGCGTGATCAGCGCGGTCTTGCCCTCCACCTCAAGCTTGAAGTGCACGGGCACATAGTCACGCACCGGTAGCGTGATGGCGTAAGTTTCCTGCGGCGCGGGCGCAGATGCGGTCAGGGCGTCAGCCATTCGGTGTTTCCTCGTCCCCTCGGGTGTCCTGCGTCGCCGTGGCCGGCTTCAGTGCCGCAGCCATCGCCGACGCCTTTGTCTTTGCCAGGAGCCGCATGAGCGCCTCCATGTCGGCCGGCTCCAGCCCGGCGAAGATCTCTCCGATCCAGTCGCCATGGGCATGCGCCATGCCCTCGAAGCTCGCGCGCCCCGCCGCCGTCAGGCTGACCAGCGCCGAGCGCCGGTCGCCGGGGGCCGGGCGACGCTCCACCAGCCCGTCCTGGACGAGCCGCTCCACGAGGCCCGTGACATTGCCCGCCGACACCATCATGCGTCGCGAAAGCTCGCCCAGCGTCAGGCCGTCCTGGGTGCGCTCGAGCTGCGCCATCAGGTCAAACCGCGGCAAGGTCACGTCGAATTCGGCGCGAAGCTGCGAGCGGATATCCGTCTCGATCAGGTTGGCGCAGGTCAGAAGCCTCAGCCACAGGCGAAGCTCCGTCTGGTGATCGCCGTCGCCATGAAGGCGGGTCTCGGCATCGAGCGTCACGCCCGCATGCGCAAGCGCGCCTGCCTCGGAAACTGGGGTCCGTTCATCCATCGCCAGGCCTCACATCACTTCGCCGCCGGCGACTGCCAGCGACTGGCCGGTCACCGAACGCGCCCGCGCGCCGACAAGCCATGCCACCGCGTCCGCCACCTCGTCCGGGTCGACAAGCCGCTTTTGCGGGTTGTCGCGCACCATGTCGGCGATGATCGCCGCCTCGTCCCGGCCCGTCTTCTCACGGATCTTCGCCACGCTGTCGCGCACCAGGTCGGTGTCGGCGAAGCCCGGGCAGACCGCGTTGACCGTCACCCCGGTTTCCGCCGTCTCCAGCGCCAGCGCCCGCGTCAGCCCGACGACCGCATGTTTCGCCGCCACATAGGCGGAGACATAGCGATAGCCCTTGAGGCCCGCCGTCGAGGCAACATTGACGATCCGCCCCTCTCCCGCGTCGATCATGCCGGGAAGCACCGCCTGGCAGGCAGTGACGACGCTGTCGAGGTTGACCGAGATCATGCGCGAGAAACGCTCGGGCGAGGTTTTCAGGAAGGGCGCGCTTTCCGCCTGCCCGGCATTGTTGACGAGGATCGCCACCGGACCGAGACGGCTTTCCGCCTGCCGGATCGCGCCGGTCAGCCCGTCGCGATCGGTCACATCGGCGCCCGCGAAACCAGCGGCGCCGATCTCGCGCGCCATCGCTTCCGCCCGCCCCGCGTCGCGTCCGAGGATCGTCACGCTGGCGCCCTCGGCCACCAGGCGACGGGCAATCGCAAGCCCGATGCCGCGCGTGCCACCGGTCACGAAGGCGTGACGGCCATGAAGCGAAGCCTGTGCCAACCTGTCTCTCCCGCTTGCCGGGCCATGATGCGCCGGCTGCCCGCCTGCTGCTTCGTTGCGGATCCCGAAAGCGATCCAGAACGGCATTGCGCGTCGAATTATTTTAAGCTTAAAATATCTCCGACGGGGACGCAAGCATGTCCATCGCGAGGGCGGCCGCCAGAGGGAACCTTCCGGGGAACCCGGCGCGGCCGGGACATGGCACGGCGACAACGAACCGGCGCCGGAGCACGGGACAACCGGGCACGGACGCCAGAGGGGACGAGCCAGGCAGGCCGGAAGGGCCGCCATGGCCACGGAAGGAAAATGCCATGCGGATCGAAATCATCGGCGGAGGCCCGGCCGGCCTCTATTTCGCAATCCTGATGAAAAAGGCGCAGCCGGGCGCGCGGATCACTGTCCACGAGCGCAACCGCGCCGACGACACCTTCGGCTTCGGCGTCGTCTTCTCAGACCAGACGCTTGAGACCTTCGAGCGCTACGACAGCGAAAGCTACCGGGCGATCACCGAGAATTTCGCCTATTGGGACGACATCTCGATCAACTACAAGGGCGCCTCCTACCGCGTCGGCGGCAACGGCTTTTGCGGCTGCTCGCGTCGCACGCTGCTGCTTCTCCTCCAGGAGCGGGCCCGGGCGCTTGGCGTCGAGATGCACTTCGAGGCCGATGTCAGCGATCTCGGCCAGTTTGCCGGCGCCGACCTGATCGTTGCCGCGGACGGCATCAACTCGGCCATCCGCGAGGCCAACCGCGATCATTTTCAGCCCTCCGTCGACCTGCGCCCCAACAAGTTCACCTGGATGGGCTCGACCAAGCCGCTCGACGCCTTCACCTTCCATTTCAAGGAAACGGAACACGGCATCTTCATCGCCCACGCCTATCAGTATGAGCCCGGCCGCTCGACCTGGGTGCTGGAGACCGATCCGCAGACCTTCGAGAATGCCGGCATCGGCGCGATGAGCGAGCAGGAGTCCGCCGACTTCCTCGAAGAGGTCTTCGCCGAGGAACTCGACGGCCACAAGCTGCTCATCAACCGCTCCATGTGGCGCAACTTCCCGATGATCCGCAACGCCCGCTCGACGATGGACAATGTCGTGCTGCTGGGCGACGCCAAGTCGACGGCGCATTTCTCCATCGGCTCCGGCACCAAGCTTGCCATGGAAGACGCCATCGCCCTCTACGAGAGCCTGCGCCGGACCTCCTCGGTCGCCGGAGCGCTCGCCGACTTCGAGGACACCCGCCGCGAGGAGGTCGAGAAGACCCAGCATGCCGCCGACGTGTCGCTCGTCTGGTTCGAGCATGTGAAACGCTACTGGCACATGGACCCGGTCACCTTCGCCTTCGGCGTGATGACCCGCTCCAAGGCGATCACCTATGACAATCTCGAGCTGCGCGCTCCCGGCTTCGTCGCCGACGCCACCCGCGCCTTCGCCGAGAAGGTCCGCGCCTCCGGCCTCGACGTCGATACGAAGAACCCGGTCGTTCCCGCCTTCCAGCCACTGCGGTTGCGCGACATGCAGGTGGCCAACCGCCTCGTCGTCTCGCCCATGTGCATGTATTCCGCCGTCGACGGCGTGCCGCAGGACTTTCACCTCGTCCACTATGGCGCCCGCGCCATCGGCGGCGCCGGCCTCGTCTTCACCGAGATGACCTGCGTCTCGCCGACCGCGCGCATCACGCCGGGCTGCACCGGCCTTTGGAACGACGATCAGGAAGCCGCCTGGACCCGCATCGTCGACTTCATCCACGGCCAGTCCGCCGCGAAGGTCTGCCTGCAGCTCGGCCACGCCGGCCGCAAGGGCGCCTCGAAGCTGATGTGGGAGGGCATGGACCGCCCGCTTCCCGCCGAGGAAGCGTGGCCGATCCTCTCCGCCTCCGCCCTGCCCTACTATCCCGAGAGCCAGGTGCCGAAGGCGATGGAGCGGGCCGACATGGACGCGGTGAAGGCGGATTTCGTCGCCTCCGTCGAGCGCGCCATCCGCTGCGGCTTCGACATGATCGAGCTGCACTGCGCCCACGGCTACCTGCTCGCCAGCTTCCTGTCGCCGGTTACCAACGAGCGCACGGATGAATACGGCGGCGCGCTGGAGAACCGCCTGCGCTTCCCGCTCGAGGTCTTCGACGCGATGCGCGCCGCCTGGCCGAAGGAGAAGCCGATGTCGGTGCGCGTCTCGGCCACCGACTGGATCGAGGGAGGCATCAGCGCCGACGACAGCGTCGGGATCGCACGCGCCTTCGCCGCGGCAGGCGCCGATCTGGTCGACGTCTCCACCGGCCAGACCAGCCCGAAGAGCGCACCGGTCTACGGCCGCATGTTCCAGACCTCCTTCGCCGACCAGATCCGCAACGAGGCGGAGGTTGCCACCATGGCGGTCGGGGCCATCACCACGGCCGACCAGGCGAATACGATCCTCGCCGCGGGGCGCGCCGATCTCGTCGCCCTTGGCCGCCCGCATCTGGCCGACCCGGCGTTCGCGTTGCGCGCCGCCGGCGACTATGGCGCGGGCGAGATCTTCGCGCCGAAACAGTACCAGCCGGGCAAGTTCCAGCTCATGCGCAACGCCGAACGCGCCCGCGAGGAGTTGAAGGAACTGAAGATCAAGGCCAAGCCCAAGACCCACAACCCGGCCTTCCGCGAGGCGGCCGAGTAACTCTTGGCGTCAGGCACGGGCGGCTCGCAAATCGGGTCGCCCGCGCGCTGCTCTCCTCCTAGGCCTCCTGAGTTCCCCCGGGCACCAACAGGAGACCTCACATGACCGACATCCGCTTCGTCGCCCTCGACAGCGCCACCGCCGCCCGCTACCGCGACGGCGCCTTCGATGCCAACGGCCAGGCGCCGGAGCGGCGCATCTGCGCGGAAGGCGGCCTGCCCTGCCGCCACTGTCTGCGCCACATTCCGATCGGCGCGCCGTACCTGATCCTGGCGCTGCGCCCCTTCACCACGCTTCAGCCCTATGCGGAACTCGGGCCGATCTTCCTCTGCGCGGACCCTTGCGAGCGCCACACGGATACGGCCGAGTTGCCGGAGATGTTCGCGCGCGGCGACCGCTACATGCTGCGCGGCTATTCCGCCGACGAGCGGATCATCTATGGCACGGGGGATGTGGTGGAGGTTCCGGCGATCGCGGCGCGCGCGGCCGAGTTGCTCGCCCGCGACGACGTCGCCTTCGTGCACATGCGCTCGGCGCGCAACAACTGCTATCAGGCCCGCATCGACAGGGCGTAACGCCCCGCCGCCTGCCTCACACGTTGGCAAGCACCCAGGCGGCAAGCTCGGAGAGCACGCCGTCGGCGGCCGCGTTCATCGCCTTGACCGCATCTCCGACGGCCACGCCGGAGGCGGGAACCTCGGCACGGAAAACGCGGCTCGCCTTGGTGCGGCCATTGCGGTCGTTGACGAGGCGGGCCATCAGCTCGACCACCGCCCGGTCCTGCCCGTCGACGTGAAGCTCGAAGGAGCGCAGGTCCGTCTGCAGCTGGTAATCGATCAGCAGCCCCTCGCCGGGCAGGCCGACGCCGCGCAGCCCGCGCGTATTCTCGAGCGTCTGGACGATCTTCGCCTGCAGCACCTTGGGCAGCGTGTCGGTCCAGGCGGCCTTTGGGAAATAGGTGTAGACCGGACCCGTATCGACGACGGCGATGGAGACCGTGTCGAGCGCCTGCAGCGCGCGCGGCGGCGGCACCAGGAGCTGGATGGAACGCCCGCCGGACCGGCTCGCGACATCGCTCGCCGCCGGCGCCGTCAGCCCGTAATAGGCATCCGGCGCGGAACTGGAGGCACAGCCGCCGAGCACAACGGCAAGGGCCAGTGCGCCAATCCGCCAGGCATGCGCAGCCCTGCTCCCGCTTCGCATCGCCCGCCCCGTCATCTCCAACTCCAGCCCCGCCCTGCTCATCGCCGTTGCGCCCCGTTGAAGGTCGGCTTGTCCGACCCGCCGAAGATCACCCGCTGCGGATCGCGGTTGATGCTCTCGACCGTGCGCTGGATCTCCACCAGCGTCCGGTTCAGCTGCGCCATGGCATTTCCGAAATCGGCCGCGCCGCGCGTCGTGAAGCGCTCCAGGCCGGATGTGATCGGGCCGACCCGCTCGGCCAGCACGTCCGCCACCTTGCGGATCGCGGCCGCTGCCTTGGTGGCTTCCTTGATCAGCCCTTCGCCGTCGCCGTCGACCATCGTGTCGACCTTGTCGACCATCGCCTGCAGGCGCGTGCCGGTGGCGTTGAGCTTGGAGGCAAGCTCGCGCGCGTCGCGCATGATCTGGTCGACCTCCGGCCCGCGCCCCTTCAGGCTCTGCGAGAATTCGCTGACGTTGGCGATTGCCTCGCCGGCCCGGTCGATGGCCGTCGTCACCGTGTCGGTGCGCGTCGACAGGCCCTCGGTGAACGTCTCGACCGAGGAAACCACCTTGGACACCCGCTCCGGATCGATCGCAGCGATCACCTGGTCGACCTTGTCGACGGCGGAGTTCAGCCGGGTCGCGAGCGCCCGCGCCTCGGTGATGATCTCGCCGATGTCCTCGCGCCTGTCGGCGGCGACCTGGCTGACGCTCTCGATGTTGTCCATCGTCCTGGTCGTGGAAACGACCAGCCTGTCGAGGTCGTCGCTGCGCGCCTTCAGCATGTTGGTGAAGCTCGCCACCCCGTCGACGATGTCCTGCACCGCCTTGGGCTGAACGCTTGCCACAAGCTTGTCGACCTTGGCGAGGCTTTCCGAAAGCCCGGCGGCGAAGCTCTGCAACTCCGCGGCCGCCTTCTCCGCATCGTCCATCAGCCCGACGAGGCCGTCGGAGGCCTTGGCCACCTTGGAGGTCACCTCGGAGGCATCGTTGATGATCTGGGCCACCTTGTCGCGCGGCACCGCGTCGACAATCTCGGTCGCGCTGTCGACCAGCCCTTCCAGGCGGCCCGAAAGCTTGGTCAGCGCGTCGCCGGTCGCCGCGACGCTCTTCATGAAGGTGTCGACGCTGTCGGCGTTGGCCGCCAACGAGTCGGAGAAGATCCGCGCATTGTGGATGATCTGATTGATATCGCCGCGGTTGTCGTTGACCACGTTCTCGATCGAGGCCAGCGTCGTGTCCGCCCGGGTGAGAATGTCACGCGCGCCCTCGACGATGTCCTCGAAGGCGGAGCGCTCGGCCTGGATCACCGGGATGGTGTCGGAATTGGGATCGAGCAGCAGCGGTGCTGTGTTGCTGCCGCCGGACAGATCCACATAGGCGATGCCGGAGAGCGTCTGGAACCCGAGCGTCGCCTTCACGTCCTTGCGCAGCGGCGTGGTCGGGTTGACGCGAATGGTGGCGATGACGACGGAAGGGTCCTTGGAATCGAAGCCCAGCGCGCCGACGTCACCTACCTTGATGCCGTTGAAATTGACCGCGCCGCCCACGGAAAGCCCGGTCACCGCGCCGTTGAACACCACCTTGACCGGCAGCGCGCGCGGCCCCTCGGAACGCGCGCCAAGCCAGTAGATGAAGACAAAGCCGACGAACAGCGTGATAAAGACGAACGCGCCGATAATGATATAGTTCGCGCGGGTTTCCATGCTGAATTCGAATCCCCGATCTAAACCCGCCGCAACGCGCGCTCGCCATTGAAATACGATTGCACCCAGGCATTGTCGAAATGCATGAGCTCATCAATCGTACCGGCGCGCAGCACCTTCTTCTCCCCTAATACAGCGACACGGTCGCAAATGGAATGCAGACTGTCGAGATCGTGGGTCACCATGTAAACGGTAAGCCCCAACGTATCGCGCAGACGGCTCACCAGGTCGTCGAAAGCGGCAGCGCCAATGGGATCGAGGCCGGAGGTCGGCTCGTCCAGAAAGACCAGATCCGGGTCGAGCGACAGCGCCCTGGCCAGGCTCGCGCGCTTGATCATGCCACCCGACAGTTCGGAGGGAAACTTCTCCGCCGCGCTGCGCGGCAGGCCCACCATCTCGATCTTCAGCAGCGCCAGTTCGTCCATCAGCCGCTGCGACATATTCATGTGCTCGATCATCGGCACCTGCACGTTCTGGCGGACCGTCAGCGACGAAAACAGCGCACCCTGCTGGAAAAGCACGCCCCAGCGCCGCTCGATGGCGTTGCGCTCGTCCGCGCTTGCCTGGTCGAGATCCGTGCCGAACACCTCGATGGTGCCGGCCTGGCGCGGTGTCAGGCCGAGGATCGCGCGCATCAGCACCGACTTGCCCGTTCCCGAACCGCCGACAAAGCCGAGGATCTCGCTCCGGTAGACGTCGAGATCGAGGTCCTTGAGGATGATCGCCTTGCCGAAGCCCACGGTGACGCCGCGCGCCCGCAGGATGACCTCCCGCTCGCCGGAGGTCGCGTCACCGGATACCGCTGTTGTGTCCCCGTCCGTCATGTCAGATCCCGATCGAGGAGAAGAAGATGGCGAACAGCCCGTCGACGACAATCACCATGAAGATCGCCTTCACCACCGAGAGCGTGGTGTGCTGCCCGAGCGATTCGGCCGATCCCGAGACCTTGAACCCCTCGACGCAGGCCACCAGCCCGATGATCAGCGCCATGAAGGGCGCCTTAACCAGACCGACGACCAGCGTGTCGACGGTGACGGCCTCCTGCATCAGCTTGATGAACACCGGCGGCGCGATGTCGAGATAGAACCAGCTCACGAGACCCGCGCCGAACAGCGCCGCCAGATCGGACAGGAACGTCAGGATCGGCAGGGCAATGATCAGCGCCAGAAGGCGCGGCATCACCAGCACTTCCGTCACCCGCAGGCCGATGACATGCAGCGCGTCGATCTCCTCGCGCATCTTCATCGAGCCGATCTCGGCGGTGAAGGCTGATCCCGAGCGGCCCGCGACCATGATCGCGGTGAGAATCACGCCGATCTCGCGCAGCACCAGCACGCCGGCGAGATCTACGACATAAACGTCCGCGCCAAACTGACGCAGGTAGAAGCCGCCCTGCTGGGAAATGATGGCGCCGATCAGGAAGCTCATCAGCATGACGATGGGCACCGCGCCGATGCACACCCGCTCGAACTGCGTGGCGAGCGACGGCAGGCGGATGCACTTGGGCCGCACGAAGACACGCGCCAGCACCGACGCCAGCGAGCCGACGATATGCAGCACCGACTTGCAGTCTTTCAGGATCTCGACGACCTGTCGCCCGGTCCGCTCGAAGACGCCAAACAGGGAGAGGGGGTGGTGTTCCGGCTCCCAGGGCGGCGGATGCAGCCGCTCGACCTCGTCCATCAGCGCCGCATGCGCCCCCTCCACGCCGTCCAGATCGACGCGCACGCCCTTGAACTCGAGGTCGCCGCGGACGCGGTGCAGCAGCCAGGCGCCGGCGGTGTCCAGTCCGGTGATGCGCGACAGATCCATGCGCAGATGCGAGCTGCGCTCGACCGGCAGGTCGCTCAGCAGGCGCTCCATGAGCTCGCTGTTGCCGATCTTCCAGGTGCCTTCGACGACGAGTCGGGCCGCGTCGCCATCCCGCTCGAGGGTCAGGCGAGGAACATCCTTTGCCACATGGGTCGTCATCTGCGCCTGTCGCCGTCCCGTTCCGCCGCCGCCCGGTTCGACCGGCCAGTCGATGCGCGGCCCTTGCCGAGCATCCCGTCGCAAACGTATACCTTGGCGGCAACGTCAGCGTCCAGCCGGCCCGCGACCTCCCGATGTGGAAGACGGCGGACCGGTGCACGCGCACAACGCCGCTCGCCGGCACGCCAACGCTTCGCCGGCAGAGTCCGGCGCCCGCATGTTCTAAGGAGTTTTCGATGGAAATCGCCCATCCCTACCTGCTGTTCCTCGGCGACGTGCCGGACGCGCTTGCCGCCAAGACCGGGCTTGGCATCGTCGACTGGCGCCGCGACTGGTGCATCGGCCAGCATCGCCTCGAGGGTTGCCAGGCGGATGCGAAGCTGCCCGACATGTCCCCGGCCGAGGCCGCGAGCGCTGGCGCGCGCACCATGATCGTCGGCGCGGTGAACGCCGGCGGCGTGCTGCCCGAGCACTGGGTCTCCTCCATCGTCGCCGCGCTCGACGCGGGCATGGACGTCGCCAGCGGTCTTCACATGCGCCTGCGCGATGTGCCGGAGATCCTCGCCGCCGCCGAACGCAACGGCCGCCATCTGCGCGACGTGCGCCATTCGGACATCCGCTTCGACACCGGCAAGGGCCACAAGCGCACCGGCAAGCGCCTGCTCACCGTCGGCACCGACTGCTCGGTCGGCAAGAAGTACACCGTGCTGGCGCTCGAGAAGGTGATGCGTGACCGCGGCTTCGACGCCGACTTCCGCGCCACCGGCCAGACCGGCGTGTTCATTTCCGGGCGCGGCGTCGCGCTCGACGCGGTCATCGCCGACTTCATCTCGGGCGCGGCCGAGTGGGTGTCGCCGGCCGGCGAACCCGATCACTGGGATCTGGTCGAAGGCCAGGGCTCGCTGTTCCACCCCTCCTTCGCCGGTGTCACGCTGGGTCTTCTGCACGGGTCCCAGCCAGACGCCTTCGTCGTCTGCCACGAGCCGACCCGCACCAACATGCGCGGCGTGAAGACGCCGCTGCCGACCATCCAGCAGGTCATCGACCTGACCACGGTCTGCGGCCGCCTCACCAACCCCGAGATCCGTTGCGTCGGCATCTGCGTCAACACAGCCGCCCTCGACGAGGCCGACGCCAAGGTGCTGCTCTCCGACATCGCCGCCGAGCACGGCCTGCCGGCGACCGATCCGGTCCGCTTCGGCTGCGAGGAGATCGTCGACCGCATCGAGAGCGAGTTCGGCAAGCCATGACCGTCACGCTCGAGGTCGCGACCGACAGCTGGCCGATCGAGGGTGGGTTCACCATCGCGCGCGGCAGCCGCACCCACGCAAATGTGGTGGTGGCGACCCTGCGCGAGGGGGCCCATGCCGGTCGCGGCGAATGCGTGCCCTATGCCCGCTACGGCGAGACCGTCGAGGGCGTCATGGATGACATCGCCCGGCTCGCCCCGGAGATCGCGCGCGGGCTCGACCGCGCCGGTCTCCAGCAGGCGATGCCGGCGGGCGCGGCGCGCAATGCGCTCGATTGCGCCTTCTGGGATCTTGAGGCGAAACGCGGCGGCACCACCGCCGCCGCGCTCGCCGGGCTCGCGGAGCCCAGGGCACAGATCACTGCCTTCACCATCAGCCTCGGCACGCCGGAAAAGATGGCGGCGGATGCCGCGAAGGCCGCGTCCCGCCCGCTGTTGAAGGTGAAACTCGGCGGCGAGGGCGACGACGCGCGCATTGCCGCCGTTCGTGCCGCCGCCCCCCAGGCCCGTCTCATCGTCGATGCCAACGAGGCATGGACCGAGGCGCTCTTCGCCCGCAACATGGCCGCCTGCCAGGAGGCCGGCGTCGAGCTTATCGAGCAGCCACTGCCCTCGAGCGCCGATGGCGCTCTCGCCACGCTCGAGCGGCCGATCCCGGTCTGTGCCGACGAGAGCCTGCACACCTCCGCCGATCTGGAGAGGCTGGCCCCGCTCTATGACGCGGTCAACATCAAGCTCGACAAGACCGGCGGTCTCACCGAGGCGCTGGTGCTTGCCCGCAAGGCGCGCGCCATGGACTTCCGCGTCATGGTCGGCTGCATGCTCGGCACCTCGCTTGCCATGGCTCCGGCCGTGCTGGTGGCGCAGGAGGCCGATTATGTCGACCTCGACGCGCCGCTTCTGCTCGCGCAGGATCGCGAGCCGGGCCTTGCCTTCGAGGGCAGCCTGCTCATCCCCCCCGGCCCCGCCCTTTGGGGCTGAGCCGGCAGGGGATCAGCCCTCGCGTCGCGTCGCCGCGGCCCTGAGACGCAGGGCCCCGGCGGCGAGCATCGCACAGCCGACGCCGGCGATCGCCGCCATGGCGAGAAACGCCGGCGTCGGGCCGATGCCATAGAGCGCGCCGGCCAGCGCCGAGGCGAGCGCCGTGCAAAGCCCGATCACCATCGAAAGCAATCCCTGCGAAAGGCCTGCCCAGCGGCGCGGCGCGCGCGCCGCCACGAAGGCGACCGCCCCGAGATGCGTCGCGCCGAAGCTGAAGCCGTGCAGCAACTGGACCAGTCCGGTGGCCAGCGGATCGACCACAAAGGGAAAAAGCAGCCAGCGCAGGATGGCCGCCGCCGCCCCGATCCCCAGGATCCCGAGCGCCCCGATGCGCGCCCCCACCGCCCCCGCATAGGCGAAGAGCACGATCTCCGTGGTCACGCCGAGCCCCCAAAGGATGCCGATGGAGAGCCCTGAAAAGCCGGCGTCCTCCCAGAACAGCGCGCTGAACGCGTAATAGGCGGCATGGCTGCCCTGCAGGACGCCCGCCCCCACCACGACGAGCAGGAAGCCGATATCCGGCAGGCCGCGGCCTTTTTCGACCGCCGCCCCGGCCCGCTCCGGCTCTGCCTCCGGCTCCATGTCCGCCGGCGAGCGGGCCTGCGGGACCGTGAGCCGCAGGCCGATGGCGAGAGAAACCAGCATGCCGCCGACGATCCCGCCGATCACCACCGCCTGCGCATGCGCCCCGGCCGCCGCCCCGCCGACGAGATTGGCGGCGATGAAGGCGACCGATCCCCACAGCCGCATCCGCCCGTATTGCCCCCTGCCCTCCCGGTCGAGGCGAGCCGCGAGCGCATCCTCGATGGGCACGAGAGGCGACCAGACGAGGGCGGCCGCAAGGAGCAGCGCGGCAATGGGCCAGAAGCCGGAGACAACGAAGAGGCCAGCGAAGGCGAGTGCGGCGAGGCCGGAGAGCACGGCGATGGCGGTGCCCGGACGCGCGTAGCGGTCGGCGAGCCCGCCGACGAGGGGATTCGCGGCCAGCCGCACGATCATCGGCACCGCAAGCAGCGTCCCGATCTCCGCCGCCGTCAGGCCCGTGTCACGCAGCACCACCGGAAAGAACGGAAGGAACAGCCCGAATCCGAAGAAGTAGGCCGCGAACAGGCCCGAGACCAGATAACCTTGCGGCATTTTGCGGGGTCCGTTTGGCGCTGAAGCCGGCCTTCTATACCGATTTTAAGGATTTGGCGATTAAACATCATCCTTGCGCGAGAGTGCCGGCGGCGCGATCCGGTTTGACGAAACGACAGGTTGCGGACGAGGAACATGGTTGAGATGGCGACGCCGGGAACGATCAGGGAAGACGACTTCGAAGCGATTCTCGTCGCCCTGTCCGAGACCGAACGCGGACGCTCGTTCCTGTCGGAATACATACGCCGCCAGCAGAAACCCGACACGCAGGTCGTGCTCGAGGCCATCGCCCGGCTCGAGAAGACGATGACGCGCGAGCGCGCGATCCCGAGCATCGACCGCATCCGCCTCGACATCGCCGACATGCAGGAAGCCATCGAGCGCACCAAGCGCGAGATCGCCAACATCAAGCACGAATCGGACGACGGAAACCGCTTCGTCGAGGCCTCCAACGAACTCGACGCCATCGTCACCAAGACGGAAGCCGCCACCCAGGAGATCCTCGCCGCCGCCGAGGCGATCCAGGAACACGCCTGGACCCTGCGCGAGGCCGGCGCGGACGAGGCCGCCTGCGACGACATCGACGCCCGCGCCACTGAGATCTTCATGGCCTGTTCCTTCCAGGACCTCACCGGCCAGCGCACCCAGAAGATCGTCAACGTTCTCCAGTACCTCGAATCGCGCATCAACATGATGATCTCGATCTGGGGCATCGAGGGCAGCAACGCCGACGAGGGCGCCTATCTCGAGGACAGCCGTCCCGACGCCCATCTTCTGAACGGTCCCCAGCTCGACGGGCGTGGCGTCAGCCAGAACACGGTCGACGAAATGTTCGGCCCCACCGACGGGGACCAGACGGAAGACACCGGTGGCGCGGCGCAGGAGAGCGCCGACAGCTTCGCCGGAACCACCGCCTCGGCCGACGAGATCGACGCCCTGTTCGCGGAAGATGACGCCGACGCGCAGGACGCCGGCAGCGAGCCGATGAACGAGGACGACATCAGCGCCCTCTTCGATGCCGACACACCGGCAACCGTCGAGGCCGACGACTTCGACGATCTCGTCATGATCGACAGTCCGGCCGTGGACGATGTCGCCTTCGTCGATGCGGAGGACGCCGACGAGGCCGCCGCCGATGAGGAAATGGACATGGAGGCGCTGATGGCCTCCTTCGACGCCCCCGCCGACGGCGGCGAGGACGACATGGCGGCCGCGATGGCCGCCGACAACGAGACTGAGACCGAAACGGAGACGGAGACGGAGACGGAAACCGAAGTCGAGCCCGAGGCGAAGGCCACGGCGGACAACGACACCGTCGCCGACGCCGTGTCGCGCCAGCTGTCGCGGATGGACGACGAGGTCGACGGCGATGACCCGCTCGAGGAGCTCTCGGCCGGCGAACGCCAGGCCCTGTTCAGCTAATCTTTCGCTTCAGGGCCTTCGCCCTGTAATTTTCTTCTTTTATTTCTTATACTTGTCGCGTGGGACAATTGAGCCCGCACAGCCGTCACAGCCCTTGCGCAGCCGCGCCGGGAAGATCACACTGCGACGGCATCGAGGCTGGCGCGTGCCGCCATCTACGCATTTTTAACATGACAGGGCGTATCCTTTCCGATGCGCTCGCGCAGGGCGCACCACCGGGCGGGCGCCGCTCCCTTGCGGAGGCGCGTGGAGACTGCCGAGGGGATTGGAAGCGGGGGCATGATCAGGCAGCAGCTGGAGGAATTGGCACGGATCCGCGAGCCGTCGGCCCGCTCCGAACTCGTCCGTCTGCTGAGCGCGCAATATGCCGACAAGCTCGAGCGCGAACCAAGCGAGGTCGAACGGACGCTGTTCTCCGGCCTGGTGCTCGACGTCTTCGACCAGCTTGACCATTCCGTGCGCCTGGACATCGTTGTCCGCCTTGCCCGCACCGACCGCATCACCTCCCCGCTGGCCGACCGGCTTGCCGAGGAATCCTTCGATCTCAGCGAACCTGTGCTCCAGCATTCGCCTGTCATCTCCGAGGAAAAGCTGGTCGAGGTCGCCCGACACCGCAGCGACCGTCACCGCCTGGCGATCGCCCGCCGCCAAAACGTGCCCAACCGCATTTCCGACACGCTGGTCGCGCGCGGCGGGTTTCAGGTCATCAACGCGTTGCTGCACAACGACGGGGCCGCTTTCAACGTGCGCGCCCTGCTTGCCTTGCTGATCCAGTCGAACTCCGACCCGCGCCTTCTGGCGGCCCTTGCCCGTCGCTGCGCCGGCGACGATCTTTTCCGCGAGGAGCTGCGGATGATTGGCGAGGCCGATTGCCCGCTGATGCCGCCGGAGCTGGAAAAGGCGCTCGACGACCCCGACCGGCTCAGGCAGATCGCCGACCGCGCGGTCACCGACAAGCGCGAGGCCGAGATGGAGGTCGATGGCGAGACCCTGTCCAAGCACGAGGTGCGCATCCAGATCGCGGCCGGAGAATTGAGCTTCGAGACCATTCTCCTGACCTTGATCGAGCGTCAGGACATGGACGCCATCATCTGGCTTGTGGCGCGCCACCTGAGCCTGCGCGAGAGCACCGTGCGCGACACCTTCGCCTCACAGGCCGACGGCGCGGTGGCGCTGCTGATGAAGGAAACCGGCATCCGCCCCAAGTCCTACGGCGCGTTCCTGCGCTTCCGCTGCGCCTGGCTCGGCGTCGGCACCTCGAGCGTCGCCCGGGACGTCTACCTGTTCCGCACCATGCGCCACCCCGGCTCGCCACGCGCCTTCAACTAACGCCGCCAGCGCCAGCCCCCGCCGTTCCCCAGGCCCCCCCCAGGACGTCGCCCCCTCTCCTGCGTCACCCCGGGCTTGACCCCGGGCCCAATCCACGCCCCCGCGCGCACCGCCCCGGCCAGGGCACCAACCCTGGCCGATGACGGGTGTCTTAGCCGGCGAGTGCGCGGGCGAGCATGGCGCCGTCGATGTTGCCGCCCGAAAGCGTCAGCGCCACCGTGCGCCCTTTCACCGGCAGCTTGCCACTCAGCACGGCGGCGAGCGTCACCGCACCGCCGGGCTCGACCACAAGCTTCAGCTCCCGGAACGCGAAGGCAACGGCGGCGAGGGCTTCCTCGTCGGAGACCGCGAGCGCGCGCTTTGCACGGCGTCGGGTGATCGCAAAGCCGATTTCGCCCGGCATCGGCGTCAGCAGCGCATCGCAAATCGAGCCGCTGGAGCGCGCGTTGGCGACCCGTTCGCCGGCGGCGAGCGAGCGGCCGTAGTCGTCGAACTCGGCAGGCTCCACCGGCAGGAACTCGCAATCGGGCGCCAGCGCCTCAAGCGCCAGCGCGATGCCGCCGGTCATGCCGCCGCCGCCGGCGCAGGTCAGCATCGCCTCGACGGCCAGGCCGCGCTCGGCCGCCTGTTCCACCACCTCGACGCCAATGGTGCCCTGCCCGGCAATGACACCCAGGTCGTTGTAGGGATGCACCAGCGTTGCCTGCTTCTCAGCGGCAAGCGCCTGGGTGATCGCGTCGCGGTCCTCGCTGGCCCGGTCATAGGTCACGATCTCCGCCCCCGAACGGCGCGTGCGGAAAAGCTTTGCCTCCGGCGCATCCGCCGGCATCACGATGGTCGCGGGCATGCCGAGGATACGGGCGGCCTCCGCCACGCCCTGGGCGTGATTGCCGGAGGAACAGGCAACAACGCCGCGCGCCTGATCTGCCTCGGGGATCATCGACAGCCGGTTGAAGGCGCCGCGAAACTTGAAGGACCCGGTGCGCTGCAGGCTCTCCGCCTTGAGCAGGATCCGGCCGCCGGTCAGTTCGTCGAGAAAGGCGGACGAGATCAGCGGCGTCAGCACCGCTTCGCCCGCGATGCGCCGGCGCGCATCGAGAATGTCCTGAAAAACCGGTGCCTTGACGTTGATACCCATGCCGCTCTCCTTCGCAAGATCATTCAATCGGTACACGATCGGGGAAGGCCGTTGAAGCGCGAAACGCGGCGGCGTCAGGCGGCGGCAGTGGTGGCGCGCGCTATTTCCTGCGCGTGCATGCAATTGTCGATGAATTGCCCGGTGCTCTTTTCCCAGGTGTAGGAAAGCGCCAGCTCGCGACAGCGAGCGGAAGGGATGTCGAGCGCGGCAAGCGCGGCGGCGCCGAGATCCTCGCACAGCACGCCGGCATCCGTTCCCCCGATGATGTCGATCGGCCCCATCACCGGGAAGGCAGCGACCGGCACCCCACAGGCAAGCGCCTCCAGAAGCACGTTGCCGAAGGTATCCGTCAGGCTCGGGAAAACGACCACATCGGCGCTGGCATAGTGGCGGGCGAGGTCTTCCCCGTACTTCGATCCGGTGAACAGCACGTCCGGATAGTCCGCCTTCAGCTCGCCGAGCTGCGGCCCCCCGCCGACGACCACCTTCGACCCGGGCAGGTCGAGATCGAGGAAGGCGGAGATGTTCTTTTCCACCGCAACCCGACCGACATACATGAACACCGGTCCCTCGACATCGGCCGGCAGCACGCTGTCGCGGTGGGGACGAAAGAGGTCATGGTCGACACCTCGCGACCAGCGCATCAGGTTGCGGAAGCCCCGCCCGGCAAGATCCTCCTCCAGCGTCCGCGTCGCCACCATGCAGCCGCTGCCGGCGTTGTGAAACCGGCGCAGCCAGCCGTAGGACCAGGAGACCGGCACGGGCATGCGCGCCGAGAGGTATTCGGGAAAACGGGTGTGGTAGCTCGTGGTGAAGGGCTGGCCGGTGGTGCGCGCCACCCGCGCCGCCAGCATTCCCAGCGGGCCCTCGGTGGCGATGTGCAGGTGCTCGCAATCGAGACCGGCGATCCGCCGGCGCAGGCTTCCCGGTGTTGTCAGCGTCAACCGGATCTCCGGGTAGGTCGGACAGGGAACGGTGTAGAAATCGGACGGCGACAGCACCACCACCCTGACGCCGCGACGCTCCAGCTCGACGACCGTGCGCTCGATCGACCTCACGACGCCGTTGACCTGCGGATGCCAGGCGTCGGAGACGATGAGCAGCGATCTCATGCGGCCACCTGCGGGCGGCCGAGCTGCCGGGGTTCCGCAGCAACGGCGGAGCGGTCCGCCCAGCGGATGATCTCGAAGGTGCCGTCGTGATGTTCGGCAACGGCCGTGCAGCTTTCCACCCAGTCGCCGGTGTTGATGTAGCGGGTGCCGAACTCGCGATGGTCGGCGGCATGGTGGATATGCCCGCAGATCACCCCGTCGACCTTCTGGCGCGCCGCCTCATGGGCGAGCGTTTCCTCGAACTTGCCGATGAAGCTGACAGCGTTCTTCACCTTCAGCTTGGCCCAGGCCGACAGCGACCAGTATTGCAGGCCGAGACGGCGGCGCATCACGTTCAGCACGGTGTTGAGGTTGAGCGCCGTGACATAGGCCCAGTCGCCCAGAAACGCGAGCCACTTGGCGTGGCGCACGACGACATCGAACTTGTCCCCGTGGATCACCAGGAAGCGCTTGCCGTCGGCGCTTTCATGGATCGTCTCCTCGACAACCTCGATGCCGCCGAAGTGGGTGCCGAGGAAATCGCGCAGGAACTCGTCGTGATTGCCCGGCGTGTAGATGATGCGCGCGCCCTTGCGGCCCTTGCGCATCAGCTTCTGCACCACGTCGTTGTGCGCCTGCGGCCAGTACCACATGCGTTTCAACCGCCAACCGTCGACGATATCCCCGACCAGATAGATCGTGTCGGCGTCGTTGTGGCGCATGAAGTCCAGCAGAAGATCCGCCTGGCACCCTCGCGTGCCGAGATGGATATCGGAAAGGAAAATCGCCCGGTAGTGACGCGGGGCCGGCTCGACGGACATGGCGCGCTCCTGACAAGTGTTGGAGCCTTGATCCACGATTCCGATCTCAGGAATGTGACAGGCGCGACGATCCGTCGTCGCCAGGCCTGCCCGCGCCGGCCATGGACGCGCGCCCGCCCGATCCGCTATCACGGTTGGCAAGGCGCAAACCCGGGCCGGCCCGGATGCGTGCAGCACAAGGAGATATCTGATGGATCTTGGCATTTCCGGTCGCACGGCGATCGTTTGCGCGTCCAGTCGCGGGCTGGGGCGCGGGTGCGCCGAGGCGCTCGCCGAGGCGGGCTGCAATCTCGTGATCAACGGTCTCGACGCGGTTCGCCTCGACGCCACCGCCAGCGACCTGCGCGCCCGCTACGGGGTCGAGGTGACGCCGGTCGTCGCCAATGTCTCGACGCTCGCGGGCCAGAAAGCACTGCTCGCCGCCTGCCCCGCCCCCGACATCCTGGTCAACAACAACGGCGGCCCGCCACGCCGCGACTATCTCGATCTGGACCGCGAGGCGATGATCGACGGCGTCATCCAGAACATGATCTCGCCGATCGAGATGATCCAGCAGGTGGCCGAAGGCATGGCCGAGCGCGGCTTCGGGCGGATCGTCAACATCACCTCGATCTCCGTGCGCATGCCGCTCGACGGGCTCGACCTGTCGAGCGGCGCCCGCGCCGGACTGACCGCCTTTCTGGCGAGCATCGCCCGCCGCTACGCCGGGCGTAACGTCACGATCAACAACATCCTGCCCGGCAAGATGGACACCGACCGCCTGCGCGGTGGCCTGGAACGCGCCGCGGAGCTCTCCGGCACCTCCGTCGACGCCGCCGGCGCCGCCCAGATGGCGGAGATCCCGGCGCGCCGCTTCGGCACGGCCGACGAGTTCGGCAAGCTCTGCGCCTTCGCCTGCTCCACCCACGCCGGCTACATCACGGGCCAGAACCTGCTGATCGACGGGGGCCTCTACCCGGCCGCCTTCTGAGCCGGCGAGAACGACGCAAGAAAAGGCCGGCGGAAGCTTCCGCCGGCCTTTGTTTTCGAAATTCTGTCACGCGAATTGCCGGAATTGCAGCCGCTCAGTAGCCGCGCGCCGGATCAAGGCTCGGCCGTGGCAATGCCCCACCCCAGTTGTAGCGCACCGACGCGGAGACAATGTTGACGCTCGAATCCGCGTTGCCGACGTAGCTGCCGAGAGCCGGATTGTAGTCCTGATGGGTGCCGCTGATGTTGATCGGCGTGTCCTTCGACCAGATGTAGGTGTAGCCGAGGTCGAACGCCAGATTGTCGCTGAAGCGATAGGACGCGCCGGCAGACAGCCAGTAGCGGTCGTTGTCGGGCAGGCGGGTCGAGCGGATCGAATCGTCGATCGGCGAGATCTCGTAGGCAAGACCACCGCGCACCGTCAGGTCTTCATTGATGTCATATTCGCCGCCGAGCGCGAAGAACCAGCCATCGCTGTAATTGAACTTCAGCGTCTGCACCGTCGCACCCGAGGCCTGCGCATAAACGCGCGGCGCCTTGAGCCGGCTCCAGTTGCTCCATTCAACCGTGCCAAACAGCCGGAACTGATCGGTAATGCGCTGTTTCACCGAGAGATTCACCGAGTCCGGCGTAATCAGGTTGGCGCCGATCGCCGGCGTTCCGGCCGGTGACTGCAGGCTGCCGCCAAGCTCATGCACGATGCCGGAGCGGTAGCCCAGACCGACCTCGGTTCCCGCCATCGGCTTGTAGGTCAGGCCGGCGGTGACGCCGAAGCCGATGTCATCGCCCTCCAGGATGCCCGAGGGGAAGCCCGGCACCGTCGGAATGCCGGTGGCCAGGCGCACCTTGAGCTGCTCGATCTGCAGGCCGAAGCCGACGGCAAGCTGCTCGTTGATCTGATAGGAGATCATCGGCGTGACGTTGAGCGAGGAAACCTTTGACGTGCGCGAGTAGAACTGGCCCGCCCAGTTGTAGTTCGGCTTGGTCGACAGGCCAAAGGGCGCGTTGACGGAGAGGCCGAAGACCACCTGGTCGGTGACCCGATAGGCCATGTAGCTTGCGGGAATATAGGCGTCGGAACCGATGTCGCCGGACGGCGCGGTGCTCGCCGGAACCGGCACGACACCTGGCGTGAAGGTGCCGGTGATCTCGGAATTCGGAACAATCGCAGTGTTGTGGGTTTCGGACGTGAAGCCCGCGCCGGCCCCCGAAAGCGCCGCCGGGTTCCAGAACATGGACGAGATCGACGGCCCGGTCGTACCATAACCGGCGAACGACATGCCCTGATAATAGGAACTCTGCTCGCGCAGCGCAAAACCGCCCGCATAGGCTCCCGTCGCGCCGACACACAAGGCGACCGCAGTCGCCGAAAGCAATAGAACCCTGCGCTTGCTTGCCATGTCTGCCATTTCCTCCCGAAGCGGCCTTCGCCGGCATGCCCCTGCCGGCAATTACGTTTACGTAATCGTTACCAACCAAAACGAGAGAAGCAAGCCGGGAAATTTCCCGAAAATCCGGGGATTTTGCAGCGCGAGATCGCGAAATATTGCCAATATCGTTAGGAAATGCACGTTTTACGTGCAATGAAAAATATGCTCAAGATATTGCTTTCACGACACTTTCATGAACGAATCCGAAAAATTCAGAAATTAATTCCAAAATCGATCAACCAAGTACTCCCGCAATGCAGCAATGCTTTCATCGCCGATCGTTGCCGGAATGACACAGGCACCCGCCTTGAACGCCCCAAGCCGATCTCCAGGGGCGCAAGGCCTCGACCGCCCGCCCCGAACCGGCCCCGGGATGGGGGAGCCGAAAGGCCGGAGGGGCGGGCGGCGCGGCGTGGCGGAATGACCTCGCGGGTCACTCCGCCGCGTGGGGCAGAGCCGGTGCGGGGGCCGTTTGACGCTCTGCCTCAACTGGATTTTCCGTGTGTGCGCTGGCCGATGCGGCATCGCCGCCAGCCCCGCGACCGGTCTGGCTCGCCATTTCCGCCTCGGTCTTGTCGAGGCGGCGGCGGAACCACAGGGCATAAAGCGCCGGCATGAAGACCAGCGTCAGGACGGTCGCCACCGTCAGCCCGCCGATCATCGAGATCGCCATCGGCCCCCAGAAGATATTGAAGGTGAGCGGGATGAACGCCAGAACAGCGGCGAGCGCGGTCAGAATCACCGGGCGTGACCGCCGCACGGTGGACTCGACGATGGCCTGCCGCATGGTCGCTCCCGCGCCGAGATCATGCTCGATCTGGTCGGCCAGGATCAGCGTGTTGCGCATCACCATGCCCCCCAGCGCGATGACGCCGAGAATGGCGACGAAGCCGAAGGGCGCATCCGTCAGCAACAGCGCCCCCACCGCTCCGACCAGCCCGAGCGGGAAGGTCAGAAAGACCAGCACCATCTTCGAGAACGACTGCATCTGCAGCATGATCAGGAACGCCATGGCCAGCAGCATCAGCGGGAAGACGGCAGCCAGCGCCGTGTTCGCCTTGGCCGATTCCTCGGCCGCGCCGCCGGTGTCGATCCGGTAGCCGGCGGGTAGCCCCGCCTCGATCTCGCGCATCGCCGGCAGCAGCGCCGCGGTGACGTCGGGCGCCTGCACGCCGGGCGCCACATCGGCGCGCACGCTCAGGACAGTCTCGCGGTTGCGACGCCACAGGATCGGCTCCTCGGCCTCATAAGAAATCCTGGCAACCTGCGAAACAGGTATGGCCCTGCCGTCGCGGACGCGAAGCACAAGATCACCGAGATCTCCGAGCGCGGCGCGCTCGGCTTCCGTTGCGCGCACCACGACGCCGACCGAATGGCGGCCGTCGCGCAGGGCCGTCGCCTCGACACCCGACAGAAGTGCCTGCAGCGACTGGCCGATCTCGCTCGTCGAAAGGCCCAGCGCCCGCGCCCGGTCCTGGTCGACCTCGAGACGGATCGACTTCATCTTCTCGCCCCACTGCAACTCGGTGAAGCGCGTGTCCGGATGGGCGCGCATCTTGTCGCGCACCCGCTCTGCGATCCGATGCACCTCTTCGCGATCCGCGCCGATGACGCGGAACTGAACGGGAAAGCCCACGGGCGGGCCGAGCTCGAGCCTGTTGACCCGCCCGCGCACAGGGCCGGGCGCGGTCTCGAAATGCGCGCGCAGCTGCTCGGTCAGCCGCGCCGTGTGTTCGCCGCCCTTCGACTGGGCGAGGATCATCGCGTAGCTCGGGTTCGGCAGCGCCGGATTGTAGGCGAGGAAGAAGCGCGGCGCGCCCGCCCCCACGTAGGTGGTGAAATAGTCGACATCGGGATTGTCGGAGAGCATTGCCTCGATCTTGCGGACCTCGGCATCCGTCGCCTCGAAGGAGGCGGATTGCGCGCCCTGGAGTTCGATCAGCACCTCCGGCCGGGAGGAACTGGGAAAGAACTGCTGCTTGACGAAGCCCATGCCGTAGCCAGCCCCACCGATGAGGGCGAAGGTGGCGAGCACCACCGGCAGGCGAAAGCGCACCGCACCGGAGACCAGACGGCGGAGCCGGTTGTAGGAGGGCGTCGCATAGATCGCCTCCTCGTCATGATGCCCGCTTTCCGCCGCCTTGCGTTCCAGCGAGCGCGGCAGCAGCATCATGCCCAGATACGGGGTGAAGACCACCGCGACGATCCAGGAGATCAGCAGCGCCGTGGTCACCACCCAGAAGATGCCGCCTGCGTATTCGCCCGCCGCCGACTTGGCGAACCCGACGGGAAGGAAGCCCGCAGCCGTCACCAGCGTGCCGGTGAGCATTGGAAAGGCCGTCGATTCCCACGCATAGGTGGCGGCCCGGAAGCGGTCCCACCCCTGCTCGATCTTCACCACCATCATCTCGATGGCGATGATCGCATCGTCGACCAGAAGACCCAGCGACAGGATCAGCGCCCCGAGCGAGATCCGCTCCAGGTCGATGCCCATGCCCATCATCACGACGAATGTGCCGGCCAGGGTCAGCGGCACCGACAGGGCAACGATAATCCCGGTGCGCAGGCCGAGCGAGGCGAAGGACACAAGGAGCACGATGGAAATGGCGGCGACGAACTTGAGCAGGAACTCGCCGATGGCTTCCTCCACCACTTCCGGCTGGTTCGAGACCTGGTGGAGTTCCGCCCCGACCGGAAGCTGCGCCTTGAGCTCACCGGCCTTCTCGTGCAGCAGCTCGCCGAGATCCAGCACGTTGCCGCCGTCGGACATGGCGATGCCGATCATGACCGCCGGCTCGCCATCGTAGCGTGCCACATAGCTCTTGGGATCCGCGATTCCGCGCGACACGCGGGCGACGTCGCCAAGACGGAATGTCTTGCCGCCGGCCTCGATCGGCACCGACGCCACCGCCTCGACCCCGTTCAGGCTGCCGCTGACGCGGATCTCGACGGTTTCCGCCGGCGTGTCGACCGAACCGGACGGCACGACGGCGTTCTGCGCCGCGAGCGCGTCGAAGATGGCGCTCGCGGGAATGCCCAGGGTGGCGAGCTTGGAATAGGAGATGTCGACGTAGATCTTCGGATCCTGCTCGCCAAAGAGCTGAACCTTTTCCACGCCGGGAACCCTGAGGAAGCCCTGACGCAGGGTCTCGGCGAGATCGGAAAGTTCGATGGCCGAGGCGCCCGGCGCGGTCAGTGCGTGAACCTGGACGAAGACGTCGGCGTATTCATCGTTGAAGAAGGGACCGAGGACGCCGGACGGCAGCTCGGAGCGGATATCCCCGACCTTCTTGCGCACCTGGTACCAGAGCCCCTCCACATCGGCGGCCGGTGTCGAATCCTTGAGAACCACCTGCGAGGCCATGAAGCCCGGCCGCGCGTAGGTCTCGATACGCTCCAGATGAGGAAGCGTCTGCAGACGGGTCTCGATCCGGTCCGCGACCTGGCCCTGCATCTCCTCCGCAGTCGCCCCCGGCCAGGCGGCCGTGACGACCATCACCTTTACCGTGAAGGAGGGATCCTCGTTGCGCCCGAGATTGACATAGGCATAGACGCCCGCCGCCGCGATGACGAGGATGAAGAAGAGCACGAGCGCCTGATGTCGCAGGGCCCAGGCCGACAGGTTGAAGCGGCTCACTGCAGCGCCCCCACGGCGAGCGCGCCGGAGGACGTCGCGCCAGCGGCGGTCGTGCCACTGGCCGCGCGCTGCACCACGCGGACCTCGAGCCCCGGGTCGAGACGGTGCACTCCCATGCTGACAACATCGTCGCCGACTGCGAGATCGCCGGCGATCACCGCCCGCTCGCTCTCGATGCGCCTGACCGTCACCGGAACCGCGCTGACCCGCCTGGCATCGGCCTCGGCGCGCCACACGCGCGCCGCCCCGCCTTCGTACCAGACAGCCGACAGCGGCACGGAGAGACCTTCATGCGCGGCTTCCGGCGAAAGCGCGACCGTCGCCGTCATGCCGAGACGCACCGCCGCGATCGGAGCGTCGAGCGCATAACGCGCGGTGAAGCTTCGCGAGGCGCTGTCGGCCTGCGGCGAAACCTCGCGCAAGGTGGCGGGAAAACTGCGGCCGGGTGCGGCCCAGAGCGACACCCGGGCCGTCGCGCGGTCCAGGTCGGCGATCCTTGCCTCGGGAATGGCGACCTCGATCTCGCGCGCGCTGCCTCGCGTGACCAACGCCACCGGCTGGCCGGCGGTCACCACCTCGCCGGGTTCCGCCCGGACCTCGGTGACAACGCCGTCCGCATCGGCGCGCAAGACAGCGTAGGAAAGCCGGCTCTCGGCAAGGATGCGCGCCTCGCGCGCGGCCTTCAGCGTTTCGCGTGCCGCATCGGCGGTCGCCTCCGCCCGGTCGAGCGCCGATTCGCTGACATGCCCCTTGTCCTTGAGTGCGGCGACACGGGTGAGGTCCTCGGCGCTGCGGCGCGCTTCCGTCTCCGCCGCCCGCTCCCGCGCCTTCTCCGCCCGCAGGCTGGATTCCAGGTCCGTGGCATCGAGGCGCGCGATCACATCTCCGGCGCGAACGCTTGTTCCCGGATCGACGAAGCGCTCGGCAATCTTGCCGCCGGTGCGAAAGGCCAGCGGCACCTCGAAGCGAGCGCGAACCGTGCCGGAATAGGCAAGGATGCGGGCGGCCGCGCTTTCGACCGGCTCGACCCAGACGGCACGGACCTCGCCCTGCCCGCCCGTCTCCTCGCTCGCCTCAGGCTGGCACCCGGCGAGGAAAACCGCGGCAAGGAGCCCGACCGAAAGGCGCAGGCGGCCGTACGTCCGCCCAGATGACGCGGCGGTTTCTTCCCCGGCGCGGGTGGCGGTGTGATTGTCTCTCATCGTCTTTCCCTTGCCAGGCTGGAACCGCCGCGCGTCTCGATCCGCGACATCTTGCGTTCCGCCAACATCACCCCTGCGGCCGCCACGATGACAAGCCGATGCCCGAACGGCATTTCGCACATATTGTCTGTCGAATGACGATTGTCAATATTCGTCAGGAGACATATGTTCAACTGCGGACGTTGACGTCGGGGTGAGAGGTGCCCATGGTATTCTGGTGCGCACGTCAGTTGGACGCACCGGAGCATGGCCACCCCAGACAGATGGAACCGGCAAGGCGCTGGATGCGTTGATGAAAGACGAGGCAGGCCAATGATCGCGCCTGCCGGCGCTGAAACCGAGAACAACAGTCAGGCAGGGCCGGAGCCCGCATTGGACAGATGAGCGAAACAATCGAGAAGACGGTCCATCCGGTGGAAACCCCGATGACCCACGAAATGGACCCGCGCGATGGCGGGTCCCGCGATGGCTCGACTTCGAGCGCGGCAATCGAAATGCGCCGCCGCATCGTCGAGAAGGCGAGCGAACTGTTTCACATCTACGGCTTCCAGAAGACAACCGTCGCCGACATCGCGCGCGAACTCGGCATGTCGCCGGCCAACGTCTATCGATTCTTCTCGTCCAAGGCTGCTCTGACCAAGGCCGTCGCGGGGCTGGTGACCTGGCAGGTTCGCCAGCAGATGCAGAAGGGCATGGAGATGCCGGCGCAGACCTGCGCCGAGCAGCTGCGCATCATGGTGAAAAGTCATTTCCACTACATGCGCGACCGCTACACGGACTTCCGCAAGATCCACGACCTGCTCGAGGCGGCCATGGAGGAAGCCTGGGACGTCGTACAGGTGCACAAGGAAGAGGAACGCCGCTCCTTCGCCGCCGTCATCCGCGAGGGCATCGCCAGGGGCGAGTTTCCCGAACAGGACGCCGACAGCGCGGCGATGCTGTTCCAGCACTCGCTGCTGCTTTTCTTCCACCCGGCGCTGGTCGCGGAAACCTGCCGCTGCCTGCCCGAGGGCCATCAGGACCTGCTGTTCGATCCGCTGGTGGATTTCTCCATCGCCGCCCTGCGTGACGGGCGGTATCGCGAGGTGCCGGAGGAGGTGAAGAGGATCTTCACCGATCCGTCGATCTCCTCGGCGAATTGATGGCGCAATGGCGCCGCGAACGTACAGAAATCCTCAGAAGTAGACGCCGCGGCCTTCCAGGAAGAGCCGGCGGGAAGCATCGCTCCACGGTGCGATCCGGTTCATCGCGCGGAAATAGCTCTTGAAGATGTCGCGCGCCAGATCACCGTCGGCGCCGAGCCCGGAAACCACATCGCGCGCCGTCGAGCGCAGCGCCTGGACAATGTCCTGGGGATAGACGCGGATCGAAGCCCCGTCCTCCTCGCGCAGCGCCCGCAGCGCGTCGGCGTTGATCCATTCGCTTTCGGCAAGCGACAGAACCGTCTCCGCCCGGCACGCAGCCCGCACGACCGCCTTCAGGTCGCTTGAAAGGCCGTCGAAGGCAACCGCATTGACGAGCGCCTCGTTTGCCCCGTTCGGCTCGTGGAAGCCGGGCGCGTAGCAATAGGGAGCAACGGCTGCGAGCCCGAGCGGACGGTCGCTCGCGGGACCGAGGAATTCCGCCGCATCGATCAGTCCGCTCGACAGCGCCGGGATCAGTTCGCCGGGCGGCAGCGACACGGGCGTTGCGCCGAGGCGCCGCATGACCTCCCCGCCAAGGCCGGGCATGCGGATCTTGAGCCCCTGAAGGTCCTCCAGCCGCTCGACCGGACGCCGATACCAGCCGCCGAGCTGGCAGCCGCTGTTGCCAGCCAGAAACGGCCGGACGCCGAAGGGCGCATAAAGCGCCTCCCACAGCTCCTGCCCGCCGCCACGCTCGATCCAGGTCACATGCTCGCCCGGCAGCATGCCGAAGGGAACGGTGGCGAAGAACGCCGCCGCCGGCATCCGCCCCTGCCAGAACGCGGGAGAGGCATGTCCCATCTGCGCCGTTCCGGAGGCAACCGCGTCGAACACTTCCGCCGCCGGCACCAGTGCCCCGGCGGCAAAGAGGCGCACCCGCATGCGGCCGCCGCTCAGTTCCGCGATCATGTCGCAAATGCGCTGCGCCGAGGCGCCCTGCCCCGGCAGATCCGCCGGCCAGGCGGTCGCCATCTTCCATTCGATCGTGGTCTGCGCCAGCGCCGGACGCGCGAGCGAGGCCACGACCCCCGCCCCGGCAAGCCCCAGCGCCCCGCGTCGGGTCAGCCCGGCGGCGCCGGCAGACTTGGCCGGCCGCGGACCGGAGATCTCGCGGCACTCGGCATCGGCATCAGTGGGGCGACGGGTCGTCATCGCGTCTTTCCGTGGTCGTCTGTTTTCCGTGGTCGTTTCGCACCGCCCTGTGCGACCCGCGAGCGAGCCGAACGGTCCCGTTTTCATGGCAGGTTCCGGCCCATGCCGCAACTTTCCAGCCTCCGCCATCCCCCCTTTGACCGACAGAAAGCACAGGAGACGCGGATCGGCGGCCGGCACGCCACTTGCCGAGCGTGCCCGCTTCCGCTTCACTGGCGGGCAACCCAAACCGGCGCCGGCCACCCTGCGCGAGCGCCGCAACGGAGAGAAAGATGATCCCGTTCTTCGTCATGATCAAATGCCATCTCGGCAAGGCTTACCAGGTCGCGAATTCCATTGCTGACGCCGAAATCGCCTCGGAAATCTACTCGACGGCGGGTGACTACGATCTCATGGTCAAGTTTTACGTCGAGGATGAGACCGATATCGGTCATTTCGTCAATGAGAAGGTACATCCCTTCGACGGCATCCTCGACACCAAGACAATCATCACCTTCAAGGCGTTTTGAGCCCCACGCGAATCGCTGCGGCGGCTCGGGTCAGACCTTGGACGGCGTTACCGTGCGCCGCTCCTTCGAGCGGTCGAGCCCGAGCGCCCGCTCGCGGAAGATAACGAAAACGCCCGCGCCGATCACGATCAGGGCTCCGGCGATCACCTCCACCGACGGCACGTCGGAAAAGACCAGCCAGCCGACGATAACCGTCCAGAGCATGGTCGAATAATCGAAGGGCGCGATGGTCGAGGCATCGGCGAAACGGTAGCTGCTGGTGAGCAGGATCTGCCCCACGCCGCCAAGCAGCCCCATGCACAAAAGCATCGCGAAATCCGTCGCATCCGGCATGATCCAGCCGAAGGGAGCGCTCATCAGCGCCATGATAGAGGTCACGCCGGCGAACCAGATGACGATGGTCGAGGTCCGCTCCGTGCCGGTGAGCCGCCGCACGGTGATCATCGCCAGCGCCATGAAGACGGCCGAGGTGAAGGCGAAGGCCGACCCGGTGGCCGTCTCCGGTCCCTCCACCGAGCCGCCCAGATGCGGCGACAGGATGATGAGAATGCCGATAAAGCCGACGACGACAGCGGACCAGCGGTAGATGCGCACCGTCTCGTGCAGGATCAGCGCGGCGAAGACCACGGTGATCAGCGGGGCGGCAAAGCTGATCGCCGTCGCATCCGGCAGCGGCAGCCGGGCAAGGGCGGCGAACCAGAAGGTCATGGCCAGTCCGCCGACAACCGCTCGGCTGATATGGCCCATCGGCCGCTTGGTATGGAAGGCGCCCGGCAGTTCGCCCCGCCAGGCCGCCATCGCCAGCACCGGCAGGATGCCGAAAAAGCTGCGGGCGAAGATTATCTCGCCCACCGGATAGCGCGCCGACAGGATCTTCACCAGCGCCACCATGCCGGTGAACAGCAGCGCCGACCCCACCTTGAGCGTGATGCCGAGCCTGGGGTTGTAGTGGTTCAGATCGGGTGAAGACTTCGGCCCGGGCACGGGCGCGCTGCTGGAAGACGACGCGCTCTTGGAAGACATGAAGGAGGTGTCCGGGCTGGAGGGGCTGCGGGCGGCAATCGCGATATCCGCGCGCCCTGCTCTCGGTGGGAAGGAGCGGACCCGAGGACCGCACCCAAGCAAAGCACCTTGCGCCCGGTCGCGCAACCATCGGCGGGCACAAGCGACTGTGCCGCCGTGCTTTCTCCCCCGCTGCCAGACCCGACCGACTGGAATGCCCGCCGTCGCGCGCCCCGACGGCCCACGCAAAAAAGGCCGGACCACCCCGCGGCGATCCGGCCCTCCTTCGAGTGTCGCCCGGCCCCGGAGAGACGGATCAGTTGCGGGTCGCGGCAATCGCCTCCCACACGCGCGACGGCGTTGCCGGCATCTCGATCTGCGGCACGCCCGCCCCCCTGCGCAGCGCATCGTTGACCGCGTTCATCACCGCCGGCGTCGCGCCGATGGTGCCGGCCTCGCCCGCACCCTTGATACCGAGCGCATTGGTGGTGGAAGGCACGTTGCGGGTGTCGAAGCGAATGGGCGGAATGTCGGCCGCCCGCGGCATCCGGTAGTCGAGGAAGGAGGCCGTCATGAGCTGGCCGTCCTCGTCATAGACGGTCTGCTCCATCAGCGCCTGGCCGATGGCCTGCACCACGCCGCCATGCACCTGCCCGGCGAGAAGCAGAGGGTTCACCACAACGCCGAAGTCGTCGACGATCACATAGTCGAGCAGCTCCGTGTCACCGGTCTCCGGATCGATCTCGAGCTCGCAGATGTGTGTGCCGTTGGGATAGGTCGCCTCGTTCTGGCGTACCTCCTCGCGCCCCATCAGGGGCTCCGGCGCGCCGGCGGCGATCTCGGCAAGCGTTACGGCACGGTCGGTGCCGACAACGCGAACCTCGCCATCCAGCAACTCAAGATCCTCGACCCCGGCCTCCAGCTTGTCGGCCGCCAGTTCCTTGACCTTCTTCACCAGCGACTTCGAGGCCTCGAGCACCGAGGGCATGCCGATGGGGATCGAACGCGAACCGCCCGTGCCGCCGCCCTTGCGCACCCGGTCAGTGTCGCCCTGGATCATCGAAACCTTGTCCAGATCGACGCCGAACTGCTCCGCGATGATCTGGCCATAGGCGGTCGCATGGCCCTGGCCGTTGGTCTGGGTGCCGATCAGAAGCGTCAGCGAGCCGTCGGTTCCAAGCTCGATCGTCGCCTCCTCGGAGCCGGCGAAGGCGCAGGCCTCGATATAGGTGGCCATGCCGATGCCGCGCATCCGACCGCGCTCGCGCGACTGGCGGGCCCGATCCTCGAAGCCGTCCCAGTCTGCCGCCGCAAGCGCCTTGTCCATGTGCTGGGCGAACTCGCCCGTGTCGTACATGCGCCCGGCCTGCGTCGTGTAGGGAAGCTGCTCCGGCGTGATGAAGTTGCGACGCCGCAGCTCGGCCGGCGACAGGTCCATCTCCGCCGCCGCCTTGTCGACCAGACGCTCCAGCAGATAGGCGGCTTCCGGCCGGCCCGCGCCTCGATAGGCATCGACCGGCGTGGTGTTGGTGAAGACACCGCGCAGCGCCGCGTGCATCGCCGGAATGTCATAGAGGCCGGTCGTCATCGACAGCCCGAGGAAGGGAATATAGGGCCCGAACTGGTGAAGATAGGCACCCATGGCTGCAATCAGGTCGACTTTCATGGCAAGGAAGCGCCCTTCCTCGTCCATCGCGACCTCGGCGGCGGCGAGATTGTCGCGCCCGTGGGCGTCGGCGAGGAAGTGCTCGGAGCGTTCGCAGACCCATTTGACCGGTCGGCCAAGACGTTCCGCCGCCACCAGCGCCACCGGGTATTCCGGATAGACGAAGTTCTTGGTGCCGAAACCGCCGCCCACGTCCGGCGTCACCACCCGCAGCCGATCCTTCTCGATCCGCAGGATGTCGCCGGTGATGATGTCTCGCATGCCGTGACCGCCCTGGGTGCCGGCGGTGAGCGTGTAGCGCCCGGTATCCTTGTCATATTCGGCGATACAGCCGCGCGGCTCCATGTAGTTGCACACGAGACGGTTGTTGACGATCTCGATGCGGGTGACGTGATGGGCCCTGGCGAAAGCCTCCCCGGTCGCCTCCGCGTCGCCGATCTCGAAGGTGTAGGCGAGGTTCGTGCCGCTCTCGGGCCAGACCAGAGGCGCGCCGGGCTTCAGCGCATCGCCCGTCTCCACGACGGCATCAAGCGGCTCGTAGTCGATCTCGATCAGTTCCGCCGCCGACTTGGCGTTCGCGATCGTGTCGGCGATCACCATGGCGATGGGCTCGCCGACATGCCGCACGGTGTCCGTGGCCAGAACGGGGCGCGGGGGAATGGCGTGCTTGGAGCCGTCGGGCTGGGTCAGCACCGCCTTGGTCGGCATGTTCCCGAGCCCTTCCAGATCCGCAGCCGTCAGGATCATCGCGACACCGGGAGCCGAACGCGCGTCGGCAAGGTCGCCGAGCGCGATGCGGGCATGCGCCATGGACGAACGCAGCACAAAGGCCTTGAGCACGCCCTCCGGCTTGTGGTCGTCGACGTAGTTGCCGCGGCCGGTGATCAGGGCGTCATCTTCCTTGCGGCGCACCGGGGCGCCCATACCGAATTTCGCCTGGACAATCTCGTTCATTCGAAAGGCCTCATTGGGAGTTCGCTGGCTGCCGGGGGGCTCGCTGGCGACATGGGGTCGCGCGACGTGCGGTCAAGGGCGGAAGAGGTTGCGGTTCGGCCAGGTAGGTCCTCGCCGGCGGGTCTGTCAGGCCGCAAACGCGCGCGTCACAACGCGCGTTTGCGGCCCGTTGCGGGCCAGACTAACGGCAAACCGCCCGGCCCGCCAAGTGGGTCTTGATCGGCCTCAGCTCGTTCGCCCGGTCCGCGCCCCCTTCCTTCGCTGGCGCGGATGGGTCTATGCTGTCAGTCCTGCCTTGCCGCGCACGCGGCCCGCTCGATGGAACAGCCAAGCATGGATTCCCCTCCCCGCCACCGGGGGCCAGCCCAGCGCTTTCGCGACGCAGGCGACCGACTGTCGCTTCTGCCCGACAACATGCGCGGCATCCTGTGGATGCTGCTGGCCGGCATGCTCCTGACCGTCATGGTGACGCTGATCAAGATCCTGGGCGAGCGGCTGCACGTCGCCCAGATCATCTTCATCCGGCAGGTCCTGATGACCCTGATCGTCGCCCCGACAATCATCTACGGCCTGCCGCATTCGCTGGTGACCCGACGGCCGATGCTGCATGCGCTGCGCGTCGTCTGCGCCTCGACGGCGATGCTGTGCGGCTTTACCGCCGCAGTGCACCTGCCGCTCGCCGACGCCACCGCCATCGGCTTTTCCAAGACCTTCTTCCTGACCGTGCTCGCCATCTTCTTCCTCAACGAGACGGTCGGCCGCCATCGTTGGGCCGCGACGCTGATCGGCTTTCTCGGCGTCATCATCATCGCCAGGCCGGCGGGTGCCGAGGGCACCTACCTCTATTCGGCCCTTGCCGTGATCGGAGCCTGTGGCGCATCCGTGGTGATGGTGATCATCCGCAAGCTGTCGCAGGTGGAACGCCCGATCACGATCCTCAGCTACCAGGCGGTCTTCGTCGGCGTCATCATGGCGCCGATCGCCTTCTACAACTGGCTCACGCCGACCTGGGAGGAACTCGGACTTCTCGTCGTCGTCGGCCTGTTCTCCTGGGCCGGGCAGATGTGCAACATCCGCGCCTTCCGCGCCGGCGAGGCCTCCGCCATCGCCGCGTTCGACTACATGCGCCTGATCTACGCGACGGTCGTCGGCTTTCTCATTTTCGGGGATATCCCGGGTATCGCGACGCTTGCCGGCGCCGCGCTGATCGTGACGGCCGCGCTCTACACCGCCTTTCGCGAGCAGCGCCTCGGGCGGCAGGTCACGGCGCGCACCGGCGTGCGCTCGGATCCGCCCTGAGCCGCGCACCAGACGAAGCCGCACACCGGACGGACAGGCGGCTCATCCGCCGTTGAAATGCGCCTTCCAGATGCCCTCGACCCGGTAGCCGCCGAGGCTTCTTGCCATTTCGGCGAAAGCAGGTGTGCGGGTGAAGGCGACGAGCGCCTGGAAAGACGGCTCGAACCACTCGCGGCGGGCAACGAGAATGTCGAACCGCTCCTCGCAGACCGGCACGAAATCGAGCTTGAACTGCCGCGCCGACGCCTCGAGCCCAAAGGCCGCGTCGGCTCGCCCGTCCAGAACCGCCAGCGCCGCGTCGCGCTCATCACGGGCCAGCGGACTGTCTTCCTGGGAAAGAGCCAGGTCCTCCTCCCGTGCCAGTCGCTCCAGCAGCAACTGACCCCCGGCAGTTTTCTGTCGGCGCACGACCCGGCGGCCGGCGAGATCGGCGAGGCGCGTGACATCCTGCGGATTGCCCTGCGGCACGATCAGGCCGCGGTTGCGCCACGCCCATTCGACGAGCACCACCGGCCGATAGCGGAAACGCGCGGACACGGCGTCGGTGTTCCAGCCCTCGTCCTGGACCACATGCAGGCCGGCGGCGACACCTTCGCCGTGCTCGAAGCGGTCGAGCCCGTCCAGACTGCCGTCGAAGAAGGCGGCAAGGCCCGAGCCCGATTCGCGCAGCGCCCATTCGAGCAACGGATCGTGGCTGCCAAGCAGCACCGTCGGACGCACCGCATCCGGCGACGGCGCGTCACTGGCGCTCTCGATCCAGGCCAGCACGACATCGCGGGGAAACAGCAGCTTGCCGGTGGCCCGGCTGTGCGGGATTTCGCCGGCTGCAGCCAGGTCGTAGATCTTTCGCTCCTTGACCCGGAGAAGGTCGGCCATTTCCCTGGTCGTGAGGTACGTCGGCAATTCGCCCGTCATCTGGCGCTGCGGCCTCCGGCTCGTCGGTTAAGAGGACGAAGACAATGCCAAGCCCCGCCCGCCGCATCAAGCGGCGCGCACGCACCTTGCGACTTCGCGCGAAACAAATGCGTCAGCCCGTCCCGCCGTCGCGCTTTCCCGCCTCCTCCGCAACGAGCTCCTTCTTCGACAACTTGCCGACCATCGTCTTCGGCAGCGTGTCCCGGAACTCGATTTCCTGCGGCATCTCGATCTTCGACAGGTGCCCCTTGAGAAAGGTCAGCATCTCGCCGCCGGTAAGGCTCTCGCCCTGGCGAAGCTTGACGAAGGCCTTCGGCGCCTGACCGCGGTAGGTGTCGGGGACCGCGATGACGATCGCCTCCTCGACGGCGGGGTGACGGTAGATCGCCTCCTCGATCATGCGCGGATAGACGTTGTAGCCGGAGCACAGGATCAGGTCCTTGATGCGGTCGACCAGGTAGACGAAGCCCTCCGCGTCCCGATAGCCGACGTCGCCCGTGTGCAGGGCCCCGTTGCGGATTGCGCGGGCAGTCTCCTCGGGGCGCTCGTAGTATCCGGCCATGACCTGCGGTCCGCGCACGACGAGCTCGCCCTTTTCCCCCTCGCCCACTTGCTGCGCGGGGTTCTCGATCGAATGGAAGGCGATGGTCGTGCCGGGCACCGCCATGCCGATGGACCCGGCCCGGCGGCGCTCGTCGAGCGGATTGACCGTGACCACCGGCGAAGCCTCGGTCAGCCCGTAGCCCTCGACCAGCATGCAGCCGGTCAGCTTCTCGAACTGCTCCTTCACCTCGACGGGCAGCGGCGCGCCGCCGGACAGGCAAATCTTGATCGAGGTGAGATCGTAGGAGCGCGTCAACTCGTCCGAGTTGATGGCCGTATAGAGCGTCGGCACGCCGGGGAAGAGCGTGACGCGCTTGCGCTTCGCCGCGTCAAGAAGCTGCTTCAGCTCGAAGCGCGGCAGCATCACCATCTCCGCGCCGATGGCGACCGAGAGGTTCTGCGCCACCGTCATGGCGAACACATGGAAGAACGGGAGCACGCACAGCATCCGTTCCTGACCGGGCTCGGCCATGCAGAACACCGAGCGGATCTGCTCGAGGTTGGCGGAGATGTTCGTGTGGGTGAGCATCGCCCCCTTGGGAAGCCCGGTGGTTCCGCCGGTGTATTGCAGCACCGCGACATCGGTGTCGGGCGCGATCTCCGGCACATGTGGCGTCGACCCGCGGACCGTCAGCTCGCCATAGCGCGGGTGGGCGTCGTCGTGAGGAACCTTCGCCCGGTCGCGCGCCTTGAACAGCGTGAACAGCAGCCTCTTGAGCGGCGGCAGCGCGTCGGCCATCGGACAGACAACCACCGTGTCGAGATGCCCGGCGCGGCGCACCGCATCCACCTTGTCGTAGATCACCTTGAGATCGAGCGTGATCATGATGCGCGCGTTCGCATCCTGCACCTGCGCTGCGATCTCCCGCTCCACATAGAGCGGGTTGAAGTTGACGACGATGCCCCCGATCTTCAGCACGGCAAAGTAGAAGATCGGATAATAGGGCGTGTTCGGCAGGCACAGACCGATCTTCGTGCCCTTCACCGCGCCCAGCGCCTGCAGCCCGACGGCAACCTTGTCGACCTCCGCCCCGAACTCGGCGTAGCTGTAGCCCTTTCCAAGGAAATCGATGGCCGGCCGGTCACCGTGACGACGCACCGCATCGTCAAGGTAGGTGTGGATGGGCTGCGGACGAAAGGCTGCAAGCCAGACCTGCGGTTCGCTCACGAGTGTTCCTCCCCGACCTGTGGTCGTTCTTGTTTTCAGGCACTATACGCCGAATTCATGGCGCATCGCCTATCTCGGGCCGGTCTCCCCCCGGACCAGGACAACCACGCGGACACGCGTCGCCCCGCCACCGACCATCGCCAGAGCTTCCGTTTACGTCAACGTAAAAATTTGGTCGTGCGACGGACAATCGCAACGCCCCGCGAACAGCTTGCGGCCTCCCCGGTCATTCGACCAGCGCGAAGCGGTCGACGTCGAAGAGACCCATGTCGGTGATCTTCAGGTGCGGGATCACCGGAAGCGGCAGGAACGCCACCTGCAGGAAGGGTTCCGCCAGGGTGCAGCCGAGATCGCGCGCGGCCGCGCGCAAGTCCTCCAACGTGACGCGCACCTCCTCGAAGCTCGACAGGCTCATGAGACCGGCAATGGGCAGCGCCAGTTCGGCCCGCACCTCATCCCCCTCGGCGACGACGAAACCACCCTGCAGCTCACCGATGCGACGGACCGCCGTCGCCATCGACGCGTCGTCCGCCCCCACGACGCAGATGTTGTGGCTGTCATGGCCGACGGACGAGGCAATGGCCCCCCGCTGCAAGCCGAAGCCCGAGACAAAGCCCCGGCCGATGCCGCCCGTTTTCCCGTGCCGCTCGACAACCGCGACCTTGACCGTGTCCTGCGCCGGATCGGCAATCACGGCGCCATCGCGCACAGGCAGCGTCGCCGAAAGCCGCTCGGTGATGATCCGCCCCGCCACCACGCCGATCACCGGTCGTTCGTTGGCGCGAGACGCCTCGATGCGGAAGTCCTCCGCCGAAATCCGACCGATGACGACGCTTTCGAGACCGACGGGATCGAGCGGAGCGCGCGCGGCAAAGCCGGCCTCATCGACAGGACGACCGCCGGCCACGACCGAGTGGACACGGCAGCTCTCGAGATCGTCGAGAAGCACCAGGTCGGCGCGCCAGCCCGGCGCGACCAGGCCGCGGTCGCGCAGGCCGAAGGCCATGGCCGCCGACCAGCTCGCCGCCCGATAGGCGTCCTGGGGCCGCGCGCCGCGACCGATCAGCCGGCGGATCATGCTGTCGACATGCCCCTCCTCGGCGATATCGAGCGGATTGCGGTCGTCGGTGCACAGGCCGATGAAGGACGCCATATCGGGGGTGAGGATCTCGGCGAGGGCTTCGAGGTCCTTCGACACCGATCCCTCGCGGATCAGGATCGTCATGCCCTTCGCCAGCTTTTCTCGCGCCTCCGCGGCGGTCGTGGCCTCATGGTCGGTGCGAATGCCGGCGGCGAGATACCCGTTGAGATCAAGCCCCGAAAGCAGCGGCGCATGTCCGTCGATGTGTCCGCCCTGGAAGGCGGCGAGCTTCGCCAATACCGCAGGGTCACCGGAAAGGACTCCCGGAAAATTCATGAACTCCGCAAGTCCAATGACCTTCGGATGATCTCGAAGCGGCTCAAGATCGGCAATTTCAAGGCGTGCGCCAGACGTTTCGAACGATGTTGCAGGAACGCACGAAGAAAGATTGACACGCAAATCCATCAATGTGCGCTCGGATGCATCGAGAAAATAGCGAATCCCCTCGATTCCGAGTACATTCGCAATCTCATGCGGATCGCAGATTGCAGTGGTGACGCCATGCGGCAACACGCAGCGGTCGAATTCGAGGGGCGAGACAAGGGAGGATTCCACATGCAGATGCGCGTCGATGAACCCCGGAACGACCACCCGCCCGCCCGCGTCGAGCGTTTGCGCGCCCTCGTAGCGCCCGTGCGTGCCGACGATCCGCTCACCGACGATCGCGATGTCGGTGTCGACGAACGACCCGTCCATGACGGAAAAAAGCCGCGCGTTGCGGATCACCAGATCGGCCGGCTCGAGGCCGCGCCCCGCGGCGATGGCCCGCCTCAGGAATTGCTCCGTCATCGTCGCGTTCGGCATCGTCCGTTTCCTTTCCGCATCTTGCTGCAAGCAGCGCAAGCTTCGCATGACCGGAGCCGCCAGGACCAGACACAACCCCGCCACCGGCCCCCTTTCCAGCCTTCGCACCGCAACATCGAATTCGATTGACAGTACGGCATGGCTATTTTTTAATAAATCAAATGAAGTAAATTTATCAAGGATGGCAACGAGAGCGGCCTCGTCCGATAATGGGAGCGGAGTCGCAAAACTTGGGAGGACAATTCGTTGCCAAGACGCCCACTCGTTGGTCAGGGATCGAACTCGGTCCAGCTCAGACGCTACAATGAACGCATCGTGCTCCAGGTTCTACGCAGGGTCGGCGAAGCTTCGAAGGCGGATCTCGCCCGGCTTGCGCAACTGACCAACGCGGCAATCGGCGGCATCATCCAGGACCTTGCCGCCGGCGGAATGATCGAGACACTCGGCAAACGTCACAGCGGCGGTCGGGGCCAGCCGGCCACGATGCTCCAACTCGCACCGAACGGCGCCTTCGGCTTCGGCGTCCGCCTCGACCGAACCCTGATCGAGACCGTCGTCGCCGACTTCTCGGGCCACATCATCGGCCGCCGCTCCCACGACCGGATCCTGCCGTCGCCGGAGGAGGCCGTTGCCATTGTCGCCAGCGACATCGCCGAACTCATCGAGCTCGTCGACAGCGACGACCGGGAGAGGATCGCCGGCGTCGGGCTGGCCATGCCCTTCAACCTCGGCGCCTGGCTCCCCGAACTTGGCCTCCCGACAGACACTTTCGCCCCCTGGGACGGCATCGATTTCAAGACGATGCTGGAGGAAGCCGTCAGATATCCCGTCTTCTTCGAGAACGATGGCACCGCCGCCGCCATCGCCGAGCTTTTCTCGGGCATCGGCCAGCATGAGGACGACTTCCTCTATCTGTTCATGGGACCGGCCATCGGCGGAGGCGTCGTCTACGGCGGCGACTGCCTGAAGGGCGTCAACGGCAATGCCGGCGACATTGCCATGATCCCGGTATCGCGAAGCGGCCTGACTTCCGCCCCGCCGCCGCGCGGCGTGCTGGACATCCTGCTCACCCGCGCCTCGATCGTCTCGCTGAAGCGGCACATCGCCTATCGCGGTCACCCCGTGGAAACGCGCGCCGAGATCGAGCAGGCCATCGCGGCCCGCAACCCGGCGGTCGACGAATGGCTGGAGGATTGCGTCGCCGCGCTGGCTCCCGCGATCTGGTCGGCGATCTCCGTGCTCGACGTGCCGCTCGTGGTGATCGACTTCGACATCGACGCCGGCCTGCCTGACCGGTTGCTTGCAGACCTTGAGATCGCGCTGCAGGAAACCGCTCCCGAAGCGCGTCGCCCGCCGCGGTTGATGCGCGGTTCCTTCGGACCTGACGCGGGCGCGGCCGGTGCCGCCAACCTGCCAATTTTCTTCAACTATTCGCCACGCGCGGCAATCCTGACAGGGCGGGTGGCGGACAAGGGCGCAGCCGAGGACGGGCCGGAAAGGATCCGCGCCATGCCCCAAGGCTCACGCAGCAGCCGGAGCGCCTAGGCGCACGGCAAAACACTGGCAACACGTGGGAGGAGACCACAGATGCTACGCAAGCTGATGCTCGCCGGAACCTTCGTCGCTGCGGCGGCGGCAAGTCCCGCGATGGCGGCCGATGTCACGGCCTGCCTGGTGACCAAGACCGACACGAATCCCTTTTTCGTCAAGATGAAGGAAGGCGCCACCGCGAAAGCGGCCGAACTGGGCATCGAGCTCAAATCCTACGCCGGCAAGATCGATGGCGATCATGAAAGCCAGGTGGCCGCCATCGAAACCTGCATCGCCGATCAGGCCAAGGGAATCCTGATCACCGCGTCCGACACCAAGGCCATCGTCGACAGCGTCAAGCAGGCTCGGGACGCCGGCATTCTGGTGATTGCGCTCGACACCCCGCTGGAACCGATCGACTCCGCCGACGCGACCTTCGCCACCGACAACTTCAAGGCCGGCGAACTGATCGGGCAATGGGCGAAGGCCACACTGGGCGACGCGGCAGCGGACGCAAAGATCGCCATGCTGGACCTTGCCGTCAGCCAGCCCTCGGTCGGCGTGCTGCGCGACCAGGGCTTCCTCACCGGCTTCGGCATCGATGTGAAGGACGTCAACCGGTGGGGCGACGAGGACGATCCGCGCATCGTCGGCAACGACGTCACCGCCGGCAACGAAGAAGGCGGCCGCTCGGCCATGGAGAACCTTCTCACCAAGGATCCCGGCGTCAATGTCGTCTACACGATCAATGAGCCTGCGGCCGCGGGCGCCTTCGAGGCGCTGAAGGCGATGGGACGCGAGAAGGATGTGCTGATCGTTTCCGTCGATGGCGGCTGCCCGGGCGTGCGCAACGTTTCCGAGGGCGTCATCGGCGCCACCTCGCAGCAGTATCCGCTGCTGATGGCCGCGCTCGGCATCGAGGCGATCAAGGAATACGCCGACACCGGCAAGAAGCCCGAGCCGACGCCAGGCAAGAACTTCTTCGACACCGGCGTCGCACTCGTGACCGACAGGCCGGTGGACGGCGTGCCCTCGATCGACACCAAGGAAGGCCTGGACAAGTGCTGGGGCTGATCCCCGCACACGTCTGATTTCCTGCGCTCGGCCGGCGCGGGACGGAGATCCGCCCCGCGCCGCCGGCATGTCGCGAACCGCCAAGTCTTTCGGGAGAACACCATGAGCGAAGCGGAAAGCCGCACGCCACAGGCCTACGAGACATCGCTTGCAAGCGGGCCCGGATCCGTCGCCGCCTTCGACCGGCATCACAGGTCGCTGCTCGGTCTCGTGCAGCACAAGCTGCATGCCCGGCCAGAGTTCGTGCCGCTGATCGTGCTCATCGCGTCGGTCGCCGTCTTCGGCTTCTATCTGGGTGAAAAGTTCTTCTCCCCCTTCTCACTGACGCTCATCCTTCAGCAGGTGGCCATTGTCGGCATCGTCGGCTGCGCGCAATCGCTGGTGATCCTGACCGCCGGCATCGACCTCTCGGTCGGCGCGATCATGGTCCTGTCATCGGTGGTGATGGGGCAGTTTACCTTTCGTTACGGGTTGCCCCCGGAGATCGCCGTCCTGTGCGGTCTCGCCTGCGGAGCGCTCTGCGGCTTCATCAACGGCGCGCTGGTCGCCGTCATGCGCCTGCCGCCCTTCATCGCCACGCTCGGCATGTGGCAGATCGTGCTGGCGACAAACTTCCTCTATTCCGCCAACGAGACGATCCGCAGCCAGGAAATAGAGCGGCAAGCACCGATCCTCCAGTTCTTCGGCGAGAAGTTCAACATTGGCGGGGCGGTGTTCACCTATGGCGTCGTCGGCCTGTTCGTGCTCGTGCTCGTGCTCAACTACGTCCTCAACCACACCGCCTGGGGACGGCATGTCTATGCCGTCGGTGACGACCCGGACGCGGCCGAACTCGCCGGCGTGCAGGTGGTGCGCGTGCGCATCTCGGTCTACACGCTCGCCGGCCTCATCTGCGCCTTCGCCGGCTGGGCGCTCATCGGTCGCCTTGGCTCGGTCTCGCCCACATCCGGCCAGTTCACCAACATCGAGTCCATCACCGCGGTCGTCATTGGCGGCATCTCGCTCTTCGGCGGGCGCGGTTCGGTTCTCGGCATGCTCTTCGGCGCTCTCATCGTCGGCGTCTTCTCGCTCGGCCTGCGTCTCGTCGGCACCGACCCGCAATGGACATATCTGCTCATCGGCGTGCTGATCATCTCGGCCGTCGCCGTCGACCAGTGGATCAGAAAGGTGGCCGCATGACCCGCGAACCGATCCTGTCGGCAACCGGCCTCGTCAAGCGCTACGGCCGCGTCGTGGCGCTCGACCGGGCCGACTTCGAGCTTTTCCCCGGCGAAGTGCTCGCCGTTATCGGCGACAATGGCGCCGGCAAGTCGACGCTGATCAAGGCAATCTCCGGCGCGGTCGTGCCTGACGAGGGCGAGATCCGCCTGGAAGGACAGCCGGTTCACTTCACCTCGCCGATGCACGCCCGCCAGGCCGGCATCGAAACGGTCTACCAGAACCTCGCCCTCTCCCCTGCCCTTTCCATCGCCGACAACCTCTTCATGGGGCGGGAACTGCGCCAGAGCGGCTTCCTGGGAAAGGTATTCCGCAAGCTCGACCGCAAGGGGATGGAGCGCATCGCGCGCGAGAAGCTCTCTGAGCTTGGCCTGATGACCATCCAGAACATCAACCAGGCCGTCGAGACGCTTTCGGGCGGCCAGCGCCAGGGCGTCGCCGTGGCGCGCGCCGCCGCCTTCGGCTCCAAGGTCGTTATCATGGACGAGCCGACGGCCGCGCTCGGCGTCAAGGAAAGCCGCCGCGTCCTCGAACTGATCAGGGATGTGAAAGCGCGCGGCTTGCCTATCGTTTTGATTTCACACAACATGCCACATGTGTTCGAGGTCGCGGACCGCATTCACATCCACCGGCTCGGGCGTCGCGCCTGTGTCATACGACCAGACGAATTTTCCATGGCCGACGCCGTTGCGATCATGACCGGCGCCAAGGAGCCGCCCGGAGCGGCCGTGGCCGCCTGAGGCACTCCGCCTTTGCAGAGGTAGAACGATGCGAATTCATCTTGCGGCGCTGGCGCTGATCGTCTCCTGCATGCTCGTGCAGACGACGGACGCCCAGGCGACGGAGATTGAAGCGCCCGGTCCTCTCGGTCCGCTGCGCGGTGCGATGGCAGGCCCTGCGACAGCCGACCGGCCGGTCGTTCTGATCGTGCCGGGATCGGGCCCGAGTGATCGCGACGGCAACATGCCGAGCGGCATCCGTCCGGACACGCTGAAGCTCCTCGCCAAGGGCCTCGCCGCACGCAACATCACCTCCGTGCGGATCGACAAGCGCGGCCTCCATTCCAGCCGCGACGCCGTTGCCGATGCCTCGGACGTGACGCTCGCCGCCTATGCCGACGACCTGCGCTCGTGGATTGGCGTGATCCGCCAGCGTATCGGCGCGCCCTGTATCTGGATCCTTGGCCACAGCGAAGGCGGCCTTGTGGCGATGAAGACCGCCCTGACCGGCGAGCCCGGCACCGAAGCCGGCAACGGCGCCATCTGCGGCCTCGTGCTTGCAGGAACGCCCGGCCGGCCGATCGGCCAGATCCTGCGCGACCAGTTCCGCGCCTTCACGCCCGAGGGGCCCGAGCGCGCGCCGGTGCTCGAGAGCGTCGAGCGCATTCTCGGCGAGATCGAGGCCGGGCACGAGGCGGACCTTTCCGGCGTGAGCCCGGAGCTCGCCGGCTTCTTCAACCCCTCGATCCAGCCCTACATGATCGACCTGCTCTCCCATGATCCGGCCGAGATGATCGCCGCCGTCGACCTGCCCGTCCTGATCGTGCAGGGTTCCAACGACGTTCAGGTGAGCGTCGAGGATGCGCAACGGCTCGCGGACGCCCGCCCCGGAGCGCGCCTCGTGATCCTCGACGGCGCCACCCATGTGCTCAAGACCGCCAGAGGCAACGACCGTGCGGCGAGCCTGGCCACCTATCAGGACCCCGAGCTGCCGCTCGCGTCGGGCCTCGTCGAGGCGGTCGCCGGGTTCGTTTCCTCGGCACCCGCGCGCGCAACGAAAGGCGGCTCCAAATGATCCTCGTCTGCGGCGAAGCTCTCTTCGACCTGTTCGCGGAAGAAGACGGCGCACGCCTGTCCTTCGACGCGCGCATCGGCGGTTCTCCGTTCAATGTCGCCGTCGGCCTGGCGCGGCTCGGGGCGCCAGCCGCCTACTTCGGCGCGCTGTCCAGCGACCTGTTCGGCGCACGCCTGCGCCGCGCCCTGACGCGCGAGGGCGTCGACATTTCGCTGGCGAAGGCGACAACCGCGCTCACCACGCTGAGCGTCGTCGGCGTCGATGCGCACGGAAGCCCCGCCTATGCCTTCTACGGCGACAATGCCGCCGACCGGCAGGTGTTCCCCGAAGATCTTCCGGAGTTGCCCGAAACCATCTCGGCACTCCACATCGGCTCCTTCTCGGCGCTCGTGCCGCCGGTGGGCGAGGCCCTGCTTGCCCTGGTACGCCGCGAGCACGGGCGCCGCCTCATTGCCTACGATCCCAACGTGCGCCCGACAGTGGTGCCCGACCTCGACGCCTGGCGCGCGCGCATCGAAGCGCTGCTGCCGCATGTGGACCTGCTCAAGATCAGCTCCGAAGATGCAGGAACGCTTTATCCTGGCGTTGACCTCGACGAACTTGCCGACACCTTTCTGCGCAAGGGCCCGGCCCTCGTGATCACGACCCTGGGCGTCGGGGGAGCGGTCGGGCGCACGGTGCGCCACAGGGTCGCGCTCGACGGCCGGCGGGTTGCGGTAAGCGATACGGTGGGCGCCGGCGATACCTTCCAGGCCGCCCTGCTCACCTGCCTGCACGAGACCGGACGCACCGACCGCGACAGTCTGGCGGACCTGACGCAGGACGCCCTGACCAGCCTTCTCGCCTTCGCCGTCGACGCGGCCGCGGTGACCTGCACGCGCCGCGGCGCGGATCTGCCCAGGCGCGACGAAATCGACACGGAACTGGACAAGCGGGCCGAGCCTCCCCTCTCCGCCCCCTGAAAGACATGAAAGGACCGACATGGTTGCGCGTGTCATCGAGGTCGCCCCGTTCGACCTGATTGTTTTCGGCGCCACGGGCGACCTCGCCCACAGGAAGATCCTGCCCGCGCTCTATCACCGCGACGCGGACGGACAGATCCCCGACGATGCCCGCATCATCGGCTGCTCCCGCCGCGAGATGAGCGCGGCGCAGTATCGCGACTTTGCCACGGAGGCGCTGCGCGAGCACGTCGGCGATCTCGAGGAAGACGCCCTCGCACGGTTCCTGGAGCGCATTTTCTACGTCTCGGCCGAGGCCGCCGGCGAGCGGGGCTGGGACGATCTCGCCGCCATGCTTAAGGGGCGCGACCAGGTGGTGCGGGCCTTCTATCTCGCCGTCGCCCCGGACTTCTTCGGCGCGATCTGCGAGCGCATCGGCAGCCACGCCCTCGTCAACGAGACGACCCGCATCGTCATCGAGAAGCCCATCGGCAAGGACGGCGCCTCGGCCAAGGAGTTGAACGCGGCCATCGGCGCGGTCTTTGCCGAGGACCAGGTCTTCCGTATCGACCATTATCTGGGCAAGGAGACGGTGCAGAACCTGATGGCGCTGCGCTTCGCCAACGCGCTGTTCGAACCGCTGTGGAACGCCGCGCATATCGACCACGTACAGATCACCGTCGCTGAATCCATCGGCGTTGGAGGCCGCGCCGGCTACTACGACACCGCCGGCGCCATGCGCGACATGATCCAGAACCACCTTCTCCAGCTCCTGTGCCTGGTTGCCATGGAGCCACCGGAATCGATGAACGCGGACTCCGTGCGCGACGAGAAGCTCAAGGTGCTGAAGGCGCTGAAGCAGATGGACGCGGAAACCGCGGCGCGCGCCACCGTGCGCGGCCAGTACCGGGCCGGCGCCTCGGCCGGAGGCGCGGTGCCCGGCTACCTGGAAGAACTCGACGGCCAGGAATCGCAAACGGAGACCTTCGTCGCGATCAAGGCTGAAATCGCCAATTGGCGATGGGCGAACGTCCCGTTCTACCTGCGCACCGGCAAGCGCCTTGCCGAGCGCGTCTCGGAGATCGTCGTGCAGTTCCGTCCGATCCCGCACTCGATCTTCGAGGCGGAAGCCGGCGAGATCTCCTCCAACCGGCTGGTGATCCGCTTGCAGCCGGATGAGGGCGTGCGCATGCAGGTGATGATCAAGGACCCCGGTCCCGGCGGCATGCGGCTGCGCCAGGTGCCACTGGACATGTCCTTCGCCAAGGCCTTCAACGTACGCAACCCCGACGCCTACGAGCGGCTGATCATGGATGTGATCCGCGGCAACCAGACACTCTTCATGCGCCGCGACGAAGTGGATGCCGCCTGGGCGTGGGTCGACCCGATCCTCGATGCCTGGGCTGCCTCGAAGGACGCGCCGAAGGGCTACACCTCGGGAACCTGGGGCCCGTCGGCCTCCATCGCCCTGATCGAGCGCGACGGCCGCACCTGGTTCGAGGACCTGATCTAGGCGCGACAACATCGCCCGTCCGCGACACGCCCGGAGCCGTTGCGGCGGCCCTTAAATCGATTTAAACCACACGGGACGGGGCATCCTCTCCAATGCCCTTCCCGGTCCAACTGGATCGCCGGACGCCCTCCGCGCATCGTGGGAGCGGCGCGCCGCAACCGAAAGGACGGACAGGAACCATGGCCCTCAACAGCAAGATTGCCGATGTCACCGCGCGGATTACCGAGCGCAGCCGCGACACCCGCACCCGCTATCTCGAGCGCATCCGCGCCGCCGGCGAGGCCGGCCCGACACGCTCGCGTCTGTCCTGCGGTAATCTTGCCCATGGTTTCGCCGCCTGCGGCGTCACCGACAAATCCCGGCTCTCCGACGACGTGGTGCCCAATCTCGGCATCATCACCGCCTACAACGACATGCTCTCGGCCCATCAGCCCTACGAGCGTTTCCCCGACCTGATCCGCGACGCGGCGCGCGAGGTCGGTGCGGTGGCGCAGGTCGCCGGCGGCGTGCCGGCCATGTGCGACGGCGTCACCCAGGGCCAGACCGGAATGGAGCTGTCGCTTTTCTCCCGCGACGTGATCGCCATGTCGGCCGCCGTCGGCCTGTCACATCAGATGTTCGATGCGGCTGTCTTCCTCGGCATCTGCGACAAGATCGTTCCCGGCCTGATGATCGCGGCGCTTTCCTTCGGTCACCTTCCCGCCGTCTTCGTGCCCGCCGGCCCGATGACGACCGGCCTTTCCAACGACGAGAAGGCCAAGACCCGCCAGCTTTACGCGGAAGGCAAGATCGGCCGCGCGGAATTGCTGGAATCGGAGAGCAGGTCCTACCATTCGCCCGGCACCTGCACCTTCTACGGAACAGCGAATTCCAACCAGATGCTGATGGAGATCATGGGCCTGCACCTGCCGGGCGCGAGCTTCGTCAATCCGAACACGCCGCTGCGCGACGCGCTGACCCGCGAGGCCGCCAAACGTGCCCTGTCGCTGAGCGCCCTTGGCAATGACTACACGCCCGTCGGCGAAGTCATCGACGAGCGCGCTATCGTCAATGGCGTCGCCGGGCTGCATGCGACGGGCGGCTCGACCAACCACACCATGCATCTGGTCGCCATCGCCCGCACCGCCGGAATCCAGCTCACCTGGGACGATATTTCCGACCTCTCCGAGGCGGTGCCGCTGATCGCCCGCATCTATCCGAACGGGATGGCCGACGTGAACCATTTCCAGGCCGCCGGCGGCATGGGCTATCTGATCGGCGAGCTCCTGTCCGAGGGACTGCTGCACGAGGACGTGCGCACGGTGAACGGCACCGGCCTTTCCTCCTACACGGCGGAGCCGAAGCTCACCACCGAGGGCGGCATCGCCTGGGAGCCGGGCGCGCGCGCGAGCGGTGACCCCAAGGTGCTTTCGACGGTGAGGAACCCGTTCCAGCCCAATGGCGGCCTCACCGTGCTCGACGGCAACCTCGGCCGCGCCGTCATCAAGGTCTCCGCTGTGAAGCCGGACCGGCGGGTGATCGAGGCCCCGGCCCGGATCTTCCTCACGCAAGAGGCCTTGCAGGAAGCGTTCAAGGCCGGCGAACTCACCGATGATTTCGTCGCTGTCCTGCCGTTTCAGGGCCCCCGCGCCTGCGGCATGCCCGAACTGCACAAGCTGACGCCCGTGCTCGGAATCCTGCAAGATCGGGGGCTCAGGGTCGCGCTGGTCACCGACGGGCGCATGTCGGGTGCATCCGGCAAGATCCCGGCGGCAATCCACGTCACCCCGGAAGCCGTCGACGCCGGACCTATCTCGCGCATTCGCAACGGCGACAGGATCCGTGTCGACGCACAGGCCGGGCGGCTCGAGGTTCTTGTCGACGCGCAGGATTTCGCCGCCCGTCCGCCGATGACCGCCGACCTCTCCCACCACCAGACCGGCCTCGGCCGCGATCTGTTCGCCGCCTTCCGCGCCGCTGCCGGTCCAGCCGACCAGGGCGCACATGTTTTCGGCGCCTTTGCGTGAAAAGCAGGGGCTGCCCGTTTCAAGAAGATCAGGAGTCGATCTGAAAATGACGCAGGACGTTTCCAAGCTCGACCGCATCATGCGGGCGGCCCCGGTCATTCCGGTGCTTGTCATCGAGGATCCGGCGAAGGCCGTACCCATGGCGAAGGCGCTGGTTAAGGGCGGCCTGCCCGCAATCGAGATCACCTTGCGCACGCCCAAGGCGCTGGAAGCGATCCGAGCGGTGGCAGCCGAGGTCGAGGGAGCGATGGTCGGCGCGGGAACCGTGCTCGACGCGGCGCAGTATCAGGCGGCGGTGGACGCGGGCGCGACCTTCGCCGTCTCCCCTGGTGCGACCGAAAGGCTCCTGTCAGCGGCGGCCGGCCACGACGTGCCGCTGCTTCCCGGCGCGGCCACCGCATCGGAAGTCATGCGCCTTCTCGAAGCCGGCTACGTGCGGCTGAAGCTCTTCCCGGCCGAGGCGGCCGGAGGCGTGGCGATGCTGAAGGCGCTCTCCTCCCCGCTTCCCGCCGCCCGCTTCTGCCCGACCGGCGGCATTTCCGAAAGCTCCGCGCCCGCCTATCTGTCGTTGCCCAACGTCATCTGCGTCGGCGGCTCCTGGATCGCGAGCGCCGAGGCAATCGCCATGGACGACTGGAGCGGGATAGAGGCGCGCGCCCGCACCGCCGCCGCTCTGGGCTGACGCGCGGACATTGCGACATTCGGCCGATGCGGCGAGAGGAGAGGAAACATGGACACCGCCGAGATCCTGCGCGCATTGACGCTCGAAGCCGAACGCCTGCAGGCGCGTGGCCTGCGCGAGCTGTTTCGCGAGGATCCCAACCGCTTCGACCGGCTGTCGCGCACCTTCGACGATCTTCTCGTCGATTTTTCCAAGGTCTGCTGGTCGCCCAAGGCGCTGACGCTGCTTCTCGGCCTGGCTCGCGCCAGGGGGGTGGAGACCCGCCGTGCGGCGATGTTCGCCGGCGACCCGATCAACGAGACCGAGGGGCGCGCCGTCCTGCATGTCGCCCTGCGCAACCGCTCCGGCGATCCGGTGACGGTCGACGGCCGCGACGTGATGCCAGATGTGCGCGAGACGCTGGCACGGGCTGGTAAATTTGCCGAGGCGCTTCGCGCCGGGCGCATTCGGGGAAGCACGGAAAGGCCGTTCACCGATGTGGTCAACATCGGCATTGGCGGGTCGGACCTCGGGCCGGCGATGGTCACCGGAGCGCTGGCCCCCTACGCCGACGGTCCCCGGTTGCACTATGTCTCCAACGTTGACGGCGCCCACATCGCCGACACGCTGAAGCCACTCGACCCGGCGACAACGCTCTTCATCATCGCCTCGAAGACCTTCACCACCGTCGAGACTATGACCAATGCCGCGACAGCGCGCCGGTGGGTCGCCGATGCGCTCGGTGAGCAGGCCGTGGGCGACCACTTCGCCGCCGTCTCCACCGCGCTCGACAAGGTCGCCGCCTTCGGTATCGACGAGACCCGCGTCTTCGGTTTCTGGGACTGGGTCGGCGGGCGCTATTCGGTCTGGTCGGCCATCGGCCTGCCGGTGATGATTGCCGTCGGCGCGGAGAATTTCGGTGCGTTCCTCGACGGTGCCCATGCGATGGACGAGCACTTCCGCACGGCCCCACTCGCCGGAAACCTGCCGGTGCTGCTTGGCCTTGCCGGTGTCTGGCATCGCAATGTCTGCGGCCACGCCTCACGGGCGATCCTGCCTTACGACCAGCGGCTCTCCCGCCTGCCCGCCTATCTCCAGCAGCTCGACATGGAATCAAACGGTAAGTCGGTAACGCTTGCCGGCGCGCCGGTCGAGCAGGACACCGGGCCTGTCGTCTGGGGGGAGGCCGGCACCAACGGCCAGCACGCCTTCTACCAGCTCCTTCACCAGGGGACGACTGTCGTGCCTTGCGAGTTCATCGTCGCCGCCCGAGGCCACGAACCTGAGCTTGCGCATCATCACGCATTGCTGGTGGCAAACTGCCTTGCCCAGTCGGAGGCTCTCATGAACGGCCGGACGACCGCGGAGGCCCGGGCGCTTCTCGAAGCACAGGGCAATGACGCCGAAACGGTCGAGCGACTGACCCCGCACAAGGTTTTCCCCGGAAATCGTCCTTCCGTCACAATTGTTCACGACAAGCTTACCCCCTACACGCTGGGGCGCCTGATCGCGCTTTATGAGCACCGCGTGTTTGTCGAGGGAACCATTTGGAACATCAATTCGTTTGATCAGTGGGGAGTGGAGCTTGGCAAGGTTTTGGCAGGAGAACTGCTGCCGATGATCGAGGGAAGGTCCGAGGCAAAGGGGCGGGACGCCTCCACCATGGGTCTCCTGCGCCGTCTCGCCGGTGCATCCTCCGCTCATGTTTCCGAAGTTCGCGAGGAGAGTTGAAAAGAACGGCAAACCAATGATCTGCGTCACAGCCTGACAATCCGCTCCTGCTAGACTGTCACCGGTTTTGATGCTCAGATAGTCGGTTAGGGGGGCACAGATCCCGATGGTAGCCGCGCCACCCGCCGGTTGAAAAGCCGGCACACTTTACCGAACTTCAGGTGACATGTGAGGAACGACAAGATGTTCAGGATCCTAGTTGTTGGCGGCGCAGCGCTTTTGCTCGCAGGGTGCCAGTCGGACAGTCAGCGTGACCGCGCGCTCGTCGGCGGCGGCCTTGGTGCCGCAACCGGTGCGGTCATCGGCGGCGTTGCGACCGGCGATGTGGGCGGCGCCCTTGTTGGCGGCGTGATCGGCGGCGTCGGCGGTGCCATGGTCGGCTCGGCCACCACTCCCAAGAACTGTATTGCACGCGACCGCTATGGTCGCCGCTACCGCGTCGTCTGCCCGTAAGCGGCGACGCCCCCCCCAATGCATCCGGCGATACGGTCGCCGGGTGCCTTCGCTGGATGATCCAAACTGGAGGCTATGACATGAAAAAACTTCTTCTCGTTTCCGCAGCGGCATTGACGCTTGCGGCATGCCAGTCGGACAGCCAGCGCGACAGAACCCTCGTCGGAGGCGGCCTTGGTGCTGCCACCGGCGCGGCCATCGGTGCAGCCGCGACCGGCGACGTCGGCGGCGCGCTTGTTGGCGGCGCCATCGGTGGTCTCGGCGGTGCCGCCGTCGGTTCGGCGACAACGCCGAAGAACTGCGTGACACGCGACCGCTACGGCCGCCGCTATCGGGTGGCGTGCCCGTAAGACCGCGCCACAGGCCCGAACCGGGCGCCAGAAACGACAACAGCCGGTCGGATCCCCGACCGGCTGTTTTCATTGGTGCGCATCAATGGGCACCAGACACTCAGGCGGCGGCCGAACCGAAGTCGCCTGCCAGTGCCCGCGTCGGGTCGACAAACGGCAGGCCGAGAGCCTCCGCCACCGCCTCGCACGTCAGGTGACCGCCGATCACATTGAGCCCGTCGAGCAGATGCGGATTGGCGCCCAGCGCCGCCTTCACCCCCTTGTCGGCCAGCGCCAGCGCGAACGGCAGCGTCGCGTTGTTGAGCGCATAGGTCGAGGTCCGTGGCACGGCCCCGGGCATGTTGGCGACGCAATAGTGGACGACACCGTCGACCACATAGGTCGGCTCGGCATGTGTCGTCGCCCGCGAGGTCTCGAAGCAGCCGCCCTGGTCGATGGCCACATCGACGAGAACAGATCCGGGCTTCATGCGCCGGACATGGTCGGCGGTGACGAGCTTCGGCGCGGCGGCTCCAGGAAGAAGAACCGCACCGATGACGAGATCCGCGTCGAGCACATATTGCTCAACCGCCGAGCGGGTCGAATAGACCGTCCTGAGCGCCGCGCCGAACCGGGCGGACAGCGCGCCGAGCGCGTCGACGGAGCGGTCGAGAACGGTCACATCCGCCCCCAGACCAAGCGCCATGGTGATCGCATGGGCACCGACGACACCGCCGCCGATGACCACGACCTTGGCCGGAGCCACGCCAGGCACGCCGCCGAGCAGCATGCCGGCTCCGCCGTGGGACTTCTCCAGCGCCGTCGCGCCGGCCTGGATCGCAAGCCGGCCGGCAACCTGGGACATGGGAGCCAGAAGCGGCAGGCCGCCGCGTGCGTCGGTCACGGTCTCATAGGCAATGCAGGTCGCCCCCGAGCGCAGCAGATCCGCCGTCTGTTCCGGGTCCGGGGCGAGATGGAGATACGTGAAGAGAATATGGTCCGGGCGCAGCATCGCGCGCTCGGCAGCCTGAGGTTCCTTGACCTTGACGATCATGGTCGCGGCGTCGAAGACGGCCCGCGCATCGGCAAGGATCGTCGCGCCGGCAGCCTGATAGGCCGCATCCTCTGCAAGGATGCCCGCGCCGGCACTGGTCTCCACGAACAGCTCGTGCCCGTGGGCTACGAGTTCGCGGACGCTGTCCGGCGTCAGACCGACGCGATACTCATGGTTTTTGATTTCTTTGGGTACTCCGATTTTCATTGTCGCCTCCTACCTGGGTCCCTCTGGATGACCCGAAGGCAGAGAGACTAAAGCAATGCCGCTCGAATGTGCTTGCGAACTCGTCTGACCGAGCGCAAGTTTTGCAATATTCCAGCGTAAACTGGTGAGATTGCGCAATCTCATGCACCAGAACCTTCAAAGCATGGCCCATGATGCGCTCGAACCCTGTCTACGCGCGAACCGAGCGGGAGGCCAGGCACGATGTTCGACCGGATCGACAGACACATCCTGAAGGAACTGCAGAGCGACGGGCGGATCGCCAACTCCGACCTTGCCGAGAAGGTCGGCCTCTCGGCCTCGGCCTGCCTGCGCCGCGTCCGGGCGCTGGAGGATGCGGGCGTCATCGAGCGCTATGTCGCGCTGCTCGATCCTTCCAAGATCCGGCGAAATCTGGTGATCTTCGTCGAGATCTCGCTGAACTCCCAGGCAAGCGATGAGCTCGCCCGCTTCGAGGAGGCGGTCGCACGTTCCCCGGAGATCATGGAATGCCACCTGATGGCCGGCGACGCCGACTATCTGCTCCGGATCGCCGCCGCCGACCCGGCCGACTTCGAGCGCATACACCGCGATCACCTGACGCGTCTGCCAGGAGTATCGCGGATGCGTTCGTCCTTCGCCATCCGCACGGTCGCGCGGACGACGGCCTTCGTTCTGCCGACACTCCCGGCAAGGGATTGATCCGACTGAAAAACCTCCCATCGACCATAAATAGCGAGCCTGTATGTAATATATCGCAGTGGAAGATAGGCAATTTTGCTGATACGCTACTGTTGCAATGATCAGGGCACGCACACTCAAAAGCAGACAGTCAATCGCACCGGCGGGCAAGACCGACGGCAAGACGGTGGTGCTTGTTATCGACGATGACCCGGACGACCTGTTCCTGCTGTCGCGGGCGCTGCGCGACGCCTTCGTCGACGCCGGCGGATTCTCGCTGGCAACCTGTGTCAGCCCGCTGGAAGCCGTTGCGCGCATGGACGAGGCCGGCGTTCCGGTTCCTGATCTCGTGCTCATTGACCTGAACATGCCCGGCCTGTCGGGCATCGAACTGGTCGCGCACCTGCGCCGCCGTCCGGCCTTCGACGCGGTACCGCTCATTGTCATCACCACGGGCGCCGAGGCACACCTGCGCGAGGAGGCCCGGGCGGCCGGCGCGGATGCGGTGATCGCCAAGCCGGACACGCTCTCCGGCCTGACCAAACTGGCCGCCTCGATCCGCAACGACTGGCTCACCGGCCGCGGAACGGCCCCGCTTCATCCCCTCTCCGCCTGATATCCGGGTAGCCCAATATCCAGGCTTGATTCCAAACGTCCCCTCCCACACCGTGCCAAGCGCGACGGGGCAGGAGAAGTGCACATGATGACCGCTACGATTTCGAAGCTGGACGGCATCCGCTCGGACCTTGCGGAGAGCCTGATCTGGGATCCGAAAAGCGGGCACCTGCTGTGGTGTGACGTCCTCGGCAAGCGCCTTCATGTCCGCGACTGGGAAAGCGGCCGGGAACACAGCCTCGACCTTCCAGACGTCATCGGCTCTTTCGGCCTGACACAGGACGACGACCTCCTCGTTGCCGCCATCCGCGACCGCATCGTCCTGCTTCGACTGTCAAGCGGCGAGATCGTGGAGACGCTGGCGGAGATCGAGGCGAACGATGCGAGAACCCGTCTCAATGACGGCAAGGTCGGCCCCGACGGCGCCTTCTATGTCGGCACCATGGACGACCGCCCGGAGCGCCAGCCGATCGCCGCACTCTATCGGGTCGACCGCGCAGGCACGGTGACCCGGCTGGTCTCCGACGTCACCGTCTCAAACGGTCTCGCCTGGTCACCGGACGGGCGCACGCTCTATCACGCCGACAGCCGTCCCGGCTGGATCGACGCATGGGATTTCGATCCGCGAACCGGTGCCATCTCAAACCGACGTCGCTTCGCTCAGCTCGTCAACGAGACCGGGCGGCCGGACGGGGGAACCGTCGATGTTTCGGGAAACTACTGGTCGGCCGGCATCTCTGCCGGCGTGCTCAACCGCTTCACGCCGGACGGAACGCTGGTCGAGACGATCTCCATGCCCGTGCCGCGCCCGACCATGCCGTGCTTCTGCGGCCCCGATCTCGACGTACTGGTCGTGACATCGCTACGCCCGCTGGCCGACGCGGACATGCTCGCCGCATATCCGGACCTTGGCCACCTCTTCACGCTCACGCCGGGAACTCGCGGCCTGCCGCCCCATCGCTTCAGGCTCTGAACGGCCACGCCGGGTCCGCGGTGCCTATTTCGCCGCGTCGCGGTCCACCACGTCCTTCGGCAGAACCTCATGCGCTTCGGGCGGCGCGTCCCGGCCCCAGGTCGGCGAAAGTTCGTGATCGACCGCGACCCGCTCGTCGAACACGAAACAATCTCCCTTCCAGAGGCTTTCCTCCCGAGGCACCTTCTCGAGATAGTTCAGGATGCCGCCATCGAGGTGATAGACCTCGTCGAACCCCTCGCGCAGCATGAGCGCCGTCGCCTTTTCGCACCGGATGCCGCCGGTGCAGAACATGGCAAGCTTGCGGGCGCGGCCCTTCTCCCGCTCGCCGCGCACCCACTCCGGGAAGGCGCGGAATGTGCGGGTCTGCGGAGAGACGGCCCGTTCGAAGGTTCCAAAGGCGATCTCGTAGTCGTTGCGCGTGTCGATCACCGTCACGTCGGGATCGCTGATCAGCGCGTTCCAGTCCTCGGGCGAGACATAGTTTCCGACCGTCCGCCGGGGATCTATCCCCTCGACGCCAAGACTGACGATCTCACGCTTGAGGCGCACCTTGAGCCGGCGAAAAGGCATCTTCTCGGCGAAGGACGCCTTGTCGGAGAGATCTGCAAGACGCGGGTCGGCACGCAGGTGAGCAAGGACGCGCGCAACGCCCGGCGCGTCGCCGGCGATGGTGCCATTTACCCCCTCGCCAGCAAGCAGGATCGACCCGCGCACGCCGGCTTCTTGCGCAACAGCAAGCAGAGGCGCGCGCAACGCCTCGAAATCCTCAAGCGGAGCAAAGAGATAGAACGCGGAAACGCGAACGGGAGCTTCTGGCGACTGTGACATGGGCGGCAAACTGCCATGAGGACAGGGCTTCGGCAAGATCCTCTGCTCCGTCACGCCGGCACCGAGCCGAGTGGGCCATTAACGCTAGCGACGCTGCAGCTGCCTGCACCCGCTGGCAATGGCGCGCCCGCCATGCCAAAGTCTGGCCGGATCAAATCCAGCACGCACTGCTCTCGCGGCCAGCCAGGGAACGACACGATGGCACGACGTTATTTCGTACTCGACGTCTTTACCAATCAGGCGCTTGCAGGCAATCCGCTTGCAGTCGTCATGGACGCCGAGGGACTGTCAGACCAGCGCATGCAGGCGATCGCGAGCGAGTTCAACCTGTCGGAAACAGTGTTTGTTCTGCCCCCGCAAAACCCGGCCCATTCCGCGAAGTTGCGCATCTTCACGCCCGCCAAGGAGCTCCCCTTCGCCGGTCACCCGACTGTCGGAACGGCCATCTTGATGGCGATGGAGCGTTTCGGCGAAATCGACGCCGACCAGAACGCCATGGTCATCCTCGAGGAAGGCGTCGGCAACGTGCGCTGCGGCGTGGTTCTGAAGCCGAATGCGGCGGGCTTCGCCGAGTTCGACGTGCCCAGGCTTCCCCGCCCGGCTGACCCGCTCGCCGACAGGGACATCATCGCCGCCGCGCTCTCGTTGGAGCCAAACGAAATCGGCTTCGAGAACCACCGGCCCTGCTCCTACGATGCAGGCGTGCCCTTTGCCTTCGTTCCGGTGGCCAATCTGGCCGCACTTTCTCGGGCCCGCCCGCGCAACGCCAATTGGGACGAGGCTTTCGGCGGACTCGGATCGGGGGCCGCCGCCTATGTCTACTGCCGTCAGACGGCGGCGAGCGGAAGTACCTTTTCCGCGCGCATGTTCGCCCCGGCCATGGGCATCGTCGAGGACCCGGCGACGGGCTCCGCGGCGGCTGCCTTCGCCGGCGTCGTCCGCCACTTCGACAAGCCCACCGATGGCACTCACAATCTGCGCATCGAACAGGGCGTGGACATGGGGCGTCCCTCGATGATCGATCTTGAGATCGACATCCAGGCCGGAGCCCTCAAGGCGGCCCGGATCGGTGGCCAGGCCGTCATCATTGCCAAGGGCGAGCTGCTTATCTAGCGCGAGGCGATGCGCGCCACGGCGGCGCCGCCACTCACCCGCCGGGGCAGCGGATGCGAGAGGCGGGCGCGCTCCTTGTCGAGGATGCGCGCGCTGTCGAGCGTCGAGATCGGCGTCGAGACATCCGCGGGAATGTCGCCGCTGAGCTGCAGCGCCAGATAGCGGCCGCAGCACACGCGCAGGAACGACGCGAAGTTCCCGAGATCGTGGCCAGCCTCGATGGATTCGTGATGCAGCCGCGTGATGAGTTGCACGAGGTTCATCCCGTCACGCTCTGCGATTTCCTCCAGAATGCTCCAGAAAAACGTCTCAAGCCGGACACTGGTCACCATCCGGTCGATCCTGAGCGACCGGGTCGTGCTCTCCCAAAGCCCCGGATCCGCCTCGATAAAGAGCTTGCACATACCGCCTCCTCCCTGTCCGTCGGGCTCATGCCTTGCGCCCGTCGCCTGCCGCGCGGCCGGGCCAACCTGCCCCATCGGGAGGCAGGTTGGCCCGGCCGTCGCTTGAAATCAATCAAGGGCGCCAGCGGCCCGTCAAACGGCAAGCACCGCTATGAACTGCGAGAGCCAGGCGGGATGCGCCGGCCAGGCGGGCGCAGTGACAAGCTTGCCGTCCGTCACCGCGCCGTCGATCGCGATATCCGCATAATGCCCCCCTGCGAGTTCCACCTCGGGCCGGCAGGCGGGATAGGCCGACACCGTCCGCCCCTCGATGACACGCGCGGCCGCCAGGATCTGAGCCCCGTGACAGATGGCGGCAACCGGCTTGTCCGCTTCGAAGAAATGCTTCACCGCCGCGATGACGGCAGTGTCGAGTCGCAGATATTCCGGCGCCCGCCCGCCCGGAACGACAAGCGCGTCATAGTCGGCCGGATCGATCTCGGAGAATGTCGCGTTGAGCGTGAAATTGTGCCCGCGCTTCTCGCTGTAGGTCTGGTCGCCCTCGAAATCGTGGATCGAGGTCGCCACGGTGTCACCGGCCTTCTTGCCCGGGCAAACCGCATGCACGTCGTGCCCAAGCGCCAGCAATGCCTGGAACGGGACCATCGTCTCGTAATCCTCGGTGAAGTCACCGGTGATCATCAGGATCTTCTTCTTGCTCATCGCATCCTCCCGAATGTGAACTGGAACGGGGAGGAGGCTAGCAATCCGCGTGCGGCAACGGGTATTAGGCCGGTACTACAAGAGGGCCCAATTCACCCGAGGCACGGCCGCGCGAGACCAGCGGAGCCGATGGCACACCGATGGCTTTCGCGCTGTTAGCCAGGGCGGCCATAGAGCCATTGAACGCCCTCGATGTCGCCAGGCTGCAGGGTCTGGAAGGTTTCCCCATACCTGAAATGCATGATCGACTGACGCCGAACGTAATGGTCGAGACCGATCGCATGCCCGATCTCATGGGCGAAAGTGTATCTGAGATCATAGACGCCGAGGTCGCCGTCGAAGCCGATCTTCCACCTGTGCGCGGGGTTGAGGCAGATGGCGGACTGCGTGATCCGGGAGACCCGTGGGCCACCGGCGGCGCGTTTCTCGCTTGTCACGTCGGATGCGGATCCCGCCTTGCCAAGACCTCGGTCACTGCCCGCCGCCACCCCTGGCAGGCCAGTGACCTGCCTTGCGTGCTGGACATTGGTGAAGGCATAGCCGCGCGGCGATGACTGGGAGCCGATGACAATGTTCGCCTCACCGACGGAGCCGACCTCCTGGAAGGAAATCCCGCTCGCCTCCTCCCAGAGCCGGAAGGCGGCGACGGCCTCGCCGCGAATGTCGGCAAGATCGAGCCTGCTCTCGCGGGCGACACGCTCAAGACTGTCCATCGCCCGGCAGTTGCGGGCGCTCGTGTTGTCGAGAGGGCCACGGGCAAAGGCATAGGTCACGCGTGCCGGAACCCCGAGCCTGGGCGCCCCCCACTTCACGACATGTCCATCCAGCTTGAGGGGATTGAAGCCCTTGGCATCGGCCGCATGCGCCGGGGCCGCCGCACCGATGGCGAGGCTGAGTAGCAAGAGAAGGGGAGTGATTTTCGCCACGCCTGAACTTGTCCACTCTTTGAGGTCGCCGACAAGCGCACGGCCTTGCGGGCGCCTTTGACGGCCGGTTGCCCTGAACGTCGAGAGAGCCACCCGGTTCACGCGGATGCCCGCCACCCTCGGCACGTAAAGAAAGCGTGGTGCATCGTGGTTAACAAACCGCTACCGACCATCATCTGCGTCGCAGCCTCGGTATATTCGGTAAATCCCCGACAGATGTGACAAGGCCTTTTTCCTGACGGGACAAACAGGCATCTGGGCAAGGCCTATCAGGGAGCGATTCTCCTTTCCCATTTCCTTACGGAAGAGATCAGGAGATGCGGTGCAAGTGTGGGCCTCCGCGGGCGGTTTCAGCGCCCTGGCAACATGCGCGCAACGCGCCTTCCCGCCTCCGATCCGCCATTCGCACCTGCCACTTTCCCCCTTGACCGTCCTCAGGCCCGATGCGATAAATGCCGCCGAACCGTACCGTACGGTACCAATCCAGCGAGATCTGCAAGAACCAGGGCCCCGCGCCCTGAAACGTCGGTCTTGGCGGCCTTTCCGCCCTCCTCCGACGCAGCCACCCGGACCGGAATGTCGAGCATGCCTCCCCTCACCGAAAGCGACTTCACGCCGCGCCAGAACGAGGTCCTCGCCTCGGCGCTGCGGCTTGTCGTAGACGGTGGCGAGAAGGCGCTGACGACGGCGGCGCTGGCACGGGCGGCCAATTGTTCCAAGGAAAGCCTCTACCGCTGGTTCGGCGACCGCGACGGCCTGCTGGCGGCCATCGTCGGCCACCAGGCGGCAAAGGTGCGGGTGCCAAGCGAACGGGCGGGCGAACTGAGTGCGGGCGAATTCCGCGATCGGCTTGTCACCTTCGCCGAGGACCTGCTGACTGTGCTTGCCGGCGACACGTCGCTGGCGCTCAACAGGCTGGCAACCGCCCATGCGAGCCGCGACGGCGCACCGCTCGGCCGCCTTCTGCTGGAGCGCGGCCGCGAGCGCATCGCCACGAGGGCCCGGGTGCTGCTGGAAGCGGGCGCGGCGCAGGGGCACATCGCCTGCGACGATTCGACCGATGCCTATCGCACGCTCTACGGGCTCATCCTGCGCGACAGCCATGGGCGCTGGCTTCTCGGCGAGGAGCCCGGCGTCGCCGAACCGGATTTCGCGGAACGGGCGCGGCGCGCCGTCGACCAGTTCCTCACCCTTCACCACCCTGCCGGGGACAGCCACGAAACAGGCTGCGCCCGGCAATCCTGACCCCGGCCGCGCGGCGGGACATGCCGCCGGCCAAGAAGCGAAAACGCAAACGGGAGACTGCTGAAATGCGCGTTTACTACGATCGCGATGCCGACCTGAACCTGCTGAAGTCCAAGAAGGTCGCCATCATCGGCTACGGCAGCCAGGGCCGCGCCCATGCTCTGAACCTCAAGGATTCCGGCGTCACCGAGGTTGTGGTCGCCCTGCGTCCGGGTTCCTCCACCGCCAAGAAGGTCGAGGCCGATGGCCTCAAGGTCATGAGTGTCGCGGATGCCGCCGGCTGGGCCGACCTGATGATGATGGCCACCCCGGACGAACTCCAGGCCGACATCTACAACGATCACATCGCAGCCAACATCCGTGACGGCGCCGCGATCGCCTTCGCTCATGGCCTCAACGTCCACTTCGGCCTGATCGAGGCGAAGCCGACCGTCGACGTCATCATGATCGCGCCGAAGGGCCCGGGCCACACGGTGCGCGGCGAATACGAGCGCGGCGGTGGCGTTCCCTGCCTCGTGGCGGTCCATCACGACGCTTCCGGCAACGCCCTCGACATCGCCCTCTCCTATGCTTCCGGCGTTGGCGGCGGCCGTTCGGGCATCATCGAGACGACCTTCAAGGAAGAGTGCGAGACGGACCTCTTCGGCGAGCAGGCCGTGCTTTGCGGCGGCCTCGTCGAGCTCATCCGCGCCGGTTTCGAGACGCTGGTCGAGGCTGGCTACGCTCCCGAGATGGCCTACTTCGAGTGCCTGCACGAAGTGAAGCTCATCGTCGACCTCATCTACGAGGGCGGCATCGCCAACATGAACTACTCCATCTCCAACACTGCCGAGTGGGGTGAGTACATGTCCGGTCCGCGCGTCGTGACGCCGCAGACCAAGGCCGCGATGAAGGACATCCTGACGGACATCCAGTCCGGTAAGTTCACTTCCGAGTGGATGCAGGAATGCAAGGCCGGCCAGGCCCGCTTCAAGGCGACCCGCCGCCTCAACGATGCTCACCAGATCGAGGAAGTCGGCGAGAAGCTGCGCGGCATGATGCCGTGGATCAAGAAGGGCGCGCTCGTCGACAAGGAGCGCAACTAAGCCCTAGGGGCCCTTGCCTCCCGGTTTTTCCGGGTTATCGACAGATGGAAACGGCCCGCCCCGCGCGGGCCGTTTTCATTTCGCCCCATGGGCGCTACTAGAGGTGCCAGATCGGAAGGCCGGAGCCGGAGCCCCCATGACGTCAGCCAACACGCCGCAAATCGTGCTTGTCGCCGCAGCGGCAGAAAACGGGGTGATCGGCGCTGTCGGCGACATGCCCTGGCGGCTCTCCAGCGACCTGAAGCGCTTCAAGCGCCTGACGAGCGGACATCCGGTGGTCATGGGTCGCAAGACGTTCGCCTCCATCGGCCGCCCGCTTCCCGGGCGCACGAACATCGTCATCACCCGCGATCCCGGATTTGCCCACGAGGGCCTGCGTGTCGTGGCGACCCCCGCCGAGGGACTGGCCCTTGCCGGCGAGATCGCGCGGGCCGACGGGGTCGATGCGATCATGGTGATCGGCGGCGGCCAGATCTACGCCGCGACCATCGGTCGCGCCGACCGCCTCGAGATCACCCGTGTCCATGCGACACCCGAAGGCGACACGCGCTTTCCCGACATAGACCCTGCCATCTGGCGGGAAACCGCACGAGAGACACCCCAACGCGGCCCGAAGGACAGCGCCGAGGTGACCTTCCTCACCTATATTCGACGCGACAACAGTGCCTGACCCCGGGCATCGGCTCCCTCACGCTGTCGCACAATCGACCTTTCGCGTCGTCTCCGCCCTTTCGCCCGCCGCTATCCTTTCCTAGGATCGGGTCAAAGGGATCGTGCCGGAACCGCGCGCCCGCAAGCTCAACACGCTCGAAGGAATGCTTCTCATGGATGTACGCGCCGCAGTGGCCCACAAGGCCGGCCAGCCCCTCACGATCGAAACCGTGCAACTTGAGGGACCCAAGGCCTTCGAGGTGCTGGTTGAGATCAAGGCGACGGGAGTCTGTCACACGGACGCTTTCACCCTTTCCGGCGACGACCCGGAAGGCATCTTCCCCGCAATTCTCGGCCATGAGGGTGCCGGCATCGTCCGCGAGGTCGGCAAGGGCGTCACCTCGCTGAAGCCGGGCGACCATGTGATTCCGCTCTACACACCCGAGTGCCGCGAGTGCGAATACTGCCTCAACCCGAAGACCAACCTGTGCCAGAAGATCCGCGCCACCCAGGGTGCCGGCGTGATGCCGGACGGCTCCTCGCGCTTCTCCGTCGGCGGCGAGAAGGTGTTCCACTACATGGGCACTTCGACCTTCGCCAACTTTACGGTCGTGCCGGAGATCGCGCTCGCCAAGGTGCGTGAGGACGCCCCCTTCGACAAGATCTGCTACATCGGCTGCGGCGTCACCACCGGCATCGGTGCCGTGATCAACACGGCCAAGGTGGAGCCCGGCTCCAACGTCATCGTCTTCGGCCTCGGCGGTATCGGCCTCAACGTCATCCAGGGTGCCCGCCTCGTCGGCGCCAACATGATCGTCGGTGTCGACATCAACCCGGCCAAGAAGGAAATAGCCGAGCGGTACGGCATGACCCACTTCGTCAATCCCAACGAGGTCGAGGGTGATCTGGTCCCCTATCTGGTCGATCTGACCAAGGGCGGCGCCGACTATTCCTTCGAATGCATTGGCCGGCCGGCGACCATGCGCCAGGCGCTGGAATGCGCTCACAAGGGCTGGGGCGAATCCATCATCATCGGCGTTGCCGGCGCGGGACAGGAAATCTCCACCCGCCCGTTCCAGCTCGTGACCGGCCGCTCCTGGCGTGGCTCCGCCTTTGGCGGCGCGCGCGGCCGCACGGATGTGCCGAAGATCGTCGACTGGTACATGGACGGCAAGATCGATATCGACAGCATGATCACCCACACCATGCCGCTCGAAAAGATCAACGAGGCCTTTGACCTCATGCATGAGGGCAAGTCGATCCGGTCCGTCGTGACCTTCTGACCGCCTTGCCTCAACGGCGCGCCGGCATCGGCGCGCCGTCACCGGGAGAAGCAAAAAGAGGGAGCGACGCGATGACAACGGAACGCAGCATGTGGTCGGATGCCCGTGATCGGGACACGATCGGCGGCAGGATCCGACGCGCCCGCGAGGCTGCAGGTCTCAGCGGCGCTCAGCTTGCCCGGCGCATCGGCGTCAAGACGGCCACCGTCACCGGCTGGGAGGCCGGCCGTTCGGAGCCGCGCGCCAACCGGCTGACCATGCTGGCCGGCTTTCTCGGCATCAGTCCCACCTGGTTGCTCTATGGCGTCGGCGACGCGCCTGTCGACAGCCCTCTGTCGAGCGAGCTGGCGGTCATCGCCGCGAGCATAAAGTCGCTCAAGGAAACCCACGAGCGAACCGGCGAGGCACTCGAACGCCTCGAGGAACAGATCGCCGCCCTGTCCCGCATTGCCGGCGACGAACCGGCCCATGGCGAGGCTCCAGGCAAGGCATGATTCGCGCCGCAAAGCCCCCCGCCAGCCCTCGGGGACGAGGCCCCTTGCGGGCGACCTGGGCGGACTTCCACGAGCTCTCGCCGGAGCGGCTCTATGCCGTGCTGCGACTGCGCGTCGACGTCTTCGTCGTCGAGCAGGCCTGCCCCTATCCGGAAATCGACGGGCGCGATCCCGACGCCAGCCATCTCCTGCTTGAGGACGCAGGGACAGGCCGGCTCGCCGCCTATCTTCGTGTCTTCGCACCGACGCCGCCACCGGGCGGCGACGGCGCCGCCCATATCGGACGCATCGTCACCGCGCCGGACTGGCGCGGCGCCGGGCTCGGCTCCGCGCTGGTGCGCATGGCACTTGCCGAGATCGCCCTGAACCATCCCGGAACCGCTTCCGTCCTCGCCGCGCAGGCCCATCTTTCCGGCTTCTATGCAAGCCTCGGGTTTTCCCCGATCAGTGCGGAATATCTCGAGGACGGCATCCCCCACATCGACATGCGCCGTCCCGCCACGGCGGAACTGCTGGAGAACCAGACCCAATGACGCTAGACACCCTCTCGACCGCGCGCGCCTTCGGTGGCGAGCAGCGCGTGTACCGCCATGCCTCGACCGCGACCGGCACCGACATGGAATTCGCTGTCTTCCTGCCGGCGGAGGCCCTGCGCGGCGAGGCCTGCCCGACCCTTTTCTACCTCTCCGGCCTGACCTGCACCTGGGAGAACGCGACCAGCAAGGCAGGGTACCAGCGTCTGGCGGCGCTTCACGGCATGATCGTCGTCGCCCCCGACACCAGCCCGCGCGGCGACACCGTCGCCGACGACGAGGCCTATGACCTGGGCAAGGGCGCGGGTTTCTATGTCGATGCGACGCAGGCCCCCTGGGCACCCAATTTCAACATGGAAACCTATGTCGCCGAGGAGCTTTTCGATCTGGTCACCGCCGAGTTTCCCGTTTGGGAAGGTGCGGTCGGAATCACCGGCCACTCGATGGGCGGTCATGGCGCGCTGACGCTGGCCATGCGTCACCCGGACCGTTTCCGATCGGTCTCGGCCTTCGCGCCGATCGCCAATCCCGCAGCCTGCCCCTGGGGAGAGAAGGCGTTTTCGGCATATCTCGGGGAGAATCGCGAGGACTGGCGCGAGCACGATGCATGTGAGCTGCTGCGCACGCGCGGCTGGAGCGGGGACATTCTTGTGGACCAGGGCGGCAGCGACGGCTTCCTTGCCGAGCAGTTGCATCCATACGCGCTCGACGAGGCCTGCCGGCAGGCGGGCGTCGAGCTGACCCTTCGGATACAGGGGGGGTACGACCATTCCTACAACTTCATCGCCACGTTCCTGGAAGACCATTTCGCATGGCATTCCGAGCGGTTGACGGGCTGAAGCCCGACCGAACGGCGGCCGATTGGCGGTGCTCTCGACTTTTTCAAGCCCGAAGCGGCCGCAAACCACTTCGAGAGATTGAAAACAAAGGACTGAATCGCCAATTCCCTCTCGGGAGGCGCGACGATGGGCTTCATTGAAAGGCCCTGCTAATCTTCCTATAACCTCGCCAGGATCTATTGGCGCAATCGAATGCAACGACCCCGGCCGCGTGGCCTGGGCCAAACGAAGGATGTCTTGATGCCTTGGAGCAACCAGAATGGCGGTGGCTGGAAAGGCGGCGGGAGCGGCGGCCCCTGGGGGGGCGGTGGTTCCGGCGGCGGCGGCCCCTGGGGCGGTGGCCCGCAGCGCGGCGGTGGCGGCGGTGGCGGCGGCAATTCTCCTGATCTGGAAGATCTCCTGAAGCGCGGTCAGGACACCCTGCGAACCGTTCTTCCCGGCGGCGGCAACATGGGCGCGAAGGGCATTATCCTTGCCGTGCTTATTGCCGGTGCCGTGTGGCTTGCGACGGGCTTCTACCGGGTCGACCAGGGCCAGGTCGGTGTCGAGCTGGTCTTTGGCAAGGTGGTCAACCAGACCAAGCCGGGCCTCAATTACAACTGGCCCTATCCTGTCGGCACTGTCTTCACGCCGGACGTCCAGCGCATCCGCGAGGTCTCCATCGGCATGCGCGAAACGGTGCGCGGCAGCCAGGTGGCCAAGCAGGACGTGGCCGAGGAAAGCCTGATGCTGACCGGCGACGAGAACATCGTCGACGTCGACTTCAAGGTGCAGTGGCGCATTCTCAACACCCGCGAGGGTGTCTCCAACTACCTGTTCAACATCCAGAATCCCGAAGGCACCGTGAAGGCTGTCGCCGAGAGCTCGATGCGTGAGGTCGTTGGCGAGAACAACATCGATTCCGTCCTTGCCGAGAACAAGCAGCAGGTCCAGGGCTCCGTGATGGAGCTGATGCAGACCTCGCTCAACCGCTACGGCGCGGGCGTCGAAGTAACCGACGTGCAGATGCAGAAGGTCGATCCTCCGCAGCAGGTCATCGAGGCCTTCCGCGACGTCCAGGCGGCGCGCGCCGACCAGGAGCGCATCCAGAACGAGGCGCAGGCCTATGCCAACCGCGTCGTGCCGGAAGCGCGCGGCGAGGCAGCACGCATCCTCGAGGCCGCGAACGCCTATCGCGAGCAGACGGTCGCCGAGGCAAACGGTCAGGCCCAGCGTTTCACCAAGGTTCTCGAGGAATACGAGAAGGCTCCCGACGTGACCCGCCAGCGCCTCTATCTGGAGACGCTTGAGAAGGTGCTCGGCGCCAACAACAAGATCATCATCGACGACAAGGTCGGTGGTGGCGACGGTGGCGTGGTGCCCTATCTGCCGCTCGACCAGCTCAACCGCAACCAGGGCTCGGCCCGTACCGGAGGCAACCAGTGATGAAGAACGGGTTTCTCGGTCTCATCGGCGTCGTCCTCGTCGTCGCGGCCTTCGTCGCCTACATGTCCGTCTACATCGTCAATCCGACCCAGCAGGCGCTCGTCCTGCAGTTTGGTGAGGTGAAGGGCAGCGAGCGCGATCCGGGCCTGAAGTTCAAGATCCCGTTCGTGCAGAACGTGGTCTATTTCGACAAGCGCGTGCTCAACCTGGACATGCCGCCCATCGAGCCGATCCTGTCGGACAAGAAGCGGCTGGTGGCGGACGCCTACGCCCGCTATCGGATCACCAACCCGGTGCTCTTCTTCCAGACGGTCAACAACGTGTCGGAGGCAAACCAGCGCCTGTCGACCTTCATGGATGCCAGCATCCGTTCGGTGCTCGGTCGCTCGACCTTCCTCCATGTGGTGCGGGACAACCGTTCCGAGCTCATGGACGAAATCCGCAAGGGTGTGGCTCTGAAGGCAGCCCCGCTCGGCATCGAGGTCGTGGACGTCAAGATCCGTCGCGCCGACCTGCCGCAGACCAACTCGGAGGCGATTTTCCGTCGCATGCAGACGGAGCGCCAGCGCGAGGCGACCGAGATCCGCGCGCAGGGTTCCGAGCAGGCTCAGCGTATCCGCTCGCGCGCCGAACGTGACGCCACGGTCATCGTCGCCGAGGCCAAGCGCGATTCGGAAGTGATCCGCGGCGATGGCGACGCGGAGCGGAACAGCGTCTTCGCCGAGGCTTTCGGCAAGGATCAGGAGTTCTTCGACTTCTATCGTTCGATGCAGGCCTACGCGGCGGCGCTGAACGAGGGCGGCACCTCGATGGTGCTGTCGCCGAGCTCGGACTTCTTCCGCTACTTCCGTGACCCGCGTGGCGTCGGTCGTCCGACGAACGAGACACCGGTCGCGCCGGTCGCCCAGTGACGGAGCTTCTTGCGGCGCTCGGCCTCGCGCTGGCTTTGGAAGGCACGCTCTATGCGCTCGCCCCCACGGCTCTCAAACGCGCGATGCAGGCGATGCAGGAGCTGCCCGACCAGACGCTCAGGGTCGGCGGCCTCGCCGCCCTGTTCGTCGGTGTGATGATCGTCTGGCTGGCACGCGGCTAGCCGGAGCCCCCAATCAGCCGGCGCGGGAGATTCATTTCTCCCGCGCCGGTTTCGCGTTAGAATCGGGGCAGCCGGACGTATCCGCGTCCCGTGCCCCCGCGATCCTCGCGCGCCGGTCGGATGAACCGCGCGCGGATGGCCCCTTGCCAACTGGAGGACAACGGCCAATGGCCCTGTTGAACATCGCCTCACGTTCCCCCCGAAGCCCGTCGCGGCTCGCACGTCTCGCGGCCGCGGGCACGCTTGCCTGCATGGTCGGTCTCGGCAGCGTCGTAACGCCGCTCTCCCCCGCTCACGCCCAGCCGCCCGAGTCCGTCCCGGACCTGGCCGAGAAGCTGCTTGACGCGGTCGTGAACATCTCCACCGCGCAGAATGTCACGGCACAGCGCTCCGTGCCGCTGCCGCAGGTTCCGGAAGGATCTCCCTTCCAGGAGTTCTTTGACGAATTCTTCAACCGTCAGAACCGCGACAGCGACCGTCCACGGCGGGTGCAATCGCTCGGTTCGGGCTTCGTGCTCGACGGCAAGGAAGGCATCATCGTCACCAACAACCATGTCATCGAGGGCGCTGACGAGATCACGGTGAACTTCACCGATGGCGCAAAGCTCTCTGCCGAGGTGGTGGGCACCGACCCCAAGACGGACATCGCCGTCTTGAAGGTGAAGCCGGAAGCGCCGCTGACCGACGTGTCTTTCGGCGATTCCGAGAAGATGCGCGTCGGCGAGTGGGTGATGGCCATCGGCAACCCGTTCGGCCTGGGCGGAACGGTCACGACCGGCATCGTCTCGGCGCGCAACCGGAACATCAACTCCGGCCCCTATGACAACTACATCCAGACCGACGCCTCCATCAATCGCGGCAACTCCGGCGGCCCGCTGTTCAACCGCGAAGGCCAGGTGATCGGCATCAACACCGCCATCATCTCGCCCTCCGGCGGATCCATCGGCATTGGCTTCGCCATCCCCTCGGAGACGGCGATCCGCGTGGTGGCACAGCTTCGCGAGTATGGCGAAACCCGCCGCGGCTGGCTCGGCGTGCGCATCCAGGAAGTCACCGACGAGATCGCCGAAAGCCTCGGAATGGACCGCGCCCGTGGCGCACTGGTCGCCGGCGTGACCGAGGGCGGTCCGGCCGAGGACGCCAAGATCGAACCCGGCGACGTGGTGATCGGGTTCAACGGCACCGATGTTCCCTCCATGCACGACCTGCCGCGCATGGTCGCGGACACGCCGGTCGGCGAAGAGGTTTCCATCGTCGTCCTGCGCAAGGGTGAGGAAGTGGAACTCAAGGTGACGCTCGGCCGCCTCGAGGAAGCCGACAAGATCGCCGACGCCGAGGATGGCGCGGACGGCAAGCCCGGCGCTGCGGCAAAGGAAACCGAAGTTCTGGGCATGACCCTTGCCCCGGTTTCCGACGAGCTGCGCCAGAAGCACAGCATCGCTGCCGATGTCGCCGGCGTTGTCGTCACCGCCGTTGCCACCGGCTCGCCCGCCGAGGAAAAGCGCATTGCCGCCGGCGACGTCATCGTCGAGGTCGCGCAGGAGAGCGTGTCCACGCCGGCCGACATTTCCGCCCGCCTCAAGGCGCTCAAGGACGAAGGACGGCGGCTTGCCCTGTTCCTCGTCTCCAACGCGCAGGGAGAAGTCCGCTTCATCCCGCTGCCCATCGCGGACGACTGACGTCGGCCTGAGCCAATCTAGCCTTTGCGAACGAAAAAGGGGCGCGACCGCAAGGCCGCGCCCCTTTTGTCTCTTACCGGCCGGTAGCCCCCCGGGCTTCAGCCGCTGACGATGTCGCGCGCCGTGTAGCCTTGGAGGTAGAGCAGCGCCGTCAGATCGCCGTGGTCGATGCGCGCATCGGCAGCCGCCGCCACCGATGGCTTGGCATGAAAGGCGACGCCAAGCCCGGCCAGCTCGATCATCGCAAGATCGTTCGCTCCGTCGCCAACGGCGATCGCATCTGCCGGCACCAGCCCCTTTTCGTCCAGGAGCTGCTGCAGCCGCTCGCGCTTGGCGCTGCGCCCGAGGATCGGCTCACCGACCTTGCCGGTCAGCTTCCCGCCCTCGACAAGAAGCGTGTTGGCCTTGTGCTCGTCCATGCCGAGCGTTGCTGCAATCTCGCTGGTGAAGGAGGTGAAACCGCCCGAAACCAGCGCGCAATAGGCACCATCCGCCTTCATCGTAGCAACGAGTTCGCGGGCACCGGGCGTCAGGGCGATCTGCTCGGCGAGAACCTTTCCGATCACGGCGGCCTCCAGCCCGGCCAGCATTCCGGCGCGCTCGCGCAGAGCGCCCTCGAACTCCAGCTCGCCCCGCATCGCACGTTCGGTGATCGCCGAGATCACCTCCTTCTTGCCAACGGCAGCGGCCAGCTCGTCGATGCACTCCTGCTGAATCAGGGTGGAATCCATGTCCGCGATAAGCAGGCGCTTGCGTCTGGTGGCCCGCTTCTGCACAACGACATCGATGGCGGCATCGCCCAGGCTGGACCGAAGGATCAGCTCGGCCTCGTCGGCGGCCGCGACGTCCGCCTCGAAGACAATGTCGGCCGCGATCCCGGGCGCGAGTGTCTCGGTGTGTGGCGAGGGACAGGACAGGCCAGCCGCGAGGGCGGCGGCGACCCGTTCCACGGTGTCCGCATCGACCTGCGGCGCGAGAGGATTGGAAATCAACGTGGCGACAAGCGACATCGAGACAGGCTTTCCGAGATGAGGAGTGGAGCGTGAGGCAACCGGTCACGTTGATAGCGGGCCCCACCGCGAGCGGCAAGTCGGCGCTTGCTGTTGCGCTGGCCGAGCGCGACGGCGGCATTGTCGTCAATGCCGACAGCATGCAGGTCTACCGCGACCTGAACGTGCTGACGGCCAGACCCGAGGCCGACGACCTCGCCCGCGCGCCGCATCTTCTCTACGGGCATGTGGACGCAGCCGCCAAATACTCGGTCGCCCGCTGGCTCGACGATATCCGCGAGGTCATCGAGCAGGCCCGCATCACCGGACGGCCGCTCGTCATCGTCGGAGGCACCGGCCTTTATTTTCGCGCCCTGTTCGGCGGGCTCTCCCGGGTACCGCCGATCCCCCAGGAGGTACGCGACCGATGGCGGGCCTTCGCCGAGACCGCCAAGCCCGGCGTGTTGCACGCAGCCCTGGCGGAGCGCGACGCGGAGATGGCGGCGCGGCTGGAGAAGGGCGACACCCAGCGTCTGTCGCGGGCGCTCGAGGTCATCGAGGCAACCGGCAGGTCCCTGCTCCACTGGCAACAGCAAACGGGCGAGGCCTTGCTTTCGCAGGACACGCGAAGGGTTGTTCTCGCTCCGCCCAGGCCCTGGCTCCACGCCCGGATCGAAGATCGATTCGCGCGCATGGTGGAGACCGGCGCCTGCGAGGAAGCCCGCGCGCTCATGTCCCGAGGCCTGGATCCGGCCCTCCCGGCGATGAAAGCAATCGGCCTGCGCGAGTTGGCAAGCGTCGCCGAGGGCAAGCTGTCCGTCGCCGACGCGGTCGTGGCCGCAACCGCCGCAACCCGCCAGTATGCAAAGCGTCAGGAGACCTTTTTCCGAGGTCAACTCGCCAACTGGCCACGGCTCAACCCTAGCGCAGGAAGTGTGGACACGGCACTGACACAATTTTAAGTCAATCTGAAACAACGCTCCTGCATTGCTTGCGCCACCCTATCTGGCGTAAAATGACGGCATGCGGCGTCCCGGGCACGGCAGGCGAACCAATCGTCAGGCCCTTTGTCCCGGATGCACGCGGTGCGGCCAGGGCCATGTTCACGCGACACGCATGTCGCGACGCGAGCATCGCAAGGCCGGCTCTTGGGAGGGAGACAGCACCACGCCGCCAGGACGGACGGCGAAGCGGAAGCATTTCCGCATAACGAACCGGCGTATCCGGATGACCCAAGCGCGCGCATCCGCGCCTGGAGGAGGAGAACAAGATGGCGAATACCACGATCCTGCAGACGGAGCGTCTGCGGCTCTCGACCTTCGCCGAGACCGACCTTTCCGATCTTGTCGGTCTCCACCGGGATCCTTCCGTCAACCGATACCTCGCGTCCCACGAGATCATCCACACAAGCGCAGACGCCGAACGACATCTGGCCGATTACATCACCGGTCAGGAGCGGCGCGGCTTCACCCAGTGGAAGGCAACGCTCGGCGACGGCAGCTTTGTCGGGCGCGCCGGCTTCTCGGTCTACCGGGAAACCTCGGAGGTCGCGCTCAGCGTCTGCCTCGGCGCCGCGCATTGGGGCAAGGGCTATGCCTCGGAACTCGCCTCTGCGCTGGTCGACTGGTACTTCCGCAACACCTATTACACCCATCTGATCGCCTTCGTCGCCGCCGGCAACACACCGGCAAGACGGATGATGGAAGGCATAGGCTTCAAGCAGCGCCAGCGTACGGTAATCGAGGACGGCGCGGTCGATTGCCTGCAGATCCTCTCGCCCTCCCTGGCCAAACGCTTCCTCAGCGCCTGACCTCAGGCGACAAGTCGCACAGGTCTTTGATGCAAAAAGCCCCGGCATCACGCGATGCCGGGGCTTTTCGTTTCACTCAGCAGCAACTGGGCCGCTCCAAGGCGGCTCAGACCGCCCGCAGTTCCTGATGGTCCGGACGGTTCTGACGGGCGATCAGCTTGTTGAGCGCCGACACATAAGCCCGCGCCGAGGCCACAAGGGTGTCCGTGTCCGCGCCCTTGCCGGTCGCCATGCGGCCGTCGGCCTCGAGGCGAACGGAAACCTCGGCCTGCGCGTCGGTTCCTTCCGTCACGGCGTGCACCTGATAGAGCGAGAGCATCGCGTCATGCGGCACGATGGACTTGATCGCGTTGAACGTCGCATCGACCGGCCCGTCGCCCGAGCACTCCCGGGTTTCATGGCGACCATCGATGTCCATGGTCAGGATCGCCTTCTGCGGACCGCCGGTTCCCGCGATCACGGTCAGCGCGATGACGCGGATATGCTCGCCCTGGGTCGCGATCTCGTTCTCGACCAGCGCGTCGATGTCCTCGTCGTAGACATGCTTCTTGCGGTCGGCCAGTTCCTTGAAGCGGCGGAAGGCATCCTCGAAGGCGTTGCCGCCGATCTCGTAGCCCAGTTCCTCCAGCTTCTGGCGGAACGCGTGGCGGCCTGAGTGCTTGCCCATGACCAGCGAGGTCGACTTCACGCCAACATCCTCGGGACGCATGATCTCGTAGGTCTCGGCATTCTTGAGCATGCCGTCCTGATGGATGCCACTCTCGTGCGCGAAGGCGTTCTTGCCGACGATGGCCTTGTTGAACTGCACCGGGAAGCCGGAGACCGCCGATACCAGCTTGGAGGCGCGCGTCAGGTACTTCGGGTCGACGCCGCAGTCATACGCCAGCACATCCGCGCGGGTGCGCACCGCCATCACGATCTCTTCCAGCGCGGCGTTGCCGGCGCGCTCGCCCAGACCGTTGATGGTGCATTCCACCTGGCGCGCGCCGCCGGCGACGCCGGCGAGCGAGTTGGCCACCGCCAGCCCCAGATCATTGTGGCAATGAACCGAGAAGATCGCCTGATCCGCGTTCGGAACGCGCGCGCGGACCTGCTCGAACATCGCCTTGTACTCGTCCGGAGTGGCATAGCCGACCGTGTCCGGCAGGTTGATCGTCGTCGCGCCGGCGCGGATGGCCGTCTCGACGCAGCGGCACAGATAGTCGATCGGCGTGCGCGTCGCGTCCATGCCCGACCATTCGACGTCATCGATCAGATTGCGTGCGCGGGTCACCGTATCGGTGATGATGTCGAGAACCTCGGCCTCGGTCTTCTTCATCTGGAACTCCAGATGGATCGGTGAAGTCGAAACGAAGGTGTGGATGCGACCGCGCTCCGCATGGCGGACCGCCTCGCCCGCCCGGTCGATGTCGGCATGGATGGCCCGTGCCAGACCGGCGATCACCGAGCGCTTCGAGCGCTTGGCGATCTCGGAGACCGCCTCGAAATCACCGTTGGAGGCAATGGGGAAGCCAGCCTCGATGATGTCGACCCCCATATCGTCGAGGAGTTCGGCCACCTGCAGCTTTTCTTCCAGGGTCATGGAAGCGCCGGGCGACTGCTCGCCGTCGCGCAGGGTGGTGTCGAAAATGAAGATCTTGTCGCTGCCAGCCATGGCTTTTCAGTCCTTCTCATCCGGGCCGCGTCGCGCATGTTCGGTCGCACGCGGGAACCGGTTCAATCCGATTGCGGTCTTGAAGCTTTCAATCCCCTGAGTGCCCGCCTCCTTCGTATGGGAGGCAGCCAGCGCTCAGGGGCTGATAAGGAGGAGGAGGCCGCCGAGGCGGAGGGAGGGCGAACGAAGAGAGCCGCCGCGCGTGTTACGCGCGTCGATCGCAAAAGCGGCAGGGATGCCAGCGGCGATCATGCGGGTCGTCCATCCTCACAAATGGTACCGAGCGAGGCACCATGTTGAAATTTTCTGTCAAACGGTGACGCCAAAACGTAAGCAAACCGTTACCGGCGAAATTGGTACCCGATCGTGGCGGGGCTGGCAAGTGCCGATGACACCCGTTTTTGCTCCCGCCACGTCAGATCTTTGGTATCGCCAGCGCTGCTCAGAGCCCGTCCGGACCGCGCTGCAGGGCGGCGACGCCGGAGCGTGACACCTCGACGAGGCCGAGCGGCTTCAGGATCGCGATGAACTGCTCCACCTTGCTGGTGCGGCCGGTGATCTCGAAGACGAAATGCTCCGCCGTCGCATCGATCACCGTGGCGCGGAAGGCATCGGACAGGCGCAGAGCCTCGAGACGCTTCTCGCCCACGCCCGTGACCTTGATGAGCGCAAGCTCCCGCTCCAGCGGCTTCTCGAAATTGCGGCGACGCGCATCCGCCGTCAGGTCGGTGACCCGATGCACGGGCACGAGACGCTCAAGCTGGTGACGAATCTGCTCGATCACCATCGGCGTGCCGGTGGTGACGATGGTGATCCGCGACAGGTGCTTCTCGTGCTCGGTCTCCGACACGGTCAGGCTGTCGATGTTGTAGCCGCGACCGGAGAACAGGCCGATGACCCGGGCAAGCACGCCCGGTTCGTTGTCAACCAGAACCGAAAGCGTATGGCTTTCGATCTGCTCGTGGTTGTCGGCCATGAAGTAGGCGGACGGCGCGTTGAGATTCTGTGCGTTCATTGTCCTGGTCCTATCCCGCTCAGACGAGCGCCTTGCCTTCCGCGGAGATGGCGTTCGCCACCGCCTCGTCGTTCGCCTCGTCCGGCAGGAGCATCTCGTTGTGCGCCTTGCCCGAGGGGATCATCGGGAAGCAGTTGGCGAGATTGGCCACGCGGCAGTCGAAGAGCACCGGCTTGGGGGTGGCGAGCATCTCCTCGATCGCCCCGTCCAGGTCCCGCGGCTTGTCCACGATGATACCATGACCGCCGAAGGCTTCCGCCAGCTTCACGAAGTCCGGCATGCTTTCCAGATAGGAATGAGAGAGCCGGTTTCCGTGCAGGAGCTGCTGCCACTGGCGCACCATGCCCATGTACTGGTTGTTGAGGATGAACACCTTGACGGGCAGGCCGAACTGGACGGCCGTCGACAGCTCCTGGATGTTCATCATGATCGAGGCATCGCCGGCGATGTCGATGCAAAGCGCGTCGGGATGCGCCACCTGCGCACCGATGGCCGCCGGCAGACCATAGCCCATGGTGCCGAGGCCGCCGGAGGTCAGCCAGCGGTTCGGCGCCTCGAAGCCATAGAACTGCGCCGCCCACATCTGGTGCTGGCCGACCTCGGTGGAGACATAGGTCTCTCGGTCCTTGGTGTACGCATAGAGACGCTGCAGCGCATACTGCGGCATGATGATGTCTTCCGACGGACGGTAGGCCAGCGACTGGCGCGCCCGCCAGCGATCGATCTGCGACCACCAGTCCGCCATCGCCTCCTTGTCGAGCGCGAAGGAGCCGTTGCGCCACAGGCGCACCATGTCCTCCAGCACATGGGCGACGTCACCGATGATCGGCAGGTCGACCTGCACGGTCTTGTTGATCGACGAGGGGTCGATGTCGACGTGGATCTTCAGCGAATTCGGCGAGAAGGCGTCGACGCGGCCGGTGATGCGGTCGTCGAAACGCGCGCCGATGTTCACCATGACGTCGCAATCGTGCATCGCCATGTTGGCTTCGTAGGTGCCATGCATGCCGAGCATGCCGAGCCATTTGCCGTCGGAAGCCGGGAAAGCGCCAAGCCCCATCAGCGTCGAGGTCACGGGAATGCCGGTCATCTCGGCGAACTCGCGCAGGAGCTGGCTCGCGACCGGGCCCGAGTTGATGACGCCGCCGCCGGTATAGAGGATCGGCTTCTTCGCACGCGCGATCAGTTCGACAGCGCGCCGGATCGCCTCCATGTCGCCCTTGATGCGCGGCCGGTAACTCTTGTGCGCCACCTGCGTCGGCGGCTCGTAGGTGCCGGTGGCGAACTGGATGTCCTTCGGCACGTCGACGACGACCGGCCCGGGACGGCCGGAGGTCGCCACATAGAAAGCCTCGTGCAGGATGCGAGGCAGATCCTCGATCCGCTTCACCAGCCAGTTGTGCTTGGTACAAGGACGGGTGATGCCGACCGTGTCGCATTCCTGGAAGGCGTCATTGCCGATCAGATGGGTCGGAACCTGGCCGGAGATGCAGACGAGCGGAATGGAATCGAGCATCGCGTCGGTGAGCGCCGTGACCATATTGGTCGCGCCCGGACCCGAGGTGACCAGCACGACGCCCGGCTTGCCGGTGGAGCGAGCATAGCCCTCCGCCGCATGGCCTGCGCCCTGTTCGTGGCGCACAAGAATGTGCTCGATATCGTCCTGCTGGATAATCTCGTCATAGATCGGAAGCACGGCGCCACCGGGATAGCCGAATACATGGCGGACCCCCTGGTCCCTGAGTGCCTGGAGCACCATCTCGGCGCCGGTCATCTCACGCTTCATTTTCCTGTCCTCGATTATCGCAGCTTGCTGATGTGAGCCATGTCTTCCGAAGGGATCGCCATGCCGTCGGCGGCTCTGGCGATCGGGCAATAAAAAAGGCCCCCGGGGAGGCCTCATACGCGCGTGACTTCATTCGGAAACGGAGTTTATCCCGTCCGTGTCGCGCGCGTTCCGCATACAAGAATGAGCACGTTGCTCATCATCTCTTCCGTCTCCTTGCCGCCTGCGGGCGATGTTCCCCGGCGGATCCGATTCGTTGCGGACAACCTGAATGTCTCCGCCGACGGGGCGCAAACTAGACGCGCCCGCAAAGCCGGTCAAGCGGTAAGTCACGAAATTACGCCACACACGGCCATCCCTTGCCGATTGTTGCAAGAAGGCTCCCCCTCCCCCGAAAACGGCCGTGGTTCCCGACCGGCGAACGATGGCCGGCGCCGCTGATTGCGGAGGCGCGCTGCCATACCGCTCACAGCGGTTCGCACCGACCACAAGAGCGGCTTCGGCGCCGACATCGGCAGGGGCCAGGCAATTCCGCCGCCAACATCCGCCCTGCACGCCACTTATCCCCAGGCGCGAGGCAGCAATTTCAACGAAGATAAATTTGCGACACAAACCCCCTTGCGTGCTCTCTCCGGCCTTTGTATATACCCGTCACACAGCGGCCGGCGCGCAGCGCCAGCCGAAGGCGGGACATTCCCTGCGGAAGCGCAGAACACGGAATTACCGACTTCCGACCGAAACGGTCTGTGGGTGTATAGCTCAGTTGGTAGAGCAGCTGACTCTTAATCAGCCGGTCCTGGGTTCGAATCCCCGTGCACCCACCACTTTCCCCTCGTTGAAAAATCAGAGATAATCGCCTTTGGGCGCACGCCGCATCAGGCATGCGCATCGACATGCGTGCAATCCGTCTGACCGCCGCCACACGGCGCGCGATGGCGTGCCTCTTTTGGCGCGAAAAGGCCGGATTGCCACGCCAGCGCGAGGCCTCCCCCTGGGGCGACAAGGCGACTTTTCTCCCCCATGCGGCCTGTTGAACGCGGTTCGGCTTCCTATATTGTCGCGACAACACACAATCGGGATGACGCATGCCCGGAGCCTTCAGCAAGGCTTCGCGCCGTCGTCGCGCTCCGATCCACCCTTGCTTCAAGGCCAGCCATGCCGCCGATTCTCTCCGTCTCGGACCTGTGCAAGACATATGACACAGGCTTCGAGGCGCTCAAGCACATCAACCTGGACATAGAGCCTGGCGAGATCTTCGCCCTGCTCGGCCCCAATGGTGCCGGCAAGACCACGCTGATCAGCATCATCTGCGGCATCGTCAACGCCACCAGCGGCAAGGTCACCGTAAACGGCCACGATATTGCCACCGAGTTTCGCGCTGCACGCGCCGAAATCGGGCTGGTGCCGCAGGAGCTGACCACCGACGCCTTCGAGACCGTGCTCGCCACGGTCAACTTCAGCCGCGGCCTCTTCGGCAAGCGCAAGGACCCCGCTCTTGTCGAGCGGGTCCTGCGCGACCTGTCGCTCTGGGACAAGAAGGACAACAAGCTGTTCCAGCTGTCCGGCGGCATGAAGCGGCGTGTTCTGATTGCCAAGGCGCTCGCCCACGAACCTCGCCTCCTGTTCCTCGACGAACCGACCGCCGGCGTCGACGTGGAACTGCGCAAGGACATGTGGCGGGTGATCCGGCGCCTGCGCGACACGGGCGTCACCGTCATCCTGACGACCCACTACATCGAGGAGGCAGAGGATCTCGCCGATCGGGTCGGCGTGATCAACAAGGGTGAGATCATCCTCGTCGAGGACAAGGACGAGCTGATGCGCAAGCTCGGCCGCAAGGAGCTGATCCTGCAACTGGCCGAGCCGCTCGCCACCCTGCCGGAAAGCCTGGCCGGGCGGAATCTCGAGCTCACCGACGACGGGCAGTCGCTCGTCTACACGTATGATGCCCAGGGCGAACGCACCGGCATTACCGGCCTTCTTTCCGATCTCCAGGCCGCAGGCATCCGCTTCCGCGACCTCGACACACGACAGAGCTCCCTCGAGGATATCTTCGTCAATCTGGTGAGGGCACCGCAATGAACTTTCATGCAATCAAGGCCATCTACCGCTTCGAGATGGCACGCACGGGCCGCACCCTGTTCCAGAGCATCGTCTCGCCGGTGCTGTCGACCTCGCTCTATTTCATCGTGTTCGGCGCTGCCATCGGCTCGCGCATCTCGGAAGTCGACGGGGTGAGCTACGGCGCCTTCATCGTGCCGGGCCTGATCATGCTCTCGCTGTTGACGCAGAGCGTCTCGAACGCCTCTTTCGGCATCTATTTCCCGCGCTTCACCGGCACGATCTACGAGGTTCTGTCAGCGCCGATCTCCTACATGGAGATCGTCATCGCCTATGTCGGAGCGGCGGCGACCAAATCCATCCTCGTCGCACTCATCATCCTGGCGACGGCCCATCTCTTCGTGCCGCTGGAAATCCAGCATCCGTTCGGCATGTTCGCCTTCATGGTGCTGACGGCGATCACCTTCTCGCTGCTCGGGTTCATCATCGGCATCTGGGCGGACAATTTCGAGAAGCTGCAGTTCGTGCCGCTGCTGGTGATCACGCCCCTCGCCTTTCTCGGCGGCAGCTTCTACTCGATCTCGATGCTGCCGCCCGCCTGGCAGACGGTGACCATGTTCAATCCCGTGGTCTACCTGATCAGCGGCTTCCGCTGGAGCTTCTACGGCAGGGCCGATGTCGACCTCGGCACCAGCCTGATGATGACCGCTCTCTTCCTGGCCATCTGCCTCGCTGTCATCGCCTGGATCTTCAAGACGGGCTACCGGCTCAAGTCCTGATCAAACAAACGACGGGCGTCCCATGGGGGCGCCCGTTGTGCTTTCGCCATTGCCTGAAGGCTGCTCAGACGGCGACCGCCGCCTTGATGTGCGGATGCGGATCGTAATCCACAAGCGAGAAATCCTCGAAGCGGAACGCGAAGAGATCATCGATCCGCGTATTGATCTCAATGCGCGGCAGCGTGCGGGGCGCGCGCGAAAGCTGCTCGCGCGCCTGATCCATGTGGTTCAGGTAGAGATGCGCATCGCCAAACGTGTGGATGAACTCCCCTGGCGCATAGCCCGTCACCTGCGCCACCATCATGGTGAGGAGCGCATAGGAGGCGATGTTGAACGGCACCCCGAGGAACACATCGGCCGAGCGCTGGTAAAGCTGGCAGGAAAGCCGGCCATCGGCGACGTAGAACTGGAACAGGGCATGGCAGGGCGGCAGCGCCATCTCGTCGACCAGCGCCGGGTTCCAGGCAGAAACGATCAGCCGGCGACTGTCCGGGCTGCGCCGGATCAGCTCGAGAACATTGGCGATCTGGTCGATCGAGTGGCCGTCGGGTGCAGGCCAGGAGCGCCATTGGTAGCCGTAGACCGGCCCCAGGTCGCCGTTCTCGTCGGCCCATTCGTCCCATATGCGGACGCCGTTTTCCTTGAGGTAGCGAATATTGGTATCGCCGGCGAGGAACCACAGCAGCTCGTGAACGATGGACTTCAGGTGCAGCTTCTTCGTCGTCACCATGGGAAAGCCCTCGGCGAGATCGAAGCGCATCTGGTGCCCGAAGACCGATCGCGTGCCGGTTCCGGTCCGATCGGTCTTTTCCGCTCCCTCATCGAGAATGCGTTGCATCAGGTCGAGATATTGCCGCACGTCACAGTCCGTCCGCTTGTCCGAGGGCTTCCGCCGATTCCATCTGGGCTGGATGGTCGCCCACGGCCGCAGGTGCTGCAAGGGGCATGAGCACCCGCGATGCCGCTTTCCACGCCGCCGGCGACAGATCCCGCCGTCATTGGCTCACCTGCCGGCCAGATCCGGCCAGTTGTTGCGCGCCTTTTTTATGAAGCCCGAAATGTCGGTGCGCCATCTGGTCTGAACGCTATCGTCGTAGTTGAGGTAGAGCGTCCCGTCGACAATGTCCCAGTTGGCCGGATTGCCGCGCGCAAGCGATCCCTGCGCAACCGCCCAGGCGCAATAGCCGCCAAAAGCCGGCGCATAGCGTTGCGGGTCGGCCTCGAAGGCGGCGCGGTTCGCCTCGCTGGAAAAACGCCACTGCGCGCCCCGGTAGCGGAACACAATGGCCGGCGATCCCTCGACCGCTCTGCCTTGCGTGAAATAGGCGACCGGATCGTAGCCCCCGACAGCCGTTCCTTCCACGAGGCCGGTGTAGATCGGGCCGGTGTCCTCCCCCCCGAAACCGAACCAGCCCGCCGCCCGCGCAATCGCGATCGCGGCGACAGCCGCGATCACCACGCCAGCCAGCACGAGGAAAAAGACATTTCGCCGAACGGCAAGGGTCATCGGACGTGCTCCTTACACCAATGCGCGTGGCGTTCGCCGCACCGCGCTCGGCGATCCTAAACCCGTGGCGCAAGGCATCCCAGTTACGTCGGATCACAAGCGCGCGACCATCCGTCGCCCACAAGCAGTGCGAAGCGGGTTCCAGCCCCTTTTCAGCCGGCTCAAGTGCACCTATATTGCGAAGTGTCGGTGCAAGCCGACTATGACGATAAACGGACTGCGAAATAAGCCTATCGGACCCGGGGGCGGTACCCGGCGCCTCCACCCAAGCTCACCGGACCATGCGGTGGGGTGAGCTTCGGCGGGGGCGAAATAGGATCGACGAGGGTGTAAAGGCTGTTCTTTCGTTCGGCATGGTTCCGCCGTTATCGGGCCGTCTCAATAGTTGCAAATGACAACTATGCTATGGACAACGCTGTCGCCGCGTAATGCGGTGCCGGTAGTCCTTTAAGCCCTGTGGGGTAGCACCTACAGGCGGGGTCCGGAGGCACCTGGCAACAGAAGCCTCCACTTCTTTTCTTTCGCCCGCTCGATACGGGGCGTTCGCCCAGGACGCCAAGAGACACCGCCGACGGGAAATATGACGCTTGCCTGTCGAGAGTTGGGTGCTTCCTGTCGTGCAGGCCTTTTCAAGTCGAGCGCCGCGCGCCATGGTGGCGCCAACACCGATTCACTGCGACAGTTGCGAGCGATGGCCGAAGATCTGATCCGTTACGACATCGTCATCCAGGATGCGCTGCGCGGCGCCGTGCGCAAGATCCTGACCGAGGTGGCCCGTATCGGCCTTCCCGGTGAACACCATTTCTACATCGCGTTCGATACAAACGCGCCAGGCGTGCGCATCTCGCCCCGCCTGCACGAACGCTACCCGAAGGAAATGACGGTCGTTCTCCAGCACCAGTTCTGGGACCTGACCGTCACCGACCACGCCTTCGAGGTGGGCCTGTCCTTCGGCGGCGTGCCGGAGAAGCTCTTCGTCCCCTTCTCCTCGATCAAGGGGTTCTTCGACCCTTCCGTGCAGTTCGCGCTCGAATTCGAGCCCGGCAAGACGGCCGAGGAACTGCCGGAAGAGCTGGTCGAGGCGGCCCGCGAGCAGGAGCGCGCCGAGGCGATCCTGAGCGAGGTCGAACGCGAGACGGACAAGGCCGCTGCGACCGCGGCGGACGGCGCAACCGACACGAAAGCCGACGGCTCGACAGACGAGGACAGCAAGACGGAAGGCAGCGCGGATGTCGTTTCGCTCGATGCCTTCCGCAAGAAGACCTGATCTGATCGGTTGCCTCCGTCCCGAAAGGGCTCGGATATCACCGGGATAGCGCGATGAGCGGCGAAATCGTCAATCTCAGACAGGCCCGCAAGGCCCGTGCCCGCGCCGAGCGCGAGACGAAGGCTGCGGAACACCGCGTCCTCTTCGGGCGCACAAAGGCGGAGAAACGCCAGGACGCGCTGGAAGGCGACCGTCGCGAGCGCCATGTCGAGGGACATCTGCGCGAGACCGACACGCCGGATCCATCCGGCAAGACCTCCTGAGCCGGACGCCGTCCGTGTCCCTCGTCAAGCGCTCGCTCACCCTTCACGGTCACCGTACCAGCCTCGCGCTCGAGCCAGAGTTCTGGGGCGCGCTCGACGACATGGCCGAGGCGCAGGAGTTGAGCCTCCCCGCGCTGGTTGCCAGCATCGATGATGCCCGTCACATCGATCCGACCGGAGCCGACGCCTCCCTGTCGTCGGCCCTTCGCGTCGCAGCGCTTCGTCACTTCAGGAAATCGTCGCGATAGACCAGCTTCACCGGTCGGGCGTAGCGCCCACATAGACCGGAGGGTCGAGCGGCGGCAGCAATTGCATCGGCGCGCCCTCGCCAGCCCCGCGCTTTGCTGCCGAACCGGTGGTCTCGGGCGGGTTCGCCCTGTCGATGTCCTCCAGCGCGCGGCGAATGCGGTCGCCGAAGCCGGCGGCCGGCGAGGTGGCTCCCTGCCTCTGCGGCGCCGCGCGCTGCTTGCGCTGCGCTTCCTTTTCCGCCGCCTCGCGCGCGGCCTTTTCCTTCGCCGCCCGGTCCTGCTCGGCCTTCTGTGCCGCCGCCCGTTCCGCCGCCGCCCTGGCAGCCGCTTCCTCTTCCACCGCCCGGCGCGCATCCTCCTGGCGCTTGAGCTCGCGCTCTTGCGTCTCGCGCTCCTTGCGACGTTCGATCTCGCGCTGCCGTCGCAGCTCGCGCATCAACCGGTCGCGCTCGCCGATCTCCGCCTGCAAATCCTCGACGCGGCGCACCTCCTGCTCGAAGGCACGCAGGGTTAAAAAGGCCGTGAAGGGGGCAATATCGATGCCCCGCTCGGGCGCTGCAAGAGCCCCGGAGAAGACCAGCCCGACCTGCGGCTCCGCACCGGTAACCGCGTTCTCGCCCGGCTCGACCTTCAACGCGATCTCGCTTTGCAGGGTCTTTTCCTTGAGGTCCACCTGCGCGCCGCCGAAGACATTGGCCGACTTCGTATCGAGACGCAGCGTGTTGACCCGCAGCACGCCGCCGGCGATCGATCCGCTGGCCTCAAGCGCCTCGAAGGGCAGCACCCCGGCGTCCAGATGGCTCGCGAAAGCCTGGCGGATGGTGTCGTCCTCCAGCTTCATGCCGGCATCGACCGCCCGGATCACCAGAGCGAAGGCGTTCGGGTTGATCCTGCGGATCTCGCCATCCGAAACGCCGAGCGTCATGCCTCCGGCCAGTCCGGAGACGATGCCCGCGAGCGACCGCCCCGTACCCTCCGCATCGACTGTCAGGTCGAGGCGCCCGGTCGCAACAGCGCGCCCGCCGCGCCGCCAGACGAGCTCCGCAAGGTCCGCGCCTTCGAGTTTCGCCGACCCTGTCAGGCTCGCCTGCCCCCCGGACCTCTTGACCGCGTAAGCACCGGAGATCGCACCATCGGCGAATTTCCCGCCCGAAATATCGAGCGCGAGCGCCTCGGGCGTCAGCGTCAACCGGCCTTCGAGATCGACGATCTCCGGAAGGCCGGCCATTGCAAGCGCGCCAACCGAAAGATCGACGCCGATATCGAGATCCGGCAGCAGCGGCTGACCGAAGGCCGTGGTCGACCAGACGCCCGTCTCGGCGGAGGTCATCTCGTCCGGGCCAAGCACCAGATCTGTGGCGGCGGCAAGATCCAGCGTCGAAAGAACCAGACGGCCGCGCACCCGCGGCGCCATGCCCGTCGTCTTCCGACGCAGGTTGACGTCCAGTGCGCCATCGACCTCGGCCTCGGCGAAACGCCCGGCGATATCCTTCAGTGTGAAAGTGTCGCCCTTGCCCTCGAGCCCGGCGACGAGATCGACCGCACCGCTGCCCGTCGTCAGGGACGGCAGGCGTCCCGACAGGATCGCAAGCGACATGAGATCACGCGCCTTCGCGGTGACATCGGCCGAATAGACCGCCTCGCCGTCCTTCGGCAGGGTGATCTCGCCAACCGCGGCAAGGGATGCCTCCTTGCCGAGGTAGAAGCGCGCGGATCCCTCCAGCGCGTTCTGGGCGCGACCGGAGAGACTGAGCTCCAGCCGGGCATCGCCAACCGCGGCAACGGGCAGCACCGAAAGCCCGACCTGCGCCAGGAAGCCCGCGCCGTCCGCCGCGCTCAACCCGGCGCTCAGATCCAGGCGCGCCGCGCGCCAGGCGTCCAGCCGCCCGTCCAGGCCGGCGGAAATGTCGACAGCAGTGCCCCCCGCCGTGCCTCTGGCCGTGACGCCGGCAAGTGTCGTCGCACCAGCTCCCGCCCCGCTTGCTTCGCCGGTGAAGACGAGCTCAAGCCGCGCCGGCGACAATGCCTCGGCCCGGCTGGCGAGAAAACGTGCCGCCCCGGCCTCGGGAACCAGCGCCGAGAGAAGTCCGGCGACACCATCGAGCCGGTCCGCGTCGACGGAAACCGTCATCTTTCCCGAAGGTGTCGACGACAGGGAGGAAATCTTGCCCTCGGCAGCAATCCGCGCGCCGGCGAGATCGTCGATCGACAGCGTATCGATCGACAGCGTGTCGTTCGCGTAAAGGGCCTTCAGCGTCGCTCCCGAAGCGCTGAAGGCACCGGCCTTGACCTTTTGCGCGAAGATTCGCGCGGAGATCTCTCCGGCGATGTCCAGCCCCTTGTCCTTGCCACCCAGGAAAAGGCCGACGAGCAGACGCGCCTGATCTGCGTCCAGAAGTTCCGCATCGAGATCCGCTTCCAGCCGAGGCGGACCGCCCGCCGGCAACCGGTAGGAGATCGCGCCCCGCCCCGACTGGCCGGCGATCTCGAAGGACATATCCGTGAGCGACACGCCGTCAGAGGCTGCGGCCACCCTTGCATCGACCGCGAAGGGCTCGACGACGGCACCGGCGACACCGCCCTTTCGCCACCAGTCGGCAAAAAGATTGGGTTGGACGACCGAGGCGGCGAAACTGCCCCGGAACGCGGCTTTCGGGGTGAGTTCGATATCGCCCCGGGCGAGAAACTCGGTTCGCCCGGGCAGCTGTCCCTCGAGCGTGCGCACGCGCCAGCCGCTCGCCAGCCGGTCCGCCTCAAGCCGCACGTCCTGGATGAGGCCGCCGCCGGAGATCACCCCCGGCACGGCCAGCTTCACGGTCCCGGCGATGGCGGGATGCGGCAGAGCCTGCAGCGCGTCGAGAACGATGCCGCCGGCCTCCCTCGCCGATAGCGGCTCCTGGGGCCCGCGACCGGAGATCCGGTCGAGATCCAGCTGCTTGGCGCGGGCTTCGAGATCGAACCTGTAGGGCTCGGCAAGCGACACCGCGAGCGTGCCCTCAAGCGACACGGGACGCTCTTCCGGCCCGAAGGAGAACCGTGCCTCCTTCAGGTTCAACGTGGTCATGTCGAGCGCGAAGGCGCCCTCGCTCCGCCAGGCTTTCGTCTTGTCCTCATCCACCGTGACGGAGGCCAGCGTATAGCCACCCTCATAGGCGGGCCGGCCATCGTCGATGGCAAGTCGCCCGTCCATGACGAGGTCGACCGGCGTCGACACGGGAATGACGCTGGCGCGCAGCCGGAGCCCGCCCTCCGCGTCGCGACGGCCGGTCGTCAGCATCACGGTTGCCCGCTCGCCGCCCAGGGATGCCATGCCGTCGATCTTGAACGGTCCGAGCAACGAGCGCGCCGCAACGGTCAGATCGACATCCTCGATCCGATGGGTGCGCCCGCTGCGCGCATCGATGATGCTGAGTCGGCCGTCGCGGATCGTCGCCTGCTCGAGCATGACAAGGTCGGGGTCGAGATCGCGGATCAGCCCCGCGCGGTCGCGCGCGGTGAACCAGTCAAGACGCCCCTGCTCATCGATGGAAAGCCGCAGGCTGGGCGCGTCCATCGTCATGTCGATGACCCGGATCTCGCCCTTCAGCAGAGGCGGCAGCTCCACCCGCATGGTGAACCGGGAAACCGCGAGCAGCGGGTCTTCGGGTTCGCCGACGCGCACATCGGTGAAGGTCAGCGTCGGCGTGGGCAAAAGCCGCATTTCGGCCTCGCCCATCACCGCGACGCGGTGGCCGAGCATCTGCTCGCCATAGCGCTCGAACGTGGTCCGATAGGCGGTCCAGTCGACAAGGAACGGACCGACGAGAGCGGCCAGCAGCACGGCGATGAGCGTTACGCCGATCGTGATGTAGATCGAGTTCAGCGCTCTTCTCCCTCGTTCGAGCCGGCGTCCGGCCGCCCGGCCCTAGTCTGTCTTGAGGATCTTCCCCGGATTGAGAATGCCATGCGGATCGAGCGCGCGCTTGATCGTGCGCATCACGTCCAGCCCCGCCCCGTGTTCACGGTCGAGATATTTCATCTTTCCCTGGCCCACGCCATGCTCGCCGGTGCAGGTGCCTCCCATCTCGATGGCGCGCCAATTGAGGCGCTCGACGAAGGCTTCGGTCGCCTCGATTTCCTCCGGCTTCTCGACGTCGACGAGCACCAGGACATGGAAATTGCCATCGCCGACATGGCCGACGAGCGGAGCAATCAGCCCACTCTCCTCGATGTCGCGGTAGGTCTCGCCGATACAGTCCGCCAGCCGCGAGATCGGCACGCAGACATCGGTCGAAACGCCCTTGCTGCCCGGCCGCAGGCCAAGCGAGGCCCAGTAGGCGTTGTGCCGCGCCGTCCAGAGCTTGTTGCGATCCTCGGCCTGCGTCGCCCAGACAAAGGTTCCGCCGCCGTTCTCGCCGGCGATCTCGCCGAACAGCTCGCTCTGCTCGCGCACCCCCGCCTCGGTGCCGTGAAACTCGACGAAAAGCGTCGGCGTCTCCTCGAAATCAAGCTTCGAATACGCATTGCAGGCGCGGATCTGCAGCGTATCGAGAAGTTCGATACGTGCGACCGGCAGCCCAAGCTGGATCGTCTGGATCACCGCGTTGCAGGCGCTTTCCAGATCCGGGAACGGGCATACGCCGCCCGACATGGCTTCCGGAATGCCGTGCAGGCGCAGCGTCACCTCGGTGATGATGCCGAGCGTGCCCTCGGAGCCGATCATGAGCCGCGTAAGATCGTAGCCGGCCGATGACTTCTTCGCCCGCCCGCCGGTATGCACGATCCGTCCGTCGGCCATCACCACCGTGAGCGCCAGGACCGCATCCTTCATGGTGCCATAGCGCACCGCGTTGGTGCCGGAAGCACGCGTCGCGGCCATACCGCCAAGGCTTGCGTCGGCGCCCGGATCGATCGGGAAGAAAAGCCCCGTGTCGCGCAGATATTCATTGAGCTGCTTGCGGGTAACGCCCGCCTGCACGACGCAGTCGAGGTCTTCCGCATGAACCTCGAGCACCTGGTTCATGCGCGACAGATCGACGGAAATGCCGCCTGCGGGCGCATTCACATGCCCCTCGAGCGAGGACCCAGTGCCGAAGGCGATGACCGGAACGCGATGTTCTGCGCACACGGAAACGACCTCGGCCACCTCTTCCGTCGTCTCGGCGAAGACGACGCCGTCGGGCGCCTGATTCGGCAACCAGGTCGTGGTGTGCGCATGCTGCTCGCGCACCGCCTGTGCGGCGGAGAACCTGTCACCGAAGCGCTGGCCCAGGATCTGAAGGACAAGCGCGATTCCCGCTCCATTGCGGTGGACTTCGGCCTGAAGGGTGGCAAGGGACATTGAGAAACTCCCAGGAATGACGCTGCGTGCCGTCCGGCGCGCTGCCGGTCGGGATCGGAGGCACCATCGCCCCGCACGTCCCACCCGGACCGGATTTCCCGCAGACTAGCAAAAAACCATAATCCGGGCCAAAGACTTCCGACCCGCACCAGTCCCCGCCCGAAGACAGCGACAAGGTGCGGGCCGGGCCTAACGGACCGGCCGTGTCGAGGTCGATTCCACCCATTTCACGAAGATGCGCGCCTGTGCCTGATAGACGCCTTCCTTGCACATGACCTTGGACGCCGCGTTGGCGATCAGCGCGCAGGCCATCAGCGGCAACAGCATGTGATTGTTGTCGGTCATCTCCATGACGATGACGAAGGCGGTGATCGGCGCCTGCACCACGCCCGTGAAATAGGCGACCATCCCCAGAAGCACGATCACACCGATCGGCACATTGGGGAAAAGCAGCGAAAGATCGGCGCCAAGGCCCGCCCCCACCGACAGCGACGGCGAAAAGATGCCGCCGGGAAGACCGCTGATCGCCGAGGCGACGGTCGCCAGAAACTTGAGCGGCGCATAGATGAAGGAGAGTTCCGACCGTCCGTGCAGGGCCTCGCGTGCGGCCTCGTATCCCGTGCCGTTCACCGCGCCGCCGGTCGCCAGGCCGCAGAGCGCGACGACCATGCCGCAGATCACCGCGAAGGCCACCGGGCGCGCCTTGATGAAGCGCCCGATCCGCCCGGGGCAGCCAAGCGTCACCAGAAGCAGGACGCGCGAGAAGGCACCGCCGCAGATCCCGCCGATGACGCCGATCACGGGAACGGCCAACCAGCCCCAGCCGAAATGCAGCACGTCGTGGGTCGTGCCGAAATAGATGTAATTGCCGAACACCGTCAGCGGCACCATGCCGGCGAGAATCACCGTTCCGATGATCAGGCCGCTGGTGCGCATCTCGAACGACCGGCTCATTTCCTCGATGGCGAAGACGATACCGGCAAGCGGCGTGTTGAACGCGCCGGCGATGCCCGCGGCCGAGCCGGCGAGGATAAGTCCCTGCTGCCGTCGCGGCGAAATCCGCCCGGTGAGGAACATGATCGCGGCGCCAATCTGCACCGTCGGCCCCTCGCGCCCCGTTGACGCTCCAACGGCAAGACCGGCCGTGGTCATCAACAACTTGCCGACCGCAGATCGCAACCCGACGAGCTTGACGCGGTCCCGAGGGCTCTTCAACTGACGCGCGGCGATGGCCTGAGGGATGCCGGAGCCCTGCGTTCCCGGGAAATAGCGGTTGGTCATCCAGACCACCAACCCGAAACCGACAGGCGTGACGAAAAGCCCGCTGTAGGGAGATATCTCGAGAAAAGCCCGAAAGACGTCCTGCGCCTTGTCGGAAATCACCGCGAGCGCCATGCCGCTCAGCCCGACCATGAGGCCGCCAACGCCGAAGATGATCCTTCGCTGCCACTTCCGCGACAGCGCACGAAGGTATCTGACGGGGTGAACTAGGAGATATCTATAAGCCATAGGCTCCTTGTCCCCGTCTTGCGGCCGGATCGGCCCAGGGACAAACGCTTTCTAGGGGTTTCGGATCGAATTTGACGCGCTGCCAGCGCCACATGCGAGCTAGCTTGCGGTATACTTGGAATTCCTCCCGGAATCCATATCAAGATGCTGGTTTTAAAAACGCGAAACCTCCGTTCCGCGTTTCCACGACCCGAGACGTCGTCTTGCAGCACGCAGCCGCCGCGCTTGTGGCGGCAGCGTGCTGCGGTGTGTCAAAGCGGGGCCGTCACAGCCTCGAGCCAGGTCCGCGTCTCAGCGTCCACCAGCGGCCCGATGTCGGCCAGCACGCGCGCGTGATAGGCATCGAACCATGCGCGCTCTTCGCCCGTCAGCATGTCTCCCAGGACCAGACGCCGGTCGATGGGCGCGAGCGTCAACGCCTCGAAGCCAAGCATCGGCCGCTCGCCGCCTTCGATCATCGCGGCCGGGGTGACCAGTTCGAGATTCTCGATGCGAATGCCATGCGAGCCGTCGCGGTAATAGCCAGGCTCGTTGGACACGATCATGCCCGGTTCCAGCGCGACATGACCGGTCTTGGCGATGCGCTGCGGCCCCTCGTGCACAGAAAGATAAGACCCCACGCCGTGCCCGGTGCCATGGTCGAAGTCGAGCCCGGCCTTCCACAGCGCGATGCGGGCCAGCGCGTCGAGCTGCGCACCGCTCGTTCCCGCTGGGAACCGCGCGGTGGCGATGGCGATATGCCCCTTCAGCACCAGCGTGAAATGGCGCTTCATATCCTGCGTTGCGGCACCGACCGCAATGGTCCGGGTGATGTCGGTCGTACCGTCCTGATACTGGCCGCCGGAATCGATCAGGAACAGACTGTCCGGCGGGATCTGCAGGTTGGAGCGCCGATCAACGCGATAGTGGCAGATGGCCGCATTGGGGCCCGCAGCCGAGATGCTGTCGAAGGAGATTTCCTTCAAGGCACCGGTTTCGGCGCGGAACGACTCGAGCTTCTCGGCAACCGCGATCTCGTCGAGAGGTCCCTCGGCCACCGCGCCGTCGAACCAGGCGAGGAACCGGCAGAATGCAGCGCCGTCGCGCAGGTGCGCCGCCCGCGCGCCAGCAATCTCGGCCGCGTTCTTCACAGCCTTCGCCCGCGTCACCGGGTCCGCCCCGGTCACGACCCGGCCGCCAGCCGCGGCAACCGCCTCGCCCAGAGCGGCTCCGGTCCAGTCGGGATCCAGCATGACCGCCGCACCACTGCCACCAAGCTCCGCCAGCGCCGGTATCAGCGCCTCGGGACCATCGATCACGGCAAGTGCTTCCAGATGATCGCGCGAGACGTTGGTGAGCTTGCGCGCGTCGATGAAGATGCGCGGGCGCCCTTCCGCCGGCAGGACGGCGAAGGATAGCGGCAGAGGCGTATGCTGCACGTCGCTGCCGCGGATATTGAAGAGCCAGGCGATGGAATCGGGCTGGGTCAGCACGAAGGCATCTGCCCTTGCGGCGGCCACCGCCCGCGCCATGCGGTCGATCTTGGCCGCGGCTTGCTCGCCGGCGAACGCATCAGGATGCACCGTGACGGTTCCAAGCGGCGACGCCGGCCGGTCGGACCAGACCGCATCGAGCGGATTGTCGTCGACGGCAACCAGTTCGGCTCCCGCGTCCGCACAGGCATCGGCGAGGCGCCTGGCGCCATTGATCGTGTGAAGCCGAGGATCATAGCCGATACGCGCGCCTGGCTTCACCGTTTCGGCGAGCCATGTCGCGGGTGGGGTCTCGATCAGGTGCTGCGGCGCGAAGACCGAGGTATCGACCTGCTCGCGCACCTGGATGGTGTAGCGACCGTCGACGAAGATGGCCGCCTCCCGGGCGAGAACAACGGCCATGCCGGCGGAACCGGCGAAACCCGTCAGCCATTCCAGCCGGGCCTCGCTCGGCGGCACATATTCACCCTGGTGGGCATCGGCGCGCGGCACCAGGAACCCGTCGAGACCGCGGCGGGCAAGCTCATCCCGGAGCGCCGCGCACCGCGCGGAACCCGTACTGGGATCAATCATCGTGTCGAAGGACTGGAACATGACGAGACGCTAGCGAGAAAACGAGGTCCGCGAAAGGGGAAACACGGTCTCACAGCCCCGGCTTTGCACGCGTTCTGTGCAGCGGATGCACAGCTGCTGTGCGCCTTGCACAGACTTTGGATGTTGCATCGCAAAATTTCTAATTCGCACATGCAGCAATCGCAGCACTGCCATGCACTTATCGCACTTTTCGCAGAGCTCGGTTCCCCCCATATTGGACTTGTGAGTTTGAGGGAGGAACCTCTCTAGAAGAGACCTCGAACCGGAGTAAAGATCATGGCCATTGCCACCACGACTGCACTTGCCGGCGTATCGCACGGCACCTCGAAGAGCCTGTTCCGCAAGGCCATGGATTCCATGGTTGCGGCGCGCGAGCGCCAGGCTCGCCGCTATGTGAACGGCTATCTGCTCTCGCTCGATGATGCGACGCTTGCCGCCTACGGCTACGAGCGTGCCGAGCTTGAGCGTCAGGGCGGATTGTCCGCGGCGTTCTGATCCGGCGCAAGGCGCGCTAAGCGCCCTGCACCCGGCAGACAACAAAAGAACCCGGCCTTGCGCCGGGTTTTTTTGTGCCTGAACGCCGCCCGGACCACCCGGGCCGGCGCGCCGCGTGTGCGTCACACAAGGTGACGCCCACGCATCAGCGTCAACGTCAGCCAGCCGTCGCGGTCCTGCCTGCGCACCAGGCGGAACCCCTGCGCACCATAGGCAAAGAGGATACGCGGTCCGTCCTCGACCCGCAGCCCGGACAGCACCAGCGTCGCATCATGCGCCATGCGCCGGGACAGACCATCCGCCATGCGCATCAGCGGCCGCGCCAGAATGTTGGCGACGACAAAATCGAAGGGCCCCTCCTCGTCGAAGACCCGGGCGTCGACGCCCGCCGCCGTCGCCACCTTCAGCAAGGGGCCGGCGAGATTCGCCACCGCATTGGCGCGCGCGGTTTTGGTCGCCACCGGATCGATGTCGGTTGCAAGCACCTTCTGCCGGGAAAGCCGTGCCATGGCGATGGCGAGCACGCCGGTCCCCGTACCCAGATCGAGCATGCGCGCATAGCGCCGCCGCGTCAGCAGCCGATCGATCTCGATCAGGCAGCCCGCCGTTGTGCCGTGATGCCCTGTCCCGAAGGCCAGCGCGGCCTCGATCTCAATGGAGACGCCATTGTCGGGCCGTTTGTCGCGGTCATGCGCCCCATGCACGAAGAAACGTCCCGCGCGCACCGGCTTCAGCCCTTCCAGGCTCTTGGCGACCCAGTTGATGTCTTCAAGCTCGACCGCCTCGACAGGCGCGGCGAAGGCATCCGCGCCAAGTCGGTCGCGCACCAGATCGGACGCCTCGCCGGCACTCATGTCGAAGAGCAGGATCTCCGCCGTCCAGTCGCGGCCGTCGGCGGACGCCTCGAACACGGTCACCGGGTTGCCATCGTCCTCGAAGTCTCGGGACAGCAACTCATAGATGCGCTTTGCCTCGATCTCCTGGGCGGTGATACGGACGCGGATGGTCGACATGAGGGCTCCGGGGCTTCCTGCGGATGGGGCGGGTTGCCCGCCTATAGACCCGCGGACGGCCATCGGCAACGGCCTTGGCAGGGAGAGGGGGCGGCGGGCGCTCCGATAGTCCCCCAAAGGGTGCGCCCGGCGTCGGCGGACACGCGTCAGTGCCGCTCGACGAAACCGTCCAGGACCTTCTTCCGGCCAGCTTTTTCGAACTGGATCGTGAGCTTGTTTCCCTCGATGGCAACGATCTCGCCATAGCCGAACTTGATGTGGAAGACCCGCTCGCCCGTCGCGAAGGAGGACGGCTCCTCGGCAACCGACTTCACCACAAGGTCCCCCTCAATGGTGCGCGGGCCACCGCTGCCGCGCCGCTCGTTGCCGCTCAACCGACCGGCAAACCCGCCGCGCGTCCCCGCACCGCCTCCTCCCGAAGACTGGGAGCGCTGCGCCCGCTGCCATCCCGGCGTCGAATAGCTCGACTGGAACGGATCACGCGTGTCGAAGCGGCTCGCGCCGTAACCGCCGCCATAGCCCCCATAGGACTTGGACGGCTCGACCACGTCCACATGGTCGGCCGGCAACTCGTCGAGAAAGCGCGAGGGAATCGTCGATTGCCAGCTGCCGTGAATGCGCCGGTTGGAGGCGAACCAGATCTTGGCACGCCGGCGCGCCCGGGTCAGGCCGACATAGGCAAGGCGGCGCTCCTCCTCCAGGCCGGCGCGACCGGATTCATCGAGCGCGCGCTGGTGCGGAAAGAGCCCCTCTTCCCAGGCGGGAAGGAAAACCGTGTCGAACTCCAGGCCCTTGGCCGAATGCAGCGTCATCAGCGACACCGCCTCGGCGTTGCCGTCCGCGTCCCTGTCCATCACCAGCGAGACATGCTCCAGGAACCCCGCCATGGACTCGAACCCGTCCATCGAGCGGATCAGTTCCTTGAGGTTGTCGAGCCGCCCCGGCGCCTCGGCGGAACGGTCGGCGCGCCACATCTCGGTGTAGCCGCTCTCGTCGAGCACGATCTCGGCCAGCTCGGTATGCGGCATGCCCTCGAGCTGATCCCGCCAGCGGTCGAAGTCGGCAAGCAGCATCCTGAGCGTCGTGCGCGCCTTTGGCCTCAGCTCTTCCGTCTGGCAGAGATCGGCTGCCGCCTGCATCAAGGGCATCCGGTTCGCCCGTGCATGGGCATGAACGAGCTTGAGGCTCGCTTCGCCGAGGCCGCGCTTCGGCGTGTTGACGATGCGCTCGAAGGCCAGGTCATCGGCCGGCTGAACGATCGCGCGGAAATAGGCAAGTGCGTCGCGGATCTCCATGCGCTCATAGAAGCGCGGCCCGCCGACGACCCGATAGTTGATCCCCAGCGTGACGAACCGATCCTCGAACTCACGCATCTGGAAGGAAGCGCGCACCAGGATCGCCATCTGCTCGAGGCCATGGCCCTTCGCCTGCAACGCCTCGATCTCGTCGCCAATGGCCCGCGCTTCCTCCTCCGAATCCCACACGGCGGCGACCGAGACGCGCTCGTCATCCCCCTCGTCCTCAAGGTCGGTGAACAGCGTCTTGCCGAGACGGCCCTCGTTGTGGGCGATCAGATGAGAGGCGGCAGCCAGGATGTGGCTCGTCGAGCGGTAATTGCGCTCCAGCCGGATCACCTTGGCGCCCGGGAAATCGTGATCGAAACGCAGGATGTTGTCGACCTCGGCCCCGCGCCAGCCATAGATCGACTGGTCGTCATCACCCACGCAGCAGATGTTGGTGTTCCCCTGTGACAGCAACCTCAGGAACATATACTGCGCGATGTTGGTATCCTGATACTCGTCCACCAGCATGAAGACGAAGCGGCGCTGGAAGTCCTTCAACACGTCCGGATTTTTGCGGAACAGCGTGATGACATGCAGCAGCAGATCGCCGAAGTCGCAGGCGTTCAGGATCGACAGCCTGTCCTGATAGAGCGCATAGAGCTCACGCCCCCGACCGTTGGCGAAGCTGCGGGCCTCTCCTTCTGGCACCTGTTCGGGGGTCAGGCCGCGGTTCTTCCACCCGTCGAGCAGCCCGGCGAAGGCACGCGCCGTCCAGCGCTTGTCGTCAAGCCCTTCGGCCTGGATGATCTGCTTGATCAGCCGGATCTGGTCGTCCGTGTCGAGAATGGAGAAACCGGACTTGAGACCGACGAGTTCCGCATGGCGGCGCAGGATCTTGACGCAGATCGAATGGAACGTGCCCAACCAGGGCATGCCCTCGGCGCTGTCGCCGATCAGCCGCTCGATGCGCTCCTTCATCTCGCGCGCGGCCTTGTTGGTGAAGGTCACCGAAAGGATCTGGCTCGGAAACGCACGTCGCGTCGCCAGAATGTGGGCGATGCGCGTGGTCAGGACCTTGGTCTTGCCCGTGCCCGCGCCGGCAAGCACCAGAACGGGTCCGTCCAGGGTCTCCACGGCCTCGCGCTGCTCCGGGTTCAGCCCCTCGAGATAGGGCGTCGGCTGCATCGGCTCCGCCGGTCGCGCCATGGCCGCCCGCGCCCGCGCCGCGATACCACTGCCCGCGGGCACACCCCTGTCGTCGCGCCCCGATGGCACCGGCTCGGCATCTCGGGCGGAATGTCGGCTGTCGACAGGGAAATTGGCCATGCGGTCTCGGATCTCGATGGGTCAGGGTCACTCAAACCGGAACCGCGGATCGGGATTCGACCTCGCGCGATTCTGTTCTCTCTTTGGACCAATATAGCAACTTGTCCCGTCAATTGGAGGGGCGCAATTGCTCGCGCCCCTCCACTGCCCGGTCTGACTCCATTGTTATTCGAAAATCAGGCCGCAATGAGTGATGCCAACGCTTCCGCAGGTTCATCGAAGCGAAGATCGTAGAAGGTCCCTTCGGCCGAGGAAACGCGCGCGGAAACGACCCGCCCATCGGCAAGCTGAAGCTTCAGCGGCTGATCGGTCGCGATGCCCGCTGCGGAGGTAACCCTTGCCGCAAAGGCATCCGCCGCGCCGATAACGGCCTGATAGCGACGCCCCATGGCGGTAACGATCACCGCTTCTCGCATCTGCGCCTGCACCGCGGCCCGACGCGCCTGCAGATCGCGCGTCACATCGGCAAGGAACGTTTCCACCTCTCCGGCAAGCTGCCTCGTCACCTCGGCAAGGCTCGCAGAGACGGAATTGACGTCACCTGCAACACTCGCCGTCTCGCCGATGGCCGACGTGACGGAAGTCACATTGTCGGCAACCGTGTCCGTTCCCGTCGAGGCGGCCAAGGCGGATCCTGCAATCTCCTGCGTCGCCGCGCGCTGCTGCTCGACAGCGCCGGCAATCGTCGACGTCAGCTCGCGGATCTCCGACATCGCTGCCGCGATGTCGCCGATGGAATCGACTGCCCCACGCGTCGACGACTGGATGCCGGTGATCTGCGAGGCGATGTCCTCCGTCGCCTTTGCGGTCTGTCCAGCCAGGCTTTTCACTTCGCTTGCGACCACCGCGAAGCCCTTGCCGGATTCACCCGCGCGTGCCGCCTCGATGGTGGCGTTGAGCGCCAGCAGGTTGGTTTGTTCCGCAATGTCGCGAATGAGATTGACCACAGACCCGATCTGCTCGGCGGCATCCGACAGGGTTGCCACCTCTGCATTGGTCGCGGTTGCCCGCGTCGACGCCGAGGCCATGAGATCGCTCGCCTTGACGGTCTGCGAAGCGATCTCGGCAATGGACGCCGAGAGCTCCTCTGCCGCCGCAGCCACCACCTGGATGTTGCCGGAGGCGGCTTGCGTGGCAGCGCTCGCCGACGAGGCGTCGGTCGCGGCGCGGCTCGCCTCCGAACTCAGTGTTTCAGCGGAGCTTCGCATGTCGACGGCCTTGGAACCCGCCACATCCAGCGTCGAAGACACGCTGGAGCGGAACCCCTCGATCATGGCCTCGATGGAGGCCTGCCTGTCGCGTTCGCGCAGGCGTTCATCCTGCAGGCGGCTTTCCAGGTTGATGCGCTCAACGGCATTTTCCCGGAAGATCTCGATGGCTCCGGCCATCGCTCCGATCTCGTCCGCCCTGCCGGTGTTGGCGATGACAATGTCCGTGTCATTGGCAGCCAGACGGCGCATCACCTCCAGCAATCCCGTTATCGGCGGAACGATGGAGCGATAGACCCACACGGAAAACGCCATGGTGGCCAGCGCGAGAGCTGCGATCAGCCCAAGCCTCCACAAGAAGGAGCGCCCGCCCGCCGCCACGCCCATGGCAGCCTCGGAAGAGATGGCCCCCGCCAACGCGTTCTCGACCCGCTTCAGCGCCTCGATACGGACGGTGCTGCCCTTGAACCACTGCGGTCCGGTCACAGCCGAGATATCGCCGCCAAAGGGAGCCGCGTAGGCAAGCTGTCGCAGTGCCGCCACATCGGCTTCGACCGGACCGGCAAGTGCGCTTTCATACGTCGCCACCATGTCTGGCGAGGCAAAACGCCGGTAGGTATCCAGATAGGTGTCCTGCATCGCGCCGAGGCGCACGAAATTGCGGAATACCTTTTCGTTGAAAACGCCAGCGCCGAAACCGGCCGCACCCATTGCCCTCTCGATGCCCGCCCGCTCCTTCGCCTGGATCAACGCATTGTAGGCAATCACGGAGCGCAGGGTGTCGCCGTCCTCGACGAGGCCGGACATGCTCGAGATCATGTCGAGAAGATTTGAAATGATCGGCGTGTAAAAGCCCGCGACATCGGCAACCTCGAACGTCAGGGAATCAACGCTCCGGCGTGCCTCGGCAAGCCTCTTGAGCTGTCCGGAGACGGTGGCATGCGGTCGCGAGAACCCATCGATGGCAAGTCGCCCCGTTGGCTCCGGCACGCCCGAGACATAGGTTTCCAACGTCTCATCGGTGGCCCTGCGCTGGGAGCGGATCTCGTCAGCGAAGGCGCGCCCCTTCGATCCGACATATCCAGCCGACGCACCGCGCTCCTTTTGAAGCTGGTGCACCAGTTCCGATATCACGGGAGCAACGTTAAGGAAGTCCGCCACCATCTTGCGCTCCTGCACGGAGCGATAATCCCGCATCAGCTCGATCGAGCTGACGACAAGCAGCGCGGCAAGCGGAATGATGCTGATCGCGGCCAGGCGCAGACCAATCGAACCGGACAGCAGTCGACGAAACATAGTTCTCTCCAGATTTCACTCGGGCCACACGCCCGTGACGAAAGTCTGGCAATCGGAGATTGAAATTCTTTTAAGGGAACCGCCCCAAAAAATAGAAAAGCCATTTAAAACAATAAATTACGTCATTCTACATAAGTAGAAGAACTGCTCTTTCTCACGCCTTGGACATGGCAATCCAGGCGTCTTCATCGATGACATCGACACCGAGCTCTTCCGCCTTCTTCAGCTTCGAGCCCGCGCCCGGGCCGGCGATTACGAGATCGGTCTTCTTCGAGACCGATCCCGAGACCTTGGCGCCCATGGCCTCGGCACGTGCCTTCGCCTCGTCTCGGCTCATCTTCTCCAGTGTCCCGGTGAAAACCAGGGTCTTTCCCGCCACGGGGCTAGAGCCCGCCTCGGCCCTCTCCAGGGCTTGCGGCCTGATCTCGTGGAGCAGAGCCTCCAGAGCGTCACGGTTGTGCCCTTCCGCGAAGAACTCGACGACCGCGCGCGCCACCGTCTCGCCGATGCCGTCGATGCTGTTGAGCTCGGCCCAGGCATCGGACTGCGGATCGCCCGCCGCCGTCATCGCCGCCGCGAAGCTCGCCCAGTCGAGATAGTGGCGGGCAAGGAGCTTGGCGTTGCCCTCGCCCACATGGCGAATGCCAAGGGCAAAGATCACCCGGTTGAGCGGCATCTCGCGCCGTGCCTCGATGGCAGCGAAGAGATTGGTGACGCTCGTCTCGCCCCAGCCGTCACGGTTGCGAAGCTTCTGAAGCGACGAGGCCTTGTCCCGCATCTCGATGGTGAAGATGTCGGCCGGCTGGCGGATGCCGCCCTCTCCGAGCGGCAGTTCGAAAAAGAACTCCACCTGTTTGTCGCCCAACCCTTCGATGTCAAAGGCGTTGCGCGACACGAAGTGCTTGAGTTTCTCCTTGGCCTGGGCCGCGCACACGAGCCCTCCGGTGCAGCGGCGCACCGCGTCTGGGCGCCCGGTCTTGGGATTGATATCGCGCACGGCATGGCTGCCGCAGACCGGGCATGCGCTCGGGAAGGCAAAGGCCACGGCATCCGCCGACCGCTTGTCCAGATCGACATCGACGATTTGCGGGATGACGTCGCCGGCGCGCTGGATGCGCACGGTGTCGCCGATGCGAATGTCCTTGCCGCCGCGGATGGGCTCCCCGTCCTGGCCGATGCCCTTGATATAGTCCTCGTTATGCAGGGTCGCGTTGGAGACGACCACACCGCCGACGGTGACCGGCTCGAGTTTCGCCACGGGCGTCAGCGCACCCGTCCGCCCGACCTGGATCTCGATGTCACGCAGGATGGTGAAGGCCTGTTCGGCCGGAAACTTATGCGCGATCGCCCAACGCGGCGCGCGTGAGACAAAGCCGAGTCGGGACTGGAGATCGAGCCTGTCCACCTTGTAGACCATGCCGTCGATGTCATAGCCGAGAAGCGCCCGCTCCTCCTCGATGCCGTGATAGGCCGCAAGCAGCCCCTCGACGTCGTCGCATCGCGTCATCCGCGAATTGACCGAAAAGCCCCAGTTCCCGAAAGTCTGGACCATCTCGTACTGCGTCTCGCAAGGCATCTCGCTCATCTCGCCCCAGGCATAGGCGAAGAACCGCAGCGGACGGGCGCGCGTCACCTCCGGGTTGAGCTGGCGCAACGATCCGGCGGCCGCGTTGCGCGGATTGGCGAAGGTCCGGCCGGACTGGATCTCCATACGCGCATTGAGCGCCTGGAAATCCTCGTGGCGCATGTAGACCTCGCCACGCACCTCCACCACCTCCGGGGCGCCCTCGGGAAGCTCCCTCGGAATGTCATCGATGGTCAGCGCGTTCTGCGTGACATTCTCGCCCACGGTGCCATCACCCCGGGTCGCGGCGCTGACGAGCTTGCGCTTCTCGTAGCGCAACGACAGCGACAGCCCGTCGATCTTCGGCTCTGCCGTGATGGCGATCGCGCCCTGCAGCGGGTCGATCTTCAGGAACCGGCGGAGACGCCCGACGAAATCGCGAACGTCGTCGTCCTTGAAGGCATTGTCGAGGGACAGCATCGGCACCTTGTGGGTGACCTTGCCGAACCCCTCCGCCGGAGCGCTGCCGACCCTGAGCGTCGGACTGTCGGAGCGCACCAGATCCGGGAACCGCGCCTCGATGGCGTCATTGCGCCGCTTCAGCGCGTCATAGTCGGCGTCGGAAATCGTCGGCGCGTCCTCGCCGTGATAGCGCCGGTCATGCTCGGCAATCTCGTTGGCAAGCCGCTCGAGCTCGGCCGCGGCCTCCTCCAGGGTCAGATCTTCCGGGGAGCGGTCGGTCAGCATCTTGTCGGCCATGGCGGTCTCGTCGGGAAAATGGGTGAGCGTCTCGCACGAACCGACAATATGGAGCGCCACCGCGACGCGGGAAACACCGCTTTCGCCTTTTCCCCCGCCATGCCTCGCCGGAGCGCCCGGCGTCAGCCGGCGTCGGAAAGCAGCCGATCGGCGGCGGCGCGCGCCTCGTCGGTGATCGTCGCACCGGCCAGCATCCGCGCGATCTCCTCGCGGCGGTGATCCACATCGATGCGCTTCACCCGCGTCGCCACACGCTCCTCACCACCATCCTCGCGCGCGTCTTCCTTCATGATCAGGAAGTGGCCTGCCGCGCGCGCCGCGACCTGCGGCGCATGGGTGACGGTCAGCACCTGCACGCGCCGGGCAAGGCGGGCAAGCCGGGCGCCAATGGCCTCGGCAACCGCGCCACCAACGCCTGTGTCGATCTCATCGAAGACCAGCGTCGGGGCCGATCCCTTGTCGGCAAGCGACACCTTGAGCGACAGCAGGAAGCGCGACAGCTCGCCGCCCGAGGCAACCTTCATCATCGGGCCCGGCCGGGTGCCCGGGTTGGTCTGCACCCAGAACTCGGCCTGGTCTATGCCCTCGCGGCTGCGGTTTTCCGGGTCGCTCTCCAGATTGACGATGAAGCGGGCGCGCTCGAGCCTGAGATCGGGAAGCTCCAGTGCAACGGCCTCCTCCAGCGCGCGCGCGGCTTCATGTCGTCGGGCGGACAGGTCGGCGGCGGCGCGATCATAGCGCGACACCGCCGCGCGCACCGCCTCTGCGAGCCCGGAAAGCGCCTCCTCGCCGGCATCGAGCGCGGCAAGGTCGGCCTCATAGCGTGTGCGCAGCCCCGGAAGCTCGTCGACCAGCACCTGATACTTGCGCGAGGCCGCCCGCAGCGCGAACAGCCGCTCCTCGGTGCGCTCGAGCGCCTGCGGGTCGAACTCGCTCTCGCGCAGCGCCGTCTCGAGCCCCGCGCGCGCATCCTCGAGACGATCGAGCGCCTCGGCAAGATGTCCGACGGGCGCGCCGAGAACCCCCGGCGCCTGTTCGGCCTTGCGCTCCAGCCGCCGCCACAGTGCCGCGATCTCGGAGATCGGAGAGCCGTTGCCGTTGAGCGTCTCGAAGGCCTCGCCCAGATCGGTGGCGATCTTCTCCACCTGCATCATCGACTGGCGAATCTCGGCAAGCTCGTCTTCCTCGCCGGCCTGCGGCGCCAGCGTCGCAAGTTCCGCGCTCGCGGAACGCAGGAAGTCCGCCTCGCGCCGGGCGGCCGCGATCCGCTCTTCCTGAACCTTGAGCTCCCGCTCCGCCGCGCGCAGCGCCCGGTAGGCATCGGCGACATCGCCGGCAAGCCCCTCGGCGCCGGCGAACATGTCGAGAAGCCGGCGATGCTCGGCCGGATCGGTGTAGGCGCGGGATTCGTTCTGTCCGTGGATCTCGACAAGAAGCCCGCCGGCCTGGCGCAGCAGCGCCACGCTGACGGGAGAATCATTGATGAAGGCGCGGCTGCGCCCATCTTCCGCCTGCACCCGGCGCAAGATGACGTCGCCATCCGATTCGAGATCATTGTCGGCAAGGAGCTTGCGCACCGGGTGCGTCATCGGCACGTCGAAGGCCGCAGTCACCTGTCCCTGCGGCTGGCCGTTGCGCACCAGCCCGGCATCGCCCCGCCCGCCAAGCGCAAGACTCAGCGCATCAAGCAGGATCGACTTGCCCGCGCCGGTTTCGCCGGTGAGCACCGACATTCCGTCCGCGAACTCCAGATCGAGCCTGTCGATCAGCACGATATCGCGGATTGCAAGCGTGACGAGCATGCGAGCTTTGACCGGATCATGTGTGGAGCCCGCGCAGTCGCGCAAAGCCGGAGAGGCTACGACGCCTCGAGTGAACGCCTAGAGAGAGATACCGCTGAACGCACGGCTGATCCAGCTCCCCGAGTCCTCGCTCGGCGAATGACCGCCGGTCTTCAGCAGCGTGTAGGCGTCCTTGTACCACTGGCTGTCGGGGAAATTGTGCCCGAGCACGGCAGCAGCCGTCTGCGCCTCGTTGACCACGCCGAGCGCGTAGTAGGACTCGGTCAGCCGGTAGAGCGCTTCCTCGATGTGACGGGTCGTCTGGTATTCGGTGATGACCACCTTGAAGCGGTTGATCGCGGCGATGTACTGCCGGCGCTTCAGGTAGAAGCGCCCGACCTGCATCTCCTTGCCCGCGAGCTGGTCGTGGGCGATGCGGATCTTGGTGCGCGCGTCCTCGGCATACTCGGATTCGGGATAGCGCTGGATCAGCTCGCCAAACGCGGCGAGCGAGCGCTTGGTCATTTCCTGGTCGCGCGTCACGTCCGGGATCTGCTTGTTGTACGATTGGCCGATGATATAGAGCGCGTAAGCGCTGTCCTCGCTGCCCGGATAGAGCGTCGTGAACCGCTTCGCCGCGGTAATCGCCTCGTCGAACTTGCCCTGGCTGTAATTCAGGTAGGCAAGATTGATCAGCGCCTTCTTCGAATATTCCGAATAGGGGTGCTGCTTGTCGATTTCCTCGAACTTCTTGCGCGCGTCGGAAAGCCGACCCTCGCTGCGCAGCGCCAGGCCCTCGTTGAACAGGACCGCAGGCGGCGTCTCGTTGGCGGCGAAATCTTCATCGTCCTTGGTCGAGGAGCAGGCCGCGAGCACGACGGTTGCAAGGACAAGAACAGCTGCCCGCGACGCACGCCGCGCATTGGCCACCGTGTTGCCTGCCTTGGTCTTCGGCTGAAACGCCATCACCTGCCTTTACTCCTCACATCCGGTTCGGCGAACGCTTGCGCCCTTGTCCGCCCCGCCGGTTTCGTCTGAACGCGTGGACCGCGGCCTCACAAGACTGTCGATCACCGATGCCGCTTCGCGGCCAAACGGTTTCCTCGACCGCAGCCGAGGCCACCGTCTTGTAACGGAAAAACCCCGGACACGTCACGCCATGTGAGTGGGATTTGTCGCTTTTTTATGGCCGCGAATGAATGCAGGGCGGACCGTCCCCCCTCATCGCGTCACAAGCGCAGGCTGACACGCGGAGATCCTGCAGACATTGGCACATGCCCACCCCCAAGGAGGCGGGCACCCAAGCGGCACGCCCGCGTGCGAAGCGTGCGAAATTCAGGATGCGCCGCTGGCGACCATCAGGCGCGGCGCGGACATCTGAGAGGCCGTGATGGATGCCTCGGCATCGACGCCGCTCTCGACGATCTCATAGGCGCCCTGCCCAGCCTTCTCGAACAGCTCGACGAGGATGGCGTGGTTCATCCGGTGACCGCCCTTATACGAGCGGTAGGCGCCAAGGATCGGCAGACCGGCAAGCGCCAGATCACCGATGGCATCCAGCATCTTGTGGCGCACGAACTCGTCGCGCCAGCGCGTGCCTTCCGGATTGAGCACCTTGCCGTCGGAAATCGCGACGGAATTCTCCAGCGACGACCCCATGGCGAAGCCCATGCTCCACAGCTTCTCGACTTCCTGAACGGAGCCGAAGGTACGGGCCCGGGCGACTTCGGTGCGGAAGGCCTGCGGCGCAAGATCGAGAACCATCGCCTGACGACCGATCACCTCGGCGTCGAAGTCGATGGTCACATCGAAGCGCGTGCCGTCGAAGGGACGCAGCTCGCACCAGGCGCTGCCCTGGTCGACGCGGACGGGACGAAGGATCCGGATGTAGCGGCGCGCGGCGGCAAGACGGCGCAGGCCCACCGCATCGATGGCCTCGACAAAGGCGAAGGCGCTGCCGTCCATGATCGGCATTTCGGGACCGTCCATCTCGACGACCGCATTGTCGACCCCCAGGCCGCGCAGCGCCGCCATCAGATGCTCGACAGTGGAAACGCCGCCGGCCTTCGGATCGCCGAGGACGGTGCAAAGGGCGGTGGCGGTGACGGCGCGCCAGTGCGCGGGGATCTCGATCTCGCGGCCGGTCTTTGGATCACGGCCGACGAAGACGATACCAGTACCCGCATCCGCCGGGTGCAGCGATACGGACGCTGCGTCGCCCGAGTGCACGCCGATGCCCTCGAGAGTGACGGATTGGGCGAGCGTCGTCTGCCGATCGGCTCTGGATTTCATGACTGCATGTCCTGTCTGCCGTAAACCTGTCCTCTGGGAACAGGGCCTCGCCGAAAACCGGGCGAGGTGTGGATCGAACCATTGCAGGCGCAATGATTCTCATTCGCTGGCAGGACCATACAATCACGAGCGGACAGGTCAGAAATAAAGCTTTGTTACGGTATGTAACGAAATGCGGTGCGGCAAGCCTCTGGAAAGATGCGACTTTTTGCCCGGGAAACAAATTCGGGCGATCTGGCCAATGGCCAGATCGCCCGACGAGGGAAAGTCCGAGGGTCTGCGAGCCGGCCTAGTTGGCCTGACGGCGCAGGAACGCCGGAATTTCGAGCTGGTCTTCCTCGCTCATGGTGCGCGGCTGAGGAGCCGAACGACCGGTCAGATCGAGCTGGCCGGCTGCCCCCTGCTGGGCCGGGCGCGGCGCTGCCGGACGCATGGCCGGAGCCTGGGCGGCGCGCGGTGCCTGAGCCGGCGCCTGACGCGGAGCCTCGGCGGCAGGACGCGGGGCCTGGGGCTGAGGAGCCTGAGCCTGGGGCGCATGGGCCGGACGGGGCTGCACGGGTGCCTGCGCCTGCGGGGCGTGGGCGGCCGGATGATGCTCCATCTCCTCCTCGTCCTCACGACGCGAGAGACCGGTGGCGATGCGACGCAGGAGGCTCATCGGACGACGCTCCTCGACGTGCTCGTCCTCTGCCTCGCGCACGTGAGCCCGCATCTCGCGCTGAGCCACATGCGGAAAGTCCTCGATGGAGGGCATGCGCGTGGGCTGCGGAGCGACCGTCTCGGCCGCCGGCGGGATGTAGGGCTCGACGACCGGAGCCTCCTCGACCGGAGCCTGAAGAGCGCTCTCGTCGAGATCGGCGAGCGGCGCTTCGTGGGTCATCATCTCCGGAGCGGGATTGAAGCGGGCGATTTCCACGTCCGGGTCGGTCGAAGACTTGACCGGCTCGGGAATCGCAAGCTCACGCTCGATACGCTCGGCCGTGGCCGCACGGGCCTGCGGTGCACCGCCGGGGCGCTGCACGGGAGCCGCCGGGCGCTGCTGAGCACGCGGCGCGGGGTCGGCCGCGGCAGGCGCGGGAGCCGGCTCCGAGTTGGTCTTCAGACGCTCGGTCAGTTCGGCCATGCGCGTCTCGGCCGGAGACAGGTCCTCGCGCAGTTCCTTGTCGATGCCGGTCGCCACGACCGACACGCGGATGATGCCGTCGAGGCTCTCGTCGAAGGTCGCGCCAAGGATGATGTTGGCATCGGAATCGACTTCCTCGCGAATGCGGGTAGCCGCCTCGTCGAGCTCGAACAGCGTCAGGTCGTTGCCGCCGGTGATCGAGATGAGCAGCCCGCGGGCGCCCTTCATCGACGTCTCGTCGAGCAGCGGGTTGGCAATCGCCGCCTCCGCGGCCTGCATGGCGCGCTTGTCGCCGGAGGCCTCGCCCGTGCCCATCATCGCCTTGCCCATGCCCCGCATTATGGAGCGGACATCAGCGAAGTCGAGGTTGATGAGCCCCTCCTTCACCATCAGGTCGGTGATGCAGGCAACGCCGGAATAGAGCACCTGGTCGGCCATCGCGAAGGCATCGGCGAAGGTGGTCTGGGCGTTGGCGATGCGGAAGAGATTCTGGTTCGGAATGACGATCAGCGTGTCGACCGCATTCTGAAGCTCGGTGATGCCGGATTCGGCGATGCGCATGCGACGCGCACCCTCGAACTGGAACGGCTTGGTCACCACGCCGACGGTCAGGATGCCCATCTCGCGCGCGGCGCGGGCAATGACCGGAGCCGCACCGGTGCCGGTGCCGCCACCCATGCCGGCGGTAATGAACACCATGTGCGAGCCGGACAGGTGATCATTGATCTCGTCAATGACCTCCTCGGCGGCAGCCGCACCCACGTCCGGCTGCGAGCCGGCACCGAGACCCTCGGTCACGGCGACGCCCATCTGGACGACGCGCTCGGCGTGGTTGCTGGCCAGAGCCTGGGCATCGGTGTTGGCAACGACGAAGTCGCAGCCCTGAAGACCGGCCTGGATCATGTTGTTGACGGCATTGCCACCGGCACCACCGACGCCAAAGACGGTGATCCGTGGCCTCAGCTCCTGGAGATCGGGCATTTTAAGATTGATGGTCATGGTTTCCTCGCGACCCCTGGGACGGCCTTCCGGTCGTCCACTTTAACCCTCGGTTCCCTCGTGGTGGTGCCGCCCTGTTTCGGGAGACACCTCTTCCGAGGCGGTTTCCCGCCTCAGAAGCTCTCGCGTATCCAGTTGCCGACCCTGGCCAGAGTGCTGGAGCCGAACGACCAGCGCCCCAAAGCGTGGCGCGGTTCGAACTGCTCGACCTGGGCGACTTGCGGATAGATCAAAAGGCCGACAGCGGCGGCGAAGGCGGGACCCTTCGCTGCTTCCGGCAGACCTGCGACGCCAAGCGGCCGGCCGAGCCGGACCTGACGTCCAAGAACGCGCCTGGCGACTTCCGTCAGGCCCGTGAGCTGGCTGGCGCCGCCAGTCAGCACGATCCGCTTTCCGACCCGCCCGGCAAAGCCGGAGGCCGTCAGCCGGTCGCGCACCAGCTCAAGGATTTCCTCGACGCGCGGCAGGATCACCCGCGTCACCATCGCCCGGGGGATCTGGTGCGGCAGATCGCTGTCCGCGTCGACCGGCGGTACCGAGATGAGGTCCCGCTCGTCCGACTGGCTCCGCAGGGCGGAACCCTGCAGCGTCTTGATCCGCTCCGCGTCCGCAAGGCGCGTGGAAAGCGCCCGGGCGATGTCCATGGTCACGTGATGGCCGCCGACGGCGATCGCATCCGCGTGAACCATCTGGCCTTCGACGAAGACCGAGATCGTTGTGGTGCCGCCGCCCATGTCGACGCAGGCAACCCCAAGTTCCGCCTCGTCCTCCACAAGCGTCGAAAGACCGCTGGCAAAAGGCGTGGCAACCATCGTCTCCACGGCCAGATGGCCGCGGTTGATGCAAAGCTCCAGGTTCCGCACCGGCGCAATCTCGGCCGTCACGACCTGCATGTCGACGCCAAGACGCTGGCCGAGCATGCCGCGCGGATCGCGCATGCCGCGGTTGCCGTCGAGCGTGTAGGCGATCGGCAGGGCGTGCATGACCGCCCGCCCCTCGGCCACCGTGTGTGCGCTGCCGGCGGCCAGCACACGCTGGATGTCCGCCTCGCAAACCTCGTCGCCGGAAAGCCCGACGCTCGCCGAGATGATCTCCGAGCCGAGCCGGCCGCAGGTGACGTTTGTGATCAGCGATTCCACCGTCACACCGGCCATGCGCTCGGCCGCGTCGACCGCGAGCCGGATCGCCTGTTCGGCCTCGTCCATGTCGACGACGACGCCGGACTTGAGGCCGCGCGAGCGCTGGTAGCCGTAACCCAGCACCTCGATGGAATGCGTCCGCCCCGGCAGCACGCAATCGTCGCTGCGCGGGCTGAGCTTGGCGATCAGGCAGCAGACCTTGCTCGATCCGATGTCGAGAACCGAGACGACCACCGCCCGGCGGGCGGGCAGCGGCCGCATGCGCGGAAGATAGATGGGAGCGCTGCGCCGGCTCATGTGTCAGCTCCCCTGAGACGCTTGGTACCGATCACATTGACCCCGGCCTTGCGGCGCACCGCCGCCTCGTCGGTAAGGCGCACGACCACCCGATCCTCGAGGCGCATGTCGACCATGGTGATATCGCGCGTCAGGAGACCGTTCTCGGCATCCATCTGCAGCACATCGGCAAGCGCGCGCTCCACACCCGTCTCCGGCAGGCGCACGGTGATGCCATTGTCGAGAACCAGGTCCCAGCGGCGGTCGGAAACCAGACGCGCGGCGCGGACCCGCGAGCGCAGCTCCGGCACCTTGGCCAGCGCGTCGATCACCTCCTTGCCCCGGTGCTGGGCGCCATGGCCGATCAGCATCAGCAGGTTGGCATAGCGCCCGTCAACGTCGTCGCTGATCACCCGGCCATCGCCGTCGATCACCGACAGCTGCTCGCCGCGCTGCCACAAGGCATAGGCCTCGCGCTCGGCGATGCGCACCTGCAGCGTGTTCGGGTAGAACTTCTGCACCGAGACGTTCTGGATCCAGGGAATGTTCTCCAGCCGGCCGCGCGCGGCCGTCGCATCGAAGAGCGCGAGCGACGCGCCGTCCTGGATCTCCAGCGCTTCGAGAATTTCGAATTCCGAGGTCTCTTTTTGTCCGGAAAGCTCGACCTTGGCGATTTCGAAGCCGGCCGCCGACGTCAGTGATTCGCTCACCATGCGCCCATAGCCGCCAAGCACGACTCCGTAAAGAATGGTTGCCGACAGGAACGCAAGCGCGCCCGCCGTCCCTGCCCACGAGGGCAGATCCTGAAGAAGTCCGGCCGCGCGCCACAGGGGGCGGCGATGCAAACGGGGCACACCCCGACCGCGCGGCGCGAGCGCCGCCTCGATCGGCAGGACCATGTCCTCTCCCCGTTTTGCCTTCAGCGTCCGCAACTTGCGTTCTCCACCATCCAACTTGTCAGCTCTTCGAAGGAATGACCCGCGTGTGCCGCGATCTCGGGCACGAGCGATGTCTCCGTCATTCCCGGCTGCGTGTTCACTTCAAGGCAGATCAGCTCGCCGCCACCTGTGGGTTGCTCGTCGAACCTGAAATCCGCCCGAGTCACACCCTTGCAACCGAGCGCGCGATGCGCCTTGAGACTAAGTTTCTGTACTTCTTGGTAAACAAATGGTGAAATTTCCGCCGGAAGGATGTGTTGCGAGCCTCCGGGCGCGTATTTCGCATCGAAATCGTAGAAGCTGTGGCCCACAGGCACCATTTCGGTGACCCCCAGCGCCACGTCCCCCATGACGGCGCAGGTCAAATCGCGGCCGGGGATGTAGCGTTCGACCATCACCATGTCGCCATGCGCCCAGTCATCGCGGAAAAGTTCCTGCGGCGGATGGGCGGCGTTTTCCTGGACGATCAGCACGCCAAAGGACGAGCCCTCGCAGACCGGCTTGGCGACATAGGGCGGCTTCAAGACGTGCTCCCGCGCCGCTTCCAGCCTGTGGACAACCCTGTGTTCAGCGACGGGAATACCAGCCGTTTTCATCACCGCCTTGGCCTTTGCCTTGTCCATGGCGAGCGCGGAGGCGGCGACCCCTGAATGGGTGTAGGGGACCCCAAGGATCTCCAGAACTCCCTGGATGCAGCCGTCTTCTCCAAAGGGGCCATGCAGCGCGTTGAAGGCGACGTCCGGCCTCATGTCCGAGAGCACTCTGGCGATATCTCGTCCCACGTCGACGCGCGACACTCTGTAGCCCGCCCGCTCGAGCGCCGCCGCACAGGCCTCGCCGGAACTGAGGCTGACGGACCGCTCCGCCGACCAGCCGCCCATCAAGACGGCAACGTGCTTTGGCTTAGCCATGGACTGCGGTCTCCTTGTCATTGCGCCCGAGAAACGGCGCGATCTCGACACCCTCCGGAAGAAGGCCGAGACGCTTGATTTCCCATTCGAGCGCGATGCCGCTCGCTTCCAGAACCCGGGCACGCACGGTCTCTCCGAGCCGCTCCAGGTCCTCGGCGCTTGCTTCGCCGGTGTTGATCATGAAATTGCAGTGCATGTCGGACATGCGTGCCCCGCCAATCTGGAGCCCCCGGCATCCCGCCGCGTCGACGAGCTTCCAGGCTGAATTCTCCGGCGGGTTCTTGAAGGTGGAGCCGCCGGTCTTCTCGCGGATCGGCTGGGCTTTTTCCCGATGCTCGACGACCGCCGCCATTTCGGCGCGGATCGTCTCGCGCTCGCTCGGCGTCCCCTCGAAAACCGCTTCGGTGAAGATGGTGTCGGCCGCCACCTCGCTGTGGCGGTAGCGATAGCCCATGTCCTCGCGCGTCAGACGCACGATCTCGCCCGCCCGCGTCACGGCGGTCAGTTCGACCATCGTGTCACGGGTTTCCGAGCCATGCGCGCCGGCGTTCATGCGCAACGCACCGCCGACGCCGCCGGGAATTCCCGCATAGAAGGCGAAGCCCCCGAGGCCGGCTTCGGCGGCGGCTTCCGCGACACGCTTGTCCGGCACCGCAGCGCCAACGCGAATGCGGGTCTCACCCTCGACGGCAACCCCGCCAAACCCCTTCGCCCCGAGACGAATGACAACACCCGGCAGGCCGCCATCGCGCACCAGCAGGTTGGAGCCGAGCCCGATCGGCAGCACCGGCACGCCGGCGGGCAGATGCCGCAGGAACAGCGCCAGATCCTCGGTGTCGGCCGGCTGGAACAGCAATTGCGCCGGCCCGCCGACGCGAAACCAGGTCACCGGCCCCACAGGCTGGTTCGCCGTCAACCGGCCCCTCAGGCCGATACGGTCGAGCCCATGGGCCTCGACGAGGTCGGGAAAGCTCATTTCTCCGCTCCCGCGAGCGCCTGCGACAACCCCTCGGGAAGCGCCTGGGCCCACTGCGAGATGCTGCCGGCCCCCAGGCAGACGACATAGTCGCCTTCTCCGGCGATCCGCGCGACGCAGGCCGCCAGTTCCTCCTCGCCGCCGATCACATGCACGGATCTGTGGCCGCTGGCGCGAATGCCATTGGCGAGCGCCTGATGATCGATGCCCTCGCGCGGCGGCTCGCCGGCGGCATAGACAGGCGCGCAAATAACGTGGTCGGCATCGTTGAAACAGGTCGAGAACTCGTCGAAGAGGCTCTCCAGCCGCGAGTAGCGATGCGGCTGGACGACAGCGATCACCTTGCCCGGCGCGACGCTGCGGGCGGCGGCAAGCACCGCGCGGATCTCGACCGGGTGATGGGCGTAGTCGTCGTAGACGTCGATGCCACTGGCACTGCCGGTGTGCGAGAAGCGCCGCTTCACCCCCCTGAATCCGGAAAGTCCCTGGCGGATCGCCTCGGCCTTGATCCCCAGCTTCCAGGCGACCGCCACGGCGGCACTGGCGTTGGAGATATTATGGCGTCCGGGCATCGGCAACGTCAGCCCCTCGATCAGTTCGCTCGTGCCGGCAATGCGGTCGCGCAGTTCGAGCGAGAAGACGGACTGGCCGTTTTTCGCTGTGATGTCGAAGATGCGCACGTCAGCCTGGCGGTTCTCGCCATAGGTGATCACCTGACGGTCCTCGATGCGTCCGACCATTGCCTGCACCTCCGGGTGGTCGAGGCACATCACCGCAAAACCATAGAAGGGCACATTCTCGACGAACTGGAGGAACGCGTCGCGAACACCGTCGAAACTGCCGTAATGGTCCAGATGCTCCGGGTCGATGTTGGTGACGACGGCAATGTCGGCCGGCAGCTTGACGAAGGTGCCGTCGGACTCGTCCGCCTCGACGACCATCCAGTCGCCCTTGCCCATGCGCGCGTTGGTGCCATAGGCGTTGATGATGCCACCGTTGATCACGGTCGGGTCGATGCCGCCGGCATCCAGCAGCGCAGCGATGATCGACGTGGTCGTCGTCTTGCCGTGGGTGCCTCCGATGGCGATCGCCTGCTTGAAGCGCATCAGCTCGGCCAGCATCTCCGCCCGTCGCACCACCGGCAGGAAACGCTCGCGCGCGGCCAGGAGCTCGGGATTGTCGCGTTTGATCGCGGAGGAAACGACGACGACGCGCGCTTCCTCAAGATTCTCCGCCGCATGGCCGATCTTGACGTCGATGCCCTTGTCGCGCAGGCGCTTGACGTTCGCGCTCTCGCTGAGGTCGGAGCCCTTCACCGTGTAGCCGAGCGTATGCAGCACTTCGGCGATGCCGCTCATGCCGATGCCGCCGATGCCGACGAAGTGAACGGGCCCGATATCCTGGGGCATCTTCATGAAAAGTCTCCATCACGATTGTCAGCCGCGGCAAGCGCCGATATCGGCTTGCGGGCGGCGACGTGTTCGACGAGATCGGCGAGGCGGCGGACCGCATCCGGCCGGCCCGCCTCGCGCGCGGCATCCGCGGCCGCGGCAAGGCGCCCGGGCGCCTCCATCAGTTCGCTCAACAATCCGGCAAGACGTGGGCCGTCGATCTCCGACTGGGCCAGCGGCCAGGCGCCACCGGCCGCTGAAAGCACCTCTGCGTTCCTGCCCTGGTCGTTATCGAGGGCATGCGGCAACGGCACGAGGATCGACGGTCGGCCAATCACCGCGAGTTCCGACACGCTCGATGCGCCCGACCTGCAGACGACAAGATGCGCATTGGCGATCCGCTCCGGCATGTCGGCGAAAAAGGGCGCAAGCTCGGCTTCGACGCCCAGTGCTTCGCAGGCGGCACGGACCCGCTCCAGATCCTCGGGGCGGCACTGCTGCACCAGCCTCAGGCGGGCACGCACGGGTGCCTCGAGGCACTGAAGCGCCTCAGGCATGATGTCGGAAAAGAAACGCGCGCCCTGCGAGCCGCCGAAGACGAGAAGCTCGAACCGCTCTCCCGGCGAGGCCGGCACATAGGTGCGAACGGCGGCAAGCACGGCGTCGCGCACCGGGTTGCCGGTGCGGATCATCCGCGCCCGCAGGTCCGACACGCCGGCGCCCTGCAGCGGAAAGCTCGTGGCGATGGCGACAGCCCGCTTCGCCAGCATCCGGTTGGCCCGGCCCATCACCGCGTTGGCTTCGTGCAGCACCGTCGGAATCCCGGACAGATAGGCCGCAAACATCGGCGGGAACGTCGGATAGCCGCCGAAGCCGACCACCGCGTCGGGCTTGACCCGTGACAGGATCGAGCGGGCCTGCAGCGTGCCTCTTGCCAGACGCCACAGCGTGCGGGCAAGGGCGACCGGTGAGCGGCCCGACAGAGTCGCCGAGGCGACCACATGCGTCTGCCGCGCGGGGAAATCACGTCCCATCTCGCCGACGCGCGCGTCCGTCGCCAGATCGACCGTATAGCCGCGCCGCACCAGCTCGCTGGCCAGTGCCTGCGCGGGAAAGAGATGACCGCCGGTTCCCCCGGCGGTGAGAAGGATCGTCCGCGTCATTGCGCCCTCACCCAAGGCTCGAAGGCGACAGCCGCGAGACGACGACGCTGTCGTGGCGCACCGCCTGCGGGCGGCGACGGGTCAGCGCCAGCACGAAGCCCATGGACAGCGCCGAGGCGAACAGCGACGAGCCGCCGTAGGAGATGAACGGCAGCGTCATGCCCTTCGCCGGCATCAGGTTGAGATTGACCGCCATGTTGATGCAGGCCTGAACGCCGAACAGGATCATCAGCCCGGCAGTGGCAAGACGGCCGAACGGATCCTCGTCGCGCGCGGCGTGGGACAGCCCGCGCAGCACAACGAAGCCGAAGACCAGCAACAGCACGATGCACAGCACGATGCCGAACTCCTCGGCGGCGACGGCAAAGATGAAATCGGTGTGGCTCTCCGGCAGGATGCGCTTGATCGTGCCCTCGCCCGGACCGCGACCGAACCAGCTTCCCGACACGAAGGCCTCGATGGCGCGGTCAACGTTGAACGTGTCGCCCGAGCCCGGATCGAGGAACCGGTTGACGCGGCTTTGCACGTGCGGAAGCAGCATGTAGGCGGAGACAACGCCACCGGTGCCAAGCACCCCGATCGGAATGATGGCGATCCACGGCAACCCGTTCAGGAACAGCAGCGCCCCGAAAACGAGGGTCAGAAGCATGGTCTGCCCGAAGTCGGGCTGGGCGATCAGCAGCGCCGCCGACATGATGTAGAGCAGGATCGAGAACAGCGAGCCTGGAACCTCCGGCCGTCGACCGCTTTCCGACAACAGGAAGGCGACCAGGACGATCAGTCCCGGCTTCAGGAATTCGGAGGGCTGGAGGGTAAAGCCGAGAATGCTGATCCAGCGGCGCGAGCCCTTGGCCTCGACGCCGAGAAACAGCGTCGCCACCATCATGATCAGCGAGAACGCGAAGACGGCCAGCGCCACCCGGCGCACCATCCGCGGCCCCAGCGCCGAAACGCCGAGCATGATCGCAATCGCCGGCAGCAGGAAAAAGGCCTGCCGCTTGACGAAATGATAGCTGTCGATGCCCAGACGTTCCGCCACTGCGGGACTTGCGGCGAAGGACAGGACGACACCGCCGATCATCAGCAGCACGAAGCCCGCCAGCAGGAAGCGGTCGACGGTCCAGAGCCATTCGGCGAACGGGCTGCGATCTGCACGACTGACCATCAGGCAACCTCCTGTCCGGACTGGTTCTTCGCCACCTTGGCGACGGCGTCGGCAAACGCCTCTCCCCGGACTTCGAAATTCGGATACTGGTCGAACGAGGCACAGGCGGGCGACAACAGCACCACCGGCTCCGCGTGCGGGTCGGACATCGCATCGGCCGCCGCGGCCGCAACGGCCGCATCAAGCGTGCCGCAGACGGCGACGTCGGTCGCCCCCTCAAGCGTCCCGGCAAAGGCCTCCGCAGCCTCGCCGACAAGATAGGCTTTCACGATTCGGTCGAAATAGGGACGCAGGCTCTCGATGCCGCCCGCCTTTGCCCGACCGCCTGCGATCCAGTAGATGCGCGCGTAGCTGGCGAGCGCGCGCTCGGCCGCGTCCGCATTGGTCGCCTTGCTGTCGTTGACGAAGAGCACGCGCCCGCTGCGGGCGACAACCTGCATGCGATGCGCAAGGCCGGGGAAACTCGCAAGCCCCTTCCGGATCTCGTCCTCGCCAACGCCGAGCGCCCGGCATACGGCAACCGCCGCCGCGGCGTTCTGGGCATTGTGCGCGCCGCGCAGCGACACGATCGCCGAGAGATCCGCGAACTCCCGCTCCCGTCCCTCCTCGGCGATGAAAAGCACAGCGCCACGCGCGAACACGCCGGTTTCCACCGGATGCTGCGCCGAAATGCGCAACACCTTGCGCCCCGCCGCCTCGACCCTGTCGGCGACCGCGCGGGCGTGGTCGTCGTCCGTGCCGACGACACAGGTGTCGCTTGCCGCGATCAGCCGCTCCTTCACGGCCGCATAGGCCTCCAGCGTGCCGTGCCGGTCGAGATGGTCCGGCGACACATTCATCAAGACGCCGATAGAGGGCGCGAGCCCCGGCGACAAGTCGATCTGGTAGGACGAACACTCGATGACGTGGATCCGCTCCGGTGACGGCGCGCCCAGCTCTAGAACCGGCACGCCGATGTTGCCGCCCATCGCCGCATCACGGCCGGCCGAGATCAGCAGATGCGTGATCAGCGCGGTCGTCGTCGACTTGCCGTTGGTACCGGTGATGGCGACGAGCGGCGCGCCCGGCGCGATGCGGGCGCGCTCGCGGGCGAAAAGCTCGATGTCGCCGATCACCTCGACGCCATGCCGTTTCGCAAGCTCGACCGTCCAGTGCGGGGCGGGGTGGGTCAGCGGCACGCCCGGCGCAAGCACGAGCGCGGCAAAGGCGCTCCAGTCCGCCGCGCGCAGATCGGCGAGCGCAATGCCGGCCGCGGCCGCGGCCGCGCGCGCCTTCTCGCCGTCGTCCCAGGCAACCACCGAGGCGCCGCCGGCAACAAGCGCGCGCGCGGCGACAAGGCCCGAGCCGCCAAGCCCGAACACTGCCACCGTCCTGCCGCTGAAACTCCTGGCCTCGATCATCGTCCTTACCTCAGCTTCAGCGTGGCAAGGCCGACGAGGGCGAGCACGACGGCGATGATCCAGAAGCGGATCACGACCTGGCTCTCCGTCCAGCCGAGATGTTCGAAGTGATGGTGGATAGGCGCCATCTTGAAGACGCGCTTGCCGGTGAGCTTGTAGGAGGCGACCTGCACGATCACCGAGAGCGCCTCGACCACGAACAGGCCGCCGATGATGGCGAGCACGATCTCGTGCTTCGTTGCAACGGCGATGGCGCCGATCATGCCGCCGAGCGCCAGCGACCCTGTGTCCCCCATGAAGATCGCCGCCGGCGGCGCATTGAACCACAGGAAGCCGAGGCCGGCACCGATCACCGCGCCGCACAGGACCGCCAGGTCGCCGGCTCCTTCCACGTGGTGGATCTGCAGGTAGCCTGCGAAGACCGCGTTGCCGGTCAGGTAGGAAATCAGCCCGAAGGAGGCGGCGGCGATCATCACCGGCACGATGGCAAGGCCGTCGAGACCATCCGTGAGATTGACCGCATTGCCCGCGCCCACCACCACGAAGGCGGCGAACGGAATGAAGAACAGGCCGAGATTGAGCGTCAGGTCCTTGAAGAACGGAAAGCCGATGGACGTCCCCGCCCCGTCGGTTTCCAGCAAGGTCACCGCCAGCGCCGCGCCGCCGGCGATCAAAAACTCGAAGGCCAGCCGGAAGCGGCCGCTGAAGCCGCGGTGCGAGGCCTTCGTCACCTTCAGGTAATCATCGTAAAACCCGATGGCACCGAAGCCGACGGTGACGCCGAGGACGATCCATGTGTAGGGGTTGGTCAGGTTCGCCCACAAGAGCGTCGCGACCAGCATGCCGGAAAGGATCATCAACCCGCCCATGGTGGGCGTGCCCTTCTTGGTCAGAAGGTGGCTCTGCGGGCCGTCGGCGCGGATCGGCTGGCCGTGTCCCTGACGCAGCCTCAGCGACGAGATGATCGCCGGGCCGAACAGAAACACGAACAGCAGCGCCGTCATGATCGCCCCACCCGTGCGGAACGTGATGTAGCGAAACACGTTCAGCGCGGAGAACTGATCGGAGAATTCTACGAGGAAATAAAGCATCTCTCAGGCGTTCCTATTCGGCACCATCGTCGTCGACAGGGAACTCGCGCCGAAGCGCATCGACCAGCGGTCCCATCCGGGTCCCGAGGGATCCCTTGATCATGATCACGTCGCCGGGGCGCAGCTCTTCCAGAAGCAGCGGGCGCAGGCTCGCCGCTTCTTCCGAATAGGCGCCGCGCACATGCTTCGGCAGCACTTCCCACAGCGCATGGGAGCGCCGCCCGACGCAGTAGACGAGGTCGGCCCGGCAGTCGGCGACAGGACCGCGCAGGGCGGCGTGCAACTGCAGCTCCGCCGCGCCCAGTTCCAGCATGTCGCCGATCACGGCAATGCGCCGGCCGGACGCGCTCGTCGGCGTTTCGCCGAGCAGGCGCAGCGCCGCGCGCATAGAGGACGGATTGGCGTTGTAGCTCTCGTCGATCAGCGTCGCCGTGCCGCTGCGCAGCTTGAGCACCGACTGCGCGCCACGCCCCTTGGGGGCATGGAAGTCGGCGAGCGCCAGGCCGGCGAGCGCCAGATCGCCACCGAGTTCGGCGACGGCGGCGAGCACTGCCAGCGAATTCGTCACGAGATGGCTGCCCGGCGCGCCGATCTTGTAGGTGATCTCCTGATCGAAGATATGCCCCGAGATGGAGGTGCAGCCGGTCTGCGCGGAAATGTGTTCGGCCTGCGCGTCGGCGGGCCCCTCGCGCCCGAAGGTCGCCATGCGCCGCACGCCGGCGATCTTGGCATGATAGCTGAGCAGGTCGAACTGGTCGTTGTCCCGGTTCAGGATCGCCAGTCCGCCAGGTTCCAGACCGGAGAAGATCTCCGCCTTGGCCTGGGCGATCCGTTCGACCGAACCGAAGAACTCCAGATGAACCGGCCCCACCGTAGTGATGATCACGGCATGGGGACGCACCAGTTCGACGAGCGGCGTGATCTCGCCGGCGTGGTTCATCCCGATCTCGAAAATGCCGAAGTGGCTTTGTGCCGGCATCCGCGCCAGCGTCAGCGGCACGCCCCAGTGGTTGTTGAACGAGGCAACCGGCGCGTGGGTCGGACCCGACCGGTCCAGCGCCAGCTTGAGCATGTCTTTGGTGCTGGTCTTGCCGACCGAGCCAGTGACGGCGACGATGCGCGCCGTCGAGCGCGCCCGCGAGGCCCGCGCCAGATCACGCAGCGCCTCGAGCGGATCGTCGACGACCAGATAGCGCCCTCCGGCCGTCAGGCTCGAATGCCGCGCCCAGGAGACGATGGCGAGCGCCGCGCCTGCTTCCAGAGCCGCATCGGCGAAATCGTGGCCGTCGAAACGCTCGCCGGCAATGGCGACGAAGGCATCCCCCGGCGCGACCGAGCGGCTGTCGATGGAGATGCCAGTGATCTCCCCGACATCGCAGCCGATCGCTTCGCCGTCGGTCGCCTCGATCATTTCCGCAAGCGTCCACAGCGGCCGATCCGGGTCGACATGCGCCCAGTCACCGAATGCTTCCGGATGGGGCTCGGTGCCCGTGCGCGTCGCCATGGCAAAGGCCCCACCGGTCGCGGCGGCAGCCGCCGCGATCATCCGCGCCGAAGAGGACACCGGCTCCGGCTTCTCCGCTTCGTGCAGCGCGGCAACCTCGTCCTGCGCGACAGCGTCCTCATTCCCGTCATCCGTTTCGTCGGGCGTTTCGGCCGGCACGATTTCCGGTGTGTGCGCCTCCGCCTCGCCAGCGGCCGCCACGCTCTGCTCGAAGCCGGCGTGGTCGTCCCGCACATCATCCTCGGGCTCGACAAACTCGGGCTCGAGGAGATCGGGCTCGAGGAGATCGGGTTCGCGGCGTTCGATTTCCTCGTCGGCGTCCGCTGGGGCCGCGACGACCAGCTCGCTCGAGGCATCCTCATCGGCTACGGCTTCGTGCTCCACCTCGCCGTCGAAGAGAAAGTCGTCCTCTTGCGCACCAGCAACGGCCGCACTGTCCTCGGCGACACCGTCGTCTTCGTCCGCAAGGTCAGCATCCCCAAGCTCGCGGTCGAACGACGCGGTCTCATCGCCGGCCGGCATCGAGGTCTCCTCGTCTGCGTATGCGCCAACGGAGGTTTGCGAGCCATGCCCCATGATTTCGGCGAAAAGCGCCTCCTCGGCGGCGATCTCATCGGCGGAATAGTCGACGCCCGCCTCGCTCTCCAGCGCCTCGGGCTCCGGGTCGCCGGTGGCAAGGAAGGTGCCCTCGTCCTCGGCGACGGTCTCGCCGTCGGCGGAAGCAGGCAGCTCCGGCAAACCGTCGGCATCTGCCTCCGGCTCCGTGCGTGCCGGCGTTTCGTCACCGACAAGCCCCTGAAGCAGGTCCTCGAAATCGAGCGAAATCTCCGGCAGGGCGCCAGCCTCCGCCGAAGCCGGCTCGTCCCGCCCGGTATCCGCCTCGTCCGCGCCCGCGACCGTCTCGTCGCTTGCCAGGTCCAGCTCGAAGTCCAGGTCGCCGTCCTCGCTGCCCTCTTCCCGGAAGGCCTCGAAGAGCGCCGCTTCGGCTGCCGCGTCGATCGCGGCGCGCGCCACCTCGTGATCGGAGAAGGGATAGACGGTCCCGCCGACGATCTGGCCGGTCTCATGTCCCTTGCCGGCAATGCACAGCACGTCGCCGTCCTGCAGCATACCGACGGCCGCCTCGATGGCCGCGTGGCGGTCGCCGATTTCCAGCGCGCCGGGAGCGGCCGCCATGATTTCGGCACGGATTTCCGTGGGATCCTCGCTGCGCGGATTGTCGTCGGTGACGATGACAATGTCCGCCTGGCGGGCGGCGGCCTCACCCATCAGCGGACGCTTGCCCTTGTCCCGGTCGCCGCCGGCACCGAAGACAACGATGAGCCGCCCGCGCGTGAACGGGCGCAGTGCGGCGAGCGCGGTGTCGAGTGCATCGGGCTTGTGGGCGTAGTCGACGAAGACGAGCGCGCCGTCATCCGTCTCCCCGATCCGCTCCAGACGACCGGGCGCGCCTTCCAGATGCTCGAGCGCCTCAAGAGCCGCATCCAGATCGACGCCGACACAAACGGCAAGCCCGGCCGCGATCAGCGCGTTCGACACCTGGAACCGGCCGGCGAGCGGCAGGCGCACCTCGCGCATGCCGCGCTCGGTCTCCAGCGTCAGGATCTGGGTGAAGCCCTCATGACGGATCTCGACAAGGGCGAGGTCCTCGCCTCCCTCGCCGACCGTATAGACGGGATGCCCCGCCGCCCGTGCCGCCAGGATCACCCGTTCGGCATACGGCGCGGACGGTTCCACGACCACGGGTTTGTCCGCGTCGAGCAGCGTCTCGAACAGACGCAGTTTCGCCGAGAGGTAATCCTCGACGTCGGCATGATAGTCGAGATGGTCGCGACCGAGATTGGTGAAGGCGGCGGCGGACAGCGAGAGCCCGTCGAGCCGGCGCTGGTCGAGCCCGTGGCTCGATGCCTCCAGCGCGGCATGGGTAATGCCGTCGTGCGCCAGCCGGGACAGCACCTCATGCAGCGTCACCGGATCGGGCGTCGTCAGCCCGCCGTAGTTGGCGCCGCGGCTGGTGACCGTGCCGATGGTTCCAAGGCTCGCGGCCTCGAAGCCGGCGAAAGCGAAGATCTGGCGCAGGAAGACCGCCACGGAGGTCTTGCCACTGGTGCCGGTTACGGCCACGAGCGTTTCAGGCTGGGCGGCGTGGAACCGCGCTGCGAAAAGCGCAAGCTCGCGCCGCGGATCGTCGCTGACGATGATCGGACAGGCTTCGGCGTGGGGTGTGCGAAGCGCGGCATAGGGCGTGTCGCTGCCCACCAGAAGAGCACAGGCGCCAGCCGCGCGCGCGGCCTCGACATAGGCGCTGCCGTCAACGCTCGAGCCTTTCAGCGCGGCGAACAGGAACCCCTGTTCCACCGTCCGGCTGTCTGCGGACAGGCCGGCGATTTCCGTTTCGAACTCGGCCGCGGCGAGCGCCTGTTCGCCGGTGAGGTCCTTCAGCAGCATGTCTTGCGCCAATATCCGTTTTGCGTCGTCATCAGGACCCGGCGGAACTTTGGTGCGACCCCGTTCCGCGCGCGTCCGGTCAGTAGGAAATCGAAACTGTCTCGGCCTTGTCTCCGAACTTGGGCAACACCCCGAGCATCGGGGCAATGCGCCGAATGATCGCCGACACCGTCGGCGCGGCATTCAGACCCGCCGTCGCGCCAATCCCCTCGCGCTCGGACTTCGGCTCGTCGATCACGACAAGAACGACATACTTTGGATCATCCATCGGGAATGCAGAAAGGAAAGAATTGCGGCGCTTGTTGGATACATAGCGGCCGTTTTCGATCTTCTCCGCCGTCCCGGTCTTGCCGCCGACGAGGTATCCCGGCACCTTCGCGCGCCGGCCGGATCCCTGCAACACGTTGAGGCGGAACAGGTAGCGCATGATCTGGCTGGTCCGCGGGCTGACCACCTGCTGCGCCAGCTTTTCCGCGTCCGCCATCGCCCTCGGCATGAAGGTCGGCGGGATCAGCTTGCCGCCGTTGATGAGTGCCGCCGCCGCCGTCGCCGTCTGCAGCGGCGTCACCGAGATGCCGTGGCCGAAGGAGATCGTGATCGCGGCAAGCTCGTTCCACTTCGGCGGCAGCAGCGGCGTCGCGACTTCCGGCAGCTCCGTCTTGAGCCGCGTCGTCAGTCCGATGCGTTCCATGAACGCGCGCTGCTGGTCGATGCCCGCGGCCAGCATCATCTTGCCGGTGCCGATGTTGGACGAATAGATGAAGGTCTCGGCGACGGAGAGCATCCGGCGCTTGCCGTGGAAATCATCGATGGTACGCCCACCGATGCGGATCGGGCGGGTCGCGTCGAAGCTGTCGTCCATCGTGACCCGACCGCTGTCGAGCGCCATGGCGACGGTGAAGCCCTTGAACACCGAGCCCATCTCAAACACGCCGCCGCTGGCCCGGTTCATCCGCTTCTGGTCGAGAGCCTGGGCGCGGTCGTTCGGGTCGAAGTCCGGCAGCGACGACATCGCCACCACTTCTCCGGTGTTTGCGTCGAGGACGATGCCGATCGCCGCAATCGCCCTGTAGCGCTCCATCGCCTTGGACAGTTCGTCGCGCACGACATGCTGGGCGCGCAGATCGATCGACAGCGCCACGGGCTCCATCGAGCGGTCGCTGGCGAAGCCGAGCTTCTGCAGGTCGCCGAGCCAGGCCCTGTCGACGGCAAGCTCCATGCCGGAAATGCCCTGATTGTCGACGTTCACCGACCCGACGATGTGGCTCGCGGTCGGCCCACCCGGATAGAAGCGGCTGTTTTCCTCCAGGAAGCCGATGCCCGGAATGCCAAGATCGTGCAGCCTGTTGCGCTGGCGCGGCGTCAGCTCGCGCTTCAGCCAGATGAAGCCCGCATTGCTTGCAAGCCGGCGGCGGACCGCATCGGTGCCGAGCTCCGGCAGCACACTGGCGATACCCTCGAGCGCCTCGTCGACGTCGATGATCTTGCGCGGCTCGGCATAAAGCGAGGCGGTCTTGATATCGGTTGCCAGGATCTGGCCGTTGCGGTCGACGAGATTGGGACGTGACGCGGCAACACTGTCCTGCGCGGAGATATAGGAGGCCGTGGTCGCCTCCTCGCTCATGCCCAGCATCACCAGACGCGAGCCGATGGCGACGAAGACGAGGGAGAACATCGCCATCGCCATGTAGACCCGCGCCCGCGTGGCAGCGCGCGAGGGCGCGCGCGGCACGCGACGTTCGCCGACGGCGCGGCGCTGCAGGAAGGACACGGGCTGCTCGGTCACGGCCATGGCGCTACCTCACCACCGGGGCGGACGTGCCGGCATAGCCGCCGAGCGTCGCATTGCCGTCGATCGGCTCGAACTCGACCGGCTTCACGGGAATGTCCTCGATCCGCGTGATCTGCTCGACGGCGAGCGGCTCCAGATGGAGATAGTCGTTGTAGCGGTCGACAAGCCCCTGCAGACGGCTCGGATCGTTGAGCAGACTCCATTCCGCCTTGAGCAGCTGGATACGCTCCCGCTCGCCCTCGATCTGGCGCTGAAGCGCCGCGACATGCTCGGCCGAGCGCTCCGCATCGTGCTTCATGTTGTAGACCGTCGCGGCCGCCCCGAGGACGCCGGCAACGAGAATGAGATTGGTGAAACGCGCCATGGCCTCAATCTCCAACCGAAACGATGGAAGCAACACGCGGCGCGCCAAGCGCCGTGCCGTCGATCTCGCGCGCCGGGGCGTCGGTGCGCCGACCCGCACGCAGCTTCGCCGAGCGCGCCCGCGGGTTGCGTGCGGTCTCCGCCTCCGAAGGCTCCACCGCCCCGCGGCTGATCAGCTCGAATGTCGCCGGCGGCACATCGACCTCCGGCAGATGCCGCGATCCGCCGGCGCGCGTGCGGCTGCGCTCGGCAAAGAAGCGCTTGACGATGCGATCCTCGAGACTGTGGAAGGTCACGACGACGAGACGGCCGCCCGGCACGAGCGCACGCTCGGCCGCGGCAAGCGCTGCCACGATCTCGTCGAGCTCGCCGTTCACGCAGATGCGCAGCGCCTGGAAGGTGCGGGTCGCCGGATGGATCTGCTTGCCCTTGCTCGGACGCCCGACCACCTTCTCGATGACGGCGGCAAGATCGGCCGTGCGGCTGAAGGGCTCTTCCTTGCGACGCTCGGCGATGGCGCGCGAGACGGCGGAAGCGCGCTTTTCCTCGCCCAGCATTCCGATGAGGCGCGTGAGGTCGCGCTGCGGCATGGTGTTGACGAGATCCGCCGCGCTCGGACCGGCGCAGTCCATGCGCATGTCGAGCGGCCCGTCGAAACGGAAGGAGAAACCGCGCTCCGCCTGGTCGAGCTGCATGGAGGATACGCCAAGGTCGAGCACCACTGCATCAACGCCGGCAAGACCGAGGCCCGCCACATGTGCGTCCAGCGCGGAAAAGCGCCCCTGCACCAAAGCGAGACGACCGCCGGAAGCGGCAGCGAGATCGGCGCCGGCGGCGATGGCCGTCGGATCACGGTCGATACCGACGACGCGCGCGCCGGTCTCCAGCAGCGCACGGCTGTAGCCGCCAGCACCGAAGGTGCCATCGACGACGGTCTCGCCCTCGCGCATCGCAAGAGCCGCGACGACCTCGTCGAGAAGAACGGGAATGTGACGATCGTCGTTTGCCGTTTCGGCAGCATCGGTCCGCTCGCGGGCTGCCATCATTGCGACACCCCCGCAGCGCCGCCGCCGGCCGCCCGCGCAATTGCCGCCATGGCGAGCTTCATCGCCTCGGCGCGGTGGGCGCGAAAACGCTCCGGCTCCCAGAGCTGAAACTTGTACCCCTGCCCGACGAAGGTCACGCGGTCGGCGATGCAAGCATGGTCGCGGATCATCTCCGACAGCATCACCCGTCCGTCTCCATCGATCTTCAAGGTTTCGCTCGCGCCGTAAAGCGCCGTGGACAAGGCGTCGTGGTCGGCGGTCAGCGTCGCCAGGCCATCGAGACGTTTCTCGATTTCGCTGATGAGCTGGTGACCGCCCGCATCGACCGCCGTGTGGTGCAGGGAGGGGAAGCAGTAGAGACCTTCGAAGCCGTCGCGGGTAAGCACCTGGCGGAACGGAGCCGGGACGGAAACCCGCCCCTTGGCGTCGAGTCGATTTGTGTAGTGCGACACGAAGCCGGACATAGATTCTCTCGCCCCACCACCGGAACTCACGATCCCGGCCTAACGCCATCCCCCGACACCTGGAAAACCCGATACGACGCACCCTGCGCATGGCACGATCGCTCGGCCCGTGCGCTGGTTTCGCGGGCCATGACAGCCCGGCCGCCTCAACTCGAAACGGGATGATTTGGGATAGCATGGGACCTCATGGGCGTCAATGGAATCCAGCGGTAAGAGCCCCCTCCTGTCGCCCCGCGACGCACCCTGAAAAGGTTATCCACGATTAAGCTTAATATTGAGTTGAGATGCCCCGGACCGGCGAAAAGCCGCGATTTCTGCCGGTGCGCTCAATCAATCGCGTTGATGAAAAAGGGGTTTTGCACATTGCGAGGCGAGTTGCGGCAGCCTGCCGCCGCCGCCCCGGCGACGGCGGCAGGCGCGAGACACAGCCGCAAGACGGCTGCGGCCGGTCTCCGGCATCCGGTGTCGCACGGACAGGGTTTTCGCGCTTGTCGCAGTGCCAACGCGCACACCGCCGCATCGCGCATACGGCGCACCGACCACCATTGCGGCATCCCGGACCGGCGCGAAGCGAGAGAAAGAGCGCGAGGAAAGTGGCCAAAGCCGGCCGGCCGAATGGCTGTGGGACGCCGTCCCATGCCCCGGTGGGGCACCATCCCATGCTCGGCACACGCCGCCATCGGTCGGAAGAAATGCAGGTATCGAGGGGGAGAAGTGTCAGCCGGCCTTTAAGCCGGGTTCTGTAAGGCGTGGCGCGAAGCCACGCGCGACGGCCATTCATCTTGGGCGTTCGTTGCCGAACGCCTCACGCAACCTACCCGGACGGCTGGCCTGGAAAAAACCGGACGCCTTTCGGCGTCCACGCCGTCCCTATTCGGTTTTGCTCCCGGTGGGGTTTACCATGCCGCTTCCGTTGCCGGTCGCGCGGTGGGCTCTTACCCCACCCTTTCACCCTTACCGCGGCCGAAGCCACGGCGGTTTGCTTTCTGTGGCACTTTCCCTAGGGTCGCCCCCGCCGGGCGTTACCCGGCACCGTTTTTCCATGGAGCCCGGACTTTCCTCCCCCGCGGCGTTTCCGCGCTTGCGGGAGCGGCCGTCCGGCCGACTGACCCGCGACAGGTATGCGGGGCACGCGCCCGGGTCAAGCGACACGACAACCCCGCCCCGTCATTTCATCCAAAGGAGGTGCATAAGCCTCCTGCCCCCCGGTTTCCGCCAGCGCCTCTGCGATGGCAATGGCGCAAGCCTCGGCGTCTCCCTCACGCGCATTGGCGAAGCCGACGACGAGGCCGCAGACATCCGCCTCCAGCGCGTAGGCAGACAGCGCCGCGACACCGAAGCCGCGCCGGTTGGCCGCTGCCGCCACCGCCTTGTCGTTGCAAGGCATGTTGAAGCGCACGGCGCATTGCACGCCACCGACCGGATCAGAGAGCCCGACCGCATTGCCCAGGCGCGACCTCAGCGCGGCTGCCAGCGCGCACCCGCGCTCCTCGTAGGTTTCGCGGATACGCCTCAGATGCGCCCGGTAGCGCCCGCTTTCGATGAAGTCGGCGAGCGCTGCCTGTGTCGCCACATTGGCGAAATGCCCCGTCACCCGCAGCGTCCGCGCGAGCGCCGGAGCAAGATCTTCAGGCACCACCATATAGGCGCAGCGCAACCCCGGAAGCATCGCCTTGGAAAAGGTGCCCAGATAGACAGTCTGGCCGTCGTGCCCCAACCCCTGCAAGGCCGCGAGCGGCCGACCGGCAAAGAGAAACTCGCTGTCATAGTCGTCCTCGACGACAAGCCCGCCGCAGGCCCGCGCCCGCTCGAGCACCATCAACCGCCGCTCGAGCGGCATGCGCACGCCGAAGGGATACTGGTGCGAGGGCGTGACATAGATCAGCCGCGGCGGCGGATCGAGCGGCATGACGCTGGGGTCCGCCCCGTCTGCATCGACGGGCATCGGGCGCACCGAAAGCCCGGCCGCCAGGAAGGCGGCCCGCGCGCCCAGATATCCCGGATCCTCCAGCCAGACGGTGTCGCCGGGGTCGGCAAGAATGCTTGCCAGCAGGAAAAGGCTCGCCTGCGTCGACGGGGTAACGATGATCCGCTCCGGCGAGGCGCGCAGCCCGCGCTCCTCCACGAGGTAGCGCGCAAGCGCCTGCCTGAGCTGCCCGTAGCCGGCGATCTCGTCATAGAAGAGCGCCCCGCCACGCAACCCCCGCGTCGCCCGGCGCAGGGTGCGCGCCCATTCGTCCTGAGGAAAGCAATCAAGCCCCGGGGTGCCGGGCTCCAGCTTGCCGCCCCTCTTGCGCTCCGTCGCCCCCCAGTGGTCGACAGCCATGGCGAGCCCGCGCGCCGACAGGCCGGCGGATGGCGCGGGCGCGCTGCCTGCCTGCGTGCCGCCAAAGCGGGGCGGCAGCCGCTTCTCGTCCAGAATGCGCGGCGCCGCCCCCTTGCGCACGGACACCACGCCTTCCGCCACCAGCAGCTCATAGGCGGCGTTCACCGTGTTGCGAGAGACCGAGAGGGAAGCAGCCAGCGCACGGCTGGAGGGCAAGCGCCCGCCCAGCGCGAGACGGCCGTCGGAGATCGCCGCGCGCACGCCGCGATAGATCTGCTCGGGCAGCGGCACCGCGCTCCCCCGGTTCAGGATCAGCAAGCCTTCCAGCATAAACCTGCCCCTCGATATTCATGAAACTGGACCTTTTCAGGAACCACTTTGATGACACACTCCGCGAGAAATCGCAAAGGATGCCTGCATGCCCCTATCGAACGCCTCGCAGTCCCGCCCGCCCGCATATGCCCGCACCCGCGTCCGCAACCGGGATATCTCCGACCGCGACGCGGCCCGCGACGTCCTGAGCGCCGGCCGGATCGCCCATGTCGGCTTCATCGCCGAGGGCCGGCCAATGGTGATCCCGATGATCTATGCGCTCGTGGGCGACACGCTCTATCTGCATGGCGCAAAAGCGACGCGCATCATCAAGGCGAACCGCGAGAACGCCCCGCTCTGCGTGACAGTCACGCTGGTGGACGGCATCGTCGTCGCCCGCTCCGCCTTTCACCATTCGATGAATTATCGTTGCGTGATGGTGCATGGCGACGCGCGCCACGTCACCGACGCCGAGGAGCGCGGCCAGGCGCTGGCCGCGCTGACGGACCATCTGCTTCCAGGACGGTGGGACGAGGTGCGCCCGATGACGGCCAAGGAGAACGCCGCGACCGGCATCCTCGCACTGGGGATCGACTGCATGAGCATGAAGATGCGTGACGGTCCCCCCAACGACGATGAGGACGACTACGCCCTGCCGATATGGGCCGGGGTCATCGAACTGCGCGAGGAGGCAAGCGCCATAATCGACGACCCGCGCCTCGCCGCCGGCGTGGATCGGCCGGCGTCGGTCGCCGGCTACCGCGCTGCTGGCGCAGCGACGGACGAAAAGGACTGACGTGCATGTACGCGATAGAGCAAAGCCGGGAGACCCGGCGCGAGGTGCTGCTGGCCGCGATCCGGGAGATCGGCCTGTGCACATTGGTGACGGGCGCGGGCGGGCTCGCCGCGACACTCGTACCCCTCGCCATCCGCGAACGGGCCGGCGGAACCCTGTCGCTTGTGGGGCACTTCGCCCGCGCCAACCCGCACTGGCGCGGGGTCGGTGCGGGTATCGAGGCGCTTGCCCTCTTCCAGGGCCCACACGCCTATGTCTCGCCGGGCTGGTATGCCACAAAACGCGAGACCGGAAAGGCGGTCCCGACCTGGGCCTATGTGGCGGTGGAGGCGCGCGGCACGCTGCGTCTCATCGAGGAGCCCGAGCGGCTTCGGCAGGTGCTCGCCGAACTGACGCACGACCGTGAGAGCGGCCGCCCCGCCGCCTGGTCGCTCGACGAAGCTCCCGCCGACTACCTCGCCGCACTCATGCGCGGCATCGTCGGCTTTGAGCTTGAGGTCTCGACGCTTTCCGGCGTGTGGAAGCTGAACCAGGCGAAACCCGCCGCGGACCGGCAAGGCACGGCCGACGGCCTGTCCCGCGAGCCCGGCGCCAACGCCCGCATCCTCTCGGGGATGGTGCGCGACGGCCTCGCGGCAGCGGAGGAGGAGTAGCCGCGAAGCCGGGATTGCCGTCCGGCTTCCATCACGCGCCGCCGTCGACAACGGGCCCGGCCTCTTGCGAAGCTTGCGCCACGGGCCCCGGCGCGGAACCCGGACCGATACTTCAGGACCGGGCCATGATGCTCCGGACCTTGGCGCAATAGCGCTTGCTCACCGGGTTCATCCGCTTTGCGAAATGACCGGCGTTGTAGCGCAGGATCGTGCCGCAGAGGTCGCCACCGGCCCGCTTGCGGGCGCCGGCGAGATACTTCATGCCGTAGGTGATGTTTGTCTTCGGATCGTAGAGCGCCTTGGCGCTGCCGCTGAAGCCGACGCCGCGCGCGGTCTGCGGTTTGATCTGCATGAGACCGATCTCGCCGTGGCGGCCACGGGCACGCGGATTGTAGTTGCTCTCAACCTTCACAATGGCATGAGCAAGCTCCACGGGGATGCCGTGCTTGCGCGCCTCGGTGCGGATGATGTCGTCGTACTTGGCGCTCCTGGCGCCGGCTTCGAGGATCGACGGATCGACCGTCGTGGTTCCTGTCGCCGCCGTCTGGCATGCGCCCAATCCGAGCGCCAGCGTCAGCACGCCGATGAGGCGCGCAAGGTTTGCAAATGTCATGTGCCCGACCTTTTGAGAGTTCGTGGTTTTGTCTCGAGGCGCGGGGGTATGACGCTGCGGTAGGACGAAAATCCGGCAGGGAAAGTCACGAAATATTACAAGAACACCGATGAAATACGCACAAAATGTGGAGATACCGTCAAAATTGACAGGACCTGGGCAGGCTTATGTTGCAATGCGGCAAAGACGGGGCGAGACCTTGCCGCGCCTGCCTGAAACGCGGCGGCGCGCGCGTTTCCGAACCGTGGTCAACCGGCCTCAAACGACCGCGGGACGCTCGCAGAGCAGCCGGTGGAGCGTCGTGATCGTCGACATGTCGGCGATGCCGTCGACCCTTTCAGGCCGATGGTGACGCTGGAAAGCGGCAACCGCCAGACGCGTCGCCGTGCTGTAGTCGCCGTCGATGGCCATCTCGAAACCCAGGAGCGCCAGCATCGACTGCAACGCCTCGACCGGCTGCCCCTTGTCGCCTTCCTGCAGATAACGCCCGCCGGAAATCGGTTCCGGCACGACCCAACTCCCAACGCCCGAAGCCGCCAGCCGGTTCCATGGAAAGAGCTCGCCCGGGTCGACCTTGCGCGCCGGAGCCACGTCGGAATGGGCCAGCACCCGCCAGGCCGGAATGGCGTGCCGGGCACAGATGTCGCGGCACAACGCGATCACCGCCTCGATCTGCGCGTCGGGGAACGCACGGTAGCCGTAGTCATGTCCGGGATTGACGATTTCGATGCCGATGGAGCGCGCGTTCACATCCCGCTCACCCGCCCAGTAGGAGGCGCCCGCGTGCCAGGCGCGCCGCGCTTCCGGCACCATCTGCAGAACCGTTCCGTCCTCGTCAACGACATAATGCGCGGAGACCTCGGCGCGCGGGTCGCACAGCCTGCGAACCGCCGCCTCGGCGCTTTCCATGCCCGTGTAGTGCAGGATCAGCATGTCGATGGGCGCGCCCTCGGGGCGCTCGCCATGGTTCGGCGACGGCTGGAGGCGGGCGGGGAGAGAGGTATCTGTCTTGACGCCCATGGTCAGCGGGTTCCGTTCGGTGGATCTGGATCTGTATCTGTCAAATGCCGCGTTCGGCCGCGACCTGCGCATAGGCGGCGTTGAGCGCCGCCATCCTGTCGTTGGCGATGCGCACGAATTCCTCCGGCACACCGCGCGCGATCAGCCGGTCAGGGTGGGTCTCGGCGACGAGCCCGCGGTAGTGCCGCTTCACGTCCGCGTCGCTTGCCTGCCTGTTGATGCCGAGCACCACATAGGGATCGCCCTGGCTGCGGGTGTGGCGGGCAAGGATCTGGTTGAAGCCCCGCGCGTCGAGACCGAAGATCTCGCCGACGCGAGCCAGATAGGCGACCTCATGCTCATGCACAACGCCATCGGCCTTGGCGATGTGAAACAGCACGTCGAGAATGTCGACGCGGATCTCCGGATCGTCGGGAAACAGCGCCGCCAGCCGCTGCGCATAGGTCTCGAAGCCGGCGACATCCTGCTTGGCGAGATTGAACAGGCGCGCCACGTTGCGCTCCTCGCCACGCGGGATCTCGAACACGTCGAGAAAGGCGATCTCCTCGTCCCCCGTCACGACGCCGTCGGCCTTCGCCATCTTCGCCGCGAGCGCGATCATCGCCACCGTGAAGGCAACGGACCGTTCCCCGCGCCCCTCCCCGGCCGAGATTATGTAGGCGATGATCCTGTCAACCGCCTCGATGCCGCCGGCGCCGATTGCGGCAACGACCGCGCTGATCCTTTCCCAGATGCTCATCCGTCGAACACAGCCTAGACCGACCGGGTGATACCGCCGTCGACGCGGAGGTTCTGTCCGGTGATGTAGCCAGCACCTGCTGACAACAGGAATGCGACCGTGTCGGCCACCTCCCCGACGGTGCCATAGCGGCCCATCGGGATGCGCGAACGCCGGTCCTCCTTCTCGGGCAGGCTGTCGATGAAGCCCGGCAGCACGTTGTTCATGCGAATGCCGTCCGCCGCATAGCGATCGCAGTAGAGCTTGGTGAACGCGGCAAGGCCGGCGCGGAAGACGCCCGATGTCGGAAACATCGCCTCTGGCTCGAAGGTCGCATAGGTGGAGATGTTGACCACCGCGCCCTTGCCCGCTTTCAGGAAATGCGGGGTCACCGCCCGGCACATGCGCACCACGTTGAGCAGATAGTGGTCGAGACCCAGGTGCCAGTCCTCGTCGGAAATCTCCAGCACGGCGCCCTTGGGGCCGTGCCCGGCGCTGTTGACCACCGCATCGATGCGCCCGAAGCGCTCCGCGCTGGCCGCCACGAACCGGGAGATGTCGTCCGCCTCAAGCACCGAGCCGGTCATGCCGAAGCCGCCGAGTTCCCGCGCCAGCGCCTCACCCTTGCCGGAGGAGGAGAGAATGGCGATCCGCGCGCCGCCCTCAGCCAGTCGCCGGGCAATCGCGGCGCCCATGCCGCTGCCGGCCGCCGTCACCAGAACCACCTGACCGTCCATCGCCTTGCCTCCTACCCGCTTTCGCCGCTGTCGGGCATCATCGCCTCCACACGGCGCAGGCCGCGATTCGTACCCTTCGCATCGTCCCCGTCAGAGGCGACAGCGCAAGATTTTTTCGCGCCTCAGTCCCGCGGCATTTCAGGCATCGCGCCCGTCATCTTCGCCGGATCGACAATCCGGTCGAAGGTTTCGGCATCCACATAGCCGAGTTCGAGAGCCGCCTCGCGCAGCGTCAACCCGTCGTGGTGGGCGTGGTGGGCGATCTTCGCCGCCTTGTCGTAGCCGATCTCCGGCGTCAGTGCGGTGACCAGCATCAGCGAGCGGCCGACCGTCTCGGCAAGCTGCGCCTCGTTCGCCTCCATGCCCTCGATCGCGAAGCGCGAGAAATGCTCCATGCCGTCGGCGAGCAGCCGGCAGCAGGTGACAACATTGGCGCCGATCATCGGCTTGTAGACATTCATCTCCAGAAGCCCGGCCGCGCCCGCCTGCGCCGTCGCCGCATCGAGGCCCATGACCTGCTGGCTCAACATCGCCAGCGCCTCGCATTGGGTCGGGTTGACCTTGCCCGGCATGATCGACGAGCCCGGCTCGTTCTCCGGCAAGTGCAATTCGTTGAACCCGGCGCGCGGGCCGCAGGACAGGAGCCGTATGTCGTTTGCAATCTTGTTGAGCGAGACGGCAAGCGTTCGCAGAACACCCGAGGCCATGACCATAGCGTCATGCGACCCCATGACCGCGAACTTGTTCGCCGCCGCGCGAAACGGCAATCCGGTCTGCGCGGCAAGCGCCTCGGCCACACCCGTGTCGAACCCTGCCGGCGCGTTCAGCCCGGTGCCCACCGCCGTGCCGCCGATGGCAAGTTCCATCAGCCCGTCGCGGGCAAAGACGAGCCGCTTGCGGTTGTCGTCGAGGAGCCCGACATAGCCGGCGAACTCCTGGCCCAGCGTCATCGGCACGGCGTCCTGCATGTGCGTCCGGCCGATCTTGACCAGATCGCGCCAGGCTTCCGCCTTGTCGCGCAACGCCTTGCGCAAGGTGGCCAGCGCCGGCAAGACGCGGGTTTCGATCATCAGCGCGGCGGCGATGTTGAGCGCCGCCGGCACCACGTCGTTCGACGACTGCGAGCGGTTGACGTGATCGTTCGGATGCACCGGATTCTTGGAGCCGAGCACGCCGCCGACCATCTCGATGGCACGGTTGGAGATCACCTCGTTGACGTTCATGTTGGCCTGCGTTCCCGAGCCGGTCATCCAGACGCGCAACGGAAACTCGCTGTCGAGATGGCCGCCGATGACCTCGTCAGCGGCCGCCACGATCAGCCGCGCCAGCTCACCGTCCAGCACGCCAAGCCTGGCGTTGACCTCGGCCGCCCCGCGCTTCAACCGCGCCAGCGCATGAATGATCTCGAGCGGGAAAAGATCCTGGCCAATGGCGAAATGATGGCGCGACCGTTCCGTCTGCGCGCCCCAGTAACGGTCGGCGGGAACGTCGATCGCTCCCATTGAATCCGTCTCTCGCCGCATTGGATCTCTTGTCATGAAACACCTCTCGTCCTTGCTGACGTAGCGCGTGAAAGCCTCGATTCAGGGTCTGGAAACTTTGCCCGGCCATACTCTTTGCCGGCCCGGTCAGGAATGAGGCGACCGCGCGGGGGATTTGCATTTTGCGCAATATTAGATCAGTCGCAGGCCTGCTGTTCGGATTTTCGGTGGTGATCGCCTTCGCCATCGCGATCTACACCGCCAATGTGTTCTTTTCCAATGCACTTTACATCCGCGACGCCCGCGAAGCCGCCAAACGCATTTCCTGGGAACTCGGCGAATACCTGGACAGGGGGCGGGCCCCACGCCTGACGGCGGATCTCGCCCATGAAGGATACGCGCGCAAGCCTGACCTGCTCGGGACGCCGCCCATGCTGCGCTCGACCCTCGACGGCCTCGATGCCCGCCGCAACGCGTCGGCTGCGACCGACATGCGGATAGACCGGTTCGTCAACCACCTGGAAAGCCATGAGGATGTGAGCACCGTCGCCATCGTCTGGTTCGCCGGGCACGACGGCGAAGCCGCCGACGTACTGCTGCCGCGCGCGTCTACCGACGTCCTCGCACGCGCCCACGCCCAGTTGCGCACCCTGGTGCGCGACGTGCGCGCCACCGCCGCCCCCGCCGTCGACGTCGGCAAGAGCGTTCTCGGGCTGGGCGGAGGGATGTCGCTGATCGCCATCCCCATCGCACAGGAAGGCCAACTCGCGGGCACCGTGGTCGTGACCTACGACCAGAAGAACACCGGCGTCTTCCTGACCGACATCCTGCGTTTCGGCGTCGCCATCGTCGTCACCCTTCTGTTCGTTGCCATGGGCCTTGCCGCGCTGTTCGTCTGGATGCGCTTCCGCGACCGGCTGAACGCCAGCAAGACAATCCAGTTCCTTGCCCATCACGACGCGCTGACGAGCCTGCCCAACCGCACGGTCTTCAACACCAAGCTGACCGAGGCCTTGCGCCTGGCCCATGCCAAGGCGAGCAACATCGCCGTCATCCTGATCGACCTCGACAAGTTCAAGGACGTGAACGACACCCATGGCCATGCCGCCGGCGACCTTTTCCTGCAGATCGTGTCCGACCGGCTGAGCGCGGTCTTCTCGCGGCACCTGGTCGCCCGTCTTTCGGGCGACGAGTTCGCCGTGTTGCTGGCGACCGACGCCGACCGCGAAAGCGTGACCCGGCTCGCCGAGGCCATGCTCGCGGCAACCGAAATGCCGACGCGGATCGACGGCAAGGACATTCCCGTTTCCGTCTCCATGGGCATTGCCCAGGCAACGGATGCCGCTTGGCGCGCGTCCCGCCTGCTTCATTGCGCCGACCTGGCGCTCTACCGCGCCAAACATGACGGCCGCTCGACCTACGCCTGGTACACGGCCGACATGGATGCTGATGCCAAGGAGCGCAAGAAGCTCGAGACCGACCTGCGCAAGGCGCTCAAGGAAGACCAGTTCCGCCTGCTCTACCAGCCGCAGTTCAGCCTCGGCGACCTGAAGCTGACCGGTTATGAATCACTGCTGCGCTGGGAGCATCCCGAACGCGGAACCATCTCCCCGGCGATCTTCATCCCGATCGCCGAAGAGGCCGGCCTGATCGAGGACATCGGCTTCTGGGTGCTGCGCCGTGCCTGCGCGGAAGCCGCCGCCTGGAATGACCAGAGCCTCTCCGTCTCCGTCAACGTCTCCGCCGCGCAATTCAAACCCGGCAACACCGAGCTTCATGTCTTCGAGGCGCTTCAGGCAAGCGGCCTCAACCCGCGCCGCCTGGAGATAGAGATCACCGAAAGCCTGCTCATCGCCAATACGGCTGCGGTGGTCAAGACGCTGACCGAGGTCCGCGCCCTGGGCGTGTCCGTTGCCATGGACGACTTCGGCACCGGCTATTCGAGCCTCAGTTACCTGTCCCGCTTCCCCTTCGACACCATCAAGATCGACCGCTCCTTCGTCGCCACCCTTGGCAGCAACGGCACGACGGATGCGATCATCGCTTCGATTGTCGGCCTCGGTCGCTCGCTCGGCGTGACCATCACCGCCGAGGGCGTGGAGAACGAGGAACAGGTGACCCTGCTGCGCGCCGCCGGCTGCGACAAGGTGCAGGGCTTCCTCTTCGGTCGGCCGATGGACCTGTCGAACGAACTGGAAAGCGCCAACGCCGCGCGCCAGCAGGAAAAGAACCGCGCCTTCCTCGCCAAGCGGCGCAGCAGCTATGGCTTGCCGTCGCCTGCTGATGCCGCGATCACCGACGGCACGGCGATCTCGCTGCCTGAGGCGAATGCGTCCGACCAGGGATCCGGCGAGACGGCCGCTCCGAACGGCGAAGCGACAGCCGACGCCGACATGACGCCAAAGGCCGACGATGGCCCAGTGGCCGGGCGGACGACAGGCAGCCGCGGCGAAAGCACCTACGGCTGAACGCCCGTCTACATGGCCGCCGCAGCCCGCGCCGCCTGGTCGTAATGGCCGGAGACGGAGCGCAGCGTCGCCGCGAGCCGCGACAGCTCGGCCTCATCCATGCCCAGCGCCTTGACCGGCCCGACGAGCAAGGCCTCGCGCAGACGCCGATACTCCATGCAGATTGCCTCGCCCGCGGGAGAGATCGCCACGGTCTTTTCCTTGCCGCGCTTTCCCGTCTCCACGAGCCCCGCGCCGACGAGCTTCTTCAGGGCGTAGGTGACCGTGTGGGTGTCCTCGATGTTGAGCACCAGGCAGATGTCGGCGAGTGACTTCGGACGCCCGCGGTGGTTGACGGAATGAAGGACCAGCGTGTCCAGCGGGCTCATGCCCGGAGCACCGGCCGCCGCCATGCAGCGCGACATCCAGCGATGATAGGCGTTGACCATCATCGTCACCGCGAATTCGACCTCGGAGAGCGCCGGCATCGCACCGGAGGCCAGATGCGCCGCCGATACGACAGGCCCGATGCCGGAAGCCGCCGGAGCGGCGTGGCTGGTCTCGTCTGCCATTCATCTTCCCGTTGCCAGAATGAAACGTCCGCGCAAGGCTAGTGCATCCTTGTGCGGACTGGAAACCGCCCGAACCAAAAATCGGTGCAAGAGAGCGTGACCACCGCTCAGGTCGACGGGTAGCGGCGCGGCGAGAGGCCACTGTGGAACCAGCTCACGAGGCTCTCGACGGAATAGACAGGCACGCCACAGGCTTCCCGGATGTCGGCTGCATAGGGAACCATGTTGGTGCATTCGAGCACGATGGCGCCGACCTCCGGGTGATCATCGAGGAGAGCCTGCGCCGCCGCAACGTTCTCCGCGCGGGCACGTTCGACGTCCAGCGTCGTGCGATTGCCGAGGATGGCGCTGGAGAACTCCGTCCCCGCGTCGAGCCCGGCGACAGGCGTATCCGACCGGCAGCCGGCGGCGGCAAGATGCGCCGGCGTCAGCGACGCTGCCGAGATCGTCAGGATGCCGGCGCGGCGCGATGCCGGCAGCAGCGCCTCGACCATAGACACCTGCATGAGCGAGGAGGTCGCCACCGGCACGCCCAGCGCCGCGCGCAGCGCATCCTGGAAAAGCACCAGGAAGCCGCAACTCGTCACGATGCCCTGCGCGCCCTCCGCGACGAGCGCGTGTCCCGCCTCGACGAACGGCGCAAGCAGCCCTTCCGCCCCGCCCGTCACCGCAAGCTGCGGACTCGCTCCGCGAACCACCTTGAAGGCAACCGGAAACGGCCACGTCGCCGGATTGCCGAGATCGCCAGGAATGCGTGGAAAGCGCGTTTCCAGCATGAGGATACCGATTGACGCAAGCCCGTTCCTGTCGATCAAATTCCCCTCCGGCGCGCAAAGGCCCTGTCGTTCCGGCCAACGATGACCCGACCCGCCCTCGCGGTCAAAGGCGAATGCCAGCGACCGGCGAAGGACTGTGGAACGACCTCCATTGCCGTGATTTTATCGATAAATCGTTGACATGAAGCACCGCCGCTTGCAGAGTTTTACAGGGCAGTTTCGGAGGGGTTTGTGCGCAAGGCGAGTGTTGAGACGGACACTGTCGCGGTGATCGGTGCCGGAATCGTTGGCGTCAGCGCCGCGATCTGGCTTGCCCGGGACGGACGCGATGTCGTCCTCATCGACCGTGCCGGACCCGGCGAGGGCACTTCGCACGGCAACGGCGGCGTTCTTGCGTCCTGCTCGGTCGTGCCGGTCACCGTTCCGGGCCTGATGCGCAAGGCGCCGGGCATGATCCTCGACCCGAAGAGCCCGCTGTTCTTGCGCTGGTCCTACCTGCCGCGCCTGATGCCGTGGCTTGCCCGTTACCTTTCCCATTGCAACGAGCGCGACGTCCGCCGCATCGCCGCCGCCCTGACGCCCATTCTCGGCGACAGCCTTGAGCAGCATCAGGCGCTGGCAGCGGGCACTGCGGCCGAACGCTGGATCCGCCCGTCAGACTATCTTTATGTCTATCGCGACCGTGCCGCCTACGAGGGTGACGCCTTCGGTTGGGGCATCCGGCGCGACTGCGGCTACACATGGGACGAGATGGAAGCCGAGGAGCTTGGGCGTTACGATCCCCTGCTCGGCCCGGCAAACCGCTTCGCCGCCAAGCTTCCCGGCCATGGCGTGATCCGCGATCCCGGCCTTTACGTGAAGGATCTTGCCGCCCATTTCGAGACGCTCGGCGGACGCATCGTCAAGGCAGACGTCAAGGGCTTCGAGTTCGACGGCGACGGCCGTCTCGCCGCGCTTGGCACCGACGCCGGGCCGATTGCGGCAAGCCGCGCGATCGTCGCCACCGGCGTCTGGTCGAAAGGCCTGTCGAAACTGCTCGGCATCGATGTGCCACTGGAGAGCGAGCGCGGCTATCACCTTGAGCTCGAGGAACCCAGCGCCTCGCCAGCGGCGCCCGCCATGGTTGCCTCGGGGCGTTTCGTCATCACTCCGATGGAAGGCCGCATCCGCCTCGCCGGCATCGTCGAGTTCGGCGGGCTGGAGGCCGGCCCCGCCGAGGCGCCCTTCGGCATCCTCGAGGCGGAGCTTCGCCGGGCAATGCCCACCCTCTCCTGGAAATCCACCCGAAAATGGATGGGGCACCGGCCGGCGCCGAGCGACTCCATCCCCGTGATCGGGGCGTCGCCTGTCCATGGCGATGTCCTGATGGCCTTCGGCCACCACCACGTCGGACTGACGGGCGGGGCGAAGACCGGACGGCTTGTCGCCGACCTCATCGCCGGACGAAAGCCCAATATCGACCTGACCCCCTATTCGCCGGAGCGTTTCGCCAGCTAGAGTGACGCGATCCCGCAAAGAGCGGCAAGGGACGACAAACAGACCGACCAGAGCAGGAACCCGCCCCCGAAACCGCCGTTACAAGGCGTCCCGGGCGAAAGCCAGAAAATGATTGGAGGACTTGAAATGACTGTGTCCACGAAGACCCGCAAGACGCTTGCCCGCACCACGGCCCTCGTTGCCGCCGGCCTCGCCCTCGCCGCGACCTCGCTGCCGGCGAGCGCCGAGAAGTGGGACCTGCCGATGGCCTATCCGGCCAGCAACTACCACACGGAAAACGGCGCCGCCTTCGCCGCCTGCGTGACCAAGGGCACCGACGGCGCGATCGAGATCGTCACCCATCCCAACGGCTCGCTCTTCGGCGGCGCCGACATCAAGCGCGCCGTCCAGACCGGCCAGGTGCCGATCGGTGAGCGCCTGCTCTCCGCTCATGCCAACGAGAACCCGCTCTTCGGCGTCGACAGCATTCCCTTCCTGGCAACCTCCTTCGACGATTCCGTCAAGCTTTGGGCGGCAGCCCAGCCGGCGATCGAGGAAGCTCTCGCCGACCAGAACCTCGTCCTGCTCTACACCGTGCCGTGGCCGCCTCAGGGCATGTACTTCAACAAGGACGTGAACTCGGTCGCCGACATGGAAGGCCTGAAGTTCCGCGCCTACAATGCCGCGACCGCCAAGCTCGCCGAGCTTACCGGCATGCTGCCGGTGCAGATCGAGGCGGCCGAGGTTCCGCAAGCCTTCGCCACCGGCGTCGCCCAATCGATGATCTCGTCGGGCGCGACCGGCTATGACAGCAAGCTGTGGGAGCATGTCTCCAACTTCTATGCCGTCGACGCCTGGCTGCCGCGCAACGCCGTCTTCGTCAACATGGACAGCTGGAACGGCCTCGACGACGCGACCAAGAAGGTCTTCACCGACTGCGCCGCCACCGCCGCGGCCGACGGCCTCAAGAAGGCCCAGGACTACACCTCCTTCACCCTCAACGGGCTGAAGGAAAACGGCATGAAGGTCGAGATGCCGAGCGACCAGCTCAAGGCCGACCTCGCCAAGATCGGCGAGACCATGACCGCCGAATGGCTCAAGTCCGCCGGCGACAAGGGCAAGGCCGTCGTCGACGCCTACAAGGCGAACTGACCAGGCCTGACACGGACCCCCGGCGGATGCGCCGGGGGTTTCCGGATAGCTCCTGGCCCCAAGCCGGACGTTCGTTCCGGCACCGGCCACCTGTGACCGCGCGAACCCCAGGGACGATCCCATGACCGCACTCGGACGAGGGCTGAGACGCCTTCTCGACGGGCTCTATTTCGCCGGCGGCGCGCTCGCCGCGCTCTGCCTCGTCTCCATCCTGGTGATCATCGTCGCCCAGATGGTGGCGCGCTGGACGGGCCTCACCTTCCCCGGCGCGGCCAGCTATGCCGGCTATGCCATGGCCGGCGCCTCGTTCCTTGCCTTCGCCCATGCGCTCAACCGCGGCGCCCATATCCGCGTGAGCCTGCTCCTCGCCGCGCTCGGCCGCCACGCCAGGTGGCTGGAGGTCTGGTGCTTCGGCATCGGCGCGGCGCTTGCCTGGTTCCTCGCCCGCTACGCCATCAAGGCCGTCTACTGGTCGTGGAAGCTCAAGGACGTCAGCCAGGGGCAGGACGCGACGCCGCTGTGGATCCCGCAACTCGCCATGGCCACCGGCGCCGTCCTGCTGGCCATTGCCCTTACCGATCACCTCCTGCGTGTCCTGTTCACCGGCGATGCCGGCATCAAGGCGGACACGGTCGAACAGAGCCACGGGGAATAGGCATCGATGGAAACCTTCGCCCCGATCGTTCTCTTCCTCTTCGTTCTCTTCATGCTGCTCGGCACCGGCGTCTGGGTGGGCCTTGCGCTCCTCGGCGTCGCCTTCGTCGGCATGGAGCTCTTCACCTCGCGTCCCTCCGGCGATGCCATGATCACCGTGATCTGGGCCACGTCCTCCTCCTGGACGCTGACGGCGCTGCCCCTCTTCATCTGGATGGGAGAGATCCTCTACCGGACACGGCTTTCGGAAGACATGTTCCGCGGCCTGTCGCCCTGGATGGCGCGGCTTCCCGGCGGTCTGCTCCACACCAATGTGGTCGGCTGCACGGTCTTCGCCGCCGTCTCCGGATCCTCCGCCGCGACGCTGACCACCGTCGGCAAGATGTCCGTGCCGGAGCTGCGCAAGCGCGGCTATCCGGAAAAGATGGTGATCGGCACCCTCGCCGGCGCCGCAACCCTCGGGCTGATGATCCCGCCGTCGCTGACGCTCATCGTCTACGGCGTGACGATCAATGAATCCATCACCAAGCTGTTCATGGCCGGCATCCTGCCGGGTCTCGTGCTCGCCGGCATGTTCATGGGCTACATCGCGATCCACTCGAAGTTCTCGCGCGACTACAACCCGACGCCGGAGCCGAGGATGTCCTTCGCCGAGAAGCTCGCCAACTCGCGGTTCCTGCTGCCGGTGCTCGGCCTCATCGCCGTCGTCATCGGCTCCATGTACCTGGGCTACGCCACCGCGACGGAGGCCGCCGCCCTCGGCGTCATCGGCGCGCTGGCGCTCGCCGCCGGCCAGGGATCGCTCACCTGGTCGACCTTCGGCGAAAGCCTGATGGGCGCGACCCGCACCTCCGCCATGGTGGCACTGATCCTCGCCGGCGCGGCCTTCCTGTCGCTTTCGATGGGGTTCACCGGCCTGCCGCGCGCGCTCGCCACGTTCATCGGCAGCCTCGAGCTTTCCCGCTTCGAGCTGCTGATGGCGCTGCTCGTCTTCTACATCGTCATCGGCTGCTTTCTGGACGGCATCTCCTCGGTGGTTCTCACCATGGCCGTGGTGGAACCGATGGTGCGCGCCGCCGGCATCGATCTCGTCTGGTTCGGCATCTTCATCGTCGTGGTCGTCGAGATGGCGCAGATCACACCGCCCATCGGCTTCAACCTCTTCGTGCTGCAGGGGATGACCCGGCACGAGATGCCCTATATCGCCCGCGCGGCGCTGCCGATGTTCGCGATCATGGTCGTCATGGTCTTCGTGCTGATCGCCTTCCCGGATCTGGCCACCTGGCTGCCGGAGAACATCCGCCAGCGGCCCTGACCGGCACGGGCAGCCGGCGGCGATCCTCCGCCACCGGTTGCCGCAATTCTAACGTTGACATTTTATCGATAAAAAGTTGACTTAAGCAAATCCGGGAACGCTGGACTTGCGAACCGGGGAAATTCGGACTTCAGGGAGACAACGGCATGACGAGCGGCAAGTGGGACTTCTGGATCGACCGTGGCGGCACCTTCACCGACATCGTCGCGCGCACCCCGGACGGCGAGATCAGGGCCCACAAGGTGCTCTCCGAGAACCCCGAAGCCTATCGCGACGCCGCTATCCAGGGCATCCGCGAGTTGATGGGCGTCGCCGCCGACGCGCGCATCCCGGCCGAGAACATCGCCGCAGTGAAGATGGGCACCACGGTCGCCACCAACGCGCTGCTGGAGCGCAAGGGCGACCGCACCCTGCTCGTAACCACCAGAGGCTTCCACGACGCACTCGAGATCGGCTATCAGGCACGCCCCGACATCTTCGCCAAGAAGATCGTCAAGCCCGAGCTGCTTTACGAGCGCGTGGTCGAGGTGGCCGAGCGCGTGCGCGCCGACGGCACGGTCGAGGCCGAGCCGGACCTCGATGCCGTCGAGGCCGAACTGCGGGCCGCCTATGACACCGGCATCCGCTCTGCCGCAATCGTCTTCATGCACGCCTACGCCTTCCCCGCGCACGAGAAGAAGGTCGCCGAGATCGCCCGCAAGGTCGGCTTCCCGCAGGTTTCCGTCAGCCACGAGGTCTCGCCGCTGATGAAGCTCGTCGGGCGTGGCGACACCACCGTGGTCGACGCCTATCTCTCGCCGATCCTGCGCCGCTACGTCGAGCAGGTGGCAAGCGAGCTGCAGATCGAGGGCACCGACTGCCGGCTGATGTTCATGCAGTCCTCCGGCGGCCTCACGGCGGCGGACCTCTTCCAGGGCAAGGACGCCATTCTGTCGGGTCCCGCCGGCGGCGTCGTCGGCGCCGTCGAGACCTCGCGCATGGCCGGCTTCGATGCGGTCATCGGCTTCGACATGGGCGGCACCTCGACCGATGTCTCGCACTACAACGGCGAATACGAACGCGCCTTCGAAACCGAGGTCGCCGGCGTGCGCATGCGCGCGCCGATGATGATGATCCACACCGTCGCCGCCGGCGGCGGCTCGATCCTCCACTATCGCGACGGGCGCTTCCAGGTCGGCCCGGATTCGGCCGGCGCCAATCCGGGGCCTGCCTGCTACCGGCGCGGCGGGCCGCTTGCCGTGACCGACGCCAACGTCATGGTCGGCAAGCTCCGTCCGGACTTCTTCCCGAAGATCTTCGGCAAGGGGCGCGACGAGACGCTCGACCGCGACGTGGTGGTCGCGAAGTTCGAGGCGCTTGCCAAGGAGATCGGCGACGGACGCTCCGCCGCGGAGGTCGCCGACGGCTTCCTGCGCATCGCGGTGGAGAACATGGCCAACGCCATCAAGAAGATTTCCGTCCAGCGCGGCTATGACGTCACCGAATACGCGCTGACCTGCTTCGGCGGCGCCGGTGGCCAGCATGCCTGCTCGGTCGCCGACAGCCTCGGCATGACCACCGTCATCGTTCACCCGCTGTCGGGCATCCTCTCCGCCTACGGCATGGGGCTGGCAGACATTCGCGCCACCCGCCAGCAGGCGGTCGTCAAGCGTCTCGAGCCCGCCACCCTCGACGAGCTTCAGGCGCTGCTCGACCGGCTTTCCGCCGAGACGCGCGCCGAGGTCGCCGGACAGGGTGTCCCAACGGCCGAGGTACGGGACCTGCCGCGTGCGCTGCTGCGCTACGAAGGCACCGACACGCCGATCGCCGTCGCCTATGTCGCCTCCGACATAGACGCGATGACCCAGGCCTTCGCCGACGCGCACCGGGCCCAGTTCGGCTTCGTCTACGAGAACAAGCCCATTGTCGTGGAAGCGCTCGAGGTGGAATCGGTCGGCGGCGGTTCGGGCATCGACGAGCCGGATCTCGCGACCGCGACCGGCGAGCCCGCCCCCTCCTCCACCGGCGACGTCTTTGCCGACGGGACCTGGCACGAGGCCGGCTTCTTCGCCCGCGGCGACCTGCGGCCCGGGCAGAAGCTGATGGGCCCGGCGCTGATCGTCGAGCCGCACCAGACCATCGTCGTCGAGCCGGGCTGGCAGGCGGAGATCACCGCCAAGGACCACGTCGTCCTGAAGCGCGTGGAAAGGCTCGCCCGCGCCGAGGCCATCGGCACCAAGGCCGATCCGGTCATGCTCGAGGTCTTCAACAACCTCTTCATGTCGATTGCCGAGCAGATGGGCGTGACGCTTCAGAACACGGCCTATTCGGTCAACGTCAAGGAGCGGCTCGACTTCTCCTGCGCCGTCTTCGATGCCTCCGGCGCGCTTGTCGCCAATGCTCCGCACATGCCGGTGCATCTGGGGTCGATGGACCGCTCGGTCGAGACCGTCATCAAGCTCAACGAGGGACGGATCAGCCCGGGCGATGTCTTCGCCCTCAACGCCCCCTATAACGGGGGCACGCATCTGCCGGACATCACGGTCGTCTCCCCGGTCTTCGACGATGCGGGCAAGGAGATCCTGTTCTGGGCGGCAAGCCGCGGTCACCACGCCGACGTCGGCGGCTCCGCCCCCGGCTCCATGACCCCGCGCGCCACCACCGTCGACGAGGAAGGCGTCCTCATCGACAACCTCAAGCTCGTCGACCGGGGCAACTTCCGCGAGGACGCGCTGGTCGAGGTGCTGACCAACCATCCCTGGCCGGTGCGCAACGTCACCCAGAACGTCGCAGACCTGAAGGCCCAGATCGCCGCCAACGAAAAGGGCGTGAAGGAACTCCGCAAGATGGTTGCCCACTTCGGCCTCGACGTCGTCCAGGCCTACATGGGCCACGTCCAGGACAACGCCGAGGAAAGCGTGCGCCGCGTCATCGAGGCGCTGACCGACAGCGAGTACGAATACCCCACCGACCAGGGGTCGGTGATCCGGGTGAAGATCTCCGTCGACAAGGAGAAACGCGAGGCGACCGTCGACTTCACCGGAACCAGCGGCGTGAAGCCCAACAACTTCAACGCCCCCGAGCCGGTAACCCGCGCGGCGGTGCTCTACTGCTTCCGCGTCATGGTCGAGGGTGACATCCCGATGAATGCCGGCTGCCTCAGGCCGATCCACATCGTCATTCCCGACGATTGCATGCTGCGTCCGTCCTATCCGGCGGCCGTCGTCGCCGGCAACGTCGAGACCAGCCAGCATGTCACCAACGCGCTCTTCGGCGCGCTGCAGGCGATGGCGAACAGTCAGGGCACGATGAACAACCTGACCTTCGGCAACGACACCTACCAGTACTACGAGACGCTGTGTTCCGGCTCGCCCGCCGGCCCCGGCTTCGACGGTACAGACGGCGTTCACGTCCATATGACCAATTCGCGCCTCACCGATCCGGAAGTGCTCGAGTTCCGCTACCCGGTGCTGCTGGAGGACTTCCATATCCGCCAGGGTTCGGGCGGCAAGGGCAAGTGGTCGGCTGGCAGCGGCACGAAGCGCACCATCCGCTTCCTGGAGGAGATGGAACTGGCCATCCTCTCCTCCCACCGGACCATCGCCCCGAAGGGCATGGAGGGCGGCGACGACGGCCAGCTCGGCCGCACCCTGGTGCGCCGCCTCGACGGCACCAGCGAGGAACTCGCGGGCTGCGACCAGACGGTGCTCAAGGCCGGCGAGGCCGTCACGGTCATCACCCCGACGGCAGGGGGCTGGGGCAAGGCCTGACGGCCCCGGCCTGGACCGATCGGCGCGCGCGGGTTCCTCACCGGGATCCGCGCGCGTCCTTGCCCGGAATACGCTATCCAGGATACCGAAAGTCGAACCGTGGCCAGCCCGCCTGAACAAGACTGACTCGTCAGAAAAGATGCTTACACCACAAGCAAGGCGAAGCATCGAAAGCAATTTATAAAATAATAAAAGTTGAAAACCGTTAGAAATCAAAAAACAAACCGCAAGTATATCTCTCAAAAAACCAGAAATACGATATAATTTAGTATATTCTGATGTTTAATATTAAAATTATATTAATTAAAATAATGCAATGACGGTAAAAATGCCATGACAGGCAACCTTTCGATAACTTTATCTCGTGAATATATCAATCGTATAAAATGTTAATCGTTGGCGCAGATAAATTGAAATCGGGGATGGGGAATAACGACCGTAACAACCTGCTTCAAGCTACGGAAAAAAGATATGGCTATGAGCCCCGCCGGCCCCTCCAGACTGCGTTCCATTTCGGCCAAGGTACTCGGGCTTGTCGCTTTCCTGAGTGGCATGATGATCGTCATCGCCTGTGTCGGCCTGTTCCAGATGAACCGCATCGGGACAGAGCTTGAGGAAATCGCCGGGGAAACGATCCCGCTGACGACGAATGTCACCCGGGTCAGCCTGCATCAGCTCGAGCAGGCGGTGCTGCTGGAGCGGCTGCTACGGGTCGGTGAGCTTGCCCCCAGCCCGGCGACCGGATCACTCGACCAGCTCGCCGACGGGCTCGGCAAACTTGCCCAACAGGTCGGCGAGGAGATTTCCCTTGCCGAAGGAATCGCCAAGCAAGGGCTTTCGGTCGCCAGGACCGATGCGCACAGCGCCAAATACAATCACATTCTCGAGCAGTTGAAACGCATCGAGGTGGAACACCTTGCCTATGACGACCACATCCAGAAGGTCATCGCCGAGATCCGGGCGGGCGACATTGCCACTGCGGAAAAGATCTCCGTCGAACTGGAACGCGAACAAGAGCGCCTCAACGGTGAGCTTGTCGCCCTGACCGACGAGTTGGACCGCTTCACCGCCGCCTCCAGCCGCGCCGCCGAGGAGCACGAACGGCACGGTCTGCTGGTCGTCAGCATCGTTGCCGGCATCGCCATTTCCGGCGGCATCGTCCTCGCCTCCCTGCTCTCCATCTATGGTATCAGCCGGCCGCTGCGCCTCGTCGTCACCGCGTTGAACCGTCTTGCCCAGAACGACACCAGCGTTGAGCTCAACGTGCGCAGCCGCGACGAGATCGGCGAACTGGCCGTCGCTTTCGAGGCGTTCCGCGAGAAGACCATAGAGATCAAGCGGCTGCAGGAGCAGGCAAGGGAGGAGGAAGAGCGCATCGAAATCGAGAAACGCGAGGCCACCCTGCGCCTCGCCGACAATCTGGAGACGACGGTGAAGCACGTCTCCGACAGCATCGCGACTGCCATTGTCGAGCTGGAGGCGGCCGCCGAGGTCATGGCCCGCAGCGCCCAGGATACCTCCAACAATGCCGGAACGGTCGCCGCCGCCGCCGAGGAATCCGCCACCGGCGTCCAGACCGTCGCCAGCGCCGCCGAAGAACTGTCCGCCTCCATCGGCGAGATCAGCCGTCAGGTCACCGCAGCGCTCGAGGCAGCCGGCATCACCAGCCAAAGTGCCCGCAGGTCGAGCGAGACCGTCACCGTTCTCGCCTCCTCGGCGCGCAAGATCGACGATGTGGTCAAGCTCATCAACGACATCGCCGGACAGACCAATCTGCTGGCCCTCAACGCCACCATCGAGGCGGCCCGCGCCGGAGAGGCCGGCCGCGGCTTCGCCGTCGTCGCCGGCGAGGTGAAGGCGCTCGCCAACGAGACAGGACGCGCGACAGGCGACATCAGTGGCCAGGTCAGCGAGATGCAGAGCGGCGCCGCCCTCACCTCCAATGACATCGCCGCAGTCGTCGAGGCCATCGGCAAGATCAACGACCAGATTTCCGCCATCGCCTCCGCCATCGAGGAACAAAGCGCGGTGACCGCCGAGATCGCGCGCAATGTCGGCGACGTGGCCAAGGGCAGCAACGACATCACCCGGACAATCGGGTCCGTGCGCGCAAGCGCGGTGGATTCAAGCGCCGGCGCGCGCCAGGTGCTGTCCACGGTCGGCAACCTGTCGAGCCAGTCGCACCTGCTTCAGCAGGAACTCGATACCTTCCTGCACAACATCCGCTCGGCCTGAGTACCACGGCGGCGGCACCGCCCTTGCAAGTCGTTGCCGCCGCGCGCCCAAACCGCGACAATCGCCTTCGGGCTGCAGCCCCCGGGGGAGCCCGCGCGCCACCGGCCACCCCGTTTCGCGAGGCCGCCCGTGACAGCCAGCCTTTCCCTGCTTTTCCAGGTGAGCGACGCGCTCACGCGGGCCGGCCTCACCTGTCATCTCTTCGGTGGGTTTGCGGAGGAGGCACGCGGGCTGCGTCCGCCCGCCCTCCATGGCGACATCGACCTTCTTCTCGAGATCGACACCGCCACGCCCCCCGACCACGCGCTTGCCGGCTGCCTGCCCGCCGCGCGCCCACTCACCGCCAAGCGCTTTCATCACAAGCGCGCCTTCGTTCTGGAAGGATGCCTTGTCGAGCTGCTGCTTGTGAGCCGCTCGTCCGACGGGGCATGCCGGACGCTGTTCTGGGGCGACACGCCGCACGACTGGGCCGCGCCGCTGGCCACCCCGCTTGTCTTCGCCGGCCGTTCCGTTTCCGTCGCGACAGCCGCGAACCTCCATGGCTACCGCGCGGGCCGCGCGCGGCTCCAGCCGGAGCGATGGCGCGATCCCGCCTCCATCGTGCCCGCCAACACCGACTGTTGAGCGGAGACGGACCGTCTCAACGCTTGCCCGCCAGCACCACGCCGCGCCGGTCGAAGATCATCGACACCGGCTTGTGGTCGCTGGTCATCGCGTAGGCCGGACGGGTCCCGGTGACCGCGTGGTGGATCTCGTGCTCGACGCATCCCCCGCCCTCGCGCGCCCGGTAGGCGAAGGACGGGACCTGCCTGTTGCCGGTGAAGCTCTGGCTGAAAAGGATGTGGTCGAGCAGGATGCGCGGGTCGCGGCCGGGATCGAGCGCATCGCGGAAGAAGACCGACCAGCGCTCCTCCTCCACCGCGTCGAAGAGCGCATGGTTGAGAAAGCGCCGCGCGAAGAAGATCTCTCCCTGCAGCGTGCTGATGAGATCGTGATAGAGGAAGCGCCGCTCGATGCGCTCCTTGCCCGGACCGTCGTTGAGGTCTCCGGCGACGATGATCGGCACACCGGTCTCCGCCTCGAAACGGGCATCGATATAGTGGCGCACATCGGCACACTCGGTGGTGATCTTGGTCCGCGCCTTGACGAGTTCGGCGACGAGCTTCGGATTGTCGGCGAAATAGTGCGGATCGGTGGGGTCGCCGGTGCCGCGCACCCGGGTGAACTTGCTCTTCAGGTGCGCGCCGACGATCTCCAGCCGGTGCCCGCCAACGGTCGCAAGGAGCACCTGCGGGTGCCGCCAGTGGGAATGATTGCGGTCGATGTCATATGAAAGCGTGTCTCCGGCAAAGCGCGGGTAGGACACATCCCAGCGCCCGCCCGCGTGCTCGCCGCCAGAGTTCGCCGCGACCAGCGCCTGCCAGCGGTCGAGATGAAGGAGCTCGCCGGAAATATCGACGCCCTTGCGGATCAGGAACCAGATCCACTGCCGCCCTGTCGTCGCGTCCGTGCCCTGCATGCCATAGTCGCCGCGCTCACCCCCGCCGCGCGTCACCACAGCATGCCCCGGGGCGACCGCGCCGAAGAAGTCCTCAGCGCGCGCCTCGCCGTTCGGCCCCTCGCAGATGAGCAGGATATCCGGATCAATCGCCGCGATCTCGGCGGTGATCGCCTCGCGTCGCGCCTCCGCCTTCGCCCTCTTGCTCGGATCCGCGTCGGCAAGATCATCGATCAGCTTGTCGGCGTGCTCGATGTTCCAGGTCGTGAACTTGAAGCTCTGCATGGCACCCTCCCGATAGGCGCGAATGAAATAACTATACAATCAATGCGGGAATTATCCGGGAAAAGTAACCTAGCGTCAAATTGCGACTTCACAGCCCTCGCAGCACGCCGAGAAGCAGGATAACGGCTCCGGCGAACAGGCACAGTAGGGTCAGCAGCATGCCGGCCACCCGAAACGGAAGATTGCGGTCACCCTCGGCCATGCCATGGGCGTGGAGCAGCCGGCCGGCGATCAGGGCGATGCCCATGGCATGGATCAGGTAGATCGACGTGGACTGCAATTCCGCCAGCGCCATGAGAAGCAGGATCAGCGGGCCGTATTCGGCCGCGTTGCCGTGGATACGGGCGAGACGCTCCAGCCGCCCGTTGCCATTGTGGCCGACGCTGACGCGCGCCGACTTGCGCTGACGCACCACCTGAACCGAATAAAACAGAAACAGAAGGGCGAAAAGCGCCGCATAAAGCGCCGTTACATGAGCCATGTCACTTCCCTTTCCCGGGTCAGCGCCCGGTAGCCGCGAACATCCAGTTCAGTATCAGCCGCCAGTCGGTCATTCGGATCGGCGTGCCATGCGTGCCGGTCTCGAACAGGACGAACCGCGCGGGATATGTCGGCGCACGGGCCTTGAGGCGTTCGAAGAAGCTGGCCTGTCGGCGCCAGTCATAGACCTCGTCCCAGCTTCCGTGACCGAAGTAGATCGGCAGCCGTCCGGCGCGGAACGTGGCGGACGAAAGGAACTCCTCGTCCCAGGTCGAGCCCATCAGCAACATGCCGCCCATCATCGCGGCCGCGCCGGGGTCCTTGGCCAGCCGCCAGCACAGGAAGCCACCCATCGACCCGCAGGCGACATAGACCTTCGCCCCGGGTGACTGGTCCACGTAGTGGCGCATCAGCGCCTTGACGTCGGCCGCCCCCTTGGCCTCGAAATTCTTCACGTCGAGCGTCAGATAGAGCCCGGAGTTGCGCACCATCAGGTTCTTGATGCGGTTGAAGTTTCCGCCGAAACTGACGTCGCTCATGCCCTGGAAGCGATTGCCGCCCTGGCCGTGGACGTAGATCACGACGGCCTTCGCCCCGCGCGGTTCGCCGACGCGCATGTAGCTGACCGTGCGGCCGTTGGCCTTGAGCGTCAGGTCCTCCTGCGAGCCGCTCGGCTTCATCGACACGTATTCGCCGTAGACCTCGCGCTCCCACACCTTGTCGCGGCGGTGGATGTCGCGGCGCTTGTCGTAGTCGACGATGACGAAGGCGTCCTCAGCCGCCCCCGCCAGCAGGCCCGGATAGCGGAACAGCCGGTCCTTGTAGCTGTCGAGCCGATAGGCGGCCGCGGCCGGCAGCGCGCTGCCGGCAAGAACGGCAAGCCCGAGGATCGCCGCCAGCAGGGATGCGGCACGGCCACGTCCCGGTGTCGCGGATTTCGCCAAATCCAGATCGCGCGCGCGGAAATCGGTCTTCACGTTGGTCCTGTCTGCTCGCGTCGCCCGCCCGGCGCGCCGGTTTGAAGAATCGCCTCGCCAGCCGCGCCGATCATCCCCTCTCGCGGGCCTCTTTCGCAAGCGCCACGAGACGCGGGCGCAAATCTCCGGCGGTCGCGAGCGGAGGGTCGAAGGCCAGGCGGGCGACCCGGTCACCGTCCATGAAGTCGAGCCCCTCCGGGTCAAAGGAGGAGAGGAACCAGCTCCCCTCGCCCGCCCGCGCCAGCCGCTCGGCATACAGGCGCACCGCATCGAGATGGTCTGCGTGCATGTGGGCGATGGCACCCGCCTCCATCGCCGCGAGTTCCTCCAGCGCCGGATGGCCGGCGATCGACAGGTCCGCGCCCTCGAGCAGATAGGCCTTGCCGAAGCCGCCGTTAAGGCTCGCCCGCTCCATGCGGATGCGGAAGAAGGAGAAGTCGGAAAAGCCCGCGTAGAGCTTGGCCTTGGGATGACGGCAGAGATAGCGGCGCTGGATCGCAGCATGGGCGGGGTCATCGCGCCCGATCCGCTCCGCCCGGCCGGTGACGGAAAGCCGCGGATGGGCAAGCGGGTCGCCCTTGCCGGGCTCGCCGACAAGCAGCGCACAACGCGCGTCATGCTGCAGCGCCCTGGTGTGTTGGGAAAGCGAGGAGACAAGCATCGCCGGCGTACCATCCATCTCGCTCGCAAGCGCGACGCGCGAGACGAAGGGAAACCCGTCACCCGGGTCGAGCACGCCCAGCGCGCCGAAGCGCGCGATGCGGATCAGCCGGCGCGCCATGCCGCGCGCCTCCGCGTCCGTCGGCAGCACCGGGGACGGCCGGTCCTGTCGCCCGTCGCCCGTCTCGCCTTCAACCATGCCGGTTCCTTCCGCATCGACCGGAGCGTGACGGCCGTCACACAGTCCGGGTCACGCTGTCGCCATATTGGAAGCGATGCTTGGCAAAGATCACAAGGAAATACAACCGTGAGATCCGTCATGACCCTGCGTCTGAAAGCTGGACTGCCCCGCCTCCGCCGCTGGCTTGCAACCGGCGCGCTGGCCGCAGCCCTGTGCGTGCCGGCAAGCCTTGCCCCGCAGTCCGCGGCCGCGCAGGGCGTTTATCGCGACGGTCGCCCGGCTGTCGGCGTGCATCTCGTCGGTGGACGCCACCACCAAAGGGGCGGAAGAAACTGGGGCCACAGGGGCCGGGGCCACGGCCATTGGGGCAACAGGGGCCGCCACAACAGAGGCTGGGGCAATAGGGGCTGGGGCAATAGGGGCTGGGGCAATAGGGGCTGGGGCAACCGGAACCGCTATTACCGCCCCTATAGGCCCTATCGCTACGACCCGGGCCCAGGCATCGCGCTCGGCATCATGGGGCTTGCGACGGGCGCCATTATCGGACAATCCCTCAACTCCGGAGGGCGCGACTACATCGACCCGCCGGTTCGCGTCCACCGGGCACGCCCGGCTCCCTGGACGCCGGATTGGTATGCCTATTGCGCGCGCAAATACCGCAGCTTCAACCCGGAGACCGGCTATTTCCTGGCCTATTCCGGGCGCTACCGGTTCTGTCGCTAGGAGGCTTCGGCACCGAGCAACGGAACAGAAAGAGAAGCCTGCGCGTTCTTGAAACTGAATGCCAGATGAACGGGGGTCTCAGTGCCCGTTCAACCAGGATCGGTCATTCTGGCCTCATCGATCACGGAGACACCCGGCCGACCGACGCCATGCCCCCCAAGACCGGGCGCCGGACTCAGCTTAGAAAGCGTTCCGAAAGGACCAGAAAATGGCTCTCAAGCGTATCGCATCCCGTCTGCTCGCCGCCGCTCTGGTCGGCGCCATCATCGTCCCGACCGTCGTCGCTCCCGCCGAAGCCGGCCCCCGTCGCGAATGGCGCGACCGTGGCGGCCACGGTGGCGGCGGCCGTCACGGCGGCCACAACCGTCACAACCGTCCCGACCGCGGCGGCTACCGCGACCGGGATCGCGATAACGGCAACAATGTCGGTGCGGCCATTGCCCTTGGCGTGATCGGACTTGCCGCCGGCGCGGCCCTTGCCGGCGCGGCCAGCGCCCCCGAGCCGATCGATCCGCCCTACTATGGACCGAACTACGGGCCGGCCGACGGCGACTACTACATCGACCCGGCCCACCGCGGGACAGGCTTCCGCAAGCCCTACTATCCGAATGCGCCGCGCGTTTCCGCCGGCTACGCGCCGGAGCCCTGGTCGCGCGAGTGGTACGCCTACTGCGCCGACAAGTTCCGCAGCTTCGAGCCGCGCACCGGAACCTACACGACCTACGGTGGCGAGAAGCGCTTCTGCCAGTAAGGCAAGGCCAGGTCCCAAGCGAACTTCGGAGGCGCCCCATCGGGCGCCTCTTTCATAATCGCCACCCGGTTTCCCCGACGGCCTTGTCCGCGCCATCGCCCCGAAACGCCTTGCGCAATCATCCGCGTCTCCCCGAATTGCCGACTCCGCACGCGCGTGCGAGCCTGCCTGTCACGAAGCCGCAACACGCGGACGCCAGCGGGGAACACCAGGTGACGAAGCGACAATCCGGAACGAAACCAGGCACGCAGCAAGATGCGCCCGAGGCGGCCGATCTGCCGAGCGAGGCCGCCAGCCCCCTCGCAGAGGAGACGGCGGATCCTGCGGCGGATGCGGCCACGGCCGACGCAGCGCTTGCGGCCGTCGGCGCGGCGGAGCCGACGCCAAGTGCGCGCGCGGGCGCTGCGCGGCGGCACCGGCTCGCCGAGATGAAGCACGATCCGGATGCCATCCGCGAGGTTTTCGAGACCGGCTCCTACCCCTATGCGGCCAAGATGCGCCGCAAGGTCTACGAGGAACACAAGGCCGCGCTTCAGGTGGAGCTGCTGAAGGCGCAGAACTGGGTGGCGGAAACCGGCGAGAAGATCGTCGTCCTGTTCGAGGGGCGCGATGCCGCCGGCAAGGGCGGCACGATCAAGCGCTTCATGGAGCACCTCAACCCGCGCGGCGCGCGGGTCGTCGCCCTGTCGAAGCCGTCGGAGCGCGAACAAAGCCAGTGGTACTTCCAGCGCTACATCGAGCAGCTTCCTGCCGGCGGTGAAATCGTCTTCTTCGACCGCTCCTGGTACAACCGTGCCGGCGTCGAGCGGGTGATGGGCTTCTGCCAGCCCAATGAATATCTGGACTTCATGCGCCAGTGCCCGCTGTTCGAGCAAATGCTGGTCCAGTCCGGCCTGCGCCTGTTCAAATACTGGTTCTCCGTCTCCCGGGACGAGCAGCGCCGCCGATTCAACGACCGGCAAACCGATCCGCTGAAGCAGTGGAAGCTCTCGCCCATCGACCGGGCCTCCATGGACAAATGGGACGACTACACCGAGGCGAAGGAAGCCATGTTCTTCTACACCGACACGGCGGACGCGCCCTGGACGGTGGTGAAGTCGGACGACAAGAAGCGCGCGCGCATCAACTGCATGCAGCATTTCCTGGCCAACCTGCCCTATCCCGACAAGGACCGGTCGGTGGTCCGCGCGCCCGATCCGCTGATCGTTGGCGCAAGCTCCCACGTCATCGGCCGGGACACCCACATCCTCGGCAAGACGCTGCACCCGGAGAAGCGCCACACCCCAGAAACCTGATCTGTGCCCAAATCCTTGAAAAGGCTTGCAAGATAGCCGCTGATTGGAAAAACTCCCAAGGTCAACAAGGGTGCCCTGACGCGGGGGCCCAGAACCGTCGCGGCTCCGACATCCCTGGAGGCCCGCGGCGGGAGCGGGGGAGAAACGGGATGCTTTCGGCTCTGGAACTCGCGCGCGGCCTGGAGGCCGGCACACTCAGCCTCGACGACCTCTACGAGAGGGTCGCCGAGCGGATCGCCGAGCGCGAGGACGAGATCGGCGCTTTCGTCAATTACGACCTGGAAACCGCCCGGGCCGACGCAGGCCGCGCCAGCGGCCCCCTCAGGGGGCTGCCGCTGGGCGTCAAGGACAACATCGACACCGGCGACCGGCCGAGCGAATATGGCTCTCCGATCCACGCCGGCCACCGGCCGGCGGTGGATGCGGCCATCGTCGCGCTGGCGCGGCGGGCCGGCGGCGCGATCCTCGGCAAGACGGTGACGACCGAGTTCGCCTTCTTCGAGCCTGGCCGCACCCGCAACCCGCACAATCTCGAGCACACGCCCGGCGGCTCCTCGTCCGGCTCGGCGGCCGGCGTTGCGGCCGGCTTCTTCCCGCTCGCGCTGGGCACCCAGACCGGCGGCTCCGTGGTCAGGCCAGCGTCCTTCTGCGGCGTTGCCGGCTTCAAGCCCTCCTTCGGACGCCTGCCGACCGTCGGCCTCAAGTTCTTCTCCTGGTCGCTCGACACGCTCGGCCTGTTCGGCAAGGGCGTCGCCGATGTCGCGTTCGGCGCGGGCGCGCTGGCGGGACGGGACTGGCGCATCGACGGCGCCAGCCACGGCACGCCCCACCTCGGCTTTCTGGAGCCGCAGCCCTGGGCTCAGGCCGACGACGACATGCTCGAGGCGTTCGAGCGGGCCCGCAGCCTGGCGCTTCGCGCCGGCGCGAAGGTCTCCTCCGTCTCGCTGCCCCCCGTATTCCGCGAGGCGTTCGCCGCCCACCAGACGATCCAGGACTATGAGGCGACGCGCGCACTGGCGGCCGAGGTCGACATGGCAGCCGAGCGGATCAGCCCGAAGCTGCGCAAGACGCTGGAGGATGGTGCCGCGATTTCCGCCGAAGACTATGATGCGGCTCAGGAAACAGCGCTGGCCGCACGGCGTGCCTGCGCCGAGGCGATGGCCACCCTCGATGCGCTGGTGACGCCCTCGGCTCCGGGAGCCGCGCCCTTTGGGCTTGCCTCGACGGGATCCTCGGTCTTCAACCGGCTGTGGACGCTGATGGGGGTGCCCGCGGTCAATGTGCCCGGCCTCGTCGCAGGAAACGGCCTGCCGCTTGGCATTCAGGTGCTGGCCCCCTTCGGCCGCGACCGCAGCGCGCTGCGTGCCGCAAGCATTCTGGAAACGGCCTTCGCCAACGGGTGAACCCGGCCGGTGCGCCGGCCGACCTTGGACCTCAGACCTCGGCAGGCAGCTTCAGCTTCCTCGCCATCGCGAGGAAGGTGTTGCGCGCCTCGGCCACGGAGAGTTCGGCATAGCGGCGCGTGGATTCCGCCGAATTGGACGACGACAGCCGCATGCGCTTGGAGCGCATCTTGATGATCTTGCTGTAGGCCTCCTCGCTCACCCCGCTGATGCGGCAGAGCACGAAGAGCGGCATCTCGTCATCCCGGAACACCAGCGGAACGACAACGTTTTCCGGCCACCCCTGCTTGCGGGCCAGGAGCTGGGCCAGGTCGAAGGCCCGATCCTTGTCGGCGAAGGCGGCGACGGCCACGTCGACCGGCACCTGGCCTTCCAGCGCCTTGTCGATCAGCTCCTGGGTCTTCGACTTGGCGCCGTTGAACTCGCGCAGCTGGATCTCGACCTCGCGGGCGGCGCGGGTGGCGATCGCCTTGACCAGCACCTCATTGAGGTTGCCGTCGCGAATGCGCTGCGAAAGCTCGCGCGAGAGAAAGGGGACAAGCTTCTCGGCCGAGGCCATCGGCAGGTCGTCGCGCGCGCTCAACGCCTCCTGCAATTCCTCGTCCTTGCGTGCGCGCGCAACGAGAATGTCGAACGTATCCCCGCCGAGCGTCGCGGCGTGATTGCGCGCCAGCGTGTGCAGAACCTCGGGATTACCGCTTTCCGCCAGCACCCGCGTCAGCACCGGCCGGATCGGATGACGCTTGCACAGGACAAGCATGTGGGCGTTCGAGACTTCCTTGGCGATTTCGGCCAGGTCTTCGTCGCTCAGGACCCGCGAGTTGAGCAGCACCGGCTCGGCGACCTCGATCTCGGTGTCGCTGGCAAGCGCCTTCAGGATGGGCTTGGGGATCTTGTCTTCCTCGGAGACGCGCCGCGCGATCGCCGCCCGTGCCGCTGCCTCAAGGCGGTCCATCACATGGAGCAGCACCTCGGCGAAGACAGGGCTGACACGTTCGCGCTCCTTGGCCTCGGAGCGGCAGAACATGTCGGCCAGCGCGACGACCAGGTCCCCGATGTTTCCGGCCGGAGCCTTGGGGGTCAACGCTGCGTCATGCGTCGAATTCATGCCATTTCCTTCATCGCCGTTTCACAATAGGTTAGCGGCAACCTCTTTCCTCACCGTTAAACTTCGGGAATTGAAAAAGAACAGGAAATACAGCCCGCTTACCCACCCGTGATCTCTGTCTCGCGTCCCTTCGACTGTCGGGCACGCCGACGCCCGCGCCAGACCGGGCCCGAGAACACGCACCGCGCGCATTTCCAAAAAACTCACCCGAGCACCTGCCCGAGCTGCCAGATCCGACGCCGTCCGCAACCGGTTTCCACCATGCAACCGATTGCGCGCAAAGCCGTTTTCCGGACACGCGGCAGTGCAGCATCTTTTTCGCTTTGTCGTCTGCGCCCCGTAACTTATTATTTACCGGTCGAAAGACTGCGGGAGGCCACAGCATGACATTCGTCCGCAATCTTAACTTCCTTACCGCGTGCGCGGCATTCTTGTTCGTCGCCGCCATCGTTGTCGGAGTTCTCTGAGGCACCCCGTCAAGTCGGGTGCCGACTCATCGCAGACACGAAGAGGATGCGTTTCAGACATCCCGAGAGCGTAATTTTCGAAAGATTGTCGCATCTCGAAGCAAGTTTGTCGTGCCGAAGGGCACGCGGCCCGGGCGGGAAACCGCCCGGGTTTTTCGTATCTGCCGCCCTCCGGGCAAGCTCCCGAGAGCCTCGCTCCGCAGCGGCGAGAAAAACCGCAAGCTGGCTTGTCCCCGCCGCCCGTTCACCCGCCCCGCGCGCCTGTCCCCGCCCCTGAGCCGGAGGCCGGCGCGCGACCGCCGCGAGGACAACGGCCCGTTCAAGGAGAGAGCCGCCCTGGCCGGAACCCTAGCCGGCCCAGCCGACCTCGGCCTCGGGAAAGCTGTCGGTGCGGGCGAAATAGGGCTTGATGTCGACCAGCGGCGTGCCGTTCAGGCAATCGAGGCCGCGCACACTCAGCACGTTGCCGTCGACGCCTAGCAGGTCGACGACGGACAGCGACACCGGATTCGGCCGGACCGGCGAGCGCAGCGCGAAACATCCGTGGGTCGTGCCAGCAAAGGACGGCGCCTGAACGATCAGGTCGCGCCGCGCCACGCTCATCCAGTAGAGCAGGATGAGATGGCTGCAGGTCGCCACCGACTTGAGCCCCTCGGCATAGGCGTCACTTACATGGACCCGGCAGATGGCATCGCTCTTGCGGCCGTTGCGCGGGCAGGCCGAGAGGTCGCTCCAGGGCGTCTCGATATGACCGATGAACACCAGCCCGGCATCGGCCGGCAGGACCGCCGGGTCGCGGGCCAGCCGGACCTCGCCCGGCCTCGACGCCATCTTGTCCGTTTCGCTCACGAGCGCCACTCCCTTTTGATGCACGGCCCTTGCGGTCCGCCTGACTTTCAAGCACCCGCCCGCAACGATGCCATGCCGCAAGATCGCCGCCAAGAAGACGCGACACCGGCCGATGCGAACAATTTTACGAAAACTCTCCTCAAATTTTATTCTAATGAAAATCAAGTAAATCTATATTTTTTATTGGTGACTACGAGATTTTGTTTAAGTAGGACGTGCTAGCGATGGTCAATCGAACGATTCCGGTCAGGAAAATGCTATGTCGAACATGCCAACAACCGAACTGGTGAATTTCGAGGCGCTGGCCAATGAGAAGGACATGGGCCGACGCAACGAGCTGGCCCGCAACGTGGCGACCCTGTTTTCGCTGACCTCGGAGAAGTGCTCGGACGAACAGATCGAAATCTACGATTCGGTTCTGGTCCGCCTTTCCGATATGGTCGAAGCACAGGCCCGCGCCTTCATCGCCGACCGGCTGGCCTCGCTGCGCCGCGCACCGGAAGCAACCATGCGACGTCTCGCCGCCGACGACATCGCCGTGGCACGACCCGTGTTGCAGCGGTCCACAGCGCTCAGGGACGGCGACCTGATCGAGATCGCACTCAACCGCGGCGAGGACCACCGTGTGGCCATCGCCACCCGCGAGATCCTCTCTGAAATGGTCACCGACGTGCTTGTCGACAATGGCGGCACCGACGTCCACCGCACTGTTGCAGGCAACGGCGGCGCCAGCCTCTCGTCCCGCACGATCGGCAGCCTCATCCAGGCCGCCGGCCTCGACGAGGACCTGCAGCTCGCCCTGGCCAACCGGGCCGATCTCGACGAGCCGGCCGTTGAGACCCTTGCCGCCCTTGCCAGCGAGCGCGTGCGCATGCGCCTGCTCGCCGCCAACCAGGCGGAAGGCGAGAGCGTACCGCAGGCCGCCCGTCTCGCCGCCCAGAAGCTCTCCAACGACTTCTGGCTGAAGCGCTACGACTTCGAGACCGCGATGGGCCGCGTCCTGGCGCTCGCCCGCGGTCCCGGCATCGACGAGGCCACGCTGCTGCGCTTTGCCGAGGAAGACCGTTTTGCCGAGGTCGTGGCCACTTTCGCCATGCTCGGCGACATCGGCATCGAGGAAGCGACGCTCTGGATGGTGCGCCTCGACACCGACCCGTTCCTGATCGTCGCGCGGGCCTGCGGGCTTGGTGCGGACACCGTTTCCAAGGTGCTCACCATTGGCCCCTGGCGCTACCGTCTGAGCGAGGCGGGACGGGAAAAGGCGATGCGCCGCTACGAGACCATCAACCCGAAGTCCGCGCGTACCCTGCTCGGCCAGTGGCAGGGCCGGATGGCTTGCTGATCCCTTGGAAAAGACCGGCGAGACAAGGGCGCTTCCCCCCCGCCCTCGTCTCGCCGTAAAGTGCCGACGAATCAATTTCCGACTGTAGGGTCTGGCCGGGGGCAGCAATCATGGGCGAATCGGACGGGCGCGTTCTTCCAAACGCCGCCACACTGTTGAAATCCGCCACCGCGGGCCTTGCCACCATCGCCGCCGCCGGCCCCGCCCACGCCGAAACGGCACGGCAGATGGCAGGCGAACGCGCCTTCGTGCAGCTTGGACTTCAGGTTCGAGAGGCGCTCGAGCGCACGCTTCCGGCAACGGCCGATTTTCCCGAGCGCGCCGCCGCCGCGCTGAGCACCCATTCGCCTGACGGCAGCCTGAGCTGGATCTGGGCAACGCTGATCGTTCTGGCGGGCGCGTTCGCTGCCGGTGGCATGGTGCTTGCTGTCACCGAGCGCTGGATGTTTGCCCGCTTCCTCCAGGGCCGCCTCCCGCACCCGGGGGCCGACCGGTCGACGCGCATCGCCTTCCTTTTTTCCCGTGCCATCCTGATGGCGCTTGCCATCGTCCCCTTCGCGGCAGTGACCATGGCGGTCGCCTTCGCCTTCGTTTCCGGGCACCCCGCCTCGCGGGTGTCGGTATTCATCGGCGTGGAGGCGAGCCTTACCCTGCTTGCGCTGCGCCTGGTGCTGCGCACCGCGCTCGCGCCGGGGGTGTCGCACGGGCGCATGATCTCCTTCTCGGACCCGGAGGCCACGAGCCTCTATCGCGGCCTGATGGCGGCCGGCGGCCTCAGCATCCTGATGATGTCGATCTGCGACTGGATGGAGGCGATGGGCCTCGATCCGGCACCGCACCGGCTGGCGCTCATCGCCACCATCGGGGCGACCTGCCTGCTGTTGTCGCTCGTCGCCATCGCCCACCGGCGCTCCATCGGACGTATCGTCTCCGGCGGCCAGGCTGCCTCCTCGCGGGCCCACCGCATCGCCGGCCTCGTCTGGCTCCCCCTGATCCTCGTCTATTTCGCGCTCGCCTTCCTCACATCCGGCGTGCGCATTCTGCTGGAAAAACCGGATGCCATCGGGCTGGTGGCGGCTCCGATCATGGCAGCCCTTGTCTGGGGCGGTGTGCTGGGCCTGATGATCCTCATCGTCGACCGGCTGCTCCTGCCCCGCCTTGACAGCGACCAGAAGCTCGAGACGCGCGTCCGCGACCTCATGCGCGCCGACACAGCCGCCGGCGAGCCGCCCGAGGAGGAGGCCGCGCGGTCCCAGGCGGCGGCCGAGGCGATGGAAGCCGAACGCCACCGCCTGCCCTACCGCAATCTGCTCGACCACGGCGCCGAGATTCTCGCCGTCGTCATCGCCATCGGCTTCATCCTGATGCGCTGGGGCGTGCACATCGCCGACAAGAGCTCGATCGCCAGCATACTGTTCGAAGTCGGCGTCATCGTCTTCCTGTCCTACATGGCGTATCAGGCCGTCGAGCTTGCCATCGATCGGCAGATCCACCGCGAAAGCGGAACCGCCAGCGGACACGGTGAAGCGGCCGAGGGCCACGGGCGCGGCGAAAGCCGACTGGCGACGCTGCTGCCGATCTTCCGCAATTTCCTGCTGATCTCCATCGTCGTCCTCGGCGGCATGATCGTCCTGTCCGAATTCGGCGTGAACGTCGGCCCGCTCTTCGCCGGCGCCGGCGTCGTTGGCCTTGCCGTCGGCTTCGGATCGCAGACCCTGATCCGGGACATTTTCTCCGGCGCCTTCTTCCTGGTCGACGACGCCTTCCGCAAGGGCGAGTACATCGACATCGGCAGCGTCAAGGGAACGGTCGAGAAGATCTCCATCCGCTCCATGCAGCTTCGCCACCACAATGGCCCGCTCAACACGGTGCCCTTCGGCGAGATCAAGTTCGTCAAGAACTTCTCCCGCGACTGGGCAGTGATGAAGCTCGCCTTCCGCGTCACCTACGACACCGACGTGGACAAGATGCGCAAGCTCATCAAGAAGTTTGGCCAGGAGCTGCTGGAGCATCCCGACTACGGCTCGAAGTTCCTCGAGCCGGTGAAGTCGCAAGGCGTCACGGCGCTTGAGGATTCCGCCATGATCGTGCGGGTGAAGTTCATGACCCGCCCGGGCGACCAGTTCGAACTGCGCAAGGTGGTCTATTCCGGCATCCGCGACCTGTGCGAGGCAGCCGGAATCCACTTCGCCCACCGCGAGGTCACCGTGCGTGTCGCCCAGGAGCCGGGCGACACCCGCGAGTTCAACGAGGCTGAGAAGAAGGCAATCGGCGCGGCCGTGCTGCCGACGCTCGCGCCCGCCGGCCCGCCGCCCGACGCCGACGGCCGCTGATCCGGCCGTTTCACCGCTCTTAAACGCTCGCCTGCGAAACTTAACTCGTCGCGCGCGGGGTGGTCCGCATCGGGCCGGGGGCGGAAGGGGATCGTCATGGGGGACAACACCGGGCAGGCACGCCAGCGCGGCGATGCGCACGCCGCCAGGGCCGCCACCCCGCCCCATCGTCGGCCCGGCCTCGACCTGCTGCGCATTGTCGCCGTTGCCGCCGTCGCATGGTTCCATTTCGGCTTCCGCATGGAGGTGACGGGCGAGGCCGGCGACGCGCTCACCGGAGATCCAGGCGGGCTCGCCCGCTACGGCTATCTCGGCGTCTCGGTGTTCTTCGCCATCTCCGGCTATGTGATCACGATCTCGACCGAGGGCCGCGACCCCGTCGCCTTCGCCATCGCCCGCTTCGCGCGGCTGTGGCCCACCTATGTGCTGTGCATGAGCGCCACCGCTCTCGTCACCCTGCTGGTGCCGGGCCTCGTCTTTCCCGTCGGCATCGCCCAGTATCTCGCAAATCTGACCATGCTCTCGCCCTTTCTCGGGCAACCCTTCATGGATGGCGCCTACTGGTCGATCGTCGCCGAGATCGTGTTCTACGGCTGGGTCGGGCTGTTGATGGCGACCGGCCTGTGGCGTCGCCACCAGGTGGTGATCGCGCTCGTCTGGGTGACCATCGCCGCGCTCGACCAGGGGCTTGTCGGCAGCGGACTGCTGCGCCGCGTGTTTCTCACCGAGTTCGCCGGCTTCTTCGCCTTCGGCATGATGCTGCGCGCGCGCGAGCGCGGCGAGGCGGGCGCCACAATCGTGCTCGTCGCCGCCCTCGTGCAGGCGCTGGCGAGCGGCATCGCCTTCGCGCGGGGGCTGGAGCCAATCTATGGCGAAGCCTTCTCCGGCCCGCTCGCCGGGGCCATCATCGCGGCTTCGCTCGCCGTCATGGCCGGTCTGACGCGGAGTGCCGACACGCGGCTTCCGGCAGCCGTCGTCGCCCTTCTCGGCCGGGCGACCTATCCCTTCTACCTGCTCCACCAGCACATCGGCTACGCCGGCTTCCTGCTGCTTGCGCCCCTGATCGGGTTTCCCGCAACGGCCGTCGTCGTTTTGGCCGGACTGACATTCGCCGCGCTTCTTGTCACCACCACGATAGAACGCCCGGCCGGACGCGCCATCCGGCGGGTCGGCAAGGCATTGCGCGGCCGGGTGCCGGCCCTTGCCAGCCAGCACCCGCGCCAGGACTGAAAAACGCGAAAGGCCCGCGCCTCTTGCAAGACGCGGGCCTTTCCGAAGTGTCGCCAGCCGGCATACGGATGAGAGACCGGACGGCCTATTCCGCCGCCTGCAGCTTCAGCGGATCATAGTTCAGGATCGGGGCGAGCCAGCGTTCGGCCGTTTCCACGTCCCAGCCCTTGCGCGCCGCGTAATCCTCGATCTGGTCGCGCTCGATGCGTCCGACGCCGAAGTAATGGGCGTCGGGATGGGCGAAATAGAGCCCCGAGACCGAGGATCCCGGCCACATCGCATAGCTCTCGGTGAGAATGATGCCGGCGGCCGCGGACGCGTCGAGAAGCTCAAACAGCGTTCCCTTTTCGGTGTGGTCCGGCTGGGCCGGATACCCCGGCGCCGGGCGGATGCCCTGATACTTCTCACCGATCAGATCCTCGGCCGAGAGCTTCTCGTTCGCCGCGTAGCCCCAGAAGGTGGTGCGCGTCATCTGGTGGAGCTTCTCGGCGAAGGCCTCGGCCAGCCGGTCGCAGAGCGCCTGGGCGAGGATCTTGTTGTAGTCGTCGCCGGCCGCGATGTGACGGGCGAGGAGCTCCTCCTCGCCATGACCCGAGGTGACGGCGAAGCCGCCGAGCCAGTCGGCGATGCCGGAGGCTTCCGGCGCGACGAAATCGGAGAGCGCCAGATTGGCCCGCGCGCTGCCGGCACGCGCCATCTGCTGGCGCAAGGTGTGCAGCGTGGCCAGTTCGCCGGTGCGCGCCTCGTCGGCAAAGAGCACGATGTCGTCGCCCCGGCCTGCCGCCGGCCAGAAGCCGACAACGCCCTTCGGGCGAAGCTGGCCGTCGCGCACGATCTCGTCGAGCATGCGCCTGGCGTCATCGAACAGGGCCCTGGCCGCCGGGCCATAGCGGTTGTCGGTCAGCACCCCCGGATAGGTGCCCTTGATCTCCCAGGTGGAGAAGAACGGCGTCCAGTCGATCACCTCCGCCAGCGACTCCAGCGAGATGTCATCGACGATCTTCGTGCCCAGGAAGGAGGGCGCGCTCGGCCGGTAGCTCTCGAAGGAGGGCTTGAAGGCATTGGCGCGCGCATCCGCCAGGCTCGTGCGCTTGCCCTGGCCGCGCGAGCGCGAATGCCCCTCCGCCGCCTTGGCGTAGTCGGCGCGGATCCCATCGATGTAGCCGTCGCGCTCCCCCTTCGACAGAAGCCTGGAGACGACGCCCACCGCCCGGCTGGCGTCGGTGACATAGACGGCCTGGGAGCGGCGGTAGTTCGGGTGGATCTTCACCGCCGTGTGGATCAGGCTCGTCGTCGCTCCACCGATCAGCAGCGGCAGGTCGAAGCCCTCGCGCTCCATCTCGGCGGCGACATTGCACATCTCGTCGAGCGACGGCGTGATCAGTCCCGACAGGCCGATGATATCGACCTTCTCCTTCCGCGCGGTGTCGAGGATCTTCGTCGCCGGCACCATGACGCCAAGGTCGATGACCTCGAAGTTGTTGCACTGGAGCACGACGCCGACGATGTTCTTGCCGATGTCATGGACATCGCCCTTGACGGTGGCCAGAAGCACCTTGCCGGCGCTCGGCATGCCCTCGATGCCCTGCTCGCGCTTCTCCTGCTCCATGAAGGGCATCAGATGCGCAACGGCCTGCTTCATGACGCGCGCCGACTTCACCACCTGCGGCAGGAACATCTTGCCCGCGCCGAAGAGGTCGCCGACGACGTTCATGCCGTCCATCAGCGGTCCCTCGATGACGTGCAGCGGACGCTCGGCCTTGAGGCGCGCCTCCTCGACGTCTTCGTCGATGTAGTCGGTGATGCCGTTGACGAGCGCATGGCTGAGACGCTTCTCGACCGGCAGCTCGCGCCAGCTCAGGTCCTGCACCCGCGCCTTGCCGCCCTTGCCCTTGAACCGCTCGGCCGCTTCCAGCAGCCGGTCGGTGGAATCGGCGCGCCGGTTGAGCACCACGTCCTCGGCAAGCTCGCGCAGCTCCGCCGGCAGATCGTCGTAGACCGCCAGCTGGCCGGCGTTGACGATGCCCATGTCCATGCCCGCCTGGATGGCGTGGTAGAGGAACACCGAGTGCATCGCCTCGCGCACCAGCTCGTTGCCGCGGAAGGAGAACGACAGGTTCGAGACGCCGCCCGAGACATGCGCGTGCGGCAGGTTGCCGCGAATCCAGCGCGTCGCCTCGATGAAGTCGACGCCGTAGTTGTCGTGCTCGGAAATGCCGGTGGCGACGGCGAAGATGTTCGGGTCGAAGATGATGTCTTCCGGCGGGAACCCGACCTCGTTGACGAGGATCTCATAGGATCGCCGGGTGATCTCGACCTTGCGGGCCTGGGTGTCGGCCTGGCCATCCTCGTCGAAGGCCATGACGACGACCGCCGCGCCGTGCCGGCGCACGAGCTTCGCCTGGGCGACGAAGGCCTCGACGCCCTCCTTCATCGAGATCGAATTGACCACCGCCTTGCCCTGGACGCACTTCAGGCCGGCCTCGATCACCTCCCACTTGGAGCTGTCGACCATGACCGGCACCCGGGCGATGTCCGGCTCGGCGGCAACCAGATTGAGGAAGGTGACCATGGCCTCCTTCGAATCGAGCAGGCCCTCGTCCATGTTGACGTCGATGATCTGGGCGCCGCTCTCGACCTGCTGGCGGGCGACCTCGAGCGCGGTGTCGTAATCGCCTTCCTTGATCAGCTTGCGGAAGCGGGCCGAGCCGGTGACGTTGGTACGCTCGCCGATGTTGACGAAGGCGATCTCCGGCGTCAGCACGAAGGGCTCGAGGCCCGACAGGCGCAACCGCCGCGGAGGGGCCGCGACCGTGCGCGGCGCATGCGGCGCGACGGCCTCGGCGATGGCGCGGATATGATCCGGCGTGGTGCCGCAACAGCCGCCGACGATGTTGACCAGCCCGCTCTCGGCGAACTCGCCGACCAGCGCGCCCATCGCCTCCGGGCTCTCGTCGTATTCGCCGAACTCATTGGGGAGCCCGGCGTTCGGATAGGCGCACACCAGGGTGTCGGCGACACGCGAAAGCTCGGCGATATGCGCGCGCATCTCCTTGGCGCCGAGCGCGCAGTTGAGGCCGATGGAGAACGGGCTGGCGTGGCGCAGCGAATACCAGAACGCTTCCGGCGTCTGGCCCGACAGGGTGCGTCCGGACAGATCGGTGATCGTGCCGGAGATCATGACCGGCAGCTTGACGCCCTTTTCCTCGAACACCTCGTCGATGGCGAAGAGCGCGGCCTTGGCGTTCAGCGTGTCGAAGATGGTCTCGACCAGGATCAGGTCCGAACCACCGTCGATGAGGCCGCGCACGGCTTCCGCGTAGGACTCCTTCAGCGCGTCGAAGGTGATCGCGCGAAAGCCCGGATTGTTGACGTCCGGCGAGATCGACAGCGTGCGGTTGGTCGGGCCGATGGCGCCGGCGACGAAGCGCGGGCGCGCGGGGTCGCGCGCCGTGACGATGTCACAGGCCTCGCGGGCGAGCCGCGCGCCTTCCAGGTTCAGCTCGTAGGCGAGTTCCTCCATCGCATAGTCGGCCTGGGCGACGGTGGTGGAGGAGAAAGTGTTGGTCTCCAGGATGTCCGCGCCGGCCTCAAGATAGGCGATGTGGATGTCGCGGATCGCCGGGCCCTGCGTCAGGTTGAGAAGGTCGTTGTTGCCCTTCACGTCCTGCTGCCAGTCCTTGAAGCGCGCGCCGCGATAGCCGTCCTCGTCCAGCTTCAGGGCCTGGATCATGGTGCCCATGGCGCCATCTAGAACGAGAATGCGCTTGGCGGCGGCCTCGGCAAGGGCCGTGGCGGCGGATGTGCGGTTCGTCATCTGGTCGTGTCTCCCGGATCCGTCTTCAGGCGGCCTGCTGCGCGGCAGCGGCCGGGCTCATGCCCAGCATGCGGCAGATCGCGACCGTCAGGTCGGCACGGTTCATCGTGTAGAAATGAAAGTCGGCGACGCCGCGATCGACAAGGTCGAGCACCTGCTCGCAGGCGACCGCGGACGCGACCAGCTTGCGCGTCTCCGCATCCTCGTCGAGACCGGCAAAGCGGCGCGCCAGCCAGTGCGGGATCGTGGTGCCGCACTTGGCCGAGAACACCATGGTCGTCTCGAAATTGACGATCGGCAGGATGCCCGGCACGATCGGAATGGTGATGCCGGCGGCGCGCACCCGCTCCAGAAAGCTCTCGAACAGGTCATTGTCGAAGAAATACTGGGTGATCGCCCGGGTCGCGCCGGCATCGACCTTGCGCTTCAGGTTGTCGATCTCGGTCTGCCAGTCGGCGCTTTCGGGGTGGCGCTCCGGATAGGCGGAGACGGACACCTCGATGTCGTCGGCGATGCGGCGGATGCCGGTGATCAGGTCGCCCGCATAGGCATAGCCCTGCGGATGCGGCCGGTAGATTGCGCCGAGCCCCTCCTGCGGGTCGCCCCGCAGCGCCACGATGTGGCGCACGCCGAGCTCATGGTAGGAGCGGATGACGTCATCGATCTCGTCGCGGCTGGCACCGACGCAGGTCAGATGCGCGGCCGGGCGCAGCTCGGTCTCGCGCAGAATGCGCTCCACCGTGCGGTGGGTGCGTTCGCGCGTCGAGCCGCCGGCGCCATAGGTGACGGAGACGAAGGAGGGGCCAAGCGGCTCCAGCCGCTTCACGGCATTCCACAGCGAGGCTTCCATCTTCTCGCTCTTGGGCGGAAAGAACTCGAAGGAGACGGAGACCTCCTTGCCGGAGCCATTGCCGAGCTCGAAGCGGCGGAATTTGTCGAAGGAAGACATTCAGGCGACCTCCTGGGTCAGGTTCAGGTCCGGCAGATCGGAGACGATGCGCGGATCGCGGGCAAGCCAGATCGTGACCGTGAGGCGGTCCGCCTCGCCGGCATCGGGATGCAGGTCGCGGATCTCGACCATGTCGAGACCGGCATCCTGCAGCCATCGGCTCATCTGCTCATGGGCGAAGCCGAGCCGGCGATGCGCATGCGCGTCGCGCAGGAACTCCAGCTCGTGCGGGGCGAAATCGACAATCAGCAGCCGTCCGCCGGGACGCAGCACCCGCGCTGCCTCCTGGATCGCCCGGCCGGGGTCGTCGAGAAAATGCAGCACCTGGTGCAGCGTGATAAGGTCGAAGCTCTCCGAGGGCACGTTGAGGGCGTAGATGTCGCCCTGCCGCACCTGGGCGTTCTTCAGTCCCTCGCGCGAGATATTGGCGCGCGCCACGGCCAGCATGTCATGGCTCTGGTCGAGACCGAGCGCCTGCTCGTACTGGTCGCTGAACAGCGACAGAAGGCTTCCGGTGCCGGTGCCCAGATCAAGCATGGTATGGAACGGGCGCTTGCCGACGATCTCGCGGATCGCATCCTCCACCGCCGCCTCCGGCACATGCAGCGAGCGCTCCTGATCCCAGGTCCGCGCCCGCGAGGCGAAGAAGGCGGCCGCCTCCTCTGCCTTGACACGGCGGGTGGCGGCCAGGCGCACCCGATCAGCGGCGAGAAGCGGGTCGTTGATGTCGAGACGCGACAGCAGCAGCCGGGCGAAATCGCCCATCGCCCCCTCGCCCAGCCGGTAGAACACCCAGGCCCCTTCGGGGAAGCGCTGGACGAGGCCGGCCTCGGTCAGAAGCTTGAGATGGCGCGAGATGCGCGGCTGGCTCTGGCCGAGGATCGTGGTCGCGTCCTTGACGGTGAGTTCGCCATCGGCAAGAAGCGCCAGCAGACGCAGGCGCGTGTCCTCGCCCACCGTGCGCAGGCCGACAAGCAGCTGTTCCGCGCTCAGCGGCGTTCCGTCGGTCAAGGCGAACCCGTGGCTCATCGCAGTCCTCGTCATCGACGCGGCGAACATGGCATCGCGCCGTCCGGCCCGTGCATATCCGCTTCTCAGGAAGATATAAAGATATCTTTATACCTGTATCCCGAGAAAATCAAGACCTCCCCTTCGCCCCGACGGGGCGGCAGACGGGAAGCCGACGGGCCTGACCGCTCCGACACACAAGCCAGGCACCGGCGGGCGCACCCGCCCGGCCGCCTCCCTCCCTCATCTCTTCTCCCTGCCCATCCTCAACGCCCTCATCGCCGCCCCTCGCACCGCCGTCACCCCGGGCTTGCCCCGGGGCCCAATCGAGCCCGGAGCGCCGGCGACGTCGGCTTCGGGCCTGCGGATGGCTCCGGACGAACCAGCCGCCGCCGCGCCCGCGGCAAGGTGGATTGGGTCCCGGGGCAAGCCCGGGATGACGCCGTGAGGAAGCAGGAAAGGCCGAGGTGGAGGAGGTGCGCCACGCATTCGGGAGAAGAATGAAGGAGAGGCGGTGGGCCACGCGAAGGTGCGCGGCCCCATGCAGAGCCCCGGCGCTCGCGGGTGCACCCGCCGGCCACAGCGCTCATCGCTTCTCCCTGCCCATCGTCAACGCCCTCATCGCCGCCCCTCGCACCGCCGTCACCCCGGGCTTGCCCCGGGGCCTAATCGAGCCTGGAGCGCCGGCGACGTCGGCTCCGGGCCTGCGGATGGCTCCGGACGAACCAGCCGCCGTAGCGCCCGCGGCAAGGTGGATTGGGTCCCGGGTCAAGCCCGGGATGACGCCGTGGGGAAGCAGGAAAGGCCGAGGTAGAGGAGGAGGTGCGCCACGCATTCGGGAGAGGAGTGAAGGAGAGGCGGTGCGCCACGCGAAGGTGCGCGGCCCCTGCAGAGCCCCGGCACCGGCGGGTGCACCCGCCGGCCTCTGCGCTCATTGCTTCTCCCTGCCCATCGTCAACGCCCTCATCGCCGCCCCCCGCACCGCCGTCACCCCGGGCTTGACCCGGGGCCCAATCGAGCCCGGAGCGCCGGCGATGTCGGCTTCGGGCCTGCGGATGGCTCCGGACGAACCAGCTGCCGTCGCGCCCGCGGCAAGGCGGCTTGACCCGGGACCGCCTCGCCTGCTGCTTGCGCCGGGGACGGAAAAAGGGCGCGGCGAAGGTCGCCGCGCCCTTGGGGCATCTCAGGCTCGAGGCAGCCGGGAGATCCCGGCTCCGAGAGCCCTTGTCACTCCGCCGCGTCGCGGGCCGAGGCGCGCTCGGCGAGGGCGGCGCGCACGCCCTTGCCATAGTCCGGGTGGACCTGGTCGAAGAGCGCCGTCTGACGGTCGACGATCGCCTGCGGCACGCCCTGCATGGCGGTGGCGATGTTCGAGAAGAGCCGTGCCTTCTGATCATCGTCGAACAGGTTGAACAGCGCGCGCGGCTGCGAGAAGTCGTCGTTGCCCTCGCGGTGGTTGAAGCGGTCGGCGTCGCCCGAGATCTTCAGCGGCGGCTCCCGGTACTCCGGCGCCTCGACGGCGCCGTTCATGCTGTTGGGCTCGTAGAAGGCATCGGTGCTGCCGGTCATCTGGCCGAAGAAATTCATGCTGCCGTCCTTGTGGTAGTGATGGACGGGGCAGCGCGGCTGGTTGACCGGAAGCGCCTCATAGTGCGTGCCGAGCCGGTAGCGGTGCGCATCCGCGTAGGAGAAGACACGCGCCTGCAGCATCTTGTCCGGCGAATAGCCGATGCCGGGAACCTTGTTCGACGGCGAGAAGGCGGCCTGCTCGATCTCCGCGAAATAATTCTCCGCGTTGCGGTTGAGCTCCATGATGCCGACCTCGATCAGCGGATAGTCGCCATGCGGCCAGACCTTGGTGAGATCGAACGGATTGTAGGCCGTCTTGTCGGCATCCGCCTCCGGCATCACCTGAATGCACATGCGCCACTTCGGGAAATCGCCCTTCTCGATCGAACCGAAGAGATCCTCCTGGTAGCTCTCGCGGGTCTGGCCGACCACATCGGAGGCCTCGCCGTTGGTCAGGAACTTGTGGCCCTGCATGGTCTTGAAGTGGAACTTCACCCAGAAGCGCTCGCCCTCGGCGTTGATCAGGCTGTAGGTGTGCGAACCATAGCCGTTCATGAAGCGCGGGCTCGGCGGCAGGCCGCGGTCCGACATCAGGATCGTCACCTGGTGCAGGCTTTCCGGCGACAGCGACCAGAAATCCCACATGGCTGTCGCCGAGCGCAGGTTGGTCTTGGGATGGCGCTTCTGCGTGTGGATGAAGTCGGGGAACTTGTAGGCATCACGCACGAAGAACACCGGCGTGTTGTTGCCAACGAGATCCCAGTTGCCTTCCTCGGTGTAGAACTTCAACGCGAATCCGCGCACGTCACGCTCGGCATCGGCGGCCCCCTGCTCACCGGCAACGGTGGAGAAACGCGCCAGCATGTCGGTCTTCATGCCGACCTTCGAGAAGATGCTCGCACGGGTGTAGCGGGTGATGTCGTTGGTGATGGTCAGCGTGCCGAACGCGCCCCAGCCCTTGGCATGGACGACGCGCTCGGGAATGCGCTCGCGGTTCTGATGCGCGAGCTTCTCAAGCAGCTGGTAGTCTTCCATCAGCACCGGACCGCGGGCGCCCGCCGTCAGCGTGTTCTGGTTGTCGGACACCGGCGCACCGGCCGTCGTCGTCAGAATGGGCCTGTCACTCATCGCGTATCTCCCTCTCGATTTCGCGCGGGCAACCTGTGCCGGCGACCCGCGTCTCATAATCCAGCCCGTGAAGCGTGCCACAGGCAGGCTATCAGAACCAATCGCATTGCAGGCAAATGGTAATAAGATTTTCTGATAATAAGAGAGCGCCACCCGAAAGCCCCCTTTCGGATGCACCGGCGCGGCCGCCCATCAGAATCCGACACATTGCCAAGCCTGAGCGATAAGACTATCCAATCGACATGATCACACTGAGACAGATGCGCTATTTCGATGCGCTCGCCCGGCACCTGCATTTCGGCCGCGCCGCCGAGGATGTGTCCGTGTCGCAGCCAGCTCTTTCCATGCAGATCCGCGAGATGGAGGCGATCCTCGGCATCGCGCTGGTGGAGCGCCGGCCGAACGCGGTACGGCTGACGGCGGAGGGCGAGGAAATCGCCCGCCGTGCCGCCAGCATCCTGGCGGAAACCCGCGACCTGATCGACTACGGCCGCCACGCCGGCGAGGTGCTGACGCGCGAACTCCGGCTCGGCATCATTCCCTCCATCGCCCCCTACCTGCTGCCGCGCATCCTGCCGGCGCTGACCAGCGCCTATCCGAATGTCGATCTGCAGGTGCGCGAGACGCTGACCCAGTCGCTCGTCGGCGAACTGGCCCAGGGGCGGCTCGACGTGATCCTCGCCGCGCTGCCCATCGCCGGTCCCGAACTCGCGACGCTGCCGCTGTTCCAGGACCGTTTCCTGCTGGCCGTGCAGAACCGCCCGGATCTCGACGAACGCGCCCGCGTCGACCCTTCCAGCATCGACGGCGCCAGCCTGCTCCTGCTCGAGGAAGGCCATTGCCTGCGCGACCAGGCGCTGAACTATTGCGAGGGGCTGCGTCCGCAGGGGCGCTCCGCCTTCGGCGCGACCAGCCTTTCGACGGTCATGCAGATGGTCGCCGCCGGCTACGGCGTGACGCTGCTGCCGGAACTTTGCGCCGCCGTGGAAGTGCGCGACGAGCGCGTGGCGCTGCTGCGCTTCTCAGAGCCGCAGCCGCAACGCTCGGTCGGCCTGGCATGGCGCAAGTCCTCGCCGCGCGAGCGCGACTTCCTGGCGCTCGGCGACTGCATTACCCAGGCGATGGCCGATAGCGTCCAGCCGCTCGCGACAAGCGCGGCGTGACAGAGCAGCGGGCGACAGGGCGGCGGGCAACAGGGAGCGGGCGATGATGACGGACGCACCGCGCAGCCGCGGCACGCGCCGGCAGAAGGAGATGCGCCGGCAGCTGCGCGTGACCATTCCGCTCGCCCCGCACGCCGACGCGGTCCCGATCCTCGAGGCAGCCCTTGCCCCGCACCTGCGCCGCCTGCCGCCTTCGATCGCCCTGTGGCAGGCGATCACCGCCCATGTGCGTCACCGTCACACGGACTATGAGGCGATGCTCGACGACGGCTATGACCGCGACGCGGCGCGCTTCTTCTGTCTCGACGAAATGAACGAGGTGCTGACCGGCTGGGGCTGTCCGCGCCAGGTCACCGCCGATGAGCCGGAGATCGCCGGGGACGGCAGCGTCTAGCGGTAGAGCCAGTGCTCCGGCACATGGGCGACCACCTCCTCGCCCGGGCGGATGACGCCCGGCCGCTCGACGAAGCCGACCAGCCCACGCCGCCGGCGGCCATGCCTGGGGAAGGCGAGCTCGAGCCCCTCGTGTTCAGGGAGATGGCCGGCAATCGCCTTTCCCGCGGCCCGGCAAGGGGCGTTGTCGCCATCGACGCGCACCACGGCGCCACCGGCGAAAACGAGCCGGGTGCGCGGCGGCAGAAGAGTGAAGCGCGCGATGCCCTCGATCAGCACGTTGGCGCCGATCCAGCCCGCCTCGATCCGCTCGATGCCCATGCGCGCGGCGATGAGGGCGAGTTCCTCGACCGAGACCAGCGACAGCTGCCGCTCGTTGCACATCTCCGAGCCGCGCGGATACCAGGGCTCTCGCGAACCCGAGCGCCGGGTGTGGCCGGCATGCAGGTCGCCTGCGGCGCCGGTGAATCCGAGCTTCAGCGCCGCCTGCCAAACGGTCTGGAAATCGTCGGGCCCGCGTGTCGTCAGAACCTCGCGCACGGTGCCGGGCACCTTGCGTCCTGGCACCCGCTCCAGGTCCTCCAGGCTCTCCTCGCCAAAGAGATCCGTTGCCATGTCCGCCCCCTGCCTGATCCGTCGCGCGCCGCTTCGCCAAACCTTAGCGCGGTGTCGCCGCAGCGCCTAGGCCCGCCGCGCGGGGCACGCGCCAAAACGAAAAAGGGCGGCGGCTCTTGCGAACCGCCGCCCCTCTTTCGTACCGCTCTCCCGCCGTCGCTGCGGCGGGCGCGCCGGTCAGCGCGTCAGCGGCTTGTACTTGATGCGGCTCGGATCGGCGGCATGGGCGCCGAGACGACGCACCTTGTCCTTCTCGTAGTCCTCGAAGTTGCCCTCGAACCACTCGACGTGGCTGTCGCCCTCGAAGGCGAGCATGTGGGTCGCGAGGCGGTCGAGGAACATGCGATCATGGCTGATCACGACGGCGCAGCCGGCGTAGTTCTCGAGCGCATCCTCGAGGGCGGCCAGCGTCTCGGTGTCGAGATCGTTGGTCGGCTCGTCAAGCAGCAGCACGTTGGCGCCCTGCTTCAGCACCTTGGCGAGATGCACGCGGTTGCGCTGGCCGCCGGAAAGATCACCGACCTTGGCCTGCTGAGCCGGGCCCTTGAAGTTGAAGGACGAGCAATAGGCGCGGCTGTTGATCTCCTTGCCGTCGAGATAGATGATCTCCTGGCCCCCGGAAATCTCCTCCCACACGGTCTTGCTTCCGTCGAGCTTGTCGCGCGACTGGTCGACATAGCCGAGATGCACGCTCTCGCCGACGGTGATCACGCCGGAATCGGGCGTCTCCTGGCCGGTCAGCAGCTTGAACAGCGTCGACTTGCCGGCGCCGTTGGGCCCGATCACGCCGACGATGCCGCCGCGCGGCAGCTTGAAGGAGAGGTCCTCGATCAGCAGGCGGTCGCCAAAGCCCTTGGACACGCCCTCAAGGTCGATGACGTTGTTGCCAAGCCGCTCGCCCACCGGAATGAGGATCTGCTCGATCGAGGGCATGCGCTCTTCCTGCTTGGACAGCAGATCGTCATAGGCGCGGATACGCGCCTTGGACTTGGTCTGCCGACCCTTCGGCGACATGCCCATCCACTCGCGCTCGCGGGCGATGGCGCGCGAACGGGCCATGTCCTCGCGGCCCTCCTGCTCCATGCGCTTGGTCTTCTTTTCCAGATAGACCGAATAGTTGCCCTCGTAGGGAATGCCGCGACCGCGGTCGAGCTCGAGGATCCAGCCCGTGACGTTGTCGAGGAAGTAGCGATCGTGGGTGATGATCAGCACGGAGCCCTTGAACTCGCGCAGATGGCGCTCCAGCCAGTGCACCGTCTCGGCGTCCAGATGGTTGGTCGGCTCATCGAGGAGCAGCAGGTCCGGCTCCGACAGCAGCAGCTGGCAAAGCGCCACGCGGCGGCGCTCACCGCCCGAGAGATTGTCGACGGGGCTGTCCGACGGCGGGCAGCGCAGGGCTTCCATCGCCATCTCGACCTTGCTGTCGAGGTTCCACAGATCCTCGGCGTCGATGACGTCCTGAAGCTTGGCGCCTTCCTCCGCGGTCTCGTCGGAGTAGTTCATCATCAGTTCGTTGTAACGGTCGACGATCGCCTGCTTGTGGGCGACACCGTCCATGACGTTCTCGCGAACGGTCTTGGTGTTGTCGAGGTTCGGTTCCTGCGGCAGATAACCGATGCGCGCGCCGTCGGCGGCCCAGGCCTCGCCGGTGTACTCCTTGTCGAGACCGGCCATGATCTTGAGGAGCGTCGACTTGCCCGCGCCGTTCGGGCCCAGGATGCCGATCTTCGCATCCGGGTAGAACGAGAGGTGGATGTCGTCGAGGACCTTCTTGCCGTTATAGGCCTTCGACAAACCGTGCATGTGATAGATGAACTGGCGTGCCATGGATGCCTGCCGCTCCGCTTAATTCCGATGAGGGGAAATTTGACCCGTTACTTAGTCGAAGGAGGGTCGCGGAGCAAGGGCTGCATCGGAAGCGCGCCGGCGGGGCGAGACGCCTGGCGCGCCGGGTTCGCGTTTACCGACGATTCACGATGGTCGTCGCATGGTGCGGCAGCTGGAACATCGTTCGAAGGAAAAAAGTTCATGCGTATCCGGAGACCCCTCACCCTTGCCGGGCTTCTTGCGCTTTCGCTCGCCGTCGCCGCTTGCGGCTCGAACAGGTTTGAGCGCGGCGTGACCGGCGGCGCGATCGGCACCGCGGCCGGCGCCGGCGTCGTCGCCCTCGCGGGCGGCCCCGTGCTTGTCGGCGCGGCCGCGGGTGCGGTTGGCGGCGCGGCCATCGGCGCGCTCACCAACGAATGCCAGATCGACCTCGGCCCGCAGCGTCCGAACAACTGCTGAGGGCGTCCGGCGGGACCTCCCGCCGGACCGCTTCCGCGGTCGATACGACAGAGATACCCGCCTCAGTCGCCTTTCGTTCTTGTCCCGGGATTCCCTTTACGTCAGTATCCCGCTCACGCGAGGGGAACTGGAGGGGAACATGACCTGGTCGCTGTCGTGGATGGACACTTGGTCCGCCTGTACGCAACCGCGCGCTCAAGCGGGCAAGGCGCTCTTGAACACACCTCAGGAGCCGGCGCGGGGCACGCCTGAGCAGACGGTCGACGAAAGCGCGCAACCCTGTCTCGAGGCAGCCCATGACGCGCTGCTGCGCATCGCCGGCGCCGAGTGGCCTGACGGCACGGCCGATATGACAGCCCTCCCCACGCCATCGGTGCTCGAACGGGTCTGACCGACCTCAGGCCTTCGCCGGCCTGCGGGCGCGCACGAAATATCCGTTGGTCAGCAACTCGGCGGACGCGGGCGCGCCCTCTGCACGCTCCGCTCGCGCGAGCGCGCGCAGCCGTGCCCGGGCAAGCCACAGCAACACCCGCGTGAACGGCCCGAGCCGACCTCCGCCATATTGCCTGTAGACCCGCTGAACGCGGCCAACCTCATGCGCGACCCAGTCGAAATAGCCGCCATTCGGCGTCATCTCGACGATCTCAAGCCCCTCGTCGCCCAGATGCTTGCGGTAGAAATGCACCGACAGGCCGGTGGCGTGAAAGTGCGGGGCGAAATGGGTAAGGCTGCAAAACGGCGCGGTGACGATGAGCTCGCCCCCCGGCGCCACGAGCCTTGCGATCTTGCGCAGCGAGGCGGCGGGATCCGGCACATGCTCCAGCACCTCGGTGCAAAGCACGGCATCGAACTTGCGGTCCTCGGGAATGTCGAGAATATCGCAGACGATATCGATGCGCGAGAAATCGAAGCTGCCCGTCTGCAGGCCGCTGCCGTCGCCCGAGCCGTCATATTCCGCCACATCCTGCGAGGTGTAGGCGAGATGCGTTGCCGACTGCTTGTAGCGGCATTCGCCAGCCCCAACGTCGAGGAGGGAACTTCCCTGCGGGCGCGCGGCAAGCGCGGCCTCGACCCAGCGATGACGCACATGCTCGAACTTTTCGCCGGCCACATCACCCGTCATGCCCGTCATCCTTGTTGTTGGCGTGGGATCAAACGCGCCCCATCATGCGATAGAACCAGCGCTTGATGGGGCCGCGCGTGCGCTTCTGGTCGACTTCCACCGGCTCCATGCCAGCGGGAACGCGCTCCTTGCGCAGGTACACGCCATCGCCCCAGTAGCGGCTGACCCAGTAGGTCTCCATCCGGCGAAAGCCGGCCGCATCGAGGAACGCGTCGACATCACCGACGCCGGCGGAGTCCTCATAGGTCTTCTCGCGGTTGAGCTCGCAGACGATGCAGTCCATGCGTCGCAGGGTTTCCGGCCCACCCTTGAGCACCTCGATCTCGAAGCCCTGGACATCGAGGACCATCACGTTGAATGCCTCGCCGGCAACCAGAAAGGAGTCGAGCGTGCGGACGGCCACGGTCTCGCGCCCGACGAACCTGATCTTGCGCCACACCTTGCGCCCCTGCATCGGCGCGAGCAGCGAGCTCGAGGCGGCCTGGTTGTCAGCGACGAACATCTCCGCCTCGCCATCGCTCGCACCCAGAGCCACATTGTGCGGAATCGCCGTCACGCCCTCGGGAAGCTTGGCAAGGCGGGCCTTCAGCCGGGCGAAAGGCTCCCGCAGCGGCTCGAACATCTTGAAGGAGGTAAAGCCCGCCTCGACATAGGCATCCAGTTCCTGCCCGTCGTTCGCGCCAATGTGGACAAGCCCTAGCGGCGTGATCCCGTAGCGGGACAGGACGGCGACGAGATCGGCATTCACGTGGGACGCTCCGTTACGGCAGGCTCGGTGGTTTGCGGTAGTGCGCGCATGACGCGATGTCAACCGCTCCGAACGCCCCCGGGGCACCGCGTTGCTGCGCATTGCAGCGCGCCGCCACGCTCAGATGTGCGACTGGCGTCTCTCGCGCAGCAGATAGAGCCGCCGCCGAATGCCGTCACTGAACCGCAGGCGGCGGCCGTCGAGATGATCGACGGTACGCGCCAGCCCGTAGTCGCCATATAGATAGCCACCGCCGACATAGCGGCAAAGCCCGCCTTCCAGCCCGATCGCCTGCCCGCCCGGGCCGCGCAGGATCGGCAGCACTACCTTGCGATACCAGTCGACATCGATCACATGCGGATTGTTCGAGCGGCCGTTGATGCGGCACAGCGGAAAATCCGGATCACCGTTCGGCTCCACCGCCAGATCATAGGCAGCCGGGTGGTTGGTGCGCTTGTTGAAGCGCAGGTAGTTGATCCGCGCCTGCCCCATCCGCGAGACGATCTCCCCGATCGAATGATCGATGCGCCGCGGCATGAAGACGAAATCATGCTCGAGCTGCATGGCGAAGGCGCCCTCGCTCACGTCGAGCGAGCGGGCGAACCCGTCGATCAGCCCCCGCGTCTCGACGAACTCGAAGGGAATGTCGGCAAGCGCGTCGCGGATGACCGACTTCCACGCCTCGTAGAGATCGGGATTCGGGTTGGGATCAATGAAGATCCGCGTCACGAAGCGGAAGCATTCCGTCCCGCCAAATGTCTCGAAGAAGGAGCGAACGGCGTGTTGGGCCAGGCAATGGCCCGGATCGCGCGACGCGACATTGGTGAAGACATTGACGTTGAAAACGCCGGGATCGGCCGGACATTCCATGCTTGCTTTCCCCTTGCCCCGCTTCTAAGCGTGACGCGAACCGTTCATTTGCAACCTTATAGGGGTCTCTCCGTGCCGAAGCCAGCCTCGCATCCGTGGCGTCTGGGGCTCGACCAAAGCCTTGGAAGCGCCCGCTGGCGCGCACTGGCGAGCGCGGCCCTCGCCCCCTTCTGGCCGGTCCATGACCTGCCGGCCGGGCGGCTGACGCAAGGCATCGACGAGACCGGCCCCTCGGCCACCGAGCTTGCCGCCGAGGCCCCCGAGGCGCTGCGTGCGCCGCTGCTGCGCGAGGGCGACACCCGCGACAGGCTCGCGCATCGGATCGCCGAAGGTCCCTTCGACATCGACCCGCTTTCCGGCGCGCTGTTCAGCGAGGGTCGGCTGACACGTCCCGACGTCCGTCCGCGCGAGCTGCTGGCCACCCCCGCCGCGCGTCCCGACCTGACGCGACGGCTGCGGTTGCGCCGCATCCCGCGCGAACCGTCGCTGCCGCTCTACACGGGCGCGGAGGTTTCGCTCGGCGCTTTTCTTATCGACGTGTTGCCGCGCTTCTTCGCGATCGAGGCGCTCGATCTTCCCCGCGACCTGCTGCTGCTGGTGTCCGTGCGCATGGGAATGCTGCCGCAATTCCAGGATGCGCTGAACGACGGGCTGTTCCGTCCAAGGCCTGTTGAACTGATGCGACAGGGCCGCGTGGTTCAGGCGCAAACGGTCCATCTCGTCGACCGGCCGCTGTTGCGGGGCGATATTCACGCCCGCCTGCATGACCGTCTCGCCACGCTCTACGGCCTGCCGAAGCAGCCCGGAGGGAGCATAAGGACCGTCGTGCTCGCCACGGGAGGCCGGGCCGGCCTCGCGACGCTGATCGCCCGTAGCCCGGAGCTGCGCGCGCGTGTCGAGGAAGACGGAGCCCGGATCATCGACCCGCGTACCCTGCCCCTGCGGGACCTGGTCGCGTGCCTGTGGGGCGCCGACACGGTGATTGCCCCGGAATGCGGCGAGGCCGCCGCCTTCCTGCTCGCCGGCCCGACGCTGCGACAGCTGGTGCTGGTCGCGAGCGCCAACGGGACAGCACCCGATCCGCGCCCTTGGCTGATGGCCAGGGCCATGGGCCTCGACTGCATCAGAACCGACTGACCGGCCGCGCACGGCCGGAAAGCCGGTTCTTTTTCTCCCTCAGGCCGCGATCAGCGGATGTAGGGAGAGATGCAGGCGCGACGCCGGCCGTTGTAGGGCTGGAAGGTGTTGTCGGCCGCACGATAGGACCTGTAGCGCGCGCTGCACCAGCGGTAGTGCGCCCGCGGCAGGCCCGCCCGGTGTCGCGGCGCCGGGCGATAGCGTGGCGCCGGGCGATAGTAGCGCGGCACCGGCCGGTAGCGCGGGCCGTAGTAGTAGCGGTTGTTCCTGTGCCAGCGCCTGCGGTCCCCGTGACGGTACTGGGCCTTTTCGGCACGGACAGCGCCGTCCTGCGTACCGGTCGCCTGCGCGCCGGCATGAGCGGGGGCCGGCATGGCACCCGCTGGAACCGCGCCGAAACCGACGGCAGCCGCGGCGGCGAACAACGCGCCGGCGATAATCTGCTTCAGGGGTGTCATTTCCGGTCTCCTTCGGCCTTTGTCACAACGGGAACGGCAAGCCGAGCAACGTTCCTCGGGCTGACGGGGCGACTTGGCCGCGCCTTCCTGGGGACAAACGGCCCGGCCACCTGTCTGGTTCCCGTGACATGAAGGTTACGCGGCAAACCCGTCCCAAACTGTGACGCAGATCATGAAATGGCGCGCTGGCGAAAGACCGGCGACCAGGCCCGTCTCACCCCAGATGCGGCGTGATGGAATTGGCCGTGTCGATGAGCATGGGAACGATCTCGCGTTCGACCCGCTCCTGCGTCCAGTCGTAGGAGGAAACCGCGCACTGGATCGCCGCCAGCGGCCGCCCGTCTGAGCCGATGATCGGCGCGGCCACCGCGATCTCGCGCAGGATCATCTGCCCCTCGGTGATGACATAGCCCTTTTCCACAGCCTCCTCGACGCTGCGGCGGATGACGTCGCGGTCCACATCGGTGCGCGGGGTGAAGCTGCGCGCCGGCCAGTTCGCCAGGCAGGCCTCGCGCTCGTCATGCGGCAACCGGGCGATGATGGTCCGCCCCGACGAGGTGTTGAGCGCCGGCAGCCGGCGGCCCGGAACCGTGGCGGCGAAACTGGTGCGCTGGCACGGCAGCCGCACGACATAGACAATGTCGGTGCCGAACAGTTCCGCCATGTTGACCGTCTCGCCGATCCGCCGCGACAGGTCGATCAGCTTGGGCATGGCAAGCTGCACGACCGGGTCCGACCAGCTGTAGGCGTAGGCGCGCTCCAGGAACTTCAATGAAGGCCGATAGCGGCGCGTCGTCTCGTCCTTTGTCAGGAACCCGGTCTGGTGCAGCGTGTTGGCCAACCGCTGCGTCGCGCTCTTGTCGATGCCGGAAAGCGCCGCCAGTTCGCTCAGTCTCAGAGCCTGATGCTCCTCGTCGAAAACTTCCAGAATCCTCAAGCCTTTGGCCAGCGAATTCACGAATAAGGTGTCCTGCTTCCGCTCCGTCCCCAAAGCTGCTCCCTCGCCGACAATCTTAGACTTTTTTGCGGCGACCTCTTGACGGGACCGCCTCTGCACGTCTGAAATACCATAATCAGATACAACGTATCATAATACGATACAATAACAAGCTGACGCAACGGCATCACATAGATGCCGCAGAGACCGACCGGAGGGCATATGAACTCTTTTCTCCTGAAATGCAGTGTAGCCGCGCTTGCGCTCGGCATTGCCACCGCCGCACAGGCGGGCAAGTCCGATGACACGCTGAACGTCGCCTTCACCAAGGAGCTGGAGAACGTCGACAGCTACTTCAACTCGTCCCGTGAGGGCGTCGTCATGCAGCGCGCCGTTTGGGACGGGCTGATCTATTCCGATCCGGCGACGGGCGAGTACAAGGGCAACCTTGCCACCTCCTGGAAGTGGATCGACGACGTCACCCTCGAGCTGAAGCTGCGCGAGGGCGTCAAGTTCCACAACGGCGAGGAATTCGACGCCGACGACGTCGTCTACACGGTCGACTACGTCGCCGACGAAAAGAACGGCGTGAAGACCCAGCGCAACGTCAACTGGATGAAGTCGGCCGAAAAGGTCGACAAATACACCGTTCGCATCATCCTCAAGGCGCCCTTCCCGGCCGCCATCGAGTATCTGGCCGGCCCGGTCTCGATCTATCCGAACGAATATTACGCCAAGGCCGGCCCGAGCGGCATGGGCCTGAAGCCCGTCGGCACCGGCCCCTACAAGGTCGTCTCCGTCGAGCCGGGCAAGCACTTCGTGCTGGAGAAGTACGAGGGCTATCACGACAGCCCGAAGGGCAAGGCCGAGATCGGCCATGTCGACATCCGCACGATTCCCGACGTCAACACCCAGATGGCCGAACTCTTCGGCGGGTCGCTCGATCTCATCTGGCAGGTGCCGGCCGACCAGGCCGAGAAGCTTGCGGCGATGAACCGCTTCACGGTCGCCAACGAAAGCACCATGCGCATCGGCTATCTGACGCTCGATGCCGCCGGCCGCACCGGCGCCGACAATCCCTTCACCGATGTCCGCGTCCGCCGCGCCGTCGCCCACGCCATCAACAGGAAGGCGCTGGTCGAGGCTCTGCTGAAGGGCAAGTCCAAGGTCATCGACACGGCTTGCTTCCCGACCCAGTTCGGCTGCAGCCAGGACGTTCCGACCTATGACTACAATCCGGAGAAGGCCAAGGCACTGCTCGCCGAGGCCGGCTATCCGGACGGCTTCGAGACGGACTACTACGCCTATCGCGACCGCGAGTACGCCGAGGCCATCGCCAACTACCTGAACGCGGTCGGCATCCGCGTGAACTTCAACATGCTGCAGTATTCCGCGCTTCGCGAGCTGCGCATGAAGGGCGGCACGCCGATCTCGTTCCAGACCTGGGGTTCCTACTCGATCAACGACGCCTCGGCGATCACCAGCCAGTTCTTCAAGTTCGGCTCGCTCGACGACAGCCGTGACGAGGAAATCCGTGACTGGCTGAACATCGCCGACAGCTCCACCGAGCCGGAGGTGCGCAAGGAGAACTACGCCAAGGCGCTGACCAAGATCGCCGACCAGGCGTATTGGGTGCCGATGTTCTCCTACAACACCAACTACGTCTTCTCCGAGGACGTGGCCTACACCCCTACCCCGGACGAGGTGCTGCGCTTCGTCGAGATGAGCTGGAAATAACAAGCTCGAAGCCACCGAACCTCGACACAACCACCGGCCGGACGCCACTGGCGTCCGGCCGGCCCTTCGGCGATCTCGGAAGAGCGGCCTGACCGCCTCCGCGCCGTCGCGTCCGAAGCCTGCGGGAGCCGATCGTGCTGACCTTCATCCTCAAACGGCTGGGCCTTGCCCTGCTCGTCGCGCTGACCGTTTCGGCGATCAGTTTCAGCCTTCTCTTCATGGCCGGCGATCCGGCGGCCGCACTTGCCGGCGAGCACGCCAACGACGCCGACATCGAGGCGATCCGCACCCTCTACGGGTTCGACCGGCCGATGATCGTCCAGTACTGGGAATGGCTGCGCCACGCGCTCACCGGCGACTTCGGAGAAAGCTATTATTTCCGGCTTCCCGTCGCCGATCTCATCATGGACCGCCTGTCGGTGACCATGACGCTCGGCGTCTGCGGCATCAGCTTCGCGCTCCTGACCGCGGTTCCCCTCGGCGTGCTCGCCGCGATCCGCCCCAACTCGATGATCGACCGCTTCGCCCTGTTTCTCTCGGTGATGGGTCAGGCGATGCCGAGCTTCTGGTTCGGCCTGATGCTGATCGTCGTCTTCTCGATCCAGCTCAACCTGCTGCCGCCCTCGGGAACCAAGACCTGGCTCAACTTCGTGATGCCGACCATCGTGCTCGGCTACTACGCGATGCCGGCGATCATGCGCCTGACCCGCGCCGGCATGCTCGACGTGCTCGGATCCGACTACATCCGCACGGCGCGCGCCAAGGGTGCCGGCGAGACCCGCGTCCTCTTCAAGCACGCCTTGCGCAACGCCATCATCCCGGTCGTCTCTCTCGCGGCGGTGCAGATGGGGTTCATGCTCGGCGGCTCCATCGTCGTGGAATCGATCTTCGCCCTGCATGGCGCCGGCTACCTGGCGTGGGAGTCGATCGGCCGCAACGACCTGCCCACCGTGCAGGCGCTGATCCTTATCTTCTCGATGTTCTATATCGTCTTCACCTTCCTGTCGGACGTGCTCAACGCCTGGCTTGATCCGCGCATGAGGGTTGCCTGACATGTCACGTTCGATGGACACCCTCCTGGAGGAGATCCAGGGTCCGACGCCGGGCCAGCAGCTTCGCCGCCGCGTCTTCGGGCACCTGGGCCTGCTGTTCGGCGTCACCGTGCTGCTGTTCCTGCTCGTCATCGCGCTCGCCGCGCCGCTGATCGTCCAGCACAGCCCCTACGCCCAGGACCTGATGGGGCGCATGCAGCCGCCGGTCTTCCTTGGCGGCACCTGGAACCACCCCCTCGGCACCGACCATCTCGGCCGCGACTATCTCGCCCGCCTCATCTACGGCGCGCAGATCTCTCTGCTGATCGGCGGTCTCGCCGCGCTTATTTCCGGCGTGATCGGCACCGCCATGGGCGTCGCCGCCGGCTACTTCGGCGGCAAGGTCGACATGGTCGTGACCTTCCTCATCAACGTCCGCCTGGCAATGCCGGTGGTGCTGGTGGCGCTGGCGATCGTCGCCGTCTTCGGCGGTTCGCTCGAGGTCGTCATCCTGGTGCTCGGGTTCCTGCTCTGGGACCGGTTCGCCGTCGTCATGCGCTCCTCCACCTTGCAGGTGCGCTCGCGCGAATACGTGATCGCGGCGAAGGCCATCGGCTGCTCCACCACCCGCGTGATCCTCAGCGAGATCATGCCGAACATCGTCAACAACCTGATCGTCGTGGTCACACTGGAAATGGCGCATGCGATCCTGCTGGAGGCGGCGCTCTCCTTCCTCGGTCTCGGCGTGCAGCCGCCGACGCCGTCCTGGGGGCTAATGATCTCGGAAGGCAAGCAGATGATGCTGTTCGAACCCTGGCTCGTGGCCATCCCCGGCATCGCGCTGTTCGTGCTGGTGCTTGCCATCAACCTGATGGGTGACGGTCTTCGCGACGTCACCGCTCCCGAAAACCGCAACTGAGGAGGAGGCCCATGTCTGACCCCGTCCTCACGGTCGCCAACCTGCGGCTGGACATCCCCACCGCCTCCGGCACGCTCCACGCCGTGCGCGGCATCGACTTCGAGCTCAACCGCGGCGAGACGCTCTGCATCGTCGGCGAGAGCGGCTCGGGCAAGTCGCTCACCTCCCTCGCGATCATGGACCTGCTCGGCAAGAGCATCCAGCGCAAGGCGGACAAGCTGGAATTCGACGGCACCGACCTTCTCACGGCCGGACCGCGCAAGATGCGGTCGCTGCGCGGCGACCGCATGGCGATGATCTTCCAGGAGCCGATGACCTCGCTTAACCCGGCCTACACGATCGGCGACCAGCTGTGCGAGGCGCTGCTCCTGCACCGCAGCGTCGGCCGCGCCGCCGCCAGGGCACGCGCCATCGAGCTTCTGGAAAAGGTCGGCATCACCGGCGCCGAGCGGCGCATGACGCAATACCCGCACCAGCTTTCCGGCGGCCTGCGCCAGCGTGTCATGATCGCCATGGCGCTGATGTGCGAACCGGAGCTGATCATCGCCGACGAGCCGACCACCGCGCTCGACGTGACCATCCAGGCCCAGATCCTGCGCCTGCTGGTCGACCTCACCCGCGAGATGAACGTGGCGATGATCCTCATCACCCACGATCTCGGTGTCGTCGCGCGCATCGCCGACAAGGTCGCCGTCATGTACGCCGGCGAACTGGTCGAGACCGGGTCGGCGAAAAAGGTCTTCAAGGCGCCGATGCACCCCTACACGCGCGGCCTCCTGCGCTGCATCCCGGTGCCCGGCAAGACCGCGCGCGGCTCCGAACTGGGGTCGATCCCCGGCATCGTACCCTCGCTGATCGGCGACATCGCCGGCTGCGTCTTCCGCACCCGCTGCGAGGAGGCTGTGGAAGCCTGCAAGCAGAACATCCCGCTGCGCGACAGCGACGCAGGCCACTGCTTCCGCTGTGTCCATGAGACCGGCCACAGACAGCGCCAGGAGGAGCCGGCATGAGCGACACGACCACGACAGCCGATGCCGCGACGGGCCGCCCCGTCCTTGAGCTTCGCGGCGTTTCCAAGACCTATTCGATCAAGCAGGGCATGTTCGGCGAGCGCAAGCCGCTCAGGGCCGTGAACGATGTCTCGCTGTCGATCAACAAGGGCGACGTGCTCGGCCTCGTCGGCGAAAGCGGCTGCGGCAAGTCCACGCTCGCCAAGATCCTGCTCGGCCTCGATGCGCCCACCAGCGGCGAGGTCCTTGTCGACGGCGAGCCGATCGGCGACCAGAACCGGCGCATCCTGGCCCGGCGCATCCAGCCGATCTTCCAGGATCCCTATTCCTCGCTGAACCCGCGCAAGTCGATCCGCGACATCATCTCGCTGCCGCTGCGCGTTCACAAGATCGGCGACGCCGCATCGCAGGACAAGGCGGTGCGCGAGATCCTCGACATCGTCGGCCTGCCGGCGCGCGTCATGAACTCCTATCCGAACCAGATGTCGGGCGGCCAGCGCCAGCGTGTCGCCATCGCCCGTGCGCTGATCATGAAGCCGGAGATCGTCATCTGCGACGAACCCACCTCCGCGCTCGACGTGTCGGTGCAGTCGCAGATCCTCAACCTTCTCGTGGACCTGCGCCGTGAACTGGGGCTGACCTATCTCTTCATCAGCCACAATCTCGCGGTGGTCGAGCATCTCGCGACCCGCGTCGCGGTGATGTATCTCGGCCGCATCGTCGAGGAAGCTCCGGTCGACGCGCTGTTCGACGCCCCGCGCCACCCCTACACCGAGGCGCTGCTCGCCTCGGTCCTGACGCCGGATCCCGACCTCGACGTACCCGACACCCAACTGGGCGCGGCCTACCCCAACCCCATCGACCCGCCGTCGGGTTGCCACTTCCACCCGCGCTGCGCCAAGGTGATGGACATGTGCCGGACCACCGCGCCGCATCTCCTGGACGAAGGCGCGCGCAAGGTCGAGTGCCATCTCTACACGCAAAGCCGGGAGACCGCGCCCGCCTGACCCGTCCCGCCTGACCGATCACGGCACCGGCGGCCACCGCCGGTGCCGCTCCTCCGGCATCCCCCGCCGGCCCCCCCGGCGGGCCCTGCCCGCGGCCTGTCCCCCCGACAGCTTCTCGACGTCCTTCCAGACAAGAACAAGACACAAGAGACAACCGCCGTGACAAACAGCTTCTCCAGAACCCAGCAGATTTCAAAGACTGTCCTGCGCTCACGCCACGGCGTCGTCGCGGCCCAGCACCGCCATGCCGCCGAGGCCGGGGCCGACATCCTCGCCGCCGGTGGCGACGCCATCGACGCGGCAACCGCCGTTTCCTTCGCCATGGGCGTCGTCGAGCCCTGGATGAGCGGCCCGGCCGGCGGTGGCGCGATGATGATCTGGCGCCAGGACGAAGGCCGGGCCTATGCCGTCAACTACGGCATGCGTTCCCCCGCTGCCCTCGACCCGGCCGACTATCCGCTCTGTGAAAACGGCACCGCCAGCGACCTGTTTCCCTGGAAATCGGTCAAGGACAACCGCAACATCGAGGGCGCCTCAGCGGTGGCGGTGCCCGGCACCGTCGACGGCATCGGCCAGGCGCACGCCCGCTTCGGGCGCATGACGTGGGCCGAGCTGCTGAAGCCGGCCGAGACGCTCGCCCGCGACGGCCTGCATGTCGACTGGTACGCGGCCCTGATCATCGCCTCCGCGACCCGCTCCCTGGCGTGCGATCCCGATGCCGCCGCCCTCTTCCTCGAGGACGGCCAGTGGCCGACCATCGCCGGCTGGACGGCGCTCTCAGACAAGCGCATCGACATGAGCGCCATGGCAGACACCATCGCGCGGCTCGCCGAGGCCGGCCCGCGCGACTTCTATGAGGGCGATGTCGCCGCCGCCATGATCAAGGACCTGCGCGCCAAGGGCAGCGCCATGTCGATGGACGACCTTGCCAGCTACAGCGCCGTCATCGAGGACCCGCTCGAGATCGCCTATCGCGGCGGCCGCGTCTTCGCCATGCCGGGCCTCACCGCCGGTCCGACGCTCGCCGACATGCTGAACGGGCTGTCGGAGAGCTTCACGCCGGGCGAGACCGCCGACGCGCGGAGCTTCGCCGCCTATGCGAAGGCCCTGAACGAGGCGTACCGGCGCCGCCTGTCGGGCATGGGAGACGGCGAGTCGCCCGCCGCGCCCGCCTGCACCACACATTTCTCGGTCGTCGACCGGCACGGCAACATGGTGGCGATGACGCAGACGCTGCTGTCGATCTTCGGCGCGCGGGTCGTCTCGCCTTCCACCGGTCTGCTCATGAACAACGGCATCATGTGGTTCGACCCCGAGCAGGGCAAGCCGAACTCCCTCGCCCCGGGCAAGCGCTGCCTGATGAACGTCTGCCCGGTGATCGGCGAGACCGCGCCCGACAAGGGCGCCCGCCGCTTCGCCCTCGGTGCCTCTGGCGGACGCAAGATCGTTTCCGCCGTCGGCCAGATCGCCTCCTTCATGATGGACCATGGAATGAGCCTGGAAGAGGCCTTCCACCATCCGCGCATCGACGTTTCCGGCGGGCCGACGATCGTCGCCGACGAGATGCTGCCGGCCGCGGTGATCGGCGCGCTTGCCGCAGAGCACGCCGTCGTGACGACAAAGCGGACCTCCTTCCCCTACGCCTTTGCCTGCCCGGCGGCCGTCCTGCGCGAGGACGGCGAGAACATGGGCGCAACCGAAATCATGTCGCCCTGGGGCGACGCAGTGCACGAAACCGAAAGGACCTGAGCATGGTGTCGAGAGCTGGAGCCGTCGAACGGGCAGAAACCTATTTCGACGATGGCACCTTCAAGAACGACCTCGCCCGTCTCGTCGCCTTCGAGACCGAGAGCCAGAACCCGGACCAGAAGGCCGAACTCGCGCGGTATCTCGACGAGGCGATGAAGCCCTGGCTGGAGAGTCTCGGCTTTGCCTGCGAGATTTTCGAGAACACCGACCCGCGCGGCGGGCCGTTGCTCGTCGGCCAGCGGATCGAAGATCCCGCCTACGAGACCGTTCTGACCTACGGCCACGGCGACGTCATCCGCGCCCAGACCGACCAGTGGCGCGAGGGCCTCGGTCCGTTCACGCTGGTCGAGGAGGGCGACAGGCTCTACGGTCGCGGCACCGCCGACAACAAGGGCCAGCACCTGATCAACATCTCGGCCCTCGCCGCGGTGCTGAAAGAGCGCGACGGCAAGCTCGGCTTCAACGTCAAGGTGCTGATCGAGATGTCCGAGGAGACGGGCTCCGCCGGTCTTGCCGAGTTCTGCCGCACGCACGGCGACCTGCTCGCCGCCGACGTGCTGATCGCCTCCGATGGTCCGCGCCTGCAGCCCGACACGCCGACCATGTTCATGGGCTCGCGCGGCGGTGTGAACTTCGACCTCGTCGTGAATTTCCGTGACGGCGCTCATCACTCCGGCAACTGGGGCGGCCTGCTGGCCGATCCGGCAACGGTGCTCGCCCATGCCATTGGCTGTATCGTAGACAAGCGCGGCCAGATCCAGATCCCCGAGTGGCGCCCGACCAGCCTGACGCCGGACATCCGCGCAGCGCTGAAGGACCTGCCGATAACCGGCGAGACCGGCCCCTCCATCGACGAGGACTGGGGCGAGGAAAGCCTCAGCCCGACCGAGCGCGTGTTCGGCTGGAACTCCTTCGCCGTTCTCGCCATGAAGAGCGGCGTGCCGGAAGCCCCGGTCAACGCCATCTCCGGCTGGGCCCGGGCCACCTGCCAGTTGCGCTACGTGGTGGGTACGGAGCCGGACGACATCCTGCCATCGCTGCGCCGTCATCTGGACAAGCACGGCTTCGGGAACGTCGAGGTGACGCCCGCCGACCGCGTGTTCTTCAAGGCAACGCGCCTCGACCCTGACGCGCCCTGGGTGACCTTCGTCGCCAAGTCGCTCGAGGAAACCGCCGGCAAGCCGCCCCACATCCTGCCGAACCTCGCGGGCTCGCTGCCCAACGACACGTTCAGCGAGATCCTCGGGCTGCCGACCGTCTGGGTTCCCCATTCCTATCGCGGCTGCTCGCAGCATGCCCCCAACGAGCATGTCATCAAGGACACCTGCCGCCAGGCACTGATGCTGATGGCGGGCCTGTTCTACGACATTGGCGCGCGCAAGACGGCCTGAGGCTGCCTCGACCACCGCAACACCGAAGGGCCGGCCGGGAAATCCCGCCGGCCCTTTTTCATGCCGCCTCCGGCCCGGCGGAGAGCTTCGCGCATTCCTCGCAAAGCCAGGCCTCCAGCAGCCGCATGGCCGGCGTTGGCGCCTTGCTGCGCGGGCGCGTCAGCCAGTAACGCCCGACCGCGACCTCCGCCGCAAAGGGACGCACCAGCCGCCCCTGACCCAGCCGGCGGGCGAACATCACGGCCGGCAGCAGCCCCACGCCCAGCCCTGCCTCCGCCATGTCGGCCATGGCAAGCGAGCTGTCGAGAACCGGCCCGTGCAGATCGGGAGCCGCCCCGCCGGCCGCCTCGAACCAGAGCCGCCACTCATCCGCCCGGTAGGAGCGAAAGAGCACCTGTGCGCCAAGATCGCCCGGGACACGCAGGCTGTCCGCAAGTTGCGGCGCACAGAGCGGTGTCAGCGGCGCCTCGAGCAGCGGCGTCGCGAAGAGCCCGGGCCACTGTCCGTCGCCGAAGCGGATCGCCACATGCAGCCCCTCGCGGGCGATGTCGATGCGGTTGTTGTTCGTGAAGATGCGGATGCTGATGCCCGGATGCGCCGCCTCGAAGGCCGGCAGTCGCTCCTGGAGCCAGCCTGCGGCGAAGGTCGTGACCACACCCAGATGCAGCGTCTCGCGGTAGCGCCCGCCAACGAACCGGTCGAGCACATCGCCCATTTCGTCGAAGCTGCGTGTCAACACCGGACGCAATGCCAGCCCCTCGTCCGTCAGCACGAGCCCGGAGGACGTACGGGTAAAGAGACGCACGCCGAGCAGATCCTCCAGCCGCAGAACCTGCTGGCTGACAGCGGCCTGGGTGACCCGCAGCTCGATTGCCGCCTGGGTGAAGCTGCCCTGTCGGGCGGCGACCTCGAAGGCGCGCAGGCCGTTCAGCGGGAGATTGGGGCGATCCGTTGCCATTAGAAGACCTTATGGGGTAGGCAAAGATTTGTCGTTTGCCGCGAGGGGGCCGCGCAATATAGCAAGACAACCAGGCATTCCGGAACGCCGCACCAACCGAAATACATTAGAAAATCTCAACCACCCGTCCGCTGACAGGACGGGTGGCGACCTTCGGAAAGGCAGCGACATGAGACCCTTCTCCCATCCCTTCCCCCGTTCCGTGCTAGCCGCGGCGACCCTGGCGCTGGCGGCCGCGCTGGCGTTGCCGGCGAGCGCCCGCGCCGGGACGGTGACCGACACCGTCGCCCGGCTCGAGGCAACGCTGGGAGGTCGCATCGGCGTGGAACTGCGCGGCGAAGGCAGCCCGACGCCGCTCGCCAGCATCCGCGCGGACGAGCGCTTTCCCATGGCGAGCACCTTCAAGGTCCTTCTGTGCGGCGCGGTCCTTGCCCGTGTCGATGCGGGCGAGGAACAACTCGACCGCCGCGTCAGCTACGGGCCGGAAGCGCTCGTCACCTACTCGCCGGTAACGGAAAAGCGGGCGGGCGGCAGCATGACCGTCGGCGAACTGTGCGAGGCAACGATCACGCTCAGCGACAACACCGCCGCCAACCTGCTGCTTGCCAGCCTCGGCGGCCCGGAGGGGCTGACAACCTTCCTGCGCGAGATCGGCGATCCGACCACCCGCCTCGACCGCAACGAGCCGAGCCTCAACGCCGCCGTGCCGGGCGACGAGCGTGACACGACCTCTCCGAAGGCCGTTCTTGCCTCGCTGGAAACGCTGATCTTCGGCGATGCGTTGTCCGATGCCTCCCGGCGACAGCTCGAGGACTGGATGATCGCCGACAAGGTCGCCGATGCGCTGATCCGCAAGCACCTGCCCGAAGGCTGGACCATCGGCGACAAGACCGGCGCCGGCGCCAACGGCAGCCGCGCGATCATTGCCGTGATCCGACCGCCGCATCGCACGCCCTATCTGGCGGCGATCTATCTGACCGGCAGCAGCGCGGATTTCGACACGCGCAACGCCGCGATCGCCGAGATCGGCAAGGCGATGGTCGAAGAAATCGGCGCGCACTGAGCCGAACGCCGGCGCAAGGGACCTGGGGCAGGCGGGCATTCCGCCAGCCCCGTCCCCGGCTCAGGTCGCCTTGGCCTGATTGACCCGACGCGACAGCTCCGCGCGGCTTTCGACCCGTTCGGAATACCGGTCCACGAGATGCTCGCGGACATCGCGCGTCAGAAGCGTGAACTTCACCAGCTCTTCCATCACGTCGACAATCCGGTCGTAGTAGGGCGAAGGCTTCATCCGCCCGCTCTCGTCGAACTCGTCCCAGGCCTTCGCCACGGACGACTGGTTCGGGATCGTCAGCAGACGCATCCAGCGCCCGAGGATGCGCAACTGGTTGACCGTGTTGAAGCTCTGGCTGCCGCCGCACACCTGCATCACCGCAAGCGTCTTTCCCTGTGTCGGCCGCACGCCGCCAAGCGATAGCGGGATCCAGTCGATCTGGGTTTTCATCAGACCGGTCATCGCCCCGTGGCGCTCGGGTGACGACCAGACCATGCCCTCGCTCCAGGTGACGAGCTCGCGCAGTTCCGCCACCTTCGGGTGGTCGGGCTCGACCGAATCGACCAGGGGCAGTCCCTGCGGGTCGAACATCCGGACTTCCGCTCCGAAGCGCACCAGGATGCGCGCCGCCTCCTCGGCGCAAAAGCGCGAAAAACTGCGCTCCCGCAGCGAGCCGAAGAGGATCAGGATGCGCGGCGGATGGGTGGAGCGCACCGCCGGAAAGAGGGCTTCGGCCGAGATCTCGCGGAAGCCTTCCGGCCGGATATCGGGACCCTCAGCCAACCCGCTCGCCCCTCTCGTTCACGATCATCTGGCCGTCTTCCTTGAAGAGCGGACCGTCGGGCAGGCGCGGCAGCAGGTCGAGCACCGCCTCCGACGGCCGGCAGAGGCGCACGCCCTTCGGCGAGGCGACCAGGGGCCGGTTGACCAGCACCGGATGCTCCAGCATGGCCGCAAGGATGGTCTCCTGCGGGACATCCTCGCCCAACAGGCCAAGCTCGGCCGCCGGCGACTTCGTGGTCCGCAGCGCCGTGCGCGGCGTCAGTCCCGCCGCCGCGAAAAGCGCCAGCAACTGCGGCCGTGTCCAGCCCTCGCGCAGGTAGTCGATGACGACATGCTCCTCGCCCGCCTTGCGGATGATCTCGAGCACGTTGCGGGAGGTGCCGCAGTCGGGATTGTGGTGAATGACGATCATGTCTCGGCCTCGGGAAAATGCGCGCGGGTGCGGTTGGCAAAGGCCACCAGCGAGAGCATCACCGGCACCTCGACAAGCACGCCGACGACGGTGGCAAGGGCGGCGCCGGAGTTGAGGCCAAAGAGGCTGATGGCGACCGCGACGGCGAGTTCGAAGAAGTTCGAGGTGCCGATCATCGCGCAGGGAGCCGCGATGCGATGCGGCACCTTCAGCGCGAAGGCCGCGCCGTAGGCGATGGCGAAGATGCCGTAGCTCTGGATCAGGATCGGCGCCGCGATCAGCGCGATCACCAGCGGCCGCGTGAGGATCACCTCGCCCTGCAGTCCGAAGAGGATGGCGACCGTCGCGACCAGCCCCATCGCCGACAGCGGCTTCACCCGGCTGGTGAATTGCGCGATCGCGGCAGGCGAGCCGAGCAGCTTGCGCGTCGCCAGACCCGCCGCCAGCGGCAGCGCGACATAAAGCGCGGTGGCAAGCAGCAGCGTCTGCCAGGGAACCGCGATCTCGGTGACACCGAGCAGCAACGCGACGATGGGCGCAAAGGCAACGACCATCACCAGATCGTTCACCGAGACCTGCACCAGCGTGTAGGTGGCATCGCCCCGGGTCAGCTGCGACCAGACGAAGACCATGGCGGTGCAGGGGGCTGCGCCGAGCAGGATCAGCCCGGCGGTGTATTGCGCCGCGTCCTGCGGCGCGATCCAGGGCGCGAAGACATGGTCGAAGAACAGGACTGCCAGAAAGGCCATGGTGAAAGGCTTGATCAGCCAGTTCACCGCGAGGGTGAGAAACAGCCCCCTTGGCTGGCGCGCCACGCCGGCGACGGCTGCAAAATCGACGCTGACCATCATCGGATAGACCATCGCCCAGATCAGCACCGCGACAACGAGATTGATGGAGGCGACCTCGGCGGCGGCAATCGCCTGGACGAGCGCGGGCGCAACCGTGCCAATGGCGATCCCGCCGATCATCGCCAGGGCGACCCACAGCGTCAGGTAGCGCTCGAAGGCGCCAAGCACGCCGGGTTTGGCGGCACAGGTATCGGTCATGACATGTTCCTGGGTATCAGTTTTCGAGTGTCGGAGAGCGATCCCGACCGATCTCATCGAGCATGCCCTGCAGCGAAAGCGCATCAAGAGACCCGACAGGAAGACTGATGAACGCGAGGATGCGGTTGCGGAGCTGCCTGTAGGCCTCCGCGAAGGCGAGATTCACCTCGGCCTCTGTTCCCTTCGCCGCCGCAGGATCGGCCACGCCCCAATGTGCGCTCATCGGCTGCCCGGGCCAGACGGGACACTCTTCCGCCGCGGCCTGGTCGCAAACGGTGAAAACGAAGTCCATCCGGGGCGCGTGCTCGCCGGCGAACTCTTCCCATCCCTTGGAACGTGCGTTCGACACGTCGTAGCCCAGATGCTTGAGCAGCCGGATCGTTCCGGGGAGCACCTCCCCCTTCGGCCTTGATCCGGCGGAGAACGCCTTGAAGCGCGCACCCCCCTCCCGGTTCATGATCGCCTCGGCAAGGATCGAGCGGGCGGAATTGCCGGTGCAGAGAAAAAGCACGTTGTAGGGCTGCGACATGACGAACCTCAGCAGGTACAGGCAATTTCGTCGAGAAGGGAACGGCACAGTTCGGGTCGCCCGCCACAGCAATCCTCCATGAGGAAAGCAAGCAGCGCCCGCATCCCCTCCATCTCGGCGAAATAGCGGATCGAGCGCCCTTCCCGCACCGAGCGGATCAGCCCGGCGGACGACAGGACGCTCAGGTTGTTGGAGAGCGTGTTGGCCCGCGTGCCCAGCGCGGCGGCGATCTCCCCGGCCGCGACCCCGTCCTCCCCCGCCTTTACCAGAAGGCGGAAGATGTCGAGCCGCATGTCATGCGCAAGGGCGGCCAGCGAGGCGAGGGCATCTTTCTTTTCCATATTTCATGTAATATCGAAATATCATGTCAAACGCAAGACGCACGCGACGGAGCCCGGGCATACGCCCGCGTTCCATCTTTCCGGCCTCTGACAGTCTAAACCGCCTGTCCCGCCGCATGGGCCGACGCCCAGGCCCACTGGAAATTGTAGCCGCCAAGCCAGCCCGTCACATCGACGCATTCGCCGATGAAATAGAGCCCGGCCACGTCGCGCGCCTCCATGGTCTTGGAGGAAAGCGCCGCGGTGTCGATGCCGCCAAGCGTCACTTCCGCCGTGCGATAGCCTTCGGTGCCCGACGGCTTTACACGCCAGTCCTGAATGCTGGCCGCAAGCGAGCGCAAGGCCTTGTCGGGCAGGTCGCCCACCGCACCGGTCAGGCCCGACTTCTCGGTGAAGAACTGCGCCAATTTCTTCGGCAGAAAGACGGCAAGCAAGGTCGCGGGGGACTGGCGCGGGTTGCCGCGTTTTCCCTCAAGCAGCTTTTCCGCCAGATCGACGTCAGGCAACAATCTGACGGCAATCTCCTCGCCCGGTCGCCAATAGGACGATATTTGCAGCACGGCCGGACCCGAAAGCCCGCGGTGGGTGAAAAGCAGCGCCTCGCGAAAGCGAACCTTGCCGCAGCGGATTTCCGCCGGAACGCCAATACCCGCAAGCGGGGCAATCGCAGCCAGCGTATCCGGATCCAGCGTGAACGGCACCAGCCCGGCGCGCTGTTCGACAAGGTCGATGCCGAATTGCGCGGCCACCTCATAGGCAAAACCGGTCGCCCCCATCTTGGGGATCGACTTGCCGCCGGTTGCAATCACCACCGACGTCGCTGCTACCATCCCGCCGCTGGTGCGAACCGCAAAGCCGCCGTCGCGTTTCGCTATATCCTGAACCGCCGTCTCAAGGCGCATTTCCACGCCCCCGGCGCGGCACTCCTCGAGAAGCATGTCGATGATCTGACGCGCGGAGCCATCGCAGAAGAGCTGACCGAGTGTCTTCTCATGCCAGGCAATACCGTACCGCTCGACCAGGCTCAGGAAATCCGAAGGCGTGAAACGCGACAGCGCCGATTTGAAGAAATGCGGATTCCGGGAAATGTAATTTTTGGGGCCCGCATCGACGTTGGTGAAGTTGCATCGCCCGCCGCCGGAGATGCGGATCTTCTCGCCCGGTGCCTTGGCATGGTCGATGAGCAGAACCTTGCGCCCGCGCCCGCCCGCGACCGCGGCACACATCAACCCGGCCGCACCCGCGCCCACGATCAAGACATCGAACTGCTTCATGCCACCAGGCACCCCTTCAAGCCTGACGGCCCTTGTTTCGCGCCCGGCGAACGAAGTCAATCGCCCGCGCGTGCGCCGTCATTCGACAGGGTGTCAGCTCCGGCGTCTTTCGCTTGGGGAATGACCAAAGCGGTCCTTGTAGTCGCGCGAGAAGCGCCCGAGATGCGAAAAGCCGCAGGAATAGGCGGTTTCGGTCACGCCGGGGGCATTTTGATGCGCCATCAGCTGGTAGTGCGCCATGTCCAGCCGGGCGTTGCGCAGCACCTGCATCGGCGACAGGCCGAAGACCCGCTGAAACCCTTTTTGCAACGTGCGCACGTTCATCCCGGCCGCCATGGCGATGTCGGCCAGCGTGATCGGCTCGGAAAGGTTGGCGTGGATGTAGTCGAGCGCCAGGCGGATCTCCTTCGGCCTGGCCTGCCGGTCCGAACGCTCGATGATATGCGAGATGTTGCTGCGCTGCAGGGTCAGCAGCGCGTGAGCCAGGTCGTGTTCGGCGCGCAGGTCGCCGCCATGCAGCGGCCGCTGGAACAGATGCCCACTCTCGACCGCCTCGACACAGGCGGCGACAACGCGGCGCAGGCGCTGGCCCTGCGGCGAGGTCAGGTCGACCTTCATGTCGAAGCGGATCGGGCCGGGCAGCGGCGCACCGACGAGCGCCTGCGCCACCGCCTCGAGGTGCGACCGATCGATCTGGATCAGGAGCTTGCTGCAATCCTCTCCCCAGTGCAGCCGCGCCGCGCGGTCGGGATTGAGGATCGCCGCCGTGGACGGCGTCGCGGTCATTTCCTCGCACCGGTGGTGCACGCGGGCCATGCCCGCCAGAGGAACGTGGAACAGGTAGAACGACCCCAGCAGGCCCGGATCAACGGTCACCTCCGGCCCATAGGCGAGGTAGTTGACCGACAGGTTGAGCCCCCGCACCGCGTTGTGGCGCACCGACAGGTTTGCCCTGCGGCTGTGCACATCCAGCCGATGATCGCAGAACTTCTGGCCAATGCGATGCCGCGCCTCATCCAGATCGCTGGTGCGCAGGACCGGATGGCTGGCGAAATACTCCCTGGCCGGCGGTGTCCGTTCGGCGGTCATGGCCTCCCCCGTGGATTCAGGCTCTCCGGACGTGATGAACGCAAGAACCGCATTTTATTTCAAGTCTAAAATATTTCCCGGCAACAGGCGTTCGTTTTTTGGATAAGGGTTTTCCCCGTTTCGGGGCAGGCTCTGGCTGGGAACAGACAACAACAGCCTACCAGAACGGAGCGTGCGACATGGATCTTGGGGTAACCAAGGCCGACACCGGTCTCAACCAACATTCCTGGAACGTGGTGGGGCACACCTATGTGCCCAAGCTTTGGAACGAGGATGCCTTTGTCTGGCACGCCACGATCCCCGACGGCACCTTCGTGCCGCACCACATCCACCCGACCCAGGACGAGTGGATCTATATGCTCGACGGCAATCTCGAGATCGAGTTCCCGGACGAGACCTTCCACGCCGGCCCTGGCGACACGGTGAAAATGCCGCGCGGCATCGCCCACGGGATCTTCAACCGGTCGGGCAAGCCGGCGCATTGTGTCTTCGGCGTCGCACCGTCGCGCAAGCTCTATGACCTGTTCATCGCGCTGGATGGCGTGAAGGAGCCGGCCGAGCTCGTGCGCCTGTCCGCGCTGCATGAGGTCGACTTCCTGCCGCCGCCGGACGCGGGCTGAGCCCTCTCGCCTTTTTCTGAAACGACAGGACCGGACACCCGCCCCGCCGGCGCGTCGCATGCGCGCCGGCCACGGGACCCGTGTGCCCGAAAGGACAGGGGTGCGCCAGGCGGCCTGACCGCCTCACGCCGTCCAAGACCTGTACGAGGGCACAGCAACACCGGACAGGACCAATGAAGACCCTTTTGCCTCCCGCCCGAGATTGGGACGACGCCTTCGCCAACATGGCGCACGTCGAGAACTCGCATGAACTTCCCGGCTTCTGGTCGGCGCGCGCGGCCGACTACCGCGCCCGGATGCAGGCCGGCGGCCACCGGCTCGATCTGGATATCGCCTATGGCACGCATCCGCGCGAAACCTATGACATCGTCTGGCCGGAGGGACCGCCGCGCGGGCTCGCCATCTTCGTGCACGGCGGCTACTGGATGCGGCTCGACAAGTCTTTCTGGACCGACTTCGCCGAGGGCGCCCGCGCCAGGGGCTGGGCGGTCTGCCTGCCGACCTACACGCTGACGCCGGAAGCCCGGATCTCCGATATCACCGCCCAGATCGGCCGCGCCATCGCCAGTGCCGCCGCGCGGGTCGCCGGTCCGATCCGCCTGTCCGGCCATTCCGCGGGCGGCCATCTGGTGACGAGGATGCTGTGCACCGACAGCCCGCTCGAGGCGGATGTGCGCGCGCGGATCGTCCACACCCTGTCGATCAGCGGCCTGCACGACCTGCGCCCGCTGCTGCACACGAAGATGAACGACACGCTGCATCTGGACCTTGCCGAGGCGCGCGCCGAAAGCGCCGTGTTGGCCGAGCCCGGACTGGCGGCCCCCCTGACCTGCTGGGTTGGCGGCGGCGAGCGGCCCGAATTCATCCGCCAGGCGCGGCTCATGGCCGAGATCTGGAGCGGGCTCGACGTTCCGACCACCTGCCGCGTCGATGGCGATCACAATCATTTTTCCGTGCTTGAGGATCTCAAGGATCCGGCCTCCGCGATCACCGCCGCCTTTGTCGGCGACGACTGAGCGCACATCCGCAGCACGGATCGCCGGCCATGCCGGAAAATCCGCAACGCCCGTCATCGGCGATGCCGCAAGATCCGCACCGCGCTTCATCAGCGGTGCCGCAAGATCCGCACCGCGCTTCATCGGCGGTGCCGCAAGATCCGCACCGCGCTTCATCGGCGGTGCCGCAAGAAAGGACAGACCATGACCGCAATGGCGCCTGGAATCGTGAAATCCCGCGATAGCCTCGACCAGATCCGCTGGAACATCCTCGGCCAGACCTACGTGCCCAAGCAGATGACCGAGGAGTGTTTCTCCTGGCACGCGACCTTTCCGCCGGGCACCTTCGTGCCGCCGCACATTCATCCCGACCAGGACGAGTTTCTTTATATCCTCGAAGGGCGTTTCACCTTCCTGCTGGACGGCGAGGAGCTGATCGGCGAGCCCGGCGACCTGGTCAAGCTGCCGCGCGGCGTGCCGCACGGGATCTTCAACAAGTCCGACAGCACCCTCAAGACACTGTTCTGGGTGACGCCGGCGGCACAGCTCTATGACCTGTTCTGGGCCCTGCACAACATGGGCCCCGATGCCGACCCGGCCGAGATCGTCGCGGTTTCCGCCGCCCACGCCATCGACTTCCTGCCGCCCGAAGACAGCGAGGCGGCGCAATGACGATCCTGATCGCAGGCGCGGGCGTCGGCGGCCTGGCCACCGCCTTGATGCTGCATCAACGCGGCATCCGCGCCCAGGTGGTCGAACAGGCCCCCGAGGTGCGCGAGGTTGGGGTCGGCATCAACACCCTGCCCCACTCCATCGCCGAACTGGCCGAACTGGGCCTCCTTCCCCGGCTCGACGAGGTCGGCCTGCGCACGCGCGAGCTGCGCTATCTCACCCGCAACGGCCAGGAGGTCTGGCGTGAGCTGCGTGGCATGCACGCGGGCCACAAGCATCCGCAGTTCTCGATCCACCGGGGGCGGCTGCAGAAGGTGCTCTACGACGCGGTGATCGAGCGGATGGGGCCCGAGGCGGTGCTGACCGGCCTGAAGCTTTCCGGCTTCGTGCAGGATGAGGCCGGGGTCACGGCGCATTTCACCGACGCGACCGACGGGCTCTCCTCGCGCACCCTGCGCGGCGAAGTGCTCATCTGCGCCGACGGCATTCACAGCACGGGCAGGCGGCGGTTCTATCCCGATGAGGGACCGCCGAGCTGGGCCGGCGTGGTGATGTGGCGCGGCGCGGCCGAGTGGCCGGTGTGGGAGGACGGCGAGACCATGGCGATCGCCGGCGGGCTGGGCGCCAAGCTGGTGCTCTATCCCATCGCCCCGGCCAGGGACGGCATGCAGCTGATGAACTGGGTCGTCAATGTCCGCGTCGCAGACGGCTCGGTTTCGCCGCCACCACCCGAAAGCTGGTCCAAGCAGGCGCCGCTTTCCAGGGTGCTGCCCCACGCGCGCCGCTTCACCGTGCCGGGCTTCGACATCGAGGCCCTGGTGCGCGCCAGCGGCACGATCTTCGAATACCCGATGGCGGACCGTGATCCGCTGCCGCGCTGGACACACGGGCGGGTGACGCTGCTGGGTGATGCCGCGCACCCGATGTATCCGGTCGGCTCCAATGGCGCGGCCCAGGCGATCCTGGACGCGCGCTGTCTGGCCGACCACATGGCCGCAGCCGAGCACCCGCGCGAGGCGCTCTACCGCTATGAGCAGGAACGGCTGCCGAAGACGGCGGAGGTGGTGCGCACCAACCGCAAGGGTGGCCCGGAGCGGGTCATCGACGAAGTGGAGCGGATCAGCCCGCGCCGCTTCGCCAACATCGACGATGTGCTGAGCCACGAGGAACGCAAGGCCATCGTCGAGGGCTATGCAAAGATGGCGGGCTTCGCCGCCAGAAAGACGGGCTGACGGGAGACCCGCACGACACCGCCTGCCGCGGGTGCACAACTGCTTCCGGAGCGGCAATCTTGAGAAAATCCGACCCCGATACGGGGCACGCAGAGGGGAATGACATGACATCCAGATGGACACGCAAACTCGCTGGCCTGGCGGCCGGCGTCGCGCTCGGCGCTCTCGCCACTTCGGCGGCGCTGGCGCAGGATATCAAGATCGGCATGGTGGTCACGCTGTCGGGCCCGCCCGCGGCACTCGGCCAGCAGATCGTCGACGGCTTCCAGCTCGCGCTGGACCAGAACGACGGCAAACTCGGCGGCCAGGCGGTGCAGCTCATCGTCGAGGATGACGAGCTGAAGCCGGATGTGGCGCTGCTCAAGGCGCGGTCGCTGCTCGAGCGCGAGCACGTCGACTTCGTCGTCGGCACGGTGTTCTCGAACATGCTGCAGGCGATCTTCAAGCCGGTCGTGCAGTCGAAGACCTTCCTGATCAGCCCGAACGCCGGCCCCTCGACCTTCGCCGGACGCAACTGCAACCCCTATTTCTTCGTCACCTCCTATCAGAACAACCAGCCCGCCGAAGTCAGCGGCATGATCGCCAACGAGGAAGGCTTCGAGAACGTCATCGCCATGGTGCCGAACTATCAGGCGGGTCGCGACAACGTTCAGGGCTTCAAGCAGACCCTCAAGGGCAAGCTGGTGGACGAGATGTTCACACCGCTGGGTCATCAGGACTTCTCGCCCGAGCTGGCGCGGATCGCCACGTCGGGCGCGGATGCGCTGTTCACATTCATGCCGGGCGGCATGGGGGTGCGGCTGGTCAAGCAGTTCGACGCAGCCGGGCTGTCCGACAAGCTGAAGTTCCTGTCGGTCTTCACCACCGATGAATCCACGCTGCCCGGCCAGCAGGACGCCGCCCTCGGCTTCCTGTCGGCTGGCTCGTGGGCGCCCGACATGAAGTCCGAGACCAACACGGCCTTCGTCTCCGCCTTCGAGGAGAAATACGGCTACGTCCCCGGCTCCTTCGCCGCCCAGTCCTATGACGCCGCCATGCTGATCGGCAGCGCTCTGAAAAAGACCGGCGGCAATACCCAGGACAAGGACGCCATGCGCAAGGCGCTCGAGGCGGCAGACTTCACCTCGGTCCGGGGCAGCTTCTCCTTCAGCAACAACCACTATCCGATCCAGGACTTCCACATGCTGAAGGTCGCCAAGCGCGACGATGGCAAGTACTGGACGACGACGGTGCGCACCGTGGTCAAGGACTACGAGGACAGCTTCCACCAGGACTGCAAGATGTAAGACGCATCCCTTCGCCGGGCCCGCGCGCATGATCGCGGGCTGGCCCGGCGGACGACTTTCCGCACCCACCGGACGCCGGCCCGGACCAGCGCGGGACAGGCCGGATTGAGCACGTCTGCGGCTCCCCTGTGTGCCCCACTTGCGTGCTCTTCGTATCAAGCGCTTGTTTTGAAAGGGGATGGTGGGCCCGGCAGGACTCGAACCTGCAACCAATCCGTTATGAGCGGACGGCTCTAACCATTGAGCTACAGGCCCCCAGACGCCGGCGCGGATGGCCGGTGACGTCGGCGAAGGAGCTTCGGGCGAAGGCACCTTTCGCGTGCCTTTTCCTATATCACCTCGTCCGGGCCTTGCAAGCAGCAGAGAGCACCCGCACGACGCTGGAGCACCATGGTCCACGGGCAAGCCTCCGCACGGCCCCGGAATGCTTGACGCGGCCCCTCCCCTCCGGCATGGGTCGAAGCATGGCGGGCCACGCCCGCGCGCACGGACCCGGAGAGACGATGCCGCGCTTCCTGATGACGCTGACCCTCGTTCTCGTCTGCCTGTGCCTCGTCGGCTGGCTCCTCGTCGTCGGCCGCGCCCTGCTGCTGCCCTTCGTCATTGCGCTGCTGGTCTGGTATCTGATCAACGCGCTCGCCACCTTGATCAGTTCGATACCTTTCGGACCGCTGCATCTGCCGTGGAGCGTCGCCTTCGTCGCCGCGCTTGCGGTGATCTTCGGCATTTCCATCGTCGTGGTCGACATCGTCACGGCCAATCTGACCGAGCTTGCCCGCGACGCATCCGTCTACCAGGCCCGTTTCGAAAGTCTCTTCAACACCTATTCCGCCAAGCTCGGGCTGGCCGACCCCATCGAACTGCGCGACCTGGTACCTGACAATTTCCTCAACCGCGCCATCACCGCCGGCGCCAACGCGCTGACGACGGTTGCGAGCTCCGCCTCGCTGGTCTTCATCTACGTGCTGTTTCTCATGCTGGAGCAGTCGACCTTCGACCGGAAGATGCAGCGCCTCTTCGCCACGTCCGACCAGGCCGAGCTCGCCTTCCTGATCCGCAGCCGCATCACCCAGGCGCTGCGCCACTATCTCGGCATCAAGACGGCCGTCAGCGTTCTGACCGGCTGCCTCACCGCGGGTTTTCTCACCCTGCTCGGCCTGCCCTATGCGGCGCTCTTCGGCTTCATCGCCTTTCTGCTCAACTACATCCCGACCATCGGCTCGCTGACGGCGGTGATTTTCCCCAGCCTTCTGTCGCTGGTCTATTTCGACAGCCTGACGCCCTTCCTGGCGATCGCTCTCGGCCTCGGCGCCATCCAGTTTTCCATCGGCAACCTGCTGGAGCCGCGGCTGATGGGCAACAGCCTCAACCTCTCGGCGCTCGTGATCATGCTGTCGCTGAGCCTGTGGGGCGAAATCTGGGGTATCACGGGCATGGTGCTCTGCGTGCCGCTGACGGTGATGGTGCTGATCATCTGCGCCCAGTTCCGCGCGACGCGGCCGATGGCCGTGCTGCTTTCCGCCGATGGCGAAGTCGGAGAGCCGATCTCGCTGGAACGCCTGCGCGAAGCTGTCTGAACGGCGCAACCTGGACTGTCATTTCGCCGCCGCAATTGACGGCCAATGCTCGCCTGACCTGCCGGCGGGCCCGCCGGACCCGCCATCCATGACAGGCCGAAACACCGGCCCCTCACCACCGGAGAGACCGTATGACCCGCCACAGCATCGCCCCCCGACTGGCGATCTTCGCCGCCGCAGCCGCCCTTGCGATCTCGCCGGCGCTGGCCGCCGACGAGCCCCGCATCGCCACCATCGACATGGTCGGACAGGGCAGCGTGCGCGCCGCCCCGGACATGGCGATGGTCTCCAGCGGCGTCGTCAGCGACGCCAAGACCGCCGCTGAGGCGATGACCGCGAACAGCAAGGCCATGACCGCGGTGATCGACCGCATCAAGGAAGCCGGCATCGAGCCCCGCGACATCCAGACCTCCGGCTTCAACGTCTCGCCGCGCTACAGCCAGGTGAAGTCCAAGACCCGCGAGGAATACCACCAGGAGATGATCGGCTACCGCGTCTCCAACTCGGTCTCCGTGCGCGTGCGCGACCTGTCAAAGCTCGGCACGCTGCTTGACGTCATGGTCCGCGACGGCGCCAACCAGATCGGCGGCATCAGCTTCATGGTCAGCGGCGCCGACAAGCTGAAGGACGCGGCCCGCAAGGAGGCCATGGAAGACGCCATCCGCAAGGCCCGGATCTACGCCGAGGCTTCCGGCGCGAAGCTCGGCCGGGTGCTCTCCATCAACGAGCAGGACTATTCGCCCCGCCCGGTGATGATGATGGCACGCGCCGAAATGAAGATGGCCGATGGCGGCGCACCGGCTCCGATCGAGGCCGGCGAGAGCGAGCTCGAGATCCGCGTCAGCGTCTCCTTCGAGCTGAACCAGTAACGAAACGGCGGCGCGGGGGCACCCGCGCCGCGACCTTTCGACGCAAAAACGACTTACCCGGCTAACAGTTCTTCGAAAGTCTTTGCCCGTTTGCCCCAAATGATGCGCCTGCGGCCGTAAGGTCAGCGCGAATATACGGAATATATTTCCGGCGGGCATTGAATTTGCCCGAATCGGCCCTTATACGGAGCTCTTCGGGACTTACCCGGGTTTCATCTACTGGTTGGGGAGACCGCCATGTCTGACGACGGCCTCTTCCAATTGGGGATGGACTTGGAGGCTCGCGACTGCAACGAGCGGACGGTGTCCGCCCATGTCGAGCCGAGAAGCACCACCCATACGGAAGACAAGATTTACACCGCACCTCGCGTCGCCGCAGAGGTCGACCGCCTCGATCACTTTATCGAGAAGGCCGGCGTGCGCTGCGCAGGAGCACATCTGATCATCGATCTCTACGACGCCGAGCGTCTGGACGACCTCCCCTATATCGAGGAGACACTCCGGACCTGTGTCGAGGAGGCGGGAGCGACGCTTCTGCATATCCATCTGCATCCGTTCGAGCCTGCCGGCGTGAGCGGCGTCGCGGTGCTGGCCGAGAGTCACATCTCGGTGCACACATGGCCGGAGGCGGGCTACGCCGCATTCGACGTGTTCATGTGCGGCGACGCGGAACCGGACAAATGCGTCGAGGTGCTGAAGCGCGCCTTTTCGCCCGGCCGTACGGATGTCAGCGAATTGCTGCGCGGCAAGGAGGTCGCATGAGCCAGGGTCTGGTCTTCAACGAGACGCTCTATCCGGGCGTCGAGGTGAAGTACGAGTGCGACAACATCCTGTTCCAGGATCGTTCCGAGCATCAGGATCTCGTGCTGTTCACCAACCCGGTCTTCGGCAAGGTGTTGATGCTGGACGGCGTCACCCAGGTGACGACCGGCGACGAGTTCATCTATCACGAGATGATGTCGCATGTGCCGATCCTTGCCCATGGCGACGCCCGCGAGGTGTTGATCATCGGCGGTGGCGATTGCGGCATGGCCGAGGAAGCGCTGAAACACGCCTCGATCGAGCGCCTGACACAGGTCGAGATCGACGACGCGGTGGTGAGCTTCTCGAAGGAGCATTTCGGCGACTTCAACGCCGCCGTCTTCGAGGATGACCGCTTCGATCTGGTCATCGACGACGGTGCCCGCTTTGTCGCCGAGACCGACCGCCGCTTCGACGTGGTGATGGTCGACAGCACCGATCCAATGGGTCCGGGCGCCGTGCTCTTCACCGAGGAGTTCTACCGCGCGGTGCATCGCTGCCTGAAGCCGGGCGGCGTGCTCGTTACCCAGAACGGCGTGCCGTTCCTGCAGCGCGACGAACTGCTCGACTCGATCCGCCGCTTCTCGGCCATCTATGCGGACGCCTCCGCCTATGTGGCGGCGATCCCGACATATTTCGGCGGTCACATGGCGCTCGGCTGGGCAACCGACAATGCGGAGCTGCGCAAGGTGTCGCTCGAAACGCTCGAGCAGCGCTTCGAGGCGGCCGGGCTCGACACCCGCTATTACACGCCCGAAGTGCACCGGGCGGCCTTCGCGCTGCCGCGCTTCATCCGCGACATCGTCGAGGAAGGCCGCAAGGCCTGACAGCCCTCGGGCATCTGAAAAACCGAAGACGCCCGCGCCCCGCGCGGGCGTTTTTTTGTGCCCGCCGCCTTCGTTACAATTGGCGACAGGACAGGCACAAATTTGCGAAACAATGCGAATATAATGCCGACGCAGCCTGGGACGGGACGGGCGCGCAGAGTTTCAGCCATCCTTTCCCATGAGGTAGCCATATGTCCGAGATTTCCCCTTCCATCCACTCCCGGGCGACGCCGCCCAGCTACAGTCCCGCGCAGATAGGGCTGCACTGGCTCATCGCCGCCCTCGTCATCTTCCAGCTCGTGTTCGGGGAATCGATCAAGGACTACGGCCATGTCCTGCGCGACGGCAAAACACCGGAAACGCTGGTCTGGCTGATGGGCAATCTGCACATCTGGGTCGGGGTCGCCGTTCTGGTCCTGGCGCTCGCGCGCCTCGGCCTGCGCGTGGCCCGTGGCGCTCCCGCTGCTCCCGATGCCCTGCATCCGCATCTCGTCACCGCGATGAAATCCGTCTACGTGCTGTTCTACGTCCTGCTGATCGGCGCTCCGCTCACCGGGCTCGCAGCCTGGTATCTGGGCATCCACATCTCCGGCGAGATCCACGAGACGCTGAAGCCGGTCTTTATCGTGCTGATTTCCCTGCACGTCCTGGCCGCGCTCTGGCATCGCTTCGTCCTCAAGGACGACGTCATGGCCAGGATGCTTCCCACGCGTCGCTGAACGCCCCCCCCGCGCGCGAACGCGGCATCCGCTCTCAATCGCGCGCCGCAAGCCAGGCGGAAAGTGCCGCACCGTCGCCGGAGAGCACCCCTTCGGCGACACGCCGCCCCACCGCCGCCCCGAACTTGTAGCCATGGCCGGAACAGGCGGAAACAACCGTGGTGCGCGCGCCCGCCTCCACGAAGAAATGCCGGTCCTCGGTGAACGTGTAGGCGCAGGTCACCACCTCGGCGACGGCATAGTCGTCGATCCGGGCGAAGGGCGGGGAGAAATACCCGCGCAGGCGCGCGCCTTCCCCGGTCTCCGCCTCCCGGCGCGCATCCGGGCCGCAAGGCACCTTGTGAATGCCGGCGCCGACCTTCAGTCCGGTGCCAGCGACCGGCGGCAGGACATAGCCCTCGACCGCGCCGCCGACGTCGAGCAGCACCGGCGATGCCTCCCAGGCGGCGCGCAGGTCCTCCGGCGGAGTCAGATAGGCCACCGCCGTGCGATAGCCGGTGAGCCGGTCCGCCAGATCCGGCAGCAGCTTCAGCACCCACGCCCCGGCGGCGACCACCAGCCGGTCGGCGGCAAGCTTAGTCCCGTCGGCGAGCCGCACGCTGGCCGTCTCCCGGTCGAGCGAGACAACCTGCGCATTCTCGCGCACATCCGCCCCCGCCCGCCGCAGCCAGTCGAGGATGCCGGAACCGACCCCGCGACACAGCAGCACGCCGCCTTCCGGACTGAAGGCGGCCGAATGGATCGCCTCTCCGTCGAGGAAGGGATGACGGCCCGCCACCTCCGCGGCCGTCATCCGCTCGACCGGATAACCGCCCGCTTCGAGACTGTCGCGCGAGGCAATCGCCTCGTCGGCGCCCGTTTGCGAAATCAGCAGGAAGCCCGTGTCGACCAGATGCTTTTCGCCGAGATCCGACCAGAGCTCATCCCAGGCGTCAAAGGCTTCGTCGATGCGCCGCTGGTAGCCTGTGTGCCCGCCATAGGCGCGCCGGATCACCCGGTGCTGGTCGCCGGAGGCGGAAAGCGGATTGGGTATCGGCCCCTGCTCCAGAAGCGTGACCTCGACGCCGCGCCGCGTGAGCGCCCAGGCGGTGGAAAGGCCGGCGATGCCGGCGCCAACGACGATGACCTTCATGGCGAAAACCTCACGGCAAGGAGCGCGGACACTCTTGTAACCCCCTCCCCGCAAAAGAAAAACCCCGCACGGAGACCGCACGGGGCATCGTCGCGAAGACGTCTTCCTCAGGCCGCGCCGCGCAGCCGGTCGATGCTGAGCGGCCCCGGGCCGGCAGCGGCGATATAGAGGAACGTGAAGCAGTACAGTGCCGCAAGCTCGCCACCGTTCAGGATCGGATAGAAATCGCGCGGCGCGTGGGCGAGGAAATAGGCAACCGCCATCGTGCCGGAGGCCAGAAACGCAGCCGGACGGGTGAAGAGGCCAAGCACCAGAAGCGCGCCGCAGACCAATTCGAAGATACCGGCGGCGCCAGGCATGGTCATCACGTTGACACCCGACATCTGGGTCACGGGGAAGGACAGCAGCTTGGTCGTGCCGTGCTGCAGGAACAGGGCACCGGACATGATCCGCAGCACGCTGAGAAGAAACGGCGAATAGGAACGCAGAAAAGTCATGAGGATCTCCGAATGGGCATTGCGCGGAAACGGCGGATCGGCGCGCGCGACTGGCGAGCGGACGGAAACCGTCCAGCCGAAAGCCTAGCAGGCATGCAGGCACCGCCCCAGCCCCAACCGCCCGCCGCGCGCCCCTGTCCACTGAATGGAGGGCGGGAGAGACAAGAGGAAACGGCGCGGGCGGGGTGTCCTGAAAGCCAGCAAGATCAAGCCCTGCTTTGAGCCGAGGCCAGCGCGCCCGTCAGGAGCCTCGTGGATCCTGAAAACCAACGGAATGACCCTGAGCGCCGCCCTCACGGCAATCGACTGCGCCCAGTCGACAGGGTTTCCCGCCAACCAGTTTTGCAACTCATATCGACTGCCGATCTCCAGCCGCTCTTCCCTATCCACCACACGCGCCCGCAATGCCCTTCACCCTCGCCAGTCTGACGAGCATGACGCAAGACGACAACTTCCTTTCAGGGAAATCCGACTTTTCCACCTGTGTGGTGACGCGGCGCGCGAGGCAGAGCCCTTGACCTTCCAGTAACGGGAAGGCCCAGATAGGAGGGACGAGAACAGGAGACCGTGCCCATGAACATCGGCGAGGCGGCCGTGCGCTCCGAGCTGCCGGCAAAGACCATCCGCTACTATGAGGACATCGCCCTTATCCGTCCGGCGCGCGCGGCCAACGGCTATCGTGACTATTCCGACAGCGACGTGCACCGGCTGCGCTTTCTCCAGCGCGCCCGCGGCCTCGGCTTCACCATCGAGGAATGCCGGTCACTGATCTCGCTCTATGACAACGAGCAGCGCGCCAGCGCCGACGTGAAGAAGGTGGCACAGGAGAAGATCCGCGAGGTCGAGCGCAAGATCGCCGAGCTGGAGACGATGAAGGCGACGCTTTCCCGCCTTGTCGCCTGCTGCCACGGCGACGACCGCCCCGATTGCCCAATCCTCGACGATCTCGCCCGCTGACAGCAGGCCCCAGTCAGGTGGTCGGATCTCAATTGGCCGGAAAGCCCCGCTCGGCCCATTCCACGCGCGGTACCGGCGCACCGACCCGGTAGCTGAAGGTCTCCACCCGGGTGATCTCGGCATTGAGCTCGCAGCGGAAGGCGAGTTCGTACCAGAGCCCATTGGCGCGAAACGCCGCCCGCTTCGGCTCCAGCACATTGCCCGTGCGCAGGCGGAACGAGGGCAGCAGGTCGGGATTGTAGGACGGCCGGCCGCTGCGCAACTGGCTGCGCAGCTCCGTCATGCACAGGAGATCGGCCCGCGCCGCATGGCCCATGCCGCGCATGGCTGCGCGCACCCGCGGGTCCTGCGACAGCGCATGGGAAAAGAGCTGGCGCGCCGAGGTGGTGCCGCCTGCCCCGGAAACCGAGACACCCGGCGGCAGCGTTCCCGGCAGCGCCGCACCGGACGGCGCGCCCCTCGCCCGGGCCGCGATCGCGGCAATGTCGACGGGTTTTTGCGGCGGCAGGGCAACAACGCCAGCGCCTGTCGGCGTTCCCGGCGCGGCCTCTCCGGCAAGACCATCCTCCCCGGAGGCCTCGGCCGCCAGAACTTCGGGTGCCGGGGCGGGCACGGCCTCGGGCTCCTGCGTCTCCTGTGCAACTGGCGGCTCCTGGGAGGCAGTGTCGGCGGTATCCCCGGCGACCTCGGGGGCCTCGCCAACCATCTCGGAGGGAGATGCTTCGGCGGTCTGATCCGCCGTCTCGGCCGGTGTCTCCTCCTCGGGTGCGCCCTCGGTTTCGGATCCGGGCTCCTTGTCGCGCGCACCGTGCTCAAGCGGCTGCGCCTCGCGTGCGCCGTCGCCGTCCAGCTCCTGGTTGCCGCTGTCCTCCTCGCCAAATTCGGTCACCGGCTGCAGGACACGCCGCATCTGCTCCTCAGGCGCCTCCCCCTCCGGTGGGGCCGCGGGCTGCTCCTGCGGTGTTTCTGTCTCGGGCGGTTGCTGCTCAGGGGGCTGCTCGGGGGGCTGCTCGGGCTTCTGCTCCTCGGCTGCCGTCTCTTCGGGCTCCTGCTCCGCATCGGTTTGCGGCTTGGGCTCAGGCTCGGGGGCCGCTGCCGCGGGCTCGGGCTCTTCCACGACCTCGGCCTTGTCCTCATCAGGGGGCGGGGGCGCTTCTTCTTCCCGGGCCTGCTCCTGCGGGGGTGGTGGAGGGTCCTTCGCTGCCGCGGCCTCCTCGGGCGAGACCATCACCACCTCGACGGGCTCCTCGGTGAACCCGGGAAGCGTGCGCGAGACCTCGACCCCATGAACGAACAGGTAGCCCGCCGCCAGATGCAGCAGGAGCGAAAGCGCGAGGCCCGCGCCCATGGGCCGCATCCAGAAGGTTTCGCTCGGGACCTTGTCCTCGCCTGGCACTGCGGGTGAGACCGCAGGCATATCAGCCGCCATGGCGCGCGCGTCAGGCCGCGCGTCAGGCCGCGTGGCCGGCCCCACGCGGCTCCTGTCGTCGTCCTGCGGGTTTTCGCCTGCCATAGAGCCCTGCACTGCCTAACGCTCGTCCCCGACGATACGCACGCCTTCGAAGACCACACCCATCCACGTACCACGTCCGCTTGCCACGATCCGCGATCCCGGCACAAGCCGTTCGCGCAGGTTCTCGGCAAAATGGCGGATCTGGGAATACATCCAGGGAAGATCGGCAAGAATGAGCCGCAATCGACAGCCGCGCCGCGTTCTGGCGCGCGGATTCCCGACCGTGAAATCAAGCGAGGCCTGCTTGCCTGCGCTCAAGGCCGCGATCTTCCGGCCGGCCGCGCCGAGCCGCTCCGCGAAGGGCAGCCGGACGAGAGTGTCGCAGGCGAAGGCAAGGGCGAAGCAGGCAACGGCGACCCACACGCCCCAGGCAACAGGTGCAGCAACCGCCACGCTGGCGGGAAGCAGGCATGGCAGCAGGCGGCCATCACGCCCCATGCCGGACGGACGGCTGTCCCGCCTGTGCCATGCCCTGGTCTTAGCTGTCGAGGAACGAACGAAGCTTGCGCGACCGGGACGGGTGCTTCAGCTTCCTGAGCGCCTTGGCCTCGATCTGGCGAATACGCTCGCGCGTCACCGAGAACTGCTGGCCGACTTCTTCCAGCGTGTGGTCGGTGTTCATGCCGATGCCGAAGCGCATGCGCAGCACGCGCTCCTCGCGCGGCGTGAGCGAGGCAAGCACCCGTGTCGTCGTCTCCCGCAGGTTCGACTGGATCGCCGCGTCGATCGGCAGGACCGCATTCTTGTCCTCGATGAAGTCGCCCAGATGGCTGTCTTCCTCGTCGCCAATCGGCGTCTCGAGCGAGATCGGCTCCTTGGCGATCTTGAGGACCTTGCGAACCTTCTCCAGCGGCATCTGCAGCTTCTCGGCCAGCTCTTCCGGGGTCGGCTCGCGACCGATCTCGTGCAGCATCTGGCGCGAGGTGCGCACGATCTTGTTGATCGTCTCGATCATGTGCACCGGAATACGGATGGTGCGAGCCTGGTCGGCGATCGAGCGGGTGATCGCCTGTCGGATCCACCATGTGGCATAGGTCGAGAACTTGTAACCGCGCCGGTACTCGAACTTGTCGACCGCCTTCATCAGGCCGATGTTGCCCTCCTGGATGAGATCCAGGAACTGCAGCCCGCGGTTCGTGTACTTCTTGGCGATGGAGATCACGAGACGCAGGTTCGCCTCGACCATCTCCTTCTTGGCGATGCGCGCCTCGCGCTCACCCTTCTGCACCATCGACACGATGCGACGGAACTCGGCCGTCTCCAGACCGGTCTCCGAGGCCAGGTCCTGAATCTCCTGACGCAGCTCGCGGATCATCTCCTTCTCGGAGGCGACGAAGTTCTTCCAGCCCTTGGAGGCGAGATTGGCGACCTTGCGGATCCAGTTCGGATCGAGCTCGTTGCCCTGATACTGCTTGAGGAAGTCAGTGCGGTCGACGCCATGGCTATCGGCGAGACGCAGCAACCGGCCCTCGTAGCCCATCAGCCGCTTGTTGATGTCATAGAGCTGCGCCACCAGCGCGTCGATGCGCTGCTGGTTGAGCGACAGGCTCTTCACATCGGTGATGATGTCGTCCTTGAGCTTCTTGTAGCGGCGCTCCTGCGAAGGCGACAGCGTCTTGTTGGCGAGCTTGTTCTCGACAAGCTGGTCCTGCAGGCGGCGCAACTTCTTGTAGTCGTCGGCAACGCGGTCGAAGGTCTCCAGGACCTTCGGCTTCAGCTCCGTCTCCATGGCCGAAAGCGAGATGTTCGCCTCGAACTCATCGTCGTCATCGCCGTCGCCGTCTCCCTCGCCATCCGCGTTGGTGTTGGCATTGGCCTCGCCGGAAGAGCCGCCGTTTTCCTCGTTCTTGGCGCCGGGCGTGCCTGCGCTGCCCTCGGTCGCGCCGTCCTCGCCGTCTTCGCTCTCGTCCTCGGCGCCCTCGGCCTTGAAATCGGGACCGGCATAGGTCGCTTCGAGGTCGATGATGTCGCGCAGGAGGACCTTGCCCTCGTTGAGCTCGTCACGCCAGATGATGATGGCCTGGAAGGTCAGCGGGCTTTCGCACAGACCGGCGATCATCGCCTCGCGACCGGCCTCGATGCGCTTGGCGATGGCAATCTCGCCCTCGCGCGACAACAGCTCGACCGACCCCATCTCGCGCAGGTACATGCGCACGGGATCGTCTGTCCGGTCGGCGGGCTCCTTGGCCGGCGCCTTGGCGACGGCGGTGGTGCTGGCCTCGACCAGATCGCCGCCTGCCTCGCGGTTCTCCTCGGACTGGGCCTCCTCGGCCTCTTCTTCCTCGATGACGTTGATGCCCATGTCGGAGAGCATCGCCATCGTGTCCTCGATCTGCTCGGAGGTCACCTCCTCGGAGGGAAGCACCTCGTTCAGCTCTTCGTAGGTCACATAGCCGCGCTTCTTCGCGACCTTGATCATCCGCTTGACAGCGGCATCCGACAAATCGAGAAGCGGACCGTCAGAGCTCTCGCTCGGAGTTTCCTGGGTGTCTTCCGCCTGGGTTGCTTTCGCTGCCATGTTTCTCTCCGGCCCGCGAGCCCCAAGGGCCCGGTGCTGTCGTTCGTCACGTCGTTCAGGTCGCCGCGGCTCGCCGTCGATCTGTCCCACCCGCCATGGGACAACCGGCAAACCAAATGTCGACCTCGCCCGCGAGCGGCCTGTCGGGCCGGCGCACGGAACATTCAGTCAGACATTTATTCGGTGACCGTTAAGTGCCACTTAACCCTGCCAATCGTTTCGACAAGCTGCGGACGCAAAGCGTCTCGCCGTTGCACCCGCAAACCGGGTGTCATCCGGAGATCTGGCTCCGCTCCGAAACAAACCCGGCCCGCGTGAGGCGAACCTGTTGCTCCAGCTTTCTGAAAACGACCAACCCCTGGCCGTCCGGTCCGAGGGACCGGCGCCCGTTGATCTAGGGCTTCGCGCAGCGTGATGATTTCGTGCCGCATTGTTGGCATATGGTCTTGATGGGTCGTATCGCCCGTGACCTGCCATGCGCGGTGCCGTTTGCTGCATGAAGGATCTATGTAGCGCAAAGACCCGGATTCGCAAGAGCGATTCGTTGCCGTCAATTGATTCGGCACGCTATCAACAGGCGAAACAGCCGATCACGGACTGTACGTCAGGCGCGCCCCTGCATCGCGGCGACCGACGGGGGACGCGGAGCCGGTTGCGCGGCCCGGATCACCTTGGCCCTGTCGGCGAGATCCTGTTCGTCGCGGGCGCATTCCTCCCGCCGCCGCGCCAGGTCCTGCGACTGGGCGCGAACGCGCTGCCAGGCATCCTCGTCGAGCGCCTCGTCGAGCGCGCCAAGATCGGCATCCAGCTCCTCCGCCAGCGCCCGCGTCTCGAGCACGTCGAGCAGGTGAACGAAGAGGTCCTCGATAAAATCTGCCGGCGGATCGTGACGCAGGATCGGCAGGCGCTGCAAGAGATCGCGAAAGCGGGCGGCGCTTCCCGCAGTCCCGCCCGCCCGGCCTTCCTCGCCACGGCTCTCGCCATCGAGCGCCTCGCTCAGGATCTGGTAGAAGCGCGCATCGAGCGTCTCGAAGAAGCCGTTGACCGGCTGGTCCTCCAGTTCGGTCGCGATGCGGCAGAGCTCGTCGCGAAAACGCGCGTGCAGCGTGTCGCCGAAGACCGCCCGGCTGACACGCTCCACATGACGCTCGAGCAGTTCGGGATAGCGCAGGCACAATCCGCACAAAGTGCGCTCATTGCCGAACATCGAGCTGTCGGGAAGATCGGAGCCGCGCGCCTGTGCGGAAGGCTCGGCACCGGCCTGCCCCTGCTGCCCGCCGCGATTGCCGCCACCGCCCTGGGCACCACGCCGCGCCCGGCTCTGCTGATAGAAGAGGTTCGACAGGCGCAGGCGGATGTCGAGCTGATAGCCGCGCCGCACCCGTTCGTCGGCGATGGTGCGGATCAGGTCATCGAGCGACTTCTCCAGCGCCGCGCGGCGCTCGGGCGTGTCGATACGCGCCAGCGCGATCTCGCGCTCCCACATGACATCGATGAGCGGGCGCGCCTCGCCGAGCGCGCGCGCAAAGGCGGGAGGCCCGCCCTCGATGATCAGATCGTCCGGGTCCTTGCCGTCGGGCAGGAAGACGAAGCCGAACGAGTGACCGCTCCTGAGGCCGGGAAGAATGCGGTCGACCGCCCGATGGGCGGCGCCGACGCCGGCCGCGTCGCCGTCGAAACAGATCACCGGCTCCGGCGACAGCCGCCACAACCGCCCCACCTGCTCCTCGGTGAAGGCCGTGCCCAGGGCTGCGACCACATTGCCCATGCCCGCCTGCCATACGGCGATGGCATCGAGATACCCCTCCACGACGATCGCCTGGCCGCTCTTGTGGGCCGGCTCGCGGGCGCGGTGGAAGTTGAAGACCATCGTGCCCTTGTGGAAGAGCGGGGTCTCCGGCGAGTTCAGATATTTCGGCTGACCATCCGGGTCGAGCGTGCGCCCGCCGAAGGCGATGACGCGGGCGCGGTCGTCCTGGATCGGGATCATCAACCGGTTGCGAAACCGGTCGTAGGAGGCGCGTCCGTCGTCGGGGCGGATCACCAGTCCCGCCTCCACCATGTCCGCCTCCTCCACGCCCTTCGAGGCGAGGTGCCGTTTCAGCGCATCACGCCCCGACGGAGCGAAGCCGATGCGGAACTCGCGCAGGGTCTCGGGCTTGAGCCGGCGCCTGGCCACATAGGCGCGCGCCGCTTCGCCGCCGGAAAGCGTGAGCTGGTCCTGGAAGAAGCGCGCCGCCATCTCGCAGATGTCGGCAAGGCTGGCCCGGCGCTCGGCACGCGCCGCCTCGCGCGGATCAGGAGCCGGAAGCACGACGCCGGCGTCCCCGGCAAGCCGCTCGACCGCCTCGGGGAAGTTCAGCCCCTCGGTTTCGGTCAGGAAACGGAAATGATCCCCCGACGCTCCGCAGCCGAAGCACTTGTAGCGCCCGCGCCGGTCGTCGACGTGAAAGCTCGGTGTCTTTTCCTGGTGGAACGGGCAGCAGGCCCAGAAGTCTCCACGCGCCGGCTGCGACTTGCGCCGGTCCCACGAGACACGCCGGCCCACCACCTCCGAAAGCGGAAGCCTTGCACGGATCTCGTCAAGGAGGTTGGGCGAAAAGCGCATGAAAGCGTCCGAACGTCTGGATGGCCCACGCCCACATGCCATGGCACGCGAGGGAAGGCGCTGCCGGCCGGCACAACGCCAAACCCGACAGACAAGCTTCCTGCATATATCGGCTTAGCACCGGCAGCGTCCAACCCTACAGCGGACGACGGCGGCACGCACCCACCGATGTGGGCGCGAAAGCGAGGCAAATCCACGCTTTCGAGGCGCAAGAGCGCGCCCACAAAAGCCGATGCGTGCATTGTGCATAAGAGGGGAAAAGTTCAGGGCCAGGCGACACACGGCCGGCCCGGCGTCACTCGGTGCGCAGCAGATCCTTGACCACGCAGCTGGCGCGCACGAAGTCCATCTGTCCCGGGTAGCGCTGCTTCAGCGCGTTCATGCAGCGTCCCATGTCGCGCAGTCCGTTGGCGCTGATGTCGCGCACCACGTCCTCGCAGGCGACCTGCATCGCCTTGGCGTCGAACTGGCTCGGCAGGAACTCGTTGATGATGGCGACTTCCTCGCGCTCCTGCTCGGCAAGTTCGAGCTGGCCAGCCTCTTCGTAGTCGCGCACGGAGGCCTCGCGCTGGCGCACCATCTTGTTGAGAATGTCGAGAACCTCGGCTTCCGGCATGCCGTCATGACCAAGTTCGCGGGCCCGCGCCTCGCGGTCCTTGATCGCGGCAAGCACCAGGCGCAATGTCGCCGCCCGGCGCTTGTTGTCGCTGCCCACGGCGTCCTGCAACGCCGCATCGATCCGTTCACGCATGCTCTGCCCTGCCGTCTGCCTCGCGCCCATTGCCTACCGCCCTTCGCAGCGGAAAGAAGTTCGCGAAAGCCCCTTGCTTAAGACGTTGATTTATCGAGATTATTATTAACAAGCCAACAGTTGACCCCTAAGCGCGCTTCCCATAAAGTGCCGCGCTTGACGCACCGTTGACACCAGAATACCGATCCGTCAAGGCGCGTTGACCGCCAGATTGTCACCGAACCGACCGAGAAAGCAACACAATGACGACCGCAGACGTCTGGTCCGCGACGCCGACCACGGCCGTACTGGTCCTGGCCGACGGGACCGTGATCGAGGGCCAGGGCCTTGGTGCCGTCGGTCAGGCCTGCGCCGAGGTGTGCTTCAACACCGCGCTGACCGGCTATGAGGAAATCCTCACCGATCCGTCCTACGCCGGACAGATCGTGACCTTCACCTTCCCGCACATCGGAAATGTGGGGACGAACGACGAGGATGTCGAGACCGTCAACATGGCGGCAGCATCCGGCGTTCGCGGCGCGATCATGCGCGCCGAAGTGAGCGAACCGTCCAACTACCGCTCCGCCCGTCACTTCGATGCCTGGCTGAAAGCCCGCGGCATCGTCGCCATGACCGGCGTCGACACCCGCGCCCTGACGGCCCTGATCCGCGAGACCGGCGCTGCCAATGCGGTGATCGCCCATTCGCCGGACGGCAACTTTGACATCGAGGCGCTGAAGCAGGCCGCCGCCGCCTGGCCCGGCCTCGTCGGCATGGACCTTGCCAAGGACGTCAGCGCCACCCAGAGCTACAACTGGACGCAGACCAGTTGGCAGTGGGAGCTGGGCTACGGCGAGAAGCCCGAGGGTGAGTTCAACGTCGTCGTGCTCGATTACGGCATCAAGCGCAACATCCTGCGCCTGCTGACCGACGCCGGCTGCAAGGTCACCGTCCTGCCGGCCGACGCCTCGGCGCAGGACGTGCTGTCGCGCAAGCCTGACGGCGTATTCCTGTCCAACGGCCCGGGCGACCCGGCCGCGACCGGCACATACGCCGTGCCGGTGATCCGCGAGATCGTCGACAGCGGCCTGCCGGTCTTCGGCATCTGCCTCGGCCACCAGATGCTCGCGCTTGCGCTCGACGGCACCACCTTGAAGATGCACCAGGGCCACCACGGCGCCAACCATCCGGTGTTCGACCGCACCACGGGCAAGGTCGAGATCACCTCGATGAACCATGGGTTCGCCGTTGACGCCAAGAGCCTGCCGGCCACCGTCGAGGAGACACATGTCTCGCTCTTCGACGGCTCCAATTGCGGCCTGCGCCTCAAGGACAAGCCGGTCTTCTCGGTGCAGTATCACCCTGAGGCCTCGCCCGGCCCGCGCGACAGCCACTACCTGTTCCGCCGCTTCACCAACCTGATGCGCGCGCGCAAGGGCGAAGAGGCGATCCCGGAAAAGGACGTCGTCGCCTGAGGGCGCCGGAAAGACAGAAACGTTTCGAACGGGCAGTCCTTGGGACTGCCCGTTTTCGTTTCCACGCCCGGTCCCGGCCCCAGCAAGGGCCGGCGCGCCACACGGCAAACGAACCGCCCCCCCCCCAAAACAAAAAGCGCCTCCGGCGGGTCGCCGGAAGCGCTTTTTTGCTAGGCCATGAAATCGCCAGTCGCGAATGTCGCGACTCCCGGCTGGGGTCAGAACCCGGGCAGGCAGATCATGGGCACATTGCTCGCGGGCCCTGTTCAGGCCTTGCCGTCATTTGCAGAGATGAGACCTTCAAGCGCCTTGAGAACGCCGCTCATCTCCTGCACCTGATCCTCGATCTGGGCGAACTGCTCCTTCAGCAGGTCTTCCTGCTTGGAGCACATCTCGCGAAGCTCCTTGAGCTGCCCGATACGGCCCGTGCGGCCCTCGAGCAACGCAATGATCTCGCGGATCTCGACCAGCGTCATGCCCAGGCGCTTGGCCTGGAGAATGACACGCATGCGCCCCACGTCACGCGTGCCATAGAAACGGCGGGCTCCCTTGCGCTCCGGCTGGAGCAGAGCCTTTTCCTCGTAGAACCGAAGCGCACGCAGCGTCACGCCGAACGTCTCCGACATTTCGGCGATCGACAGCTTTGCGGCATTCGGATCATCGGAATCAATCGGCCCGGCAAGGTCCGGCCCGAAGACTGAGCTTCTAGACAGTTCCGTCATTTCAGTGTCCGTCATTCCCGATCAAAGTGCGCTCTGTCCCCCGACGGGCGCACGTCAACCCCGACTATGGCATTATCACCTAGAAGACACCTTCGCATAACGCGCCAAAAATTTATCCCAAAACACAATTCGTCACATAAATGCACATTTCGCACGCCCGCACGACAACCAGAACAAGAAGTCAAGGAACGCCGTTCCACCTGCCGCCGCGTTCGGCGTTGTGGACAGATGCCAAAACGGCGTTCAGGCCAGAAGTCTTTAAGGCAACTCCCGATGGCGGGCACGCGGAGAGGCAAACCCCAAAGACATCGTTTCCGGATTATTAATTTTTACACGATTACTTATTACTTGAACCCTAAAGGAAACCGCCTCGGGGCCTTGACCCACCCTTTGGGCCGCAAGGCTCGCGCCCCGTCCGCGCGAGAAGGATCACGAACATCCGCTGCGCCCGACGCCCGAATGGGCCTGCCGCCACTCGGTCGGCGGGCAGCCGAACCAACGGCGGGCGGCACGGGAGAAATTGCCGACGGCGGCAAATCCCAGCCGATAGGAGATCTCGGACATGGGCAGGTCGGACAGCGCAAGATAGTCGGCCGCCATGCGAAGACGGACGCTTTCGTGCAGACTGTGGAATGTCAGGTTCCGCTCCGCCAGTCGGCGCTGAAGGCCGCGCGTGCTCATCGCCAGACCGCGCGCCACATCAGCCACGGTCAGGTCCGGCCGCGAAATCCGCTCACCGATGGCATCGCACACGAGAGCGGTGAAATCCTCCAGCCGCCGCCGGTCCTCCAGCCGCCGCCGGTTCAACTCGCACATCGCCGCGAACAGGTCGTCGTCCCGGCGCGGGTTCGGCGCCTTGTCCTTCGGCACGCGGAAGACGAGACGATTGCCGCCGGTAGAGAACCGCACCGCGCCCCCGAAGAAGGCCTCGTGAACGCTGGCATCCGCGGGGCGCGAGCGCGCGATCACCGCTTCAAGCAGCTCCACGCCCTCGCCCCCGGCGCTCATCAGCCGACGATAGGCCTTGCTGGCGATCCGGTCGGTCACCTGGTCGCGGCAAACCAGTTCCGGCGACAGCGAGAAACTCAACGTCGCGCAGTCGTCCTCGCACTGCGCGAAGACCTCCGAGAAATCGCACAGCAGGTGAAGAAAGCGTCCCATGAAGTCGACGGCGGACAGGAAGTCCGGCGCATAGCGCAAGGCGAGCGAGACCGTGTCGTCGGCACCCGGCCCCTGGTCGCGCGTCCAGCCGAGCCCGAAGCAGTCATCCCCTGCGAAGCGGCTCGCGATCTCCAGTGAGCGCGCGTGATCGCGCAGGCTCACATGACCGACCAGCGGAGCCGTCTCGCACACGCCGTCCGCCCCGCTCTGCTGCAGGACCAGATCGAACGGCACGCCGCGCTGCTCGCAATATTCCGCGAGACCTACACGGGCGCGCCCGTGAATGAGCAATGTGTCCGTCGACGCCAGAACGCCGGTTCTCGCAAGCATGGAATTCAGTCCGTCGAAGCTGCGGCGAGGATCCGCATGAGGAGGTCAGGGCAGAAGGCCCCTGCAAAGTGGCATGTCACTGTCCAATTTATCAGGACCGATGCCCGAGGGCTATCCCTTCCGCATGGCTGGAACAGCGGATGTCGCAGCGCCCAGCGCCATTTACCATCTTTCACGGCGGCGGGCGGCTCTCGCGCGCACTGCCACTTGGCCGCCACCGTTTCACCGCGCCGGCAGGATTTGACAAAGCCTGCCCGAGGGCTGAAACAAGGGCGCGCACTTTTTGCGTGTTGCCGCTGCGAACAAGCCCGGGGGGAGACCGATCGTGACCATGCCCACGCACCTGCTCGACGCTGGCGGATCTGGTCCGCGCGGCGACACGATGTCCCCGGAGCTCTTCCGGGAATGGCGCAAGTCCCTCGGACTGAAGCAGAAGGACGCGGCCGAGCGCCTGGGCCTCAAGAAGCGGATGATTCAGTACTACGAGAAGGGCGATCGCAACGGACGACCGGTCGAGATCCCCCGCTCCGTAAGGCTTGCCTGCTACGCGATCAGCATCGGCATCGCCGACTTCGACGGGCACCGCGCCCTGCGCGCGCAGGCGGGCGATACGGCCGACCCGGGTGCCGATGCCGCGCCTGGAGACGAATAGGCCGCCTGACTGCCCCGGATGGGGTTTCGCCCGACGCCATTTTTCCCTATAAGGCGCGCTCAGCCGAACACTTTGCAAGAACCAGAAGCCTCACCCGCCCGGCACCCAGTGCAGGTCGTGGTGCATCCTCGCGAGCCCTTCATGCCCAAACGCACAGATATCTCCTCCATTCTGATCATCGGCGCCGGCCCGATCATCATCGGTCAGGCCTGCGAGTTCGACTATTCCGGCACCCAGGCCTGCAAGGCCCTGCGCGAAGAAGGCTACCGGGTGATTCTGGTGAACTCGAACCCGGCGACGATCATGACCGATCCGGATCTCGCCGACGCCACCTACATCGAGCCGATCACGCCGGAGATCGTCGCCAAGATCATCGAGAAGGAGCGCCCCGATGCGCTGCTGCCGACGATGGGTGGCCAGACAGCGCTGAACTGCGCGCTTTCCCTGCGCAAGATGGGCGTGCTGGAGAAGTACGGCGTGCAGATGATCGGCGCCACCGCGGAGGCGATCGACAAGGCCGAGGACCGCGAGCTGTTCCGCCAGACGATGGAGAAGATCGGGCTCGAGACGCCGCGTTCGCGCCTCGCCCACTCCCTGTCCGAGGCGCTCGATGCACTCGACGACATCGGCCTGCCGGCGATCATCCGCCCGTCCTTCACGCTCGGCGGCACCGGCGGCGGCATCGCCTACAACCGCGAGGAATATCTCGACATCATCGAGCGCGGCCTCGACGCCTCGCCGACGACCGAGGTGCTGGTCGAGGAATCGGTCATCGGCTGGAAGGAGTACGAGATGGAGGTCGTCCGCGACAAGGCGGACAACTGCATCATCATCTGCTCCATCGAGAACATCGATCCGATGGGCGTGCATACCGGCGATTCGATCACCGTCGCCCCGGCGCTGACGCTGACCGACAAGGAATACCAGATCATGCGCGACGCCTCGCTGGCGGTGCTGCGCGAGATCGGCGTCGAGACCGGCGGCTCCAACGTGCAGTTCGCGGTCAATCCCGAGAACGGCCGGCTGATTGTCATCGAGATGAACCCGCGCGTGTCGCGCTCCTCAGCGCTCGCCTCCAAGGCGACCGGCTTCCCGATCGCCAAGATCGCGGCGAAGCTTGCGGTCGGCTACACGCTCGATGAACTGGAGAACGACATCACCGGCGGCGCGACGCCGGCCTCCTTCGAGCCGTCGATCGACTATGTCGTCACCAAGATCCCTCGTTTCGCCTTCGAGAAGTTCCCGGGCGCCGAGCCGACCCTGACGACCGCGATGAAGTCGGTCGGCGAGGTCATGGCCATCGGCCGCACCTTCGCCGAGAGCCTGCAGAAGGCGCTGCGCGGTCTCGAGACCGGCCTGACCGGCCTCGACGAGGTCGAGATCCCCGGCCTCGGGCAGAACGACGACAAGAACGCGATCCGCGCCGCCCTCGCCTCGCCGACGCCGGACCGGCTGCTCAAGGTGGCCCAGGCCTTCCGCCTCGGCGCGGACCTTGCAGAGGTGCACCGCTCCTGCCAGATGGACCCCTGGTTCCTGCGCCAGATCCAGACAATCGTCGAGACGGAAGAAAAGATCCGCGCTCACGGCCTGCCGCAAAACGCCGACGCCCTGCGCCGGCTGAAGGGGATGGGCTTTTCCGACGCGCGCCTCGCCTCTCTGGCCCGGAGCGAGGAGCGTGACGTAGCACAGCTGCGTGCCCGCCTCGACGTGCACCCGGTCTACAAGCGCATCGACACCTGCGCGGCGGAATTCGCCTCGCCGACCGCCTACATGTACTCGTCCTACGAGGTCCCCTTCGCCGGCAAGCTCGCCGACGAGGCACAGCCGAGCGAGCGCAAGAAGGTCGTCATTCTCGGCGGCGGTCCGAACCGGATCGGCCAGGGCATCGAGTTCGACTATTGCTGCTGCCATGCGGCCTTCGCGCTGCAGGAGGTCGGCTTCGAAACCATCATGATCAACTGCAACCCGGAGACCGTGTCCACCGACTACGACACCTCCGACCGGCTCTATTTCGAACCGCTGACCGCAGAAGACGTGCTGGAAATCATCCGCACCGAACGGACGAAGGGCACGCTGCATGGCGTCATCGTGCAGTTCGGCGGACAGACCCCGCTCAAGCTCGCCCAGGCTCTGGTCGAGGCCGACGTGCCGATCCTGGGCACCGCCCCTGACATGCTCGACCTGGCCGAGGACCGCGACCGCTTCCAGAAGCTGCTGCAGCGCCAGGGTCTGAAGCAGCCGCAGAACGGCATCGCCTATTCGGTCGAGCAGAGCCGGCTCATCGTGGCCGAGCTGGGCCTGCCGCTGGTCGTGCGCCCCTCCTACGTGCTCGGCGGCCGCGCCATGCAGATCATCCGGGACGAGGAGGCGCTCAACGCCTATCTGCTCGGCACGCTGCCGGAGCTGGTGCCGGCCGAGGTCCGGGCCAAGTACCCGAACGACAAGACCGGCCAGATCAACACCGTGCTTGGCAAGAACCCGCTGCTGTTCGACCGCTATCTTGACGGGGCCATCGAGGTCGACGTCGACGCGCTTGCCGATGGCAAGGACGTCTTCGTCTGCGGCATCATGGAGCACATCGAGGAAGCGGGTATCCATTCGGGCGACAGCGCGTGCTCGCTGCCGCCCTATTCGCTCTCCGACGAGATGGTCGCAGAACTCACCCGCCAGACCGAGGTGCTCGCCCGCGCACTTGAAGTCGGTGGCCTGATGAACGTTCAGTTCGCGATCAGGAACGGCGAGATCTATGTCCTGGAGGTCAACCCGCGCGCCTCGCGCACCGTACCGTTCGTCGCCAAGACCATCGGCCAGCCGATCGCCAAGATCGCCTCGCGCATCATGGCCGGCGAGCCGCTGGCAAGCTTCGGCCTCCAGACGCGCAAGCTCAACCATGTCGCCGTGAAGGAAGCCGTGTTCCCCTTCGCGCGCTTCCAGGGCGTCGACACGATCCTCGGCCCGGAAATGCGCTCCACCGGCGAGGTCATGGGGCTCAACGGCTCGTTCGAGGTCGCCTTCGCCAAGTCGCAGCTCGGCTCGGGCACGGGTGTTCCCACCAGCGGCACCGTGTTCGTGTCCGTGCGCGACCAGGACAAGGAGCGCGCGCTCGACCCGATCCAGCGCCTGGCGAAGGCCGGTTTCCGGATCATCGCCACCCATGGCACGCAGGCATTCCTTGAGGAGCGGGGGATTTCCTGCGACAAGGTCAACAAGGTGCTTGAAGGGCGTCCCCACATCGTTGATGCTATCAAGAATGGAGAAGTGCAGCTCGTCTTCAACACGACTGAAGGCGCACAGGCACTCTCCGACAGCCGCTCGCTCCGCCGGGCGGCCCTTTTGCACAAGGTTCCCTACTACACGACCTTGGCAGGGGCTATTGCCGCCGCGAAGGGCATCGAGGCTTACGCCTCGGGCAATCTTGAAGTGTTTCCGCTGCAGGCCTACTTCGCAGAGGCCTGACCGATTTTTGAGCGTACCGGCCGGGAAATCCCCGGCCGGACGTGTGTCTTGTTACCCGAGCACCCGAAGACATGCGTGTCCGGCTGCCGGCATTCGAGATGAAGGGGTCGAAGACCTATGGAAAAAGTTCCGATGACAAGCGCTGGCTATGCCATGCTCGAGAAGGAACTGAAGCAGCGTACCTCCGAAGAGCGTCCGCGCATCATTCAGGCCATCTCCGAGGCGCGCGCCCATGGCGACCTGTCGGAAAACGCCGAATATCATGCCGCCAAGGAGCAGCAGAGCCTGAACGAGGGTCGCATCAGCGAACTCGAGGACAAGCTCGGCCGCGCGGAGGTGATCGACGTCGCCAAACTGTCCGGGGACACGGTGAAGTTCGGGGCCACGGTGACGCTGGTCGACGAAGACACCGACGAAGAGAAGAAGTACATGATCGTCGGCGATGTCGAGGCCGACGTGAAGCTTGGCCGCATCTCGATCTCCTCGCCCATCGCGCGCGCGCTGATCGGCAAGGCTGTCGGCGACAGCGTCGAGGTCACGGCGCCGGGTGGCGCGCGGGCCTACGAGATCATGAAGGTCAAGTTCGGCTGAGACCGGGCTGCCGCTCTCAGGCGGATCGCATTTGAAAAAAGGCGCTGCTCCCGGTTGGAAGCGGCGCCTTTTTTGTGCGAATGGACGACCGGCAGAAGCGGGCGGACAGACACTCACCCCACGTCGCGCATGGGCACGACGGGTTCGTTCTTGGTCTGGCGGATGGTGAGGGCGGTTCGTACGCTGTCGACATTGGGGGCGGCGGTCAGATCGCGGATGATGAAGTTCTGGAAGCTCTGCAGGTCGGGAACCACGCACTTCAGCAGGAAGTCGACCTCACCAGAGAGCATGTAGCTCTCGCGCACCTGCGACCAGGACTGAACCTTCTCCTCGAAGGCCAGCAGATCGGCCTCGGTCTGGCTGTGCAGCCCGACCATGGCGAAGGCGGTAACGTCGTAGCCGAGCTGCTTCTCATCGAGCAGCGTGCGGTAGCCGAGAATGAGCCCGGCCTCCTCCAGCGCCCTGACACGCCGCAGGCACGGAGGAGCCGAAATGCCGACGCGGCGGGCAAGCTCGACATTGGTGATACGCCCGTCGTTCTGCAGCTCCTGCAGGATATGCCAATCAATCGCATCCAGACGGATTTTCACACTGGTCTCCTTCGCCAATCACTGGCACACAGCCGCGGGATCGGAGCGGCGCGACCGGGGCGCCCGACATTCCGACTCGCACCGCCGCGAGCGTCTGTTCTAGGATACGCCCCTTAAGGTTTTTTGCGCAGTTGTGCAATAGTGTGACAACAAACGGCATGATCGGGAAATATACGACAAGCGAAGACGATCTTTCGGGCGCCAGCGCCTGGATCGTCACCGACGGCAAGGCCGGCGATGAAACCCAGTGCATCGGTGTTGCCGAGGCGCTCGGACTTTCGGCCGACCTGCGCCGTGTGCACCCGCGCGCGCCCTGGAGCTGGCTGATGCCGCGCGGCGACATCGACCCGCGCGACGCGCCCGAGAATCCAGCCAGCCCGATCGCGGGCCCATTCCCCGACATTGCCATCGCCTCCGGACGGCGGGCCGTCGCCTACCTGCGCCGCATCAAACGCGACAGCGGCGGGCGTACGTTTACCGTCTTCCTGAAGGACCCGCGCGCGGGAACGACAGCGGCCGACCTCATCTGGGTGGCGGACCACGACCCCTTGCGCGGCGACAATGTCCTGGTCACGGCGACCGGGCCGCACCGGTTCTCGCAGGCCCGCCTCGCGGCCGCGCGCGCCAACCCGCCGGCGGATATCGCTGCCCTCCCCCATCCGCGCGTCGCGGTTCTCGTGGGCGGCGACAGCCGTCACTACCGCTTCAACGACATGGACATCTCGCGGTTCGTCGAGGGGCTGAAGCGGCTCGACGCGCAGGGATGCCATTTCATGGCCACCGCCTCGCGCCGCACGCCGGACTCGCTGCACCGGATGCTGCAGCCACTCGCCGATGCCCCGGGCCACCTCCTTTGGGATGGCACCGGCGACAATCCGCTCGTTGCCTTCCTGGCGAATGCAGACGCGATCGTCGTAACGGCGGACTCCGCCAACATGGTCGGCGAGGCGCTCGCCACCGGGCGGCCCGTGCATGTGTTCCGTCCTTCCGGCGGACACCGCAAGTTCGAGCAATTTCTTTCGGGATTGGTCCGCCTCGGGCATGTCCACCCCTTCCCCGGCCCACTTAAAACGACTACCTACGAGCCAATCGATGCAACCCCCCGGATCGCGGCCGCGATCCGCTGGAGATATTCCGCACACCGCGCCCAGCTCGCCGAAGCAAGCGCGCGGGCGGAAAGCTGAAGGAACACGCCCATGGCCGAGCAGCACCACAAGCTCCTGATCGTCGGATCCGGTCCCGCCGGGTATACCGCCGCCGTCTATGCGGCGCGCGCCATGCTCGAGCCGGTGCTCGTGACCGGCATCCAGCCCGGCGGACAGCTCACCATCACCACGGAGGTGGAGAACTATCCAGGCTTCGCCGATCCGATCCAGGGCCCCTGGCTGATGGAGGAGATGCGCAAGCAGGCAGAGAACGTCGGCACGCAGATCATCTACGACACGATCCTCTCCGCCGATCTTTCCGTCCGCCCGTTCCGCCTGACCGGTGACAGCGGCACCGTTCACACCTGCGATGCGCTGGTGATCGCCACCGGCGCACAGGCAAGGTGGCTCGGCATCCCGACGGAGCAGGAATTCATGGGCGCCGGCGTCTCGGCCTGCGCGACCTGCGATGGCTTCTTCTACCGCGGCAAGGAAGTGATCGTCGTCGGCGGCGGCAACACCGCCGTGGAAGAAGCGCTCTATCTCGCCAATCTTGCCTCCAAGGTCACAATCGTCCATCGCCGCGATTCGTTCCGCGCCGAGCGCATTTTGCAGGAACGACTGCAGCGCAATACCAAGATCGAGGTCGTCTGGGACAGTGTCGTCGAGGCGGTGCTGGGCGGCGGCACGCCCAAGGCGGTTACCGGCGCGCGCGTGCGCGACGTCAAGACCGGCGAGACCCGCGACATTGCCGCTGACGGGTTCTTCGTTGCCATCGGGCATGCGCCGGCGGCCGAATTGTTCAAGGAACAGCTGAAGATGAAGCCGTCCGGCTACATCTGGACCGCGCCCGACAGCACGGTCACATCAATCCCCGGCGTCTTTGCCGCCGGCGATGTCACCGACGAGACATACCGCCAGGCCGTGACAGCGGCCGGCATGGGTTGCATGGCCGCGCTGGAGGCCGAACGCTACCTTGCGGAACTGGACGTTGCCGACGCTGTCGCAGCAGAATAGCCTGGGAGCCCCAGAGGGCTGAACCACAAGAACACGGGCTGGACACATCGTGCCGTTGGATTGGGATAAACTGCGCATCTTTCACGCGGCCGCGCAGGCCGGCAGCTTCACCCATGCAGGAGACGTGCTCAACATGAGCCAGTCGGCCGTGAGCCGACAGGTGAGCGCGCTCGAGCACGACCTCAAGATCCCCCTCTTCCACCGCCATGCGCGCGGTCTGCTGCTGACGGAGCAGGGCGAAGTGCTGTACCGCACCGCGCGCGAAGTCTTCATGAAGCTGGAGTCGGTGCAGACCCGCCTCACCGACAGCCGCGAGAAGCCGAGCGGGACGCTCAGGATCACCACCACCGTCGGCCTCGGCTCGACGTGGCTGACCAAGCGGCTCAACGAGTTCATCGACCTCTACCCGGAGATGGAACTCCGGCTGATCTTCGATGACGACGAACTCGATCTCGGCATGCGCGAGGCCGATGTGGCGATCCGCCTGCGCAAGCCGACGCAGCCGGACCTGATCCAGCGCAAGCTGTTCACCGTGCACTTCCACCTTTATGCCTCGCCCGCCTACATCCAGAGGTTCGGAGCCCCTAAGTCGGTCGCCGACCTCGACAACCACCGCCTTGTCACCTTCGGCGAGCACGCGCCGGCCTATCTGCGCGACATGAACTGGATGGAGACCGCCGGTCTCCCGCAAGGCGAGATCCGCCGCTGCGTGCTGCGGATAAACAACGTGGTGGCCATCCGCCGCGCGGTCGAGCGTGGCATCGGCATCGCCATGCTGCCAGACTATATCAACGAGGAAGGCTCCGGCCTCGTGCAGCTCATGCCGGAGGCGGAGGTTCCGAGCTTCGACACCTACTTCGTCTATCCCTCTGAGCTGAAGAACACCGCCCGCGTCACGGCCTTTCGCGACTTCCTGCTCTCCAAGGCAGAACGCTGGACCTTCTGATCCGGCGCCCAGCGGCACCATTTTCTCCCGCACTGCGGCATAATGTCCCCTCTCCCGCGCCGGCCCGCGCGGCGGAGGGGCACGCATCTCTCGGGCGCGGCCCGACTCCCCACCCGCACAGTTTCGCGTCATGGCTGGCATTGCGAGCGCCACTCCACCTGTCCAGAACGCAGGCAAATGCGGACTTTCTGACCAGAAATACGATCACGGGAAGGGCACAAGTGCCCTCCGACGCCGGCCGCTGCCCGCCCCCGGCAGCCGATCAACGCTTTTTGCATAGCTGATCTGCAACACTGCCTCTTGCGTAGGCGGGTTGTGCACTGCATATAAGCAGCAGGCTGTTGGTCTGCTTCGTCGCTATCTCCTCCCAGCGACGTCTGATGCGACCAGCTGTTCCCCTCTGGAAGGTGATTGCGCCACTTAGGTGGCATAATCGAATAACTGCCGGGTCTTCGGACCCGGCATTTTTTTTGCCCGCCAGGGAAAGACTTGAACTCCCCCTCAAAAAGACGAAACGCCCGGCCCTTTCGGTGCCGGACGTCTCTGCCGTGGTCGTGTTTTGCTTGCAGCGCGAGCGTGCGGTCACATGTAGAGGTTCTCACCCTCCAGCCCCTTGTAGAGGCCAGCCACCTGCTCGCCGTAGCCGTTGAAGAGGCGGGTCGGCACATGCTCGCCGGTCGCGAGAAGCTGCTCGCGCGCCTGGCTCCAGCGCGGATGCGGTACCTGCGGATTGACGTTGGCCCAGAACCCGTATTCCGAGGCCGCTATCTGCTCCCAGAAGCTCTGCGGGCGCTCTTCCGTGAAGGAGAAGCGGACGATCGACTTGATCGACTTGAAGCCGTACTTCCACGGCACGGCGAGACGCAGGGGCGCGCCATACTGCTTGGCCAACGGCTTGCCGTAGACACCCGTCACCATGAAGGCGAGTTCGTTCGTCGCCTCGGCGAGCGTCAGTCCTTCGACATAGGGCCAGGGATACCAGTCCGCACGCTGGCCGCTGGCCACGTCCGGATCAAGAAAGGTCTCCATGCGGAGATACTTCGCACCTGCCTTGGGGCCAGCGAGGCTTACGAGATCGGCCAGCGGAAATCCGGTCCAGGGCACGGCCATAGACCAGGCCTCGACGCAGCGGTGGCGGTAGAGGCGTTCTTCCAGCTTCATCTTCTTCAGCAGGTCGTCGATGGCAATGGTCTGCGGGTTGTCGCAAAGACCGTCGATGCGGACTTCCCAGGGACGGATCTTCAATGCCTGAGCCGCAGAAGCGATCTGCTTGTGGGAGCCGAACTCGTAGAAATTGTTGTAGCGGGATGTAAGCCGCTCGGGCGTAATCTCCCGCTCGATCACATAGGCATCGTTGCGGGCAGCCGGATAGAGACCCGCGCTAGGGTCCCCCTCGGCAAAGGCGGGTCGGGGCATGGCGACGCCGGACAAGATCGCCCCGGCTCCCGCGGCACCGGCGAGAAAGGCACGCCTATTCAGGAACGCCGCCTCCGGTGTCGCCAGGCGCTCCGGCATTTCCCAGCTCCGCTTGCGGATGATGTTCATCATGCTCTCCATGCCTCCTGGCGCCGCCGGTTGCGAACACCGCAAGGCCTGAGTAACGCCGACAACTGCTCGCGTGCAAATCAAGCCGAGGTGAAGCCGCCGCGCATCAGACCTACATCGCCCCTTTGATCCGGTAAATTCCACCCTCCTCCTCGTCGGTCGAGAACCAGAGCCCGCCGTCAGGCGCATTGCGCAGGGTGCGGATGCGGCCATAGTCGCCCTGCAGGATCCGCTCCTCGCTGACGACCTTGCCGCCAACAACCTCGAGCCGCGAGATGAGCTGGTCCTTGAGCGCGCCGACGAAGAGATCGCCGGACCACACCGGAACCGCGTCTCCCGTGTAAAAGGCCATACCCGAGGGGGCGATGGAGGGATCCCAGTGATAGAGGGGCGGCTCGTAGCCTTCCGCCTGCGTACCGATGCCGATGGGAAGGCCGGAGTAGTGCCGCCCGTAGGAAACGATGGGCCAGCCGTAGTTTTTCCCGGCTTCCGGCCGATTGATCTCGTCGCCCCCGCGCGCACCATGCTCGACCGTCCACAGCAGGCCGGTGCCAGGCTCGATGGCCGCGCCTTGCACATTGCGGTGGCCCACAGACCAGATCTCCGGCAGCGCCGCCTTGCCGTCGGCAAAGGGATTGTCCGCGGGAACACCTCCATCGGCCGTGACGCGCAGGACCGAGCCGGCATGATCGAACGGGTCCTGCGCCCGATCCGCCTCGCCCCGGTCGCCGAGCGTGACGAAGACAGTGCCGTCCGGTGCGGGAACCACACGCGAGCCGTAATGACGGCCGGAACCGGTCTTCTTCGCCATGCGGGCGATGACGGTAACATCCTCCAGCCGCGCGTCACCATTCGCACGCACAAGGCGCGCGCGCGCCGCGGCCGTTCCCGCGCCTGCCGCGCCCGGTTCGGAAAAGGTGAAATAGACAGTGCCACTCTCGGCGAAGTCGCCCGCGACCACGAGATCAAGCAGGCCGCCCTGGCCCGCCGCCCGAACCTCGGGCACTCCGGAAACAGTGATCCGCTCCGTACCATCCGCCGGCACCAGGATCATGCGCCCCTCGATCTCGTTGACGAGGATCGAGCCGTCGGGAAGAAAGTCGAAGCCCCACGGATAGGAGAGCCCCGAGACGACCGGCGTCACGACGATCCGTGTCAGATCGGTCGCATGCGCGAGCGGCTCGGCCCGCACCGCTGTGACGGCGACGGGCACCGCCAGGGCCGTTGCAAGAAGAAGAAATCGCACGGACAAGAGAGCCTCCAGGTTTTCGCCGCCACGCCCAGTTCGTCATGTAGGCGGGATCTGCCGCGGATCCAGTCGGCAGCGGCCCCGGAGCCCTGCGACCGCGAGCGCCGCGAACCGCAGGGCAGTCTGGCGTGGCGCGTCTCTCAGGCGGCGCGCCGGCCGTGGCGGGCAAGAACCTGATCGGCCGCCTTCCCCGTGAGTTCGGCCAGATGGTCGAAGCGCGAAGTGAAAGTGGCAACACCGGCTGTCGCCGAGCGCAACTCGATGATGAGCCCTTCCATCTCCGTTTCCGGCAACAGGCAGCTCACCTCGTCCCACCCGGACCATCCCGGGCGCGCATCGAAGCCGAGCAACTGTCCGCGCCGGCTGGAAACGATGGCGTTGATCCGCGCGGTTGCCTCGCTCGGGCAGCTTATCGTGACAATCAGGACCGGCTCGAGCAGCACCGGCTGACAATTCGGAAGTCCCTCGCGAAGGGCCTGGATCGCCGCCATGCGGAACGCCTGGTCCGAGGAATCGACACTATGGAACGAGCCGTCGGTGAGCGTGACGGCGAGATCGACCACCGGAAAGCCGAGCGTCCCCTGGGCAAGCGCCTCCTCCACACCGGAGCGAACGGAAGGGATGTACTGCTTGGGCACGACACCACCGGTGATCGTATCGGCAAATACGAGCCCCTCGCCACGCGGCAGCGGACGGATATCGAGCGCCACGTCGCCGAACTGGCCGTGACCTCCGGACTGCTTCTTGTGCCGCGCACGCACGCTGGTGCCCGTGCGGATGGTTTCCCGGTAGGGGATGGCAGGCGTTTCGGTATTCACCGACAGGCCGTATTTGCCCGCAAGCCGCTCGAGCGCCACCCTCAGGTGCATTTCGCCCTGCCCCTCGAGAAGCGTCTGGGCGCTGTCCTGCTGGTGGGTGATCACCAGGCTCGGATCCTCCTCGCCAAGCCGGGCAAGCGCGGCCGAAAGCTTGACCTCGTCGCGCCGCTCACTCGGCGAGACCGCAAGCCCCATGACCGGGGCCGGCGGGACGAGGGGAGCAAGTTGCACAACCGATCCAGTCGCGCTCAGCGTCTCCCCGGTCAGAACCTTGTCGAGCTTGCCAAGGCCGACAGTCTCGCCGGCCACAGCAGGGCCCCGCTTGGCGGCCTGCTGGCCGGTGACCCGGTAAAAGCCGGAGATACGCGCCTCACCGCCGTCCTCGCGGCACACGGTGTCCGCATCACCGAGACGCCCGCTGAGCAGGCGGGCGAGCGAGAGCTTGCCGGCGTGGGCCGTGTGCACGGTCTTGAGGATCTGCACGATCGCCGTGTCGCCGGCGACGAGCCCAAGCCGCGCCCGGGTCACGGCGATGCCGGGCGCCTCGTGGCGCAGGGCCTTCAGCAGCCTGCCGATACCGTTGCCGCGTTCGGCCGAGCCGAAGAACACCGGCACGATGAAGCCTTTGCGCATCTCCCCGGAAAGATCGGCGAAGACATGATCGGTGCGTGGCTTCTCGTCCTCCAGAAGGGCTTCCATGAGGTCGTCGTCATGATCGGCGAGCGTTTCCAGCATCGAGAAGCGCGCTTCCATCTCCCGCGCCTTCGCATCGTCGGGAATATCGATCACCTCGCTTTCCGCATTCTCGCGAAATACATGGGCCCGCTCCAGCGCCAGGTCGACATAGCCAACCGCCGTTCCATCCCGCCAGATCGGGATCTCGCGCAGAACCAGCGGCACCGCCGAGGCCGGCTGCAGCATCGCCAGAACGTCACGCATGCGCGCCGCGGACCTATCGATCTTGTTGAGGAAGAGAATGCGCGGGATGTTGCGGTCTTCAAGCTCCTTGAGGATCACCTGCAAGGCCGGGACCTTCTTCTCGTCCGCCTCGGCAACGACGATGGCGAGATCGACGCCGGCAAGAACGCCGAGGCTCTCGGCGAGGAAGTCCACCGCGCCGGGGCAATCGAGGAAAGTGAAGTTGTCGCCGAGATAGTCCGTCGAGGCGACATTGACCTCGACGCTCATCGTATGGGCGCGCGCCTCTGGCGCGCCGTCACCGACACTGGTGCCGGCAGGAACACTCCCCTGTCTGGCAATGGCCCCGGTGCGCGCGAGAACAGCCTCCAACAGCGTGGTCTTGCCACTGCCGAAGGGACCGACGATCCCGATGCACCGGGGCCCGACCTCTCTGCCGCCTTGTTCGCCTTTTCCGCCCATGATCGCGTCTCCTTCTCCCCGGCCCGCCATGCAAGCCTCGTGGTTGTCGAAGGAACCGGTGCGGTCCTGACCGGCAAGTCCGCATACCGGTACCGCCGCCCGCCGGACCGCGGGCGGACATTCATCGTCGCCGAAACGGCAGGAAACGCAAGGGAAACCGATACTGCGGCGCAACATCGAAGGAAGGGGACGGGGTGGCTGTCGCGCGAAAAGAAAAGGGCCGGCGACGCAATGCCGACCGGCCCCGATCACAATGAGATGCGGCACGCCCGCGAGAGCGGGAAAGCGCCGCGCTGTCCTACTTGAGGTTGCCGCAGAAGCGCTGGATGCGCGTGCAGGCTTCCTCGAGCGCCTCGGTCGAAGTGGCGTAGGAGATCCGGAAGTTCGGGCCAAGACCGAAGGCCGAGCCCTGAACCACCGCCACGCCTTCGGTCTCGAGCAGCTCCGTGACGAAATCCTCGTCGCTCTCGATGACCTTGCCGGACGGCGCCGTCTTGCCGATCGTGCCGGCGCAGGAGGGGAACACGTAGAACGCGCCTTCCGGCACCGGGCAGGTGATGCCCTTGGCCTGGTTCAGCATCGAGACGACGAGATCGCGACGGCCCTTGAACACCTCGTTGTTCTTCGGGATGAAGTCCTGCGGTCCGGTCAAAGCCTCGACCGCCGCCCACTGTGCGATGGAACAGGGGTTCGACGTGGACTGCGACTGGATCTTCGCCATCGCCTTGATGAGCTCGGCCGGACCGGCCGCGTAGCCGATGCGCCAGCCGGTCATGGCATAGGCCTTGGAAACACCGTTGACCGTCAGCGTGCGGTCATAAAGACCGGGCTCCACCTGGGCCGGCGTGGTGAACTCGAAATCGTCGTAGACCAGGTGCTCGTACATGTCATCGGTCATCACCCAGACATGGGGATGACGCATGAGCACATCGGTGATCGCCTTGAGCTCGGCGCGCGTGTAGGCGGCGCCCGACGGGTTCGATGGCGAGTTGAAGATGATCCACTTGGTCTTCGGCGTGATCGCCGCCTCGATGGCCTCCGGCGCGACCTTGAAGGTCTGCTGGTCGGCGTCGACGATGACCGGGCTGCCGCCTGCGAGCAGAACCATGTCCGGATAGCTCACCCAGTAGGGTGTCGGCACGATGACCTCGTCGCCCGGGTTCAGCGTCGCGACCAGCGCGTTGTAGAGCACCTGCTTGCCGCCGGTGCCGACGGTGACCTGACCGGCCTCGTAGGACAGGCCATTCTCGCGCTTGAACTTGGCGACGATCGCCTGCTTCAGCTCGGGAATGCCATCGACGGCCGTGTATTTCGTCTTGCCTTCATTGATCGCGTTGATCGCCGCCGTCTTGATGTTCGCCGGCGTGTCGAAGTCCGGTTCTCCGGCTCCAAGTCCGATAACGTCGCGACCCGCCGCTTTCAGCTCCCGTGCCTTGTTGGTAACGGCAATGGTCGCGGACGGTTTGACGCGCGCAAGCGCGTCGGCGATGAAGGCCATGATGATCTCCCGATGAGGCCCGATGGGCGGTAGGATGTGCAAGCGCGGACCCTACTGCCGGCGGCGGAAGCGTGCAAGGGTGGATCTCGCCGCTCAGCCCCGTCGGACGGCGTTCAGCCGGCCAGAACGCCCCCGTCACACCGCACCGCGTGCAGACGGATATCCGCCTCGCCCAAATGTAGGCCAAGCGTCGAGAGAAGCGAATTCACCACCGCATCGAGCGGCACCGCCACCCCCTCGAGCGTGTTAACGAGACCGGCCGCGACATTCGCTTCCGTCAGCCCCAGGCCGAGAAGCCGGACATCGAGGTCCAGATCGCCGAGCAGAGAAGAGACCACCGACTGCAAGATCGTCGTGGTGCTGACGCTCTTGCCCGGCGTGCGGCCGATGTCTGCACGCGAGAACGACAGGATCTTCTCCTGCACGCTGCCGGCTTCCACATGGGCAATACCGCGAACGCGAATGAGCGGCAGCACTGCGATGTCGGCTTTGGAAACAGGGGGAAAAACCGAAAAATCCGCCATCGTCGCCGTATCGATCTCTCCGATCCAAAGGTCGGCGATCCCCGGCCTGGCCGCGATCCTGACCGCCACGCCACCGCCCGGCAGGCAGGCGATCCTGTCCAGCGAGGCGCGCGCGTGTGCCAGGTCGAGATAGAGCGGCAGCTTGAGCGAGATTGTCGAAAACAGCCCCTTGCCACCGATCTGGGCGACGAGACGCAGGCGCGTTTGTGCTGTCGAGACGCTGGTGTCGCGCTGACCAACAGCCATCATCGATGTTCCCTGCATCGGCTCACCGATGGCAACGACTGCCTTGACGCTGGAAAGCCCGGGAATGGCGATCGACAGGTTAAGCTCCACCTGCCGCCCTCCGTTGGCGAGAACCGTGGATGCGGAAACGAGATCAAGCGCGGATGCCGAAAGGTCAAAACCTTCCGCCGGGTCGCCGATGGCAAGCTCGGCGAAGGGGCCAGCGTCGACGAGAAACGAAAGCGGCACGGAAATGCCGGACCCGGCCGCCTGGCCCAGCCTGCGCAACGCAACGGAGGCGGCGGCATCGCCCTGCGCGGCGGAGATGTCGGCAAGCACCTTCATCAGTTCGCCGACCGTGACGGAACCGGACAGCACCTCACCATAGGTTCCGGCGGTGACCGCCCCACTCGTCGACAGTCCCTGAAGGGCCTCGGCGATCCGCAGGTCGACATCGGCCAGCGCCCGGTAGTCCATCACCGACAGGTTTACGGACCCGCCGACCAGCGCGCCCAGCAACTGGTTCGCGACACCGCCCTTCAAGGACGCGAGCCTGCTGCCGATGCTGAACGAGGCCAGTTCCGCGCTGGCGGCCACGGCGGTGACACTGATCTCAGGTTGCTGGGCGTCGAACACGCGGGCGAAGAAGATCTTGCCCGGCTGACTGAGGTTCACGCGCACCGCATTGTAGGGCAGACGCCCCGCTGTGAAGCGCTGATCGGGCTCCACATCCGGATCCGCGACGTAATTGCCCCGCACGACCTCATAATCGGCCAGGACCTGATTTGCCGCGAGCGTCGCCTCGACCCGTTCCTCGGCCCGCGCGATGTCGCCTGCTCCGGCGATGGCCGCAAGATCGGCCCCGCCCTGCAGGACACGGCGCTCGAAGTAGAGCGAACCGACGTCGATGGCCAGGGCGGTCACCCCGATCATGAGCAGGAAGAAGAAGCCCGCCATGAGGGCAATGGTTCCGGAGGTATCACGGCCGAAATCACGCAGGCGGCGGCGAAGAGACAATCCCATGACACGCTCCCTCGCCCGCACTCAGTAGCCGCCACGCGAAACGATGGCGACGCGCTGGATCGTTTCGCTCGGCAAGGGAAGCATCGGCCGCATCTGCCAGATCGGAAGGTCGCCGGCGTGATAGGTCACGACGACGCGAAACTGACGTGCATTTCCAGGAAGAGGGCCAGCGTCCACGGCCACCTTGGCGCCGTCGATGAGGGCATAGGACCCCGCACTTGCCGCGATATGCGTACGCACGATCCGTTCGCGCTCCGCATCGGACAATCCCGCAACCGAGGCGCGCGCCGCATCCGCCGCGATCTGCGCGACGCTGTGCGCCGCGCCGAAGTAAATTCCGTAGGCCAGGATGCCCAGCATGATGAGAAGAAAAACCGGGACGACGATTGCGAACTCAACAGCAGCCGCGCCGGATTGGCTTTCGAGGAAAACTCGATCTTCTTTTCTTGTCATGTCGAACTCCCAACATTGAAGTTCCCTCCCGCCTGTCGCCGGTTCGAAAAATCGAAAAACCAGCATGTAAATATTTTCCCCTACGGCAATTCCACGCTCGAAAAATGAAGAGAAAGTGAATATTCCACCAACCCTGGGTAAGTCGGAATTGCTACATGTGATTGCATTTTCCCGACATCGCACCAGTCAATTGAAATTCAAATACTTCGCCTCCCGCTGCACACGCGGCGCTCGGAGAAGTTTTTTTCAAAAAACAGCAAGTACCGCTGCTCTCGGGCAGAGCCTCTGGAGACTCGGCACGCGCGAAGGCGTCCGGTCGGGGCGACCGGAGACGGGAGCCTTAAGCATCACCCCCAGGCGGTGCCCGGCTTAGTGCTTGCTTTCGATGAGGAGATAATGCGCGGAGCCGGTTTCCATCAGCGTCACGCGCAGCCGCTTGCTGCGCGACACGCCGTCGAAGCCGCTGACCGTCGCCTGAACTGGCGTCGTCGCCCCCTTGCGGGCGTGATCGAGCAGGGTCATGAACGTCTTCGGATGCAGCATAGTCTCGGTGATCGGCGCCGATTCCATCAGCTGCTCGCTGATGGCGAAGGTCTTGCGCGCCGCGGCATTGACCGCGACGGTCATGCGGGTCTTCACGTCGACCACAAGCGTCGGCGCGTTCACGCAGTTGAACACCTGCATGAAATCAACCGCACTGGAGGTGACCTTTTCCGCCGAGAAAACGACGCCGCCGAGTCCGGAGGACACCCGGAACGGAACGATCGAGAACGTCAGCGTCATCGAGTCGCCCGAGGACAGGAAGAACCGCTTGTTCCCCTCCATCGGCGCCCGTCTGGCCAGTGTCGTCAGCACGACGGACGTCAGCGTCTTGCCGACGCGGTTGGGGATGTGGGCGATGTTGCGGCCAACGCACAATGAGGCATCGGCTATGTGGAACAGCGACACCAGCGCATCATTGGCGTAGCGCAGGTAACCGAAGCTATCGACGACGAGAACGGCCTTCTCGCTGCTCTCGACCAGATGGCGGATGAGCGGCGCGACACCGCGCACGGCCGAGCCGGTCCCCTCCTCCTCCTGCTCGCTGTCGGCAACGGCAACGATAAACGTGCGCCCGCCCTCGGCCTGGTAGCGCATGGCCGACAACGTCAGCCCGGTGCCGACCTCGCCGCCGCCAAGCTCGGCCGGACCGGATGCACCGTATTTCACGGCCTGCTGGATGAGGCCCAGAATCTGCTTCTGGTCGTTTTGGGCGAGAAGGCGCAATGCGCTCGAAAGTGGCGCCTCGTTGAGACCGGCGCGCGCGGCGAAATCAAGCGTCTGAGATTCCAGCCAGACGATCCGCTTGGCCTGGATATCAACCATGAAGAAGCCGAGACCGGCGAGCGAAAGGGCCGCGTCGGCGGCACCGGGCGCTCCCGCGGGCTGGCGCGGGCCACGGTCCGCTTCAGGGCTCGCCTGCGGCTCCGGCTTCTCCAAGGATTCCATCATCAATCTTCCGACTTAGGCTCCCGACGGCACCGTCGCGCCAGGCGCTCACTTATGCCAAGGATCATGGGCGAAAGCTCCTGCCAATCGGTAAAGGGGCCGGTAAGAATGTGGAAATGTATGTGGCGGGAGCGCCATGATCTGCCTTCAATCCGCCTACAAATGACACAGGAAGCGCCCGATTGGCGACCTTGCGAAGCCCCTTTCGCCCGTCACCTTCAACGCATCGACCAAAAGCGAAACGCGGAGCAGTCAGATGCGTTCCCCCAGTTCCTCCCCGCGCAAGTCCGTTCTCTCCGGCACCGCCAAGCCGCGCCGCTGGCGCAGGCTTGCCGTTCCAATGCGCGCTGCCCTGGTCGTCGCCATTGGCGCCCTGCCGGCGATCTTCATTGCCTCCAGCGCACGGGCCGCCGGCGCGACCGCTGCCGACGACTGGACGATGGGCGTTCTCGCGCTCGCCTTCGGCTCGATGCTGCTGCTGCTGTCGATGCTGGCCCGCCACATGGTGCAGGGCCTGAAGGACGGAGCCGAACGCGGCAAGCGCCACGACAGAGGTTTCTACTGATGCCCCGTGCCCTTTCCCTCCCCTCCCGCCCCTCGACGCGCGGCGAACGCGGCAGCGAGGAAAGCGCCGCGGCGATGCTCGGGCTGGCGGTTGCCCTCGGCCTCCTGTTCGCGCTGTCTCTGACGATGTTTGGCGGACCGCTCGCCCATACGCTAAAGCGGATCGCCCCGGCCGAGCAAGCCGCGACGGAAACTCCCCCGCAGAGCCGCTGATCGAGGCAACCGCCCGCCGCGTTCCGTCCACACCTCCCCCACCCGCCATTGCGAAGCACGCGAAAACGCGCGAAACATCGGGGAACGATGCGGGAGGACAGGATCCGTCCTCTCCACCCCGACAGGGAGCTTGGAATATGGCGGTCGATCTCAGCCTATCACCGGACACGATCCGGATGCTGATCCAGAAGGCGCGTGCGGTCTCGGGAGCCCTCGAAGACAGCTTCGAGGACGGCAACGACCACGAGGTTGAGTTCGACGAGGACACGCTCACCGACAGCCACGCCCACGACGGGCTCGCCGAGGAAGAGACCGAAAATCTCAGCGAAGAGGAGCTGCGTGAGCTGATCGAGGACCTCAACGTCGACGAGGCCGCAGAGCTCGTCGCCTTGCTGTGGATCGGTCGCGGCGATTTCGACGCGGAGGATTTCCAGCAGGCTGTGAACGAGGCGCGCGAGCGCGCCGTCGGCTCGACCGCCAAGTATCTGCTCGGCATGCCGCTGATGGCGGATCACCTGGAAGCAGGACTCGACGCGCTCGAGCTTTGACCCCGGCAGTCAAAAATGATCGGGACGCGGGCGGGCGAGGGTCATGGACCCGCCCGCCCGTTTACCTTTTCAGTCACGAACCGCGCGACCGCAGTGTCGCGCGGTTCGTGACTGAAAAGGCTTGGAAATCCACAGCGAGTTGCAAAATATCTGAATAACCCGACAGGCGCGCAATTCGCCTCTTTACTCTTCGTTAACCAAAACACTTAACTTTTCGTGCGTGGCAAACGGCGGAGAGTGCGCATGAGCTTCACCAACCGGACTGACGCAGACACCCTTTCCGTACGCAGGGTCTCTCCCTGGCCGACAGCCCTCTGGGTCACCTCGGCGACACTTGCCCTGACCTTCGTGATCTGCTTCGCCTTTCCCAACGGCTGAACGGACCGAATGGCGCTTGCGGCACCCGGCGCTTTCGGATAGCCGATCTGAATGAGCCGACTTGCCGCAAATTGCCTTCTCCTTATCGCAGCCCTCATCTGGGGATCGGCAATCGTCGCCCAGTCGACCGCGATGGATCACCTGGGGCCGTTGACCTTCACGGGGATCCGCTTCTCCATCGCAGCCCTTGTGGTGCTGCCCTTCGCCCTGCGCGAAAGGGGACCCGCGCCGCTTGCCCCCCGGCATTTCCTGCGTTTCACCCTGCTCGGACTGATCTTCTTTCTCGGCATCACGCTGCAGCAGGTCGGCCTGACGACGACAAGCGTCACCAACGCCGGCTTCCTGACGGCGGTCTACGTTGTCCTGACACCCGTCATGGCCGCGCTGATCTTCCATGAGCGGCCGCATGTCATCGTCTGGCCGGCGTCCCTGGTGACGCTCGCCGGCATCTGGATGCTGGGTCGCGGCTCGCTCGGCACGCTTGGCAGCGGCGATGTTTTGATGCTCGTCTGCGCGATCTTCTGGGCCCTGCACGTCAGCTTGATCGGCCGGTTTGCCGCCACCAGCGGCCGACCGCTGGCGCTGTCGGCATGGCAATTCGGCGTGACCGGCCTCGTCGCGCTTCTGCCGGGCCTGTTCCTCGAGCCGATAACGCTGAGCGATATCGCCAGCGCCTGGCCGGAGCTTCTTTACACCAGTGTGATTTCGGGATGCCTCGGGTTCACGCTTCAGGCGCTTGGGCAACGATGGACGGGCTCCGTCGACGCCGCGATCCTGCTGTCGTCAGAGGCTCTTTTCGCCGCACTCTTCGGCGCGCTCCTTCTCGGCGAGAGGCTGACGCCAACAAGCCTCGCCGGCTGCCTGCTCATCTTCGCCGCGATCCTGGTCGTCCAGCTCGCACCGCTCGTCGACGCCCGCCGCGCGCGCCTGCGCCGCGCCTGACGTCGAATCGAGCCCCAACACGGAAAGACCCGCCGCCATGACCGAAGAGACAGGCACCGCGGTTTCTCCTTGCGCGCCGCCGCCGCCCCCGGGCGACGACGCAGCCAGTGCCCGCGCCGACCGATCAGGCCGGCTCGACTGGCTGGATGTGGCGCGCGGCATCGCGCTGCTGGCGATGGCGGTCTACCATCTGTCCTGGGACCTTTCCTGGTTCGCGCTTGTCGACTGGCCCGTCGACCGCGGAGCCGGCTGGCGCAGCTTCGCGGCCGCGATCGCCGGGTCCTTCCTCTTCCTTGTCGGTGTCGGGCTGGTGTTGTCGCATCGGCGCGGCATCCGCTGGAAGGCGGCACTCCTGCGTGCCGGGCGCATCGCCCTTGCCGCCGGCGCGATCAGCCTCTCCACCTGGTACGCGCTCGGCGACCAGTATGTCCGCTTCGGCATCCTGCACGCCATTGCCGCCGGTTCTCTCATCACGCTTCCCTTCGTCTTCGTGCCGCCGCCGCTGACGCTTCTCGCAGCCGCCGGCGCGCTGGCGCTGCCGCGCGTGCTCAGCCTCTCCTTTGCCGGAGACGACTGGTTCGGCTGGACGGGCCTTGTCGCCACCTCGTCGCCGTCGGTGGACCACGTCCCCCTGTTTCCCTGGCTCGCCCCGATCCTCGCCGGCATCGCCATCGCCCGCCTCACGCTGTCCACGCCAGCATGGGCAAGACTTGGCACATGGCGGGCGAGAGGCATCGGCACACGGCTCACGGCCTTTTTCGGCAGGCACTCGCTCGCCTTCTATCTCCTGCATCAGCCGCTTCTCTACGGCGCGGTGTGGGCCGCCGTTTCCCTCGGCGTCGCTCCGGATCCGGCAGAAACGGCCTTCCTCGAGCAATGCGAGATGAGCTGCGCCATCCTGGAGCCCGGAGAGGCGGAGGCAGAGGGCAACGTCCCGCCGCCCGACTGCGCCGAGATCTGCCGCTGCACGCTCGACACCCTCTCCTCGGAAGGGAGCTGGGTCCGCCTGCTGGAACACAGCGAGGACCCGACTTTGAACTCGGCCATCAGCAACGCCTACGGGCAATGCACGCGCGCAACGACCCTCTCCGACGACTAGGTCAACGGACCTGGATCGCGGGAACGTGATCCCGGTCACAGCTCCCCCTGCCCCGATGGGGCACGCTCATGCTAGAGTTCTCGCGGTTGCGATGAGGATCAGGATCGCAACCGAAAACGCACAGGGCTGCAATCGGGACGAAGGGGGAGGCAGAACCATGCGGAAGCGGATGTCAGGCGGAAAGGCCGCTGCCGGTTGCCGAGTGCCGACATCACTGACCAGCCCTCCCTCGCTCACGCTCCGCGCGTTTTCCCGGCCCCACCCCTGCTCGCCGCGATGTCCCCGCGTGCCGCCAACCTATCGCCAGCCAACGAGAATCGCATGAACACGTCTGACCACACCTCCGAAGGACACTGGGCAATCGGCCTGATGACCGGCACCGTCCTCGATGGCAACATCGACATCGCCATGCTGCGCACCGACGGCGAGCGCGTGTTTGCCTTCGGCCCCTGGAGACTTGCCCCCTATCCCGACGGCCTGAAGCCGCTGCTGGCGACAACGCTCAAGGAGGCCGCGCTGTGGAACTTCGAGGGACCGGAGCCTGACATCTTCGCCGAGGCGGAGGCGCGCGTCAGCGAAGCCCAGTCGCAAGCGGTGGCCGACTTCCTCGCAGAGCACGGGATCGGCCACGACGAGATTGCCGCTGTCGGCTTCCATGGACAGACCGTGCTGCACCGCGCACCAACCGGCGGCGCCTGCGGCCGCACCCGCCAGCTCGGCAACGGCACGTTGATGGCCGAACGCCTCGGAATACCCGTCGTCAACGACTTCCGCAGTCACGATATGACGCTCGGCGGCCAGGGCGCGCCGCTCGCCCCCGTCTATCACACCGCGCTCCTGCGCTCGATCGGCGCCGGTCCGGAGACCGCCGTTCTCAATCTCGGCGGCGTCGGCAACATCACCTGGGTCGACGAGGACGGGTTGCCGCATGCGTTCGACACGGGCCCGGCCAATGCTCCGCTCAACGACTGGATCGGTGCCCACGGCCTCGGCGACATGGACCGGGATGGCAAAATCGCGGCCAGCGGCCGGGCCGACCGCGACCGCCTCGCGCGGCTCCTCACCCATCCCTATCTCCATGCGCCCTACCCGAAGTCCCTTGACCGCAACGACTTCACCTCGGCGATGGCCGACGGTCTGTCGGTCGAGGACGGAGCAGCGACGCTGACCGCCTTCACCGCAGGCGCCGTCGGTGCGGCGCTCGACCGGCTGCCACGTCGTCCCGCCCGCGTCATTATCTGCGGCGGCGGCCGTCGCAACCCGCACCTGCTGGAGGCGATCCGCCAGGAAGCCCGCGTCGATGTCGCCGTGGCCGAGGATGTCGGCTGGCGCGGCGATGCGATCGAGGCCGAGTGCTTCGCCTTTCTCGCGATGCGGGTGCGCGCCGGACTGCCAATCAGCTTTCCGCTCACCACGGGCGTCGCCAGCCCCGCGACCGGTGGGCGGATCTGCCATCCGCCGGCGCGAAAAGCATCCTGAGGCGACACATGACGCCCGCAACGCTCGCCCAGATAGCCCAGATGCCCGGCGCCTCCATCTTCGCCGCCCCCCGAAGCGACAACAAGGATCGACCAGAGCGATGAGCAACTTCGCCAGCCGCGAGCTTCCCCCCACCCGCGCGGCGACAATTCACCTGCGCCGCCGGTCGCGTGCGGTCGCCTTCGGCATGCGCCTTTCCGTTACGGCCCGAAACGTATATGCAGGGCGTCATCTGATCGTCAGGCCTGCCGGCCGCCCCATGAACCGCCTTGTCACCTCGAGTTGGCCCGTGAAACAGACCGCTTCCCTGTTGCGCCTGGGCGCGATCGCCCTCGCCCTGTCCCTGCCGTTTGCAGGAGGCCCGCTTGCCCCCGTCCTGGGTATCGAGGCAGCACAGGCCGCGACAAAGGTTCCCGCCGGCAACCGCAACGCATCGCAACCACGCATTCCGTTCGCCTCGGCGCGGCGGACGGCCGCAAGCCGGTCCGCCTATGACGCCAAGTTTGACAGGATCGTCAGTGTACTTCGTCGCGACACCCGGCTGATCCGGGACATCAAGAAAGCGGCAAGCGCCTACGGAATCGATCCGATCCACATGCTGGGCGCGATTGTCGGCGAGCACACCTATAACTACGACAGTCTCGACAGCGCCCAGTCCTACTATGTCAAGGCGCTGAGCTACGCCGGCATCCGCATGGAATTTTCACTGGGCGGGGTCCATGTCGCCGACTTCGTCCAGCGCCCGGAGTTCAAGCGCTGCAATGCCGGCTCGCAGGAAAGCAACCGCCTGTGGTCCTGCTACCAGCGGATCTGGAGAGCCAGGTTCCAGGGCAAGCTGGTCGATGGTGTCCGCTATCCCGGCAAGAACTTCAACGAAGCCTTCTTCCAACCGCTCTTCGCCGGCCAGAGCTTCGGGCTCGGCCAGCTCTCGCCGCTGACCGCGCTGATGATGAGCGACCGGGTCAACCGTACCAGCGGCTATCCCAAGCTCTCCGTGCGCAACGAGCAGGAGATCTACCGGGCGACGATGGATCCGGGCAAGTCTCTCCACTACATGGCCGCTGTCCTGCGCGACGCCATCGACGCCTACAAGAGCGTCGCCAATGTCGACATCTCGGGAAATCCGGGCCTGACTGCGACCCTCTACAACCTCGGAGATTCATGGGATCGCGCCGCCGCGTTCCGCCGGCGGCGGGCTGCCGGCGGCGCCCGCTGGCCAGAGGAAAATTATTACGGCTGGCTGGTCAACGACAAGATCGAGGTGCTTCAGGGCCTGCTCTAACGGACGTGGCCTGCCCGGACCGCGAAGGCCGCCGAGTTCCGCTCGCGGCCGGCGTCATTCCATCCAGCAGACTTCCTTCATCACCTTGACCAGCTTGCCCGTCTTGGGGTCGCGCACCGGCGTCGGCATGACGTTGCAGACCTTCACCCGGGCCTGGAACGCCGACCGGCCGCCGCGAATATAAGGCCCGCCGCGGGCCTCGTCGCGATTCAGCCGGTCGATCAGCATCTGGCGGTCGGTGAAGTCCCCAGCCCGCGCCGCCTGCGAGGCGGCCAGAGCGGCGGCAATGAGGGCGAAAATGGCAAGCTGCTTGATCATGTCGTTGGCCCTTCCGAAGCGCGCCGCCTCAGCGAAGAAACGGGTTCGTCTTTCTCTCGTGACCGATCGTGGAGGCCGGGCCATGGCCCGGCAGGAAGCTGACGTCGTCGCCAAGCGGAAGAAGCTTGTCGCGGATGGAGGCGATCAGCGTCTCGTGGTTTCCACCGGGAAGATCCGTGCGTCCGACGGAGCCGGCGAAAAGCACATCGCCCGAAATCGCGAACCTCAGCTCCGGCTCGAAGAAGACCACATGACCGGGTGCGTGTCCGGGACAGTGAAGCACCTGGAAACTGCGACCGGCAATCGACATCTCGTCACCCTCTTCCAGCCAGCGGTCGGGCGTCACCACGCGCACGCCGTCGACCCCGAACTGACGCGCCTGTTCCTCGACCCGGGCGATCAACGTCTCGTCGGCCCTGTGCGGCCCCTCGACCGGCACGGAAAGCCGCTCCGCGAGTTCCGCCGCACCACCGACGTGGTCGATATGGCCATGGGTGAGGACAATCTTCTCGACCTTGACGCCATGCTCCGCCAGGACTTCCAGGATCCGCTCGACGTCACCGCCGGGATCGACAACCGCGCCAAGCTTCGTCTTCGGATCGAAGATCACCGAGCAGTTCTGCTGAAAGGCCGTCACGGGAATGACGACAATCTGTACGGGCGGTTCTGCCTGATCGGTTTCGGACATGGTGCGAAGCTCTTTCGGCGCTGGAGGGAGCTGCTGAGCGGACGGGTGGCCGCAGCCTTCGGTATCCATTCAGGTAACCCGCCCCCCGCCGCTTGACAACCATCACGCAAGCGAGGGCTCCATGCCCTGTCAATTTCCGCAATTTACGGCAGGAATGGGCGGGGATTCACTCTGGAGAACCTGCAAGCTATGGCGTTTCGCAGGGTTTTCCTTGCCCGAACCACGTCTCCACACGTATGATGCGTGCGCGATTGGCAAGGATGTGGCGGCGGACAAGGTCTGGGATGTGACGGTTAGGATGTTCGGCGTTCTTGGTGCCGAACATGCGGGGACGGGAAAGAAGTTCTCTCGTGCCTGGCGTCAAGCGGCTGGTGATACAGGGGGCAACGCCCATTGCGGATCGCCTGATGCCTGAACCCCCAGCACTCCCGCTCCTTTGTCCCGGAAGCCTTTGGGCCTGGACCCCTTGGTCACGGCCCGAGCGACGGGTGCGACATCCCCAGACAGACGCGGCGTGAACAGGGCGTGGCCGGGCAAGATTGCGATCATACCGGACGTCGCCAACACATTGACCAGCGAGCCCGGCGGAGCAGCGGGTTCATACAGGGTGAATTTAACATGGATGACTGGCGTTCGGACAACCGTCGGCAAGGCAGACGGCGCGGTGGTTCGAAGGACTTTGGCGGCGATCCGGAAGAATTCGGCGGTGGTAACGACCACGACAAGCGCAACAAGCCCGAGCGCGGCGGGCGGCGGGACAGCTTCAGCGAGACGAGCTGGGGTGCCCCGGGCGAAGAGACCGGCGGTTTCCCTGCCGGTGATCGTTTTGGCGGTGGCGACCGCTTTGGTGGCGGCGGCGGTGAACGCGCCAGCGGCGGTGGCGACCGCTTCGGCGGCGGCGGTGATCGTTTCGGCGGCGGCGGCAGCCGTTTCGGCGGCGGTGATCGCAGTGGCGGCGGTGGTCGCTTCGGCGGTGGTGATCGCGCCGGTGGCGGCGGCCGCTTCGGCGGTGGTGATCGCGCTGGCGGTGGCGGCCGCTTCGGCGGCGGTGATCGCGCCGGCGGTGGCGACCGTTTCGGCGGTGGTGATCGCAGCGGCGGTGGCGACCGTTTCGGCGGTGGTGATCGCAGCGGCGGCGGTGACCGTTTCGGCGGTGGTGATCGCAGTGGCGGCGGCGACCGTTTCGGCGGTGGCGAGCGCGGCGCACCGAGACGTCCGCCTGTCGAGCGCGGCCCGCGTCAGACTGGCGTCGTGAAGTTCTTCAAGGCGGACAAGGGATTCGGCTTCATCATGCCGGACAATGGCGATGCGGACGTCTTCGTTCACATCTCCGCCGTGGAACGATCCGGCCTGACAACCCTCATGAGCGACCAGCGCGTTTCCTTCGAAACCGAGCCGGATCGACATGGCAAGGGTCCCAAGGCCGTTGAACTGCAGATCGAGGAAGACGGCGGCGAGCAGGCCTGAGGCCTGCCCTCCCTGTCCGGGTTCCGGAATGCGGCGGCCTTTCGCGGGCCGCCGCATTTCTTTTCTGTCCCCTCCTCCCCTTCCCCCGAAAGCAGTGGCGAGACCTTTACAGGACCGCCGTCGACGCCCTATCCCGGAGCTGGCTTCGTCTGCGGACGCCGGCCCCGCATTCCCAGATCGCACCGGACCGTACCCATGGTGGATATCAGACCCTTCTCCCGCGCCGACACGGATGCCGTTCTCGCTGTCAACGAGGCCAGCCTTCCGGCGGTCAACAGCATAGGCGCGGCCGAATTGCATGCGCTGGCGGATGCCAGTGTCATGACCCTCGTCGCGGTCGAGGACGAGATCCCGGTCGGCGTGCTGATCTGTCTCGACCATACCGCGACCTACGACAGCCGTAACTTCGCCTGGCTGAAGCGCGAGGTCGGCGAGTTCCTCTATGTCGACCGCATCGCGCTGGCGCCGTCCGCGCGGGGCAAGTCCTATGGCCAGAAGCTCTACGAGGCCGTTCTTGAGCGCGCGGTGGCGGATCCGCGCAACGCTGCGCTGCCGCTTGCCTGCGAAGTCAACACCCGCCCGGCCAACCCGGGTTCGCTGCGTTTTCATTCCCGCCTCGGTTTTTCCGAGATCGGCGCCGCCGACCATGGCGACAAGGCGGTTGTTTTTCTAGCCCGCCCCGTGGCGGCCATACTCAAGGAGGCCGGACAGTGAACTACCGCCACGCCTTTCACGCCGGCAACATCGGCGATGTGCTCAAGCACATGGTCTTCGCCCGCGTCATCACCTACCTGCAGTCGAAACCCGGCGGGTTCCGGATTATCGACACACATGCCGGCCTGGGCCGCTATGACCTGACAAAAGGCGATGCGCAGCGCACCGGCGAATGGCGCCAGGGCGTCGGCCGAGTGCTCGAAGCCGACATGCCGAAGAAGGTCGCCGAGATCCTGGCACCCTGGCTCGACGTCGTGCGCGGCATGGAGGAGAACGCGAAAAAGCTCTCCGTCTACCCGGGATCGCCGCTGCTTGCCCGCAAGCTGATGCGCGAGCAGGACCGCCTGACGGTCACCGAGCTGCATCCCGACGATTTCCAGAAGCTGGCCGAGCTTTTCGCCGGCGACGTTCACGTCAAGGCGATCGAGCTTGACGGCTGGAACGCCTTGCGCGGCTTCGTGCCGCCGAAGGAAAAGCGCGGCATCGTGCTGATCGACCCGGCCTTTGAGGAAACCAACGAGTTCGAGAAGCTGGCGACCGGCCTCTACAAGGGGTGGCGGCGCTGGGGCACAGGCTGCTTCATCGCTTGGTATCCGATCAAGGACAAGAAGACCGTGAAGCGCTTCTACGACGCGATGAGCGTTTCGGGCATCGAACGGATCATGGTCGCAGAGCATTTCGCCGGGCAGGCGCGTGCCGACGGTCCGATGATGGGAAGCGGCCTGATCATGATCAATCCACCCTGGACGTTGAAAGGCGAACTCGACACCGTTCTGCCCTGGCTGACGACGACGCTCGCGCAGGGCCGAGGCGCGGACTGGCGCGTTCTCCAGCTCACGGGCGAGAAATGATCCGCGTGGAGCCCCTCCCGCCAGCTTGACCGCCAAGACGCACTGCCGCATCGTGCATTCGAAGCAGCCTCCCGAGGAGACCGACATGCCCGCTTTCGCTTCGCTGCGAGCCCTTGCCCCCCTGTGCGCCGGCGCAATTCTGATTGCCGCTTCGGCATTCAGTGGAGCAAAGGCCGAAGAACGCCCCTATTTATCCTGGAACGGGGATCCCCGCGTTCCCGCCTGCGAGGATGTGGCGGTTCAGAACGCGGTTGCCGGTCGCGTTGCCCGTGCCGACGTCGAATACGGTCGCGGCCTGACGATCCGCGCCATGGAACGCATCGTAGAGACAGGCTTTTCGGTCAACCGGCCAAGCCCCTATGCACGGCGTTTCTGCGAGGCCCGCGCCGCGATGAGCGACGGGCGCGAGCGCCGCGTCTACTACGCGATCATGGAACACGCCGGTTTTGTCGGCCTGGGGTGGAAGGCTGAGGCCTGCGTTGCCGGCGTCGATCCCTGGCGGGTCTACGACGCACGTTGCCGCACTGTCCGTCCGTGAGGCATCGCATTGCCAGCGCGGCATATCGTTGCCGCGCTGTGGATCTCTGTCTTGTCGCCCTGCTCGTGTTCTTCGGTCTTGCAACGGCGGGACCGCAGTCGGCGCATGCGGCCGAAAGCGGAGAGTTCGACTATTATGTGCTCTCGCTCTCATGGTCGCCGAGCTATTGCGCCCGCGCCGGGCGCAAGGCCGATCCGACCCAGTGCAAGGTGGCAAAGCCGTTCCGCTTCGTCGTTCACGGCCTCTGGCCGCAGAACGAGCGCGGATATCCCTCATCCTGCCGGACGCGATACCGTGAGCCGGGCCGCGGCACGGTGGAGCGCATGCTCGACATCATGCCGAGCCGGGGGCTGATCCGCCACGAGTGGCGCAAGCACGGCAGTTGCTCGGGGCTCGAGCCCGACGACTATTTCGCTCTCACCCGTCAGGCATTCGAGAAGATAAGGATCCCCGCTGCTTTCGCCACGACGCGCGACGGCGGACGCGTCGCCCCGGCTGCGGTCGAAACAGCATTTCGTCTCGCCAATCCGGGCCTGCGCGATTCGGCGATGGCCGTCACATGCGAGGCCGGAAGGCTCTCCGAGGTGCGCATCTGCCTGACCAGGGATCTCGACTTCAGGTCCTGCCGCGCGGTGGACAGACGCGGCTGCAGGCAAAGGCAGATCAATGTTCCCGCGCCGCGCTGAAACACCCGTCTTTCCGCTGCGCGGCCTCTGGCTGACGCTGCTGCTCGTCTGCGCGCCAACGGCGCAGGCCCGCGATGACACCGGCGGCTGGCGGGTTTCCTGCGCCGCGCAGGCTCCCTGCTTCGCCGAGGCAACGGGCGTTGATGCGGCGACAGGCGCCCCCGTCTACCGCCTGCGCCTGGAACGGACGCTAGGCGGCATCGCGCTTGCCTTCGAGACGTCGTCTCCACGTCCCGACGACCGGCGCGCCATGCAATGGGAGATCGACGACCGGCCCGTCCATGTGCTTCGGCCCGACGAGTTCGCACCCGCAGACAGGATAGAACGGCTTCATGTGACCGCGCCGCGCGCCGGACGCACGCTTGTCGAGGCCCTGCGCCAGGGCCAAGGCCTTCGGATTTCCTTTCTCGATGCACTCGGCGGCGCTCATGAGGCCCTGTTTTCTCTGAGCGGATCGAGAGCTGCGATGGACGAGCTTGCCAGCGACACGGGAGACGCCGGAGCATTCGCGCCGATACCGCCCGCGCGCCGGTTGCCGCGCCTCAGCCGGGAAGAAGCGGTGCGCGCCCTCGGCGTCCCTTATGCCGTGCTGGAACGCCATGCCCGCACCTCCGACTGCGAGGCATCCGAAAGCCCGGGGCTGGCGGATGCCCCTGTCGTCATCGGCGTGCTCTCCGATGTCGCGACTTTCTACGCGCTCCCCTGCACATCAGGTACCTCCGGAGGCGAGACATACCGGCTCTATCTGCGGGATTCAGGTGAGATCGGCGGCGTCGAGACACTCGTCTTCGCCGTTCACGACCCCCGGTTCGGCTGGGTCGGAACCGATCTTCTGCCCCGCCCGCGCTTCAACGCGGACACGGGAGAACTGACGGCGGAGCACGTCGGCCCCTCCGACCGCCATTGCGGATATCGCGCGACCTGGAAATGGCAGGACTATGCCTTCCGCCTCGCGAGCCTGTGGGGACCCGACACCTGCAAGGATGCGGCGCGCCCGGCGCGCTGGCAACGCATCCACCCGCCAGGCTGAGGGCTGCGGAAAGGTGCGAGGGATTACCTCTTCAGCATCGCCTCAAACCGCTGGCGCACGACCTCCGGCATCCGACGCAGGGCGTCGGGAACCTGGTCGAAACTGCCCCAATTGTCCGTGAAGATGGAATTCACGGCCGCATGATAGCGGGACAGCGGTGCGTCGATTACCTCGGGACGCAGCGGCGCAAGCAGCGGAAGGGACGCCAGATAGACCAGCCCCATCAGCAAAAGCACGCGCCGCACAGCGACAAATGGAGAGGCAAGGGAGAAGCGCATCCGGCGGTCCTGCTGCTCGTCGCACCGACCTGCGACCGGCACTTTTCAGCAAGCTAGAAACCGCCTGTTAACGCTCCGTTACCCCTTCGAGCGCAATTTTCGACAATAAAGCACTGAAGATATTGCTTCTTTTCAAGCGACAGGCATTCAATACAATCTCGCGTTAACCAGCCGGTGTCGGGTTCCGGCAAAAACCGCCCGACCCGTATTCGTTTCACGCCCGGGCCCGGGAGCATCGAATCGACTGCTCCCGCCCCATGAAACAGGGATCCATCCGTGCTCGTTCTTCGCTCGTCTCCCGCCTCCCCGTTCGGCCGCAAGGCCAAGATCGCCGCCGCCGTCCTCGACCTTGCCGCCCTGCTGCATGTCGAGGCCACCGACACGACCGATCCGGGCGACTCCATCCGCACGCAGAACCCCCTCGGCAAGATACCAGCCCTCCTGCTCGAGGACGGCACCGCGCTCTATGACAGCCGGGTCGTGGTGGAGTATCTCGACCACCTGGCGGGCGGCGGACGTATCATTCCAGCAGGCGACGCCCGTTTCCCGGTGCTCCGCCTGCAGGCGCTCGCCGATGGCATCGCCGATGCGGCGCTGCTTCAGGTCTATGAGGTGCGCTTCCGCCCCGAGGAACGCCGGCATCCGGACTGGCTGGCCTATCAGGCGGAGAAGGTCTCCCGCGGGCTCGGGGAACTGGAAAAGACGCCGCCGGCAACGGTGAACGAGGGCACAACGCCCGATATCGGCCAGATTGCCCTGGCCTGTACGCTCGGCTATCTCGACCTGCGCTTCGAGGGCTCCTGGCGCAATCAGCACCCGACGCTCGTTGCCTGGCTCGACGCCTTCGAGGCGGCCGTTCCGTCCTACGGCACGACACGCTTCGCCGGCTGAAGCCGGCCGCGATCAGGCCAGGCAGCCATACCCGAGCGCGGCTGCCTTCCGGTCGCGCTCGCGGATGACCTCATAGTCCCGTGGCTCGAACGCGACGAAGCCAGCCAGGAGCAGAGCCTCGCGGATCCCCGGGTCGAGCGCTGCGATGCCCTGTGCGACCCCGCGCCTGATCCTGGGCAGATCCGCCGCGCGCCCGACGGCCGAAATGAGCGGCAGGCCGGGCGTCGGCGGCGTATAGGCAAGCACCCTCACGCTGGCTGCGGCCGGCTCGTGCCGCTTCGCCAGCTCCCAGCTCACCGCATCGAGGCAGGCGATGTCGGCCGCCCCATCGGCAACCGCACGCAAGGCATCGCGGTGGGAACCCGCCTCCAGCGCCTGCGAGAAGAACCGCCCCTCCTCGCTCAACGGCGCAACCAGATGCCGCAGCGCGCCCTCCCCCGACTGAGAGCCCGGGTGGTTGAAGGCGACCCTTCGGCCGCGAAACGCGGCGATCCCCTCCGACAGGTCATCTTCCCGCACGACGAGCGCACTGCGGTACTGGCCCGGCGCGCAGCCGTCCAGCCGGTAGGCGGGGGCACCGACAAGCGTCACCCGCCCGGCAAGATGGCGCACGTAGGGCAGGCCACAGGTCTGAGCCAGGAGAAGGTCGGGATCGCTCCAGAGCGAGAACAGCTCGCGCTGTCGCTCCAGCACTTTCGGCGGGTCGAGCCCCTCGTCGCGCAGCGCGCGCGCAAGCGCCGCCCACAAGGCATCCGTTTCAGTGCGGATTTCCGGCCAATCATACATGGCAAGCGCGGCTGGCCCCGCTCCAGCACCGTTTCCCGCGTCGCTCATCTCGCCCCTCTTCACCGCCCACTTCGAGGCGGCAAGCCTAGGGCGGAGGCAACGACACCTCAACCGCACAAAAAAAGAGGGAGCCCAACGGCTCCCTCTTGGCATTTTCCCGATCGAATTCGTTGATCAGAACTTGTAGCTCATGCCGAAACGGACCTGATTGTTGGACAGATCCGTCTTGTAGGCCTGACCGCCGAGCGCGAAGGTCTCGCTGCCGAAGCCCTGGTGCTGGTATTCAAGGCGGGCCGTGACGTTCTGGGTAACGGCACCCTCGACACCGGCACCCGCGGCCCAGCCGACCTTGGTCGTGCTATCCTTGACGCCATTCGCCGCAACATCGATGTCGGCGATGGCAAGGCCAGCGGTACCGAACACGAGGAAGCGATCAAACGCCCAGCCTGCACGGGCACGCACGGTGCCGTTCCAGTCGCTCGACGTCTTGTAATTGACGCCCGCAACCGTGCGGGTCTTGTCGATGGCCGACAGATTGAAGTCGGCCTCGGCGCCCAGCAGGAACTCCGGCGTCATCATGTAGTTGTAGCCGGCATGCACACCGCCGGTGAAGCCGTTGTCGACGTTCTTGAAACGGCCGGTCGTCGTGGCGCTCGTCTCGAAGTCGGAACGATTGCCGCCGATCTGCCCACCGAAGTAGAAGCCGGTCCAGTCGAAACGCGCGGCCGGCACCGGGTCGTCGTAGGTGTAGGACTGGGGCTCGGCCGGCTGCGGAAGGTCGGCCGCGTGTGCCGTCGCGGCCGCGGCGAATGAGACGACGGCTGTCATGCCTGCAGCTGCTAGACGTTTCATGCGGATACTCCAATTACAAAGGTGGTTCGTGCGAACGGCCAGAAGCCGCGTGCCCCCCGAGCCTCCTATATGGGATCCGAATGTGGCAGCGCCCGTCATGAATTGAGGAGATCTGCGGGCAAAGATTGATTTTTTCGTGACAGGGTAAGCAAATGGTTACCATACCGGCACCGGGCGGATCCGCCCTTGGCGGCGGTTCCCTCCCGCACGCAACCCGCCATGACGGGTTTTCATCGGCCCGCGAATACATATATAGGGTCGGAGCGCGTCGGAAGGCGTGCTCAAAGACGGTGGAGCGGGATGACGGAAGACGGTGAAGGGCGCGAGAATGTCGCGCGCCTCGAGCTTGCTGTTCCGCGTGTCACGCGCTGCTCGCCAGTTTCCGCAAGCCATCCTTACGCCCGGGTCCTCAGAGTTCATGATCATCGACTATGTCAGCCTCATTGGCGGCCTCGTCGTCCTTATTGTTGCGGGCGACGTTCTTGTGCGGGGTGCGGTTGGCATAGCCGAAAAGCTCGGCATTCCGGCCCTCGTGATCGGCCTGACGATCGTTGCCTTCGGAACCAGCGCTCCTGAAATGGTGATCTCGCTCGATGCCGCGCTGAGCGGCCAGCCAGGCATAGCCATCGGCAATGTTGTCGGATCCAATATCGCCAATGTCCTTGCCGTGCTCGGGCTTCCCGCGATCTTCGCCGCCACGCGCTGCTGCGAGGACGGCGCGGTGCGCAACTCGATCTTCATGGTGGTCGTCAGCGCGGTCTTCGTCGCCATGTGCTTTCACACGCCGATATCGCGCGTCGACGGGGCCATCCTGCTGCTGCTGCTTGCCGTGTTCCTATGGGAATCCGTACGCGCGACCCGCAAGCATCGTGCCGCCAGCGGCCACGGGCAGCCTGTCGCCGAGGCCTGCGGGCCGGCTCCTGCGGATGACGCCTGCGCAAGCGGCGAGCCTCCCTTCGAGGAGGTTGAGGGCGTTCCGGAGAGTTCGGCTCTTGCAATCGTCTTCATCGTGGTCGGCCTTGTCGGCCTGCCGCTTGGCGCGCATTTCACCATCGAAGGCGCATCGGCGCTCGCCCGAAACTGGGGTGTCTCCGAAGCGGTCATCGGCCTTACGGTGGTCGCGCTTGGAACCTCTCTTCCCGAACTGATGACATCGCTGATGGCAGCCCTGCGCGGCCATGCTGCCGTCGCGCTTGGAAACGTCATCGGCTCCAACGTCTTCAACCTCGTCGCCATCATGGGCATCACCGCCATGGTCGTGCCGGTCGACATTCCCGCCGAGGTTCTGAAGCTCGACGTCTGGGTGATGCTGGCAGCAGCCGTGCTCGTGCTTGCGCTCGCCTATTTTCGCGCCACGATACGCTGGCCCGCAGGCGTCGTTTTGTGCACACTCTATGGGTTGTATATCCTGGCCGTGTTCCAGTTGGGCAAGGTGGTCTGAGCAGGCGCAAGCGCCAGCACCGATCCGCCGCCGGGAACTCCGCGTAGGAACTCCCGACGCAGCGGGCAGCCGGACGGACGACTGCCCGCCCCCAGCCATTGAGGATCCCAGATGCGCAGCCTTGCGACTGCCGAACCGACAACCGGCTCGAACGCCCGCGACCAGGCAAGCAGCGAGATGCGGCAGCCCGTGGCGCTCGTCACGGGCGCTGCACGGCGCATCGGCCGCGCCATCGCCGCAGACCTCGCCGCCAACGGCTTCGCCCTCGCGATTCACGCCAACACCTCGCAAGACGAGGCCGCAGCCTTCGCCGCGGAGATCCGCGATGCCGGCGGGCGGGCCGAGACCGTCTCCGGTGACCTCACCGATCCCGACGTCGCACCCGATCTTGTCGACCGAGCCAACCGGGCACTCGGCCCGGTGCGCCTGCTGATCAACAGCGCCTCGATCTTCGAACCGGACGAGATCGGCACGCTGACGGGCGATCTCTACGAGCGTCACATGGCGATCCACACCCGCGCGCCGATCTTCATGACCCAGCAGATGGCCAGAGCCCTGCCGCCGGGAGAGAGCGGCCTCGTCGTCAACATCATCGACCAGCGGGTGTGGAAGCTGACGCCGCAGTTCTTCTCCTACACGCTCTCCAAGGCCGCCCTGTGGAGCGCGACTCAAACCATGGCGCAGGGCCTTGCCCCGCACATCCGCGTCAACGCCATCGGACCGGGGCCGACGCTCGCCAACACGCGCCAGAAGCCAGAAGATTTCGCCATGCAGGTGGCGGCCGTGCCGCTGCAGCGCAAGGCGGAGCTGGAGGAGTTCGGCCGCACGATCCGCTTCCTGTGGGAAACCCCCTCGATCACCGGGCAGATGATCGCGCTCGATGGCGGACAGCACCTTGCCTGGGAGACGCCTGACGTCGTAGGCATGATGGAATGAACCACGAACAAACGGACGGCGACGGCGAACGCGACGACAAGCGGACCGCGCCGGAAACACCTGACACTGCAACTCCGACAGCCGAGGCGTCGGACACGCAAGACATGTCCGCCCCCGTGTTCGAGAGCGCCGGTGCGCCGCTCGCGCCCGACTCGCGCGGCGTCGACGTGATCTCTCATTTCGTCCGCCGCCTGCCGCTCGCCCCCGGCGTCTACCGCATGCTCGATGGCGATGGCGAGGTTCTCTACGTGGGCAAGGCGCGCTCGCTGAAGAAGCGGGTAACCAGCTACACGCGGCTGCAGGGCCAATCCAACCGCATCATGCGGATGATCCTTGCCACCGCCTCGATGGAATTCGTCACGACACGCACGGAAACCGAAGCGCTGTTGCTCGAGGCGAACCTGATCAAGCGGCTGCGCCCGCGCTTCAACGTGCTGCTGCGCGACGACAAGTCCTTCCCCTATATCCTCGTCACCGGCGATCACGATGCGCCCGCGCTCGTCAAGCACCGCGGCGCCCGCCGGCGCAAGGGCAGCTATTTCGGCCCCTTCGCCTCTGCCGGTGCGGTCAACGGCACGATCAACGCGCTTCAGAAAGCGTTCCTCGTCCGAAATTGCAGCGACAGCTACTACGCCAATCGCAGCCGGCCCTGCCTTCTGCACCAGATCAAGCGCTGCGCGGCGCCGTGCACGGGCGAGATCTCGCTGGAGGACTACGCCGGCCTCGTCGCCGAGGCGAAGGCCTTCCTGTCCGGACGCAGCCAGATCATCAAGAAGGAACTGGCGACCCAGATGGAGCAGGCTTCGGAGACGCTCGACTTCGAGCGTGCCGCCGTCTACCGCGACCGGCTCGCCGCCCTCTCCCACGTCCAGTCGCACCAGGGCATCAATCCGCAGACCGTGGAAGAAGCCGATGTCTTCGCCGTCCACCAGGAAGGCGGGCAGACCTGCGTCCAGGTGTTCTTCTTCCGCACAGGGCAGAACTGGGGCAACCACGCGCAGTTCCCGCGCGCCGACCGCTCGCTCACGGAAGCGGAGGTGCTGGAGAGCTTTCTCGCCCAGTTCTACGACGACAAGCCCGTTCCCCGCCTCGTGCTTCTGTCGCATGACATCGAGGAGCGCGACCTGCTCGCCGCGGCCCTCACGGAACGCTCCGGGCACAAGGTCGAGGTCTCGGTGCCGCGACGGGGCGAAAAGAAGGAACTCATCGAACACGCCGTCAGGAACGCCCGCGAGGCGCTCGGGCGCCGGCTTGCCGAGACGAGCAGCCAGGCGCGTCTTCTCAAGGGTGTCGCCAAGGTGTTCGGCCTCGACGCCACGCCGCACCGGATCGAAGTCTACGACAACTCGCACATCATGGGCACCAACGCCGTCGGCGGCATGATCGTCGCCGGGCTCGAGGGGTTCGCCAAGGGCCAGTACCGCAAGTTCAACATCAAGTCCCAGGACCTTGTCCCGGGCGATGACTACGGCATGATGCGCGAGGTTCTGACGCGCCGCTTCTCCCGCCTCCTCAAGGAACACGCCGACGAACGCCCCTCCGTGCGCAAGGCGCGCGCCGAGGCGGATCTGCGTGCCGAGGGGGCACCGATCGCCGCGGAGACCGAAGCTGAGGGCGCGGAGAATTCCGAGCCCGTCGTCATGCCGGCCTGGCCGGATCTCGTCTTCATCGACGGCGGTCTTGGCCAGCTCAACGCGGTTCGCGAAACGCTTCAGGAAATGGGCATCGACGACGTGCCGCTGGTCGGCATCGCCAAGGGGCCGGACCGCGACGCGGGCCGCGAGAAGTTCTTCATTCCGGGTCAAGACAGCTTCATGCTGCCCGAACGCGATCCGGTGCTCTATTTCGTCCAGCGCCTGCGCGACGAGGCGCACCGCTTCGCCATCGGCACCCACCGGGCGCGGCGCAAGAAGGACATCTCCAAGAGCCCGCTCGACGAAATCGCCGGCGTCGGCCCGGCGCGCAAGCGCGCGCTCCTTCGCCACTTCGGCACGGCAAAGGCCGTTTCCAAGGCGGGCATTTCCGACCTGATGGCCGTCGAAGGCGTGTCGGAATCCGTCGCCCGCACGGTCTATGACCACTTCCACGAATAGGCGCCTGCCGCGCAGCGCGGCGAACCTGTGAAAATCCCGACCGGCCCCTACCAGTGGAATCCGGCGGAAATAGCCAAAACAGTGGATCAGGCACGGAGGCGGACCTGTTCAAGATCGGCACGAACCTCATGGCCGTGGTCGAGGCCTAATTCCTGACCAGGCACAGGTCTGGCAACTTGCAACCATCGCCGACACTGCGCGAGGTGAAGACGATCTGCCGGTGCGGCCGCAAGGCGACGATGGTGTCCCGGATCGACGGGGGCGAACAGGTGGTGATCGTCGGCGAGGACCGCTATGTTTCCCTGCGCCGTCGTCACTGGCGTGAGCGCGATCTCGGCCATGACAGAGCCGAGACCAGGCGGGCGGAGCCGGAAGCCGCAGTCTGACATAGCGCCATCGGGACAGCAGCAGCGACGAGCGATCGGATCAACGACGGGAAGGAACGGACAGCATGGTGTTCGGCAAGATCTTTGACGGGCTCTTCGGCGGCGGAACGGAAAAGAGCGGAGGCGGTACGCGTTTCGACGCGACCGACTACAAGGGCTTTGCGATCACCCCCGCCCCAACGAACCGCGACGGGCAGTGGCAGGTCGCCGGCGTAATCGCCAAGGCGGGAGCCGATGGCGAGATGCGCGAACAGCCATTCATTCGCGCCGACCTGATGCCGACGGCGGAGCAGGCCGCCGAATTCGCGTTGCGCAAGGCTCGCCAGATCATCGACGAACAGGGCGACCGCCTGTTCTCCTGAGCGACAGGACCTGTCAGGTCACCCCCGGCGGGCATCGAGCCGGCGCTTCTGGCGGCCGGCCTCATCGAAATTCGCCGGATCGAGCCAGCTTTCGAAGGCGTCTCGAATTGCAGGCCATTCGCCGTCGAGGATCGAGAACCAGGCGGTGTCCCGGTTCCGCCCCTTGTAGATCATCGCCTGGCGGAAGGTTCCCTCGTAGGTGAAACCCAGGCGCGCCGCGGCGCGGCGCGAGGGGGCGTTCAGCGCATCGCATTTCCACTCGTAGCGCCGGTATCCCAGTTCGTCGAAGACGCGACGCATCATCAGGTACATCGCTTCCGTCGCCAGTGCGGTGCCCTGCATTGCCGGAGAGAAGTGGATATGCCCGACTTCGACGACGCCATTCGCCGGGTCGATGCGCAGATAGCTGGCGACGCCAACCGCCCTGCCCGTTTCCCTGTCGATGATCGCATGAAACAGCGGATCATCGCCGGTGTAGGTGGCTTCGGCGAAACGCGCGAACTCTTCCGACGTCGCGAACGGTCCATAGCCGAGATAGGTCCAGTTGCGCGCCTCCGCATCCAAGGCATAGGCGGCAAAGAGATCCTGCCCGTGGCGGGCGCCGTCGTAGCTCTCCAGACGGCAGAGCCTGCCCTGCATCGGCGTGCGCGGCGGTGCCGGCCGAGCCGTCCAGCCGGCCAGTTCCACGCCGACCGGCTGGCCCAGATCGTTCGTCCTCTCGCTCATCTCGCAGTCCTCTCGCATAATTGAACCGTTGCCCGGCGCACCGCCTCGCGATCTTTGCCAGTGCATCCTTCCCTCCGCCAGTGCCACTTGCCCGGTAAAATGCCTGTCGGCTGGCTCCCTGGTTACCACCTGACGGACGCTGCCAGATTGACGGCGGCCTGCCTACATGGTTGAAGGTTCGCAACCATCCGTGCCGCTCGGCAAACCGCGAGACCGTCAGAGACATGTCGCGATCCCACGTCTGGAGCCTTCCCAACATCCTGACCTACGGGCGCATCCTTGCCGTGCCCGCCGTCATGATGTGCCTGCTTCCCGATTTTCCGGGCCATGGCGCCCGTTGGACCGCGCTCGCGATCTTCATCGTCGCCGCGATCACGGACTTCTTCGACGGCTATCTTGCCCGTGCCTGGCAGCAGCAATCACGCCTCGGACGGATGCTCGACCCGATCGCCGACAAGCTTCTGGTCGCCGTATGCCTGCTGCTGCTTGCCGCCAAGGGCGATATCGGTGGCTGGTCGATGATAGCCGCCGCCATTATCCTGTGCCGGGAGATCCTCGTCTCGGGCCTGCGTGAATATCTGGCGGAACTGCGCGTCAGCGTGCCCGTGACGAAACTGGCCAAGTGGAAGACGACGGTGCAGCTCATCGCCATGGCGCTACTGCTCGCCGGGCCCGCAGGCGAGGCGGTTCTTCCGGGAACGCAGATCGCCGGGCTGACCGCCCTTTGGATTGCCGCGGTTCTGACGCTATATACGGGATACGACTATTTCCGCGCGGGCATCGGCCACCTGATGGGCGACTGAGAACCGCGCGACGGAAACGGGGGACAGGATGCAGCTTCGCTATTTCGCCTGGGTGCGAGAGCGCGTCGGTCTCGAGACGGAAACGATCGAGGTTCCGGCCGGTGTCGGGACGGTCGGCGAGCTGATCGATTGGCTCGCCGAGCGCAACGAAGCCCATGCGCATGCCTTTGAGGAACGCGACGCAATCCGCGTCGCCCTCGATCACGAGCACGCCGAACACGATGCATCAATTGCCGGCGTGCGCGAAATCGCGTTCTTCCCGCCGATGACCGGCGGCTGAGCAAAGCGCCATGGACGCCCCCGCCGCCATTCCTATCACCGTGCGCATCCAGGCCGAGGACTTCGATGCCGCACACGAGGTCGCGGCGCTGTCCGCTGCCAGCGCGAACATCGGTGCTGTTGTCACCTTCAGTGGCCTTTGCCGAGACGAGGATGGGCGTCTGGAGGCTCTCGAGCTCGAGCACTATCCGGGCATGGCGGAAGCCGAGATCATGCGCATCGCCGAGGAGGCCTCCCGGCGCTGGCCGCTCGCCGGTCTCACCGCGATCCACCGCCACGGACGAATTCCGCCCGGTGGAAACATCGTTCTGGTCGTTGCAGCCTCGCGCCATCGCCGCGCGGCGTTCGAAGCGGCCGAATTCCTGATGGACTATCTCAAGACCCGCGCCCCGTTCTGGAAGAAGGAACATCTCAGGGACGGAAGCGCCGGTGCCTGGGTGGATGCGCGCGAGGCCGACAGCGCCGACGCGGAACGCTGGCGTCGCCTCTGACACGGCCCTCCCCGGACCGTCAAAAAACAGTGGCTTGACCCCGGCACGGTTTGGACCGAAGGTTCCGGACCTGCCTGGTTGGTCTGCAGTATCTGCAACCCGGCGCGCCTCCACGCGCCGCATCCACCGGGTCGCCCCGTTTCAGCAATGCTGCCGCACCAGAGCGCCAGCCTTCCTTCTTCCCGCACGCCAAGGTGTGCCCACGCCCCTCGAACCCGTTTCGCGGAGCGCGACATTCGTTCGGAAAAGACATGCCACCCTCCTCTGCCCCCGCCACCACCGCCGCACCGCTTGCCGGTGCCATGCTCGGTGCCACCACCGGCGGGCAAACTCCTCGCCACGGCCTTTCCTTCCGCGAGTTCGTGGCGCTTGCGGCCGCGCTAATGGCGCTGAACGCTCTCGCAACCGACATCATGCTGCCCGCGCTCGGCGAGATAGCCCGCGACTTTCTGGTCGGCGATCCGAACGAGCGCCAGAAGGTGGTGATCGTCTATCTGCTTGGCTTTGGCGCCGCACAGCTCATCTGCGGACCGCTTTCTGATCGCTTCGGGCGTCGATCCGTGTTGCTGTGCGGGATCGCGCTGTATGCCGCCGCAGCGCTGCTCGCGATCTTCGCCACCACCTACGAGCAGTTCCTGTTCTGCCGCTTGCTCCAGGGAGTCGGCTGCGCTGCCCCGCGTGTCGTCGCCGTCTCCATGGTGCGAGACTGCTACTCCGGAGCCAAAATGGGACGCATCATGTCGCTGGTCATGATGGTGTTCATGACGGTGCCCATTCTCGCTCCCTCGGCCGGACAGGCGGTTCTGCTGTTCGGGCCATGGCGAGCAATCTTCCTGCTTCTCGCCTTCGGCGGCTTCGCCCTGTTGGCATGGAGCGGATTGCGTCTCGGCGAGACACTGCCGGGCGAGGAACGGCATCCGTTCTCGTTGCGCGGCATGTTTGCGGCATTCGCGCATGTTCTGACCAACCGTACGTCGCTGGGATATACGCTCGCCTTCACCTGCATCATCGGCGCACTCTTCGCATTTATCGCTTCCGCCCAGCAGATCTTTGCCGAAGCCTTCGGCCTTGGCGAGTTGTTCCCCCTCGTCTTTGCCATGACCGGTCTGGCGCTTGCCGTGTCTTCCTTCTTCAGCGCCTCGGTGGTGGAGCGGATCGGACTGAAGCCGCTGTCGCACATGGCTCTGACCTTCTATGCCGTCGTCTGCGTGTTGCAGGTCATCGTCGCAATGGCCTTCGGGCCGAACCTCTTCACGTTCACCGGCCTGTTACTGCTCGGCATTTTCGCCTTTGGCATGATCGGTCCGAACTTCAACGCGATCGCCATGGAGCCGCAGGGCCACGTCGCCGGAACGGCTTCCGCCCTGATCGGTTTCATCACGACTTGCGGCGGTGCCGCGCTCGGCTTCCTGGTATCGAGCCAGTATGACGGCACGGTCGTGCCGCTGACAGTCGGCTTCGCCGTCTTCGCGGTGGCAGCCTTGATCATCGTTGCGATCACCGAGCGCGGACAGATGTTCAAGGCCTGAGCGGCGGCCTCTGGATCCGAACAAGGACATACAAAAAAGGCGGCCCTTTCGGACCGCCTTTTTTCTTCCGCGTTCAGCTTGAGCGCTGTTTGGGTCAGACCGCGGCGGCGAGCTTCGCTTCCGCCTTCGGCTGAACCTCCGCCTGATAGTCTTCCATCAGGGCGGTCGTGATCGCGTCGACAGCAAAATTATACGATCCGATCTCCGAGACCGGCGTCACCTCGGCGGCGGTTCCGGTGAGGAAGCAGGCCTCGAAGCCTTCCATTTCCTCCGGCAGGATCACCCGCTCGATCACCTCGATGCCACGACGCTTGGCAAGGTCGATGACCGTACGGCGCGTGATGCCGTCGAGGAAACAGTCCGGCTTCGGCGTGTGCAGCTGGCCGTCCTTCACGAAGAAGACATTCGCACCGGTCGCCTCGGCGACATTGCCGCGCCAGTCGAGCATCAGGGCGTCGGCATACCCCTTCCGCTCCGCCTCGTGCTTGGAGATGGTGCAGATCATGTAGAGGCCGGCGGCCTTCGAGCGGCTGGGTGCCGTTGCCGGGTCCGGGCGACGGTAGGGCGCCATGTCGAGGCGGATGCCCTTGAGGCGCGCTGCCGGATCGAAGTAGCTCGGCCACTCCCAGGCGGCAATGGCAAGGTGGATCGTGTTGTGCTGCGCCGACACGCCCATCATCTCGCTGCCGCGCCAGGCGATCGGACGCACATAGGCATCGACCAGATTGCCGCGGCGCAGCAGTTCGCGTGTCGCATCGTTGATGGTCTGCGCCGAATAGGGAATCTCGAAGCCGAGAATGCGGGCCGACTCATGCAGGCGGTCGGTGTGCTCGCCAAGCTTGAACACCTCGCCGCCATAGGCGCGCTCGCCCTCGAACACGCCGCTGGCATAGTGCAGGCCGTGGCTCAGCACATGCAGCTTGGCATCGGCCCAGGGCACGAATGCACCATCGTACCAGATGTATCCGTCGCGTTGATCAAAAGGGATCTGCGCCATCTCGTCTAAACTCCCGATCTGCAGCGGGCTTCATCCCGCTTGCGATTGCCTGCGCGGCGCCTTCGCACGCCACGTCCCGAATGTCCTTCCCGTCCGACCGGGCCATGGCCCGGCAACTCCCTTTTGCGCGCTTCGTCAACTCTTTGTATGGTGTCGAAACCGCAAGGCAGGACCACCTGAAACAAGGCCGTCACGACCGGGAATGAGACGCTCTGCAAAGCCGAAGGACAACATCCACCATGCTTGACGGACGATGACGTACGATCGTTTCGCAGAAGACCTCCAACGTGTAACAATCGGTCGGATATAAGTCAATATGACTGACGTAAATTTCTCAAACCCCGGAATCCCGCCGTCGAAGGCCGCCTCCGGGACCGATCCGACGGGACCGGACTGCGCCGTGGACCTGATCGAGTTGCTGTTCTTCGCCTATCGCGATTTCACTTCCGATCCCGACGCAGTCCTCGCGGAATTCGGCTTCGGGCGGGCGCATCACAGGGTCCTGCATTTCGTCAATCGCAACCCCGGCCTGCGCGTTTCAGATCTCCTCGGCATCCTGCGCATCACCAAGCAGAGCCTGGCCCGCGTGCTCAAGCAACTCGTCGAGGAGGACTTCATCCTCCAGGAGCCGGGCCCGCACGACCGGCGGGAACGTCTTCTTTTCGCCACCGAACGCGGTCACGCTCTGGCGGAGCGGCTGACGGATCTTCAGGCGCGCCGCATCCACCGAGCTCTCGACGACATGGCGCCCGAGGCCCGAGGCATCGCACGCCAGTTCCTTTTTCACATGATCGACACCGACCAGCGCGCCGACGTGGCCCGACTGATCGAGAGAAGCTGAGGAGCCCGCGTTGAGCCCCGATACACTCGATGCCCGCGCCCAAGGCGACCGAAAAGGCAGCGCGCCGGATGACGATGCCGCGCACCTGCTGCTCGTTGACGACGACACGCGGATCAGGACGCTGCTGCGCCGCTTCCTGAGCGAGCACGGGTTCCGCATAACCACCGCCGCAACCGCCGCCGAGGCCCGCCGCCGGCTTGAGGGACTTTCCTTCGATCTGCTCGTCGTCGACGTGATGATGCCCGGTGAAAGCGGTCTCGAACTGGCTGCCGCCCTGCGCGCGCGCAGCGATGTGCCGATCCTGATGCTGACCGCGCGCTCTGATTCATCCGACAGGATCGCCGGTCTCGAGGCCGGCGCCGACGATTATCTCGTCAAGCCCTTCGAACCGCGCGAACTGCTGCTGCGCATCCGCGCCATCCTGCGCCGGCGCACCGACACCGACACGCCGCCGCCCGCCGATATCCGCTTCGGCCCCTTCATCTTCGACGCCGCCCGCCGCGAGCTCAAGCGTGGCGACGAAGCCGTGCGCCTGACCGACCGCGAAAAGGAGATTCTCTCGATCTTCGCCGACAAGCCGAACGACACCGTGCCCCGCGCGGAGATCGTCGGCAGCGACAGCGGCCTGGGCGAACGCACCGTCGACGTGCAGATCAACCGCCTCCGCCGCAAGATCGAGGCCGATCCCGGCAATCCGCTCTTCCTGCAGACGGTGCGCGGCATCGGCTATCGTCTCGTATGCGACTGACCCGCTTCGCCGGGGAACGGCTGCGCGCCCTTCGCCGCAAGGTTCCTGCGTTTCCCGCCCCCGCAAGGCGCCTCGCGCTCAGTCTCGTGCTGCCCTATCGCTGGCTCGCGCACACGCTCTATCGGCACATGCCGAAAGGCCTGTTTCCGCGCACGCTTCTGATCCTGGTGGTTCCGCTCGTGATCATGCAGGCGGTGCTCGCCTTCGTCTTCATGGAACGCCACTACAATCTCGTCACCCAGCGCCTGTCGGATTCCGTCGTGCGCGACATCGCCATGCTGGCGGAACTGATAGAGCGCCATCCCGACGAACAGGACATCGAGCAGCTGGTCGAACTGGCTCGCCTGCAACTCAACCTGGCGGTCACCGTTCTGCCGCCCGAGCCGCTGCCGCCGCCTCGGCCCAAGCCCTTCTTCGACATCGTCGACCGCTATCTTTCCCAGCAGATCAGCCAGCGTATCGGACGACCGTTCTGGATCGACACCGTCGGTCGGTCGAGCTTCATCGAGATCCGCATCCTGCTCGAGGACCACACCCTGAGGGTGATCGCCCGACGCAGCCAGACCTACGCTTCCAACTCTCATTTCTTCATCGTCTGGATGGTGTCGACATCGCTTGTCCTGATGATCATCGCGCTGCTGTTCCTGCGCAATCAGACAAGACCCGTGGAACGCCTTGCGAATGCTGCCGAAAGCTTCGGCAAGGGACGCCCGATGGAGAATTTTCGCCCAAGCGGCGCCCGCGAGGTGCGCCGCGCCGCGCAGGCTTTCATCGAGATGCGCCGCCGCATCGAGCGCCAGATCGAACAGCGCACGGCAATGCTCGCTGGCGTCAGCCACGATCTGAGGACAATCCTCACGCGCTTCCGCCTGCAACTGGCGCTGTTTCCGCAAAGCGAGGAAGTGAACGCGCTCCAGCATGACGTGGACGAGATGAAATCCATGCTGGAAGACTATCTCGCCTTCGCCCGCGGCGAAGGCGACGAGCAGGCCCAGCCGACCGACATGGCGCTCGTCTTCGAGGAGTTGGAGGCGGAAGCCGAGATCCTGGAGGCCAATGTCTCCTCAAGCTTCACCGGACCGCCGACGGTCACGGTCAAGGCGCTCGCCTTCAAGCGCGCGCTCACCAACCTGGTCACCAATGCCGCACGCTATGGCGACAACGTTCATATCGAGGGTCGCAATTCCGACGGCTGGCTGACCATCGTCATCGAGGATGACGGCCCCGGCATACCGGAGGAAGAGCGCGAAAGCGTGTTTCGGCCGTTCTACCAGCTCGACCAGGCGCGAAACCGCGACGCGGGAGGCAGCGGCCTGGGACTGGCGATCGCCCGCGATGTCGTGCGCGCCCATGGCGGTGATATCGTTCTGGGCGAGAGCGCGACGCTGGGAGGGCTGTCCGCGCGGGTTCGGATCCCTATCTGAAAGATGCCGGGCGTGAAACCTACAGGCCGCGCGGAAAGCGCCTCAAAAGAGGCGCCCACCCACCGGCACGTCCTTGTCGGGACACAGCAGCACCACCTCGCCATTTTCGTCCGGAACGCCAAGGGTCAGGACCTCGGACATGAGCGGGCCGATCTGGCGAGGGGGGAAGTTGACCACTGCCATCACCCGCCGGCCGACGAGTTCCTCGGGCGTATAGTGCACCGTGATCTGGGCCGAGGATTTCTTGACGCCGATGATCGGGCCGAAGTCGATCATCATGCGGAACGCCGGCTTGCGCGCTTCGGGAAAGGGCGCTGCCTCGACAATCCGACCGACGCGAACATCCACTTTCATGAAGTCGTCGAAGGAAATCGTCGGGGCGACCTCGCTTGCGTCATGCGTTGCCATGCTGCGCTCCTGCCTTGTCTATCTGTCTGCCTGTCCGTCGTCCGGCCCGCCCCGGTGGGGACGCACTCCGGAACGACAGTCTTCCAGCATGTCTGCCTTGTCTTTTCGGGATTGCCAACCGCCGGGCGGCGGAAGCGAAGGAGCGTCAAGACTAGACCAACGGCATGTAGCCTGCCTGCCACACCGGTGGAAAATCAATGGTGACACCTGCCTTGGTCAGGCCGGCGCGGAACCGGGTTCATCCGACGACGGGGGCGCTGATGCGGAGGTTTCAGCCTTGCCGGTTGCGCCCCTGCGTGTCGCACCAGCTGCCCTGAACAGCGGTTTCAGGAAGGATCCAAGCCTGTCGGCGCGACCGATCCAAGTCTCGCCCTCGTCGAGTTGTCTGTCCAGCGCGGCCATGGTCTTGGCAAGGCCCGGATCCTCATCGTCGAGCCACACATCCACGACCCGTGCAAAGCCAAGCACCAGACCTTGCGCAATCATGCGCGCGCGAAACCCGCTTGCAGGAATTCCGGCTGCCGTGAGCATCCAGCGCTGGGAGCGGGCGCTCTCGCCGTTGAGAGCAAGGGCGAGCTGCGGATCGCGTCGTACATCCCGGCTAAGGGCCCGCAGCGCAGGCTTGCTCGGCTCCAGCGCATCGAGGCGCGCCATCAGCACGTCGAAAAGGCGGTCGCGGGCGGGCTCGTCCTTCATCGACGGATCGATGCTGTCGAGAACGGTCTGGTCGACCTGGGAGAGGAACGCCTTGTAGCAGTGGATCTTGTCCGGAAATTCCGCACGCAACGCCGACAATTTCACGCCGGCGCGCTCGGCGAGCTCGGCCATCTCGAAGCCGCCCCAACCACGCTCGCCAACAAGCTCGAGAAAGGTCTCGACGATCTTCCGTCTGGTCTTCTGGCTGGCCATCTCGTGCTCCTGTCTGCTGTCGGCGGCACCCGCCTGGCAAACCTACATGTAGGAACGATATGCGAGGATGGCGACCCCACCGCAAGGCGCAGCGGAGCCTGGAGCAAACACGCGGCGAAGGGAGACGGGCCGCACGGGCCCGCTTTCAGCCGGCGAGTTCTTCCGAGCGACGCTTCGCAGCGGCAACCGCCGCGTCCATCACCGGCTGAATGCCGTCCGGCGCCATCAGGGCCTCAAGCGCGGCCGCCGTGGTTCCGTTGGGCGAGGTGACATTGCGCCTCAGTTGCTCTGCCGGCAGGTCCGAGCGGAAAAGAAGCTCGCCCGCTCCGCACACCGTCTGACGCGCGAGCGTCATCGCGAGATCCTCCGAAAGCCCGGCCTTGACACCGGCGGCAGCCAGGGCCTCGACAAGGTAGAACACATAGGCCGGCCCGGATCCGCTGACCGCGGTCACCGCGTTGATATCGGCCTCCGCGTTCACCCATGCGGTCTTGCCGATTGCCTGCATCAAGGTGTCGACGGTTTCGCGATCATCAGCATCGGCATGCGCATTGGCGAAACCCACGCTCATCCCGCGCCCGACCTGCGACGGCGTGTTCGGCATGACGCGCACGACACGCGGCGTACCGGACGCGGCTCCCGCGAAGGCCCCCTCGAATACGGCGGCAGGCGTTCCCGCGGCAACCGAAATGACGAGCGTGTTCGCATCGACGGCGCCGGCAAGCGCGCCCAGCGCTCCCGCCATGATCTGCGGCTTCAGCGCCAGTATCATCACACCGGCGATCTGCCCGTCGGAAAGGCCCGGGGCATGAGAAAAACCGCTCTTCGCGGCCATCGCCTTCAGCTCGTCGGAAGGATTGGGATCGACCACCAGGATCGCGGCGGGATCGACACCCGACTCAAGCCATCCGGCGAGCATTGCGCCACCCATCTTGCCCGCACCGACCAGAACAAGGGGACGCGCCTTCGAAAAACTCATGCTTCACCCGCAGTTTCGAAAAGAGCCGTATCGATCGCCTCAGAGGCGGACTTGCCCGCCCAGACGACGAACTGGAAGGCCTGATAGTAGCGCTCGCAGGATTCAAGCGCATTCGCCAGAAGCCCCTCGATCTGGCGCGATGTCGCCTCGGCTCCGCCGGCAAGCAGCAGCGACTGCCGGAAAATGACCACGCCCTCGCGGTTCCAGAGGTCGAAATGCCCCATCCAGAGCTGCTCGTTGACAAGCGCGAGCAGGCGTACGACTTCCGTACGCCGCGGCTCCGCGACCTTGAGATCGAAGGCGCAGGCAAGATGCAACGCCTCCAGATCCTCCATCCAGGAGAAGGAAATGTGATAGTCGCACCAGCTTCCCGAGACGGAGATTGTGATCTCCTCGTCGCAGGAACGCTCGAAAACCCAGTCGTTGATCGCCGCGACATGCTCGATCGTGTCGACTGGATTGGCGGGCCGTTCGAATTCGATGTCGATGAGGCTCATGAAGGTTCCTCTCGGCTTGCGGTAACCCGCGCCGTCGCACCAGGCGCGCATCCGCCGTGTCGGTCCGCAGGGTGCTGGCCTGCCGTTCGCGAAACTTAGATGACCGCCGCGATGATCTTCTCCGGAAACGGACGCGGCGCCCGCGAATCTTCGCTTGTTCTCAGTATACAGGCAGTTTTCCGCCCAATGATATGTTCACTCTAAATTTACGCTTTTCGAACTGTGGACCGCCAGTCGCGAAACCACAGGAAATCTCAAGCCCGAAACCGCCGGAAGCCCGAGACTTCCACGAAAATTCAGCCGATTTCTCAAGGACTTGAAAGAGAGAAAACAACGCCCCCTCAACACCTCTCGCACTGCGGCGGGTGGCACGATTTTCCGTGGATCGTCTCGGCCCTTACCCGGCCCGCCAGGTCACTCCCCGGCCGGAGCCTCCTTGCCCGCGGCCTTTTCCAGCTCCGCCACGCGCGCTTCCAGCGCCTCGACCGCATCGAGCGCGCGCGCGGCCATGTCGCGCACCACGTCGAACTCCTCGCGCTTCACCAGATCCATGTCGCCGAGAAAGCGCTCGGCCTGGGCGCGGAACATCGTTTCCACCTCGCGCCGTGCTCCCTGCGCGACACCCGCCGCGTCCGTCATAAGCTTGGCGAGATCGTCGAGTACGCGATTGGGACCCTGTGTCATCCTGGAAGCCCTTCCATCGAAGATTTACCGCGCCCCTTTCAACCCGGAGCGCCTCTCTTACCTAATGCGGTTTGCGACGCGGTAAAACACCCGCGCCATGCGAAATTGTCGCGGCCCACGGGAAAGCGCCCGCCCGCCTGCTTGACGGGGCCCTGCGTTCGGCGGCAACGTCGCGCCGCGCCAGCTCACCCCCCGGAGACGACATGCCGACACTGGTCCTGCCCTTTCCCGCGATCGACCCGATTCTGATCGAATTCGGCCCCTTCGCGATTCGCTGGTACGCCCTCGCCTATATTGCCGGCCTGATGCTTGGCTGGCACTACATGCGCCGGCTTGTCGCCAGCGAGCGCCTTTGGGCCGGCATGGCCCGCCCGAGCCTGCTCGATATCGACGATTTCGTCGTCTATGCCACGCTCGGCACGATCCTCGGCGGACGGCTCGGTTATGTGCTGTTCTACGCGCCAGGATACTACCTCAGCCACCCGCTGGAGATCCTCGAGGTCTGGACCGGAGGCATGTCCTTCCATGGCGGCTTCCTCGGCGTCGTAGCGGCGATGGTGGTCTTCGCCTGGCGGCGCAAGCTTTCGCTCTGGACCCTGTTCGACCTGGCCGCCACGGTCGCCCCGATCGGCCTGCTCTTCGGCCGACTGGCCAATTTCATCAATGGCGAGCTCTGGGGTCGGCCAACCGACGTGCCCTGGGCGATGGTGTTCCCGGGCGCGGGACCGGAGCCACGTCATCCCAGCCAACTCTACGAGGCGGGGCTGGAGGGGCTGGCGCTGCTTGTCATCACCGCACTTGTCGCGCGTGCCGGCGGCTACCGCCGGCCGGGGCTCGTCGCGGGTGTCTTCGCGGTCGGCTACGGCCTCGCCAGGTCGTTTTCGGAGCTCTACCGCGTTCCCGATGCACAACTCGGCTATTTCGGCCCCGGCCTTACCATGGGAATGCTGCTGTCGCTGCCGATGGTCATGGCCGGAGCCTTCGCCATCTGGCGCGCCCTGCGCAAGGAGCGCAAAGGCGGCGGGGAGACGGCCTGAATGAACAACGCAGCAAGCCCGGCGAACGCGCCCCTGCTCGACCGCATCCGCTCGCTCATCGAGCAGAACGGCCCGATGCCGGTTGCAGACTACATGTCGCTCTGCCTCGCCGACCCGCATCATGGCTACTACATGCAGGCCGAACCCTTCGGAGCGAGAGGCGATTTCATCACCGCGCCCGAGGTCAGCCAGGTCTTCGGCGAGCTGATCGGCGCCTGGCTCGTCACGGCCTGGATGCGCTCGGGCGCGCCCGAACGTTTTCATCTTGTCGAGCTCGGCCCCGGGCGCGGAACGCTGATGGGGGACATCCTGCGCGTCGCAGCCCTGCGTCCGGCGTTTCTCTCGGGCCTGACGCTGCACTTCGTCGAGACCAGCAAGCGCCTGCGCGCGGTCCAGAAAGAAACGCTGGAGACCCGTGCTCCCAAGCTGCTGCGCGCGCCCGTCTGGCACGATCGCATCGATGCGCTGCCCGACGACGCTCCCCTTTTCGTCGTCGCCAATGAATTCTTCGACGCTCTCCCGATACGCCAATACGCGTGTGTCGGCGGACAATGGCGCGAGCGCTGCGTGGCGCTCGACGACGACGGCAGGCTTTGTTTCGCCCTCGGCCCTGGGCTTCTTTCCAAGTCCGATCTGCCGGCGCTGCCGGCCGCCCCCCGGGACGGAGCCGTCCTTGAGACCCAACCACTGGCGAACGCCCTTGCCCAAACGCTCGGGCAGCGGCTGTCCGCACAGGGCGGGACGGCGCTCGTCATAGACTACGGCTACGGACAAAGTGCGCTCGGAGACACGCTCCAGGCCATGAGGAACCATGCCTATGTGCCGGTGCTCGACGATCCGGGGCGCGCCGACCTCACCGCCCATGTGAACTTCGAGGCGCTGGCGCGCGCCTTTCGCGCCGGTGGAACGCACGCCCATCCGCTGATGCAGCAGGGCGCGTTCCTGCTTGCCATGGGTCTTCTGGAACGGGCGGGCCAGTTGGGTGCGGGCAAATCCGGCGAGGAGCAGGAGAGAATCAGGGGAGAGGTGCAGCGTCTCGCGGGGCCCGAGGAGATGGGCAGTCTCTTCAAGGTCCTGGCGCTTGGCGCCGAGGACGTCGTCCTGCCACCGTTCGACCGGCAGGACTGACCGGCTCCGGCCTTCGCCATATTGCCGACGCGATCGCAGACTTGGTTTGACAGCCGTCCCGTCACCTCCCACCATCGCCGGGCCTTCACGGAGCCATATCGCCGCATGCTGACATCTCCCGACCTCGCCGCCCTCGACGGAATTGCCCACGGCTTCTTCACCCGGACAGGCGGTGTCTCCCGCGGCATCTACACCTCTCTCAACGTCGGTCACGGTTCGCGAGACGACCCGGCCGCCGTCGCCGAGAACAGGACGCGGATCAAGAGCCTGCTCGGCCTGCCGAGCGGAGCGCTGGTCTCTCCACACCAACATCATTCAACGACCGCCATCGTCGTCAGCGCGCCCTGGATCGCAGAGAACCAGCCCAAGGGCGACGCACTGGTGACGGACCGACCGGGCATCGCGCTCGGCATCTCCACCGCAGACTGCGGGCCGGTGCTCTTCGCCGATCCGCATGCCCGCGTCATCGGTGCAACGCACTCCGGCTGGCGCGGCTCCGTGACCGGCGTGCTGGAGGCGACTCTCGCCGCCATGGAGACCCTCGGCGCCAGGCGCGACCGCATCATCGCCGTGCTCGGCCCCACCATCTCGCAAACCAACTACGAGGTCGGAGCCGAATTCGTCGAACGCTTCACCCTCGTCGACCCGGACAACGAGCGCTTCTTCATTCCCGGTGCGGGAGAGGACAAGGCACTGTTCGATCTGCCAGGCTATATCGGCTTCCGGCTCACCTCGGCCGGCGTGGCAAAGGCGGCAGATCTCGCGCGCTGCACCTATGGCGAGGAAGACTTGTTCTTCTCCTATCGCCGCGCGACCCACCGCGGCGAGCCCGACTACGGCCGGCTCATGTCGGCGATCGCGCTTGCAGACGCATGAGCCGTTCGCGCGCCTTCGTCACACGCCCCCTCGACCTGCCGGCAAAGGCGGGCTAAACGATGAAACGGAAACCGCGCCCGCGTTGTCGGGACGGCACATTTCGAGACGGACAGCAGACCGACAAGGCCATATGAGCGTGACCCGACCCAAACGCCCGACCGTTTTGCGCATGACTGTCCTTTCGACAGCGATGCTCGCCCTTGCCGCCTGCGCCGGCAATCAGGTGCCGCCGGCCTATGTCAGCCCGGGTTCGACCACAGCCTCCGCGCCCGCGGTGACCGACCCGCAAAAGGTCACGGTCGCTTTCGAGCCCTTCACCGGCGCCCCCGGAAACATTGCCGACGAACTGTCGCGCGCCATCGGCACCGAAGCGCGCAAGCAGGATCTGAAGCTGGTGCGGCGCGTTGGTGCGCCGGCGACATTCCGGGTGAACGGCTATCTCTCGGCATCGGGCGATCAGTCGTCGACAACCATGTTCTATGTTCTCGATGTCGTCGACAGCGGGGGCAACCGCGTCCATCGCATCGTCGGCCAGGAGACGGCGCCTGGATCCTCCGGCGACCCCTGGGCCGGCCCGAACAGCGACACGCTCTCGCGCGCCGCACGCCGTGCGGTCACCGAGCTTGCCGCCTGGATTCGCAGCTGACCCGAACGGGCGCCAAAAGCGCCCGTTCACCAAAATTGCCACGCATGACCCAAAGCCCGGTTGTGAAAAGGCGGTGCGGTTGTTAAAACGCCGCCGCCTGTTGGAGGAACGGCGGGTCCTTGCAGAAGTAGCACTGCCCCGTCTGTCGCGTCCTATCATGGCCAACGAGAACACCTGACAGACCACGTGTGACCCTGTCGCCCGACGCTGCGCCCCCGCGGCTCGGACCCAATCAAAGGACTAGCGGGCCATGAAGATCGTCGCGGGCAATTCAAATCGCGCGCTTGCCGAAGAAGTTTCCACCTATTTGAGCGCCCCCCTGGCCAAGTGCCAGGTCCGACGCTTCGCCGATCAGGAAGTTTTCGTCGAGATCCAGGAAAACGTTCGCGGTGAGGATGTTTTCATCCTCCAGTCGACCAGCTTCCCGGCGAACGATCACCTGATGGAGCTGCTGATCATCATCGATGCCCTGCGCCGGTCCTCGGCCAAGCGGATCACGGCCGTGATGCCGTACTTCGGCTATGCCCGCCAGGATCGCCGCGCCACGGGCCGCACGCCGATCTCGGCCAAGCTGGTCGCCAACCTGATCGCCCATGCCGGCGCGCACCGCGTGCTGACGCTCGACCTGCACGCCGGGCAGATCCAGGGCTTCTTCGACATTCCGACCGACAACCTCTTCGCCGCCCCGGTGATGACCCGCGACATCAAGGAGCGCTACTCGACCGACAACGTTCTCGTCGTCTCTCCGGACGTCGGCGGCGTGGTTCGCGCCCGCGCGCTGGCCAAGCGCATCGATGCCCCGCTCGCCATCGTCGACAAGCGTCGCGACAAGCCTGGCGAGTCCGAGGTGATGAACATCATCGGCGATCCGGTAGGCCGCGACTGCATCCTCGTCGACGACATCGTCGATTCGGGCGGCACGCTGTGCAATGCCGCCGAGGCCCTGCTCGACAAGGGCGCGCGCTCTGTGACCGCCTACATCACCCACGGCGTCCTGTCCGGCGGCGCGGTCGCCCGCGTCACGTCCTCCAAGCTCAAGGAACTGGTCATCACCAATTCCATCGAGCCGACCGCCGCCGTGCTCGCCGCACCGAACATCCGCACGATCTCCATCGCCCCGCTGATGGGAGAGGCGATCTCGCGCACCGCGCTCGAGCAGTCGGTGTCGAGCCTCTTCAGCTAAGGCGCGACAAGCGTTTCTTACATCATGACGATCTGAAGAACGGCGGGGCTCTGCTCCGCCGTTTTGCGTGAGGCCCGCCAACATCGCGCCACGACGGACCTCCCTGCCCGCCCTATTCGACGGTCACGGTGATCACGGGCGATTCGACCGAGGGGTCGAACGGGACGTGGTTCATGTCGCCGAGCAGAAGCTGCAGTGTATGCGTGCCGGGCGTCAGCTCGACCATGGTCTCCGTCTGACCGCCGCCGAAGTGGCGATGCGTCTCGTCTGACGGGATGGCGCTGTTGTAATCCTCCAGCTTCTGATCGATGAGAAGATGGTGATGGCCGGTCTTCTCCTTCTCCACCCCCGCCGGCGCGACCCCCATTCCCTTCAGACCGAAAGTTACCTTGAACGGGCTCTTCACCGTGTCCCCATCCTTGGGAGAGATGAAATAAACCTCGGCGCCCTCGGGCGCCGGCGTACGGTGATCCTGTGCGAAGGCGGCCGCTTGCGGCAAGAGCGCCGAAAAGGCAAGCGCCGCAACGGCGACAGTGACTGGCTTCAGCATGGATATCTCCTCGGGTCTGCAAGGGTGACCTGCCGGTTGCCCTCGCCTGCATCGCCCCCTCATCGATACTAGGCCACGCAGACGCGGCGGCAAGGGGCGAAGCGGCGCCGCGGTCCGGCATGCGCGGCCTTGACCTTCCCTCTGGTGGAAGGTGCATGACAGGCGCATCGACACCGACAGGACGAACGCCATGACCCTCCGCGCCACGCTATCGCTGATCGCACTTCTGCCGCAGATCGCCCTCGCCCAGCCGGCGATGGCCGACGAGACGGCAATGACCGTGTTCAAGTCGCCCTGGTGCGGCTGCTGCGAGACCTGGAGCGAAGCCATGCGCGCCGCCGGCTTTAGCGTTACCATCGAGGACCGCGAGGATCTCGCCCCGATCAAGTCGAAGGCCGGCGTTCCCGCGGACATGGAAGGCTGCCACACGGCGATGATCGGCGGCTATTTCGTCGAGGGCCATGTGCCCGTCGCCTCCGTCCGGCGCCTGCTGTCACAACGCCCGGACGTGGCTGGCATCGCCGTTCCCGGCATGCCGGCGGGCTCCACCGGCATGGGCGACGACCCGCAGGCCAGCTATGTCGTTATGGCTGTCGGGCGCAACGGCAACGCCTCGCTCTACGAGCGGATCGGCCCGCGCTAGTCGCGGGTCCTCAGCTGCGCCAGCGCAGAAGCCAACGCTCCGCCCGTCCGATGAGCCAGGAAACCACGAGCCCGAGCATCGACAGGATCGCGACGCCGGCAAGAAGCTGGTCGGTGGCGAACAGGCTTCCGGCCATCAGCACATAGGCGCCAACGCCATATTCGGCGCCAATCATTTCCGCCGCGACAAGCAGGATGATGGCGATCGACGCCGAAATCCGGCAGCCGGACAGGATCGCCGGCATCGCGCCGGGCAGCACGATCTTGCGCACGATCGACCACCACGAAAGCCCGAACGACTGCCCCATGCGGATCAGCGTGCGGTCGACATTGTCGACGCCGCCATAGGTGGCGATCACCGTGGGAAAGAACGACCCGAAGAGAATGGTGGCGACCTTCGACCCCTCGCCTATGCCGAACCAGATGACGAACAGCGGCAGCAGGGCGATCTTCGGGATCGGGAACAGCGCCGAAACGAGCGGCAACAGCCCGGCCCGGGCGAGCGAGAACAGCCCGACCATGAGACCGACGGCGACGCCCAGCGCCGTTCCAAGCGTCCAGCCGATGGCCAGTCGCTGCAGCGACGCACCGAGGTGCAGCCAGATCTGGCCACTCTCCACCAGATAGCGGAACGCGGCGAAGGCTTCGCTTGGAGCCGGCAGCACCAGGTCGCTGATCACGCCGGTCTGCGAGCCGAGCTCCCACACAGCAATAAGCAGGAAGAACACGGCCAGCCCGACAAACCGGATCTTCACCGGGCGAAACCCGCCACCGCGGTAGGGAACCGGACGCAGGTCCGGGCCGGACCCGGCGACGCCTGTCCGTGCGTCCATGGTCTCGCTCTCAGAAGGAGGCATCGGCAAGCTCCCGATCGGCGGCACGCGCCTCGTCGCGCAGGAGATGCCAGAGATCCCGCTGTATCGCCTCTAGCCGGGTATCTCCCGGTCCGCGATCCGCCAGGTCACGGTCGATCGATACGATCTCGCGGATCTTTCCCGGTCGGCGGGACAGCAACACGATGCGATGACCGAGACGCACGGCCTCTGCCAGATTGTGGGTCACATAGCAGGCGGTGAAGCGCTCGCGCTGCCAGAGCCCGACCAGATCGTCCATCAGCAGTTCCCGGGTCTGGCTGTCGAGCGCGGAAAGCGGCTCGTCCATCAGCATCACGGCGGGCCGGACGGCCAGCGCCCGGGCGATGGCAACCCGTTGGCGCATGCCGCCGGAAAGCTGGCGCGGAAGCGCCTTGCGGAAATCGGTCAGCGAGGTGCGCGCAAGCACGTCGTCGATCACCCGGGCGCGCTCCGCCGCGCTCAGAGGATGGTCCTCCAGCACCAGCGAGATATTGCCCTCGACACTGCGCCAGGGCAGAAGGGCAAAGTCCTGGAAGACATAGGTCAAGGGGTTGAGGCATCCCTCCGGTGCGGTGCCGGAGACCAGCACCTCGCCGGCCGTGGGCAGCTCCAATCCCCCGATGAAGCGCAAAAGCGTCGACTTCCCGCAGCCGGAAGGGCCGATGATGCAGACGATTTCCCCCTCGCTGATGGCGAGATCGATGCCGCTAAGGACCTCGGTCTCGCCATAGCTGTGGCAAATGCCTTTCAAGATGAGATCCATCGGACCTTCCGTTCCGGTTGTCAGGCCCCTTGGCCTGTCCTGTCACTCGGTTTCGACGAACTGGCTGTCGACAAGCATGTCGAGCGTCACGCCTTCCGGCACGAGCTTCTCGGACTTGAACCAGTCAAGCTGGTCGGTGATGGAGGTCAGGTTCAGCTTGGCGTTCTCATTGACGCGCATCGCGCCATTGCGGATCGAGGTCGATGCCTTTTCCAGCGGCTGGTCGGCATAAACGTACTTGTGCAGGAGCTCGACCATCGCCGCCGCATCCTCCTCGCCCGAGGTCTTGTCGACCAGCGCCGCGTTGAAATCCGCAGCGCCCTTCGAGAAGGCGACAAGGAAACGCTTCACCAGCTCCGGCTTGTCGACAGTATTGGCCGTGGAAGTGAAGACGGTCGTGACCTGGTAGTTGGGAATATAGTCGGCGACCATGCCGATGGCCTCGATCTGGTCACCGGCGGCAAGCGGCTTGGCAATGTGCGGCACGATTGCCCAGGCATCGATCTGGCCGCTCTTCAGCGCGCCGATCACCGCACCCACCTTCTGCAGCGGACGCAGGGTGATCTCGGACCGGTCGAAACCTTCCTTGTCAGCGATCTTGTGGGCGATGTAGTGGAACGAGGAGCCTGTCTGTGTGATGCCGAAACTCCGCCCCTTGAGCGCGGCCGGAGTGGTCAGGCCCGCGTCATAGGCAGCCTTCGAGGCAAGGATCATCTGCCCCTCGATGCCCGGCTCCTCCTGCAGCGCGCCGCCAACCACCTTGATCGCGCCCTTGCGCGCAAGGCTGATGAGACCGCCGGAGATCGCCGTGACGCCGAAGTCGACATCGCCCGAGGCGATGGCGACCGCCATCGGCTGGGCCGCCTGAAAATACTCGAAGGTGACATCGAGCCCCTGCTCGGCGAAATAGCCGCGCTCGAAGGCGACAAAGCTCGGCGCGTGCGAGGTGAAGCGCAACGCGCCCACAGTGATCTTGTCATTGGCTTCGGCCGCGCCATGGCCAGCAACGAGGCTGACTGCGACAAGGCCGGCGATGGCCAGTTTCCTGAACATGATGAATTCCTCCCCGATAGGCGACCTTCGCGGACACCCATCTGTCCCGGTCGTCCGAAACCCGTGCCGCAACGAGCTGCACGCCGGAGCGCGTGCGCCGTCACGGGGTGGTGAAGTGAGCGCAGCGGGGAAGGATTGTCAATCCGGACAGGGAGGAAGCCTGTCCGAAACAGCAAGGGCCGGGGCAAAATGCCCCGGCCCTTGCCTCGAACAGAGGATGCCTGTCGCCTGTCAGGCCGCGGAGACACTCTGGAGGAAGCTGTCGACGCGGGTGCGCAACGTCGTCGCCCTGTCGTTCACCTCGGCGGAAGCCGACAGAACGCGCGTTGCGGACTCGCTGGTTTCCTCGACCTGCTGCGTGATCTCCGCGATAGAGCCGGACACATTGCGCGTGCCATTCGCCGCAACCTGCACGCTGGAGGAGATCTCGTCGGTCGCCGCCCCTTGCTGCTCGACCGCAGCCGCAATCGAGGAAGTGTACTGGCTAACCTCGTCCATCGTCGTGCTGATCTCGCCGATGGCGCCAACGGCCTCCGTCGAGGCGGCCTGGATCGCCGCGATCTGGGAGCCGATTTCCTCGGTCGCCTTCGAGGTCTGGGTGGCGAGTTCCTTGACCTCGGCAGCAACAACCGCAAAGCCTCTGCCCGCCTCGCCGGCGCGCGCGGCCTCGATGGTTGCATTCAGCGCCAGCAGGTTGGTCTGCTCGGCAATCGCCTGGATCAGCGAAACCACATCACCGATCCGGCTTGCCGCGTCGGCCAGCCCTCCGATCCGCGTGTTGGTGTGGGCGGCCTTGGCGACGGCTCCGGCGACAATGTCGTTGGTGCTGGAAACCTGGCGGCCGATCTCCTGGATCGAAGCGGCGAGTTCCTCCGCCGCCGAAGCGACGGACTGCACGTTCTCCGAGGTTTCGCTTGCCGCCGTCGTCGCCGTGTTGGCGCCTCCCGCTGCGGTTTCTGCAACCCGGGTCAGAGCCTCGGCGGTTGCCTGCATCTGATCGGCGTTGGCATTGACCCCGTCGAGCATGCCCGAGACATCGACGCGGAAGGCCTCGACGAGCTTGCCGATCTCCGCCGCGCGTTCCTCGACAGCCTTCTGTGTCTGCTCCTGGGCCCGGGCCAGTTCCTGGCGTTCGCGGGCATTGTCGCGAAAGACCACCACCGAGCGGGTCATGTCGTCTATCTCATCAGCCTGACTGTCCTCGGGCAGTGTCACGCCCACGTCGCCACCTGCGAGCTGGTGCATGGCAGACGAAAGCCGCCGGATGCGGCCAGACAGCCAGCGCGAGAATATGATGCCGACCGCCAGTGCCGCAATCAGGGCGGTGACGCTGATCGCCAGGATCCATGTCTTGAGACTGCCAAGCGGCGCCATCACCTCGGCCAGATCCTGAACCACCAGGATCGCATAGTCGCGACCGAGAAAGGAGATAGGTGCCGCGGCTGCCTCGACGGAGCGCCCGTCGAAATCGTCGATGGTCTCGAAGTTGATCTCCGAACCGCCGAGGGACCCGCGCACCAGCGGCACATCGGCCATACGGCTCATCAGCTCGTTGCGCGAGGGCGTGCGCGGGCTGTCGTTGAGGATAAGCCCGTCCTGGCTGACCATGAAGACGTTGCCCGTCTCCCCCAGCCCCGCATAGCGGGCCAGGATCGCTTCCAGGACCCCATTCGGGAACTCGAACACCAGCACGCCAAGCATCTTGCTTCCAAGCGTGATGGGAACGGCGACATGACCCGCCGGCGTGCCGCCGAGCGGCGCATAAGGGGCGATGTCCGCCATATGCGATGCCCCAGGGTCTCCGGCCACAGATGCCTCGAAAACCTGCGCGATCGTCGTATCCTTCCACGCGGGGTCGCGCAGATTGACCGCAAAATCGGATCGTTTCTCGACGCTGTAGAGAACATTGCCCTCGGGATCGACAAGCAGCATGTCGCTGAGCTTGTTGTCGCGCGCATGCTGGCGCAGCATGGGATGCAGCTTCTTGTGCACCCGGTCATAGGGTTTGCGCCCGGCGCTGTCGAGTTCCGAACGCTGCCCTGCCTCGTGCGGATTGTCCGTCACATAGGCTGCGGCGAGCGTCCCACTCGCCGCGTCGCCGTATTTGCTCCAGGCCGTCGCGAATTCCGCGACTGCGGCGCGCACGGTCTTGCTTTCGGCAAAGGAAGCGAGCCCTGCGCTCAGGTTCTCGAGATAGTCGTTGAGTGCGTCGCGACGGGTCTCCGCCAGCGCGGTCAGACGGTTGTGCGCCAGGTTCTGGATGGTCGACGAGCTTGAGAGATAGCTGGCCAGTCCGACTCCCGTCGAGCAGACGAGCGCAAGACCGACGATGATCGACGGCAGTTTTGCGGAAATTTTCACGTCGAACTCCCTGGATCAGGGCATCTTCCTTGATGCCTCTGTGAGTGATTCACGCGAGGGAAGGACGCGGGTCCGTATATCCGGACTTTCCGTCGACCGTCTGCCTGCGTAGCCGGGCGCCCGCATCTGTGCGCGGGCGCCCGATGCGGGGCCTAGAGCTTCTCGACGTTGACGCCGAAGGTCGCCGCGCCGATGACCTCCCCGGTCGCCGGATCGACGACGGGCACGCTCACCTGGCTCTGGACGGTCTGGGTGGACTCGTCTTCTTCCAGATCGCTGATATGAGTTGCACCGGCGCCCTTGGAGAAAGTCTCCTGCCACTTGGCCTCGTCGCCCTGCCAGAAGTCCGAGGTGACCTCGCTCTGGCCGACGTTCAGCCCCTTCGCATCCATCACGAAGATCTCGGTGAACAGGCCGTCGCTCGCCTCCTGAACCTCGGACAGGAATACCGAAACGGGCCGCTCCATGACCTCATCGATCATCGGCTGATCGGCGGAATCGGCTTCCGCGCGCCACGTCTTGTCCAGTTCGTCGATCTTCGCCTGGTCGTAACCCGCCGTCTGCGCGTTCTGCGCCTTGATGGCATCGATCACGGACGCAGACGAAACCACCTCGGCGATCCTGCCGGTGGCAAGCGCCTTGAGCTCCGCCTCGAATTGGTTGGCAAGCGCCGGCGTGGCAAGCCCGAACAGCGCAATCATCAGTCCAGCAACAAAAGCTTTCATTCTCTCTTCCCTTCTTGCGTCCTCTCCCTTGGGATGCCCTTGCGGAGACCGCGGAACACCAGTCGGACGAGATTAATTCAATCACCTTTAGAGGCGACCTTTATCAAAATCCCCTACGTCAATATTGCGATTTTTACTTAAAATCACGTGAACACAGACAAACCCTTCCCGCAGAGGAACTTGGCTCGCGCAGAAATTTGCAAGGCAGATGCAAATTGGGATCAGCAGGCGTGCGCGATGAACGCCGAAGGCAGGTTTTCCGCCGCACTCTTGCCCTTTCAGGCGGCTTCGGCTATGAGAGCCGCGCGCACCTGCACCCCTGGAGGCGGCGCGACCGGGCCGTTGCCCGCTCATCCGGAAGCCGCTTGCGGACAACGGCTGGGCACAAGGGCCCATTATTTCATGAAACCCAAGGAGAACTGCCATGGCTGAAGGCTATGTGCTGAAGGCATCGGCTCGGGACCGGGTTGGCAAGGGGGCCGCTCGTTCGCTGCGCCGTGAAGGCCTTATCCCCGCCGTCATTTACGGCGACAAGAAGCCCGCCCTGCCGATCGCGATTCCGCTGAAGGAAGCCACGCTCGCCCTGCATCGCGGCGGCTTCATGACCCATCTCGGAAGCATCGACATCGACGGCACCACGCACACCGTGATCGCCAAGGATTACCAGCTCGATCCGGTCCGTGATGACCTCATTCACGTCGACTTCCTGCGCGTTGCCAAGGGCAGCGAGCTGACGGTCGACATTCCGGTTCACTTCATCAACGAAGAGAAGTGCCCGGGCATCAAGGCTGGCGGCGTCCTCAACGTCGTGCGCCACACCGTCGAGATGACCGTCCCGGCTGACAGCATTCCGGATTCGCTGGTCGTCGACCTCGCCACCGCGAAGGTCGGTGAGTCGATCCACATCTCCTCGGTCACCATTCCGGCTGGCTGCGTCCCGACGATCTCCGACCGTGACTTCACGATCGCCACGATCGCGGCTCCGGGCGGCGGCGCCTCTTCCGACGACGAAGAGACGACGGAAGCCGAGACCACCGAAGAGTGATACGTACGGTCGGCCGGAGCCTTTTCCGGCCGACCCCTTGCCTCGCGGTGACGGAGAGAAACGATGCGCCTCATCGTCGGCCTCGGCAATCCGGGCGCCAAATACTCCCGCAACCGGCACAGTATCGGCTTCCTGGCCGTCGATGCCATTCATGAACACAACGCCGGTTTCTCGCCCTGGCGCGGTCGCTTTCACGCCGAAGTGAGCGAAGGCCTGCTCGCCGGGGAGAAGGTTCTCCTCATGAAGCCGCAGACGTTCATGAACGACTCCGGCCGCGCCGTCGGCGAGGCCGCCCGTTTCTTCAAGATTTCTCCTGCCGACGTCCTCGTGCTTTACGACGAACTCGATCTCGTTCCCGGCAAGGTGCGGGTCAAGACCGGCGGAGGCAGCGGCGGCCACAACGGCATCCGTTCCATCGACGCGCATCTCGGCAAGGACTATGTCCGCGTCCGTCTCGGCATCGGGCATCCCGGCCACAAGGACCGGGTCATCGGCTATGTCCTCGGCGACTTCGCGAAGGTCGACGCCGACTGGCTCGATCCGCTCCTCGACGGGATCGGCCGAGAGGCGGCGCTTCTGGCAGGTGGACGCGAGGCGGAATTCTGCAACCGCATGCACCGCGTCCTGAATCCGGCTGACGACGGTTCGGCCAAGACTGGCAAAAAGACGACACCCGCAGCCGTCGATGCGCACGCGCGGCCCCCAGCCGCGGCCGCCGCACCGCTTGCGGGAGAACAGAAAAAAGGCGGCGCGCTCGCCGATCAGTTGGCGCGCATGTTTGGAAAGAAGGATCACTCCTGATGGGTTTTCAGTGCGGCATCGTTGGCCTGCCGAATGTGGGCAAGTCCACGCTCTTCAACGCGCTGACGCGCACCGCGGCGGCACAGGCCGCCAACTATCCCTTCTGCACGATCGAGCCGAACACCGGCGAAGTCGCCGTTCCCGATCCGCGCATGAAGGCGATTGCCGGCATCGCCAAGTCTGCGAACATCCTGCCGACCCGCCTGACCTTCGTCGACATCGCCGGTCTGGTGCGCGGCGCCTCCAAGGGTGAGGGCCTGGGCAACCAGTTCCTTGCCAACATCCGCGAGGTCGACGCCATCGCGCACGTGCTGCGCTGCTTCGAGGACGACGACATCACCCATGTCGATGGCCGCATCGATCCGATCGCCGACGCCCAGACCGTCGAAACCGAGCTGATGATCGCCGACATGGAGAGCCTTGAGCGCAGGCTCGCCCCGCTGAAGAAGAAGGCGACCGTCGGCGACAAGGAAGCCAAGGCCGCTGTTCCGGTGATGGAAGGCGCGCTTGAGCTGCTGCGCGAAGGCAAGGCCGCGCGCCTGCTGGAGGTTTCCACGCCCGAGGAGAGGAAGATCCTCGACGGGCTGAACCTTCTGACGACGAAGCCGATCCTCTATGTCTGCAATGTCGAGGAAGCCTCGGCCTCAAGCGGCAACGCCCAGTCCGAGCGCGTGCGCGAGATGGCCGAAGCGGAAGGTGCAGCCTGCGTGGTCATCTCGGCAGCCATCGAAGCCGAGATCGCCCAGCTGGACGACGAGGAGCAGGCCGAATACATGGAATCCATGGGGCTCACGGAGCCCGGCCTCGACCGGCTTATTCGCGCCGGCTACGAGCTTCTCGGCCTGATCACCTATTTCACCGCCGGACCGAAGGAAACCCGCGCCTGGACCATCCGCCAGGGCACCAAGGCACCGCAGGCCGCCGGCGTCATCCACAGTGACTTCGAACGCGGCTTCATCCGCGCCCAGACCATCGCCTTCGACGATTATGTCGCGCTCGGCGGCGAGGCAGGGGCCAAGGAAGCGGGCAAGGCGCGCGACGAAGGCAAGGAATATGTCGTGCGCGATGGCGACGTTCTGCTGTTCAGGTTCAACACCTGACCGGTTCTCGTTCGAAGAACTCATGACGGGGCGGTGATCCGGATCACCGCCCTTTTTCGTTTCATTGTTCCAGTTTTTCTCGCATTTTTTTCTCTCCCTTAAGGGGCTACGGGCTAGGCAACAGGCAATGATGTTTCGTCATTCGTTCCATGACACAGGCCGGGGACCCGCCAAATGATCCGACAGAAGCTTCTTGCCGCCGCCACCGCCGCCATGATGGCCGGCGCGAGTTTCCTCCCGAGCGTCGCGCTCGCCTGCACCCGCACGGTCTACGTCGGCGACGACAACACGGTGATCACCGGTCGCAACATGGACTGGATGGAGGACATGCAGACCGACCTCTGGGTGTTCCCGCGCGGCATGGCCCGCTCCGGCAACGCCGGCGAGGGGTCGCCCGAATGGACCTCGAAATACGGCAGCGTGATCGCGTCGGGCTACAACATCGCCAGCGCCGACGGCATGAACGAGAAGGGTCTTGTCGCCAACCTGCTCTATCTCGCCGAATCCGACTACGGCGACAGCAAGACCGGTGCGCCGATGGTGATCGGCATGTGGGCCCAATACGTGCTCGACAATTTCGCCAGCGTCTCGGAAACGGTGCAGGCGATGCAGGACAAGCCTCTGCGCATCATCGCACCGAAGCTTCCCAACGGCTCCGCCGCGACGCTGCACCTGTCGATTTCCGATGCCACGGGCGATTCCGCAATCTTCGAGTACATCGGCGGTAAGCTCGTCATCCACCATGGCAAGCAGTACAAGGTGATGACCAACTCGCCGACCTTCGACCAGCAGCTTGCCCTCAACGCCTATTGGGAGCGCATCGGCGGCGATACCTTCCTTCCCGGCACCAACAGTGCGGCGGACCGGTTCGTGCGCGCCTCCTTCCTGCTTGGCGCGACGACCAAGTCGACGGACAAGAACTTCATCTCCGCCGTTCCCGGCCAGACCTACGCCCACCAGGCGGTCGCCCAGTCGCTGTCCGTCATGCGCAGCGTCAGCGTTCCCCTCGGCATCACCACCCCAGGCCAGCCAAACATCGCTTCCACGCTCTGGCGGACGGCATCGGACCAGACGAACCTGGTCTATTATTTCGACTCCGCCACGACCCCCAACACGTTCTGGGTGAATTTCGCCGATATCGACTTCGCGGAAACAGTGAAGCCGAAGAAGCTCGCTATCGCCGGCGGCCACTATTACGCCGGCAACGCCGCCGACTCCTTCGTGGAAAGCGAACCTTTCACCTTCATGTCGGTGAAGTAAAAGCCGCCAGGTCTCCCGGGCCGCAGGTGCTCCAGGACACACAGCCCCCCTTGCGGCAGGTCACCAACCTGCCGCAAGGGCAGCCGCACCACGCACTCGACAGCCATCACACTGGCGTATAGACCGGCTGCATGAGCACGTTCCGCCATTTCGAGGACTTCGAGCCGGGGCAGGTCATCCCGCTCGGCAGCAAGCTCGTCGACCGCGACGAAGTGATCGCGTTCGCGACAGAATTCGACCCGCAGCCCTTCCACCTCGACGAGGAAGCAGGCAAGGCCTCCGTGCTGGGCGGTCTCGCGGCCTCCGGCTGGCATACAAGCTCGATGCTGATGCGGCTGATGTGCGACGGCCTGCTGCTCGCCTCAAGTTGCAACGGGTCGCCCGGCATCGACGAAGTGCGCTGGATGCGCCCCGTGTTTCCTGGCGACACACTGAACGCAACGGCCGAGGTGCTCGCGACGCGCGCCCTGCGCTCGCGCCCCGGTCTCGGCGTCGTCACCCTGCGCATGACCCTCGTCAATCAGCACGGTGTCCCGGTCATGACGCTCGAGAACAGCATCCTCTTCGGTCGCAGGGAGAACGCTGCATGATCTGGTTTGAGGATCTCGAGATCGGCGCCAGGCGCGAACTCGGCAGTTTCACCTTCACCGCCGAGGACATCATCCGCTTCGCGACAGCCTTCGATCCCCAGCGGTTTCATCTGTCCGAGGAAGGCGCGGCCGAGACCCATTTCGGACGGCTGTGCGCGTCGGGATGGCACACCGCCGCCATCTGGATGAAACTGATGGTCGCGAGTTTCGCCCGCGAGGTCGCCGAGACCGGCGATCACCTGCGCGTCGGTCCCTCCCCCGGCTTCACCGACATGAAGTGGCTCAAGCCCGTCTTTGCCGGCGACACGATCACCTATTCCTCGACGATCATCGAGACCAAGCCGCTGAAGACACGCCCCGCCTGGGGCATTGCCGTGCATCGCAACGAGGGCGTCAACCAGGACGGCGAGACGGCATTCTCCTTCATCGGCAAGGTTCTGGTCGCGCGCCGGCCCAAGAGCGATGACGCCGCGCCGCCCCCGGACGCCACCAGCGTCTGAGACACCGGAAGGGCCAGCCAGCGGGCACGACCGCGGCCGAGACCGGGCAAGACCGGTCGCCACGGCGCCAGCCGGCGTTTCATCGTTAACACCTTGTTCACTCTTAACTCTTTTTTAACAGGTGCCGGTCGATACAGAATACATCTGATGGTTGCAGGACTTTGCCTGCCCCTGTGCCGACAGTTCGGTGCCATGCGGGCGACGACGTCAGGCATCCATCCTCGAGGGCGGAGGACGTCGCGGTGTCGGTGCTATCTCTTCTCAAGACGGCTTCAAGCCTCGCAGGGCTTTCCTCCCGCGTCTCCCAGGAGCGGAACGCCCGCCTTTTCAATGCTTTCGCGAGCCAGACCGACGCAACACTGAAAAACCTCGCCAGTGGCGGCATCTCCTTGAGCGAGGACACGGTCAAGGAGATCAAGGACACCGTCGAGATCAGCCAGCAGCTGCAGCGCGCGGTCGACCAGATGAAGGACGCTGCACGCTCGAACAAGGCCGCCGAGATCAAGCAGAAGATCGAGGAGCTGAAGCAGCGCCTGCAATTCGCAACGCCGAAGCAGGCCAAGGCGATGCTTCGCGAACTCAAGGCTCTGGCCCAGGACTTCAAGGGCGCGGCCGCGCAGCTGGGCTCAGATGCAGCCGGGTTGTCATCGGGCGCCTCGGGTACCGGTGTCCGCGATGCGCAAGGCACGGCCGCCTCCGAAGAGGCACAAGGTGCCATGGCAGCTGGCGTGGCAAGCAATGAGGCGAACGCCGGCGCGGATACGCAAGCCCCCACGTCCGTACCGGGCACAGCCACAGCCGCAACCGAGGCAAAGCCATCCGGCAAGCCCGGGGAAGAGAGTGACACAAACTCGGCGAGCAAGACCGACAATGAGCCGAGCCAGGAAGAGCTGAAGTCCGCCCTGCAGGCCTATATCGGCGCGCAGCAGTCGGAAGAGGAGGCGGCGAACCGCTCCCGAGCCGTGGGGATGAAAAAAGAGCGCGAAGATCTGAAGAAGCTCGGTGAGGAATTGAAGCAGCTGGCGAAGAAGATCGAGGAACTTGCCCGCCGCGACCAGACGGACGAGACGGAAAGCCGAGCCGACAAGCGCGCAATCGATGAGGCCGTGAGCGAGGGCAAGCAAGCCCTCAACAGCCCGGGGCTAGCCCAGTCGCTCAACCGGGCGCTTTCCGATGGGTCGGTGAGCGCCACCACGGCTCAGGCCTCGGGAGAGGCCGGCATCGCCCCCGCGCAGGCAAGCCTTGCCTATTCCGCCGGCCTCCCCCCTGCCGGACTGAGCGTCCCGTCCCTGACGTCCCCCCAGACGCTGATCCTTTAGAGCGCCCTTGCGAAGACGACTTCGTCGCGGATCGGGATACCGTATTCTCCGAGAAGCGGAATCTCCGGCTTGAGCTTGCGTTCCTCGTCGATCGCGCCAGGCACGATCTTCTCCAGCCGGAACCCGCGCCTCTGATAGAAGCGAAAGGCATCGAGGTTGTCGTTCGACGTGCGAACCAGCAGCCGGCGAATGCCCGTCTCGATGGCCGCGCCGACCACCGCATTGAGCAGAAGCGTTCCAACACCGCTCCATCGGCTGAGAGAATCCAGCGTCAGGATCTCCCACTCACGATCTCGCTGGATCAGGGTGACAAGACCGAGAATGACGGCTTCCTCGTCCTCGGCGATGAAACCGGGCAGGAGCGACCCGTCGATCATCTCCCCTTCGATGAGGATATGCGGGCTCGTCCACCGGCGCGTCAGCAACTCGACGACGGCGTCATGATCGGCATCCTGCTTCTCGCGAATGTTCACGGCCATGGCCAGCTCCCCTTGTCCGCGCGGTCGTCCTGCCGCGCCTTGATCGATTATGGCTCCGGTCCCGGCGGGGGACCAATGAGAAATTCCCGCTGGAAAGTCCGCTCAGCGCCGCAGCAGGCGCTCTGCCAGACTCGTGCGAACCTGCCAGCGCGACCTCTCCAGTTCGGGATCGAGATGCTCCTCGACCGGCAGGCCAAGGCAAAGATAGGCAACGAGCCGCCACCCCTCGGGCACATCGAGCGCGGTGCTCACCCGGTCCGGCTCGAGGATCGAAACCCAGCCAACCCCGACACCGCGCGCCCGCGCCGACAGCCACAATGTGTTGACCGCGCAAACGCAGGAATAGGCCAGCATCTCCGGCATGGTACGCCGCCCCAGACCGTGCCCCTGGCCGGTCTCCTCGTCACAGAACACGGCGAGTTGCACGGGAGCCGCATCCAGACCCTCGAGCTTCAGCCGGGCGTAGTCCGCCCCCTTGTCGGAAGCGTAGCTTTCAAGCGCGTCGCGATTGGCCCTCAGGAAGCTTTCGCGCACCAGCCGGCGGCGGCCCGCCTCCTCCACAAGCACAAAGCGCCAGGGTTGGCTGTTGCCGACCGACGGAGCCATGTGGGCTTCGGCAAGGATGTCCTCGACAAGTGCCGGCCGGAGCGGATCTCGGCGGAAGCGCCGCACGTCGCGCCGCCAGGCGAGCAGGTCGTGAAAGCCTGCCAGAAACGTCTCGTCGAAGGGGGACGCCCCGTGCGTCGGTCCGGGTCGCGCGTCCGATGCGCGCTGCGGGGCGTCCTCCTGCGTCAATGTCCCGCGAACTCCACGAGCGTGCGGACGGGAACGCCAAGCGCCTCGACCTTCGCACGACCGCCGAGGTCCGGCAGATCGATGATGAAGCAGGCGGCGAGGACCTCGGCTCCCATCTGCTGGAGAAGCCGGGTGGCGGCCTCGGCCGTCCCGCCGGTCGCGATCAGGTCATCGACAAGGATCACCTTGTCGCCCGGCAGGATCGCATCCTTGTGCATCTCCATCTCGTCGAGCCCGTATTCCAGCGAATAGGCAATACGGACCGTCTCGTGCGGCAGCTTGCCCTTCTTGCGGATCGGCACGAAACCAGCGGAAATCTGATGCGCAACCGCGCCGCCGAGAATGAAGCCACGGGCCTCGATACCGGCGACCTTGTCGACCTTCGATCCGGCCCAGGGTTGCACCAGCGCGTCGACGGCACGGCGAAACGCCCGCGCATCGCCAAGCAGCGTGGTGATGTCACGGAAAAGAATACCGGGCTTGGGATAGTCCGGAATGGTGCGGATCGCGGCCAGCAGTTCAGCCGATACGCTGTCGTTCGTCATGTTCAGTCCCGTGTTCGGCGTGCCGAGCGTCAAGCATCATCGGCACCTGTCGTTCATGTTCAAGCCTGCGATTTTTCGGGAGGCTCGCCCGCTATCAACTCAACCCTTTGACGCCAGCACTCGACCGGCGACGGCATCGAGCTTGGACAGCAGGGCCGGATCGCGCATTTCGGGCGCGGTCATCAGCGCATATTCAAGCGCCGTGTCGGAGCCGATCGGGCACGCCTCATGCTGGCGCGGCAGGTCTTTCGCCAGCCGTCCGACCAGCCGACGGGCGTTGTCGGCGTTCTCATGCAACACGCGCACGATGGCCTGGATATCGACCGCCCCGTGGTCGGGATGCCAGCTGTCGTAGTCGGTCACCATGGCGACGGTCGCGTAGCAGATCTCTGCCTCGCGGGCGAGCTTCGCCTCGGGCATGTTGGTCATGCCGATCACGTCGCAGCCCCACTCCCGGTACAGCCTGCTTTCTGCGAGCGAGGAAAACTGCGGCCCCTCCATGGCAAGATAGGTTCCACCGCGGTGGAAGGTCAGCGCTTCCGCGCCAGCGGCCGCTGCAATGTGATCGACGAGCAGCGGAGACACGGGATCAGCCATCGAGACATGGGCCACGCAGCCCTTGCCGAAGAAGCTTTTCGGCCGGGCAAAGGTCCTGTCGATAAACTGGTCGACAAGAACGAAGTGTCCCGGCGCATAGGCCTCGCGCAACGACCCGCATGCGGAAACGGATACAAGCGAGGTAACGCCGCAGCGCTTCATCACGTCGATGTTCGCCCGGTAGTTGATGTCGGAGGGCGCGAGCCGGTGGCCGCGTCCGTGACGCGGCAGGAACACGACCTTCATGCCGTCGACGCGGCCAATGCGCACGGCATCCGAGGGCTCCCCCCACGGGCTTTCCACCGCCACCCATTCGGCGTCCTGAAGATCGGGAAGGTCGTAGAGGCCCGATCCGCCGATCACGCCCAGCACCGCATCGCTCATTCGCTCAAGCTCCCTGTCGAGGTCTTCCGTTTCTCTTGCCACATTCGTCCGCCCGCGCCAATCAGAAGGCCACGGCAACGAAAAGGGCCGCCGCATCGGATGCGGCGGCCCTGATTTTCGAACTCCTGGCAAAGCGCCGTCGGATCAGTGCTCGACGTCGCGCCAGATCGCCTTCTTGGTGAAGTAGAGGAGCGATGCGAAGACGATCAGGAAGATCATCACGCGGAAGCCCATCTCCTTGCGCGCCTCGAGCTTCGGCTCGGCCATCCACATCATGAAGGCCGCGACGTCGCGCGAATACTGGTCGACCGTCATCGGCGTGCCGTCGGTGTACTCGACCTGCTCGTCGGACAGCGGCGGAGCCATGCCGATCGGACCGCCCGTCAGATGGGTTTCGCCCTTGCACGCCTCAAAGGTGATCGAGCCACCAAGGAACTTCGTGTTGTAGTTGCCCATGAAGTCCTCGCCGAAACAGGCGGGAGCTTCCTCGTAGCCGGTCAGCAGGCCGTAGATGTAGTCCGGCCCCTGCTCCTGATACTGGGTGAAGGCGTCGAAGATGAAGAGCGGGAAGCCGCTGTGCCCGGCGCGGGCCTTGGCCAGCGTCGAGAAGTCAGGCGGATAGGCGCCGCCATTGGACGCGCGCGCAGCCTGCTCGTTGGGGAACGGCGACGGCCAGTGATCGGACAGGACCGCCGGCCCTTCGATCGGCTCGCCGGTGTCGTCGACGCCCTTGGGGACGGTGTATTCGGCCGCGATCACCTTGGCCTGATCATCGGTGTAGCCGAGGCCACCATCCTGAGACAGGTTGCGGAAGGCCAGGAACTTCGCCGCGTGACAGGACGAACAGACTTCCTTGAAGACCTTGAATCCGCGCTGAAGCTGAGCTTCGTCATAGGACCCGAACGGGCCGGCGAACGACCACTGCTGGCGCTCGATGTGCGGCGCCTGTCCGGCGGCGAAGGCCGGGGTGGCAAGCGCAACGCCCGCCACCACCAGAACTGCGCCACGCACGGATGCGATCATAGTTTTCATGAGTGAGAACTCCCAATCCCGTCCGTGGTTCACTTGGTCTCAGGCGCCGCGACAGCACCAGCCGGCTTGCCGCTTCCCGATCCCAGCACCGACTCCGAGATGGAGTTCGGCAGCGGCTTCGGCTTCTCGATGAAGCCAAGCAGCGGCAGGATGATCAGGAAGTGCGCGAAGTAGTAGGCCGTGCAGATGCGCGCCGCGATCACGTAGCCACCCTCGGGAGGCATGGCGCCGAGGTAGCCGAGCGCCACGGCCACAATCGCAAACACCCAGAAGAACTGCTTGAACAGCGGCCGGTAGGTGCCCGAACGGACCTTCGAGGTGTCGAGCCACGGCAGGACGAACAGGACCGCGATGGCGCCGAACATCAGGATGACGCCGCCGAGCTTGTCCGGAACGGCGCGCAGGATCGCGTAGAACGGCAGGAAGTACCATTCCGGAACGATGTGCGCCGGCGTGACCAGCGGGTTCGCCTCGATGTAGTTGTCAGCATGCCCCATGTAGTTCGGCACGTAGAACACGAAGTAGGCGAACAGGATCATGAAGACCACGATCGCGAACAGATCCTTCATCGTGTAATACGGATGGAAGGGCAGCGTGTCCTGCTTCGACTTCGGATTGATGCCGGTCGGGTTGTTGTTGCCGGTGGTGTGGAACGCCCACACGTGCAGCAGAACGACGCCGAAGATCATGAACGGCAGCAGATAGTGAAGCGAGAAGAAGCGGTTGAGCGTCGGGTTGCCGACGGAGAAGCCGCCCCACAGCCAGTTCACGATCGGCTCGCCGACAAGCGGGATCGCCGAGAACAGATTGGTGATCACGGTGGCGCCCCAGAAGGACATCTGGCCCCAGGGCAGCACGTATCCCATGAAGGCGGTGGCCATCATCAGCAGGAAGATCACGACACCAAGGATCCAGGAAATCTCGCGCGGGGCCTTGTAGGAGCCGTAGTACATGCCGCGGAAGATGTGGATGTAGACCGCGATGAAGAACATCGACGCGCCGTTGGCGTGCAGGTAGCGCAGCAGCCAGCCGTAATTCACGTCGCGCATGATGTGCTCGACGGAGGCAAAGGCGATTTCGGTGTTCGGCGCGTAGTGCATCACCAGCACGATGCCGGTGATGATCTGTGCCACCAGCATGATCGCCAGAATACCGCCGAAGGTCCACCAGTAGTTGAGGTTCTTCGGGGTCGGAAAATCGACGAAGGACCCGCGCACGAGCGAGATCACCGGCAGACGGCTCTCGACCCACTTCGCCGCAGCGCTCTGCGGCACGTAATTGGAATGTCCAGCCATGGCTGTCTCCTCTGGATTGCCGCTTATCAACCGACCCGAACGACGCTGTCCGAGACGAACTCGTACGGCGGGATCAGGAGATTCTGCGGCGCGGGGCCCTTGCGGATCCGGCCGGCGGTGTCGTAGTGCGAGCCATGGCACGGGCAGAACCAGCCACCGAAGTCACCCGATTCTCCGAGCGGAATGCAGCCAAGGTGGGTGCAGACGCCGACCATGAGGAGCAGGGCTTCCTTGTCCTTCATGCCGCGGTTGGCGTCGGTCGCCTGGGCGTCGGCGGGAAGGTTCAGGTTGCGCGCCAGCGGATCGGGCAGGTTGTCGACCGGCACTGCGTTGGCCTCGGTGACTTCCTTGGGCGTGCGATTGCGGATGAACAGCGGCTTGCCGCGCCACATCACCTTGATCGACTGGCCTTCCTCGATCGGCGAGATGTCGACCTCGATCGAGGCCAGCGCCAGCGCCGAGGCGTCAGGGTTCATCTGATTAATGAAGGGCCAAGCAAGCGCCCCCGCGCCAACCGCGCCCATCGCACCGGTCGCGATATAGAGGAAATCGCGGCGAGTGGGTTCGACCGTATCCTGCTGTGCCAAGGTCGCGTCCTCTTTTAACCTGTGGCCCGACGACAGCATGCGCCGGTCGCCTCCCACCCCGGTAGCGGGGCAAGGGGGCGGACGACGCGCGTCCTTTCGGGCGGCAAGTGCGGCTTTCCGCACCTTTCCAAGCGGTGGGTTTTTGGCACCCTTGCCAGCACTTGTCCAGATACTCCGTCATGGCAATGACGCTTTGTCGCGGTTTTTTCGCCGCATCGGCAGCTTCACGACACGTCGCGCCGACTATCGATGAAGCCGCCGGACTGGCGTTGCCACAGTTGGGCGTAGAGCCCGCCGCGCGCCAGAAGCTCCTCGTGGGTGCCATCCTCGACGATCCGCCCCTGGTCCATGACGATCAGACG
>NZ_JBLWWG010000002.1:0-553778 GCF_048268045.1 Stappia sp.
AGCCGGCAAATTCCCGTCAGCCTTAAAAGGTGAAGGAGACAGTCATTCGCACCGGGAAGTTCGCCCCGGCGCCGCCGTCGTTGTGGGGCTCTTATAGCCACCCAAATCACACACCGTCAAGACGCAAATACAAAAAATCCCCGCCGCACGAAAAATCCCGCAAACCCAAATCCACCAACTGGGGACAAAATAGCCGACAACTGCAAAAATATAAGCAATATCAAAACACTAAGATATGCACAGCGCAAAACCAAAATCCCTTCCACAAAACAAGCCCGATAGCCCCACCCCCAAAATCACTCAAACACAAACCCCAAAACGTCATCCAAGCGTCAAAGCCAAAACCTAAAGTCACAGCCCCAATTCAAGACAAACAACAAAAACCCTGCCCGGACCCCCTCCTCAAACGCGCGCGCTCCTTTCACGTCCTCCCTTCAAGCTCCGGCGAGCGCCATGCCCACGATCCTTGCCCGCCAGAGTGGCGTGTCCATCCACTCCATCCGCGAGGGACCGTCCGCGTGCTCGGCCACACGTGCCTGCGCACGCCCCCCCGGCCGCGGGTCTTCTTGAAACCCCCGCGCCACGCGACCACATGTTTCTCGTACCCAACACCTGCGAGGAACACGATGAGCTACACCTCCACCATGAATTCGCAGAGCGAGGCCGGCCAGCGCCGCTCCTGTGCGATCCGCCCCGGATGGTCACCGCTTACGATCGGCCTGATGGTTCTCGGCTTCATCTTCGCCTGGCCGATCGGCCTTGCCATGCTCGCCTATATTCTATGGGGCGACCGCCTGCGCGGGGCATTCGACGACGCACGCCACCAGTTCCGAACCTCCCCGGTCGGGCGAGGCATGTCCTCGGGCCTGCGTGGCGACACCGGCAACTCCGCCTTCGACGCCTATCGCGACCGCGAGCTGCGCCGTCTCGAGGAAGAGCGGGCCCGCATCGAGACGATGCGCGCGGAGTTCGATGACTTCCTGCGCGAGCTGCGCCGCAAGAAGGACCACGAGGAGTTCGACCGGTTCATGGCAGATCGCGGCCACGCACCGGCCCCGCGCACCGGCGACTGAGGCGCCCGGAAAGCACCTCGCGCCGCAAGGCCGCACACATGAAAAAAGGCGCGGACAGGGTCCGCGGCTTTTTCGTTTCACAATGCAAAAGGCTGCCCTGCCCTCAGTTCGGGCGCGCGTCCCCGCCACCCTGCTCCATGTTCTGGCGATAGAGCTGGGCGAAATCGATCGGGTCGAGCATGAGCGGCGGGAAGCCGCCGTTGCGCGAGGCCTCGGCCAGAATGTTGCGCGCGAAGGGGAACAGCATGCGCGGGCACTCGATCAGCACGAAAGGATGCAGGTGCTCTTCCGGCACGCCGGCGATGCGGAAGATGCCGGCATAGACGAGTTCGATGGCGAAGACCGTCATCTCGGGCGTCTTGGCGCTCGCGGTCAGGGTCAGCACGACCTCGAACTGGTTCTCGCCCATCGGCTGGGCGCCGACGTTGACGTTGATGTCGAGCTTCGGCTGCTCCTTGGGCTGCAGCGATGCAGGAGCATTCGGGTTCTCGAACGACAGGTCCTTGATGTACTGGGCAATGATGCTCATGCCCGGCGCGCCGCCGGCCTGGTTCACCTGGCCATCGGCCGCGTCATTGGTATCGCTCATGCTGGAGTATCCTGTCCTGACCTTCGTCCAATCCCGCCGGTACGGCGACGCGCCGCGCCCGACTTTGTCCGGCTGGCTAGCATGGGCACGGCGGAAAGCACAAGGTTTGATTGACGCGCCGGGACCATGGCTACACATAGTCGGGAACGGGCGAACGGGATGCCCGACGCTGAGACGGATGCGGCAGGGGCATGACGAATACGGAAATCGTGGAACTGGGATCACCGCACCGGCGGCTGAAACTCGACACTCTCGTCCGGCTGCGCTGGATGGCGGTCGCCGGTCAGACGGCGACGCTTCTTCTCGTGCGCTTCGGACTGGACTACCCGCTGCCCTTCGCCGCCTGCATAGGCCTCGTGGCGGCCTCGGCCTGGGTCAACATCCTGCTGAAGATCCGCTCGCCGCAGTCGCAACGCCTCTCCCAGCGCTCCGCGACACTACAGCTCGCCTACGATCTGGCGCAGATGGGTGGGCTTCTTTATCTCACCGGCGGTCTCGGCAATCCCTTTGCCTTCCTGTTGCTCGCCCCCGTGATGGTGTCGGCGACCGGACTATCGGCGCGCAAGACGCTCTACCTCGGTCTCCTCGCGGCGGTCATCGCCACCCTGGTCGCCTATGACCACCTGCCGCTGCCCTGGCCGGAGGGGCGAACCTTCAGCCTGCCCAGCATCTATGCGCTCGGCGTCTGGATCTCGTTGGTCTGCTCGCTCGCTTTCATGGGCGTCTATGCCTACCGCGTCGCGGAGGAGGCCCGGCAGCTCTCCGACGCCCTTGCCGCCAGCGAGCTGGTGCTGGCCCGCGAACAGCACCTGCATGCGCTCGACGGCCTGGCGGCGGCGGCGGCTCATGAACTCGGCACGCCGATGGCGACCGTCTATCTCACCTCCAAGGAGCTGGCGCGCGACCTTGCCGACATTGCCCCCGAACAAGCCGACGCGCTGCCGGAGGGGCTGCGCGAGGACGTCGAGCTCATTCTCTCCCAGGCGCAACGTTGCCGCGAGATCCTGTCGAAGCTCTCGTCGCTTTCCGACGACCGGGACCAGCATTTCCACGGCGAGCCGCTTTCGCACCTGATCGAGCAGGTCGTCGAGCCCTGCCGTGCCTTCGGGATAGAGATCCTCGTCGACATCCGCGGCGACGGAGCCGAGCCAATCGGCATCCGCAATCCGGCGATCCACTACGGACTGGGCAATATTCTCGAAAATGCCATCGACTTCGCCGCGAGCGAGGTGAAGATCGCCGCACGCTGGACGCCCGCCAGCGTCACAATCGAGGTCTCCGACGACGGACGTGGCTTCGCCCCGGACGTGATCACGCGGCTGGGAGAGCCCTATGTCACGAAACGCGGCTACCGGGAGACGCGCGAAGGCCGACCCGGCCAGGGCGAACGCGGCGGCGGGCTCGGTCTCGGCTTCTTCATCGCCAAGACGCTTCTGGAGCGCACCGGCGCGGACCTGCGCCTGCGAAACCGCACCCCGCCGGCGCGCGGTGCTGTGGTCCGCGTCAGCTGGCCTCGCGGCGGCGACGAGCGCAATGTGACCTGGAGAGCGGAAGACGCTTCCGCCTGACAGGACGGACTGCCGCACCCGGGCGAAGACATTTGCCCCGGGGAAAAACCCCCATATAAGGGGGGAAACAATCAAGGGACGTGGAAACGGGCATGGACGAACGCCTGGAATGCGACACAGCAATGCAGAAGAGCCTGCTTATCGTCGATGACGACAGGCCGTTCCAGCAGCGCCTCGCGCGCGCCATGGAGAAGCGTGGCTTTGAAACGGCAACCGCCGACAGCGTCCGCGAGGCGCTCGAGAAGGTTCGCATCAAGGCGCCGGACTTCGCCGTTGTCGACATGCGCCTGGAAGACGGCAGCGGCCTCGACGTGGTTGAGGCAATCCGTGCCCGTCGGCCGGAGGCGCGGGTTGTGATCCTGACCGGCTACGGCAACATCGCGACGGCGGTGACGGCAGTGAAACTCGGCGCGGTCGACTACCTCGCCAAGCCGGCGGACGCCGACGACGTGCTGGCGGCGCTGACCAGTTCGAGCGAAGAGCGGGCCGCACCGCCGGAGAACCCGATGTCGGCCGACCGCGTGCGGTGGGAACACATCCAGCGGATCTACGAATTGTGCGACCGCAATGTTTCGGAGACCGCCCGGCGGCTCAACATGCACCGCCGCACGCTGCAGCGCATTCTGGCGAAGCGCGCGCCGCGCTGAACGGGCGCGCTCATTCCCCCCTGGCGGCGTGTCCGTAGAAGCGCAGCTTGATCCCGCACAGACCGATGACGACGCCGACGGCCGACGCAAGGTCGACGCCGGCGCGTCGCGCCCGCCACCCCGCCAGCGGCGACCAGAACAGATGGTTGATCGCATAGCCGAGCTTGGCGCAAAGCTTGCCGACGCAGACGAGACCGGCCTGGGCGAAGCTCGCATGCGTCTTGCGCGCCCAGGTGCCGAAATAGACCCCGTCGCGCAATCCCCGACGCAACATGAAGCGCAAGGTCAAGCGGTCGGCGGGCACCACGTCGCGGACGCGCGCGCCGGCGGCACTCCCATAGCGCGCGCCCTGACTGCACAGCCGGGTGATGAGCTCATAGTCCTCGCCACCCGTCGCGGCGTAATCCGGCTGGAACCAGTCGGCTTCGTCCTCGGGCAGGCACGAAAGGCGCAGCAGCAGATTTGCTGTCGTCGGCGACTCGCAGTCCTCGACGAAGAACCCTCCGCTCACGATCCAGCCGGGCGGAGGCGCAAGGTAAACCGGCGCAATGGGGCCGATCTGGATATCCGCTCCGGTCCTGTCGGCCGCCTTGAGATGCGCCTCGAGCCAGTCGTCGTCGGCGCGCTCGTCATCGTCGAGACATGCCACGAACTCCGCGCCGCTTTCCAGGGCAAGACGCAGGGAGCGGTTGCGCACCGCCGTCAGGCCCGGTTCGCTCACCCGGTCGTAGACGAGATCGAAGACATCGGAGAATTCCGCCGCCACCCGCCGCGCCGACACGCGACCATTGTCGACGACGATGACGCGCAGGCCCGTGCCGACGCTCTGGCGCGCGAGGGAATGCAGCGCCTGGCGCAATGGCTCGTGCCGGTCGCATGTGCAAATGGCAACGCAAACCCGATCTCCCGCACGGGCTGACCCAACGTCTGCCGACGACACGTCCATGCGCCTCCCTGGCTGCGATGCTGCTGGCGGTTTAGTCGCAAAGGACCGGCGGGATTGCAACGGGAAAGGCGCGAACGCCTCAGCCCATTCCGCCGACGGACGCACGAAGGTCGGGATCGAGCGCGTCGTGCAGGCGATTGGCCGCGGCCTGGGCGAAGCGAAGCAGCACCGCCTTGCGCGTCGCCGCCGACAGCCTGTGCTCGGGAGCAGGACGCAGGATCTCCGCGAAGTAACCGTCGGACAGGATCAACCCGGCGTCCTGCGGAAACACCTCCGCCGGGACGCCCGCATGGCTTGCGAAGAACAGCCGGTCGCAATGGGCGCGGTAATCGGGCCATTTGGCGTCGGCACGGAAATCGGCGAGAGAGGACTTCACCTCCACGATCCAGACATCCCCCTTCGGCCCGACGGCAGCAAGATCGGCGCGCCGCCCAGAGGCAAGCGTCAGTTCGCCGACACAGGCAAAGCCCGCCGCCCGCAGCATCCGCGCCGCACCGCGCCAGACCCGCGCGGCGGCTTCAGACTGGCGTCCGTCGCAGAGCGGATCGTCGAGCAGGATGCGATTGGTGGTCATGCCGTCTGGTTCCGTTCGCGGATATGTTCCATCTTTGTTCCACCGAAGACTAGCGCCCCGCCCCCGGAATTGGCAAGGGCCGCGCCGGAAAACCGGCGCGGCCCTGATGGTCGCTCACTGTCGTGGATGGCGATCCGCCGATCAGCGGCCCTCGAGGAAGCCCATGATCCGGCGGGCATCGCGCAGCACCGGTCCGGCGATCTCCGATGCCCGGCCGGCACCCTCGCGCAGAACGGCATCGATATGGCCTGGATCGTCAAGCAGGCGGTTCATCTCTCCGGTCATCGGCGCGAGTTTCTCGACGGCGAGATCGGCAAGGGCCGGCTTGAAGATGGAGAACGGCTGACCGCCGAACTCGGCGAGCACCTCTTCCCTCGTGCGGCCGGAGAGCGCGGCATAGATGCCGACGAGATTGGCCGCCTCGGGGCGCTCGGAAAGGCCTTCCATCTCACCCGAAAGCGGCTCGGGATCGGTCTTCGCCTTGCGGATCTTCTTGGCGATGTCGTCGGCGGAATCGCGCAGGTTGATGCGCGACAGGTCCGAGGGATCGGACTTGGACATCTTCTTGGTGCCGTCGCGCAAGCTCATGATGCGCGTGGCCGGACCGGCGATCATCGGCTCCGTCATCGGGAAGAAAAGCTCATCCGGCAGTTCAGGGCTCGGCGTCGGGTTGGGAATGCCCAGCCCCATCTCCTTGATGCGATCGGCGAAGTCGTTGTTGAACTTCTGCGCGATGTCGCGGGTCAGCTCCAGATGCTGCTTCTGGTCGTCGCCGACCGGCACATGCGTTGCCCGGTAGGCGAGGATGTCGGCCGCCATCAGGGTCGGATAGGCGAAGAGCCCGACCGAAGCGTTTTCCCGGTTCTTGCCGGCCTTCTCCTTGAACTGCGTCATGCGGTTGAGCCAGCCGATGCGCGCAATGCAATTGAAGATCCAGGCAAGCTCCGCGTGTTCGCGAACCTGGCTCTGGTTGAAGATGATCGCCTTCTGCGGATCGATGCCCGCGGCGAGATAGGCGGCAGTCACCTCCCGGGTGGTCTGGGCAAGCACGTTCGGATCGTGCTTGATCGTGATCGCATGCAGGTCGACGACGCAGTAGATCGTCGGCATCTCGTCCTGCAGCGGCACGAAGCGCGAGATCGCGCCGAGATAATTGCCGAGATGAAGATTGCCGGTGGGCTGAACGCCCGAGAATACGCGCGGCTGGAACTGGCTCAACGTTCCATCTCCCGATTTGACCAAGGGTTGGAGAAAGAGACCCTGCCGGTCCCTTCCCGCGGACTTATGGACAAGGGGAAGTTCCAACGCAAGGAAGATCACGGAAGAAGCCGGTGCAGGGCGAGGTTCGCAACAGGCTTTCACGCCGGCGCGCTGCGTCGAAATGACCCCTCAGGCATATTCCCAATTCACTTACTGTTTTGCATTGGTCTATAACTTGGAATGACACTAATTTGCGGATATGCGAAATTTCATCGCTGGCGCCCGCCTGGCGGCGACAGCATGACGAACTGACATGCCGGAGGCCGGAATGGATTACGAGAGCTTCTTTCGAAGCAAGATCGACGGTTTGCACAAGGAAGGCCGCTACCGGGTTTTCGCAGATCTCGAACGTAAGGCGGGCCAGTTCCCCCGCGCCACGCGCCACACGCCGGACGGAGAACAGGACGTCGCGGTCTGGTGTTCCAACGACTATCTCGGCATGGGCCAGCATCCGGTCGTGACCGGTGCCATGCACGAGGCGCTCGAGCGCTGCGGCGCCGGGGCCGGTGGAACGCGCAACATCTCGGGCACCAACCACTACCACGTGCTGCTTGAGCAGGAACTCGCCGATCTCCACGGCAAGTCCTCCGCCCTGCTGTTCACGTCCGGCTATGTTTCCAACTGGGCGGCGCTCGGCACGCTTGCCGCGCACCTTCCGGGCTGCGTCGTGCTGTCCGACGCGCTGAACCACGCCTCCATGATCGAGGGCATTCGCTACTCGCGTGCCGAAAAGCGGATCTGGAAGCACAATGACATCGCCGATCTGGAGCGCCAGCTCGCCGAGATCGAGCCGGGTCGTCCCAAGCTCGTGGCCTTCGAGTCCGTCTATTCGATGGACGGCGACATCGCGCCGATCAAGGAGATCTGCGACATCGCCGACAAATACGGCGCGATGACCTATCTCGACGAGGTGCACGCGGTCGGTCTCTACGGTCCGCGCGGCGGCGGCGTCGCCGAGCGCGAGGGCCTGATGGACCGCCTGACGGTGATCGAGGGCACGCTCGGCAAGTCCTTCGGCGTCATGGGTGGCTATATCGCCGCCTCGGACGCGCTTTGCGACTTTGTGCGCTCCTATGCGTCCGGCTTCATCTTCACCACGTCGCTACCGCCGGCGCTGGCCGCCGGCGCCCAGGCCTCGATCGCGTATCTCAAGTCGACTGAGGGCGCACGGCTGCGCCTGCGTCACGCCAACCGGGTCGCCGCGGTCCGCAAGCGGCTCGATGCCGCTGGCATTCCGCACCTCGATAACCCGAGCCACATCGTCCCGGTGATGGTCAAGGATCCGGTGAAGTGCAAGATGATCTCCGACATCCTGCTCGACAGCTACGGGATCTACATCCAGCCGATCAACTATCCGACCGTGCCCAAGGGGCAGGAGCGCCTGCGCATCACGCCGTCGCCGCTGCATTCGGACGGGGACATCGAGCACCTGGTGCGCTCGATCGAGTCGCTGTGGAAGCAGTGCGCGCTCGCGCGGGCCGTCGCCTGACGACAGCCCCAAACAGGCTTCAGACAGCAATCAGACGCGCCGGATCCGAGAGGGTCCGGCGCGTTTTGCTTTTGTGCGAGCAAACGGGATCAGCGGGCCATGGCCGGCATGTTGGAGCAGGCCGGCCAGGTGGCGCGGAAGGCGTCATAGACAAGCAGCGGGCCGCTGGTCCTCCGGCCCTCCGGGTGTTTCTTCAGATGATCGAGCAGCGCCTGCCGCAGTCCGTTGGCGTCCACGCCAGGCGGAATGCAGTTGGCGCGGCCGAGCAGGAAAGCGTCGAGCGCACCCTGCAGGTAGCCAAGGCAGAAGGTGACGGCGACAGGATTTCCTTGCGGCTCGGCCGTGCAGAGCGTCTCGATCTGTCCACCCGACTGCCACCCTTCCGAGGCCCCTGCCGAACCGCCGGCGAGCGCCAGCGCAACGGCGAACACGACCAGGCCGCTCCGGCGCGCCGTCTTGCCCCCCGCACCTGAGAGGCCATGGTCGAACGATCTTCTGGGTGACGTCATCTCTTGCGCCCGCGCGTTGAACCTTTACCGGATCCTTCCGCGAGTCGCCCGTGCGAACAAGCCTCGCCCGGATCAGCCGGCGCTCAGACCCAGCGGAAGACGCAGATTGCGTAGACGATCGCGAGTGCGAGCGGGATCCACAGCACCGGCCCGACAAGGCCGAGCCAGCCGAGAAAGATGAAGGCGCTGCCCAGCAGCGAGATGAAAAGCCGGTCGCCGCGTGTCGTGTCGAGACCCAGGGCGCCATGACGCGGACCACCGCCCGGCGACACATATTCCCACACGGACATGACCGCGAAGCAGCCGGCGATAAAGACGAAGAAGGCGGCTGTCGGTCCGGTCCAGGCCATCCAGCTCAATCCCATGACGGTCTCTCCCCTTGGTTTGCGCGTGTCACACGCGCCCGAGCGCGAAGCCCTTGGCGATGTAATTGCGTACGAAGTAGATGACGAAGGCGCCGGGAATGATGGTGAGCGTGCCCGCCGCCGCGAGCAGGCCCAGCTCGTAGCCGGACGTGCTCGCCGTGCGGGTCATCACCGCGGCGATGGGCTTGGCGTCGACGGAGGTCAGCGTCTTCGCCAGCAGCAGCTCCACCCACGAAAACATGAAGCAGAAGAAGGCGGCGACACCGATGCCGGCGGCGATCGTCGGCACGAAGATCTTCAGGAAGAACGACCAGAAGGAATGGCCGTCCACATAGGCGGTCTCGTCGAGTTCCTTCGGCACGCCCGACATGAAGCCTTCCAGGATCCACACCGCCAGCGGAATGTTGAACAGCGTATGAGCCAGCGCCACGGCAATCGGCGTATCGAACAGCCCGACCGCCGAATAAAGCTGGAAGAAGGGCAGGGCAAAGACCGCCGGCGGCGCCATGCGGTTGGTCAGCAGCCAGAAGAACAGGTGCTTGTCGCCGAGGAACCGGTAGCGCGAGAAGGCATAGGCGGCCGGCAGGGCCACCAGCACCGAGATCACCGTGTTGAGCAGCACATAGGTCAGCGAGTTGACATACCCCATGTACCAGGTCGGATCGGTGAAGATCTTGACGTAGTTCTCGGTCGTGAACTCCCTCGGGAACAGCGTGAAGGATCCCAGGATCTCATTGGTCGTCTTGAACGACATGTTGACCAGCCAATAGATCGGCAGCAACAGAAAGGCGATGTAGAGAACGGGAACGAAACGGCTGATACGGGTCATGGCGGACCTTTCGTCACGACTGCTCGTTGCGCATCATCAAGGTGTAGAACACCCAGCTCAGCAACAAGATGATGAGGAAGTAGATCAGCGACATGGCGGCCGCCGGCCCGAGATCGAACTGCCCCAGCGCGATCTTGACCAGATCGATGGACAGCAATGTCGTCGAATTGCCCGGCCCGCCGCCGGTCAGCACCGAAAGCTCGGTGTAGATCATGAAGCTGTCCATGAAGCGCAACAGCACGGCGATGGTCAGCACCCGCTTCATCTTCGGAAGCTGGATGTAGCGGAAGATCGCCAGCGACCCGGCGCCATCGATGCGCGCCGCCTGGTAATAGGCGTCGGGAATGGACACAAGCCCGGCATAGGCGAGCAGCACGACGAGCGACGTCCAGTGCCAGACATCCATCAGGATCAGCGTGAACCACGCATCTCCCGGCTGGCGGGTAAAGTTGTAGTCGAAACCGAGCGCGTTGAGACCACGCCCGAGCAGGCCGATGTCGGGCAGGGCAAAGATATTCCACATCGCCCCGACGACGTTCCAGGGGATCAGCAGCGGCAGCGCCATCAGCACCAGGCAGACCGGAACCCACGGCCCCTTGCGCGGCATCGTCAGCGCGATGGCGATGCCGAGCGGGATCTCGATCACCAGGATCGTTCCGGTAAAGACGAGCTGGCGAAACAGCGCGTCGTGGAAACGCTCCGAACGCAGCACCTGTTCGAACCAGGTGACGCCCGCCCAGAAGAAGACGTTGTCACCGAAGGTTTCCTGCACCGAGTAGTTCACCACCGTCATCAGCGGGATGACGGCGTTGAAGGCGACGAGAGCCACCACCGGCACAACGAAGAGCCAGGCGCGATTGTCGTGTGTCTTGTTCATCCGATCCTCCCGCCTCAGGCGACGATCCAGCCGTCGCGGTAGACGGCCGTGTGTGCGGGGTCGAGGGAGAGCCAGGCGGCCTCCCCGGGAATGTCGACGCCCTCGGCGACAAGCAGCTTGATCGCGTTGCCGGAGGCATCGGCCTCGACGATGCGGAAGCGCCCCGCGTCGGCCACCTTGACGACCCGGGCGGGAAGCCGTCCCTCGCCCGCACCGTCCGCGAAGCTGACGAATTCCGGGCGAACGCCGACCTCGATGCGGCCGGCGCCGGGTGCGGGCGCGGCGGAAGCGCTTGTCGCCACCGGCGTACCGGCGATGCTGACGCGACCGCCCTCGTCGAGCGCGCAAGGCAGAACATTCATGCCGGGCGACCCGATGAAATGGCCTACGAACGTGTGCCTCGGTCGTTCGAACAGCTCCACGGGCGTGCCGATCTGCACCACTTCGCCCTGGTTCATCACCACCACCTTGTCGGCGAAGGTCAGTGCCTCGGTCTGGTCGTGGGTGACATAGATCATCGTGGTGCGCACCCGCTGGTGCAGCTCCTTCAGCTTTGAGCGCAATTGCCACTTCAGGTGCGGGTCGATGACTGTCAGCGGTTCGTCGAACATGATCGCGTTGACATCGTCGCGCACCAGCCCGCGACCGAGCGAAATCTTCTGCTTGCCGTCCGCGGTCAGGCCGGCAGCACGCTGCTTGAGCATGTGCGTCAGGTCGATCATCTCGGCGATCTCGCGCACCCGGGCGTCGACGCGGGCCTCATTGACGCCGCGGTTGCGCAGCGGGAAGGCGAGATTGTCGTAGACGGTCATCGTGTCGTAGACGACCGGGAACTGAAACACCTGGGCGATGTGGCGTCGGTCGGGCGGCAGATCCGTCACATCCTCGCCGTCGAAGAGGACGCGACCGCCGGTTGGCCTCAGCAGGCCGGAAATGATCGACAGAAGCGTGGTCTTGCCGCAGCCGGAGGGGCCAAGCAACGCATAGGCGCCGCCGTCCTCCCATTCCAGGTCGAGCCGCTTCAGGGCCCAGTCGGCGTCGTCGACCGGATCGGGCCGGTAGGCGTGCCGCAGTTCATCGAGCAGGATTCTGGCCATTCTGCCCTCCCTTGGCCGGAATGCGTCGACCGTCGGGCGCGAACACCATCGCCTGCGACATGTCGGCATAAAGACGCTGCGCCGTGCCCACCTCGAACGGATGGATGCCGTGAGACTGGGAAACCCAGGTCTCCCCGTGCAACGTGAAATGGATGATGCTTTCCGACCCCGAGAGCTCCGTGACGAGCACCCGGCCATCGACCGGCACCGGCATCTCGCCTTGCGGAACAGGCGAGACATGGTGCGGACGGATGCCGAGCGTATAGGCGCCGTCGGCGAGAGAGCCCATGCCAGGCGGGGCCTCGACCGCCTCCCCCGCGGGCAGGGTGAACCGGTTGCCCGTCTTGCGGGCGGCGACCACGTTGATCGGCGGATCGGCGAAGACCTGGGCGCTCGTCAGATCAACGGGGTTGCGATAGACCGTGCCCGTGGGGCCGAACTGGGTAACCTGCCCTTCGAAAAGGCAGGCGGTGTTGCCGCCGAAGAGCAACGCCTCGACCGGCTCGGTGGTCGCGTAGACGACGATGCAGTCGCGGTCGGCGAAAAGGCGGGGAAGCTCGTCGCGCAACTCCTCGCGCAGCTTGAAGTCGAGATTGGCGAGCGGTTCGTCGAGCAGGACGAGGTCGGCGTCCTTGACCAGCGCGCGCGCCATCGCGGTGCGTTGCTGCTGTCCGCCCGAAAGCTCCGCCGGCCGGCGCTCAAGCATGGCGTCGAGCTTCAGGAGTTCCGCCATCCGGCCGACGCGGTTGCGGATTTCCGCCTCCTCCATCCGCGCAACGCGGAGCGGCGAGGCGATGTTCTCGTAGATCGTCATGTTGGGGTAGTTGATGAACTGCTGGTAGACCATCGACACGTTGCGATGGCGCACGGAGACGCCGGTGACGTCGTGCCCGCCGAAGCGCACCTGGCCGGACGTCGGGCGCTCCAGCCCCGCCATCAGCTTCATCAGGGTCGTCTTGCCGGCCAGCGTCGTGCCGAGAAGAATGTTGAAGCTGCCGGGCTCGAAGACGAGATCCGTCGGGTGGATGAGCGTCTCGGCACCGGCGCGCAAGGCCACCTGCCTCAATTCAAGGGACATGGGTCGCTGCCCTGTTGGTCGTGCGTAGGGGATCGGAAACATCGCCGGCCGGTCTCGGGACCGCGCCCGTGCAAGCCGGCGACCGGGACGGTCGGGGAACGCACACGTCCCCCGACCGCCATCACCCGGGCTGATCAGTTCTCGGCCCAGCGCTGGACGAGATCGTCGTAGTTGACCGTCTCACCCTTCGGCTTCTCGTTGTCGAGCTTGGCCTTGGCGCCGCCCTTGCCGAGCCACTCGGACGGGTCCTTCGGCTCGTTGAGGCGCGGACCGCAGCCGCCGTAGGTGTTGTTGGCCTCGTCGGCGCGCTGCATGCGACCCATGATCGTGTCCATCTCGCCGGCGAGACGGTCCATGGCTTCCTGCGGCGTGAAGGTGCCCGAGTTCACGTCGCCGATCTGCTGCCACCAGAGCTGCGCGAGCTTGGGATAGTCCGGCACGTTGATGCCGGTCGGCGACCAGCGCACCCGGTCGGGCGAGCGGTAGAACTCGACCACGCCGCCGAGTTTTGGCGCGCGCTCGGAGAAGCTCTCGTGGCGCACGGTGCTGTCGCGGATGAAGGTGAGACCGACATGGCTCTTCTTCACGTCGACCGTCTTGGAGGTCACGAACTGGGCGTAGAGCCAGGCGGCCTTGGCGCGATCCGTCGGCGTCGACTTCAGGATCGTCCAGGAGCCCACGTCCTGATAGCCGACCTTCTGGCCTTCTTCCCAGTAGGGGCCGTGCGGGCTGGGCGCCGCACGCCACAGCGGCATGCCGTTGTCGTCGACGGTGTTGTTGCCCTCCGACTTCGGCTTGACCATGTCCGCCAGGAACGCGGTGTACCAGAAGATCTGCTGGGCGACGTTGCCCTGGCTGAGCGCCGGCAGCGACTGGTAGAAGTCGTAGTCGGCCGCCCCGGGAGGCGCGTATTTGCGCAGCCACTCGTCCCACTTGCGAATGGCGTAGACCGCCGCCGGGCCGTTGGTCGCGCCACCACGGGCCACCGAGGCGCCCGACGGGTTGCACGAGCCCTCGTCCATGCGGATGCCCCATTCGTCGATGGGCCGCCCGTTCGGCTCGCCCTTCGAGCCGGTGCCGGCCATGGAAAGCCACGCATCGGTCATGCGCCAGCCAAGATCGGGCGCGCGCTTGCCATAGTCCATATGACCATAGACGCGCACGCCGTCGACTTCCTTGACGTCCTCGGTGAAGAACTCGGCGATGTCCTCATAGGCGGACCAATTCACCGGCACGCCAAGTTCGTAGCCGTATTTCTCCTTGAACTTCGCCTTCAGGTCCGCGCGATCGAACCAGTCCTTGCGGAACCAGTAGAGATTGGCGAACTGCTGGTCGGGCATCTGGTAGAGATCGCCGTCGGGCCCGGTGGTGAAGGAAATGCCCATGAAGTCGTCGAGATCGAGCGTCGGCGACGTCACGTCCTTGGCCTCACCGGCCATCCAGTCGGTCAGGTTCACCGCCTGCTGCAGGCGCGAGTGCGTGCCGATCAGATCGGAGTCATTGACATAGGCGTCGTAGAGATTGCGGTTTGTCTGCATCTGCGTCTGCACCGCCTGGACGACCTCGCCCTCGCCCAGGATCTGGTGGTTCACCTTGATGCCGGTAATCTCCTCGAACGCCTTGGTCAGCGTCTTCGATTCATACTCGTGGGTCGGAATCCCCTCCGACAGAACGTTGATCTCCATCCCCTTGAAGGGCTCCGCCGCCTTGATGAACCACTCCATCTCGGCGAGCTGTCCCTCCTTGGACAGCGAGGACGGCTGGAATTCGCTGTCGATCCACTTTTTCGCTTCTTCCGTTCCGGCAAATGCCGAAGGGGAAGCTGCTATAAGCGCAACCGCCGCTACGGCCGCTCGAATATCTCTGCGCATGAAATCTCCTCCCTGAAGTAAGCTTTCAAGAAAACTTGCGGATAAACTATCAAACGAAAAAAAATGAACGTCAACCCGAAAATCGCCTTGCCATTCGTTGCGCGAAAAGTGCAAAATCCAGTGAAAACGCCCTTCATGCTGCACATGCGAGCAGCACGAAGACATGAAAAGATAAAATCGAAAAAAAACGAAAGGCCGTCAGATGGACCCGGTGTCCCCTCGGCAGGCTGATATCCTTGACCGTGCACGCAGGTCTGGTCGCGTCGACGTCGAGGCTCTGGCCATCGACTTCGACGTCACCCCACAGACGATCCGCAAGGATCTGAACGAACTTTGCGAGCGCGGCCTGCTGCAGCGCGTGCACGGCGGCGCCGTTTTGCCGTCAGGTATTGCAAATTATGCTTATGACGCCCGACGCCAGCTCGCCGCCGAGGGCAAACGGCAGATCGGGCTGAGGGCCGCGGCGCTCATTCCCGACAATGCCTCGATCATGCTCAACATCGGCACCACCACCGAGCAGGTGGCCCGCGCCCTGCGCCAGCACGACGGCATCATGGCGATCACCAACAACATCAATGTCGCCAACATCCTGCGAACCGCGCCGGATGTCGAGGTGATCATCGCGGGTGGCCAGGTGCGCGCCTCCGACGGCGGCATCGTCGGCGAGGCCACCGTCGACTTCATCCGCCAGTTCAAGGTCGACTACGCCGTGATCGGCGCCTCGGCGATCGATGCAGACGGCACGATCTTCGACTACGACTTCCGCGAGGTTCGCGTCTCCCGCGAGATCCTGTCGCACGCGCGCCAGGTGCTTCTCGTGGCCGATGCCATGAAATTCGAGCGCAGCGCGCCCGTACGCATCGGTCACCTTGCCGAGATCGACACCTTCATCACAGACCGGGCACCGCCGGCCTCCGTTCTGGAGATCTGCCGGGACAGCGGCGTCCGGGTTGAAATAGCGGAGGCCGGCGGGGAGGAGGCCGGCCATCCTGACGAGACGACGGGAGACATCGCGCTATGACCGCGCAGAAAGAAAACGCGCCGTTCGACATCCTCATCATCGGTGGCGGCATCAACGGCTGCGGCATCGCCCGCGACGCCGTCGGCCGGGGCTATTCGGTCTGCCTTGCCGAGATGAACGACCTCGCCAGCGGCACGTCCTCTTGGTCGACCAAGCTCATCCATGGCGGCCTGAGGTATCTCGAATACTACGAGTTCCGGCTGGTGCGCGAGGCGCTCGGCGAACGCGAGCTGCTGTGGTCGATCGCACCGCACATCATCCATCCGCTGCGCTTCGTCCTGCCGCACCAAAAGGGGCTTCGCCCACGCTGGATGCTGCGCCTTGGGCTGTTCCTCTACGACCATCTCGGCGGGCGGAAGCTCCTGCCGGCGACGAAGACGCTGGATCTGCGCGACGATGTGGCCGGCAAGCCTCTGAAGCCCGGCTTCTCCACCGCCTTCGAATATTCCGACTGCTGGGTGAACGATGCCCGCCTCGTGGCGCTCAACGCGCGCGATGCGGCCGATCGGGGCGCCGAGATCAATACCCGTACCAAGGTTGTCGCAGCCGAGCGGACCGGCGATCTCTGGCGCGTCCGGCTTCAGGACACGGTCAGCGGCGACATCCGCGAGGTCTCCGCGCGGCTTCTCGTCAACGCCGCCGGCCCCTGGGTCGACCGGGTTCTGCATGGCGCCATGCAGCGCAGCGATGCCAATCACGTCCGCCTCGTGCAGGGCAGCCACATCGTTGTGCGCAAGCTCTTCGACCACGACCGCGCCTATATCTTCCAGAACGGGGACGGTCGGATCGTCTTCGCCATTCCCTACGAGGGCGAACACACGCTGATCGGCACGACCGACCGCGACTTCACGGGAGATCCCGCCGATGTCTCCGCCAGCGAGGAGGAGATCGCCTATCTGATCTCGGCGGCGGGCGAGTATTTCAAGCAGCCGATCACCCGCGACGATGTGGTCTGGACCTACTCCGGCGTGCGCCCGCTCTTCGACGACGGCGCCTCCAAGGCACAGGAGGCAACGCGCGACTACGTCCTGAAGCTCGAGCGGGGCACAGGGGCAGAGCCGGCGCTCGTCAACATATTCGGCGGCAAGATCACCACCTACCGGCGGCTGGCACTGTCAGTCATGGACCTTGTCGAGAAGGCAATCGGGGCCAAGGGCAAAAGCTGGACTGCGACGCCGCCGCTGCCCGGCGGCGATTTCGCCGCGACCGGCTTCGAGGACCTCGTCACCGGACTTGCGGCCGACTGGCCGGATCTCGACCGGGCGCTGCTGCGTCGCCTGGCCCGCGCCTACGGCACGAAGACGCGGGTTCTGCTTGCCGGAGTCAAGACGCCGCAGGATCTCGGCCTCGACTTCGGCGCAGGCTTGAGCGAGTGCGAGGTCGCCTACATGATGGACCACGAATGGGCTCGTACGGCGGAGGACGTGCTGTGGCGGCGCTCAAAGCTCGGTCTTGCCGTTGACGAGGCCGGGGCCGCACAGCTTGGACGTTTCATAGCCGAACGTCTGGAAAAGGTGGCCTGAGGCACACTTCACCTCGATGTGCGAACGCGAAAAGGGGCACGTTCGAAGGAACGTGCCCCTTGTTCGTTCATCCCCACATTGCGTGGACTACGATCTCAACTTGCCTGGCGAATGTCGCTCAGGAAGCTCTCCACGCTCTTTCGCAGGCGCTCTTCCTCGCTTTGCAGCGCCTCGGCGTCGGAGCGAATCCGCACCGCGACGTTGCCGGTAAGCTGGGCGGCTCGGGAAACGCCGGCGATGTTTCGTGACACATCCTGCGTTCCTGTCGTTGCCTCTTGCACATTCATGGCGATCTCGTTGGTCGCAGCCCCCTGCTGCTCGACGCTGGCGGCGATGTCGCCGGAGATCTTGTTGATCTCCTCGATGGTATGCGAGATTTCGCGAATTGCCTCCACGGCACCGTCGGTTTCACCCTGGACCTGCTGGATCTGGGCGACAATCTCCTCCGTTGCCTTGGAGGTTTGCGTCGCAAGCTCCTTCACTTCCGCCGCCACGACAGCGAAGCCCTTGCCCGCCTCACCGGCGCGCGCCGCCTCGATTGTGGCATTCAACGCCAGGAGATTGGTCTGCTCGGCAATATCGTTGATCAGCTTGACGACCTGGCCGATCCGGCTTGCCGCACTCGAAAGGCCCTCGATCCTGGCATTCGTCTGCTGGGCCTGTGTCACAGCGCTTTCCGCGATATCGGCCGAAGACCGCACCTGACGGGAGATTTCAGACACCGACGCCGAAAGCTCCTCGGCGGCGGCCGCGACCGTGCCCACGTTTGAGGATGCCTCCTCCGATGCCGCGGCCACGGCCGTGCTTTGATGGCTGGTGTCTTCCGCCGCGCCCGTCAATTCCCCCGCAGCCGCGTTGAGATTGACGACCGAATGGGAGACCGACTGAAGAAGCTGAGCCACGGAGGCATCGAAGTCGGCGGTCAATCTGGCCACCGTTTCCGCTCTCGCAATGCGACGGTGCTGCTCCTTTTCCTGCTCGGCCGAAAGCTCCTCGGCACGCGCGGCCTGATCACGGAAGACCTCCAAAGCCTTTCCGATACGCCCGATCTCGTCGGCGCGGCGGGCCGTGTCGATCTCCACCGAGTAGTGTCCGTCGATAAGCGACTGGATGTGACCAAGGGTCAGCTCCACAGGACGACGAATAACACGCTGACCGACGATGTAGAGCGCCGCGGCCACGGTAACCAGCAAGACAAGACCAACACCAACGATCCAGGCCACGATCGTGTTGGAGGCGACCAGGAGGCTCGACAAGGGAACGGTCACAAGCACCGACCAGGTTTGGCCGGTCTCACCGATCTTGACCGGAATGATCATCCTCTGCACGCCTTCGCCAAGCGCCTCGGACCAGCCGGCATAGTCGATCGCTCTCCCCTCACGCACAGCTTTCTGACCGCTATCGAGTCCGGTTTCACGGGCCGCATCGAAGGCATCCGCGAAGGGCTTGCCGATCAGGTCGGTATCGGGATGGGCCACCCAGGTTCCCTGCTGGGATACGAGAGAAACCTGCCCCGTTCCAAGTGGGCGGATGGTGGCAAGCTGCTCGGAAAATCCGGTGGCGAACACATCGATACCGGCCACGCCCAGGACCTTGCCATCATTCATGATGGGCGCGGACATGGAGACACCAATCGCCATCGCATCGCCAACCGGCCAGGTGTAGGGCTCGGTGGCGAACACCTTGCCGGTCCGGTAGGTGCGCGAGAACCACTCCTTGTCTGCGGCGTCGCTCACCTTGCCCGAGGAGTCGGTGACCTCTCCCGTCGGCCTCTCGCCAAAGCTTCCGTCGGGATTGCGAAACACATAGGGACGCCATTGGCCCGTGGCGTCATGCATGTTGTCGGCGCTGGCAAATTCCTCGTTGCGTCCGTCCAAGTCATCGGTGACGACAACACCCCAGGCTCCCGAAAGGTTCTTTTCGCCCTTCATCGTCTCGCGAATGATGGCGGTCCATGCGTTCCGGTCCACGTCTCCGGACGCCTTGAGCGCGCTCATGCTCGCGGCCATGCCCTTCGTGATCGTCAGACCGGCCTCGAGTTGCCGGCGGATCGACTGGGCCTCGCGCTCGCCAACTGCCCGCGCTTCGCCGACCGCAATATCACGTGCGATCCGGGCTGACTGCCAGGCGATAACCGAGATGCCGCAAAAGAGAGTCACGATCAGAACAATACTGCTCGTGATTACAAGTTTCACCGTGATAGATGCGTTCTTCAGCATGGGCACCACCAACTTTACATGCACACGCAACCGACTGCTTGCGCGCCTTGTAAAAATTGATAGGGCAAAACTCATAACGCTGGGTAAATAAAGAAAATTATGAATATTTCCCCAGCGTCTCAGGTTGTCATTAAATTATTACTCAACTATCGAGATGCAAAATACGAGAGCCGGCAGGTGTGCCGCCGGCTCTCGCGCTCACGTCACATCTTGTCAGTGACCACCGTCGTCGTTGCGCCTTCCGGCTGCCGGGTGATCACCGGGTCGGAGCCGCCGCTCAACAGCGTCTCGACGGTGCGGGTGTAGTCGGCCATGTCGAGCGTGCCGTCGCTGCCCTCGGTCAGCTTGTTGATCTCGCGGACCATGCGCTTCTGGTGCTTCTCGGTCTGGGCGCCGGTGGCGTCGTTCTCCAGAACGATGTCGGCCGCCTCGTCCGGGTTCTCGCGGGCATACTCCCAGCCCTTCATCGACGCGCGCACGAAGCGGGCCATCTTGTCGACGAAGGCCGGGTCGGACAGGTTCTCCTCGAGGACATACAGGCCGTCCTCGAGCGTCGCCACGCCCTGGTCTTCATACTTGAAGACGATCAGCTCGCTCTCCGGAATGCCGGCGTCGATCACCTGCCAGTACTCGTTGTAGGTCATGGTGGAGATGCAGTCGGCCTGCTTCTGCAGCAGCGGGTCGACGTTGAAGCCCTGCTTGAGCACCGTCACGCCCTTCTCGCCACCCTCGGTCGGGATGCCAAGCTTGCTCATCCAGGCGAGGAACGGATACTCGTTTCCGAAGAACCAGACGCCGAGCGTGCGGCCGGGGAAGTCGTCCGGCGACTTGACGCCCGTCTCCTTCAGGCAGGTCAGCATCATGCCCGACTTCTTGAACGGCTGGGCAATGTTGACGATCGGCACGCCGCGCTCGCGACTTGCCAGCGCCGAGGGCATCCAGTCGACGATGACGTCGGCGCCGCCGCCGACAATCACCTGCGGCGGAGCGATGTCCGGGCCGCCCGGCTTGATGGTGACGTCAAGGTTCTCCTCGTCATAGAAGCCCTTGTCCTTGGCCACATAGTAGCCGGCGAACTGCCCTTGCGTGACCCATTTGAGCTGCAGTGTCACCTCGTCGGCGGCATGCGCCTGGGAGAGGCCGAAGGCGAATGCCGCGGCCGCAAGCAATGTCTTTCTCATATCAAGCTCCCTCTGGTTTCGGCCCCGCCGCCCGTTATCCCCGGACTGACGGATGCCAGAACGTGACGACCCTCTCGAGAAGGGCCACCAAGCCGTAGAACAGCGATCCTGCGACCGCGGCGACCGCGATCGAAGCCCACACCATATCGACGTTCATCCGCCCCACCTCGGTGGAGATGCGAAAGCCCATGCCGACAGTGGGCGTGCCGAAGAACTCCGCGACGATCGCGCCGATCAGCGCCAGCGTCGAGTTGATTTTCAAGGCATTGAAGACGAAGGGCATGGCCATCGGCAACCGCATCTTGACGAGAGACTGGACGTGGTTTGCCGCATAGGTGTGCATGAGATCGTGCTGGATGCGGTCGGCCGCGGCCAACCCGGTCACCGTGTTCACCAGCATCGGGAAAAAGGTCATGATGACGACGACGGCCGCCTTCGACGGCCAGTCGAAACCGAACCACATGACCATGATCGGCGCGACACCGATGATCGGCAGCGCGGAAACGAGGTTGCCGACAGGCAGCAGCCCGCGCCGCAGGAAGGGAACGCGGTCGACGACAAGCGCCACGAGGAAGCCGGATCCGCAGCCCAGCACATAGCCGACGATGACGCCCTTGAGAAAAGTCTGGCGGAAATCGGCCCACAGGATCGACGGCGAGGCGACCGCCCTCGCCCAGATGTCCGACGGCGGCGGCAGCAGCACCTTCGGTACCGCGAAGCCGGTGACCAGAAGTTGCCAGAGGACCAGCAGCCAGACGCCGAAGGACAGCGGGATCAGCAGCGCCACGATCCGGCGCAGCGCCGCCGAGCGCGGTGAAAGGCCGGCCATTTCCTCAACCGAGACCCAGGCTGTTGCCCAGGCAGCGATGGTGAGGGCCCAGAACCCCACACCGGCCTCGCCCGGATGCTGGCCGATCAGGCTGACCAGCGTCGCGGCGAGGAAACCGGATGCGGCGACCAGAACCACCCAGGCGGAACGGCCGAAAAGCTCGCCGAAACGGTAGATGCCAAGCACGACAATGGCGGTGACCCCGGCAAGGGCGACGAACGGCGCCTCCAGGAACCCGTGCGAGCCATTGTCGGTGACAATCAGCGGCAGCATCGTCGCGATCACCGCCAGCAACAGGCCAAGAAGCGACAGGAAACGGGCCACGGGGCTCATCCGGGTCATGACGCCATCCCCATGCGCTTGAGCACGATGCGCTCGGCGAGTCCGATCAGCGCCACCAACCCCGCGGCCAGCGCGGCGGCAAGGATCAGCGCCGACCATATCTGCACCGTCTGGCCATAGTAGGACCCGGCGAGAAGCCGCGCGCCAAGGCCGGCAACGGCGCCGGTCGGCAACTCGCCGACGATGGCCCCGACAAGGCTGGCGGCGACGCCGACCTTCATCGAGGTGAAGAGATAGGGCATCGCCGAGGGCAGGCGCAGCTTCCACAGCGTCTGCGCCGCCGAGGCATAATAGGTCTTCATCAGATCGAGCTGGATGGTCTCGGGCGAGCGCAGGCCCTTCACCATTCCCACGGTCACCGGGAAGAAGGAAAGATAGGTGGAGATGAATGCCTTGGGCAGCAGGCCCGAGATGCCGACCGCGTTCAGGACGACGATGATCATCGGTGCGATGGCGAGGATGGGGATTGTCTGGGACGAGATCACCCAGGGCATCAGGCTCTTGTCGAGCACCCGGCTGTGCACCACGCCGATCGCGAGCACGATGCCGAGCGTCGTGCCGAACAGGAAGCCGAGCAGGGTCGAGGAGAGCGTGATCGAACTGTGGTAGATGAGGCTGCGCTTGGAGGTGACGTTCTTCTCGACCGTCGTGTTCCAGATCTCGACCGCCACCTGGTGCGGAGCCGGCAGGACGGGACGCTCCTGCGCCAGCGTATCGGCGACAAGCCGGGCCAGCGGTACGTCTTCCAGTCCGCCGCGCTTGTAGGTGTCGCGCTGGAACGGCGTGTTGAGCAGCACGGCGGAGAGATACCATACGGCGATGATCGCCACGACGATGACCAGCACCGGCCCGGCCGTGCCCGACATCAGCCGCGCAAAGGGCGAACGGCTCGGCGCATGCAACGTTGCCGCGGTCATGTCGCCGTTCCCGTTTCGCGACGGGTCGTCTCGACCTCAGTCCTCATAGCTGTGTCCCGCCCGCAGGCCCTCGCGAACGCGATGGGCGACCTCGAGGAATTCCGGCGTCTCGCGAATGTCGAGCGTGCGCTGGCGCGGCAGCGGACTGTCGATCACATCGTAGACCCGCCCCGGACGCGGGCAGAGCACGACGATCTTGGTCGACAGGAACACGGCCTCCGGGATCGAGTGGGTAACAAAGACGACGGTCTTGTTCGTCTTTGCCCAGAGTTTGAGCAATTGCTCGTTGAGGTGATCGCGCACGATCTCGTCAAGCGCGCCGAAGGGCTCGTCCATCAGCAGCAGGTCGGGGTCGAAGGAAAGCGCGCGGGCAATGGAGGCACGCTGCTGCATGCCGCCCGAAAGCTGCCAGGGATACTTGCGCTCGAAGCCGGAAAGATTGACCAGCTCCATGTTGCGCCGGATGCGCTCTTCCCGCTCGGCTTTCGGAAAGCCCATGATCTCCAGCGGCAGGGCGATGTTGTCGGCGATGGTGCGCCAGGGATAGAGGGCGGCGGCCTGGAAGACATAGCCGTAGGCGCGGGCGAGCCGCGCCTCGTGCGGGGTCATGCCGTTGACCGAGATCGTCCCGCCGGTCGGCTGCTCCAGATCGGCGATCACCCGCAAAAGCGTGGTCTTGCCGCATCCCGACGGACCGATGAAGGAGACGAAGTCCCCCGGCGCAACCTCCAGGTCGATGTCGGACAGCGCGTGAACCGGCCCGTCCCCGGTCTCGAAGGTCAGCGACAGATTGTCGATGTCGATGACGGGCGCGATTGCCTGTTCCATGTGTGCGGCCCCCGTTTGAGAGGTTGTCATGTCGATACGGAACTCCTCACGGCACCCCTCAACGGGAGGCTCTCAAGCCTGCACGGTGACGACACACTGGTGTTTCGCGCAGATGCATCTGCTCGCGCGCCGCCGATTTCACTCTAGCAAGATCCGACTAGCAAGATCCGAGCCAGCGTCCGGCCAGCCCGCAATCCTTGTCATGCATTCCTTGTGGGCGACGACACGGTCGAAAAATCCGACCCTGTCGCCCGACAGCAGGCTGTGACCGCGGGCGGGCACCGTCACCCAGTCCTCGTGCGGCACATGCGACTTGCGGGTCTTGTTCGGCTTCGCCAGGCACGCCGCGCGGCGTGGAAAGACCTTTGTGCCTGAGAGCAGCCAGTCGCGAACTTCGCTGAACACGAGGACCGCTTGCGCCAACGGCTCAGGATACTGCGGCGCTTTCTCCGAATAGCCTGGCATATCCCGCCTCACACACCGCTTTGCGGAATGCCCGTGCGCTCGACCTTGCGCGGCGCGGTGAGTTCCTTCCAGGTCGACAGCGCCTTGTTGACCGCCTGGAACGGCTCGCGGGCGACGAACTGGCCGTGTCCCTGTTGCGTCTTCACGGTTCCGTCCTCGATGGCGAGCTGGCCACGGGTGAGCGTGAACCGCGGCAGGCCCTTCACCTTCTGTCCCTCGAAGACATTGTAGTCGATCGACGACTGCTGGTTCGCCGCGGAGATGGTCTTCTCCTTCGCGGGGTCCCAGACCACGATGTCGGCATCCGCGCCAACGAGGATCGCGCCCTTCCTGGGGTAAAGGTTGAGGATCTTGGCGATGTTGGTCGAGGTGACGGCCACGAACTCGTTCATGGTCAGCCGGCCGGTCGCCACGCCATGGGTCCACAGCATGGGCAGCCGGTCCTCCAGCCCGCCGGTGCCGTTCGGGATCTTGGTGAAATCACCGATACCGGTGCGCTTCTGCTCCGTGGAGAAGGCGCAATGATCGGTGGCAACGCAGGACAACGACCCTGACTGCAATCCGGCCCAGAGGCTTGCCTGATGCTGCTTGTTGCGGAACGGCGGCGACATCACCCGACGTGCCGCGTGATCCCAGTCCTTGTCGAAATACTCGCTCTCGTCGAGCGTCAGATGCTGGATCAGCGGCTCGCCGTAGACGCGCTTGCCCTGCTGGCGGGCACGGCGGATCGCCTCATGACTTTCCTCGCAGGAGGTGTGCACGACATAGAGCGGAACGCCGGCCATGTCGGCGATCATGATCGCCCGGTTGGTCGCCTCGCCCTCGACCTGCGGCGGGCGGGAGTAGGCATGGGCCTCGGGACCGTTGTTTCCTTCCGCGAGAAGACGGGCGGAGAGATCGGCGACCACGTCGCCGTTCTCGGCGTGAACCAGCGGCATCGCGCCCAGCTCGGCGCAGCGCTGGAACGAGGCATACATCTCGTCGTCCTGCACCATCAGCGCGCCCTTGTAGGCCATGAAGTGCTTGAAGGTGTTGATGCCCCTCTCGCGGACGACTGTCTCCATCTCGTTGAAGACCTGCTCCCCCCACCAGGTGACCGCCATGTGGAAGGAGTAGTCGCAATTGGCGCGGGTGGACTTGTTGTCCCACATGGTCAGCGCCTCGAGCAGGGACTGGCCCGGCGCCGGCAGGCAGAAGTCGACAACCATCGTCGTGCCGCCGGCAAGGCCGGCCCGTGTGCCGCTCTCGAAGTCGTCGGAGGAATAGGTGCCCATGAAGGGCATTTCCAGATGGACATGCGGGTCGATGCCGCCCGGCATGACGTAGCAGCCGGTCGCGTCCAGCACCTCGTCGCCGGCAAGGTCGGGTCCGATCTCGACGATCACGCTGCCGTCGATCTTCACGTCGGCCTTATAGGTGAGATCGGCCGTCACGACCGTTCCGCCCTTGATCACCTTCGTTGCCATTGCCGTTCCCCTCTCTGGTCTGTTTGCGGACCTTCAGGTCCTCATGTTCCGGTCCTTGCGTCCTGGTCTTCGGCGCGTCGTCACGCCTCATCCCCTCTTCGGCTCTCCGGGACGGGATGGGCTCAGGCGGCGCCCGGCCCGCCGGGCCCTTGTTGGCTCACTCCACGATCTCCGCCGCCTCCAGCACCGCGTGCAGCAGCACGTCAGCACCGGCCTTGGCCCAGTCCCTAGTGATTTCCTCCGCCTCATTGTGCGACAGGCCGTCGACGCAGGGGCACATGATCATCGCCGTCGGCGCGACCTTGTTGACCCAGCAGGCGTCGTGGCCGGCGCCGGAGATGATGTCCATGTGGCTGTAGCCGAGCCTCTCGGCAGCACCGCGCACGGCCTTGACGCAGGTCTCGTCGAAGGTCACCGGGTCGAAATGGCCTACCGCCTCGATCTCGACGCCAAGACCGAGATCCTCGGCGATCTTCGGCGCCTTCTCCTCGAACTCCGCCTTCATGGCATCAAGCGTCGCCTGGTCGGGAGAGCGGAAATCGATGGTGAAGACCACCTTGCCCGGAATGACGTTGCGCGAGTTCGGATAGACATCGCAATGGCCGATCGCACCCACGGCGCGCGGCTGGTGCTTCATGGCGATCTCGTGGACCAGCTCGGTCATGCGCGCCATGCCGAGGCCGGCGTTCTTGCGCATCGGCATCGGCGTCGAGCCGGTGTGGCTGTCCTTGCCGGTGACCGTCACCTCCAGCCACCACAGCCCCTGGCCATGGGTAACGACGCCGATGTCCCGGCCTTCGGCTTCGAGGATCGGCCCTTGCTCGATGTGCAACTCGAACATCGCGTGGATTGCATCCTTGCGCGCGCCGACGGGCTCGTCGCCGACCCAGCCGATGCGCTTGAGTTCGTCGCCGAAACGCTTGCCCTCCGCGTCCTTGCGGTCGTAGGCCCACGCCTCCTCATGGGTGCCGGCGAAAACGCCGGAGGCCAGCATGGCGGGGGCGAAACGGGTGCCTTCCTCGTTGGTCCAGTTGGTGACGACGATGGGCCGCCTGGTCCTGATGCCGAGGTCGTTCAGCGTGCGCACCAGCTCCAGCCCGCCGAGAACGCCGAGCACGCCGTCATATTTGCCGCCCGTCGGCTGGGTATCGAGATGCGAGCCGACATAGACCGGCTTGGCGTCGGGGTCGGCCCCCTCGCGGGTCATGAACATGTTGCCCATGGTGTCGACGCCCATGGAAAGATCGGCATCCGCGCACCACTTGCGGAAAAGCGCGCGCCCTTCCTTGTCGGCGTCGGTCAGCGTCTGGCGGTTGTTGCCGCCGGCAACGCCGGGTCCGATCTTCGCCATTTCCATGAGGCTGTTCCAAAGCCGCTCGGCATCGATGCGGATGTTCTTGCCCGGTGCTGCTGCCATGACGCGCGCTCCTATTTCAGTTCGGTTTCGATAAAGGACATCGTCGCCGTGCCCTCGTTGACGACATTGTGCTCGACACCCTCGTCGCGGCGGTAGACCGTGCCGGCGGGCATGGTGACCGACCGGCTCGCGCCTCCGGGCTCCTCGAGCAGCATGTTGCATTCGCTCAGTGTCGTGATGACATAGTCCATGGCATGACGGTGCCATCCGGTCTCCGCGCCCGGTGCGAAGTCAAAGCGGGTGACGCGGACTTTCGCATCGTCGATCAGCGTCGTGGCCTGCACCTGCGGTCGACTCATGACCTCACTCCATGTTCGGGAAAGTGTAGACGGCACCGTCCTTTATGCCCGCCGGCCAGCGCGTCGTCACGGTCTTCAGGCGCGTGTTGAAGCGCACGCCCTCCTCGCCGTAGATCGAATGATCGCCGAACAGCGAGCGCTTCCAGCCGCCGAACGAGAAATAGGCGACAGGCACCGGGATCGGCACGTTGATGCCGACCATGCCCACCTCGATGCGGTCGGCGAAGGCGCGCGCGGCATCGCCGTCGCGGGTGAAGATCGCGGTGCCGTTGCCGTATTCGTGCTCGTTGATAAGATCGAGCGCTTCCTCATAGTCCTTGGCGCGCACCACCGAGAGCACAGGGCCGAAGATCTCTTCCTTGTAGATCGTCATGCCCTTCGCCACGCGGTCGAACAAGGTTCCACCGACGAAATAGCCGTTCTCGTAGCCCTGCAGGGAGAAGCCGCGCCCGTCGACGAGAAGCTCGGCGCCCTCCTTCTCGCCCTGGTCGATATAGGACAGCACCTTGCGCATGTGCGCCTCGGTGACGACGGGACCCATCTCGGCGTCCTTGTCGGTCGCGGGACCGATCTTCAGCGCCTGCACGCGGGGAACCAGCTTCTCGACCAGCGCGTCAGCGGTCTTCTCGCCGATGGGAACGGCAACCGAGATCGCCATGCAGCGCTCTCCGGCCGAGCCGTAGCCCGCGCCCATCAGCGCGTCCGCCGCCTGGTCCATGTCGGCGTCCGGCATCACGATCATGTGGTTCTTGGCACCACCCAGCGCCTGCACCCGCTTTCCGTTCGCCGTGCCGGTCGTATAGACATATTCGGCGATCGGCGTGGAGCCGACGAAGGAGACGGCCTTGACGTCGCGGTGGGTCAGCAGCACATCGACGGCTTCCTTGTCGCCGTGAACGACATTGAGAACACCTTCGGGGAAGCCGGCCTCTCGGAACAGGTCATAGACTGCCATGACAGCGGAGGGATCGCGCTCCGACGGCTTCAGGACGAACGTGTTCCCGCAGGCGACCGAGATCGGATACATCCACAAGGGCACCATCGCCGGGAAGTTGAACGGCGTGATGCCGGCGACGACACCAAGCGGCTGGCGGTCGGAATAGCTGTCGATGGCCGGCCCGACATTGCGGGCAAACTCGCCCTTCAGCAGATGCGGAATGCCGCAGGCGAATTCCACCACCTCGATGCCGCGCGCGATCTCGCCAAGCGCGTCGTCATGGGTCTTGCCGTGCTCCGCCGAGATTGCCCTGGCGATGTCGTCGGCATGGGCGGTGAGCAATTCCTTGAAGCGGAACATGCAGCGCGCGCGCTTCAGCGGCGGCGTGTCGCGCCAGGCCGGAAAGGCCGCGCTGGCGGCGGCGATCGCCTCCGCGACCTCATCGGCGGTGGAAAGCGGCAGCGTCGCCGTGCGCTCACCGGTCGCCGGGTTGAACACCCCTTGCGTACGGGTCGAGCGGGAGACGACGCGCCGGCCGCCGATGGCGTTTTCGATGGTTGTCATGAATTCAGGTCCAGGCTTGCCGGCCCGCACCGGTCACCGGCGGTCCCGCGGGCCCCGCCGCGTGCGCCGGCGGCGAACCGCGATGTCTTCTTGAATGGAGTGCGTGCCGCGAACGGCGGCCCGAAGGCGTCGGACTTGCTGCTGGCGGATGCCGGCTGCGACATGAACCCTCCCTCGGACGGGCCTGCCACGCGGCAGGCGTCCCGTTGTCACGGGGCGACGGATCGACAGGATAGCGCCACGCCGGGGCAGGTTGCCCCCGGGCCAGCCATGCGTCAGCAATCCCGCGCGAAGTCGACCTTCGCAGCGAAGCCTGACACGACCGTACGGACAATGCCGAAAGGCCGCTCCGTTCCCCTTCATCGCCGCGCGCGACAAGCAATTCCGCCTGCAGGCGCGGCCCAGCCCTCGCAAGATGCTTTGCGAAGACGGTGATCTGGAAGATGCGGCCCCGATCTTTTGTGCCAGTCTACTCTGGCCGCCGGTGGTCCGCAGCGTCTTGACCATTGCGCCAGGGTGAAAAACCTGACCAAATGGTCAAATCGAGCGTAGAAAGGCCTGACCATCCGGTCAAGATCAATTTTTCAGCCTGCCTGCAAATTTGGCGGTCACCGCGTCCTCCGGACCGGCCGGGCAGGCGCAAGGCGACGGCGCGAGGCGCGATGCAGGACACGCAGCGGACACACAAGAGCGCGATCAGGGAAGAAAACGAGCGCGCCATCCTGAAGGCGGCGGAGGAGGTCTTCGCCGAAAGCGGGTTCCGGGGCGCAACGACGGGCATGATCGCCGACCGCGCCGGCATTCCCAAGGCCAACCTGCACTATTATTTCCCGACGAAGGAGACGCTCTACCGCCGGGTGGTGGAGCGCATATTCAACATCTGGCTCGAGGCGGCGAACTCCTTCGACGAAAACGACGACCCGGTCGAGGCGCTGACCTCCTACATCGCCAAGAAGATGGACATCTCGCGCGCCCACCCGATGGGCTCCAAGGTCTGGGCCAACGAGATCCTGCACAAGGCACCGGTGATTCAGGACTATCTGGAGACGACCCTGCGCGACTGGACCGCCTCGCGCGTCGCGGTGATCGAGCGCTGGATCGCGCAAGGGCGCCTCGCGCCGGTCGATCCGCGCTATCTTCTCTACATGATCTGGTCGACAACGCAGCATTATGCGGACTTCAATCACCAGATCGACACGCTGAACGGCGGCCAACCGCTCTCCGATGCGCAGTTCGAGGCGGCGAAGCGCACGGTAACCGGCATCATCCTGACCGGCATCGGCGCAACGACGGCGGTCCCGGCACGATGTCAGGCAGTCAAGGAAAGCTGAGAATGGACGGCCCCCTCATCCCCGAAGACGCGCAGACCGCGCAAGACGAGGCGCCGCGCACCCGCATCCAGGAGCGCAACCGGGCGAAGATCCTCGACGCCGCCCTCGGCACGTTTTCGCGCTTCGGCTATCGCGGCGCCCGAGTCGACCAGATCGCCGAGGATGCCGGCATGTCGAAGTCGAACCTGCTCTATTATTTCGGCTCCAAGTCGGCGATCTACAAGGCGGTGCTGGCCGATCTGCTCGACCGCTGGCTGGCGCCCTTGCGCACCCTCGACCCGGACGGCGATCCGCGCCGCGAGCTGACCTCCTACATCGAGGCGAAGCTCCGCTTTTCCGCCGAATATCCGGAGGCCTCGCGCCTCTTCGCCAATGAGGTGATGCAGGGCGCGCCGATGATCCGCGACGTGCTGGAGGGGCCACTGAAGGCGCTGGTCGACGAGAAATCCGAGGTTTTGCGCCACTGGGCCGAAAAGGGGCTGATCCGCGACGTCGACCCTCCGCATCTCATCTTCCTGATCTGGGCGACGACCCAGCATTATGCCGATTTCGCCACCCAGATCGCCGCCGTCACCGGAACCGGGATCGATGATGCCGCCTTCCGCCGCTCGGCGCTCGACACGCTGACCGGCCTGATCTTCGAAGGTCTCGCCCCGCGCGCGTGACGCCGCGTCGCGCCGCTTGATCTTGCACCGCTGGCCGGTATCCTCTGCCTCATCGCCAAAGCCGGACGGATCTCCCGCCGGCTCCGAAACGGGAGCGCCCATGCGCAAGGTCCTGATTGCCGCCGGCCTGGTCTGCAGTCTTCTCAGTCTTTCCAGCGGCGTAGCCATGGCCGCACGCTGCGGCAACAATGCCGCCGGCTTTCCCCGCTGGCTCGAGGACTTCAAGCGCGAGGCGGTCGCCGCCGGCATCTCGAAGCGGACCGTCAGCTCCGCGCTCGATGGCATGGCCTACAACAGCAAGGTCATCCGGCTCGACCGCAACCAGAAATCCTTCAAGCTCTCCTTCGAGAAGTTCCTGGCCCGACGCGCCCCGCCCTCGACCATCGCCATCGGCAAGCGCCGGCTGAAGCAGCACTGGAACACGCTCGACCGCGTGGAGCGCAAATACGGCGTGCAGAAGGAGGTGATCGTCTCCATCTGGGGGCTGGAATCCGGCTTCGGCGGCTTCATGGGCAACATTCCGGTGTTCTCGTCGCTGTCGTCGCTCGCCTACGACTGCCGCCGGTCGAAGTTCTTCACCAACGAGCTGATGAGCGCCCTGCAGATCGCCGATCGCGGCTACATGCGCATCCCGGAGATGAAGGGGGCCTGGGCCGGTGAAATAGGCCAGACCCAGTTCCTTGCCTCAAGCTACCTGCGTTTTGCGGTCGACTTCGACGGCGACGGACGGCCGAACCTGATCCGCAGCCCCGCCGATGTCTTCGCCTCGACGGCGAACTTCCTGCGCCAGCACGGCTGGCAGAAGGGCGGCGACTGGTCGCCTGGCACCCACAACTACGGGGTACTGAAGGACTGGAACCGGGCGGAGGTCTACCGCAAGACCATCGCCTATTTCGCCAGTCAGTTGCGTCAGTAGCGGCGCAGCGCGGAGGCGCGCTGGAGAACGAGCGTCGCCAGCCCGGTGACCAGGACGCCGACGAGCGTCCAGCCCCCGGGCCAGTCCGCCCCGAAGACCAGCGCGGATTCCAGCAACACGAAGCTCGGCAGGAGATAGGTGTAGGCCATCACCGGCCCGGCCGGCAGCCGCAAGCTGGCGTAGGTCGCGAGAAAGAAGCTTGCCGCGGTCGGGAACACCGCGAGGTAGACGATGCCGAGATAGACCCCGGCAGGCACCATGCTCCACTCGGTTTCGCCAAGCGAGCGCCCTCCGTAGGCAAAGAGCAGCACCGCGCCGGTGACGATGATGCGGAAATTGAAGAGCGTCAGCGGCTCGCCTTGGTTCAGCAGCCGCATCAAGGGGGCGTAGAAGGCGTAGGCGGCGACGCCGACCACGAAGATCGCCTCCCCCTTGCCCAGTTCCAGGCGTCCCAGCCGCGAGAGATCCTCGCCGAAGAGCACGAGGAGCGCGCCGACCGCGCCCAGCGCCAGGCAGAAGAGCTGGCGGCGCGAAACCTTCTGGCGCAGCATGACGAAGCCGGCGAGCGTGGTGAAGGCGGGCAGCAGCGTGAACACCGCGCCGGCATTGAGCGCGCTGGTGGTGCGCAACGCCTCGAACATGGTCACGAAGAAGATATCGAGCGACAGGGCGATGACCAGATAGACCGGGATGCGCCGGATCTGCAGCGGCCGCCATTCGCCGCGCAACGTAACAAGAACGGCGAAGACGACGGCAGCGAGAGAGAAGCGAAGACCCGTCAGCACCGCCGGATCGAGACTTGCCGTGATTGCGTGACCGATCGGAAACGAGGTCGAGACGAGAAAGGCGAAGCCCAGCATGGCGAGATGGGCAAGGCCGGCCTCGCCGTCCGCGCCGGAGACAGTCCCCGGAGTGGCGGCGCCAGGAGCGCCGCCACCGGCTTGCCGGGGGAAGGCCCCCCGTCTCACTCGGCCGCTTCCATCACCCGGTTGGGGTTGTTCGGGTGGGTCGTCCAGTTGGCATAGTCCGGGTCGATGGCCTTGCCGGTGCGCGGATCCGTTCCATCGACCAGCTGCTCCATGGTGATGCAATCCTCGACCGGGCACACCGAGACGCAAAGATTGCAGCCGACGCATTCCTCATCGATCACCTCGAAGTGCCGCAGGCCGTCCTTCGTCGCGGTGATCGCCTGATGGGATGTGTCCTCGCAGGCGATGTGACAGCGGCCGCACTGGATGCAGGCGTCCTGGTCGATGCGCGCCTTGACCACATAGTTGAGGTTGAGCTGCTGCCAGTCCGAGACATTGGGCACCGCCTTGCCGACGAAATCGTCGATGCAGCCATAGCCCTTCTCTTCCATCCAGTCGGAAAGACCGTCGATCATGTCCTCGACGATGCGGAAGCCATAGGTCATGGCGGCGGTGCAGACCTGCACCGTGCCCGCGCCAAGCGCCATGAATTCGGCAGCATCGCGCCAGTTGGTGACGCCGCCGATGCCGGAGATCGGCATGCCACGGGTCGCGGGATCGCGGGCGATCTCGGCCACCATGTTGAGCGCGATGGGTTTCACCGCCGGGCCGCAGTAGCCCCCGTGGGCACCGCGTCCGTCGATCACCGGCGAAGGCGACATCCGGTCGAGGTCGACCGCGACGATGGAGTTGATGGTGTTGATCAGCGACACGGCGTCCGCCCCGCCGGCATGCGCGGCCCGCGCCGGTCCGCGGATGTCGGTGATGTTGGGCGTCAGCTTGACGATCACCGGCATCCGGGTGTGCTGCTTGCACCAGCGCGCCACCATCTCGATGTATTCGGGCACCTGCCCGACGGCCGATCCCATGCCGCGCTCCGACATGCCGTGCGGGCAGCCGAAGTTGAGCTCGACGCCATCGGCCTCGGTTTCCTCGACGCGTCTGAGGATGTCGATCCAGTTCTGCTCCTCGCACGGCACCATCAGCGACACCACCATCGCCCGATCGGGCCAGTCGCGCTTGACGCGCTTGATCTCGCGCAGGTTCACCTCGAGCGGACGGTCGGTGATGAGCTCGATATTGTTGAACCCGACGAGGTTGCGGTCGCGCCCGTGGATTGCGCCGTAGCGCGGGCCGTTGACGTTGACCACGGGCGGATCCTCGCCCAGCGTCTTCCAGACGACGCCGCCCCAGCCGGCCTTGAAGGCCCGCACGACGTTGTATTCCTTGTCCGTCGGCGGCGCCGAGGCCAGCCAGAAGGGGTTCGGCGACTTGATGCCGAGGAAATTGCTCCGAAGATCAGCCATTGTCTTGTCTCCCCACGTCTTGTTCGGGGGTGAAAAGGGATGGCGGCAGGCGCTCGTGCCAAGGGACGGGCCCGCCGCGAAAGCGGTCGCGCGGCTCCCTCAGGCGGAGAGGCTCGCATGGATGGCCTGCGCGGCGATCTTGCCGTCCTCGACGGCCGCGACCGTCAGGTCGTCGCCGCCTGCGATGCAGTCGCCACCCGCCCACACGTTCGCAAGCGAGGTGCGGCGGTCTTCGTCGACCATGATGCGCCCGTCCTCGAGCGCCGGTGCGTCGGCGGCGAGCGGATCGGCGACAAAACTCTGGCCGATCGCCTTGAACACCTGGTCCGCTTCCAGCGTGACGGTCTCGCCCGTGCCGGCGAGCCGGCCTGAGGCATCGACGGCGGTACGCTCGAGCGCGATGGCGCGGACATGGCCGCCGGCTCCGATCAGCCGGGCCGGACGCAGCCATTCGCGGATGATGACGCCGTTGGTCAGCGCCACTTCCTGCTCGTAGGGGCTGGCCTTCATGGCCTCGCGGTCGCGGCGATAGGCGATGGTGACCTCCTCCGCGCCGAGCCGCTTCGCCTGCACGGCGATGTCGATGGCGGTCATGCCGCCGCCGATCACCACCACCTTGCGACCGATGGGAAGGCTGGCGAGATCCGCCGTCTGACGCAGGCCGGCGATGTAGTCGACCGCGTCGAGAACACCCGAAAGCGTCTCGCCCTCGACCTTGAGCGCATTGACGCCGGCAAGACCCATGCCGAGGAACACGGCATCGAAATCCTGCCTCAGCCCGGCAAGCGTCAGATCGCGGCCGAGCGCCTTGCCACAGTCGATGCCGATGCCGCCGATGGCGGCGACGAAGGCAACCTCCCTCTGCGCGAAATCATCGGTCGTCTTGTAGGCGGCGATGCCGTACTCGCTGAGCCCGCCCGGCTTCTCGCGTGCCTCGAACACCGTCACCTCATGGCCGTGGCGCGCCAGCGCATGGGCACAGGAGAGCCCCGCCGGTCCCGCGCCGACGACGGCGACACGCCTGCCGGTCGCGGCGGCGCGCTCGAACGGGTGGCGGTCCGGGTCGGAGAGATAGATGTCGGTCGCATGGCGCTGAAGCAGGCCGATCTGCACCGGCCGGTCCTCCGCAAGATTGCGGACACAGGCCTCCTCGCACAGTGTCTCCGTCGGACAGACGCGGGCGCACATGCCACCCAGGATATTCTCCGCGAAGATCGTCTTCGCCGATCCCACCGGATTTCCGGTCGAGATCTGGCGAATGAACTTGGGGATGTCGATCGAGGTCGGACAGGCGATGGTGCAGGGCGCATCGTAGCAGAAATAGCAGCGATCCGCCTCGACACGCGCCTCGTGGACGCCCAGCGGCGGGTGCAGGTCGTCGAAATTGTCGAGATAATCGTCGGCCGTCAGGCGCCCGGAGCGGACGTCAGGGGCCGTGAGTACGTCAGCCATGGCTGCACCTCCACGATGGCCGGCTGACCGCGCGTCGCGCGCGGGCGGGCGGCACATGGTTCTCCTCTGGGGCGCGGGGACGAGGGAAGGATGCTCCGCCGCGCCGACTTCTGCGGCATCCGCGACACGGGCGGATGCCTGCTCTGGCGATTGCAGACGGCGCTTCCTCATTGATCGGGAAATCGTCCGCCTTTCGGCATTGGGCCGAGTTTTGACCAAATAGTCAAATTTTTTGTCGCCCCCTTCACGCAGCGGCAGGAGCAAGAGCACACTTGGCCCGGCCCGCCGGCCCGTGTAGTTCCCACCGGGAGCGCGCGTCGCACGACGCGCAAGATCCCGCGAGCGGAAGGAAAGACATGAGCACTCCCGTCCTCCACGACTACTGGCGTTCCTCGGCGAGCTACCGGGTGCGGATTGCGCTCAACCTGCTTGGTATCGCCTATGACGCCGCGCCCGTGAACCTGCTGACCGGCGCTCATCGCGCCGCCCCGCATCTGGCGCGCAATCCGCAGGGCCTTGTGCCCGCCCTCGACATCGACGGACGGACGATGACCCAGTCGCTGGCGATCATCGAATATCTGCACGAGACCCGCGACGGCAGCAGCCTGCTTCCCGCCGACGCCCTCGGCCGCCAACGGGTGCGGGCGCTGTCCCATGTCATTGCCATGGAGATCCATCCGGTCTGCAACCTGTCCGTTGCCTCCCGCGTCAAGGAGCTGGCCGGAGGCGCCGACGAGGTGCGCGTCGACTGGATGAAGGAACACATCGGCAGCGGGCTCACTGCCCTCGAGACGATGCTCCAGGACGGTGGTTCGGGACGGTTCTGCCACGGCGACACGCCGACCCTGGCCGACCTTTGCCTGGTGCCTCAGGTCTACAACGCGCGCCGCTGGGGCGTCGATCTGACGGCCATGCCGGCAATCGTGGCGATCGACGCCGCCTGCGCCGAGCTGGAGGCTTTCGCCGCCGCCCATCCGGACCGGATCGGCGCTCCGGCCTGATCACGCGCAAAGCTGCTTCCCGGCCCGCTCGGGCCGGGATAGGCTTGCCGCCATGACGCGTAATCCAGACATCGAGGCGGCCGGGCCGCGCGCCTCCGCCCCTCCCGTCGTGACCCCGACGACCGGCCCGCGAATTTCGTTCGCCTTCCTGCTTCTGGCGCAATTCGTCGTCGCGGCGGCAGGGCTCGTCGTCGAGATCGTCGCCGGGCGCATGCTTGCCCCTTATGTCGGCATGTCGCTCTACACCTGGACCGCGGTGATCGCGGTGGTGCTCGCCGGCTTTTCCGCCGGCCACTGGGCGGGCGGGCTCGTCGCCGACAGGCCGGCGCGCTCCGGCCTGCTGTGGCTCTCGGCTTCCGCCGCCTTCGGCGCGATCGCCACGGCCGCGGCGCTGCCGCTTCTCGTTCTGGTCTCGGGCCCGCTGCTCTCGCGGATCGACGATCCGGTCGGCGGCATCGTCGCGCTGAGCGCGGCGCTCTTCTTCCTGCCCTCGTTTGCCGCCGGCATTCCCTCGCCGATCCTCGCCCGCCTCGCCATCGAGGACAGGGCGCGCAGCGGTCGCGCCCTCGGGGCCTTGCACGCGGTCTCCGCCATCGGCGCCATCGCCGGAACGCTCGCCGCCGGCTATCTCTTCATCTCGTGGCTCGGCACCGCGCGAACACTGATCGCGGTCGCCGTCATCTATGCGCTTCTGGCCATTCTCACGCTCGCGGTGGCGCGGCGCGCAGGCCCCGGCCCCTCGGCGACCCCCGCGGTGGCGCTGTCACTCATCGCCCTTGCCATCGCCGCCGTCGCTCCGGCGACCGCGACCCGCGCCTGTGACGTGGAAAGCCGCTATTACTGCATCCGCGCCCTCGACATCTCCGACCAGTTCAACGCGCCGACAAAGGTGATGGTGATCGACCATCTCGGCCATGGCATCAACGTCATCGGCGAGCCGCGCCGTCTCGAGATGCCCTATGCGGCGATCATCGACGCCGTTGCGCGCCGGCGCCTCGGCGACACGCCCACGTCAGCCTATTTCGTCGGCGGTGGAGCACTGACGCTGCCGCGTGCCTGGACCACCGAGGGTGCGCGCAAGGGGCTCGTCGTCGCCGAGATCGACCCGGAGGTGACCCGCGTGGCAGCGGCAGGCTTCGACGTCGACCCCGCCCGCTTCACCGTGCGCCACGGCGACGCCCGCCGCCTGCTGCGCGCGGAGGGCGGCTTCCAGATCATCGTCGGCGACGCCTTCACCGACATCGCGGTGCCCGCCCATCTGGTGACGCGGGAGTTCTATGCCGAGATCGCCGGCCATCTCGGAGCGGACGGCTTCTACGCCATGAACCTCATCGACCACATGGACAGGCTGCAGGCGCTGGCGGCCACCGTGCGCACGCTGCGTGCCGTCTTTCCCGTCGTAGAGGTCTGGGTGGAGGCAGAGGATTTCACCGCCGGCGGGCGCACCACCTTCGTACTGGTCGCCGGCCGCTCGGCGACCGAAACCGGCCGCATGGCGCTCCCGCCAACCGCAGCGGGGACCTCGCCACGGATCATCGGACGGATGCCTGAGGAGAGGATCGACCGTCTGGTCGCGCGCCTCGACCCACCGGTCCTCACCGACGATTACGTGCCCATCGACCGACTGATGGGCCCGGGGAGCTGACGACGCATCGCGCGCCGTCTTGACCGGGCCGACCGGCAACGCCATCTCAGCCGGGCCGGATACACGATGCAATCCGGCGCACCGCAAGAGGAGACGACATGCTGGTCACCACAACCAATACGCTTCAGGGCCGTGAGATCGCCGACTACAAGGGCATCGTCACGGGCGAGGCCATCCTCGGCGCCAACATCTTCAAGGATCTCTTCGCCGGCATCCGCGACATTGTCGGCGGCCGCTCCGCCGCCTATGAGGAAGAACTGGGCAAGGCCCGCGAGATCGCGCTGCATGAACTGCAGCAGCGGGCGGCGCATCTTGGCGCCAATGCGGTGATCGGGGTCGATCTCGATTATGAGACGGTCGGCCAGAGCGGCTCCATGCTGATGGTCAGCGCCACGGGAACCGCCGTCGTCGTTCGCTAGTCCCGCCTGCGGAAACGACAGCGGCGGGGCCGTTTCCGACCCCGCCGCCACATGTCCGGCAATGCCGTCCGACCGGCTTACTCCAGTCCGTCGAACAGCGCCGTCGAGAGATAACGCTCGGCGAAGGACGGGATGATCACGACGATGCGCTTGCCCTTCATGTCGGGACGGGCGCCGACCTTGAGCGCGGCCGCGAGCGCCGCGCCGGAGGAAATGCCGACCGGCAGGCCCTCGACCCGCGCCACCTTGCGGGCCATCTCGAAGGACTCGTCATTCCCGATCTTGACCACCTCGTCATAGACCTTGGTGTTGAGAACGCCCGGCACGAAGCCGGCGCCGATGCCCTGGATCTTATGCGGGCCGGGGTTGCCGCCGGACAGGACAGGGCTGTCCTCGGGCTCGACCGCGACCACATGCAGGTCCGGGTTCTTCTCCTTCAGCACCTCGCTGACGCCGGTGATGGTGCCGCCGGTGCCAATGCCGGACACGAAGACGTCGACATTGCCGCCAGTGTCGTTCCAGATCTCGAGCGCGGTGGTGCGGCGGTGGATCGCCGGATTGGCCGGGTTCTCGAACTGCTGCGGCATCACCGCGCCCTCGATCTCCGCAACCATCTCCGCGGCGCGCGCGATGGCGCCCTTCATGCCCTTCGGCCCCTCGGTCAGTTCAAGCTCGGCGCCGAGCAGCTTCAGCATCTTGCGGCGCTCGATCGACATGGTCTCCGGCATCACCAGAATCAGCCGGTAACCGCGCGCGGCTGCAACAAAAGCAAGCGCGATGCCGGTGTTGCCCGAGGTCGGCTCGACGAGCGTGGTCTTGCCGGGCACGATCTTGCCCTCGGCTTCCAGCGCGTCGATCATCGACACGCCGATACGGTCCTTGACGCTGGAGATCGGATTGAAGAACTCGAGCTTGGCCAGGATCTCGGCCTCGACGCCTGCGTCCTTCGCCAGCCTGTCGAGCCGCACGAGCGGCGTATCGCCGATGGTGTCGGTGATCGAGGCATAGATCCGGCCACGGCCGGGGGTACGATCGCTCATGTCAGGCTCCCTTCCGGCGCGCAGGCGCTGCACGCTCGCACGCGCGCTCCGCGCGTTTCATGTGCGCACAATGTAGGGCGCGCGCGCCGGCCTGACGAGACCTGACAACAGTCCGCTTGCGCAACGCGACGCAATCACGTTCCACAAATCACGGAAAAACCAGAACAGGTTTGCTGAAATCCCGGAAACTCGACGGCCCGACGGCGCAGGCGTTGCGCCGCCGGGCCGTGGCGGAAACCTCAGCGGTGACCGGTGGAGCCGAACCCGCCGGTGCCGCGCGCTGTATCGTCCAGCGCCTCGACCTCGGTCAGTTCGGCCCGCGAAACCGGAGCGACGATCATCTGGGCAATGCGGTCGCCGCGTTCGACGACGAAGGTCTCATGGCCCAGATTGATCAGGATCACCTTGATCTCGCCGCGGTAGTCCGGGTCGATCGTCCCGGGCGTGTTGAGCACGGTGACGCCGTTGCGGCTGGCAAGCCCCGAACGCGGGCGCACCTGCGCCTCCGTGCGCGGCGGCAGGGCGATGGCAATGCCCGTCGGCACCAGCGCGCGCGCGCCGGGCACGATCTTCACCGGTGCGTCGACGGCGGCGAGCAGGTCCATCCCCGCCGCCTCGTCGCTCTGGTAGGAGGGCAGCGGCAGGTCGGCACCATGGGGCAGGCGACGCACTTGGACAGGCACGGTCATCGGCGGAAAATCCTCGTTGAAGGCGCCGGCACGCGGCGCGGCGAAAGATGTGGAGAGGGCGACGGCTGGAGGCTCAGAGCGTCCGAAGCCTTGCTGCGATTTCCTCGACGAGACGGCGGGCGACCTCGTCCTTGGGCAACGTCGGCCAGTCGACCACCCCGTCGCGGGAAACGAGACGGACAGTGTTGGCGTCACCGCCCATGACCCCGGTTTCCGGCGAAACATCGTTGGCGACGATCATGTCGGCACGCTTGCGGTCGAGCTTGGCCATGGCGTTCTCGATCACCGTGTCCGTCTCGGCGGCAAAGCCGACGACCAGGCGCGGGCGCAGGGTGGCGTGGTGGCCGATGGTGGCGAGAATGTCCGGATTCTCGGCAAGCGGCAGCGTCGGAACCGCGCCGCTTCCATCCTTCTTGATCTTGCGGCCGCTCTCGCTCTCCACCCGCCAATCGGCAACGGCGGCGGCCATCACGGCGACGTCGGCGGGAAGCGCCGCATCGACCGCCGCCAGCATCTGGCGGGCGGTCTCGACCCGCACCACCGTCACGCCCGGCGGATCTGGCAGGGCAACTGGGCCGGAAACCAGCGTGACGCGCGCCCCCGCACGCGCCATCCAGCCGGCGATGGCATGCCCCTGCTTGCCGGAGGAGCGATTGGCGAGGTAGCGCACCGGATCGATCGGTTCATGGGTCGGGCCGGAGGTGATCAGCACATGGCGGCCGGCCAGCCCCTCGACCGGCGGGGCGAGCAGCGCCTCGAGCGCGGCCGTGATTTCCAGCGGCTCGGCCATGCGGCCGGTTCCCGCCTCGCCCGTTTCCGCCATCTCGCCCGCATTGGGGCCGACAAGGCGCGCGCCGTCGGCGGTGAGTTGCATCACGTTGCGCCGGGTCGCCGGGTGGGACCACATGGCGGGGTTCATGGCGGGCGCCAGCAGCAACGGCAGCTTGGAGGCAAGCAGCACGGCACCGGCGAGATCGCCGGCAAGGCCGCTCGCCATCTTCGCCATCATGTCGGCGGTCGCCGGCGCGACCACGATCGCATCCGCCTCGCGGGCAAGGCGGATGTGGCCGACATCATGTTCGGCGTCCCGGTCGAAGAGCTCGGTGAAGACCTTGTCACCGGTCAGCGCGCCCACCGATAGCGGCGTGACAAACCGGCAGGCGCCCTCGGTCATGATGCAGCGCACCCTCGCGCCGCGCTCGCGCAGCCGGCGGATCAGATCGAGGCTCTTGTAGGCGGCAATGCCGCCACCGATCACGAGCAGGATACGGGTATCGGCAAGGCTCACCGTGCGTTCTCCATTGCTTTCAGGCACGCAGGCTGCCGCCCGAGCACGGGCGACACGGACAGAAGGTGGGCGGCCTAGTTGCCGAAGCTGCGCGGCGCCGGCGAGACGATGCGCGAGCCCTTGCCCGTCACTTCGTAGATCGCGAGGCCCCGCTGGTTGGTTCCGTCGCGCTCGAAGCGGAAGACGCCGTCGATGCCGAGGAAGCCGTCGCGGTTGGTCAACACCCGCTCCGAGAAGCGCGCCTGCCCGGCGGAGCGCACGAGGCCCGCGGCAAGGATCGTGCCGTCATAGGCGAGCGAGGAATTGCGCGGCGGGCGGCTGCCGTAGCGGGCCGCATAGCGCTGAGCGAAGGCATCGAAGCCGGCCGCATCGGGCCCTGGATACCATGCGCCGGCCAGCGGCGCGGCATTGAGCACCTGCTGGTTGTCCCACTGGCCGCTACCGAGCAGCTTGGTCGTGCCGAGGTTGACGCCGCCGGTCGACAGGCTTTGCGCGACGAAGGGCGCGACATTGCCCGCCGGCACGAAGATCGCGTCGATCTGCGACGCGTTGGCGGCCACCTTGCCGACCTTCTCGGCAAGGTCGGTGGTGTCCGATCCGTTCAGCTTGTAGCGCTCGATGGCGACGATGCGCGCGCCGGCGCGTCCCACTTCCTGGCGAAAAGCGGCCTCGACCACGGCGCCATAGGTGTCGTCCGGCAGGATGGCGGCGAAGGAGCGCCGACCCTCGCGCGCGGCGTGGGAAATGACGCGCGACACGTCGCCACGCGGCAGGAAGCTCAGCAGGTAGACGCCGCGCGAGGCGACCGATTCATCGGAGGAAAAGGCGATGACCGGAACACCCGCGGCGCGGGCAACGCTGGCGGCGCCGCCGACAGCCGGTGCGAAGACCGGGCCGAGCAGCATTTCAGCGCCCTCGTTGATCGCCGCCTGGGCCGCGGCGCGCGCGCCCTCGGCGGTGCCGCCGGTGTCCTTGACCAGGATCTGCACGTCCGCGCCCTGAAAATCGGACAGCGCCAGTTCCGCGGTGTTGCGGAAGACGGTGGCGATGGAGGAGGCGCTGCCGCCGCCAGTCATCGGCAGCAGCATGGCGACGCGCACGGAGCCCGCGCCGATCGTCTGGCCGCTTGCCACCGGCTGGCCCGGCGTCGAGGGATAGCCCGGATATTCGCCGAGCGTGGAGCCCGTGCAGCTTGCCAGCGCCAGGCCGGCGCCGAGCACCAGACCCGCGCGCGCGGAGCCCGCGAAGCGCGCCGCACCCGTGCCCGAACGGGTCACGCCCGAAAGGGCCCTGCCAATGATACCTAGCACCGCGCCAGTTCTCCTGATTGCGAATTGCCCCCGACCGAAGAACTCCGGCCCTCGGGGATGATTACCAGTCCGCCCCGCCCGCTGCAAATCCTTGCAGTGGCGGGCGGGGTCCCGCGCTTGGCCTTGGGCGTGTTTCCTGTCACAACAGGCGCGTCGCGGCGGCCGCGCCGCCGCCGTGCCCGAGACCCGCCACGAACCAGGACCACCGCCGCCGATGTCCAGACCCGACGTTCCCGATCCGCAGACGAGCCTGCCCGCGGACGATCATCCGCAACACGCTCCCGAAGACGGAAAGCGGACGGCCGAACCGAAGGGGCGGGACGATTTCTTCATCGGCGCCCAGCGCTTCGAGGCGCCGCGCCAGGAGCCGGGCCTCTATATCGTCTCGACCCCGATCGGCAATCTCGGCGATATCACCGTGCGGGGGCTCGAGACACTGGCCGGCGCCGACCTGGTCGCCTGCGAGGACACGCGGGTGACGGCGACGCTGATGCGCCGCTTCGGCCTGAAGACGCCGCTCACCGCCTACCACGAGCACAATGCCGAACGCGCCCGCCCCAAGCTGCTTGGCGTTCTCGCCGCCGGGGGCAAGGTGGCGCTCGTCTCCGACGCTGGTACGCCGCTCGTCTCCGATCCCGGATACCGGCTGGTGAAGGCCGTGCTCGCCGAGGGGCACAAGGTAATTCCGATCCCCGGCGCCAGCGCGCCGCTTGCCGCCCTCGTCGGCGCGGGTCTTCCTTCCGACACGGTCTGCTTTGCCGGCTTTCTTCCGGTGAAGTCGGGGCAAAGGACATCACGGCTCGCCGAGCTGTCGCGGGTGCCGGCGACGCTGGTCTTCTTCGAGAGCCCGCGCCGGGTCGCGGCATCGCTTGCCGACATGGCCGGCGTCTTCGGCAAGACCCGGGAAGCCGTCGTCGCCCGCGAGCTCACCAAGACCTTCGAGACCTTCGAGCGCGGCACGCTGTCGGAGCTTGCCCGACGCTTCGACGGCGAGACGGTGCGCGGCGAGATCGTCGTCGTCGTCGCGCCGCCCGAACCGAGGCCCGAGGCCGACCCGGCCGATGCCGACCGGCTGCTCGCCGAGGCGCTCGCGACGATGAAGCCCGCGGCTGCCGCCAAGCAGGTCTCCCAGCTCACCGGCGTCGAGCGCAAGGACCTCTACGCCCGCGCACTCACGCTGAAGTCCGGCGAGGGGGACGCGTCATGAGCAAGATCCTGATGCTGATGTTCGTGCTGATCGCCGCGATCCAGGTGATCAAGCCGCTCGGCTGGCCAGGCCTGAAGCACAGGCGCGACGCATGGAAGCTTGCCGTCGGCGGTTTTCTCGTCACCTTCATGGCCATCGTGCTCGCGGCCCTGTTCCAGCCGGCGGGCTGAGGCGCACCGATGGCGAAGGACCGCAAGGCGGGGACGAGGGGAGGGGAAAGGCGGCGCAGCCGGCCCGCCGCCTACCGGCTCGGCCTGCACGGCGAAACCCTCGCCGCCTTCTTTCTCCGCCTCAAGGGCTGGCGGATACTCGCAAGGCGCTATCGGGCAGGGTCAGGCGAGATCGACATCGTCGCGCGACGCGGCAAGACCGTCGCCTTCGTCGAGGTGAAGGCGCGGGCGAGCCGCGAGGCCGCGCTCCTGGCGATCACGCCGCAGGGCCGGCGCCGCATCGCGGCCGCGGCGCGAAGCTGGCAGGCCGGCCGGGAGGATCTTGCCGACGCCACGCTGCGCTTCGACGCGGTCCTGATCGTGCCCTTCCGCCTGCCCGAACATGTCGAGAATGCCTTCGAGGGAACAGGCTGAGGGGCAGCCCCGCGCGCCACGCATCTGGACAATTGCCGCCCGCGCCCGCATATCCTCAACCAACCCGGCGGCCATGCGACCGCCTCTCTTTCCGCCTCCGTTCCGGAGAACGCCATGTCCGCTTCAGACAAGATGTCCGCCCGCCCGCTCAAGGTCGCGGTGCAGATGGACCATATTTCCTCCATCAACATTGCCGGCGACAGCGCCTTCGCGCTGATGCTCGAGGCCCAGGCGCGCGGCCACGCGCTGTACCACTACACCCCGGATCGGCTGGCCATGACCGGCAACACGGTCACCGCAGGCCTCGAGCCGGTCGCGGTGCGCGACGAGGTTGGCAATCACTTCACGCTCGGCGAGAAGGTGCTGACGGACATGTCCGAGGTCGACGTGGTGCTGATGCGCCAGGACCCGCCCTTCGACATGGCCTATGTCGCGGCCACCCACATGCTGGAGAAGATTCACCCCGCAACGCTGGTGGTGAACGATCCAGCCTCGGTGCGCAACGCCCCCGAGAAGCTCTTCGTCACCGAATTCCCGGACCTGATGCCGGAGACGCTGATCACCCGCGACCGCGAAGCCATCGACGCGTTCCGCGCCAAGCATGGCGACATCGTCATGAAGCCGCTCTTTGGCCATGGCGGCGCGGCTGTGTTCCGCATCACGGCCGACGACCTCAACTACGGCTCGCTCTACGACTTCTTCGCCGCGACCTTCCGCGAGCCCTGGGTGATCCAGCGCTTCCTGCCCAATGTGTCCAAGGGCGACAAGCGTATCCTGCTCGTCGACGGCGAATTCGCCGGCGCGGTCAACCGGGTGCCCCAGGCGGGCGACCTGCGCTCCAACATGGTGCGCGGAGGCGCGGCACGCGAGGCCGACCTGTCCGAACGCGAGCGCGAGATCTGCGCCCGTCTCGGCCCGGCGCTGCGCGAGAAAGGCCTCATCCTCGTCGGTATCGACGTGATCGACGGCTTCCTCACCGAGATCAACGTCACCGCCCCGACGGGCATTCGAGCCGTCGCACGGCTCGGCGGGCCGGACATCGCGGCCAGGGTCTGGGACACGGTCGAGGCCAAGCGCGCCGCGCGCTGAGCGCGGCGGAAGCGCAATACAACCCGTCCACCACCTTCGGTTGCTCGCACGCAATGCTTGCGCTAGGTTGCAATCCTTGCAACCGCAGTCATTTCGCGAAACGGGCGGCCGGAGGGTGGGGGATGGTGTCACGGGTGACGACGGTCGCCTTCCAGGGCATTGAGGCCAAGCCTGTCGACGTGCAGGTGCAGATAGGCCCCGGTCAGGTTGCCTTCACCATCGTCGGCCTGCCGGACAAGGCGGTCGGCGAAAGCCGCGAGCGGGTGCGCGCCGCGCTTCTCGCCTCCGGCCTGTCGCTGCCGGCAAAGCGCGTCACTGTCAATCTCGCCCCCGCCGACCTGCCCAAGGAAGGCTCCCATTTCGACCTCCCCATCGCGCTGGCGCTGATGGCGGCGATGGGCGCGCTGCCCGCGGCCGATCTCGAAGGCTACGTCGTCCTCGGCGAACTGGCTCTCGACGGCACGATCTCACCCGTCGCCGGCGTGCTGCCGGCGGCAATCGGGGCCAACGGCCTCGGCAAGGGGCTGATCTGCCCGGCCGCCTGCGGCGCCGAGGCCGCCTGGGCCGACCGCGACATGGCGCTTCTCGCGCCACACTCCCTGATACAGCTCGCCAACCACTTCAAGGGCACGCAGATGCTCGCCCGCCCGGCCCCGAAGCTCGGCGCTGCGGCCGGCGGCCTGCCAGACCTGTCGGAAGTGCGCGGCCAGGAAAGCGCCAAGCGGGCGCTGGAGATCACCGCCGCCGGCGGCCACAACCTGCTGATGATCGGCCCGCCGGGTGCCGGCAAGTCGATGCTGGCAAGCCGCCTCCCCTCGATCCTGCCGCCGCTGGAGCCGCGCGAGCTGCTCGAGGTGTCGATGATCGCCTCGATCGCAGGCGAGCTCGCCGACGGGCGGCTGAGCGAGCGCCGCCCGTTCCGCGCGCCGCATCATTCCGCCTCCATGGCGGCTCTTGTCGGCGGCGGCGTCAAGGCGCGGCCGGGCGAGGTGTCGCTCGCCCACAACGGAATCCTGTTCCTCGACGAGCTGCCCGAGTTCAACCCGCAGGTGCTCGACAGTCTGCGCCAGCCGCTGGAAGCGGGCCAGACGGTGATCGTGCGCGCCAACCACCGCACCAGCTACCCCTCGCGGGTGCAGCTCATCGCCGCCATGAACCCCTGCCGCTGCGGCCATGCGGGCGAGCCGGGGCACACGTGCCGGCGGGGCGAGCGCTGCGCCTCGGAATATCAGGCGAGGCTTTCCGGACCGCTGCTCGACCGCATCGACCTGCGCATCGAGGTGCCGGCCGTCTCCGCCGTCGACCTGATGGGCGGCGGCGCGGCGGAGAGCTCGGCCGACGTGGCGCTCCGGGTCGCCGCCGCGCGGCGCATCCAGTCGCAGCGCTACGCCGCGCTCGGCGCGCCGGCACGCACCAACGCCCAGACCGGAGCCCGCCTCATCGAGGAGGTCGCCCGTCCCGACGCAAGCGGCCTGATGCTGTTGCAGGAAGCGGCGGAGAGCCTGCATCTGTCGGCACGCGGCTATCACCGTGTGCTCAAGGTCGCCCGAACCCTTGCCGATCTCGACGCATCGGCCGACGTCCGGCGCATCCATCTTGCCGAGGCACTGAGCTATCGCGGGGCCGCGCTCGAGCGTCGCGCCGCCTGAACCCGTCGGGTCCGCCCTTGGCTACCAGGCCTTTGTTTCCTAAATGAGGACCCAACGGAGATCCTCATGCAACATTATTCCCTTCTCGATCTGTCCCCCGTGCCGGAAGGCAAGACGGCGGGCGATGCTCTCGCCAACACCATAGACCTGGCGCGCAAGGCGGAAGTGGCGGGCTACCACCGCTACTGGCTTGCCGAGCATCACAACATGCCGGGCATCGCCAGCGCGGCGACGTCCGTCGTCATCGGCCAGGTGGCGGCGGCGACACGCAGCATGCGCGTCGGCGCGGGCGGCATCATGCTGCCCAACCACTCGCCACTCGTCATCGCCGAACAGTTCGGCACCCTTGCAACGCTGTTTCCCGGGCGGATCGACCTCGGCCTCGGCCGTGCGCCCGGAACCGACATGGCAACGGCCCGGGCCCTGCGCCGACATCTTTCCGGCGAGGACAATTTCCCGCAGGACGTCGTCGACCTGATCGCCTATCTGGATGACCCGTCCGAAGGCGGGCCGGTGCGCGCCATTCCAGGAGAGGGCACCCATGTGCCGGTGTGGATCCTGGGCTCGAGCCTCTATGGCGCCCAGCTTGCCGCCGCCCTTGGCCTGCCCTACGCCTTCGCCTCCCATTTCGCCCCCACGATGCTGGAGGAGGCGCTCGACGTCTATCGCCGGACCTTCCGCCCGTCGGCCGAACTCGCGGCTCCCTACGCGATGGTCGCCGCCGGCGTCTTCGTCGCCGATACGGACGCGGAAGCCCGGTATCTGCGGTCCTCGCAGGTGCTCTCCTTCGCCAGGCTGCGCACCGGCCGCCCCGGCAAGCTGCCGTATCCGGTCGACAACGTGGCGGACGAGATCCCGCCGCCGGTGCTTGCCCAGGTGAACCATGCCCTGTCGGTTTCGGCGACAGGCTCGCCAGAGACCGTCCGGCGCGAACTCGGGGCCATCGTCGAGCGCTACCAACCCGACGAACTGATCGTCACCGGAATGATCCACGATCACAGCGCCCGGGTCAGGTCCTTCCAACTCGCCGCCGAAGTGCTGGGCGATCTGGTCGACGGCACCCGGCCGCTGGCTCGCGAAGCATAACTCCTCGCACTCCGATCCAGGCGTCAGCGGCTCCCCGGGGCTGCTGACGCCAACCGGGCCGGCGTCAACGACCCGATGCGCCACGGCACGGCCAAAACTCCCGCCCAAGGCCTTTTGCCGCAACGGTTTCTCAATCTCTCCCGCAGAGACTGCCCTGGTCCGCGCGCCTCTTGCGCGAACTTGCCGAGGGACGAGGAGAGCAGGTGGCCGCCCCCGAACGCCATGACCGCACGACGCATCGCGAGGCCGGAAAGGCCGAGCCAGAGCGCTTCCAGGCCGGCTACAGCGAAGCCGAACGGCCGGCCGTCGAGACGCCGGACCGCACCGGTCGTGATCCGGTGCCTGCCACGCCTCGCACGTTTGCCAGCATCCTCGGCAGCCTTGCCCTTTTCGCCGTCTCCTTTGCCGCCTTCATCGGCGGCGCGGCCGGCCTCGTCGCCCTTGTTCCACCGCCGGCCCGCCTTGCGGTCGCCGGCTGCGTGCTGATAATCGCCGGCGTCTCGCTGGCTCTGTCCAACGCCGCGCGCGCGGAAACCTCGGCGCGTGCCCGGGTGCGCGGGCAGATGGCGGAGCGTGAGGCGGAGATCGCATCGCTGTACGCCGAGCGTGAAGCCCTGCAGGACGAGGCCTGGCGCCTGCGCGAAAGCGACGAGCGCCACCGCGACGTGCTCGACAAGCTCGGCGACGTGGTGACCCGCTGGCGCGAGGGCGGCGAGACCGTCTATGCCAACGATACGGCGCGGGCGCTGTTTCCCGACGGACGCATCGACGGGCTGCACGGCCGCCGTCAGGGTGAGCCGGCAGACGATCCCGAGGGCGCGCGCGAGGACATCCGGGTCGCCACGGCGCAGGGGCCACGCTGGTTTGCCCGGCGCGACGTCGCCGTACGCGACGTGACCACGGGCGAGCCACTGATCCAGACCATCCTGCGCGATGTCACCGACCGACGCCGCATCGAGGACGCGCTGGTCGCCGCGCGCAACCAGGCCGAGACGGCGAACGCGTCCAAGAGCCGGTTTCTCGCCACCGTCAGCCACGAGATCCGCACGCCGCTGAACGGCATTCTCGGCATGGCCGGCCTGCTCGCCGACACCCGGCTGACGCCGGAACAGCGCACCTATGCGGATGCGGTGAAAAGCTCGGGCGAAATCCTGCTGCTGCTGATCTCCGAGGTGCTCGACATGTCGCGCATCGAAGCGGGCCGGCTGGAACTGATGCCCGGCCCCGCCGACATCGCCGGCCTCGCGGAAGGCGTCGCCGAGCTGCTGAGCCCGCGCGCGCTCGCCAAGGGCCTTGAGATCGGCTGCTACGTCGATCCGCAGCTTCCACGCCGCATCGTCGTCGACGAGACACGGCTGCGCCAGATCCTCTACAACCTCGCCGGCAACGGCCTGAAGTTCACCGAAACCGGCGGTGTCGAGATCCGCATCGAGCGGCTGCGGGATCCGGGTCCGACGCCGGATGCGGGCGCGCGGCTGGCGATCACCGTGCGTGACACCGGCATCGGCTTCGATCCAGGCGACGCCGAGCGGCTTTTCGAGGAGTTCGAGCAGGTCGACCACGGACCGGCTCGCCGCTTCGACGGCGCTGGCCTCGGCCTTGCCATCTCGCGCCGGCTGGCACGGCTGATGGGCGGCGAGATCACCGCCACCGCGGCACAGGACGCGGGGGCCTGCTTCCGCGTCGTGCTGCCGCTCGTCGCAGCCGAAAGTGGAGGCGAGAACACCGAGAAAGCCTCGCGGCCCGACAGCTTTCTTGCCGGCAAACAGGTTTGCATCATCAGCGAGAGCCGCATCGAGGCGCCGCTCGCCGCCCGCGCTGTCACATGCGCCGGGGCGCAAGCAACGCTGGTCTCGCCCTGCCGTCAGGAGGACGAGGAGAGGCTCGACGCCGCCATGCACGAGGCGGATCTCATCTTTCTCGATCTGGCGGCGGTGCGCGATGCGGGAGCATGGCTCGCCGGGGCGCGCGCCACCGGCGTCACCGCGCCGGCCATCGCCATCCTGACGCCAACCGACCGCGCCTGCCTGCCCCGGCTCAAAGCCGCCGGCTTCGGCGCCTACCTCATTCGCCCGATCCGCTCCGCCTCACTGCGCCAGGTCACGACCTCGGTTCTGGAGCACGGCGAGGCGGCGGTGGGTTGGGAAAGCGCCATCGACACCCGCATCACCGATGCGGAGCGACCCGAACCCCAGACACCGAGCCGCCCGCTCAAGGTACTCGTTGCCGACGACAACGATATCAACCGGCTGCTGAGCGAGGCGCTGGTGCGCAAGTTCGGGCATGAGGCGGTGGTCGCAGCCGACGGCGCGGAGGCGCTCGAAGCTGTCGCCGACGGCAGTTTCGACATGTTGCTGATGGACCTGCACATGCCCGGCATCGACGGAGTGACCGCCATTCGCCGCTTCCGCGAGATGGAACGGGAGCACGGCTGGACGCGGGTTCCGGTCATCGCGGTAACCGCCGACGTGACGGCGGAGGCCGAGGACGCGGCCCTGGAAGCGGGTGCCGACACGGTGCTCACCAAGCCGATAGACCCCGACCTGATGCGGCAGAAATTCGCCGCCGTTGCCTGAGCCGATCGGCCGCCGACAACTATTTCCCCTCCCTTGTCATCGCTTCCAATTGTCATGGAAGTGTTGGAAACTTATGTTTTAGGTGACGGCTAAGCACCCGGCCGGCCTCTGGTTCCGCGCCGCGCGCGGGACGGGAGCGTCGAAGTCCCGGACAAACGACCGCAGGCCGATGCCGTTATCGGGTGTATCAAGGCCAGCGTCGGGGCGATATAACGAGCCTGGGTGCGTCGGCACCCGACGGGGAAACGAAGAAGGGCGTCGGGATCATGTCGAGACTTGACGAAAGCACGGGACGCGCACGTGGAGGGCTTCTTTCACCGCGCAACCTCGTCCGCAAGTTTGTGCCTGCGAGCGCTGCCGCGCTGCGCCCTGCCTGGCTGCCCCTCCCCGGCGCGCTGCCGGCCGGCCGCCACACGCCGAGCCTCGGCCGCATCGGGCCGCTGGAGGTGCGCCTCGCCCGTACGCCCAAGGAAGTGCGCAAGGCGCAGGAACTGCGCTACCACGTCTTCTACGAGGAAATGTCGGCCATCGCCGATGCGCAGACGATGGCGACGAAGCGCGACATCGATGCCTATGACGCGATCTGCGACCATCTTCTGGTGCTCGACCACGAGACCCCGCAGCGCAACGCGCTCGGTCGCCGCAAGCCGCGCATCGTCGGCACCTATCGCCTGCTGCGCCAGGATGTGGCGGAGCGCAACGGCGGCTTCTACACGGGCAGCGAATTCGAGATCCAGTCGCTCGTCGACGCGCATCCGCGCCTGCAGTTCCTTGAGCTCGGCCGCTCCTGCGTGCTCAAGCCCTACCGCACCAAGCGCAGCGTCGAGCTGCTGTGGCACGGCATCTGGGCCTATGTTCTGATGCACCGCATCGACGTCATGGTCGGCTGCGCCTCGATCGAGGGAACCGATCCCGACCGCATCGCCTCGCAGCTTTCCTTCCTGCATCACAACGCCCGGGCGCCGGAGAACTGGCGCGTTCCGGCGATCCGCGAACGCTATATCGACATGAACCGGATGCCGCGCGCCGAGGTGAACGAGCGTCAGGTCCTGCGCGAGCTGCCGCCGCTGATCAAGGGCTACCTGCGGCTCGGCGCCTATATCGGCGACGGCGCGGTCGTCGACCATCAGTTCGGCACGACCGACGTTCTCATCGTCATGCCGGTCGAAGCGCTCAACAGCCGCTACGTGAACCATTACGGTGCCGACGCGGGACGCTACTCCAACCAGTAGGCCCGTTGCGCGCTCCCGATAACAAGAACGCCCGGCCCGCGGATCGCGCGGCCGGGCGTTTTCGTTCGTGCGCGGGCCGAGCCTGCCTCAGGCGTCGCCGGGCTGCGGTCCGTCGTAGCCCTGGATGACGACAAGATCGGAGACCGAGGCCTTTTCGCGCAGGGACTTGGCGTACGCGTAGCCTTCGCTCCGATAGCAGGCCAGCGCCTGATCGTAGCTGTCAAACTCGATCACCACATTGCGGGCACGCGCCGCGCCTTCCATGCACTCGAATTCACCGCCACGCACCAGGAAGCGCGCGCCATAGGCCCGGAAGGGCTCGGCGTTGGCCGCAACATAGTCCTTGTATGCCTCGAGGTCGGTCACGTCGACGCGCCCGATCCAGTATCCCTTCGCCATCTGCGCTTCCCCTGTCGCTGTTCGCCACCGCGGCGACAGCCTCTTTTCCACCAAGGGTTAGCGCGCCGGAGACGGATGTGTAAAGCGCCGGGGACTTCGCCGGGGGATGCTTAACCACCCCTTAAATCGCCTCATTTAGGCTCCAAGGCGGGGAACGAAAGGGGGACACGGGTCCCCCCGCACCAACTTCTGAAGAACGGATCTATGGCTCGAGGATCGTCCAGCGACGGCCGGCGCGAACCGCGCATGGGACCAGGCAACGGCGGCATGCTCGACATGCGGCTGACCCCCGACGACAGGCCGAGCGATCCGGGGCGCGGCAAGCCCGCGCCCAAGCGCAAGCGACCGGCGAAATCCGGCAATGGCAATGGCAAGGGATCCGGCTCCGGATCTGGCGGCAACGACCGTCGGCCGCGTGGCGGCAAGCGCAAGACGGCCCGCAAGACGCGGGCCCGCGGCGGACTGGCGCGCGGGCTTCGCCGGCTGGTCTACTGGGGCTTCGTCCTTTGCCTGTGGGGCGGCATCGGTCTTGCCGGCGTGCTCGTCTACTACGCCGCCTATCTGCCGCCGACCTCCGAATGGAAGGTGCCCAAGCGCCCGCCCAACGTGCGCATCGTCGCCGCCGACGGAACGCTGATGGCCAACCGCGGCGACACCGGCGGCGAGGCGGTCCGCCTCGAACAGCTTCCGCCCTATCTTCCCGAAGCGGTGATCGCCATCGAGGACCGGCGCTTCAAGAGCCACTTCGGCCTCGATCCGCTCGGCCTCGGCCGCGCCGTCATCACCAACCTGACCCGAGGCCGCCTTGTCCAGGGCGGCTCGACGCTGACCCAGCAGCTCGCCAAGAACCTCTTTCTCGAGCCCGACCGCACCCTGCGCCGGAAGGTGCAGGAAGCCGTGCTCGCGCTGTGGCTGGAGGCCGAATACACCAAGGACGAGATCCTCGAGATCTATCTCAACCGTGTCTATCTGGGTGCCGGCGCCTATGGCATCGACGCGGCCTCGCGCCGCTACTTCGGCAAGCCGGCGCGCATGCTGACGCTGGCCGAGGCGGCGACCATCGCCGGGCTCTTGAAGGCGCCCTCGCGCTATGCGCCGACCAGCAATCCCGAGCTTGCAACGGAGCGCGCCAAGCTCGTGCTCGGGGCCATGGTCGAGGAAGGCTTCATCACGCAGGGGCAGGCACTTGCAGCCTTTGCCGAGCCGCTCAAGGTGGTCACCCATCACACGTCCGCCAGTGAGAACTACGTCGCCGACTGGGTGATGGAGCTGCTGCCGAGCTATGTCGGGGCGATCGATCAGGACATCATCGTCGACACCACCGTCGACCTCGGCATGCAGATCGTCGCCGAGGATGCGCTGCGCCGCGCGCTCGACACCGAAGGCGGCAAGCGCGGCGTCTCGCAGGGCGCGGTGGTGACGCTCGACACCGCGGGCGCCGTCAAGGCGCTGGTCGGCGGGCGCGACTACGGCAAGAGCCAGTTCAACCGGGCGGTCAACGCCCACCGCCAGCCGGGCTCCGCGTTCAAGCCCTTCGTCTATCTCGCCGCGCTGGAAAAGGGGCTGACGCCCAATCTCGTGCTGGTCGACGAGCCGGTGAAATTCGGCAAGTGGTCGCCGAAGAACTATTCCAAGTCGTACCGCGGTGCGGTGACGATGACCCAGGCGCTGTCGCTGTCGCTCAACACGATTGCCGCCAAGCTCGCCAACGAGGTCGGGCCGAAGGCGATCATCCGCACGGCGCGCAAGCTCGGCATCACCTCGCCGATCCAGCCCAACCTGTCCATCGCGCTCGGCACCTCCGAGGTCACGCCGCTGGAGATCACGGCCGCCTTCGTGCCCTTCTCCAACGGCGGCTATGCGGTGGTGCCGCATGTGATCCGCCAGATCCGCACCGCCGACGGCACCGTGCTCTACGCCCGCAAGGGCGACGGAGCAGGCAAGGTCATCGACTTCGCGACGCTTGCCGACATGAACATGATGATGGCCGAGACCCTGTCGACGGGCACCGGCAAGGCCGCGAACCTGAAGGGCCGGCCGGCCGGCGGCAAGACCGGCACCAGCCAGGATTTCCGCGACGGCTGGTTCATCGGCTACACCGGCACGCTGACGACCGCCGTGTGGCTCGGCAATGACGACAATTCGCCGACCAAGCGGGCGACCGGCGGGTCGCTGCCGGCCAAGATCTGGAAGGACGTGATGGAGGCCGACCACCAGGGCCTGCCGGTGGCAAGCCTTCCCGGCGTCTCCGACCGTCCGGTTCAGGTGGCCGAGCCGGACGCGCCCGAGGACATGCCGATGCGCGAGATCCCCGCCGAGGGCGACCCGGCGGGACGGCTGCCGCCGATGCGCGACACGACCGGCGGCGGCGGTCCGCTGGACCTCATCAACCGGATCTTCGGCGGCTAGGACGCCTCACATGTCGCGGCGCGCCTCGCGGCTGGCGCGGAAGACCAGCGTCGCGGCCAGCCCGAGGGCTGCGATGATGGCGGCAAGCGCGAAACCGGTGCCGCCGAGCGTGGCGCTGACGCCGATGCCGACGGCCGCCGCCGTTCCCATCTGGGCGATGCCCATGAGCGAGGAGGCCGTGCCGGCGCGCTCCGGAAAGGGCATCATCGCGGCGGCCTGCGCCTGCGGCAGGGTGAGGCCGACGCCGATCATGTAGATCATCATCGGCAGGATCACGGACAGCGCCGAGGGCGCGAGTTCGAGCGCTCCCATCATGACGATGCCGCCGGCCGCCAGCAGCCCGGTGCCGAGCGTGATCGTCGTCTCCGCGCCGAACCGGGGCGCCACCCGCTGGCCGATCAGCGTTCCCACAACATAGGCACCGGCGCAGACACCGAAGGCGATGCCGTAAACGGTCGGCGTCAGGCCGTAGATGTCCTGCAGCACGAAGGACGAGCCGGAAATGAAGGCGAACAGGCCGCAATAGGTGCAGGTGACGACGAGCATATAGGCCAGAAACACCGGATGACGCAGCAGCCGGGAGAAGTCGCGCAGCAGGGCGGCGAGCGAGAAGGGCGCGGTCTCGCGCGCCTTCAGCGTTTCCGGCAGGCCGCGCCAGACGCCGACGATGATGGCGATCACGGCGGCGAAGGAGACGAGGAAGACGAAGCGCCAGCCGCCGGTGGCCGAGATCAGGCCGCCGAAGAAGGGCGCGACGGCCGGTGCCAGACCCATGATCGATCCCATGCGGGCCAGCTCCTGGCCGGCGCGCGGTCCCTCGTAGAGATCGCGCACCACGGCGCGCGCCAGCACGATCGGACCGGCCGCGCCGAAGGCCTGGCAGAAGCGGGCGACGATCAGCAGGTCCACCGTCGGCGCGAGCGTGCAGGCGAGGCTCGCGACCGCATAGATGCCGAGCCCGGCAAGCAGCACCGGCTTGCGGCCGAGCCTGTCGGCGAGCGGACCGTAGAAGATCTGGCCAGCGGCGAAGCCGACCAGAAACATCGACAGGGTCAGCTGCACCACCGCGTGGTCGGTGCCAAGCTCGCGCATGATGCCGGGCAGTGCCGGCAGGTACATGTCGGTCGAGATCGGCCCCAGCGCGGTCAGCGAGGCAAGCAGGATCGTCAGGGCCCAGGTGTCGGGCTTGAGCATGGCACGGGCCTTGATCGGTGCGCCGGACGGCGCGACAGGACAGGATGGGAGGGCCCGGACGGAAAGCCGCCGAGGTCCCTACCCATAGAGATGCAGCCGCCCGCCCTCGCGCCGAAGCCAGTCGCGCGCCTCATCGGTCTGCGGCGCCAGCCGGCGGCAGTGCGCCCAGAAGCGCGGACCGTGGTTCATTTCGGCCAGATGGGCAACCTCATGGGCTGCGACGTAATCGAGGATCGTCGGCGGCGCAAGCACGAGCCGCCAGGAAAAGGAGAGCTGGCCGCTGGCGCTGCACGACCCCCAGCGGCTTCTGGTATCACGCAGGGCGATGCCGGCGGGGGACCGGCCGAGCGCCCCGGCGTGCCGGGCAACCGCCGCCTCGAGATCGGCGCGGGCTTCGCGACGCAGCCAGTCGGTGAGACGGCGGGCAAGGTGATCCGGCCCTCCTGGAACTGCCAGGATCGGCTCGTCCCCGTCCTCACGGCGCGAGACCAGGCCGCGCAGCCGGCCCGTGGCTTCGATCCGGTGCTCGACGCCGCGCACGGGAACGACCCCGCCGGCGGCGAAGGCGACCGGATCGGGCCGCGCGGTCAGGTGTTTTTCAAGCCAGCCCTTGTGGCTCTCGGCGAAGCGCAGGGCCGTTTCCAGCGTGCCCTTGGCGGGAACCGTCATCACCGGATCGCCGCCGCCGCTTGGAACCCGCAGGATATATCGCTGTGCCCGGGCGTTGCGACGCAGGACAACCCGCTGGCACCCGCCCCCGACCTCGATGCTCACCGCCTCGGGAAGCGGTGCCGGGGCACCGGACACGATGCGTTTCAACAGTGCCTTCACCGGTCCTCGCCATGACTTTCGTCGTGAACCTCGGCGCCGCCGATCATCTCTTCGACGCGCCTCGGTGCGCTCCCGTTCAGCGGGTTCTTCTGCGACCAGCGATAGCGGATGGTCTCGAAACGCATGTTGCGCGCGTCGATCAGCAGCAGCCGGCCGAGCAGCCCCTCGCCAAAGCCCGCAATCTCCTTGATGACCTCCATCGCCTGCATGGTGCCGACCATGCCGGTGAGCGCGCCGAGCACGCCGGCCTCGGCGCAGGTCGGAAGCAGCCCCGCCGGCGGCTTTTCGGGAAAGATGCAACGGTAGGTCGGATTGGGCGTCCCGTCCTCGCCCTTCTCATGCGGCTTGAGCAGCGTCAGCGATCCGTCGAGCCGGCCGACCGCGCCGCTCACCAGCGGCTTGCCGGCATAGAAGCAGGCGTCGGAGACCAGATAGCGCGTGTCGAAATTGTCGGACCCGTCGACCACGAGATCATAGGCGGAGACGAGCGCCAGGGCGTTCATCGGCTGCAACCGCACGGGGTGCGGCTCGACCTTCACATGGGGATTGAGCCGGGCGATCGCCTCCGCCGCGCTCGCCACCTTGGGCTCGCCGAGCTGGTCGGTGTCGTGGATCACCTGGCGCTGGAGGTTGGAGAGCGACACCGTGTCGTCGTCGACGATGCCGAGCGTGCCGACGCCGGCGGCGGCCAGATACTGCAGCACCGGCGCGCCGAGCCCGCCCGCGCCGATGACGAGCACGCGCGCCGCCTTCAGTTTCTGCTGCCCCGGTCCGCCCACGTCCTGGAGCACGATGTGGCGGGCATAGCGTTCGAGTTCGGCAGGGCTCAGGGTCATGTCGGTCCTTGAAGATTTCATGTCTTGCGCCAGGCGCGGTCCGGCGGCCTCAGCCGAGCAGCCGGCCGACCAGCCGGGCGGTGTAGTCGACCATCGGAATGATGCGCGCGTAGTTGAGCCGCGTCGGCCCGATCACGCCAAGCACGCCGATGATGCGCTCGTCCTGATCACGGAAGGGCGAAACGATGATCGAGGAGCCGGAGAGCGAGAACAGCTTGTTTTCCGAGCCGATGAAGATCCGGACCCCGTCGCCGCCCTCGGCGGCGGCGAGAAGCTGGATCAGGTCCCGCTTGCTCTCCAGGTCGTCGAAGAGCAGGCGGATGCGCTCCAGATCGCGCTCCGCCTCGAGCTGCGACAGAAGGTTGGAGCGGCCGCGCACGATCAGCGAGCCGGACTGGCCGACGTCGCCGGCGCGCGTGGCAATGCCGGTCTCGACCAGCTTGGCGGTGAGCTCGTCGAGCTCTTTCTGATGGCGATCGCGCTGCGTCTCCAGCTCCGTGCGCGCCTGCGCGAGCGTGCGCCCGCGAATGAGGTTGGTGAGATAGTTCGACGCCTCCACCAGCGCCGACTGCGGCAGGCCGGCAGGCAGGTCGATCACCCGGTTCTCCACCGAGCCGTCGTCGCCGACAAGCACCACCAGCGCCTTGAGCGGCTCGATGCGCACGAACTCGACATGGCGCAGGCGGGCATCGGTCTTGTGGGTGAAGACGACGCCGGCGCCGCGCGACAGGCCGGACAGCATCTGGCTCGCCTCGGTGAGAAGCTGCTCGCTGGTGCGTTCGCTGCGCGCGGCCTTCACCTGCACCTCGATGCGGTCCCGCTCCTCGCGTGTGAGATCGCCGACCTCGAGCAGCGCGTCGACGAAGAAGCGCAAGCCGCCCTCCGTCGGCAGTCGGCCGGCGGACGTATGCGGCGCATAGAGCAGACCGGCATGTTCCAGGTCGGCCATGATGTTGCGGACGGAGGCGGGCGAGAGCTGGATCGACGGCAGGCGCGAGAGATTGCGCGACCCCACCGGCTCGCCCGTGTCGAGATAGGTCTCCACGATGGAGCGGAAGATCTCGCGCGAGCGCTGGTCGAGATCGCGCAGGCTGACGGAAGGAACGCCCAGGGTCACTTTGCCATCCTCGAATTGCTGGCGCGTCGTGCGACCGCGGGCTTGCGGACGCTCGAACAGGCGAAAGCCGCGACGCACCCCGCCCCGGCACCGCCGGCGGCGGTCGCCAAGAACCCTATATAATGCTCCGACGCCGGCATGTCACAACCCAAGCGGCGGGCGGCGCGAGGAGCATGCCTTGCCTTTTCCGTCCACAGGCGATTTCCTCGCGCTCCGTCCTGGTTTAAGACGGTGCCGAATGAACGGCGCCGGCACGAAGCCGCGCCATGGTCGGCCGGCCCGCGGGGGGCCTTTGTCGACTGCCGAAGCCACGAGAGGGAGACAACATGCGGCCATCCAAACGCGCAGCCGACGAATTGCGCGCCGTCACGCTGGAGCGCGGTGTTTCGAAGCACGCGGAAGGCTCCTGCCTGGTCAAGTTCGGCGATACGCACGTCCTGTGCACGGCCAGCCTCGAGGAGCGCATTCCGCCCTGGCTGCGCGGTCAGGGGCGCGGCTGGGTGACGGCCGAATACGGCATGCTGCCGCGCGCCACGGGCGAGCGCATGCGCCGCGAGGCCTCCGCCGGAAAGCAGTCGGGCCGCACCCAGGAAATCCAGCGCCTGATCGGCCGCAGCCTGCGCGCCGTCGTCGATCTGCCGGCGCTCGGCGAGCGGCAGATTTCCGTCGACTGCGACGTCATCCAGGCGGATGGCGGCACCCGCACGGCGGCGATCACCGGCGCCTGGGTCGCACTCAACGACTGCATCAACTGGATGCGCACCCGCGACATGGTGACGAAGCCGGTGCTGAAGGACCACATCGCGGCGATTTCCTGCGGCATCTATGGCGGAACGCCGGTGCTCGACCTCGACTATGCCGAGGATTCCGAAGCCGATACGGACGCCAATTTCGTCATGACCGGCTCCGGCGGCATCGTCGAGATCCAGGGAACGGCCGAGGGCGCGCCCTTCTCCGAGGAGGAGTTCGCAGCGCTGATGGGGCTCGCCAAGACCGGTATCGCCCGGCTCGTCGATTTCCAGAAGATGGCGATCCTGTGAGGTCCAGCCGATGAGCGAGACGCAAGTCCGCCGCAGGCTCGGCCCGGGCCGGCTGGTGATGGCGAGCCACAACAAGGGCAAACTGCGCGAGTTCTCCGAGCTGATGGCCCCCTTTGGTCTCGAGGTGGTCTCGGCCGGCGAGCTCGGCCTGCCCGAGCCGGAGGAGACCGGCACCACCTTCGAGGCGAACGCCGAGCTGAAGGCGCGGGCGGCGACCGAGGCCACGGGCCTGCCGGCGCTGGCCGACGACAGCGGCTTCTGCGTGGCAGCGCTCGGCGGCGACCCCGGCATCTACTCGGCCCGCTGGGCCGGGCCGGAGAAGGACTTCGCCATGGCCATGCGCACCATCGAGGAGAAGCTGCAGGCGGCGGGCGCCCTGACACCGGAGGCGCGCCGCGCCTCCTTCGTCGCCGTGCTCTGCCTTGCCTGGCCGGACGGCCATGTGGAGCTGATCCGGGGTGAGGTCGAGGGCACCGCCGTGTGGCCGCCGCGCGGCAGCGGCGGGTTCGGCTACGATCCGATCTTCCAGCCAGACGGCCATGAGACCACCTTCGGCGAGATGTCGTCGGAGGAAAAGCACGGCTGGTCTCGGCCGGACGAGGCTCTGTCGCATCGCGCGCGCGCCTTTCTGGCGCTCGCTCGGGAGTGTCTGGAGGCACAATGACCGGTAGGGACAGGCAGGAGCGCAGGGTGGACAGCTTCGCGGCGATCGTGGACCGGAAGGACGGTGGCCCGATCGCGCCCGTCGCCGTCGAGGGCGGCTTCGGCATCTACGTGCACTGGCCGTTCTGCGAATCCAAATGTCCCTATTGCGACTTCAACAGCCATGTCCGCCACACCCGGATCGACCAGTCGCGCTTTGCCGCCGCCTTCGAGACGGAGCTTGCGACCATGGCCGGGCGCACCCGGGGGCGGGTGGTCGATTCCGTCTTTCTCGGCGGCGGCACCCCGTCGCTGATGCTGCCGCAGACGGTCGAGCGGGTTCTCGACGCGGTCGCGAAGCACTGGTCGCTCGCGCCCGGCGTCGAGGTGTCTATGGAGGCGAACCCCTCGTCCGTCGAGGCCGAACGGTTTCGCGGCTACCGGTCGGCCGGCGTCAACCGCCTGTCGCTCGGCGTGCAGGCGATGAACGACGCCGACCTCAAGCGCCTCGGCCGGCTGCATGACACGGCGCAGGCGCGACGCGCCATCGAGACGGCGCGGGCAACCTTCGAGCGGATCTCCTTCGACCTTATCTATGCCCGCCCCGACCAGTCGGCGGCCGACTGGAAAGCCGAGCTGGAACAGGCGCTTGCACTGGCGGCCGACCATCTGTCGCTTTACCAGCTCACCATCGAGCCCGGCACGCCGTTCTTCGAGCTCTACCGCCGGGGCGCGCTCGTGGTGCCGGATGCCGACCATGGCGCCGACCTCTACGAGCTGACCCAGGAGATCTGCACCGCCAACGGCATGCCGGCCTACGAGGTCTCGAACCACGCAAGACCCGGCGCGGAATGCCGGCACAACCTGGTCTACTGGCGCTATGGCGACTATGTCGGCGTCGGGCCGGGCGCCCATGGCCGGCTTTCGGGCGGCAACGGCAAGTTCGCCACCGCGACCGAGCGCCACCCCGAGACCTGGCTGGCGGCGGTCGAGACGCGCGGCGACGGGCTCGTCGAGGATCTGTCGCTGACCGCGGAGGAACAGGGCGACGAGTTCCTGCTGATGGGCCTTCGGCTCGTCGAGGGCGTCGACCTCGCCCGCTATGAGGCGATCTCGGGGCGGCGGATCAACCCGCGCCGCATCGCCGACCTGGTCGAGCATGACATGGTGGAACGACTCGACGGCGACCGCGTTCGGGCGACTCCTGGCGGTTTTCTTGTTCTCGACGCCGTCGTGGCCGATCTCGCCGCCTGAACTTTCGGACAAGGCAAACAAATTTACCGGCTACTTGCGTCTTTTGCGAAGTTTCTGGAACGGCTCCCGATTCGGAGCTGATTCGCCCTCGCCAGAGCGATCCGGCGGGCATCCCGCCCGCCGGATGCAAGGCTTGCCGTCGTCTGACAGTTGAACGACGCAGTGTTTTACGCATATTCTTTTTGCAATGCGAAAAATGCCGGTGACGCCGCCAGTCGCGCGACGCCCGTCGGACTGCGAGGTCGGTCAGTGTTCTATCAATTCTACGAGTTCAATCATGCGGCAATGAGCCCTGTCCGGGCGGCCGCTGACATGACGCGTCTATACTTCCAGAACCCATTGAATCCACTCACACATACGCCAGTTGGGCGGCAGGTTGCCGCCGGCTGCGAGTTGGTCGAGAGGCTGACCCGGCGCTATGGCAAGCCGGAGTTCGGGCTGCCCGAGACGACGGTCGGCGGCGTCAAGGTGCAGGTGCGAGAAGAGGTCGTCTGGAGCAAGCCGTTCTGCAATCTTCTGCATTTCGACCGCAAGGTCGGCCAGCGCAAGCACAAGGATCCGACGATCCTGGTGGTCGCGCCGATGTCCGGTCACTACGCGACGCTGCTGCGCGGCACGGTCGAGACACTTCTCCCGAAGGCCGACATCTACATCACGGACTGGATCGACGCGCGCATGGTGCCGCTCGCGGAGGGCCAGTTCGACCTCGACGACTACGTCGACTATCTCATTGAGATGCTTCATCATCTTGGACCGGACACGCATGTCGTCGCGGTCTGCCAGCCCTCGGTTCCGGCCCTTGTCGCGACGGCGGTGATGGAACAGCACGGCGACCCCTGCGCACCCGCCAGCCTGACGCTGATGGGCGGGCCGATCGACACGCGGATCAATCCGACGGCGGTCAACGACCTCGCAGAGCACAAGCCGATCGAATGGTTCGAGCGCAACGTCATCATGAAGGTTCCGTTCCCGCAGCCGGGCTTCATGCGCGACGTCTACCCCGGCTTCCTGCAGCTTTCGGGCTTCATGAGCATGAATCTCGACCGGCATGTCAGCGCGCACAACGACTACTTCCAGCATCTGGTGGCCGGAGATGGTGACAGCGCCGAGAAGCATCGCGATTTCTACGACGAATATCTTGCGGTGATGGATCTGACGGCGGAGTTCTACCTGCAAACAGTCGACACGGTGTTCATCAAGCATTCCCTGGCCAAGGGCGAGCATCACCACCGCGGCGAGCTGGTGGATTGCGGCGCGATCCGCCGCACGGCGCTGCTGACGGTCGAGGGCGAGAAGGACGACATCACCGGGCGCGGCCAGACCAAGGCGGCGCATGACCTGTGCACCAGCCTCGCCGCCGACATGCAGGCCCACTACATGCAGCCAAATGTCGGGCACTACGGCGTTTTCAACGGCTCGCGGTTCCGCGCCGAGATCGCCCCGCGCATTCTCGACTTCATCCGCTCGCATCCCTCCCAGCCTGAGCAGGCGCCGGCGGTGCCGAGCAGGCGCACGCCGGTCGCCGAGGCGGAAAAGGCCGGGGATACCGCCCCCGCCGTCGCACCTGCCCCGACCAAGGCGAAGCCGGCGGCGACCCGCGATCCGCTGGGCGAGATCCTGCTTGCCGAGCCGCGCGGCGTTGCCGACGACCTGACGGCGATCACCGGCATCGGGCCCAAGCTGCAGACCGCGCTCAACGGCGCCGGCATCTTCCATTTCTGGCAGATCGCGGCGCTGAACGAAGCGCAGATCGAGGCTCTGGACGGGAAGCTGGACTTCCGCGGCCGCATCGCCCGTGACGGCTGGATCGAGCAGGCGCGCAAGTTCGCCGAGCAGCCGGCGGCAAGCTGAAGCGACGGCATTTCCGGCCGATAATTGTGCATTTCGGACAATTTCGGCGCAGACTTTCGAAAATGAAGCGCGGCGAAACGCGATTTCGCCGCGCTTTTTCGTAGGACGCCACCGCGCTGGCGGATCGGCCCGGCGCGCGGACTTATCCCCGCCGGCTGTCTCAGCCCTTCGGGTCGACGCGTCCTTGATAGAAGGCAAGCGCCTCGGCCGCGACATCGCTCTCGTCATAGGCGCCGATGAGAACGCCGGTGCGCCCGCCCGCGCCGGAACGACGGGCAAGGATCTCGGCATCGGAGACGGTGGTGCGCTGGCTGAGCCGCCGCCCCCAGAGGCCGAGCCGGTCGGTCAGCCGCGCGACCTCGCCGGCGAAGGCCGGATCGCGTCCCAGGTCGGAGAATTCATCCGGGTCGCTCTGCAGGTCGAAGAGCATCGGCGGCAGGCCGCCTTCGGCGTGGACAAGCTTGAAGCGCCCGTCGAAGACCATGAACAGGCGGGCGTCCTCGACCGACACGCCGAGCCGGTCGGCCATGGGCGTGCAGGAATAGTCGTACTCGCTAATGACGACGTCGCGCCAGTCGCGGCGGCGGGCCTCCCAGGCCGTGCCGTCGCGCAGGAAGGGAACGAGCGAGCGGCCCTCGAGAATGTGACCGGGAACGGCGGCGGCGGGATCGGGCGCGCCGCGCCCTTCCTCGGCAAGCTCGACGAAGGTGGGGGCAAGGTCGATGGCCTCGACCAGCGCGTCGCAGATGGTGCCGCGCGTGGCGTCGGCGGCCGCGGACGGATCGACCACGATCAGCGGCACCTTCACCGAGGGCTCGTGGAAGAGATCCTTCTCGCCCATCCAGTGATCGCCGAGGTAGTCGCCATGGTCCGAGGTGACGACGATAATCGTGTCGTCGAACCGGCCCGTCGCTTCAAGGTGGTCGAGCAGCCGGCCGATCTCGTCGTCGCATTGGCGCACCAGGCCCATGTAGGCGGGAATGGCGGCGAGCCGGACCTCCTCGCGCGAAAAGCTCTTCGAAGCGCGCGAGGCCATGAAGGCGGCGTAAACCGGGTTCGGATCGCGCCGCTCGCGCTCGTCGCGCCGCGCCGGCACGACGTCGCCGGGCCCGTAGAGCGCATGATAGGGCGCCGGCACCACATAGGGCCAATGCGGCTTGATGTAGGAGAGGTGGCAAAGGAAGGGCACCGCGCGCCGCTGCCGCGCGCGCTTGTCGAGAAAGCCGATGGCCTCGTCTGTGAGCCAGGCTGTCTCGCTGTCCTTCGCCGCGACATTGGCCGGCTTCGGCGCGTTGCGCATGAGCCAGCCGCTCTCGATGTCGCCGCGCCCCTGTGCGTCGCGCGCGTCCGACAGGGCGGAATTGGCGTGGTCGTGCCAGGGGTTGCGGCCACCATAGCCGCGGGCGCGCAGGAAGGCGTTGTAGGGCGAGGGCCTTGCATCATAGGGACCGTCCGGGCCTTCCGCCCAGAGCCCGTCGTCGCGCACCTCGGCATCGAAGCCGCATTCGGCAAGGCGCGCGCCGATGATGCCCCCGCGCGAGATGCCAAGCCGGTCGAGGCCGGCGTCATCCACCTTCATGTGCGTCTTGCCGATCAGAACCGCATCCATGCCGCGTGCCCGCAGATGGTCGCCAAGGGTCATCTCGCCGACCTTGAGCGGGTAGTTGTTCCAGGCCGCGCCATGCGACTGGACGTAGCGGCCGGTGTAGAAGCTCATGCGCGAGGCACCGCAGATCGGCGACTGCACATAGGCGTTGGTGAACCGCACGCCGCGCGCCGCCAGCCGGTCGAGATTGGGTGTCTCCAGACGCGGATGACCGGCGCAGGACAGATAGTCGAAGCGCAACTGGTCGAACATGATGAAGAGGATGTCGCGCGCACGTTTCGTCACGATGGCCTGTCCTTCTCGCGGGACGGCGGGGCAGGAGGCGCGCCGCTTGCGGCAGTTGACACGAACCCTGTCCGTTTTCGCAAGAGGGGCGTTTCAGCCTCTGGCGCGAAAGGTTATACAAACTGCGACAAAACTCATTTTACATTACCAATTGCGCGGAACACCCTGCGCCGGCCGCAAGCTTGTGGAGGAAGGGTGCGGGCGCGGCGCGAGCGGGAGGATGTCGGAATGATCGGACGGTTGCTGGGAACGGCGGCCCTTGTCGCGACGATGACGGCCGGGACCTTCGGCCTCGCGGGCGCGGCATTGGCGCAGGACGTGACCCTCAGGATCCATCAGTTCCTGCCCCTGCAGGCGGCGGTTCCCGCGCGGGCCATCGCCCCCTGGATCGAGAAGGTCGAGGCGGAATCGAACGGTCGCATCAAGATCGAGCATTATCCCTCGATGCAGCTCGGCGGCGCGCCTCCGGCGCTCTATGATCAGGTTCGCGACGGCGTCGTCGACATCGTCTGGACCCTGCCCGGCTACACTCCCGGCCGCTTTCCGAAGACGGAAGCCTTCGAGCTGCCGTTCATGGCCGGGGACGCGGAAACCACCTCGCGCGCCTTCCAGCTTTACGTCGAGGAGAACGCGCTCGACGAGTTCGCCGGCGTCAAGCTGATCGCCGCGCATGTTCACGGGCCCGGCCTGATCCACGTGCGCGGCGAGGGCGTCCACGCGCTCGAGGACATGACCGGCAAGAAGCTGCGCGGCCCGACCCGCATCGTCACCCGGCTGATCGAGACACTGGGCGCAACGGCCATCGGCATGCCGGTGCCGGCGGTGCCGGAGGCACTCTCCAAGGGGGTGATCGACGGCGCGGTGGTACCCTGGGAAGTGACGGTGCCGCTGAAACTCGCCGAACTGGTCGACACGCACACGCGCTTCGACGATCCGCGCGCGCTCTATACCGCGACATTCATCTTCGCCATGAACCAGGCCAGATACGACAGCCTGCCGGACGACCTGAAGAAGGTGATCGACGACAACTCCGGCGTGGAGGTGGCCGCGCTGTTCGGCCGGGCCGACGACGAGGTCGACATCATCGGCGAGGAGAAAGCGGTCGCCGCTGGCAACACCATCGTCACGCTGGACAAGGCGGAGACCGCGCGCTGGAAGGCGGCGGCCGAGCCGGTGGTCGCCGAATGGATCGCCGAGATGGATGCAAGGGGCCTCGACGGGGCGGCGCTGGTCGCGCGCGCCCGGGCGCTGATCGACAGCCAGGCCGGAAAGTGACGGACGCTCGCCGCGCCGGAAGGCGGCGGGGCGGGCGAAGGAGGGGGGAGAGCCGTGCTGCGGCAAACCGAGAAGACGCTTGAGCGCATCTGCGCGGGACTGGCCATCGCCGGAGGGGCGGTGCTTGTCCTGCTGACGGCGACGACGATGGTCTCGATCACCGGCCGCGCGCTCATCGGCATCGGGCTGAGGCCCGTCCCCGGCGACTACGAGCTGGTCGAAGCGGGCACGGCCTTCGCCATCTTCGCCTTCCTGCCCTGGTGCCAGATGAAGCGCGGCCACGTCACGGTCGACCTGTTCCTCGCCCGCTTCGGCGCACGCGTCAACGCCGCCGTCGACACGCTCGCCAACGTTCTGATGACCGCCGCCAGCGCCCTGATCGCCTGGCGGCTGTGGCTCGGCCTGCTCGACAAGAAGGCCTATGGCGAAACCACCTTCATCCTGCAGTTTCCGCTGTGGTGGGGGTATGCGGCGGCGATGATCGGCGCGATCGTCTTCGTCATCGCCTGCGCCTTCACCGTCTGGCGGAGCCTCGCCGAGGCGCTGGCCGGGCGACCTCCCGCCGATCCCGGCGACCTGCGGGAGGATGCCGCGTGACATCGCTTGAATACGGCCTCTGGTCGCTCCCGATACTGCTCGTCCTCATCTTCCTGCGGATGCCCATCGGACTTGCCATGTTCCTCGTCGGCGTGGCCGGCACGACGCTGGTCACCGGAACCTTCGCGCCAGTGCTCGGCCAGCTCAAGTCGCAGGTCTACAGCACCTTCTCGAACTACTCGCTGTCGATCGTGCCGTTGTTCCTGCTGATGGGCCAGTTCGCCACGCGCGGCGGCATGTCCCGCGCGCTTTTCAAGGCGGCGGAGACCATGGTCGGCCACCGTCGCGGCGGCGTCGCCATGGCGGCGGTGGCGGCCTGCGGCGGCTTCGGCGCGATCTGCGGGTCGTCCCTGGCCACGGCCGCGACCATGGGTCAGGTGGCGCTGCCGGAGATGCGGCGCTTCGGCTATTCCGGCGCGCTGTCCACCGCCTGTCTTGCCGCCGGCGGCACGCTCGGCATTCTCATCCCGCCCTCGGTCGTGCTGGTCATCTACGCGATCCTGACCGAGCAGAACATTGCCAAGCTCTTCGTCGCCGCCTTCGTGCCGGGACTGCTTGCCGCTGTCGGCTACATGCTCACGGTCTCGCTCTACGTCTGGTTCAACCCGGCGAGCGCGGGCAGCCGGGAGCGGGCGGGCTGGGCGGAGCGCGGGGCAGCCCTCGTCGCCGTTTGGCCGGTGCTGCTGATCTTCATCGCCGTGATCGGCGGCATCTATTCGGGCTTCTTCACGCCGACCGAGGGTGCGGCGGTGGGTGCGGCCGGCACCGGCATCGTCGCGCTGCTCAACGGCGGGCTGACGCGGACCAGCCTTGTCGAGGCCTTCCTGGCAACGGCGAGCGCCACCGGCATGATCTTCTTCATCGTGCTCGGCGCCAACATCTTCAACAGCTTCCTGGCGTTCTCGCAGCTTCCGCAACAGTCGGCCGCCTATGTCGTCGGCCTCGGGCTCGACCCGTGGGTGGTGCTGGTGCTGATCCTGCTATGCTACCTCGTCTTCGGCTGCATCATGGATTCGCTCTCCATGATCCTGCTGACGATCCCGATCTTCTTCCCCATCGTCTCGGCGCTCGACTTCGGCCTCGCGCCGGAGGATTTCGCCCTGTGGTTCGGCATCATCGTGCTGATCGTGGTCGAGGTCGGGCTGATCACCCCGCCAGTGGGCATGAACCTCTTCGTCATCAACTCGATGGCGCCCGACGTGCCGCTGTCGCAGACGTTCCGCGGCGTGGTGCCCTTCATCGCCAGCGACATCCTGCGCGTGGCGCTGCTCGTCGTCTTCCCCGGACTGACGCTTTTCATGGTGCACTGGCTCTATTGAGCCGGCGTGCCAGGAAAGGCCGCGAAGCCGGGAAGGCGCAGCTCGGGCAGCATGTACCATTGCGCCAGATTGGCGCGCACCAGCGGTTCGATGGCCGCGTCAATGGCCGCAACGCCCGCCGTCAGCGCCGGTCCGCCGCCGCCCGAGCGGTCAAAGGACAGCGGCGCGCCGGTGACGAAGCGATAGCGCCCTCCCCCTTGCCTGAGCACATGAACCGGGACGATCGACGCCCCCGTCCTCAGCGCCAGCTTCACCGCCAGGACCGCGTTGCCGCGCTCCGGCAGAGGCCGTCCGAAGGCGGGCAGATGCACCTGCCGGTCACGCACCTCGTCGACAAAAAGAATCGCGTCGAACCCCTGCCCGACCACGCAGCGATGCAGGTGGCGGGCGGAGCGCTGGCCGGGCGGGAAGGCAAAAAGCCCGTAGCGCACGCGCAGCCGCGAGACGATGCGGTTGGACAGGACCGAGGGCTCCGGCTGCCAGGTGCCGACCGCCGAGCGACCGAGACCGTTGAGGACCATGTCGAAAGCCAGTTCGAACGGCCCGAGATGGACAGCGACGAAGATCACCTGGCCCAACGGTGGCAACGGTCCCTCGCAGGTGACGCGACCCGCGTCACGAAAACGCTCCAGAACCGCGTATTCGGCGCGCATTGCCCCTGCCCCACGCCACCACAGGCGCTCGCCGGCCAACGCCTGCGCGTCCGACAGCGGCGCCTGCGGATGAAGGCAGGCAAGGTTCCAGGCGAGGCGGCGGGCGAAGATACGGCGGCGGTTGAGCCATTGCGCCAGCGGCGCCACCGCACTGCCGAAGGCCGGAGCGAAGCCGACGGGAAGCCGACGAAGCAGTGCGTAAACGCCAGCCTTGAGCAGGTCGAACAGGCCCGCTCGATAGCCGTCCGGTTCCGCCGCCAGGGTTTCGGAAAACGGCAGATCCGGCTGGCGGCGCGGCGGGGTCATCGACCCGCGCGCGGGATCAGCCGCATGGGCAGCCTCTCGCCCGGGCGCAGGGTAAGCCGGCAGACCGGCTCGACCGACACGCCCTCGCCAAGCTCGAGGCGGAAGTCGCGGGCGAGCATGGCAAGCGACAGGATCGTCTCGGTCATGCCGAAGGCAAGACCGGCGCAGATGCGCGGGCCGATGGCAAACGGCACATAGGCGAATTTCGACTGGCCGCCGCGCGCCTGACCAAGGAAGCGCTCCGGCTCGAAATGATCGGCGCGCGGCCAGAGCTCGGGGTTGCGGTGCAGCAGCCAGGGCACGACCATCACCAGCGAACCCTTCGGCGTGGCGATGCCGCCCACGGTCTCGTCGGCGCGCGCCTCGCGGGCGAGGATCGGCACCGGCGGATAGAGCCGCAGGGTTTCCTCGACAACGGCGCGGGTGAAGGGCAGTTCCGACATCTCGGAGAACCGCGGATCATGGTCGCCGAGCACGCTGTCGAGCTCCGCCTCGAGGCGGTCGCGGACGCCGGGCGCCTGCGACAGCAGATACCAGGCCCAGGCCAGCGTGTTGGCCGTCGTCTCGTGGCCGGCCATGAAGATCACCGCGGCCTCGTTGCGGATCGCCTCGCGCGAGAGCGGGCGGCCGTCCTCGTCGCGGGCGTCGAGCAGGCCGCCGATGACGGAAGTCTCTCCCGCCCGCCGCCGCTCCTCGAAGCGCGAAATGACTTCTTCCAGCACCTTGTCGATGCGCGCCACCGCCCGGCGGATGGCGCGGCCGCGCCGGCGCGGCAGCCAGTCCGGCAGGCCAAGCAGCGAGGCGAGGTCGATCTGGTCGATGTGGCGCTGGTAGTCGGTGAAGGCCTCGACCACCTCGGCGGCGTAGTCGCGGCCGAGCGCGCTGCCAAAGATGGTGCGGCAGATGATCTCCGCCGTCAGATGCGCCATCTCCTGAAGCGCGTCGACCTGCGCCCCGGCGCCCAGCGCGCGCCAGGCGGCGCGCCGCTCGGCAACCGTCTCGGCCATCACGGGGAAGAAGTCGCGCACCCGCGAGGCATGGATGATGGGCGCGACCACCTGCCGGCGCCGGCGCCAGGTCTCGCCGTCGGAGACGAACAGGCCGTCGCCGAGCAGCGGCTCCAGCGCGTGGCGCATCTGCGCGCTCTTGCGCTCGAAGTTCGCGTGCTTGCGCACGAAGGCCTCCTGCACGGTCTCCGGGCTGTTGCAGACGAAGATCTGCTTGCGCAGGATGGCGATCCGCAACCAGGGCCGGGAGAAGGCGGGGGCCGGCCAGATGTTGAGAAGGCTGCGCCGGGCTAGGCCGAGAAGCTTCCACACAGGTGGCGCGCCGGCCGGGCGGAAGGGATAGGGCGGCACGAAGGGCGCCTCGGTGGCGGCCGCTTGCGCGGTCTCGCGCCCGTCCCCGACGCCCGTATTCTCGGCCATGCCGTCTCCCTTGCCCGTCTTGGTGCCATTTGCCGCCCGCGCGGCGGGTGTTCAGCCTTGCGCGCGGCCTGCGGCGGGCGCATAGGCGGCCGGGTCGATCATCTCGGGGCGCCCCTCCAGCGACAGGCGCGAGAGCGCCGGCGCGCTTTCGGCGATCACCCTGCCCCGGCGCACGACGGCGAGCCGGCGCGCGCGCAGGCGAATCGCCTCGATCCGGTCGGCCGCCTGCAGCAGCACGAAATCGGCGTTGCAGCCCGGCGCGAGCCCGTAGCCCTCGAGCCCGAGGATCCGCGCCGGATGGGCGGTCACGCAATCGAAGGCATAGCGCATGTCGTCGCGGCTCATCATCTGCGCCACATGGGTGCCCATGGAGGCAACCTCCAGCATGTCGCCCGAGCCCATCGAATACCAGGGATCCATGACGCAGTCGTGGCCAAAGGCGACGGTGACGCCGTGGGCGCGCAGCTCCGGCACCCGCGTCTGCCCGCGACGCTTGGGATAGGTGTCGTGGCGCCCCTGGATGGTGATGTTGATGAGCGGGTTGGCGATGGCCGAAACGCCGGCCTCGGCGATCAGCGGCAGCAACTTGGAAACGTAATAATTGTCCATGGAGTGCATGGAGGTGAGATGCGAGCCGGTCGCCCGGCCCTGAAGCCCGAGGCGTTGCGCCTCGTAGGCCAGCGTCTCGATGTGGCGCGACATCGGATCGTCGCTCTCGTCGCAATGCAGGTCGACCATCAGGCCGCGTTCCGCCGCGATCTCGCACAGCCGGCGCACCGAGCGGGCGCCATCGTCCATGGTGCGTTCGAAATGCGGAATGCCGCCGACCACATCGACGCCCATGTCGAGTGCGCGCAGCAGGTTCCGCTCGGCCGTGGGCGAGCGGAACAGCCCGTCCTGGGGGAAGGCGACAAGCTGCAGGTCGAGATAGGGCGCGACCTTGCGCTTGACCTCCAGCAGCGCCTCGACGCCGGTCAGCCGGTCATCGCAGACATCCACATGCGAGCGGATCGCAAGCAGGCCCTGCGACACGGCGAGGTCGCAATAGGCAAGCGCCCGTTCGACCACCGCCTCGACGGTCAGGAGCGGCTTCAGCTCGCCCCACAGCGCGATGCCCTCGAGCAGCGTGCCGCTCTCGTTCATGCGCGGCAGGCCCAGCGACAGGGTCGCGTCCATGTGGAAATGGCTGTCGACGAAGGGCGGCGAGACCAGATGCCCGCCCGCCTCGACGACACGGCCCGCCTCCGCCTCGATGCCCGGCTCGACGGCAACGATCCGCCCGTCGCGGCAGGCGATGTCGATGCGCGTGCGCCCGTCGGGCAGGGTCGCGTTCTTGACGAGAAGGTCGAGGGACATGAGGTCGGGCTCTGGGCTATGGTGATGATGGCGACGCAGGCAGGTGCCAGACGCGCGGATGCGCAGCAGCGGCGGCGATCCGCGCCGAGTTTCGGCAAATTCAGCGGGAACCTCAAGCCCGGGACGGGCATGTCTCCACGCATTGCTGCACCGATGGCGGGAAGATGCGCGCGCCCGAGACGACGGAGACAGGCGAGATGACCTCCCAGGATCCCTTTCGCGCCGAACAACGCGGCGTTGCCTTCGGCATGGCACGGGCGGCGGGGCTTGCGCTGCTGGTCCTCGCGGCGGCGGCCTACCTTGGCCTGAAGGCCCCCACGCCGGCGCTGGCGGAGCGCGTGGCCGCCACGCTGCGGGTCGACCTTCTCGTCGTTTTCTGGCTCGCGGCGGCGATCGCCAATGTGGCTCGACTGCGGTTCTTCTCGCCCGTCGACATCGCCGGCAGCAGCGGGGCGCAGGAGAGCGAGGCCGTACGCCGCGGCCGCGCGGTCCTGCAGAACACGCTGGAGCAGGCGGCGCTGGCACTGCCGGTCCATCTGGCGCTCGCCGTGCTGCTGGAAAGCGCCGTGCCCGTCGTCACCGCGCTGGCGCTGCTGTTCTGCCTCGGTCGGGCGGCTTTCTGGCGCGGCTACGCCAAAGGTGCTCCGGCCCGCGCCTTCGGCTTCGCGCTGACCTTCTATCCAAGCCTGATCGGCCTCGTCGCGGTCATGGCGGCCGCGCTCACCACGCTTCAGTAGGCCAGGCCGACGTAGTTCTCCGCGAGCGCCGCCCGCGCCGCCCGCGAGGCCTTCAGATAGTCGAATTCCGCCTGCTGCAGGCGCCGGCCGAAGGCGCCGCGCTCGGGCAGATCGTGGAGCAGCGTCGTCATCCACCAGGAAAAGCGCTCGGCCTTCCAGACACGCGCCAGCGCGCGCTGCGGATAGGCGACAAGGGCCGCCTCCTCGCCACCGCCCCGGCCCTCCCGGCCATACCAGTCGATCAGCGCCTGCGAGAGGTAATGGATGTCGGAGGCGGCGAGGTTGAGCCCCTTGGCCCCCGTCGGCGGCACGATGTGGGCGGCATCGCCGGCAAGGAACAACCGCCCGTGACGCATGGTCTCGCAGACATAGGAGCGCAGCGGCGCGACGCTCTTCTCGATGGCGGGACCGGTCTCGAGACCGGCGGCGACATCCGCCGGCAGGTGATCCGCCAGCGCCTCCCAGAAGCGGTCGTCGGACCAGTTGGAGACCTCTTCGTCGCTGGCGCACTGGATATAGTAGCGGCTGCGGGTGGGCGAGCGCATGGAGCAGAGCGCGAAGCCACGCGGGCCGCTGGCATAGATGAGCTCGTCGGAGACCGGCGGCACGTCGGCAAGCATCCCGAGCCAGCCGAACGGATAGACCAGCTCGAACCCGGCAAGACGATCCGCCGGAATCGAGCGGCGCGAAACGCCGTGGAACCCGTCGCAACCGGCGATGAAATCGCAGTCGATGCGGTGTGTCAGCCCGTCACGGCGGAAGGTCGCATGGGGGGCCTCGCCCTCGAGACCGAAGAGCGCCACATCCTCGGCCTGGTCGATCACCACCCCGGCGCGCGCGTCGCGGGCGGCGTAAAGATCGGCCGTCACCTCGGTCTGCCCGTAGACCATCACCGTGCTGCCGCCGGTCAGGCCGGCGAGATCGATGCGCAGGCGCTCCTCGCCAAAGGCGATTTCGACGCCGTCATGAACAAGACCCTCCTTGTCCATGCGCCCGCCTGCCCCGGCGCGGCGCAGCAGATCGGCGGTGCCCTGCTCGAGCACCCCGGCGCGGATGCGCGAGAGAACGTGGGCGCGCGACCGGCGCTCGAGCACCACCGTGTCGATGCCGGCGAGATCGAGCAATTGCGACAGCAGCAGGCCGGACGGGCCACCGCCGATGATGAGAACCTGCGTGCGCGTGCGCGCGCCGCCGGGTGCTGAAATCCCGCCCATGCCTTCCTCCCCTGACCGGCCGGCGCCTTCCCTCCCCGGAAGGTTCCATCCCCGCCGCCTAGCCGACTTCTTCCGCCGATGATGCGCACAAGCGCTTGCGCCGGGAAGGCCGATACCGTTCCAATAGATGGATGAATCGAACAAGACAGCGCGCGCCGGACTACGGACTTTATGGGGAACCGGCCGGGCCGGCCTTTCCGGATACGCTGCATATCGAACGCATCTCGGCGCGCAGCGGCCCACATCGCTGGCGCATCGCGCAGCACCGCCATCCGGCGCTGCACCAGATCTTCTGGATCGCGCGGGGCGGCGGTACCCTCCTTCTTGAGGACGAGGACATCGCGCTCGGCGGTGCAACGGCGCTCAACCTTCCCGCCGGCAGCGTGCACGGCTTCCGCTTTCGCGAAAACACCGAGGGCAGCGTCGTGACGCTTCCGGCAACCGTCTTCGAGCCGCTGCGCGCCAGGCTCGATCCCGGCCGGCGGCTCGACAGGGCGATGGCGCTTGGCGGAACCGGCGACGCCCCGGACATGCTGGAGGCGCTTCACCGCGAGCACGCCGCCTCCGCGCCCGGACGGGCGGAGGCGATGACGGCGCTCGCCACGTTGCTCTGCATCTGGCTGGTCCGGCGGGCAGGCGCCGGCGCGCCGGCAGAACAGGCGGCGGCAGGCGATGCGGCGGGCCGGCTCTTCGCCCGCTTCGCGGCGCTGCTCGACCGGTGCATCGGCCTCGGCGCGCCGGGACGCGCGGGCGCGGAGCGGCAGGACGTGCCGATGACCGTGACCGGCTTCGCCGGCGCGCTGTCCGTCAGCCCGCCACACCTGAGCCGCGTCTGCCGCGAACAGACGGGAAAGCCCGCCTCGGCACTGATCCGCGAACGGCAGATGCTGGAGGCCCGCCGGCTGCTTGCCTACACCCAGCAGGATGTGGCCGGCATTGCCTACCGGTTGGGGTTTGCCGACCCGGGCTATTTCTCGAGGCAGTTCTCGGCGCAGACCGGCACCTCGCCGCGCGCCTTCCGCCGAGGCTTCACGCGGCCGAAGTGACGCACCCGCATCGGGCCGGTGCCGCAGCTTCCGCTTGACCGGATCGAAAGGGCGGCGGACAAGATTGGGGAATGCGCCTCGACATCGTCATCCTGGCGGCCACCCTGCTGTGCGCCGCCCTTCTCGCCCGCCCCGCGCTTGCCCGGCTACCGCTCTGGCGGGCGACGGTGACGCCGCTGGCGTCGATCATCGGCAGCGGCTTCCTGGTGCTGGGGCCGGTGCTGGGCACCTCCTACGGAGCCTATGCGCCGGTCGCCATGGCGCTGTTGTGCCTGGGCGCGTGGCTCATCGGGTCGGCCGTGCGTTTCAACATCACCCGGCTGGAGACGACCGCCGGCAGGCGCACGGCAACGGAGGAGCGGCTCGACATGGCCGCTTCCTGGGCGCTGTCCTTCGCCTATGTGATTTCCGTCACCTACTACCTCAACCTGTTCGGCTCCTTCGGCGTCAGCCTGACGCCGCTGCACGAAAGCCTGCACGCGCGGCTTCTGACGAGCGCGGTCCTGTGCGTCATCCTCGTCGTCGGCTGGACCTGGGGCTTTCGGGCGCTGGAGGGACTGGAGCAGGTGTCGGTGACCGTGAAGCTCGCCGTCATCGCCGGGCTGCTGGCCGGCCTCGTCCTGCATTTCGGCGACACCGCGGCAACGGGCGGACTGAAGTTCGATCCGGCGAAGGTGACCGGCTGGAGCGCCGTGACCCTCGGCTTCGGCCTCATCGTCACCGTGCAGGGCTTCGAGACCTCGCGCTATCTCGGCGCGACCTATGACGCGAGAACGCGCATCCGCTCGATGGCCCTGGCGCAGATCATCGCAACGGTGATCTACCTCGCCTATATCGGCCTCGTTTCCTACGACCTGGTCATGCCGTCGGGAAAGCTGACGGAAACCGCCATCATCGGCATGATGGCCCAGATCGCGCCGGTCCTGCCGGTCCTGCTGGTGGTCGCCGCTCTGAGCGCCCAGTTCAGCGCCGCCATCGCCGACACCAGCGGCTGCGGCGGCCTTGTCGAGGAGGAGACGCGCCGGCGCATTCCTGAGCGCCACGCCTATGTGCTGCTGGTCGTGATCGGCCTGCTGCTGACGTGGAGTTCCGGCGTCTTCGAGATCATCTCCTACGCCTCGCGCGCCTTCGCGCTCTACTACGCGCTGCAGGCGATGGTCGCGGCGGTGGGCGCCCGGGCGCAAGGCAGGACGGGCAAGGCCGCGGGCTTCGCGCTGATGGCGCTCGCCGCCGCTGCCGTCACCCTCTTTGGAACGCCGGCGGAAGGCTGAGCGCGGCGTGAGCGCTAGAGGGCGTCCTTGAGACGCTCGACCAGATGGCGCACGACGGCGACGCGGGCATGGCGCTTGTCCTCCGCCGCGATCAGCGCCCAGGGCGCATCGGGGGTCGAGGTGCGGTCGATCATGTCGCCGGCGGCCTCGGCGTAGGCGTCCCACTTGAGCCGGTTGCGCCAGTCATCATCGGTGATCTTGAACTGCTTGTAGGGGGTCTCCTCGCGCGCCTTGAAGCGGGCAAGCTGTTCCTGCTTGCTGATCGCCAGCCAGAACTTGACGACCAGCGTGTCGGCGGCGGCCAGCTCCGCCTCGAACTCGTTGATCTCGTTGTAGGCGCGCATCCAGTCGGCTTCCGTGCAGAAGCCCTCGACCCGCTCGACGAGCACCCGCCCGTACCAGGACCGGTCGAAGACCGCCGCATGCCCCTGGCGCGGCAGCCGCGTCCAGAAGCGCCAGAGATAGGGATGCGCCTTCTCCTCGCGCGAGGGCGCGGAGATGCGGTGCACCCGATAGCGGCGCGGATCGAGCGGCCGGATCAGCCGGCGGATGGCGCCGCCCTTGCCGGCCGCGTCATTGCCCTCGAAGGCGACGACGAGGCCGAGGTCGCGAAAGGCCTTCTTGTCGACGAGCCGGGCAAGCTCCGCCTGCCAGTGCTCGAGCTCGGCCGAATAGCGCGCCTTGGGCAGCCGCTGCGACAGGTCGATGGCGTCGACGGCGCTGATCCGCTTGACGCGGGCGACCACCGTCGGCACCGCCAGCGGATCGGCGGGCGCGGCCGCCAGCCGGCGGCGCATCGCCATCTCGATGCAGCGGCCGAGCGCGATGTCGCGCGACTGCGGGTCGCCGGAGGGAATGACGATCCAGGGCGCGGCGGCGGTCGAGGTGGTCAGCGCCGCCTTCTCGAAGGCGTCCTGGGCGTCGGAGGCATGGGCGATGTCGGTCCATTCGGCAAGGATGCGCCGGGCGCGGGCCTTCTTCTTCAAGGCCTTCAGCCGCTCCTTCTGCACCTTCGGCTGCAGCGAGAACCAGAACTTGAGCACCAGCACGTTCTCGCGGGCGAGGAGCTCCTCGAAACGGTTGATGCGGGCAAGCGCGCGCTCGAATCCGTCCTCGTCGAGGTCGCCGAGAACGAAGCGGCGCAGCGGCGTGTTGTACCAGGAGCCGACGACGACGGAGGTCTCGCCGCGGGCCGGCAGGTCGCGCCAGTAGCGCCAGAGCTGCGGACGCTCGCGCTCGCCTTCCGTCTCCTTCTCCTCATAGGCGTTGCAGGTGAGGTAACGCACGTCCATCCATTCGTGCAGCCGCGCGATGGCGTCGTTCTTGCCCGCGCCGTCGACGCCGGCGATGAGGATCATCACCGAAAAGGGCTTTCGGTCGACGACCTGCTGCTGGGCGGCGAGCAAGGCCGTGCGAAGGGCCGGCTCGAGCCGTTCGTACTCGGATTTCGACAGGGCGACAGGCAGGCTCGCGGACTGGAACAAGGTCTCGGGTCTTTCTCGGCGGGTCGCCGGCTCATGCGGTTTTCGCGGGCAGATTTTCAAGCCGCGCGGGCAAGTGCAAGGCGGCTCATGCCGCGCAAGCTGTTTTCCCCATCGTGCACAATCGCTTCGCGCGAAACAAACCGCACCGTCAAGCATTGGCGATCCGGGCTCCAGCGCGTACATGTAGCGGGCCCGACGGGCAGGCCAACCCGGCGCAGCGATTTCGAGCATGGACCCGTGACCGATCTACTCAATCAGCTCGTGAACCTCATCGGCGAACACCCCACGCTCGCCAACGCCGTCGTCTTTCTGATCGCCATGGGAGAAGCGCTGTTTCTCATCGGCATGGTCGTGCCCTCCACCGTGGTGCTGGTGGGCGCCGGCACTCTGGTGGGCCTCGGCAAGCTCGATCCCTGGCCGATCTTCATCTGGACCGTGCTCGGCGCGACGGCGGGTGACGCCATATCCTACTGGATCGGCCACATCTACAAGGACCGGATCAAGAAGGTCTGGCCGTTCTCACGCTATACGACGCTGGTGGAACGGGGCGAGGCCTATTTCCGCCGTCACGGCGGCAAGAGCGTCTTCATCGGCCGTTTCGTGCCCGGCGTGAAGGCGATCGTGCCCGGGATCGCCGGCATGGTCGGCATGCCGGCCGGCCGCTTCACGGTGATCAATGTCACCTCGGCGATCGCCTGGACCATCGTTCACCTGGGCCCCGGCGTCATCGCCGGCACCGCCTTCGGCGCGCTCGGCAAGATCAGCGGCCGCCTGGCGACGATGCTCGGCGTCTTCCTGGTGCTGCTGTTCCTGGCGGTGATGCTGGCGCGCTGGCTGATCCTGATCGTGCTGCCGCTCTATGCCGGCAGCCGCGTGCGCTTCGTCGCCTGGCTGGCGGCGCGGCAAAACCGGGTGGCGCGCTGGCTGGCGCGGATGTTCGACCCGGCGCATCCGCGCTCGGCCGGGATGCTGGTCTCGGCCCTGCTGCTGCTCGTCACCGTGCCGCTGTTCGTGGCCCTGGCCGCCGCGATCTCGCCGGACGCCGGGCTGCAGCGGGCCGACACGGCGATCCGCAACCTGTTCCAGGACCTGCGCACGCCGGTCGGCGACCAGATCATGGTGTCGATCACCATGCTCGGCGACGGCCTCGTCACCTCGATCGTCGCCATCGTCGCCGTCGCCTATCTGTTCGTCCGCCGCGCCTGGCGCAGGGCGACAGGCTTCCTCATCGCCATCGCCAGCACCGCGGTCTTCGTGCCCCTGTTCAAGCTGCTGATGAACCGCGAACGGCCGATCGACATCTATTCCGGCGCCGACGCCTTCTCCTTTCCGAGCGGCCACGCGACGATCAACACCGTGCTCTACGGGCTGATCGCCGTGCTCGTCGCCCATGACCGCTCGCCGCTGACCAAGGCCGGGGTCTTCTCCGTCGCCGTCTCGCTGATCGGCGCCATCGGCTTCTCGCGCGTCTATCTTGGCGCCCACTGGGCCAGCGACGTCGCCGGCGGGCTCGCCTTCGGCACGGCGATGGTGGCTGCCTTCGCCTTCGTCTTCGGCTCCGTGCACAACGAGAAGGTCGGCCGCTGGGCGCTGGCGGCGCTGGTCACCGTGACGCTTGCCGGCGTCGGCGGGGCGCATGTCATGCGCAACTTCAACAATGCGGTCGAGCTCTACCGCCCGGTGTCGCCGATCGTGGCAATGACCCGGGACGAATGGCTGTCCGGCGGATGGAAGACCCTGCCCGGGCACCGGATCGAACTCAACGGCGAGCAGGAGGAGCCCCTCGTCGTGCAATGGGCGGGCGACCCGGCGGCTCTCGCCGAGGCGCTGAAGCCGCATGGCTACGTGCGCGCGCCGCAATGGTCCGTCGCCACATTCGCCGGCTTCCTGGCAGGCCAGACGCTGCCGGAAGACCTGCCGGCGCTGCCGCGCATCCAGAACGGACGCGGCGCGGAACTGGTGCTGGTGCGTCAGGACGCGAATATCGCGCCGAGCGCCACCGGGGAGGACCCCTCATCGGGCGGGCGGTGGGTGCTGCGGCTGTGGCCGACGCGCTTCGACCTCGACACCGAGGCGGGCGGCAGCGTGCCGATCCATGTCGGCTCGCTCATTCACGAACGCATCCTGCGTCCGCTCAACGAACTGTCGGCGCCGCGCAAGGACCGCGACCTGCCCAACACCTGGGAGAACCCGGTTCTGCTGCTGCCGGGGGTGACGCGGCGCACCCGCGCGGACGGATCGGAAGTGGCTCTCGGCATCGCCAGCGGGGTCATGGCACGGGAGACGATGGCGCCGCAGACGCCGGCGACAGCTGCCGGTCAGGTCTCCGACAACCCAGCAGGGACGGGCACGGACTCCGGGGCAGAGGCGCCTTCCGGCGTGCAATAGATGCCGTAGAGCGCGGCGAGCACCGCCTTCACCTCATCGCCGGCAAGGCTGTAGAAGACCGCCTGACCGGCTCGGCGCGCCTCGACCAGCCCCTGCGCGCGCATGCGCGCCAGATGCTGGGACAACGCCGATTGGCTGAGGCCGACGGCGGCGGCCAGATCCCCGACCTTGCGCGGCCCCTCAAGCAGATGGCACAGCACCATCAGGCGCCGGGCATTGGCCATCGAGGTCAGCAGCGAGGCTGCCCGGTCGGCATTGTGTTCCAGATCTTGAATATTCATACTTGCTAATTTAGCAAAGCATAATATATTCGCAATCAGGAAATTCACACAAGCTGGCAATCCGCACCACGCACTGGCCAGCCCCTCGACTCCGGATCACGCATGACCGAATTCACACCCATACTTTCCGCCCTTGGTGGCGCGCTGATCGGCCTTGCCGCCGTTCTGCTGATGGTGCTCAACGGCCGCATCGCCGGCATCAGCGGCATGATCGGCGGCCTGTTGCCCCCCACCGCCGCCGCCGGCGAACGCGGCTGGCGGGCAGCCTTCCTGCTCGGCATGATTGCCGCGCCGACCGCTCTGCTGTTCCTCACCGGCTGGACGCCTCAGATCGAGGTGCCCTCCTCGCCGGCGCTGCTTGTGATCGGCGGCGTTATCGTCGGCATCGGCGTTTCGCTCGCCAGCGGCTGCACTTCCGGCCACGGCGTCTGCGGCATGGCGCGGCTTTCGACCCGCTCCATCGTCGCGACCCTCACCTTCATGGCGACGACGGCCGCGACCGTCTTCGTCCTTCGCCACCTGATCGGAGCCTGACGCCATGACCCGCATCGTCTCCGCCTTCGTCATCGGCCTGCTGTTCGGCACGGGCATTCTCGTCGCCGGCATGGCCAATCCGGCCAAGGTTCTCAATTTCTTCGACATTGCCGCCATCGGCAGCGGCGGCTGGGACCCGAGCCTCGCCTTCGTGATGGGCGCGGCCCTGATCGTCACCGCCATCGGCTACCGGCTCGCCTTCCAGGCGGACCACCCGCTGCTGGCCGATGCCTTCTCGCTGCCGGCGATCAAGTCCGTCGACGGTCGGCTCGTCGCCGGGGCGGCGATCTTCGGCATCGGCTGGGGCATGGCCGGTTTCTGCCCGGGCGGCGCCGTGCCGGCCCTCGGCCTCGGCCGGAGCGAACCGGTGATCTTCGTCGGCGCGCTGATTGCAGGTATGCTTGCGACACGTCTAGTCCAGCAGGCCCGCGCCCGGCGCACGCAGGCGACAGCCGCCTGACCGGCGCAAACCGGTCCCCTTACAGTTCCGACCGGCGGCACCCGCCGGTCCGCCGCCCCATCCGCAAAGGAGCTTTTTCATGACCGACAGCAAGGCCCTTCCCGTCGACGGCTCCGTGAAGCCGCAGGTGACGTCCTTCTTCGACCCGCAGACGAACACCATCTCCTATGTGGTCAAGGATCCGGGCTCGAACGCCTGCGCCATCGTCGACAGCGTGATGGACATCGACTATGCGGCCGGCCGCATCTCCTTTGAATCCGCCGACCGGATCATCGACTTCGTCCGCGCCAACGGGCTCAAGCCCGAATGGCTGATCGAAACCCACGTGCATGCCGACCACCTGTCGGCCGCTCCCTATATCCAGGACAAGATCGGCGGCAAGATCGGCATCGGTGAGAACATCCGCATCGTGCAGGACACGTTCGGCAAGATCTTCAACGAAGGCACCGAGTTCCAGCGCGACGGCTCGCAGTTCGACCGCCTGTTCGCCGATGGCGACACCTATACGGTGGGCGCGATGAGCTGTTTCGCCATGCACACGCCCGGCCACACGCCGGCGTGCATGACCCATGTGATGGGCGACGCGGCCTTTGTCGGCGACACGCTGTTCATGCCGGACGGCGGCACGGCGCGCGCCGACTTCCCCGGCGGCGACGCGGGTGAGCTCTACCGCTCGATCCGCAAGGTGCTGTCGCTGCCCGCCGCCTTCCGCCTGTTCATGTGCCACGACTACGGCCCGAACGGGCGCGATATCCGCTGGGAAACGACCGTGGCGGAAGAGCGGATGCACAACATCCATGCCCGTGACGGCATCACGGAGGAGGAGTTCGTGGCCATGCGCACCGCGCGCGACGCGACCCTCGACATGCCGAAATTGATCATTCCCTCCATACAGGTCAACATGCGCGCCGGACAGTTGCCGCCGAAGGACGAAAGCGGCACGACGTTCCTCAAAGTGCCGATCAATACCCTTTAAGGACATGCCAATGCTGAGCGCCAAGGTCGACGACACGATCACCGTCGCCCACCAGATCGACCCCGCCGATGTCGTCGCGATCCGCGACGCCGGCTTTGTCACGATCATCAACAACCGCCCGGAAGGCGAGGCTCCCGACCAGCCGGCCGGGGCCGAGATCCGCGCACAGGCGGAAGCCGCCGGCCTCGCCTACCTGGAACTGCCGGTCGGGCGCGACGGCATCGGGCCGGAGCTGATCGAGGGCTTCCGCGCGGCGATGGACGAGGCCGACGGCCCGGTCTTCGCCTTCTGCCGGACGGGCACGCGCTCGATCAACCTTTGGGCGCTGTCGCAGGCGCGCCAACGCGACGCCGGCGAACTCGCCAGCCTCGCCAGCGCCGCCGGCTACGATCTTTCCGGCCTCACGCCGACCCTGCGCCGGCTTTCCGAAGCCGGCTGACGGCCGCGCAACGGGCCGCATTCGACAACACCAGACGACACCGCCCCCGGACGCCCACACCACGCGCCCGGGGCCGGCACCGCCGTGCCGACCGCCAAGCCCCGGAACCCGCAAGATGAAGACGCTCTCCACCTATCTGCCCATCCTCGACTGGGGACGGCGCTACAACCGCGCGCAGGCGACCGACGACCTGATCGCGGCGGTGATCGTGACAATCATGCTGATCCCGCAGTCGCTTGCCTATGCGCTGCTCGCCGGCCTGCCGCCGGAGATCGGCCTCTATGCCTCGATCCTGCCGCTGGTCGCCTATGCGCTGTTCGGCACCAGCCGGGCGCTCGCGGTCGGGCCCGTCGCCGTCGTCTCGCTGATGACCGCCTCCGCCGTCGGCGAGCTGGCGACGCAGGGGACACCCGAATATCTGGGCGCGGCGATCCTCCTCGCCTTCCTCTCCGGCCTGATCCTGATCGCCATGGGCCTGTTCCGGCTCGGCTTTCTCGCCAATCTCCTCAGTCATCCGGTGGTCTCGGGCTTCATCACCGCAAGCGGCCTGCTGATCGCGGCCAGCCAGCTCAAGCACATCCTCGGCGTCTCCGCCTCGGGTCACACGCTGATCGAGATCCTGGCCAGCCTCGTCGAGCGGATCGGCACGGCAAACGTCTATGCGATGGCCGTCGGCGTGCCGGCGACCGCCTTCCTGTTCTTCATGCGCGCCAGGGCAAAACCGCTGCTGCGCCGGGCCGGCCTCGGGCCGCGCGCCGCCGACATCCTGGTCAAGGCCGGACCCGTGGCGGCGGTCGCGCTGACGACGCTCGCCGCCCATCAGTTCGCCCTCGGCGACAAGGGCGTGAAGCTCGTCGGCCACATTCCCTCCGGCCTGCCGACGCCGACGCTGCCGAGCTTCGACCCGGCGCTGCTGCGCGACCTGCTGGTGCCGGCGCTGCTGATCTCGGTGATCGGCTTCGTTGAATCGGTCTCCGTCGCCCAGACGCTGGCCGCCAAGAAACGCCAGCGGATCGCGCCGGACCAGGAGCTGATCGGCCTCGGCGCGGCCAATATCGCCTCCTCCATCTCCGGCGGCTATCCGGTGACCGGCGGCTTCGCCCGCTCGGTGGTCAATTTCGACGCGGGCGCCGAGACGCCGGCGGCCGGTGCCTATACCGCCATCGGCATCGCACTGGCCACCTTGTTCCTGACCCCGCTCATCGCCGACCTGCCGCAGGCAACGCTTGCCGCCACGATCATCGTCGCGGTGCTCTCGCTCGTCGATCTCAAGGCGCTGACCCGGGTCTGGGCCTATTCGAAGAGCGACTTCGCGGCAATGGCCGGCACCATCCTTGTCACGCTCGGCTTCGGCGTCGAGCCAGGCGTCCTCGCCGGCGTCGGCGTATCGCTGGCGCTGCATCTCTACCGCAGCGCCCGCCCACACATGGCCGTCGTCGGCATCGTTCCCGGCACGGAGCACTTCCGCAACATCAACCGGCACGACGTGATCACCGGCGACAAGGTGCTGTCGGTGCGCGTCGACGAGAGCCTGTTCTTCGCCAACAGCCGCTATCTGGAAGACCGGCTGCTGGAGCTTGTCGCCGAGCGCCCGGCAATCGAGCACATGGTGCTCGTGTGCACGGCGGTGAACGAGATCGACGCCTCGGCGCTGGAAAGCCTGGAGGAAATCAACCGCAGGCTTGGCGACGGCGGCGTCACCTTCCACCTTTCCGAGGTCAAGGGACCGGTGGCCGACAGGCTGAAGGGCACGGAATTCCTTGCCCATCTCACCGGATCCGTGTTCCTGACGCAATATGAGGCCTTCGCCGCGCTCGACCCGGAAACGGCGCATATCGCCGAGGCGCGACGGCCGCGGAAGGCAACGCCGGGGCCGTTCTGGATCGGCCCGCAGATCTGAAACGGGAACGCATGGCGGCACAAGACGCGACGCTGGACGGCCATGATGCCGGCACCGGGCTTACCTGGCGCTACCGGCCGGGCCGGGGCAGCGACACGCTCGTCGTCGTCCAGTCCCAGGCGCGGGTTCCCCAGGGCCGGTTCGGGCTTGAGCGGCTGTTCGCCAAGACCCGCCATGCCTGCCTCTTTCTCAACGGCCCGGACGAGAGCTGGTATCTCGGCTGCGAGGCGGCGAGCGACGCCGCCATCGATGCGGCCATCGTGGCGGCACGGCCGGGGAGGATCATCCATTACGGCGCCTCCAAGGGAGCCTATGGCGCCCTGCTGACGGCGCTGCGCCGTGGCGACGGGCCGGCATTCGCCTTCGGACCCGAGCTTGAGCTCGGCGTGCCGGGCAGCCAGAGCGCGCTCTCCCGCGTGCGCGGACAACAGGGCGAGCCGGACCTCGCGGGCGCGCTCCTGGCACCGACGACGCCGCATCCGCTGACGCTGGTCTTCGGGCTGCACGATCCGGTCGATGCGGCAGGCTTTGCACGGCTGGCCGCACAGCCGCGTCCCGAGCACCTGCGGCTCCTCGCCTTGCGCTCCCCGCACGCCAGCCACGACCATCTCTACACGCTCAACATCATCCGCAAGCTGATCGTCCGCTTCGACCGGGACCTTGGCGGACTTTGCGCCGAGCGGGGGCTGATCGCACCTGAGGCCGCGCATGGCCTTGCGTCTGCTTTCGGCGTGGCGGGAGAGCGTTTCGCCGATGGTGACGGCCTGTCGGGCGCGGCGCTTGCCGAAGAGCTGGACACGACCGGCAACCCCGGTCACGCGCTGCTCGCCGCGCAGGCATTCCTGCGCGAGGGCAGCCCGAACGCGGCGCTGGCGCTGCTCGAGACGGCGATCGCTCTGAACGAGGCGGACCCGTCGCTTGCCGCCCAGCCCAAGCGCTGGCGCAAGACGTTCTGGCATCAGGCGCTGGCGGCGGCGCGCGCTGGCGGCGACGCACCGCGGGCGGCGGCCATCGCCGCGCGGGCGCGGGCGCGCTTTCCCGAGGACGCCGGCTTTTGCGACGCGCCCTAGCCGATGGCCGGCCAGGGCACGGGACGGGCGATGCCATGCCCCTGGACAAAGCGCACGCCGAGATCGCGCAGCACCGGTACAAGCGCCGGGCCGTCGACATATTCCGCCACCGTCGGCAGGCCCAGCGCATTGGCCAGGGCGACGGCGCCGATCACGGCGGCGCGCTTCACCGGCTCGTCGGCCAGATCGGCGACAAGCATCCGGTCGATCTTGACCATATCGAACATCCCGTCGCGGATCTGCGTGATCGCCCCGAACCCGCCGCCGAAATTGTCAAGCGCGACCCTGACACCCAGGCGGCGCAGGCGTTTCAACAGGATCCATGCGGCGGCGTCGAGCCGGGCGACCTGGGTTTCCGAGATCTCGAGCATCAGGAGCAGGGCGAGGTCGGGGGTGGCCTCGAGACGGGTCTGCAGCGCGCGGGCGAACTCATCGTGGCACAGGACCTCGGCGGAGAGGTTGAGCGACACCGGCAGGCCGTCGCCGCCGGCGCCCAGGCGATCGAGCACCTGGTTCGCGGCCCAGGCATCAACCTCGCGCAGAAGCCCGTGCCGCGCCGCCGTTGCCTGGATCATGGTCGGCCCGTGCAACGAGCCGTCCGGCAGGGCGACGCGCAGCAACACCTCGTGAAACCGCGGCGCGTTGCTCTCGATATCGACGATCGCCATGCGCTCCAGCTGGAAAGTCTGGCGTTCCAGGGCATCGCCGATCACCGCGAGATGCCGGAGTTCGGCACGCTGGGCGGCGGCGAGCGTGTCGCAACCGTCATGCTCCACCACCTGACGCCCACCGGCCGCCTTCGCATCCATGCAGGCATGATCCGCCCATTGCAGGACACGGCTCACGTCGAGCCCGCCGCCGCGCTCGCAATTGGTCTCGATGATGGCAAAGCCGATGCTGACGCCACCGCGAAACGTCATGCCTTCCCAGGAGAAATGATAGCTGTTGAGGCTTGCAAGAACCCGCTCGCACAGGACCCGCATCGCCACCGCATCATCCGTATCGACGACCAGGCCGAATTCATCGCCACCGATGCGCGCAACATGCACCGTCTTTCCCGCGAAACCGGCGAGCCGGCAGGCGATCTCTGCAAGGAAGCGGTCCCCGCCACCATGGCCGATCGTGTCGTTGACCAGCTTGAAGCCATCGAGGTCGAGGAAGGCGACGGCAAAGCCGGTCGAGATATCGTGCGCCTCAATGCGCTCGCGGATCCAGTCCTCGAAGGCGCGACGGTTGGATATGCCCGTCAGGTCGTCAATGAGAGCGAGGCGCTCGAGCCCGGCCGAAAGCCGGTACGTCTCGGTCACGTCGCGCATGGTCGTAATGGCAGCCAGGACCTCCCCCTCGGCACCCCGGAAAGGCTCGGCCCGCACCGAGAACACCACCTCGCGACCGTCCGGCGCTGTCTGGGGGAGGACATACTCGTAGGTCTGGCCAGAGAAACAATGCTCAAGCGACGGTCGGACCTCGTGCTCGAGACGTTCGGGGCCGACAAAATCGACCACCGGCCGGCCGACGATCTCCTCGACCGTGCACCCGTACCAACGCGCGTTGCTCTCGTTGGTGTGGAGAAACCGATAGTTCCGGTCGACGACGGAGATGCGGTCGGACATCTGCATGATGATCGAACCGTAGAGCCGCAGCGCGTCGTCGGCCTCCTTGAGATCGGTAATGTCGCGGCCGAAGGTGGCAATGCCGAGCAGATCGCCCGCCCGGTCGAAGACCGGCTGGTACTTCACATCGTAGAAACGCTGGCCGAGGTAGGAGGTGGAGATCCAGCCCTGAAAAGTCCCCATCTCGCCCGACAGGGCGCGTTTCAGGTGCTCCTCGCGGTCCACATAAACAGCGGCGCCAACCACATCGCCGACCGTGCGTCCGATCACGTCCTTGCGCCGGACGCCCGTGATCTGCGCGTAGGCCTCGTTCGCCTCGCAGATGACAAAGTCGGGCGTGCAGAAGTAGATCGGATCACTGCAGGCCGCGATAATCGCGGAGTGAAGATGGCTATCGCCGGGGCGCCCCCATGCGTGCCCGTCGTGCTCAGCCTTTGTCATGCATGTATCCATTAAAGGCGTCCATTCCGCCTTGCCCCCCGGCGTGCCCCCAAAAAATAAAAGGCAATTCGCCCGCACAGCCAAAATCATGAGACACTGGCTGGCTGCCCTGTGTCCCTTGTGCCGCGCCCACGAAAACGATTATGGACCGCAACAGATGATTCGCAAGCCTCGTCCATACGCAATCGCCGCAGCGTTCGTGGCGGTTTTTTGCGCAGGTTCGCCAGTCGCGGCAGAGTGCGGCAAGGCCTCCTGGTACCAATTGACCGGCAAAACGGCCAGCGGCGTGATGGCGGATCCGGAGAAGATGACGGCCGCGCATCGCACCCTGCCCTTCGGCACCAAGGTCGTGGTCGAGAACCTCGCCAACGGCCGCAAGGTCGTGCTGACGGTGATCGACCGGGGGCCGTTCGTGCGCGGGCGGGTCATCGACGTGTCGCGGCGCGCGGCGCGCGAACTCCGGTTCCTGCGCCGCGGCGTGACCCGCGTCCGGGTTCATGTTCCCGGGCAGGCCGTTCCCAAGTGCCGCTAGGAAGACGATCGCGGCGCCCTGTCGGCCAAAAGAAGAAAGGGCCTTCCGGACGGAAGACCCCAAGTTTTCATTTTACCGACCAGAAGGTTACCGACCAGAAGGAAAAATGGTCCTGACCGCGAGGAGGGAGGGGGGAGCCTCACGATCAGGACCGCCGCATCTCCATGACTGAAGACAAGATTGATACCAACAGGATTCGCGGAACCTGCAAACCCCAAAAACATACGTGGAACTTCAATCGTTGAAATCGACTACAGCGTCTCCGCCGCGACCTCGTGCTTCAGCCAACGGCGAAACCGCTCCGCCACCGGACGCAGCGTCCGGTTCTCCGGATAGACGAGATGATAGGCCGACGGCAGCCGCAGCACCGTGTCGAAAAGCTGCACCAGACGCCCCTCGTCGAGCTCGCTCTTGACGAAGAAGCGAGGCACCAGCGCCACGCCGAGACCGCTGGCGGCAGCTTCCGCCATCATCACGAACTGCTCGAAACGCGGCCCCTGAAAGGCGAGGTCGGTCTCGACGCCGGCGCATTCGAACCACTGCCGCCAGGCCAGCGGGCGCGTCGACTGGTGCAGCCGCAACAGCGGCGCGAGATCGGCGGGGGCGTCGATCCGGTGACGCTCGCGAAAACCCGGGGAGGCGACGGCGATCACATCCTCGCGAAACAGCGGCTCGGCGACCGCGCCGGCCCAGACCGGATCGCCGTAGTGGATCGCCATGTCGAACGGCTCCTTGGCGAAATCGAACGGCCGCAGGCGGACGGCGACGCTGAAGCTCGCCGTCGGACAGTCCTCGATGAAACGCGAGAGCCGTGGCGCCAGCCAGCGGGTGCCGAAGGAGGGCAGCGTTGCGAGATTCAGCACATCCTCGTTGCCGGCGAAGGACATGACCTGGCGGGTGGCGGAGATCAGGCTCTCCAGCGCACCGCGCACGTCCTGAAGATAAAGCCGGCCGGCGTCGGTCAGCACGATGCGCTGGCGTACCCGCTTGAACAGCTCGACACCAAGGCGGGTCTCGAGATGGCGCACCTGTTTGGACACCGCGCCCTGTGTCAGGTGCAGCTCCTCCGCCGCGCGGGTGAAGCTGCCGTGGCGCGCCGCGCATTCGAAGGCGATCAGACTGTCGGCATGGGGGACGAAACCGCGTTTCAAAACCTATTCCATTCGCTCATGAACCCGCGACAACATATCACTTTGCGCGGGCCTGCACAGACCGGACACTCCCGCCGGTTTCAAGATACGAGCGGACGTGCCTGGCGACCGCGACCCATCGCGCGCGACAGCCGTCCGGCCACCTGGAGGAATGAACATGACCGCCACATCCGCCCACACCAAGTCCGATCCGACCGGTGGCGGCCGCTTTGCCTGGGACGATCCGTTCCTGCTGCGCGACCAGCTCACCGAGGACGAGATCCTGATCATGGAAACGGCGCGCGCCTATGCGCAGGAAAAGCTCCAGCCGCGCGTGCTCGAGGCCTATGCCCACGAGAAGACCGACCGCGAGATCTTCAACGAGATGGGCGAACTCGGCCTGATCGGCGTGACGCTCCCGGAGGAGTACGGCTGCGCCGGCGCCTCCTACGTGGCCTACGGTCTCGTCGCCCGAGAGATCGAGCGGGTCGATAGCGGCTACCGCTCGATGAACTCGGTGCAGTCCTCGCTGGTGATGTACCCGATCTACGCCTATGGCACCGAGGAGCAGCGCAAGAAGTACCTGCCCAAGCTCGCGAGCGGCGAATGGGTCGGCTGTTTCGGCCTGACCGAGCCGGACGCCGGGTCCGATCCCGCCGGCATGCGCACCCGCGCCGAGAAGATCGACGGCGGCTACCGCCTCAAGGGCTCCAAGATGTGGATCTCCAACTCGCCGATCGCCGACGTTTTCGTCGTCTGGGCGAAGTCGGAGGCCCATGACGGCGCGATCCGCGGCTTCGTTCTGGAAAAGGGCATGAAGGGCCTCTCCGCCCCGAAGATCGGCGGCAAGCTCAGCTTGCGCGCCTCGATCACCGGCGAGATCGTCATGGACAATGTGGAAGTCGGCGAAGACGCGCTGCTGCCCGACGTCTCCGGCCTGAAGGGGCCGTTCGGCTGTCTCAACCGCGCCCGCTACGGCATCTCCTGGGGTGCGCTGGGCGCCGCCGAGGACTGCTGGCACCGCGCCCGCCAGTACGGCCTCGACCGCAAGCAGTTCGGCAAGCCGCTGGCCCAGACGCAGCTCTTCCAGAAGAAGCTCGCCGACATGCAGACCGAGATCTCGCTCGGCCTGCAGGGGTCCCTGCGCGTCGGCCGGCTGCTCGACGAGAACCGCGCGGCGCCGGAGATGATCTCCATCGTCAAGCGCAACAATTGCGGCAAGGCGCTGGACATCGCCCGCCAGGCCCGCGACATGCACGGCGGCAACGGCATTCAGGAAGAATACCACGTGATGCGCCACGCGCAGAACCTGGAGACCGTGAACACCTACGAGGGCACGCATGACGTCCATGCGCTGATCCTCGGCCGCGCCCAGACCGGCCTGCAGGCGTTCTTCTGATATCGACATGAAAAGCGGCCGGCGCGGCTCTCGCGCCGGCCTTGGGGGCGGGGATTGCCCGGCCCCGACGTACGGGAGACACGAACGGCGGAGCAGGGGACGCGATGAGCGGGACGGGCAAGAGCGTGCGGCATGTCGACATCGCCATCGTCGGCGGCGCGGTGACGGGATCGTCCATCGCCTGCCACCTGGCAATGGATCCCCGCTGGACCGGCTCCCATCTCGTCATCGAGAAGGATCCCTCCTACCAGTTCTGCGCCTCGGCGCTGTCGGCCGCCTCGATCCGCCAGCAATTCTCCACCGCCATCAACATCGAGATCTCGCTCTACGGGATCGCTTTCCTGCGTGACATCGGCGCGCGCCTCGCCGTTGGCGACGAGCGACCTGCGATCGACCTGCACGAGGGCGGCTATCTCTTCCTCGCCACGCCGGAAAAGCGGACGATCCTGGAGGCGAACCACGCGCTGCAGACGAAACTCGGCGCCGACATCCTGTTTCTCGAGCCGGAGGCGCTTGCCGCGCGCTTCCCCTGGCTCAGCACCGATGGCATTGCCGCCGGCTGCTGGGGGCGGAGCGGAGAAGGCTGGTTCGACGGCTACGGGCTGATGCAGGCGTTTCGCAAGCGCGCCCGCGCGCATGGCGTTCCCTATCTCGCGGCCGAGGTGCTGCGCGCAGAGCGCGACGGCGCCGGCTTCCGCCTGACCCTCTCCGACGGCAGCGCCATCACCTGCGAACGGCTGGTCAACGCGGCCGGCGCCAGCGGCGCCCGGCGGATCTGCCGGGACCTGGGCGTCGAGCTGCCCATCGAGAGCCGCAAGCGGATGATCTTCACCTTCGACTGCCGCGAGCCGGTCGCCGACTGCCCGCTGATGATCGATCCGAACGGCACCTATGTGCGCCCGGAGGGCACGGGGTTCCTGTGCGGCTCCGCGCCGGAGGAGGCGGCCGACCCGGAGACCGGCGACTTCGACGTCGAGCACGGCTTCTTCGACGACCATCTGTGGCCGACGCTCGCCGCCCGCGTGCCCGCCTTCGAGGCGATCAAGCCTGGCCGGGCATGGGCCGGGCACTACGACATGAACCTGTTCGACCACAATGCCTTTGTCGGACCGGTCGCCGCCGTGCCCGGGCTCCATGTCGCGGCCGGCTTCTCCGGTCACGGGCTGCAGCAGGCGCCGGCGGTGGGCCGCGGGCTTGCCGAACTGCTGGTTCACGGACGCTACACGACGCTCGATCTTTCGCCGCTTGCCTTCGACAGACTTGCGGAAGGGCGCAAGCTGTCTGAAAATAACGTGGTCTGACATTCCTTTCAGGGCGACCGCGACGCCGCCGCCCATCCCCCCACATGGACCGGCCCGCATGGGCCTGGCCCGGAGCCGGCAGGCCCGCCGCCGCGCTCCTTTCCCGCAGAGGTGCACCATGCTCGCCAAAGGCCGCGAGATCCTGATGATTCCGGGTCCCACCAATGTTCCCGACGAGGTGCTGCGCGCCATGCACCGGCCGGCGATCGACATTCGCCAGGGGCCGCTGGTCGAACTCACCGACCGCTGCCTCGCCGACCTGAAGGCGATCTTCCGCACCGAGACGGCCAAGACCTTCATCTACGCGGCAAACGGGCACGGCACCTGGGAGGCGGCGCTTTCCAACACCCTGTCGCCCGGCGACAAGGTGCTGGTGCTGGACTGCGGCCGCTTCGCCCGCGGCTGGGGGGAGATCGCCAGCGCGCTCGGCGTCGACGTCGAGGTGCTGCCGGGAAGCTGGCGCAGCGCGGTCGATCCGGATGCCCTGCGGGCGCGGCTGGCGGCCGACACGCACGGCACGATCAAGGCAGTGATGACGGTGCAGGTGGACACCGCCTCGGGCGTGCTCAACGACATACCGGCGCTGCGCCGGGCCATCGACGCGGCCGGCCATCCGGCGCTCTTCATGGTCGACACCATCGCCTCGCTCGGCACCGCCCCCTTCGAGATGGACGCCTGGGGCGTCGACCTTGCCATCAGCGCCGCCCAGAAGGGACTGATGACCCCGCCCGGCCTCGGCTTCATCGCCGCCGGCCCGCGTGCCTTCGAGGCCCATGCGAGCGCCAAGCTGCGCACCGCCTATTGGGACTGGACCCGGCGGCTCGGCGACGAGCACTACATGAAATACTGCGGCACGCCGCCGGAGCACCTGCTCTTTGGCTTCCGCCAGGCGCTCGACCTGCTGCTCGACGAGGGGCTGGAAGCCGCCTTCCGCCGCCATGCGGCGCTCTCCGGCGCGGTCAAGGCAGCCATCGCCGTGTGGGCCGAGGGCGGAGCAATCGAGTTCAACATCCTGGAGCCGGCGGAGCGCTCGGCCTCCGTCTCCGTGTTCCTGACACCGGGCTTCGATCCGGCCGGACTGCGGCGCTTCTGCGAGGAGGTCTGCGGCGTCACCATCGGCGGCACCATCGGCGAGATCGCCGGCCAGGGCATCCGCATCGGCCACATGGGCCATGTCAACGCACCGATGATCCTGGGCACGCTGGGCGCCATCGAGATGGGCCTGCAGGCGCTTGCGATTCCGCACGGATCGGGTGGCGTGCAGGCAGCCGTCACCCATCTGGCCGATGCGGTGGCACGCGCGCGCTGACAAAGCGCCGATGCGGGTGGGCGGCCAAACCCCGACGCGAACACGAAAAGGCCCGGCGGATGGCAGTCCGCCGGGCCTTTTCGCGTCAGATACAGTAAGCCGTCAGAGAGCCGCCTCGATATCGGCGACAATGCCGTCCGCCGCGGCACGACGGTCGGTGGCGCCAAGGATCGGACGGGCGACGACCAGATAGTCGGCGCCGGCGCGGATCGCATCGCCCGGCGTCATGATGCGCTTCTGGTCGCCGGCGGCCGCGCCCGACGGGCGAATGCCCGGGGTGACGGCGACGAGCCCGGGGCCAAGCACATCGCGCAGAGCGCCGACTTCCTGCGGCGAGCAGACGATGCCGCCCATGCCGGCGGCCCGAGCCGCCGCGGCGCGCGCCACCACCAGATCTTCGACCGAACCGGCATAGCCGGCGTCATGCAGATCGTCCTCGTCCATCGAGGTGAGCACGGTGACGCCGAGCAGGCAGACCTTGCCACCGCCGGCCGCAAGCCCCTCGACGGCAGCGCGCATCGCCTTGGGATAGGCGTGGATGGTGACGAAGCGCATGCCCATTCGGGCAATGTTCTCCACCGCCTTCATCACCGTGTTGTCGATGTCGAGAAGCTTGACGTCGAGAAAGATGCCGTGCCCCTCGCGGGCAAGCTCCTCGGCAAGCGCGAGACCGCCGGCGAACTGGAGCTGCATGCCGATCTTGTAGGTGCCGACCGACCCGGCCGTCTCGCGCACGATCTCGCGTGCCTCCTCCACCGTCGGCACGTCGAGGCCAAGGATCAGGCGGTCTCGGGCGCTGGCGGGGCGGAAGGCGGACATAGGGGAAGGCTCGGGATCGGCGGCAACGGCGAGAGTGTCGGACGGCATTTTTCGGGTCTCCGGATGGTCGGTGCGCCGCGCCCGGGCCGCCTCTGGCCGGGGGCCGGCGGGCGCGGTTCCCTCCGTCTTAGCCAAGCCGGCCCGAATTGACCAGAGCAGCGCGATCCGCGCGGGTATTTCATTGCGGCGGTGCACCTGTTACAAGCCACCTATCATCTTGGCGGGGCCGCGCACATTCGCGGCCGACAGAGGATCCTTTCGCCCATGCGCACAGCGTCGATCTCGCGCAAGACCAAGGAAACCGACATCGCCGTGACCGTCGCGCTTGACGGCACCGGCACGTTCCAGATCGAGACCGGCGTCGGCTTTCTCGACCATATGCTCGAGCAGCTTTCCCGCCATTCACTGATCGACATGACGGTCGCCGCCAAAGGCGATATCCATATCGACTTCCACCACACGGCGGAGGACGTGGGCATCGCGTTCGGGCAGGCATTGCGCCAGGCTCTCGGCGACATGACCGGCATCACCCGCTATGCCGACTGTCACCTCGCCATGGACGAGGCGCTGACGCGCTGCGCGCTTGACGTGTCGGGCCGCCCCTTCCTCGTCTGGGACGTGACCTTCCCGCGCGCCAAGATCGGCGATTTCGACACGGAGCTCTTCGAGGAGTTCTTCCGCGCCTTCGCCATGAACGCCGGCATCACACTGCATATCGCCAATCTCCACGGCTCCAACTGCCACCACATCGCCGAGACCTGCTTCAAGGCGGTCGCGCGGGCGTTGCGGCAGGCAATCGAGCCGGACCCGCGTCAGGCTGGCCGGGTGCCTTCCACCAAGGGCCAGCTCGGCGGCTGAGCGACGCCCCGGCCGCGCGCGCAAGCCGCCCGGCCGCATCGTTTTCCGCACGGTCCGTGCGGGCTCGGCACGGGCCCGCAACCAGGCCGGCGCAGACAGGGAGAGGCTGGAATGGCGATCCACATGGTGATGCTGCCGCCCGACATGAAAGGCAGCCCGGCGACCGCCTCCAAGGCCGAGCTGGAGCGGATCGTCTTCATCAAGGACGGGTTCTGCTGGCCGGCGCTGTTCCTCCCCTTGCCGTGGCTGCTCGTCCGGCGGCTGTGGCTCGTCCTCATCGTCTGTCTGCTCTTCGTCGTCGCCACGGAAGTCGCCTCCAGGCTGATCGGCGGCCCGGCACCCGGCGTGGTGACGCTGCTGGCAACGACGCTCTTCGCCTTCGAGGCGAACGGCTTGCGCCGCTGGACGCTGGAGCAGCGCGGCTGGCGCTTTGCCGCCGTCGTCGAGGCGGGCAACCGGGACGATGCCGAACGGCGCTTCTTCACGGCCGCGCTCGCCCCCGCCGCCGGCCCGCCGGCCGCATCTCCTCCCGGCAATCCGGCCGGCGATGCGGATTTCCACCGCCACGGCCCTACGCCGCAGCTGGGTGGCGGGCATGTCGTCGGCCTGAGCCTCGCCCGCCCGCGCCCCTGAGCTTCCCTTCACTTTCTCCCGAATGCACCTCCCCGAACGGACACATCCCATGCTGATCGCCATCATCGACTATGGATCCGGCAACCTGCGCTCCGCCGAGAAATCCTTCGAGCGGGCGGCGCACGGGCACGCCCGGAGCCCGAAGGTGCGGGTGACCGCCGATCCGGACGTGGTGGCGCGGGCCGACCGCATCGTGCTGCCCGGCGTCGGCGCCTTCGCCGACTGCCGGCGCGGCCTGCGCGCGGTCGACGGCATGGAGGAGGCGCTGGTCCACGCGGTGGAGGCGAAGGGCCGCCCCTTTTTCGGCATTTGCGTCGGCATGCAGTTGATGGCGAGCCGCGGCCTTGAGTTCGAGAGGGCCGAGGGGTTCGGCTGGATCCCCGGCGACGTCACCGCGATCACCCCCGATGACCCGGCGCTGAAGATCCCGCACATGGGCTGGAACACGATTTCGCTGCGCGACGCGACCCACCCGCTGTTTTCCGGCATCGACACCGGCCCGGACGGCTTGCACGCCTATTTCGTCCACTCCTTCCACCTGAAGGCGGAACGGCAGCAGGACGTGCTCGCCACCGCGGACTACGGCGGAACGATCACCGCCGTCGTTTCGCGCGACACGATGGTGGGCACCCAGTTCCACCCGGAAAAGAGCCAGCGCCTCGGCCTCGCGCTGATCGCCAATTTCATCGACTGGGCGCCCTGAGCCGGCCGCCCGACGCAAGAAGACACGGACATCCCATGCCCATTCTCTACCCCGCCATCGACCTCAAGGGCGGCCAGTGCGTGCGCCTCAAGCTCGGCGACATGGACCAGGCGACGGTTTTCAACGACGATCCCGGCGCGCAGGCGCTGAGCTTCGAGGAACAGGGCTTCAACTGGCTGCACGTGGTCGACCTCGACGGCGCCTTCGCCGGCGAGAGCCGCAATGGCGCGGCCGTCGACGCTATTCTCGCCGCGACCCGCAACCCGGTGCAGCTCGGCGGCGGCATCCGCAGCCTCGCCCATGTGGAGGCCTGGCTTGAGAAGGGCATCGCGCGGGTCATCCTCGGCACGGTGGCAGTGCGCGACCCGGAGCTGGTGCGCCAGGCGTGCGCTGCCTTTGCGGGGCGGATCGCGGTCGGCATCGACGCACGCGGCGGCAAGGTCGCCGTCGAGGGCTGGGCGGAAACCTCTGAGCTCTCGGTGGTGGATCTGGCACGCCGCTTCGAGGACGCCGGCGTCGCAGCGATCATTTACACAGACATCGACCGCGACGGGGTGCTCGCCGGCATCAACTGGAGCTCGACGCTGGAACTGGCCGACGCGACCTCGATCCCGGTGATCGCCTCTGGCGGCCTTGCCTCCATCGACGACGTCCGCCGCCTCGCCTCGCCGGAATGCGCCAGACTTGACGGCGCGATCTCGGGCCGCGCGCTCTACGACGGCCGCCTCGACCCGGCCGAAGCGCTGGCGGTGCTTTCCGGCAGCTGAGATCCCGCAAGCCCCGGTTCCGCGCGGCGCGGGCGGGGTCCTTCCCCCTTTTCCCGGCTTTGCACCGGAGGGCAGGGGCTGTATGCTGCGACCGCGAAATACGCTGGATAACCGCCTAAGATGTTGAAAGCTCGAGTTATTCCCTGCCTGGACGTGAAGGACGGCCGCGTCGTCAAGGGCGTCAACTTCGTCAACCTCGTCGACGCCGGCGACCCCGTGGAGGCCGCCAAGGCCTATGACGCGGCGGGCGCGGACGAGCTTTGCTTCCTCGACATCACCGCAAGTCACGAGGACCGGGCGACGATCTTCGACGTGGTGCGGCGCACCGCCGAGGCCTGTTTCATGCCGCTGACGGTGGGCGGCGGCGTGCGCACGGTCGAGGACATCCGCAAGCTCTTGATCTCCGGCGCCGACAAGGTGTCAATCAACACTGCGGCGGTGAAGAACCCGGAGTTCATCCGCGAGGCGGCGGAGAAGTTCGGCGCGCAGTGCATTGTCGTCTCCATCGACGCCAAGCAGGTCAACGCGCCCGGCGAGCCGGAGCGCTTCGAGATCTTCACCCACGGCGGACGCACGGCGACCGGCATCGACGCGGTGGAGTTCGCCAGGAAAGCCGTGGACCTCGGCGCCGGCGAGCTGCTCGTGACTTCGATGGACCGGGACGGTACGCGCACCGGCTTCAACCTCGCGCTGACACGCGCCATCGCCGACGCGGTGAGCGTTCCCGTGATTGCCTCCGGCGGCGTCGGCACGCTCGATCATCTGGTCGAGGGCGTGCGCGACGGCCATGCCACGGCGGTTCTCGCCGCCTCGATCTTCCATTTCGGCACGCATACGATCCGCGAGGCCAAGACCCACATGGCCAAGGCCGGTATCGCCATGCGGCTGGACCCGTGACGTACGGCCAAGCGAAGGCGCCAAACCCATGACGGAAACGACCTTCACTCTCGGCGAACTCGATGCCATCGTGCGCAAGCGGGCGCAAAGCGACGACCCGTCGTCCTACACAGCCCGGCTGATGACGAAGGGCGTTTCCAAGATCGCCCAGAAGGTCGGCGAGGAAGCGGTGGAAGCCGCCATCGCCGCCGTCGAAGGCGACCGCGACGGGCTGCGGGGCGAGGCCGCCGATCTGCTCTATCATCTTCTCGTGCTGCTCCACGCCCGCGACCTGCCGCTCGACGAGGTCATGGCGGAACTGGCACGCAGGACCGGCCAGACGGGACTTGAGGAAAAGGCGTCACGCCGCGAAGCGTGACGGCATCGGCTCCGGTCGCGAGGTGCGGCCCGGGCGCGAAAGGATCGAGGCCAGCCGCGCGACCGGGAAACACCGCGTCGAGGGGAGGGCCGCAGCGTGGGTGGCAACAGACCGTCGCCATGGAACAGAGCCTCGACAAATACCGGGAGGATGAACTTTCTCCCTACCGGGTCTTCACAGAGGCGGAGTGGGCGCGCCTGCGCGCCGACACGCCGATGACGCTCACCGCAGCCGAGGTGAGCCGGCTGCAAAGCCTCAACGACCCGGTTTCCATCGGCCAGGTGGAATCGATCCTGCTGCCGCTCTCGCGGCTGCTCGCCTATTATGTGGAAGCTGCCCAGCAGCTGCACCGGGCGACCACCGGCTTCCTGGGCAGCAACGAGATGAAGAACCCCTTCATCATCGGCATCGCCGGTTCCGTTGCCGTCGGCAAGTCGACGACGGCGCGCCTGCTGCAGGCGCTGCTCGCCCGCTGGCCGGCAAGCCCGAAGGTCGACCTGGTGACGACCGACGGCTTTCTCCACCCCAACGCGGTGCTGGAGGCGGAAGGCCTGATGCGGCGCAAGGGCTTCCCGGAGAGCTATGACCGGCCGACGCTGCTCAAGTTCCTCTCCGACCTGAAGGCCGGGCGCCGGCATGTGCGCGCGCCGGTCTATTCCCACTTCTACTATGACGTGATGCCGGGCCAGTTCGTCACCGTCGACCGGCCGGACATCCTCATCCTCGAGGGTCTGAACGTGCTCCAGACCTCGAACCTGCCGCGCGACGGTAAGGAAGTGCCCTTCGTCTCCGATTTCTTCGACTTCTCGATCTATATCGACGCCGAGGAGGACGTGCTGCACGACTGGTACGTGTCGCGCTTCATGCGGCTGCGCGAGACCGCTTTCCGCGACCCCGGGTCCTATTTCAACAAATACGCGCTGACCCGCGACGAGGACGCCCTGGAAATCGCGGAGGACCTGTGGCGGGAAATCAACCTGCTGAACCTGCAGGACAACATCCTGCCGACACGCCCGCGCGCCGACCTGATCCTGCACAAGGCCAGAAACCACACCATCGACGAGGTTCGCCTGCGCAAGCTGTGAGCCCCCCGGCGGGCAGGCGGCTCGCCCCTCCCGACGGACCTGGAACCGGCGTCAGACCGGCTTCAGGCCGTTGAGCGCGAGCACCTCGCCGGCGAGATAGAGCGAGCCGCAGACGAGGACGCGCGGCGCGGTTCCAGGGGCAAGCCCCTCGCCGACGGCAGCGAGCGCGGCAGCGAGCGAAGGGCTTTGCGTCGCCGAAAGACCGGCGGCCCGCGCGGCGACGACGAGTTCGGCCGGATCGCGTCCGCTTTGCGTCGACGTCAGCGGCACGCAGGCGACGTGCGAGGCCAGCCCCTCGAAGGGACGGAAGAACCCGACAGGATCCTTGGTCTTCAGCATGCCGGTAACAAGGCGCAACGGACGCGGATCCGCCTCCTCGCGCTCGGCCATGACGGCGGAGATGGCAACGCCCGCGCCGGGATTGTGGCCACCGTCGAGCCAGAGCTCGGTGCCCGGCGGGCAGAGATCGAACAGGGGGCCGTGGCTGAGCGGCTGCATGCGCCCCGGCCAGTCGACCGCGCGCAGCCCGCGCTCGATGGCGGGCACGGCGGGCAGCAGGCCGGCCAGGCGCAGACTGGCGATCGCCATGCCGGCGTTGACGAACTGGTGACGGCCGTAAAGGCGCGGGGCGGGAAGGTCGAGAAGCCCGGCCTCGTCCTGATAGACGAGCCGGCCCGCCTCTTCCCAGGCCATGAAATCCTCACCGAAGACGGAAAGCGGCGCGCCAAGCTCGCGGGCGCGCGCGCGCATGACCTCAAGGGCCTCCTCGCCCTGCGGCGCGATGACCGCGGGCCGGCCGCGCTTGAGAATGCCGGCCTTCTCGCCGGCGATCTCGGCCAGGGTCTCGCCCAGGTAGCGCTCGTGATCCATGGAGACCGGCGTAATCGTCGCGGCAAGCGGCGCGTCGATGACATTGGTGGCGTCGAGCCGCCCGCCAAGCCCCACTTCGAGCAGCAGAACGTCGGCGGGTTCCTCGGCGAACAGCAGGAAGGCGGCGGCGGTCGTCACCTCAAAGAAGGTGATCTCGTTGCCGGCGTTGGCCTGCTCGCAGATATCGAGGGCGGCGATGAGACGGGCATCGTCGACGATGCGTCCGGCAAGGCGGATGCGCTCGTTGAAGCTGACGAGATGGGGCGAGGTGTAGACATGAACCCGGCTGCCCGACGCCTCGAGGATGGCGCGCATGAAGGCCGTGGTCGAGCCCTTGCCGTTGGTGCCGGCGATCTGGATCACCGGCGGCAGGCGGTCCTGAGGACGCCCAAGCGCCTCGAGAAGCCGTTCCATGCGCCCGAGCGACAGGTCGATCTCGCGCGGATGCAGCGCCAGAAGCCTGTCGAGAATTGCGGTGACCTGATCCATGTCGCTGCCCGTTGCGGCTATGGTCCGGCGCGCCGGAAGCCGCTGCCTCCGCACACCGCGAGACGCGCGCTCGCCCAGTCTGGTTAGGATATCGCCGCCGCCGCCCGCAAGCCCGTTTCAGGCGCGGTGTCGGACGGGCGACAGGCCTCGCCGGTTTTCCGGCATGACCGATCCTGCCCCGACGCTCTCCTCAGGTCGCGCCCTGATCGGTCGCGGCCGCTTCGCCCTGCACCGGCGCAGCGTCTTCCGCCGGCGCCTCGAGCTCGGCCATCTCCGGCACGGATACCTCGGTCTTGGTCAGGATGCGGCAGATGCGGGCGATGGTCTCCGGCAGGTGGTGACGGTGCACCACCATGTCGACCATGCCGTGATCGAGCAGATACTCGGAGCGCTGGAAGCCCTCCGGCAGCTTCTCGCGGATGGTCTGCTCAATGACGCGCGGACCGGCGAAGCCGATCAGCGCGCCCGGCTCCGCCAGATGCACGTCGCCGAGCATGGCATAGGAAGCGGTGACGCCGCCGGTCGTCGGATTGGTGAAGACGACGATGAAGGGCAGCCCGGCCTCGCGCATCATCTGCACACCGATGGTGGTGCGCGGCATCTGCATCAGCGACAGGATGCCCTCCTGCATGCGCGCGCCGCCCGACGCGGCGAAGAGCACGAACGGCGTGCCGCGCTCGACGGCCGTCTCCAGCCCGGTAAGCACCGCCTCGCCGGCTGCCATGCCGAGCGATCCGCCCATGAAGGCGAAATCCTGCACCGCCGCCGTCATCGGCATTCCGCGCAGGGTGCCGGTCGCCACCGTCACCGCGTCGTCCGTACCGGTCTTGGTGCGGGCATCGCGGATGCGGTCGGTATAGCGCTTTCCATCACGGAACTTGAGCGGGTCGGCCACCACCTCGGGCGTCTTGACCTTCTCGTAGGCGCCGTCGTCGAAAAACAGCTCCAGCCGCTTCGCACCCGAGACGCGCATGTGGTGGCCGGAGTTCGGCACCACGAACTGGTTGGCCTCGAGATCGCGATGGAAGACCATCTCGCCAGTCTCCGGACACTTGATCCAGAGGTTCTCCGGCACCTCCCGCTTCTGCAGGAAGCCGCGGATCTTCGGGCGAACGACGTTGTTGATCCAGTTCAAGGCAGTTACCGTCCGTTGTGTTGGTTCGGCGCGCGGCGAGCGCTCTCGGCCCCCGCGCGAAAATTCGTCAGTTGACCCCTTCGGCCGCCCGGGAACGGGCGACCCCGCCGGCAAGTTCGCGCACCAGCGCGGAGACCGCCTCCACCGTCGCGCCGGTGGCGCGTCCCTCGGCATCGAGGCTGTTGCGCACCGCCTCGACCAGCACCGAGCCGACAACGACGCCATCCGCATCGCGGCCGATAACCTCGGCGTCCTCGGCGGTCTTGACGCCGAAGCCGACGCCAACCGGCAGATCCGTGTGGCGCTTGATGCGACGCACCGCCTCGGCGACATTGGCGCGGCTCGAGATGGTTGCGCCGGTGATGCCGGTCACAGAGACGTAATAAACGAAACCGGAGGTGTTGGCGAGCACGGCAGGAAGGCGGCGGTCGTCGGTCGTCGGCGTCGTCAGGCGGATGAAGTTCAGCCCCGCGGCCAGCGCGGGAAGGCAGAGCTCGTCGTCGGCCTCGGGCGGAATGTCGACGACGATCAGCCCGTCGACGCCAGCCTCCTTCGCCTCGGCGACGAAGGCCTCCGGGTCGCGCACATAGATCGGATTGTAGTAGCCCATCAGCACGATCGGCGTGTCGTCGTCATGCTTGCGGAAGGCGCGCACCATGTCGAGCGTGCGGGCCATGGTCTGGCCACCGGCCAGCGCGCGCTGGGTGGCAAGCTGGATCGGAATGCCCTCGGCCATCGGGTCGGAGAAAGGCATGCCCAGCTCGATCACATCCGCGCCGGCGCCGGGAAGCGCGTCGAGAATGGCCTGCGAGGTCGCAAGGTCCGGGTCGCCGGCGGTCACGAAGGTCACCAGCGCCGGCCGGTTCTCGGCCCGGCATGCCGCAAAGCGGCGGTCGATCCGCGTCTCAGTCATCTGCCCGTCCTGTGCCCGTCGTCTCTTTGCCCCGGAACCCGGCGTCGGCGTCCGGAAATCGCAAAGGGGCATGTAGGGGGGGAAGCCCGCCGCTGTCAATCGACGGCGCGACGACGCGCGCGCCAAGTGCGGCAAAAAGCGCGCGGGCCGATCCCGCCCGCGCGCCGTCTCGTTGCCTCCTTCCGGCGCACCGGAAGGGGCGGGGATCAGAGCTTTCCGGCAAGCGCCGCGTCGAAGATGGCGCGGGCGCCGTCAACGGTAAGCTCGACCGGATTGCCGCCGGCGGTCGGATCGACCACGGCCATCTCGGCGATCTTCGCCGCCTGGGCGCCGTCGATCTTCAACCCGGCCAGCGTCTGCGGCACATCGAGATCGGCACGCAGCGCCAGGATCTCCTTCATGAAGCCGTCGAAACCGCCGGACATGCCGAGATAGCCGGCCAGACGCACGATCTTCTCCTCGATGGCGTCGCGGTTGAAGGCGAGCACATAGGGCATGAAGACGGCGTTGGTCATGCCGTGGTGGGTGTCGTAGAGCGCGCCGACCGGATGGGAGAGCGCATGGATGGCGCCGAGCCCCTTCTGGAAGGCGACCGCGCCCATGGCTGCGGCCGACATCATGTGGCCGCGGGCGAGAAGATCGTCCGGCGTGTCGGCGACGCGGCGCAGGTTCTCGAAGACGAGGCGAATGCCCTCCACCGCGATGCCGTCGCCCATCGGATGGTAGAAGGTCGAGGAATAGGCCTCCAGGCAGTGCGCGAGCGCGTCCATGCCGGTGCCGACGGTGAAATAGCGCGGCATGCCCACGGTCAGCGCCGGATCGCAAATGACGATGCCGGGCAGCATCTTGGGATGGAAGATGACCTTCTTGGTGTGAGTCTCCTCGTTGGTGATGACGCCGGCGCGGCCGACCTCGGAGCCGGTGCCGGCGGTGGTCGGCACGGCGAGGATCGGGGCGATGCCGTCCGGATCGGCGCGCGTCCACCAGTCGCCGATGTCCTCGAAGTCCCACATCGGCCGCGTCTGGCCGGACATGAAGGCAATGACCTTGCCCGCATCCAGTCCCGAGCCGCCGCCGAAGGCAATGACGCCATCGTGGCCGCCGGCGCGGTAGGCGGCAACGCCGGCCTCGACATTGGCGCCGGTCGGGTTCGGCTTGACCTCGCTGAAGAGGCCGGGCTCGAGGCCCGCGGCCTTCAGGATCTCGAGCGCCTCGCCGACCATCGGCAGGCGCGCAAGGCCCGGATCGGTGACGAGGAGCGGGCGTGACATGCCCAGGCGCTTCGCCGCGGAGCCAAGCTCCTGGATGCGCCCGGCGCCGAAACGCACGGAAGTCGGATAGGACCAGTTGACGGAAGGCGTGGAGCTCATGAGCGTTCGACCTTGAGAGCGAGGGAGAAACGAGCCGTCCCCGGAGCGGAGAACGCGCCGGGAACGGGGAACCGGTTGGGGACGCGCCTCAGAGCGAGGTGCGCAGGTGGTAGGACTTCGGCCGGGTAAGCGACATGTAGCCGAACTCGGACAGGGCCGCGCCCCGGCCGGTCTCCTTGACGCCGGTCCACACCAGGGCCGGGTCGAGATAGTCGCAGCGGTTCATGAAGACGGTGCCCGTCTCGATGCGGTCGCCGACCGAAATCGCCGCCGCCTCGTCCGCGGTCCAGATCGAGGCGGTGAGCCCGTAGGGGCTGTCGTTCATCAGCGAGACCGCCTCTTCGTCGTCGCGCACCTTCATGACACCGACCACCGGGCCGAAGCTCTCCTCGCGCATCACCGACATCTGGTGATCGACGTCGACGAGAACCTGCGGCATCAGATAGGGCGTGCCCTCCTCATTGGCCGGGAAGAGCTTCGGGTCGACGAGCGCCCGCGCGCCCTTGCGCAGGGCCTCGGCGGTCTGCTCGCGCACATGGGCGGCGAAGCGCGCCTGGGCCATCGGCCCGAGCGTCGTCGCCTCCTCGAGCGGATTGCCGAGCTTGTAGCTGGAGGCGAAATTCACCAGCCCCTCGACCACCGTGTCGAAGTGGCTCTCGTGCACATAGATGCGCTCGATGCCGCAGCAGCACTGGCCGGAGTTGAAGAACGCCCCGTCGGCGATGCCGTCGATCGCCGCCGCCACATCCGCGTCGGCGCGGATGTAGGCAGGATCCTTGCCGCCGAGCTCGAGACCGAGCGAGGCGAAGGTGCCGGCCGCCGCCTTCTCGATGGCGCGCCCGCCGGCAACGGAGCCGGTGAAGTTGATGTGATCGATGCGCCCCGAGCCGAGCAGGGCCTCGGTCTGGCCGTGGTTGAGCACGATGTTGCGGAAAACGCCCTTCGGCAGGCCGGCGGCGCGGAAGGCCTTGTCCAGCCGCTCACCGACAAGCAGGGTCTGGGCGGCGTGCTTGAGGATCACCGTGTTGCCGGCGATCAGCGCCGGGACGATGGTGTTGATCGCCGTCATGAAGGGATAGTTCCAGGGCGCGATGACCATGACGACGCCGAGCGGCTCGGGTCTGACATAGCGGGTGAAGCCCGGGCGGTCGGTGTGACGGCGGGGCTTCAGCGCCTCTTCGGCGATCTTCACCATGTAGTCGGTGCGCTCGCGCGTGCCGCCCTGTTCGCCGCCGTAGCGGATCGGCCGGCCCATCTGCCAGGCGAGCTCCGGGACGATCTCGTCGTTCATCGCCTCGAGCGCCGCAACCGCGGCAAGCACCGCATCGCAGCGCTCGGACAGCGGCGTCGCCGCCCAGGAAACCTGCGCGGCGCGCGCCTCGGCCACCGCCTGGTCGATCTCCGCTCCCGTGGCCACGGGACGTTCGGCATAGACCGAGCCGTCAACCGGGGAAATCAGCTTGATCGTGTCGGACATTCAGCACCCAATCGTCATCCGGCCGCGCCATGCGGCCGCAACAGAAACGCCGCGCCAACCGCGCGGCAGGCAAACGGCGGCCGCGGACCCTATGCCCGCTCGAAGCCGCGCGCGATCTCGTAGTCGGTGACCACGCGGTCGAACTCTTCCTGCTCCCACTCGGCGGCTCGCACATAGTGGTCGATCACCGCGTCGCCAAAGGCCTCGCGCAGCATCTTCGACTTGCGCAGGGTCTCGGACGCCGCCCGCAGCGAGCGGGGAACGTCCTTCAGCCGGCGCGCCTGATAGATGTCGCCGGTCACCGGATCGTCGAGCTCGAGCTTCTCCTCCATGCCGCGGATGCCGGCCGCAAGCTGCGCGGCAAGCGCCAGATAGGGGTTGAGATCCGAGCCGCCGATGCGGCATTCGACGCGCACCGCCTTCGAGCCCTCGCCACAGAGCCGGAAGCCGGCGGTGCGGTTGTCGATCGACCAGGCTGTCTTGGTCGGCGCGAAGGTTCCCTTCTGGAAACGCTTGTAGCTGTTGATATAGGGCGCCAGGAAGCAGGTGTAGTCCGGCGCATAGCGGATGAGGCCGGCCATGTAATGGCGCATCGTCTGCGACATGCCGTGCGGAGCGTCCTTGTCGAAGAAGACCGGCTCGCCCGACTTCGTCCACAACGACTGGTGCACATGGGCGGAGGAGCCGACCTTCGCATGGTGCCACTTGGGCATGTAGGTGACCGCATGGCCGTGCTGCCAGGCGATCTCCTTGGTCGCATGCTTGGCGATGGCATGGTGGTCGGCGCAGGCAAGCGCCTCCGCGTAGCGGATGTTGAGTTCCTCCTGTCCGGCCTCGGCCTCGCCTTTCGAGTTCTCGACCGGAACGCCGGCGGCGACCAGATGGTTGCGCACCGGCCGCATCACGGCCTCCTCGCGGCTGGTCAGCAGGATCGAGTAGTCCTCATTGTAGGCCGACAGCGGCTCGAGGTCGCGGAACCCGGACTTGCGGATCTCCTCGAAGCTCTTCTCGAACAGGAAGAACTCGAGCTCGGTGGCCATCATCGCCGTGAGGCCCATGGCCTCGAGCCGCGCGACCTGCGTCTTCAGCATGGCGCGCGGCGAATGGGGAACCGCCTGATGGGTGTGATGGTCGAGCACGTCGCACAGCACCATCACCGTGCCCTCCAGCCAGGGCAGGGGGCGCAGGGTGGAAAGGTCCGGCTTCATCACGTAGTCGCCGTAGCCGCCGGCCCAGCTCGTCGCCGCATAGCCCTCGACCGTGTACATCTCCAGGTCGGTCGCCAGCAGGTAGTTGCAGCAATGCGTCTCCTCGAAGGAGTGCTCGATGAAGTTGCGCGCGTGAAAGCGCTTGCCCATCAGCCGGCCCTGCATGTCGACGATGCAGGCCAGCACGGTGTCGATCGAGCCGTCGTCGACGGCCTTGATGAGCGCTTCGAAGGTCAGATTGCCAGCCATGGATCATCGTTCTCGGTTTGGCAGAAAGCTGCGGTATCACGGCCGGGCACGCCGGCGGGAAAGGCCGGGGACGGCGATGTCGCCGCCCCCGGACGCGTCACGCTCAGGTGTAGCGGTAGGGCCGCCCAGCCTTCTGCATGTCGGAGTTGTACTTCTTGAAGATCTCCACGACCTTCGCCTTGATCTCGGACTCCGCCGCGATCTCGTCCCAGAACTTGACCGCGGCTTCCTCCACCGTCGCCCATTCGGCGTCCGGGATCGAGGTCAGCTCCATCTTGGTTCCGTCCACGCGCAGGCTCGCCTCGCCGCCCCAGTACCACCACTGGCGATAATAGTGAGAGGCGTCCATGGCGAGCTGAAGCATGACCTTGAGATGCTCGGGCAGCTCGTTCCAGCGATCCATGTTGGCAAAGAAGGAGCCCGCCCAGGCACCGGAGATGTTGTTGGTGAGGAAGTAGTTGGTCACATCGGCCCAGCCGACGGTGTAGTCCTCGGTGATACCCGACCAGGCAACACCGTCAAGCTCGCCGGTCTGCACCGCCACCTCGATGTCCTCCCAGGGAAGCGTCACCGGAACGACGCCGAACTGGCTCAGGAAGCGGCCCGCGGTCGGGAAGGTGAACACGCGCTTGCCCTGCAGGTCCGCGAGGCTGCGGATCGGGTTCTTGGTGGCGAAGTGACAGGGATCCCACGAGCCGGCGGAGATGTGCTTGACCCCGACCTTGGCGTATTCCTCCTCCCAGATCTCCTTCAGGCCGTACTGGTTGAACAGCACCGGCACATCCAGCGAATAGCGGCTGGCAAAGGGGAAATAGCCGCCGAAGACGGTCACTTCCGTCGGCGAGGCCATGGAGTCGTCATCCGACTGCACCGCGTCGATGGTGCCGCGCTGCATGGCGCGGAAGAGCTCGGCCGTCGGCACGAGCTGATCGGAGAAATAGAGCTCGATCTCCATCTGCCCGTTGGCGGCCTTGTTGAAGGCGTCGATATGCGGCTTGATCACATGCTCGGCCAGCGCCGGGCCGGCGTAGGTCTGCAACCGCCACTTGATCGGCGCCTGGCCCAGGACGGCCGGCGCGGCAAGCGTGGTGGCTCCTGCGGCGGCGACGGAGCCGAGGCCGGCCTTCTTGAGAAAATCGCGTCTGTTGGTCATCGGTATCATTCCCCTCTGGTTGGTCGATCTTTCGGCACCCGGGTTTCCCGGGAGCCCAAACGTCATTTCGACACCGCGTGCTTTCAGCCCGTTCTCGTTGTTTTCCGCGGGGACCTCTCATCCCGCCCGGTTTCCCCGGGTCTTGGCCTTCGGCCCCGCATTTCCTCTCCCCCGGTTCCGCATCTCCTCAACGGCCGTAGACATAATCAGGCAGCCACAGAGCGATCTGCGGGAAGACCATCAGGATCACCAGCGCGAGCACCATCACGATGACGAAGGGCGTGATCGATCCGTAGATGTCGCGCATGGAAATCTCCGGCGGAGCCATGGCGCGCATCAGGAACAGATTGTAGCCGAACGGCGGCGTCATGTAGGCGATCTGGGTGGTGACCGTGTAGAGCACGCCGTACCAGATCAGCACCTCGTCGCGCGGCAGGCCGAGATCCAGCGTGCCGACCAGCGGCACGTAGAGCGGCGCCACGATCACCAGCATGGCGGTGTCGTCGAGAAAGGTGCCCATCACCAGGAAGGACAGCTGCATCAGGATGAGGATCATCCAGGGATTGAGGCCGAGCCGCTCGGTGAAGAGGTCCGAGATGGCGTTGACCGCACCGAGACCGTCGAAGACCGCGCCGAAGCCCAGCGCTGCCAGAATGATCCACATGAACATGCAGGAGATCGCCAACGTCTGCCGCACGCAGGTGATGAACACCTTCCGGTTCATCCGGCGGCGCAGGACAGCGGCGAGAAAGGCGGTGATCGCACCGATGGCCGAGCTTTCGACAAGGCTCGTCCAGCCATTGACGAAGGGCACCATCATGGCGGCGAAAATCACCAGCGGCAAAATGCCGGCGCCGAGCAGCCGCAGCTTCTCGGCCCGAGAGACGTTGCGCTCCTCGGCGCTGAGCGCGGGTCCGAGCGAGGGCTTGATGCGGCAGCGCACGTAGATATAGACGACGAACATCGCCGCCATCATCAGCCCCGGCACGATGCCGGCCAACCAGAGCTGGCCGACCGGCGCGCGCGCGATCATGGCGTAGAGCACGAGCACCACGGAAGGCGGCACCAGAATGCCGAGCGACGAGCCGGCCTGGATCACGCCGGTGACCATGCGCTTGTCGTAGCCGCGCTTGAGCAGCTCGGGCAGGGCGATGGTGGCGCCAATGGCCATGCCGGCGACAGACAGGCCGTTCATCGCCGAGATCAGAACCATCAGGCCGATGGTGCCGATGGCCAGCCCGCCGGACATCGACCCCATCCACACGTGGAACATGCGATAGAGATCGTCGGCAATCTTCGATTCCGACAGGACGTAGCCCATGAAAATGAACATCGGCAGCGTCAGCAGCGGATACCACTTCATCAGCTTCATGGCCGAGGAAAAGGGAATGTCCGCGCCGCCCGTGCCCCATAGCGCCAGGGCCGCGACCGCAGCCACGCCGCCGATCGCGGCAAAGACCCGCTGTCCCGTCAGAAGCATCAGCATCATCGAGGAGAACATCAGCAGGGCGATCATTTCATAGGACATCAGATCTCCTCTCCGCGGATGCGGGCAATGTCCTTGATCAGTTCCGAGATCGCCTGGAGCAGCATCAGAAAGAAGCCGAGCACCATCACGCCCTTGATCGGCCACAGATACGGCCGCCAGGCGGTGGGGCTGCGCTCGACATAGCCGATCACCTCGCCGGCCGCGTCGGGGCCGCCGGTAACGAAGGCAACGACGAGATCCTTGAAGAAGACGAAAGGCTCGGTGCCGAAATGACCGAGCGAATAGGCCATTGAGTTGAGGCCGCCATAGAGCAGGACACCCAGGTAGAAGATCAGCACGAAGACCGTGAAGGCGTCGAACCAGGCCTTCTTCTTCACCGACCAGTTTGCATAGAAGAGATCCATGCGCACGTTCGAGCCGAGCTGGATCGAATAGGGTCCGCCGAGAATGTAATAGGCGACCATGGCGAACTGGGCGATCTCCAGCGTCCACTGGGACGGCAGGAAGAAGGTCTTGGAGATCGACGACCAGAGCAGGATCGCCATCATCACGAAGATGCCGAACATGACAATGCAGCCGAGGACGCGGTTGAAGCTGTCGACACCGCGCACGTAGGCCCGCGCCAGACTACCCATTGCGCGCCCCTCTTTCGACAAGAGCCGCCTCGCCGGCGCGTAGCGCCCGCGCGAGCCTTTCTCCCCACAGCCGTTCTCCGGCCGGATCGGCCACCTCGTCGTTGCGGATCTCGACCATGGCGCAGGCGAGGCCGCGCCTCTCGCCGTGGCGGTGAAGCGTGTAATAGACCCCGTCGCGCGGCGCATAGGGCTCATTGTCACCGATGTCGGAGATCGACTGCGCCGCCAGGTCGGCGCGCATCGCATCGGCAAGCCGGCGGTCATGGTTGGACAGGATGCCCACCGGCCAGGGACGGGAGACGCCCTTGTAGACCGGCGTGAACGTGTGGATCGAGACGACGATGCTCTCGATGCCAGAGCCGGCGCGCGCCTCGATAAGCGCCTCGACGCGGGCGTGGAAGGGCGCATGGGACAGCGCGATGCGGCGGGCACGGGCCGCCGCGTCGAGATCCTGATTGCCCGGCACCCGCGTCGTCTCGCTCACCGCCGGCACGAGATCCGGCGCGGAAACGTCGCGGTTGCAATCGATGACGAGGCGGGAAACATCGGGAAACACCAGCGGCGCATCGAGCGCGGCGGAAAGATGGCGCGAGACCCCCAGTGCGCCCGGATCCCAGGCGATATGGGCGCGCCGCGCCTCGGCATCGAGGCCGAGGTCGCCGAATTCCGCCGGAATCCGGTTTGACGCGTGGTCGCACAGGATAACGACGCGGCCCCGGCCGCCGGCGTTCTCCGTGACGATGGGGGCATCCCCGAGGGGCTCCCCGTTCGGCATGCCTGATGCCGGCTGCGGCGTCATGCGCCTCTCCCCCGCTCCGGGCGCCGGCTGGAAACGGCCCCGTGGCTGCACTGCGAACCGGCAACGCTTGTTATATTTGTTACAGAATTGCGTTGCCTGCGCCCTTCTGTATGATTTGATACACCATGGTTCCGATTGTCAATCGGGTTTCAAAAACGGCACTGCCGAGGCGGCACATGACGCAATCGCTGGCGGAAGAGATCCGCGAAAGGCTCGGGGAATGCACGGCGACGGAGCGGCGTGCGGCGCTGGCGCTGCTTGGCAACTATCCCGTTCTGGGGCTGGGAACGGTCGCGCAATTCGCGGCGGCCGCCGGCGTCAGTTCGCCGACGATCCTGCGCTTCGCCACGCGGATGGGCTTTGCCACCTATGCCGCCCTGCAAACCCGGCTGCGCACCGAGCTTGAGGATCAGTTGCGCTCGCCTCTGGCCAAGGCGCAGGCCGGCGGCGGCGTCGGCAAGCCGGTGGCGGGACAAGGCATCGGCGCGCTGGCCGACGCCGCCCGCACCAACATCGCCGAGACCTTCCGCCAGCTCCCCGAGGCCGAACTTGCCGCCGTGGTCGCGCTGCTGGCCGACGAACGCCGCACGGTCCACCTGCTCGGCGGGCGCTTCACCGACGCGCTCGCCCGCTACATGGCCGCGCATCTGCGCATCGTGCGCTCCGGCGTGGTGCATCTGCCCGGGCAGGAAGGCAACTGGCGCGACTTGCTGCTCGACATGGGTCGCCGCGACGTGCTGGTGGTCTTCGACATCCGCCGCTATCAGGCCGACCTCGGGCGGATGGCGGAGAGCGCGTCGGCGCTTGGCGTGACGGTGGTGCTCGTCACCGACAGCTGGCTGTCGCCGATCGCAAGTGTCGCCGCCCATGTGCTGCCGGCGCGCGTCACCGTGCCTTCGCCCTGGGATTCGGCCGCCGCCCTCCTCGTCATCGCGGAAACGCTGGTCGCCGGCGTCACGCAGCACGATCCGGAGCGCAGCGAGCGGCGCATGGCGATGCTGGAGCGGCACCGGGATACGGACCCCGCAGATCCGCGCCCGGGCCCGTCGGCGACGCGCACCGGCGGACCGCAGGACGGCGACGGATGAGCCGCTAGCCGGCCAGGCCGCCACGCCCGCAGACCGCCTTGCGCAAGGCCGCAATGAAGGCGACCAGATCCGGCGTCTGCGTCTCCTCGGCGCGGGTCGAGATGCCGACCGGACCGAGGGTCAGCGCCGTATCGACGGGCAGCGCCACCAGCGCGCCCTCGGCAAGATCAGCCGCAATCACCCCGTGCGAGATGATCCAGACCGCATCACCGGAACGGGTGAAGGCCCGACCGAAGGCGTTCGAGACGGTCTCGATCCGGCGTGGCAGGTGGCCGATGCCATTGGCGACCATCAGCCGCTCCACCAGCGGCCGGATCGCCGCAGAACGGTTCGGAAAAAGCACCGGGAACGCGCCGAGCCGGGCGAGATCGGGATCGGCGATGAGCGGATGCCCCGGACGCACGGCGAATGCAACCTGCTCGGCGTAGAGCTGGCGGAAGCTGAGGCCCTGCATCGCGTCGGGGCGGCCGAGCCGGCCGATCACCACGGTGAGCGCGCCGGAGCGCAATTGATCGAGCAGATGGCCGTTCGGGCCGGTGACGATCTCGAGCGTCGCGCCGTGGCCCTGCTCCAGATAGAGGCGCGCGGTCTCGGGAATGACGCTGGCGGCCACGCTCGGCAGGGCGCCGACGCTCAGCACCCGGTCGCTGCCCCTGCGCGCCTGCTCGATGCCGTCGAGCCCCTCACGCAGGGCGGAGACCGACAGGCTCGCGTAGTGATGGAAAACCTCGCCGGCCTGGGTCAGGGCCACGCCGCCGCGTCCGCGCTCCATCACCGTCACGCCGAGCAGGGTTTCCAGCTCCTTGAGCGTCTTCGAGATCGCCGGCTGCGTCACACTGAGCGCATCCGCCGCCTCCGAGAGGCTGCGCCGGCGCGCGATCTCGAGAAAGGCCTCGAGATGTCGCAACTTCAACCCCATGCCGACCCGCATGCGCTGCCTCCGCAGATTGAGCGATTTGGTTATGCAAATACGCCGATTTCTTATTTTACATTACCAAACCCCATCGCCATGCTGAACACTGAAGATCCTGCGGGGAGGCGGAGGAAAGTGTGAGAGCGGTCATTCGGGACGGACGCGTGCTTCACGCAAGCCACAGGCCGGGCACTGGCGCGGTGACGCTGGCGTTTTCCAATTCGCTCGGCACCGACCTGCGCGTCTGGGACGCCGTCGCCGAGCGCCTGCCGGCAGCCTTTGGCCTGCTGCGCTATGATACCGCCGGCCACGGGCTTTCCTCCGGGGGGGCCTCCGCCCGCTCTCCCTCTGTTTCTGACCATGCGGACGACCTCGCTCATCTCCTCGACACGTTCGGCATCGGCAGGGCCGTTGTCGTCGGACTGTCCGTCGGCGGGCTGATCGCGCAGGATCTGGCGATCCGCCATCCGGATCGGGTCGCCGGCCTCGTCCTGTCCAACACCGGCATGAAGATCGGCGCGCCCGAGATGTGGGAGGCGCGGATCGCGGCGATCGCGGCCGGTGGCATGGAGGCGATCGCCGAGGCAACGATGGAGCGCTGGTTCTCGGAACGCTTCCGCCGCGACCAGCCGGCCGAGCTTGCCCTGTGGCGGACGATGCTCGCCCATTGTCCGGCCGACGGCTATTGCGCGCTGGCGCGCGCCATCGCCGCCGCCGACCTGCGGGAGCTGACACCCACGATCCGCCGCCCCGCGCTGTGCATCGCGGGCTCGCAGGACCTGGCGACGCCGCCGGAAACGGTGCGCGCTCTGGCGCGGGCAATCGAGGGGGCGGAGTTCGCCGAAATCGCCGGGGCCGGGCACCTGCCCTGCGTCGAGGCACCGGAAGACATCGCCGGGCTCCTTGTCGGTTTCGTGGAGGAGAGGATCGCATGAGCGAGGGCCGGGACCCCTATGACGACGGTGTGGCGACACGCAGGGCGGTGCTGGGCGAGGCGCATGTGGCGCGCGCCCAGGCGGCGGCGACCGCCTTCGACGCGCCCTTCCAGGAACTGATCACGCGCGGGGCGTGGGGCACCGTCTGGTCGAGCGACGCGATCACCCGGCGGGAACGCTCGATGATCACCGTCGCGCTGCTCGCGGCCCTTGGCCAGGATGAGGAACTGGCCATGCACTGCCGCGCCTGCGCCCGCACCGGGGCAAGCGCGGACGATGTGCGCGAGGCGCTGATGCATGTGGCGATCTATGCCGGCGTGCCGGCCGCCAACCGGGCAATCCGCATCGCCCGGGCCGCCTTCGCCGAGACGGAGACGCAAGAGAACGACAGCGCCGCCGGCGCGCCGGGGGAGGAGCAGGAAAGCGATGGCTGAAACCGCGCGCGGGCAGGGGCCCGCTTTCTATCGCCGCGACAGGAGCGGGCACCCGCCGTCGCTGACGCCGGCCTACAAGAGCTCGGTGCTGCGCGCGCCGGTCCGCCCGCTCGTCTCGCTGGAGCAGACGAAACTGGAAAAGACCGGCCCGGCCCTCGGCCGGCGCCCGCTCGGACCGCTCGACCACGACCTCATCCGCAACGCCGCTGTGAGCGGCGACGCGCTCGGCGAGCGCATCTACGTCTTCGGCCGGGTTCTCGACGAGAACGCGCGCCCCGTGCCCGACGCGCTGATCGAGGTCTGGCAGGCCAATGCCGCGGGACGCTATGCCCATGTCAACGACGGCTATCTGGCGCCGCTCGACCCGAATTTTTCCGGCTGCGGGCGCTGCCTCAGCGACGCGGACGGCCGCTATCTCTTCCGCACGATCAAGCCCGGCCCCTATCCCTGGCCGAACAATGGATCCGACTGGCGACCGGCGCATATCCACCTTTCGGTGTTCGGCGAGGCCTTCGCCCAGCGACTGGTAACCCAGCTCTATTTCGAGGGCGACCCGCTCATCCCGCTCTGCCCGATCGTCAACACCATCCCCGACAAGAGCGTCGTCGAGCGGCTGGTGGCACGGCTCGACATGCGCAATCAGGAGCCGTTCGACTGCCTCGCCTACCGGTTCGACATCGTCCTGCGCGGACGCCGGCAGACGCATTTCGAGAGCCAGCCGGAGGGCATGTGATGGGCGACGAAGGACTGACCGCGCGACTGGTCGAAAGACTGGCCGAAAGACTGGCCGAAACCCCGTCGCAGACGGCGGGCCCCTTTGTGCACATTGGCACCGCGCCGCAGGCGATAGGGCGCAACGCCGCGATCAACATGCCGGGCGCGGAGATCGACAGCGACACGGGGCCGGCGATCGAGATCGAGGGCACCGTCTTCGACGGGGCCGGTGCGCCGGTGCGCGACTGCATGCTGGAAATCTGGCAGGCGGACGGCAGGGGCCGGGTGGGCGAGCACGGGCTCTTCGCCCGCGCAACGGCCGATCTTTCCACCGGCCTGTTCCGCTTCAGGACGGTAAAGCCGGGCGTTCACGCGGAAGGACACGCTCCGCACATCGCGCTGCTGATCTTCGCGCGCGGCATCAACATCCATCTGCACACCCGCATCTACTTCGAGGAGGACCGCACGGCCATCGCAGCCGACGGCGACTTCGGGCGCATGGATCCGGCGACGCGCGAGACGCTGATCGCACGTGCCGTCGAGGGGACAGCCGACCGCTACCGGTTCGACATTCGGCTTCAGGGCACGGGCGAGACCGCGTTTTTCGACATCTGAGCACAAAGGCGGATAGTCTGCGGCGACACACTCCAAGACCCCCGCCGGGAAGCGATCCGACATGGCCGAAACGCCCCTTCATTCCCCGCTCTATGCCGGCCTTTTCGGCGACGCGGAAACCCTTGCGCTGTTCACCGACGAGGCGGAAATCGCCGCCATGGTCGAGGTGGAACGGGCCATCGCCCGCGTGCAGGGCGGGCTCGGCCTGATACCGGGCAAAGCGGCGGCGGCGGTCGACCGGGAACTCGCGGCGCTGGCCGACCGGGGCGATCTGCCGACGCCGGAGGAACTGGCGCAAGGCACGGCATCGGCCGGCGTTCCCGTGCCGGCGCTGGTTGCGGCGCTGCGCCGCCGGATCGGTCGCGAGGCGGCCGACCATCTCCACTTCGCAGCCACCTCGCAGGACATCGTCGACACCGGCCTGATGCTGCGCCTCGGCAAGGCGGTTGCAGTGCTGGAGAAGCGTCTCGCCGGACTCGTCGACGCGCTTGCCACCCTTGCCCGCGCCCACGGCACGACGCCGATGGCCGGACGCACCCGCACGCAAGGCGCGACGCCGGTCAGCTTCGGCTTTCGCGTCGCCGGCTGGGCGCTGCCGCTCGCCCGCGCGCTTGCCCGCACGCGGCGGCTTTCCCGCGACGGGCTTGCTGTACAGCTCGGCGGCGCCTCGGGCGACCTCGCCGCACTGTTCGAGAGTGCCGGCGCGAAGGGGCTCCCAGATGATTTCGGCGCGCGGCTTGCCGGCGAACTCGGCCTTTCCGACGCCCCGCCCTGGATGACCGACCGACAACCGCTGGTGCAGGTCGCGGACCTGTGCGGTGCGATCTGCACCGCCGGCGAGAAGCTCGCCGCCGACGTGCTCATCGCCGCGCGCTCCGAGATCGGCGAGCTCCGGCTGAAGGGGGCCGGCGGCTCCTCCACCATGCCACAAAAGCAGAACCCGGTCCGGGCCGAGGCGGTGGTGGCGCTGGCGCGCCAGGGGCGCGGCCTTGCCGCCATGCTGTCAGGAACGCCCGCCCATCAGGACGAACGCGACGGCGCCGGCTGGATGGCCGAATGGCTGATCCTGCCGCAGCTCCTGCCGGTCACCGGAGCGCTGCTTCTGCAGGCTGGCGCGCTCGTCGACACGCTGGAGCCACAGGTGCGGCGGATGGGGGAAATCGTCACGCAAGGCGGCGGCGCACTGCTAGCAGAACGGCTTTCCTTCGCGCTCGTCCCGCATGTCGGGCGCGCCCGCTCGCAGGACCTGGTAAAGGCGGCGGCGGCGAAGACCCGCACGCAGGACATCACGCTCGTCGATGCGCTGAAAGAGATCGCCGACAGCGAGACGGGCGAGGGCGGGGCGGGTCTGCGCGCGCTCGACTGGGAGGAACTCGGCTCCTTCGCGGCGGCGAGCCGGCCGGCAGCGGCGATGACGGAGAGGCTGCTTGCCGAGGTCGACCGGCTGACGCGCGCGGGCTAGAACCCCGCGCGCCCGCTGCTCAGCGCTGGCCCTTGAAATAGGGCTTGAGCATGGCGCGCGGGTAGTCGGCCTTGCGGGCGACGACGACGAGCGCGGCGATGGACAGAAGATAGGGCATCATCAGGAAGACCTGACCGGGCACGAAGGCGCCGACCTCGGTCTGGAGCCGCACCTGGAAGGCATCGAACGCGCCGAAGAGCAGCGCCCCGAGCAGGGCCTTGCCCGGCCGCCAGGAGGCAAAGACGGTCAGCGCGATGCAGATCCAGCCACGGCCGTTGACCATGCCGAAGAAGAAGGCGTCGAAGGCCGACATGGTCAGGAACGCCCCGCCCAGCGCCATCAACGCCGAACCCGCGACCACCGTCCCCATGCGCAGCCACATGACCGAAAGCCCCTGCGCCTCGACGGCAGAGGGATTGTCGCCGACGGCGCGGATCGCCAGGCCGAGCGGCGTTCGGTAGAGCACGAAGCCGACCGCCAGGACGAGCGCCAGCGCCAGCATGGTGAGCGCGGTCTGCTGGAACAGCACCGGGCCGATGAACGGCAGGTCGGAGAGGCCTGGAATGTCGAGCGGCTGGAACGCCTCGATGCGCGGCGGCGAACTCACGTCGGGCAGCGCCGTGCGGTAGGCATAATAGCTGAAGCTCGTGGCGAAGAGCGTAACGCCGATGCCCGAGACATGCTGTGACAGGCCGAGCGGTACGGTGAGGATGGCGTGGACAAGGCCGAAGGCCGCCCCCGCGAGCGCGGCGACCAGCACGCCGCCCCACAGGCCCGCGCCAAGCCAGGCGGCCATCCAGCCGGCCATGGCACCGGCGGTGAAGATGCCTTCGATGCCGAGATTGAGGACGCCGGCACGCTCGCACAGGAGCGCGCCCAAAACGCCGAAGATCAGCGGCGTCGCGATGCGCAGCGCCGCCGCCCAGAAGCTCGCCGAGGCGAGAATGTCGAGGACCTCGGTCATGCCTCTTTCCCGCCTTTGCCGAAGGGGCCGGTGATGCGCACCTTGAAACGCACGAACAGGCCCGAGACCAGAACCGCGATCAGCGACGTGGCAACGACAAGGTCGGCCAGATAATTGGAAACGCCAATGGCCCGGCTCATGCTGTCGGCGCCGACGAAAATGCCGGCGATGAAGAGCGCGGCGACGACCACGCCGAGCGGCGACAGGCCGGCGAGCATGGCGACGACGATGCCGGAATAGCCGAAACCGGGCGAGATGTCGGCGGTGAGATAACCCTTGAGGCCGGCGACCTCGCCAACGCCGGCGAGCCCCGCGAGCCCGCCGCTGATGAGGGCGACCCGCAGGAAGGTCGCCGTCACGGGAATGCCCGCGTGGCGGGCGGCATCCTGGTTCTCGCCGACGGCGCGGATCTCGTAGCCGACCACGGTCCGCTTCATGACGATATGGATGGCGATGGCGGCGACGAGCGCCACGATCAGCCCGGCGTGAACGCGCATGCGGGCCATCAGCTTGGGCAGGCTCGCCTCCGCCAGGATCGGCGCGGACTGGGGCCAACCCATGCCCATCGGATCCTTCATCGGCCCCTCGAGCATCATCTGCACGAAATAGATCACGACGAAATTGAGAAGCAGCGTCGTCACCACCTCGTCTGCCCCGAGCCGAACCTTGAGGAGGGCAGGAACCAGCATGAGCAGGCCGCCGGCGAGGAAGCCGGCGAGCAGCACGGTCGGGATCATCACCGCCGGCGGCATCGACACCGTGCCCGAACCGATGGCGACGGCGGCGAGCGCGCCGGCGTAGAGCTGCCCCTCGCCGCCGATGTTCCAGAGCCGCGCACGGAAGGCGATGGCCGCGGCAAGGCCGGTCAGAATCAGCGGCGTCGCCCGCGCCAGCAACTCGGAGAGGGCGAAGAGCGAGCCGAAGGCGCCCTTGGCCATCAGACCGTAGGCGGTCAGCACCGGCGCACCGGCCGCCGCAATCGGGATCGCGGCCAGAGCGAGTGCCGCCAGCGCGGCGATGACGGGGGCCGCGATGCGGCGGGCGGGCGAGACGCTTTCGCGTGGTTCGAAGCGGATCATGCCACCGCGTCCTCATGGTCGTGGCCGGCCATCATCAGGCCAACGGTCGCACGGTCGAGCTCTTCCGTCGCCGCCGGCGCGGACAGCCGGCCACGGTGGATCACCGCGATACGGTCGGACAGGGCGAAAAGCTCGTCGAGATCCTCGGAAATCAGGATGACGCCGGCGCCACGCCCGCGCGCCGCGAGCAGGCGGCGGTGCACGTCGCCGGTCGCGCCGATGTCGAGCCCGCGCGAGGGCTGGGCGGCAAGCACCACGCGCGGATCGGCGTCGAGGGTGCGGGCGAGCACGATCTTCTGGATGTTGCCACCGGACAGGAGCCGCGCCACAGCGTGACCGCCGGAACAGCGGATGTCATAGGCGGCAATCGCCTCCTTCGCCCGCGCCGCGATCGCGCCGAAGTCGAGAAACCCCAGGCGCTGGTAGCGCGGCGAGCGGATCTCCTCGATGACGAGGTTCTCGGCGACCGTCATGGCGCCGACGATGCCGTCGCGATGCCGATCCTCGGGAATGCGGGCGAGGCCGGCGCGGATCATCGCCCGCGCGTCGTGGGCCTCGATCGGTCGGCCGTCGAGACGGAGCGCACCGCCGGTGGCGGGCGTCAGGCCGGAGAGCAGGCGGGCAAGCGTCGCCTGGCCGTTGCCCGAGACGCCGGCGATACCGAGGATCTCGCCAGCGCGCAACTCGAGATCCACGTCGGTGAGCGCGTCGCGGCCGGATCCTGCGGAAACGCGGGCCATCGCCAGCAGCACGCCACCGGACGTGCCTGGTTCGCGCAGGGTCTGGGTCAGCGCATGACCGACCATCAGCTCGGCCAGCTTCTTGCGGTCGCATTCGGCTGTGGGCAGGTCGGCGACCTTGCGGCCGTGACGCAGCACCGCCACCCGGTCGGAGGCAGCGAGCACCTCGGCAAGCTTGTGCGAAATGAAGACGATGGCGATCCCGTCGGCGGCAAGCGTCTTGAGGGTCGAGAAGAGCTGCTCGGACTCTTGCGGAGTAAGCACCGCGGTCGGCTCGTCGAGCACCAGCACGCGGGCATCCCGGTAAAGCGCCTTGAGGATCTCGACGCGCTGCTTCTCACCGACCGAAAGCCGCGAGACGCGCAGGTCCAGATCGACGACGAGGCCGCAGCGACGCATCAGCGCCTCGAGCCTTGCGCGCGCGCCTGCCGGGGCGCTGCGCGGGGCGAAGAGAGGACCGGTTCCAAGCAGGATGTTTTCCAGCGCCGTCAGGTTCTCGGCGAGGGTGAAATGCTGGTGCACCATGCCGATGCCGGCGGCGAGCGCGGCATGCGGCGATCCCGGCTCGAGCGGGGCCAGACGGCCGCCTGAACCGGAGCCATCAACCAGAACCTCTCCCTCATCGGCGACATAATGGCCGAAGAGAATGTTCATCAGGGTCGTCTTGCCGGCGCCGTTCTCACCGAGCAGCGCGACGATCTCGCCGCGGCGCAGATCGAGGTCGATGCCCTCGTTGGCGACAAGCGGGCCGAAGCGCTTGGTGATGCCGGCAAGCGACAGGACAACGGGCGCGATGGCCTGCGTCTGCCGGGCCGCGTCCTGCGGGGAGGCGGGCATGGGACCCTCTTTCCGGTCTTGCGGGGGGCGCTCGGGCCGGAACCGGTCCGGAGCGGGCCTGATCGTCATGGCGGCCGGGGACGGAGCGCCTGTCATCTGCCGCCGCGTGTCATATCGGGCGGACGCGGGCGCGGCAAGCCGCCACTGCCGGGCCGGGACCGGTGGCGTGGAAAACCCCGCCACCGGGAAAGCCGGTCACATCGTCGACTTGGGCTCGCCGTCGTTGACGTTGACGCGGAAGAGACCGTCGACGATCTCCTTTTCCTTCTCACGGGCAGCCTTGACGGCGTCCGCATCGGCAAGCGTCTCGTCGACGACAAAGCTGCCGCCGCCATAGCTCATGAAGGAATACTGGCCGTAGTCAGCCGGCTCGAAGCTGTCGGAGGCGACCGCCTCGACCACCTTGTCGATGGTCGGCTGCATGTGCCACAGCGCGCTGGCGAGGATCGTTCCGGGATAGTCGCCGGCGGTGTCGATGACATTGCCGATGGCCAGCACGCCCTTCTCCTTTGCCGCGTCGGACACGCCGAAGCGCTCGGCGTAGAGAATGTCGGCGCCCTTTTCGATCATGGCGAAGGCGGACTCCTTGGCCTTCGGCGGGTCGTACCAGGAGTTGATGAAGGTCACGAGGAACTTCACATCCGGATTGACCGCGCGCGCGCCGTCCATGAAGGCGTTCATCAGCCGGTTCACTTCCGGAATGGCGTAGCCGCCGACCATGCCGATGACATTGGACTTGGTCGCCTTGCCGGCGATCATGCCGGTCAGGTAGCTGGGCTCGTGGATCCAGTTGTCGAAGACCGCGAAATTGGGCTGCGCCGGACCAAAGGAAGAGCCCATCAGGAAGGCGGTGTCGGGGTATTCGGCCGCCACGGAGCGCGCGGCGCGTTCAACGGCGAAGGCCTCGCCGATGATCAGATCCATGCCGCCTTCGGCATATTCGCGCATGACGCGTTCATAGTCGGTGTTGGCCACATTCTCGGAATAGGTGTAGGTCACATCGCCGCGCGCCTCGGCGGCCTTGAGCGCCTCGTGGAGACGGCCGACCCACTGCTGCTCGACCGGCACCGTGTAGATCGCCGCGACCTTGAGCGGCTTGTCCTTGGCAAAGGCCGGCATCGAAGCGCCGGCGAAGGCGGCCGCGCCGACGGCAAGACCGAGCACGGCCCGGCGCGTCCACGCGAAACTGGATTGGAACGTCATCAGCTTTCCCCTGCATGCGCCGAATGTCGGCAAGCGGCGTGGAGTTCGCCTCCATCGCCCGCGATCCGGCGCCGCACGGGAAGCCCCGGCCGGACGGCTGTCCGGCGGATCAGAACCTGCCCCCTCGCCCGGCGCGCCGGACTTTCCCCGACCGGTCGCGCGTCTCCGCATCCCGGCCGATCATCACAAGCCGCGATTGGACCACATTCCCAGAAAACCGACAATGCAGGGACCGGTGCGCCGGCTCATTTTCTTGATCAAATGGACAGGATTTGATCATTTGGTCAAAAATTGACCCGGCGTCTGTCTCAATTTTCGTCCGCGCCGGAGGGTGGGGGCGTGGTTGGCGCGCTCTGCCGCGCCGCCTTGCGGCGGGCCTGCGAGGCCTTGCCCCTGCGGATGTAGCTCCTGATGTCGACGGCGCCGGTGACCTGCACGAAGACGGCGAAGAGCACCATTCCAGCGGCAACCAGCAGTGCCAGCGCGCCGAAGCGGGCGGCGACCGCCTCCGCGGTGAGCCAGGGCGCCAGCAGCCCGGCGCCGAAGTGAACGCCCGCGCCCATCAGCAGGCTTGCCAGCGCCAGCAGCGGCAGGCGCTTTCGAGAGCGGGAGTCGAAGCGGAAATGGCCCCGCTTCCACAAGACGGCAACGAGCAGGCCGGTGTTGATCCAGCCCGCAAGGCTGGTCGCCAGCGCAATGCCGACATGGGCAAGGAAGGGTGCCAGCACCAGCGCGCCGGCGACATTCACCACCATGCCGATGCCAGCGAACCACATCGGCGTGACGGTGTCCTCGCGGGCGAAGAAGGCGGGCGAGAACACCTTGTTGAGGACGAAGGCCGGCAGGCCGACGGCGAAGGCGACGAGCGCCCCCGTCGTCGCGGCCGCCGCCTCCGGCCCGAACTCGCCCCGCTGGAAAAGCACCGACACGACGGGGCCTGGCACGACGATCAGCGCCACCGTCGCCGGCAGGGTGAGCGCGAGGGAGAACTCCAGCGCCCGGTTGAGCCTGTCGTTCGCATCCGCGGCGGCGTTTTCCGCTCCCGATCGCAGCGCCCGGGAGAGATCCGGCAGCAACACCACGCCAATGGCGATGCCGACGACACCGAGCGGCAGCTGGTAGATGCGGTCGGCGTAATAGAGATAGGAGACGGCGCCGGCCTGGGCGGAAGCGATCACCGTGCCGACGGCGATATTGATCTGTGTGATGCCGCCGGCGACAACGCCGGGCACGCCGAGCTTCCACAACCGGCGCACCCCCTGCGTGAGGCGCGGGCGTCGCAGCGGGACGGAAAATCCCATGCGGCGCACGGCGACAACGAGCAGCGCAAGCTGGGCGACGCCGGCGACGGTGACGCCGGCCGCAAGCACCATGCCGAGCGTCTCACCGGTCTCGAGACCGACGGCCCAGATGCCGAGCAGCACCGTGATCATCACCAGATTGAGCACCACCGGGGCGAAGGCGGCGGCCGCGAAGCGCTGGAAGGTGTTGAGAATGCCCGACAGGAAGGCGACCAGCGACATGCACAGCAGATAGGGAAAGGTGATCCGCGACAGCAGGACCGCCAGGTCGAACTTCTCCGGATCCTCGGCAAATCCGGGCGCCAGCACGAAGACGAGGCCCGTCATGCCGACGAAGGCAATGGCGGTGAGCGCCATCAGCGTCCAGAACAGTGCAGCCAGGATCTCGCCGGCAAACCGGCGCGCGCCCGCCTCGCCCTCTTCCTCCAGCGACCGGGCAAAAAGCGGCACGAAGGCCGAGTTGAAGGCCCCTTCCGCGAACAGCCGGCGGAACAGGTTGGGCAGGCGGAAGGCGACGAAGAAGGCATCGGCAACCGGGCCCGCGCCGGCGAAGGCGGCGATCATCACGTCGCGGGCGAAGCCGAGCACACGGCTCGTCATGGTCGCGCCGCCGACGGTGGCGAAATTGCGCAAGAGGCTCATGCAGGGTGCTCCGGGAGCGCGGGAAAGCGGGGGAAGGCTCTTGTCAGGCGGCGCCGGCGCGGCGCGGCCGCCGTCTTGCGGGATCCTCGCCCGCCTCGCCCTCGACCGCCTCGCTCAGGCGCTCCCGGATCGCTTCCTGACGGCCGATGTTGGCGATTTTCTGGCCCGTGAGGTCGGTGACATAGAAAACGTCGACGACGCGCTCGCCAAACGTCGCCACATGGGCGGAATTGATGTTCAGGTTGAGATCCGAAATCGCCCGCGTCAGGTCGTAGAGCAGGCCAGGACGGTCGAGGCCGGAAATTTCCAGCACCGTATAGCGGTTCGACAGGGCGTTGTTCACCAGCACCTCCGCCTCGATGCGGAACGCCTTCATGCGCCCTCGCGAGGCCACCTTGCTGGCGACGCTGTCCGGCAGGCGCTCCTGGCCGCGCAGGGCCTTCTCGATCAACCGGCAGATGCGCGCGCCCCGCCGCGCCTCGTCCTCGTCGCCGGGCAGTTCGCGCGAAATGAAGATCGTATCGAGGGCAAAGCCGTCCGTCGTGGTGTCGATCTGGGCATCGACGATGTTGGCGCCGGCGACAAAACAGGCGCCGGCGATCACCGACAGCAGGCGCGGGTGGTCAGCGGCGAGCACGGTGATCTCGGTCACCTCCTCGAAGGCATGCGGAGCAACGCGGGAGGCGAAGCCGGTGCCGGCCCGGTCGCCGGCGCGGATCATTTCCGCATCGGCGACCTTGCGCTCCAGCGGCACGCGCAGCCAATAGGCCGGATAGTGCCGCTCCAGATAAGCCTCGCGCTCCGCCGGCTCCCAGTGCCGGAGCGCCTCGGCGAGCTCGTCCCTGGCGCGGGCGACGCGCATGTCGTGGGGGAGGTGCGAATGGCCGCCCGTTAGCACCGGCTCGGTCTCGTAGTAGAGCGTGCGCAGGAGCTGCCCCTTCCAGCCGTTGAAGACATTGGGGCCAACGGCGCGAATATCGGCCACCGTCAGCACCAGCAGCAGCTTCAGCCGCTCGAGGCTGCGCACCTCGCGGGCAAAGTCCTCGATGGTCTTGCGGTCTGCCAGATCGCGCGACTGGGCGGTGGTGCTCATGTCGAGATGATGCTCGATCAGCCAGGCGACCGTGTCGGTCTCCGACGCACTGAGGCCGAAGCGCGGGCACAGGCGGCGGGCGATGCGGGCGCCGGCAATGGAATGATCCTCCGGCCGGCCCTTGGCGATGTCATGCAGGAACATGGCGACGAAGAGCACGCGCCGGTTCTGGATCGTCTTGATCAGATCGGTCGAGAGCGGATGGTCCTCGCCCGCCTCGCCGCGCTCGATCTCGCCGAGGATGCCGACCGAGCGGATCAGGTGCTCGTCCACCGTGTAGTGGTGGTACATGGAGAACTGCATCATCGCCACGACCTTGCCGAAATCCGGCACGAAGCGACCGAGAACGCCGGTTTCGTTCATCCGCCGCAGCACGGTCTCCGGATCGTTGCGCGAGGTCAGGACCTGGAGGAACAGGCGGTTCGCCTCCGCATCCTCGCGCACCGCCGAGGTGATGAGCTTCAGCGACCGGCGCACCAGCTTGAGCATCTCCGGGTGCAGCAGGGCCGAAAGCCGGTCGGCGATGGCGAAAAGGCGGATGAGATTGACCGGGTCCTTCTCGAAGATCGTCGGCGCGGCGGCGTTGAGGCGGCCGTTGTCGATGACGAAGTCGGTCGTTCCCTTCACCGGGCGACGCTGCGAGCGGCCCGTTATGCGGCCGATGAGCTGGGAAAGCGGCTGCGGAGCCTTGGCGTGCTGCTCCTCCAGCGCGGCGCAGAAGATGCGCGTGAGGTCGCCCACGTCCTTCGCCACGAGGAAGTAGTGCTTCATGAAGCGCTCGACATCCTTCATGCCGGGGTGCTGGGTGTAGCCAAGGCGCACGGCGATGTCGCGCTGCAGGTCGAAGGAAAGACGCTCCTCAGACCGCCCGGTGAGAAAGTGCAGGTGGCAGCGCACCGCCCAGAGGAAATCCTCGCCCTTGCGGAAGCGCTTGTAGTCGGCGCGGGTGAAGACGCCGGCCTTGACGAGGCCGGAACCGGTGCGCACCCGGTAGAAGTACTTCGAGATCCAGAACAGCGTGTTCAGGTCGCGCAAGCCCCCCTTGCCCTCCTTGACGTTGGGCTCGACCAGATAGCGCGAGGCGCCCTGGCGGGTGTGGCGGGCATCGCACTCGGCAAGCTTCGCGGCGATGAATTCCGGCCCGGTGCCGGCCACCACCGTCTTGTCGAAACGCTCCATCAGCTCGTCGGTCAGCCCGGTGTCGCCCCAGACATGACGGGTCTCGAGAATGGCGGTGCGGATGGTCATGTCGGTGCGCGACAGGCGCAGGCATTCCTCGATGTTGCGGGTGGAATGGCCGACCTTCAGTCCGAGATCCCAGAGCATGTAGAGGATGTATTCGACCACCTGCTCGCCCCAGGGCGTCTGCTTGTAGGGAAGCAGGAACAGCAGGTCGACGTCGGAACCCGGCGCAAGTGTGCCGCGGCCGTAGCCGCCGACCGCGACAATCGCCATGCGTTCGGCCGAGGACGGGTTCTTTACCCGGTAGACGTGATGCACGGCGAAATCGTAGATCACCCGCAGGATCTCGTCCTGGACGTGGCTGAGGCGCTGTGCGCAGAGCGTGCCGCCGCCATCCTCGAAGAGAAGCTCCTCGACGCGGGCGCGGGCATCGCGCATCGCCGTCTTGAGCTCGGCCAGCACCTGGCCACGCACCGAGTGCTCGGATCCGTCGCCGCCGCTCGTCGCGGTCAGCGCCGTCAGCCGCTGGCGCAACCCGTCGGCGTCGACAAGGCCGGAGAATGGATCCTGCGTTTTCGTCATGTCGGTTGGTCTGTCCCTGCTTCGCCCTGCGACGCAGCGGCAGGGTACGCGCGCGCCGGCCCGGGGTCGAGTCCGCCGCGTCCTCCGGCACAAGCCGCAGGCTGCCCCCACATACTGCCCCGAAAGGGTTGCAACTTCGTGGATTTCGGCGTCAGACCCGGTCGCGGGCCGCCGCTGCGCGAAGCTGATGCAGGAGATGTGCCAGACTTTCCCGTGACAGGCCGGAAATCTTGCCGGCCAGCACATTGGCCAGCTCCGTCGCCTCGGGTTCCAGCCCCGCCGTGTCGATGGAAATCTTCGGATCGGAGAGTTCGGCGAGGCGCTGCAACTCTTCCGCCTCGTCCCAGATGACGTTGAAATAGGCAATGATGCGCTGAACCATGAACCATGTCGGGCGCCCCCGCTTGCCGTGTTCGAGCGCCGAGAGATAGGCCGGCGAGACGGAGAGCGCCGCAGCCATTTCCGACAGGGTGAGGCCGCGCTTGCGGCGGATTTCCCGGATTTTCGCGCCGAAAGGTGTCATCTGCCGCTCCCGCGCCCGGACCTGCGAATGCGCACGTAGAGCGCGCCCGCGCCGCCGTGGGCCGTGTGGGCCTCCTCGAAACCGACCACCAGCCCGCGAAATTCGGCGAAGGACAGCCATTGCGGCACGACACGGCGCAGGATGCCGCGCCCGTCGGCGGCAAGCGAGCCCCCCGGTCCACCCTTGCCGGTGATCACCAGCACGACAGTGGATCCTTGCGCCTGCGCCTGCGACAGGAACCCGCGCAGGCGCACATGCGCCTCCGCCTGGGTCAGGCCGTGCAGGTCGATGCGCCCGTCGATCGCGCGGGTGCCACGCACCAGGCGGCGGCGCTGGCGCGGCTCCAGCGGGGCAAGCGGCGGCGGTGGTGGGACAAGCTGTTTTGGCGGGGGCGTCGGGCGCAGGGCGGTCTTGCTGACCACCCCCTTGCGGCGCGGCGCGGTCTGCGCCTCGGCCTCGGCCGGATCGGGCGCCGACGGCGGCTCCACCGCGTCCGCCCTGGCGCGGGCGCGCCGCGGCACGACGATGGGCGTCACGTCGGCGGTGACCTTTTCCCAGAGCTGACGCTCCTCCGGCGAGGGAGTGCGTCCCTTGCGCCGGCTGCTCATCGGCCGGCCTCCGGCACGGGCTCAAGCACGAACATCACGCCACGATGCTGGATCAGACCGGCGGCAGCGCCGGCCGCAGCCCCGGAGCCGACGAAGATATCGGCGCGCGCCGGCCCGACGATGGCGGAGCCGGTGTCATCGGCAATCATCAGCCGACGAAAAGGATACAGCGCGCCGTTTTGCGTGCGCGGCAGGTCGGCGGCGATAAAAACCGGCGTGCCATAAGCATGGCGGGTGGCGTCGACGGCCAGGCTGCGGCCGGCGACCAGCGGCAGGCCGGCGGCGCCGATCGGTCCGTCGTCGGTGCCGGTCTCCGTGACTTCGCGAAAAAAGATATAGGACCGGTTGCGCCGCAGGACGCCGTCGACCTCCTGCGGATTGTCGGCCAGCCAGCCGCGCAGGACCTGCATGGTCACGGTGCCCGGTTCGGCAAGGCCGCGTTCGATCATCACCCGCCCGATGGGCGAATAGGGATGGCCGGTCTTTGCCGCGTAGCCAACCCGCATGGTGCCGCCCTCGGCGAGGCGGATGCGCGCCGAACCCTGGACATGCACATAGAAGGCATCGACCGGATCGGCGAGCCAGACGAGTTCGAGCCCGCGCCCGGACAACGCCCCGTCCATGATCGCGCCCCGATCCGGCGGCATGGAAAGGCGCCCGTCGGCCCCTTTCATCGCGAAGGGCGCGTCGGTGGGCAGGGCATCGGGGCGCTTGCCGGTGACGGCAACGAGTTCCGGCGGGCGGAGGAGAAGGGGGAAGCGGTGACGGGCGTCGCGATGGCGCGCGCCCTCGAACTCCGGCTCGAAGTAGCCGGTGAGAAAGGCCGGTTCGGAGACCCGCACCGGCCGGAAGCCATCCTCGAAGAAACGACGGGCCGCCGCCTCGCTCTCCCGGGCCTCGGCCTTTCGCGCCGCCGCGCAGAGCCGCTCAGGCGCGCGCCCGCCAGCCCGGCAATGGCGCAGGTAGGCCGACAGGGCAGCCCGATGATCGTCTTCCGCCCAGCCTGGAATATCGGAGAAGGAAATCGGGCGGGAGGTCATCTCTGGCCGGGCGTCCTTTGCCGAAGCGGGCAGGGCGGCAAGGCAAAGGCCGGCCGCGAGAAGGGGCAGGGCGAGTATCCCCGCCATCCCGGCGGGAACGCCCCGGCCGCCGGTTGGAGCGCGAAATGCAAGCCGGGCGCGCCCGCAAGGTGCGCACCCGGAAAGCCCTTCGCCCGGAGATCGGCGCGCCGGCGACCCGGAGGCCGCGGACAAGGGCGCCGCGCGGCGGCGCATCCTCGCCTACTCGACGGATTCAGTCGCGACCAGACGCCAGTTCGGATCGCGCGAGGTGGTGTCGCGGGCAAAGGTCCAGATATCGGTGACATCGCTCACCGCATTGGGATCGCCGTCGACGATGGCGCCGTCCTTGTCGCGGGTGGCGGAAATGAGCTCGCTGCGGAACCGGACAGTGATCTGCGCCGTGCTGCCCTTCATCGCCGCCTCGACGATATCGGCCTTGTCGATGCCGACGAAGGTGGACTCAATGGTCTCGCCGCGCGACTCCCGGTCGGAGATGGCCGCCACGAAGCCCTCGTAGACTTCCTTGGACAGAAGCCCCTTGAGCGCCTTGCGGTCGCCCGCGGCGAACGCGGTAACGATCATCTCGTAGGCTGCACGCGCGCCCTGAAGGAAGCCCTGGGGCTCGAAGGAACGGTCGGCCGACAGGATCTGCCGCAGCGCCTCGTTGAGCGCGGACCCCTGGGGCGCGACCTTGTCGAGCGTCGCCGCGCTCGCGCCCTGCGAGGGCACGGACGCATCGGCCTGACCGGGCAGCGAGATCACATTGTCCTCGACAGGACCAGGACCGCCCTTGGCGTCGCGATCCTGCGCCGAATAGGGGTCGAAGGGCGGCCGCTCGCTGCCGGTGCGCTTGCCAAGCACGCTGCGCAGCCTGAGCAGGATCACAACCGCCAGAATGAGAAAGATGAGTGTGGTGACGTCGAACATATGACCCATTTCGCCTTCGGCCGGTATTTCAGGACGGGCTGCCCGGAGTGCGGCAGGGCCGGCCGACCCAAACCCGCCTGGGACCGTACCGGCACGGCACCTCGCACCGGAAGCGATGAAGCTGGCAAAGCGCCCGCCCAAGGTGTCCGGCCCGCTCTCTGACACATCCTTTTGCCCGAGTCCAATATAAGTCCCGCGCGAGCAACATCCAGACTCGATCACGCCAGCCGGACAGTGTTTTCTCCATCAGGCGGTCGTTTCTCCCCACGAGGGCCTCCCGCTGACTGTTGGCGACAGCCAGCATAGCCGGAAAATCGGGCAAGTCGCCGAATGACTTTCCACGATCCGCTCGCAATTCCGGCAAGACTTCCCTACATGTGGCGGAAAGGCTTGAGACCCTATCGCGCGCACCGCGCGGTCGCCGGTCTGCCGGATGCAACGCAACAGGGACGCGCGACAGCCACACGCCATGCCAATCGGTCTCGTCATACTGCTTCTTCTCATCGGCCTGCCGCTGGTCGAGATCACCGTCTTCATCGAGGTCGGGTCCGAAATCGGCGCCGCCTGGACGATCCTGCTGACAATCGCCACCGCAATCGCGGGCTCGGTGATGCTGCGCATCCAGGGGCTGACCCTGCTGACGCGCATGCGTCGCGAGATGGACGCCGGGCTCGTTCCCGGCAGCGATCTGGTCGAAGGGGCGCTGATCGTCGTCGCCAGCATCCTGCTGCTGATCCCCGGCTTCGTCACCGATGCCTTCGGCCTGCTGCTGTTCGTGCCGCCTGTGCGCAGCCTCATCGCCGGCTTCGTCATCCGCAACGCGCGGGTGACGGTTGTCAACGCGGGCGGAACGTCCCGCCGCGAGGCCGGCGTCGTTGACCTCGACGCGGACGAATGGCAGCGCAACGAGGGCCGGGGGCGCAATCCCGGCGCGCAGAACTCTCCCTGGATCGCCGACGACCGGCAGCGGCCGGACGACGAGCCGGAGACCGGCAACGGGCGACGTCCCGATTAACAGCTCCTAAAGTCTTGCAACCTATCGTCGTTGCGCCGGGCGGGGGCATGGCGAAAGGGCAGGCATGGGCAAGACGAGCGGCGCGCGTGTCGATTGGGTCGACACCGCCAAGGGCATCTGCATCATCTTCGTGGTCATGATGCACTCGACGCTGGGCGTCGAGAAGGCGGCCGACCAGACCGGGTGGCTCGGTCACCTCGTCGAATTCGCAAGACCCTTCCGGATGCCCGACTTCTTCATGATCTCCGGCCTGTTCCTGGCCCAGGTCATCGACCGGCCATGGCGTCGCTACCTCGACCGCAAGGTCGTCCACTTCTTCTATTTCTACATCTTGTGGCTGACGATCCAGTTCGCCTTCAAGGCGCCGGGCATGGCCGCCGACGGCAGCTGGCAGGCTCCGCTTTCCGAATATCTCCTCGCCTATGTCCAGCCCTTCGGCACCTTGTGGTTCATCTACATGCTGCCGGTGATGTTCGTTGTCACGCGCCTGCTGCGCCAGGCCGGCGTGCCATGGCAGGCGGTCATCGCGTGCGCGGCGCTGCTGCAGATCGCCCCGATCGAGACCGGCTCGGTGCTGATCGACGAATTCGCCTCGCGCTATGTCTACTTTTATGCCGGCTACATCTTCGCCGATCGCGCCTTCGCGCTCGCCGCCTGGGCCCGCGCCCACCTCGGCCTCGGCTTCGCCGGCCTGCTGGCCTGGGGCCTGCTCAACGGCACGGTCGTCTTCACCGGGTATTCGACGCTCCCGCTCGTCAGCCTCGCGCTCGGGATCGCCGGGGCGCTCGCGGTCATCGTCACCGCCGGCCTGCTGACCGAGGTGCGCCTCTACCGGCCGCTCGCCTATTGCGGCCAGAACTCGATCGTCATCTATCTAGCCTTCTTCCTGCCGATGGCCGCGACCCGCATCATCCTGCTCAGGACGGGCGTCATCACCGACATCGGGCTGATCTCCGTACTGGTGACGGCCGCCGGCGTTATCGCGCCGCTGGTGCTGCTGTGGCTGGTCCAACGCACCGGCAAGGGCTGGTTCCTGTTCCGCCGCCCGGCCTGGGCGCGGCTCGAGCCGGCCCCTCCGCGCAAGCCCGTGACGCAGGCGGCGGAATAGGGCTGCAAATCCGCAACTCCGGGCTTTCCTCGTGCCGCCGGGCCGGGCATGATCCGCGCCATGTCGAATGATGCCGCCTCCGCCCTCACCGCCGACGACCACCTGATCCTGGTCGACGGCTCCACCTTCATCTTTCGCGCCTACCACGCGCTGCCGCCGCTCACCCGCAAGTCCGACGGACTGCCGGTGGGCGCGGTGTCTGGCTTCTGCAACATGCTGTGGAAGCTGCTGCAGGAGGGCCTGACGCCAGAGCCGGGCGACGAGCCGACGCACATGGCGGTGATCTTCGACCATTCGGCGAAGACCTTCCGCAACGAGATCTATCCCCAGTACAAGGCCCAGCGCCCGGAGCCGCCGGAGGATCTGATCCCGCAGTTCGGCCTGATCCGCGAGGCGACGCGGGCCTTCACCGTGCATTGCGTCGAACAGGAAGGCTTCGAGGCCGACGACCTGATCGCCACCTATGCGCGGGCGGCGGCGGCGCAGGGCGCGCGGGTCACCATCGTTTCCGGCGACAAGGACCTGATGCAGCTCATCGGTCCGCGTGTCGGCATGATCGACACGATGAAGAACAAGACCTTCGGCGAACCGGAGGTGGTCGAGAAGTTCGGCGTCGGACCGGACAAGGTGATCGAGGTGCAGTCGCTTGCCGGTGACAGCGTCGACAATGTGCCCGGCGTTCCCGGCATCGGCCTGAAGACGGCCGCGCTTCTCATCAACGAGTTCGGCGACCTGGAAACGCTGCTCTCGAAAGCCGATACGATCAAGCAGAAGAAGCGGCGCGAGAACCTGATCGAATTCGCCGAACAGGCGCGCATATCCAGAAAGCTGGTGACGTTGAAGGATGACGTGCCGGTCGAGCTGCCCGGCGGGGCGTTCAAGGTGCGCGATCTCGACGCCAGCCGTGCGCTCGCCTTTCTCAAGGCGATGGAATTCACCACGCTGACGCGGCGCGTGGCGGAGACCACCGGCCTCGACGCCGGTGGTGTGGAGCCGGCGCAGTTCACCATTCGCGGCTGGGACGAGCCGGACGGCAAGGGCCGGCTCTCGCCGATGGCCCCGGCCGCCGGCGGAGCGCCAGCCGCGGCCGAGACGTCGCCCCCGGCGGCAGGCGCGGTCACAGCCACAGCCGCGGCCGATCCGGGTTCGACCACCGGCCCCTGGACACCGCAGGCGCGCGCAGAGGCAGCCGCCGCCCAGGCAGCTGCCATCCCTGTCGACGCCTCCGCCTATGAGACCGTGCGCGACCTGGACAGGCTCGAGGCCTGGATCGCGGCGGCGATGGAGACGGGCTACGTGGCCGTCGACACCGAGACGACATCGCTCGACGCCATGCAGGCCGAACTCGTCGGCGTGTCGCTGGCAACCGCGCCGGGCGAGGCCTGCTACATTCCGCTTGGCCATGTGGACGGCGAGGGCGACCTGCTCGGCGGTGGCGGCCTGGTCGCCGGACAGATCCCGATCAAGCAGGCGCTTGCCGCGCTGAAGCCGCTTCTCGAGCATCCCGGCGTCCTCAAGATCGGACAGAACCTCAAGTACGACTGGGTTGTCCTCAAGCGTCACGGCATCGAGGTTGGTCCGTTCGACGACACCATGCTGCTCTCCTACGCGCTCGACGCGGGCAAGGGCGGAAACGGCATGGACGCCCTCGCGGAGCGGTGGCTTGGCCACACGCCGATCCCCTTCAAGGAGGTGGCCGGCTCCGGCAAGTCGATGATCACATTCGACAAGGTGCCGATCGACAAGGCGAGCGCCTACGCCGCGGAGGACGCGGATGTGACGCTGCGCCTCTGGCAGGTGCTGAAGCCCCGGCTCGCGGCAGAGGGGATGGCGAGCGTCTACGAGCGGCTCGAACGGCCGATGGTGCCGGTGCTGGCGCGCATGGAAATGCGCGGCATCTCCATCGACCGGCAGATGCTGTCGCGGCTTTCCGGCGACTTCGCGCAAGGGATGGCCGCGCTCGAGACCGAGATCCACGAACTCGCCGGCGAGAATTTCAACATCGGCTCGCCGAAGCAGCTCGGCGACATCCTGTTCGGCAAGATGGGCCTTCCCGGCGGCAAGAAGACCAAGACCGGAGCATGGTCGACGTCGGTTTCCGTGCTCGACGACCTCGCCGCCGAGGGGCACGCGCTGCCGTCGCGGATCGTCGACTGGCGCCAGCTCTCGAAGCTCAAGTCGACCTATTCGGACGCGTTGCCCGGCTTCATCAATCCCGAGACGAAGCGGGTGCACACGTCCTACTCGCTGGCGGCGACGACGACAGGGCGGCTCTCCTCCTCGGAACCGAACCTGCAGAACATCCCCGTGCGCACCGAGGCGGGACGCAAGATCCGCAAGGCCTTCGTGGCGGAAAAGGGCATGAAGCTGATCTCGGCCGACTACAGCCAGATCGAATTGCGCGTGCTCGCCCACATGGCCGACATCGGACAGCTCAAGCAGGCCTTCGCCGAGGGGCTCGACATTCACGCGCTGACGGCCTCGGAGATGTTCGGCGTGCCCATCGAAGGCATGGATCCGATGGTCCGCCGCCGCGCCAAGGCAATCAACTTCGGCATCATCTACGGCATCTCCGCCTTTGGCCTGGCGGCCCAGCTCGGCATCTCGCGCGGCGAGGCGGCGGAGTATATCTCCACCTACTTCAAGCGGTTCCCGGGCATTCGCGACTATATGGACGAGACCAAGAAGTTCGTTCATGCCAATGGCTACGTGACCACGATCTTCGGCCGCCATGCGAACTATCCGGAGGTCAACACCTCCAACCCCAACATGCGCGCTTTCTACGAGCGGGCGGCAATCAACGCTCCGATCCAGGGTTCGGCCGCCGACATCCTGCGCCGGGCGATGCTGCGGATGGAAGAGCGCCTGTCAGCTTCGACGCTTGCCGCCAGGATGCTGCTGCAGGTGCACGACGAGCTGATCTTCGAGGTGCCGGAAGATGAGGTCGAGCGGACCATTCCGCTCATCCGCGAGGTGATGGAAACCGCCGCCGAGCCGGCGGTGACGCTCTCCGTGCCGCTGCAGGTGGATGCGCGCGCCGCCGACAACTGGGACGAGGCGCACTGATCCTGCGCCTGCGCATGGCTCAGTCGAGGTCGTCGGCGCGCTCGCCCGGCGCAATGCGTCTGAGGTCGGTGATGCCGGCCTCGTCGAGAAGCCGCGCCTCGACCACCGCCAGCCCCGCCTCCAGCGCCCTCAGCGCCTCGGGTCCGAGCTCGCGGCACAGGGACTTCTGGTAGGAGCGGGCAAGCCCGGCGAGCTCGCGGTAGACCGCCTCGCCCGAGGGGGTGAGTTCCAGATGCTCGATGCGCCGGTCCGCCGCATCGACCCGGCGTGTCAGCCAGCCGCGCGCCTGAAGGGCCGCCACCGCGCGGCTCACCTTCGTCTTGTGCATGGTCGAGCGGCGCGAGATCTCCGTCGCCGTGGTCCGCCCCGCCTCGCCGAGGATGGCGAAGCAGCGCCACTCCTGCCTGGTGATGTCGTGCGCGGCGCGGTAGGCCTCGGCAAAACGACGACTGACAAGCTCCGAGGCCCGCACCAGCCGGTAGGGCAGGAAGGCCTCGAGCACGAGGCGGTCGGGCACGTCCGCCACGCCGGCGTCACCCTGCTCCAACTCCCCGACCCCGTCGCCCGTCCCGTCGTTCTGGTGCATCGTCCTGGTCCCCAGTCCTGCCTGCATCCCGTTTGCTTCCTAGCGTCGGAATGACCGTTGATAGTTACAAGCTAAACAGTTACACATGCAACTATCAACCGTCTGGATCAGGAGGGATCAGACATGCCGCTTGCCTACATGCCAGGCTTTGGCAATGATTTCGAGACCGAGGCGCTGCCGGGCGCCCTGCCGCAGGGCCAGAATTCGCCGCAGCGCGCGCCTTATGGTCTCTATGCCGAACAGCTTTCCGGGTCTCCGTTCACCGCACCGCGCGGAACCAACGAACGGTCGTGGCTCTACCGCATCCGCCCCTCGGTGAAGCACTCCGGCCGCTACGCCGCCACCGCGCTTCCCGACTGGAAGAGCGCGCCGCACATTGGCGAGCACAACCTTCCACTTGGCCAGCTGCGCTGGGATCCGGTGCCAATGCCGTCGACCCCGACGACCTTCCTGGAGGGCATGCGCACGGTCACGACGGCCGGCGACGTGCACACCCAGGTCGGCATGGCCTCGCATGTCTATGTTGCCAACAAGGACATGGAAGACGAGTTCTTCTTCAATTCCGACGGCGAGCTGCTGATCGTGCCCCAGGAGGGCCGCATCGAGGTGGCGACCGAGCTCGGCATCATGGAGGTCTCGCCGAAGGAGATCTGCGTCATCCCGCGCGGCATGATCTTCCGTGTGCGACTGCCGGACGGGGTGGCGCGCGGCTATGCCTGCGAGAACTACGGCGCCAAGTTCACCCTTCCGGACCGCGGCCCGATCGGTGCCAACTGCCTCGCCAACCCGCGCGACTTCAAGACGCCGGTCGCCGCCTTCGAGGACAAGGACGGTCGCTGCCGCCTCGTCGTCAAGTGGTGCGGCGAGTTCCACGAGACGACGCTCGAGGCCTCACCGCTCGACGTGATCGCCTGGCATGGCAACTACGCGCCCTACAAGTATGACCTGACGACCTTCTCGCCGGTCGGCGCGATCCTGTTCGACCACCCGGATCCGTCCATCTTCACGGTTCTGACCGCGCCCTCGGGCGAGGAAGGCACCGCGAACATCGACTTCGTGATCTTCCCCGAGCGCTGGATGGTGGCCGAGCATTCCTTCCGCCCGCCCTGGTACCATCGCAACATCATGTCCGAGTTCATGGGCCTGATCTGCGGCCAGTACGACGCCAAGGAAGAGGGCTTCGTGCCGGGTGGCATGAGCCTGCACAACATGATGCTGCCGCACGGGCCGGATGCAACCGGCTTCGAGAAGGCGAGCCGCGCCGACCTCAAGCCGGTGAAGCTCACCGACACGATGGCGTTCATGTTCGAGACCCGTTTCCCGCAGCACCTGACGCGCTTCGCGGCGGAACTCGACACCCTGCAGGACAGCTACCTCGACTGCTGGACGCCGCTGAAGAAGCGGTTCGACGGCACCCTCGAAGGCAATTGGGATTGATCACATGAAACTCGCAACACTCCGCGACGGCAGCCGCGACGGCAAGCTCGTCCTCGTCAACCGCGCGCTCACCCGCTGCACCGAAGCCGGCCACATCGCGCCGACGCTGCAGGCCGCTCTCGACAACTGGGACGAGATCGCGCCGAAGCTGGCGACGCTGGCGGAAAGCCTCGAGCACGACGCCGTGCCGTCCATGCGCTTCCACGAGCACGACGCCCTGTCGCCGCTGCCGCGCGCCTACCAGTGGGCGGACGGTTCGGCCTACGTCAACCACGTCGAGCTGGTGCGCAAGGCGCGCAATGCCGAGATGCCGGCAAGCTTCTGGACCGATCCGCTGATGTATCAGGGTGGCTCCGACAGCTTCCTCGCTCCGCGTGACCCGATCCTGATGGCCGACGAGGCCTATGGCATCGACATGGAGGGCGAGGTCGCCGTCATCACCGGCGATGTGCCGATGGGCGCCACCGTCGAGGAGGCGCGCGCCGCCATCCGCCTCGTCATGCTGGTCAATGACGTCTCCCTGCGCGGCCTGATTCCGGCCGAGCTTGGCAAGGGCTTCGGCTTCTTCCAGTCCAAGCCGTCCTCGGCGTTCTCGCCGATCGCGGTGACGCCGGACGAGCTGGGCGGCGCCTGGGACGGCGGCAAGGTCGCGCTTCCGCTTCATGTCGACCTCAACGGCAAGGCCTTTGGCCGCGCCCAGGCCGGCATCGACATGACCTTCGACTTCCCGACCCTGATCGCCCATGCGGCGAAGACCAGGCCGCTGGCCGCCGGCGCCGTCGTCGGCTCCGGCACGGTCTCCAACAAGCTCGACGGCGGCCCCGGAAAGCCGGTCTCCGAGGGCGGCGTCGGCTACTCCTGCATCGCCGAGATCCGCATGATCGAGACGATCGAGAGCGGAGCCCCGAAGACGCCGTTCATGCGCTTCGGCGACACGGTGCGCATCGAGATGCTCGATGCCGAGGGCCACTCCATCTTCGGTGCCATCGAGCAGACGGTCGAGAAATACGAAAAGGCCTAAGCCGGATCCGTCGAACGCGGGCGCGCCGCCTGCGCACCCGCGTTCGACGGAGGCGAGGCCGAGCGGACGTGATATGACCCTGAGGCCGCGACGGGTTCGCGGTCACTGACAGAGGTTGATCCAGATGAAGACGATTTGCCTGATCGCTTTCGCCCTGACGCTTCCGCTTCCGGCCCTCGCCGCCGACGTCACAGCGCCCGTACGCGCGGTGATGGAGGCGGCGGAGGCCAACTGGGCCGATCCGCCCCAGGACTATCAGGACTATTTTTCCGAGGAGCGCCTTTCGACGCTCTACAGCGCGGATTTCGCCGCCCGATATCGCAAGGCGGCGGAGACGCCCTTCGCCAAGGAGATGGGCACGCCCTTCGACTACGACGTGATCGTCAACGGTCAGGACGGCTGCCCGCTCAAGAACATCAAGATCGCGCAGACCGGCGTCGAGGGAGGCGCTGCTCACGTCGTGGCAAGCTTCCAGGGCACGACCTGCTTCGGGCCCGGGGAAGAGTTCCAGATTCGCCAGGAGGCTCATTTCCTCGTCGTGGAAGTGGGCGGCCATGCGGCGATCGACGACATCGTCACGCCAATGGACGGCGAGCCCACGTCGCTCAAGGCGCAGATGGACGAAATCGCCGCGGGAGCGGAATAGGCCGGACGTCGCCGCCGGCGGGAGAAAGATCTCGCCGGCGGCGGACCAAGGCCGGCAAGACGGCCCGGGGCGGGTTTCGGTGGAGGACCGGAACCGCCGGAGAGGGCTTTCGGGAGGACGCATGACGAAGATTTTCGAAACCCCGCTTTATCCGTATGCGCGCTCGCGCGACCAGGACGCCGACACGCCCGTGCGTCATCCGGTCGTGGTGCTGGGTGCGGGGCCGGTCGGCCTTGCCATGGCCATCGATCTTGCTCAATCGGGCGTGCCGGTGGTCGTGCTCGACGAAAACGACAAGGTCAGCTTCGGTTCGCGGGCTATCTGTTTCGCCAAGCGCCCGCTGGAGATCCTCGACCGGCTCGGCTGCGGCCAGCCCATGGTCGACAAGGGTGTCGTGTGGAACCTCGGCAAGGTGTTCCTCGGCGACCGGCAGGTCTATGAGTTCAACCTGCTTCCCGAGGACGGGCACAAGCGCCCCGCCTTCATCAACCTTCAGCAATATTATCTCGAACAGTATCTGGTCGAGCGCGCCCGCGAGATCGCCGACGAGACCGGGCTGATCTCGCTGCGCGGCGGCAACCGCGTGAGTGCCGTCGGGCCGGACGATGCCGGTGTGATGCTGACGGTGGAGACACCGGAAGGGATCTACCGGCTCGAGGCGGACTGGCTGGTTGCCTGTGACGGCGCCAGTTCGCCGACGCGCACCATGCTCGGCCTCGACTTCCAGGGCCGCGTGTTCGAGGACAATTTCCTCATCGCCGACGTGGTGATGAAGGCGGACTTCCCGACGGAACGCTGGTTCTGGTTCGATCCTCCCTTCAACAAGGACCAGTCCGCGCTTCTGCATCGCCAGCCGGACGACGTGTGGCGGATCGATCTGCAGCTCGGCTGGGACATCGACCGCGAGGCGGAGAAGGATCCGGCAAGGATCCGGCCGAAACTCGAGGCCATGCTTGGCGCGGACGTCGACTTCGACCTTGAGTGGGTGTCGATCTACACCTTCCAGTGCCGGCGCATGGAGAAGTTCCGCCACGGGCGGGTGCTGTTCGCCGGTGACGCGGCGCATCAGGTCTCGCCGTTCGGCGCGCGCGGGGCGAACTCCGGCTTCCAGGACACGGACAATCTCGCCTGGAAGCTCAAGCTCGTGATCGACGGGCTGGCGCCGGACGGGCTCCTCGACAGCTATGACGAGGAGCGTATCTTCGCGGCAGACGAGAACATTCTGAACTCGTCACGCTCGACGGACTTCATCACGCCGAAGAGCCACGCCAGCCGCGTCTTCCGCGACGCGGTACTGGAGCTGTCCGAGCATCACGCCTTCGCCAGGCCCCTGGTCAACTCCGGCCGGCTGTCGCTGCCGGCGATCTACGACGGCTCGCCGCTCAACGGTCCGGATGCCGCCGGAATGCCGGCGCGCAGCCGTCCCGGCGCCCCCGCGAGCGACGCACCGCTCGCAGAAGGCTGGCTCATCGACAGGCTGGGCGGCGGCTTCCAGCTTCTCGCCATCGATGCACAGGTGCCCGAGCGGCTGGAGATCGACGGCATCGCGCTCGACGGCATCTCGGTGTCGACCGCGCACGACGCAAGCGATGCGCTGCGCCAGCGCTATCTGGGAACGGCCGCATCGGCGGTCTACCTGATCCGCCCCGACCAGCATGTCGCGGCCCGCTGGACAACCTATGACGCGGACGCCGTCGCGGGCGCCCTGCGTCGGGCGACGGCGCGCGGCTGAGGAGAGGACACGATGAACGCACGTCACACATCGGCCGGCCCCTTGCGGCTTGATCCGAACATCACCGACCCCGACGGCTTCTATGCCGCGCTGATCCGCGCGCATGAAGGCCTCGGCCGCGAGGAGAGCGAGGCGTTCAATGCACGCCTCGTGCTGATCCTCGCCAACCATATCGGCGACCGCGCGACACTCGATGCCGCGCTTGCCGCCGCAAAGCTCCCGGAACGGGGAGACTGACCACCGGTTTCCGCCCGGCGGAAGAGAGGGCTCCACCGGGCAGGAACCCAATATCGAACGCGGACGGGGCGTTCCTGCACTCACTGTCGGACAGGAGCTACCTCATGACTACGATGCCTGAGCTGAAGATCGATCGGATCCATCACGTCGCCTATCGCTGCAAGGACGCGAAGCAGACCGTGAACTGGTATGTCGACAACCTGAACATGGGCTTCGTGCTCGCCATCGCCGAGGACAAGGTGCCCTCGACGCATGAGCCCGATCCCTACATGCACGTCTTCCTCGATGCAGGCGCGGGCAACGTGCTCGCCTTCTTCGAGCTTCCGACCAAGCCGGAGATGGGCAAGGACCCCAACACGCCGGAGTGGGTCCAGCACATCGCCTTCAAGGTGAAGGACCGCGAGACGCTGGTCGCCTACAAGGAGAAGCTCGAGCAGAACGGCATTCCGGTGCTCGGCGTTACCGACCACTCGATCTTCCATTCGATCTACTTCTTCGATCCGAACGGCCACCGCATCGAGCTGGCCTGCCCGGATCCGGAAGAGGAGGCGATGATCGCCCGCCTCGACGCTGTGAAGTGGGACATGCTGGAGGAATGGTCGAAGACCAAGCGCGCGCCTCAGCACGCCGCCTGGCTGCACGCCAAGGAACTGAAGAAGGACTGACGGTCGGTCGCGACCGGGCGGACGGTGGCCTATCGCGCTTCCGTCCGCCAGTCCCAGGCGATGGCGACCGCCCGGTCGGCAATCACCGACATCGCGGACGGCGCCGTCTCGAACAGGCGGACGGGCGGCATTTCGCCCGCCGCCGTACCTTCCGCGCACAGCGCCAGCGCGTGGCGGTCGCCATCCGGCCCGGCGATTGTCGCCTGGCGGAAGCAGAAATCCCGGCCGTCGGCAGACAGCGCCCGCCCAACGCCCGCCATCTGCCGGAGCGCTTCCGGCAACCGGTCGCGATGGCGGCGGAAGACGATCCGGCCATTGCCGGAAAAGGCGAAGGAAAAGCCGGCCAGAGGCAGCGACATGCCGAGCCCCGTCGCCTTGATGAAACTTTCCTTCAACGACCACAGCGTGAAGAAGCGGCGACGTTGCTCGCCTGCCGGCAATGCCCGCAGGGCCGCCACCTCCTCGGGGGCGAAGAAGCGCTCGGCGACCGAAAGCTCGACATCGCGGCCGGCGTCCTCCACATCGACGCCGAGCGGTGCCTGCGCAAGCCCACGCGAGACGGCGAGGGCGATCAGTCCGCGCGTGTGAGAGAGATTGAAGGCGACGCGTGGCAGCGACGGCGCGACGGCAGGCTTGCCGTTGGCGCCCTCGACAAAACGCCAGTCACGCGGCGCGACGCCCGGTCGGACGCGCGAGAGCGCCTGCCGGACGAGACCGTGGGCAAGACCATATTGGTGACGCAGACCGTCGAAGCGAAACCGCGCCATGCGCTCCCGCTCGGCCGTGCAAAGCACCTCAATCCACGGCCCGGTGGCCACGGGGTCATTGGCCGCACCGTCACGGCAAAGCCGGAGATCGATCCCCTCGTCGTCCATCCCGTCCTCTCGCCGCCCCTTACGCGGGCGAGCCTAGAGCGAAACGGCCTGCGTGCGAAACGCCCTTTTCGCGCGCCGGCCGGCGCTCAGGTGAGGACGGCCACCGCATGTTCGACGCCACGCAGTTCGGCAAGGCCGCGCAGGCGGCCGATGGCCGGGTAGCCGGGCGTCGAGGTCTTGCGCAGATCCTCAAGGATCTGATGGCCGTGGTCGGGCCGCATCGGCAGACTGACGCCGCGCCGGCGTTCCTCGGCAACGATCCGCGCGACCATCGCCACCATGTCGACGTCACCGGCCAGATGCGCCGCCTCGTGGAAGCTCTGTGGATCCTGCTCGCGCTTCGTCGCCCGCAGATGCAAGAAATGCACCTTGTCGGCGAAGCGGGAAAACATCGCCGGCAAGTCATTGTCCGGCCGCACGCCATAGGACCCGGTGCAGAAGGTAAAGCCGTTCACCGGCGTGTCTGCCATTGCAGCGATGGCCGCCATGTCATCGACGGTGGAAACGATGCGCGGAAGACCGAAGAGCGGGCGCGGCGGATCGTCCGGATGAATGGCGAGAACCGCCCCCTCGCGCGCGGCCACCGGCACGATGCGCGCCAGGAAGGCGGCGAGATTGCCGCGCAGGCCCTCGGCCCCGAGCCCGTCATAGGCGGCAAGCCTCTCCCGGAAGGCCGACAGCGAATAGCTCTCCTCCGAACCGGGAAGCCCGGCAATGACCGTATCGGCGAGACACTGGCGCGCGGCTTGGGAAAGGGCATCGAAATGGGCGCGGGCGGCGGCGATCCGTTCCGCTGGATAGTCTGCCGCGGCTCCCTCGCGCTCGAGGATGAAGAGATCGAAGGCAGCCAGCGCGGTCTGGTCGAACCGCAGGCAGCGGGATCCGTCCTCGAGCTCGTGGACGAGGTCGGTGCGGGTCCAGTCGAGAACCGGCATGAAGTTGTAGCAGATGGTCTTGACGCCTGCCCGGGCGAGATTGGTCAGGCTCTGCGCCCAGGCATCGGCCTTTTCCTCCCAGCCGGGCGCGCCGGTCTTTATGTCCTCATGGACGGGAATGCTCTCGACCACGCTCCACACCAGGCCGGCGGCTTCGACCTCGGCCTTGCGTGCGGCAATGCGGTCCGCCGGCCAGACCGTGCCGTTGGGAACGTCGTGGAGGGCGGTGACAACGCCGAGCGCGCCGGCCTGACGGATATCGCTCAGCGTGACCGGGTCGGCCGGTCCGAACCAGCGCCAGGAGTGAAACATCGTTCTTGCTTCCGATTGGGGAGGGGGAAAGGCGCGCCGACCGGGCGGCGCGCGAAAAGTCCTGGCCGCGGCCGGCCTCAGGGGCCGGCGACAGCCACCGGCCCGCTGTCGAAAAGATAGCCGTCGAACTGCGGGTCCTCGACATCCGACAGCTTGAGCAGGGTCAGCCGCACGTTTTCCAGATGCTGCCACATGGCCTGGCGGGCGGCTCCCGGATCCCGGCATTGCAGCGCGGTGAGAATCCGCTGGTGATCCTCGAGCCAGCGATCGCGGTAGCCGCGATCGAAGATGCGCGTGTGCAGCCGCGCCCACATCGGGCTCTGCTCGCGCTTGCGCCAGAGCTCATCGATCATGTCGACGAGCACGCTGTTCTGCGTCGCCTCGGCGATAAGGTGATGAAACAGCTCGTCGCCAGCGTAGTCGCCGGTACCGTCCTCGATGGCGCGGCGCTCCATTTCCAGCGCCTCGCGCATGCGCAGCACGTCGGCCTTGGTGACCATGGTCGCAGCGAAGGCGGCGATGGAGCTTTCCAGCACCTGGCGCGCCTGCAGCAGCTCGAACGGACCGATGTCGCCGCGCGCGTCCCGCGTCTCGCCGGCGGGCAGGCGGGCAACATAGATGCCCGACCCCTTGCGCACGTCGACGAAGCCCTCGATCTCCAGCATGATCACCGCCTCACGCACCAGCGAGCGGCTGACGCCCATCTCCTCGGAGATCTGGCGTTCGGTCTTGAGGCGGTCGCCAAGGGCATAGTTTCCCTCGGTGATCTCCCGCCTGAGCGCCTCGGCCACCTCTTCGTAGCGGCGCTTTCCGCCTTTCCCGATCATCTCTCCTCCTCCTGCTCCGCCTCCGCGTCGCGGCGCTCGGCATAATAGTCGGCAAGCACGTCGAAGGCCTTCTTGCGCGTCGCCTTGTCGGCCGCGATCAGACCTTTCTTGTTGTAGCCGCGCTGAAATATATTTTGCCGGCGTTCGACACGGAAGTCATAGAGGATCCAGGGCGACATGCCCTTGACGTACGCAAGCCCGCGCAGGGTGGCGATCTGCTTCTCGTAGACCTCGGTCATATAGGCCTCGCTGAACAGGCCACGCACCGGGGCACCCTCACCGATGGCGCCATCGGCACCGGTCTCGGAAATGACCACCGGCTTGCCGGGGTCGGAATTGGCGCCGATGGCGACGAGGTCGTCGAAATTCTCCTCGTACCAGCCGTAGTACTCGTTGATGCCGATGACATCGATGTGCTCGGCCAGCCTGTCCTCGATGCGATTGCGGGCGTGGTTGACGAGGCAGGCGGCGGAGGTGAGACGCGTCGGGTCGAGGCGCTTGGCCGTATCGGCGAGCCCCTTCATGAACGACAGCCTGGCATCGGTGTCCGGATTCTCGTTGCCCACCGACCAGATGATGACACTGGCGCGGTTGCGGTCGCGCAGGACCAGCTCGGCGAGCTGGTTGCTGGCGTCCGCATAGGTCGCCGGATCCTCGAAGGCGATCGCCCAGTAGACCGGGATCTCCTCCCACAGCATGAAGCCGAGCTCGTCGGCAAGCCGTGCCGCCATCTCGTGGTGGGGATAGTGGGCAAGGCGCAGGTAGTTGCAGTTGAGCGCGCGGGCATGTGCAAAGCGGCGGCGCAGATCTTCCTCGCTCGTCACCTTGCCGAGGTCCGCGTCGTCCTCATGCACGGAAATGCCCCGCAGGAACACCGACTTTCCGTTGAGGCGGATCTCGTCGCCGACGCGCTCGATGCGGCGGAAGCCGACCCGGTCGCTGACAAGGTCGCCGCCGGCCTCGAGGGTCACATCGTAGAGCTTCGGGTCTTCCGGCGACCACAGCTCGGGGCGTGCCTCGAAGACGATCTCGCCGCGACCGTCCGGCCCGAGCGGAATGTCGAGCGCGAGCCCGAGGCCGGCGATGGCAAGACGCGCGACGGACGCCGCGCCCTCCACCGTGACCTCGGCGCGAATTCGCGTGTCGCTGCCGTCGGGAACAAGATGGATGAAGAAATCGCGGATCACCGTCTGCGGCGTCTCGTAGAGCGCCACCTCGCGGTAGACGCCGCCATAGTTGAACCAGTCGGTGTTGCGCATCGGCACCCGGTCGAGGGTGCGCGTGTTGTTGACCATCAGCATCAACCAGTTGCGGCCCGGGCGCAGATGGTCGGTCAATTCGCAGAAGAACGGCGTCGAACCGCCGAGATGATTGCCAAGAAAGCTGCCGTTCAGGAAGACCTTGCAGTCGTATTGCGCGGCGCCGACACGCAGGAAGCGGCGTTTGCCGTCATCGGGAGCGGCGATGTCGAGCGGACGGGTGTACCAGGCGCTACCCTCGAAGAAGTACCACTTCTCCTTGACCATCTGCCAGCAGGAGGGGACCGGAACGGTCTCTCCCTCGTAGGGGTCGTAATCCCAGGGCTCTTCGCGCTCCTCGGCAACCATCGGCTCCATGGCGAACCACTTCTGCCGCAGTCCGGTGTCGAGCAGGTCGACGCAGAAGTTCCAGTCGCCGTCGAGGCTGGTCGCCGTGCGCCCGCCGGTGAAGATCATCGTGGCGGCATTCAGCGAGCGGCTGTCGAAGGGGCGACCGTAATCCTCGTCATGCAGGCACTGGATCGCGTTTTCGGCAAGGTCGGAACGTTCGAGCACAACGGGTCTCCGGCGAAGTGGGGAGGCGGGAAGCGACGGCTTTTCAGGCACGAAGGGAGCCGGCCGCGGCATGGGGCCGCGACCGGATGCGGGCCGCCGACGTGCCCGAAGGCCCGCGCCGGCGCGATCCCGAGAGGAGTCTTACTCGGCGGCCGCCTTGATGCGCGCGATCAGGTCGGCGACGCGCGGAGACGCCTTGGCGGCCTCCTCGTGCATCGGCAGCACCTTCTCGACGAACGGGCCCTTGTCGACCTCGATGAACTTGACGCCGAGTTCGTTCTTGGCGACCTCGATGCCGGCCGCGACCTGCTTGTTCCAGTTGTCCCGGTGGAAGTCCATGGACTCGCGCGCGGCCTGCTTGACCGCCTTCTGCTGGTCCTCGCTCAGCGAGTCCCAGGTCTGGGTCGAGATCATCACCACCGACGGGATCATCGTGTGCTCGTCGTTGGAATAGACCTTGGCAACCTCGCCGTGGCGACCCGAGGTGAGCGCGAGCGGGTTGTTTTCCGCACCGTCGACCACACCCTGCTGAAGCGCGCTGTAGAGCTCGCCCCAGGAGATCGGCGTCGGGCTGGCGCCGAGCAGCTCGATCATGCGGATCGCCGACGGGCTCGGCTGGACGCGGATCTTCATGCCGGCAAGGTCGTCGGGCGAGCGGATTTCCTTGTTGGCGTAGAAGGAGCGGGCACCCTCGACGTAATAGGCGATGCCGATGAAGCCCTTGTCGCGCGAGGACATCAGGATGTCCTCGCCGATCTCGCCGGAGAGAACCTTGTAGTAATGGTCCTCGTTGGCGAAGATGAACGGCAGGTTGAGGGCGGCGTAGGACTCTTCGAAGGCCTCGAGCTCGCTGGCGTTGGAGCGGGCCATGTCGAGCGAGCCGTTCTGCATCAGCTCCATGGACTCGCGCTGGTTGCCGAGCTGGGCGTTGGCATAGACGCGGATCTTCAGATCGCCGTCGGTCAGCTCGTTGACGCGCTTGGCCATGAATTCCATCGACTGGTGCAGCGGATGGTCTTCAGGGTTGTTGTGGTTGAGCTTCAGCGTGCGCGCCTCGGCCGTGGTGGCCATGGCGAAAAGGGCCGCGCCGGCGAGCGCAGCGATGCGACGGGACATGCGCATTCTCGGATACCTCCCGAAATTGGTCCGGCCAAACGACACGCGGCTCTGCTCGGCGCCGACGATCCTCCCGTCAGCAACCGGCTGCCGCTTCTGGCCGATTTTCTTGACCTCGACGCATTGTGACACGTCGAGGCATTGGATGAGGGTGCGCCTGGCCGTCTGGCCCCTAGCCGAACCCGGCGCAAAGGATGGCCAAGCGGATCAGCATGTCAACCAGTTTTGAAAATTGGTTGACCAATTTTGTCGAATGGGCAATGTGGACGGCAAGGTCCGGCACGGGACCGGCCCGGCAAGCTGCCGGCAGGGAGGAGACATGCGGGCGCGGCGCGAGGCCGACGACCTGCCCAGGACGGAGGCCCCGCCAATGCAGGGACTAAAGGCCCGCGTCGACAGGACGCTCGGCTGGCTCATTTCACTCGTCTTCGCCATTCTTGTCGCCTGCGTCGTCTGGCAGGTGGTGTCGCGCTATGTGCTTGGCACGCCGAGCACAATCACCGACGAGATGGCGCGGTTCCTGTTCATGTGGACCGGGCTCGTGGGCGCGGCCTACACGCTGGGACAACGCCGGCACCTGGCGATCGACGCGCTGCCGCTGATGCTGGGGCCGGCGCGGGCGCGCTACCTGCACATACTGGTGATGCTGATGATCGCCGGTTTCGCCGCCGTCGTCATGATCTACGGCGGAATCGACCTGATGTCGCGGACGCTGGCCAGCGGCCAGGTCTCGCCGGCCCTGCGCCTGCCCATGGGCTATGTCTATGGCGCCATTCCGTTTTCCGGCGCCATGATGCTGTTTTACTGCCTCCACTTCCTCGTTGCGCTGCTGCGCGGCGAGCTGCTCGACCCCGACGAGGCCGAGACCGCCGCCCCCGGGGCGGCCGGCGGACCGCTCGACTGAGGACCCCGACATGGAAGAACTGCAAAGCGCGCTCACCCTCTTCGGTGTCTTCGCCCTTCTGATGGTGATCGGCGTTCCGATCGCCTTCGCCATCGGCATCGCCTCGGTCGCCACCTTCCTGCTGTTCATGACCTTCGACCAGTCGGTCTACATCACGGCGCAGCAGATGGCCTCCGGCCTCGACAGTTTCACGCTCCTGGCCATTCCCTTCTTCATCCTGGCCGGCAACATCATGAACCGCGGCGGCATCGCGCTGCGGCTGATCGATTTCGCCAAGATCCTCGGCGGACGGCTGCCGGGCTCTCTCGCCCACTGCAACGTGCTCGCCAACATGATGTTCGGCTCGATTTCCGGCTCGGCGGTCGCCTCGGCGGCCGCGGTCGGCGGCGTCATGTCGCCCCTGCAGAAGAAGGAAGGCTACGACCCGGCCTATTCGGCCGCCGTCAACATCGCCTCCTGCCCGACCGGCCTGCTCATTCCGCCATCGACCACCTTCATCGTCTATTCGCTGATCACCAACGGTACCTCGATCGCCGCGCTGTTCGTCGCCGGCTACATTCCTGGCCTGCTGATGGGTCTCGGGCTGATGCTGGTGGCCGGCATCATCGCCAAGCGTCGCGGCTATCCGGTAACGCCGCGCCCGACCTTCCGCCAGATCGTCGCCACCACCGCGGACGCGATCCTGCCGCTCGGCCTCATCGTCATCGTCATGGGCGGCATCATCGGCGGCGTCTTCACCGCGACCGAGGCCTCGGCGGCCGCGGTGGTCTACACGCTGATCCTGGCACTTGGCGTCTACCGCGAGATCGGCATCCGCGACCTTCCCGGCATCATTCTGGAATCCGCCGTCACCACCTCGATCGTGCTTTTGATGATCGGCTGCTCCATCGCCATGTCCAAGGTCATGGCCTTCGCCGACATCCCCTACACGATCTCCGACGCACTGCTGGCGCTCTCAGACAATCCGCTCGTTCTGCTGCTCATCATCAACATCGCGCTGCTCGTCGTCGGCACCTTCATGGACATGACCCCGGCGCTGCTGATCTTCACGCCGATCTTCCTGCCGGTGGTCAAGGACCTCGGCATGGATCCGGTTCATTTCGGCGTGGTGATGACCTTCAACCTGTGCATCGGCATCTGCACGCCGCCCGTCGGTTCGGCGCTCTTCGTCGGCTGTTCGGTCGCCAAGGTCTCCATCGGCCAGGTGCTGAAACCGCTGCTGCCCTTCTACGGCGTGCTCTTCGTCCTGCTGCTGCTCGTCACCTATGTGCCGGCGCTGAGCCTGACCCTGCCACGCCTGCTGTTGGGCTACTGACACCGGCGCGGCGGGCGAATGTCCGCCGCCACTTTGACAATCTCCCGGGTTCGCCATGAAAACGCTGAAGACCTTCCGCCTTGCCGCCCGTCTCGACGCCGGGATCGAACTGCGCGTCGACGACCGCCACATCCTGTCCGTATTCGTTCTCGAGGACACGCTGTGGCGCGTGGTGCTGCGCAAGGACGGCGCCTTCCGCCAGTCGCGCACCTGGTCGATCGCACCGGAACTTGCCGGGGGCGGGGCGGATGTCGCCTGGGAGGGGCGAGAGCGGCTCGACCTTTCCGGCTTCTCCTGTCCCGCCTTCAGCCTGGAGGAGGGCGAGGACCGCCTCGTGCTGGAAAGCGATACGCTGCGCCTGGAGATCGATGCCCCGCTGACCCTCGCCTGGTCGGCGCGCCAGGCCGACGGCAGCTTCCGCCGCTTCGCCGAGGAACGTCCCACCGGGGCCTACATGCTCGGCGTCAGGGACCACGCCCACGCCCACTTCCTGCTGCGCCATCCGGGTGAGCGGATTTACGGGCTCGGCGAGAAGGCCGGCAAGCTGGAGCGTTCGGGGCAACGCTACGAGATGCGCAATCTCGACGCCATGGGCTATGACGCCAGCGCCACCGATCCGCTCTACAAACACATCCCCCTAACGCTGACGCTGACGCCGGAGGCCGGCGCCTATGGCCTGTTTTACGACAATCTGGCGAGCTGCTGGTTCGACCTGGGCAACGAGCTCGACAACTATCACCGGCCCTATCGCGCCTATCGCGCCGGCGACGGAGATCTCGACTATTACATGAGCTGGGCGCCGGAGCTGCTCGGCGTCGTCAAGCGCCATGTCCGCCTCACCGGCGGCACCGCCTTCCCGCCGCTCTGGAGCCTCGGCTATTCCGGCTCCACCATGCATTACACCGACGCACCGAACGCGCAGGAGCAGCTGGAGGGCTTTGTCCGGCTTGTCGGACAGCACGACATCCCCTGCGACAGCTTCCAGCTTTCCTCCGGCTACACCTCGATCGGCGACAAGCGCTACGTGTTCAACTGGAACCACGAGAAGGTGCCGGATCCGAAGGCGATGTCGGCCCGTTTCGCCGATGCCGGCCTGCATCTTGCCGCCAACATCAAGCCCTGCCTGTTGCAGGACCACCCGCGCTACGACGAAGCGGCACAGGCCGGACTGTTCGTGCGCGACAGCGAGACAGACGCACCCGAGCGCTCCTCCTTCTGGGACGACGAAGGCTCGCATCTCGACTTCACCAATCCGGCGACGGTGCGCTGGTGGCAGGAGAACGTAACGGCAAAGCTGCTCGAAAACGGCATCGGCTCGACCTGGAACGACAACAACGAGTATGAGATCTGGGACGCCGGCGCACGCTGCAACGGTTTCGGCCGCGAAATCCCGGTCGGCCTCATCCGGCCGCTGATGCCGGTGCTGATGACGCGGGCAAGCCACGAGGCGCAGCGCGCCCATGCGCCCGACAGCCGCCCCTATCTGATCTCGCGCTCCGGCGCGCCGGGGCTGCAGCGCTACGCGCAGACCTGGTCGGGCGACAACCGCACCAACTGGGCGACGCTGCGCTACAACATCCGCATGGGCCTCGGCATGTCGCTTTCGGGCCTCTACAACATCGGCCACGATGTCGGCGGTTTCGCCGGGCCGAAGCCGGGGCCGGAGCTTTTCGTGCGCTGGGTGCAGAACGGCGTCTTCCATCCACGCTTCACGATCCACTCCTGGAACGACGACCGCACGGTCAACGAACCCTGGATGTATCCCGAGGTCACGCATCACATCCGCGATGCCATCCGCCTGCGCTACCGGCTGCTGCCCTATCTCTACACCGCGCTCTACCGGGCGGTTGTCGAGGATGAGCCAATGCTGCGGCCGACATTCCTCGACCACGGGCACGATGCGGCGACCTTCGCGGAAACCGACGACTTCCTGATCGGCCGCGACCTTCTGGTGGCGAGCGTCGTGGAGGAAGGCGCGCGCAGCCGCCGCGTCTACCTGCCCGAGAACGGTGCCGGCTGGTGGAACTTCCACACCGGGTGCCATCATGCGGGCGGACAGACCGTCGACCTGCCGGTCGACCTCGCCTCGATGCCGCTCTTCGTGCGGGCCGGGGCAGTGCTGCCCCTTGCCGAGGGTCTCACGCGCGCCAATGCGGCGCGCGACACCCGCCGCAGCTACATGGTCTTCCCGCAGCGCCCTTGCGCGGACACGCAGGAGAGCCTCGAATACGCCGACGACGGGTTCGCCGCCGATGCACTTGCCGCCCGCCACGCGCTGACCCGGCTGGCGCTTTCCGGCGACGACGAATGCGTAGAGCTCCAGATCTCCCGTCAGGGCGGTCACCGCCCGGGCTTCACGGAGGCGACCATCCTGCTGCCTCAAGGCGAGACGCGGCGGCTTCTCGTCAATGGTGTCGAGACGGCGTCCGGCGCCGTCGTGGCGATCCCGCACGCCTGAGCGGCGGCTGGCCAGCACAGACGGCCGGCTCGCCGGTTTCCGGGAGCCGGCCGTTTCAAGGGCCTAGCGCACCGCCAGCTGCGTGGCCGCGAGAGCCCGTTTCGCACGCGCTGCCTGTGCCCGCTGACCTGCGATGATGCTGGCGAAGATGACGAGAACGCCCGCCATCTGCATCGGCGAGAGCGTCTCGCCGACCAGCGCCCAGCCAAGCACGACGGCGGTCACCGGGCTCAGGAAGCCGAGCGGCGCGATGACCGAGGGCTCGAGCCGGGAAATTCCGCGAAACCACACGAGATAGGTGAGCGCCGCGCCGATCAGACCGAGATAGGCAAGGCCGGCGAGATTGCCGAGGTCGACAGTCTGCGGCATGGGCGCAAGCAGGAGCGCCACCGGCAGCAGCAGGACGCCGCCGGCGGCGAGCTGCCAGGCGGTGAATGTGAGCGGGCCGGCCGGCGGTTGCCAGCGGCGCGAGAGCACCGTGCCGAAAGCCATCGACACCGCCCCGCCAAGGCCGGCCGCGAGGCCGAGCGGATCGAGCTCCGCGCCCGGTGTCAGGATCAGCATGGCAACGCCGCCGATGCCGGCAAGAGCGGCAAGCACCGCCATCATGGCGATTGGCGTGCCGAGAAGCGGCCGCGACAGCAGCACCACCAGCAGCGGCTGGATCGCGCCCACCGTCGCCGCAACGCCACCGGGCAACCGGTAGGCGGCGACGAAGAGCAGCACCCAGAAGACCGAGAAATTCAACGCGCCGAGCAGGAACACCCGCCCCCACCACGCCCCGCGGGGCAACTGCCCGACGATGACCAGCAGCAGCAGGCCCGCCGGCAGGGCGCGCAGCAACGCCACCAGCAGCGGATGCCAGCCGGGCAGATAGGTCGTGGCGACATAATAGGAGCTGCCCCAGATCGCGGGGGCAAGCGCCGTCAGCAGAAGGTCCAGACGTGGGCTCATGGCCGATCTCCATTTATCTTGACGTCAAGATATGACCATAAATCTTGACGTCAAGATAAAACTCCGGCGATATGTCGATCATGGATCATGTCGACCGCATCATTGATCAATGGACCCGGGAACGCCCCGATCTCGACGCCGGACCGATGGCCATCATCGGCCGCCTTGGACGCCTCGTGCGCGCCTTCTCCCGCGAGATGGATGCAACCTTTGCCCGCCACGGGCTCAACCAGGCGAGCTTCGACCTGCTCGCCACCCTGCGCCGGTCGGGGCCCCCTTACGCGCTCTCGCCGGGCGCGCTGATGGACGCGACCATGGTGACGTCAGGCACGGTGACCAACCGCATCGACCGGCTGGAACGGGCCGGCCTGGTCGTCCGCAAGCCCAATCCGCAGGATGGCCGCGGCTTCGTCGTCTCACTGACGCCGGAAGGTTTCCATCGCATCGAGGCCGCCGTATCGGACCACGTCGAGACCCAGGCCCGCCTCCTCGCCCCACTCGACACCGCCGACCGCACCGCCCTCGACGCCCTGCTCAGGAAGGCCGGGACAGGTCGAGAGGAACCGACCAAAACCGATTGATCTTGGCGACCAGCCTCACTTCGACAGTGACCAGCTCCCCTGAAATGCTCTCGATTTGAGGTTGGTCTGTTCGCCTGATCTGGACCGACCACTGAAAAGGGGCTTTTCGCGGATAGTTTCCAGTTGGATCGCTCCCGTTCTGTGACGGATGAGCCAAATGGGTGCCAGAAAATCGTGAGCCCGAATTGGTCACAAGGAAATCTTACATAAGAAATTGATTTTCATGGATTCTATGGTGTTTCGCACCTGTTGCAGATGACAACTACGTTTACGCTATGGCCCTCTAAATTGAGGCACGAGTGAATGGTTCCTATTAGGTGGAAAGTGGACAGTCCGCTTTCAGGCCGGAAATTTCATAAGCGGACGCTAGAAGCCGTCTATTGCAGCCCAACAGGTGAATCACTCGTATTTCTGGAATCGGATCGGACATGCCTAATCAGTCGCCGTTGGAGCTTGATTTAACACAGCTATCGAAAGCGCTCATCGAGCGACAGTGGACTGCGCGCGCAGTTGCTGAGGCAACTATGTCCCGTATTAGAGAGCTTGACCGCGATCTACATGCCTTCTGCACCTTAGACGAAACGGCAATTGCTCAGGCAGAGGACGTCGATCGCCGCCTTGCTGCTGGATTGCCCGTGGGACCGCTGGCAGGTGTTCCCGTGGCTGTTAAGGACCTGATATGCACCCGAGGCCTACGCACTACGTTTGGTTCGCGTCTGTATGGCAATTTTGTGCCCGATCAGGATGATATCGTTATCGAACGCCTCAGAGCGGCGGATGCGATCATTGTCGGCAAAACGAATGCCTCTGAATTTGGCTACGGCGCTGTCGGCCACAATCACCTTTTCCCTACGACACGGAACCCATGGAACACGGCTCTGACCCCGGGCGGCTCCAGTGCCGGCTCGGCCGCTGCTATCGCCGCACGGATGGTTCCGTTGGCCCTGGGGAGTGATGGCGGCGGGTCAATACGAATCCCCGCGTCGCTGTCTGGCATCTTCGGCATGAAACCGTCCTGGGGGCGTGTACCGCTCTATCCAGGGTGTCGCGACGAACGCTATCCTGGCCAATCCAGTTGGGAGTCGCTGGAGCACATCGGCCCATTGACCCGAAACGCGGCGGATGCCGCTCTGGCCTTATCTGTCATCAGCGGCCCTAGCCCTTATGACAGGCATTCGATTCCATCGAGTGTCAGCGATTGGGCTTTGGATGGCATGGAAACGATGAAAGATGTCCGTATCGCATATACGCATGACCTCGGTTTTGCGCCCGTCGATCCCGAAGTACGTGCGGTCTTCGAAAATATAATCCGGGAACTGGAGAAGATCATTGGCAGCATTGTCTGCGCTTATCCGGCCGTCGGGAACACGGAAGGCCTACTGGACACCCTCGTTGCGCTGGAGACGGATCGCGCGGGGCTCAAGGCCATGGCCGCCGAGCAAGGCATCCGATTGGATGGCTGGATAGGGAGTATCCTTGAACGCAAGTGGAGCGCGGACCAATTCACTGCCGCACTTTTGGAGCGGAAGCGGGTTGTCAATATTACCACCAAGTTCATGGCCGACTTTGATTTTCTGCTAACGCCGGCAACCGCAACCGCGGCGTTTCCGATAGATACAGACGGCCCGGCAGAAATAGCGGGGCAAGCTCTTCCTCCGTCAGCGTGGGTTCCATTCTCGGCGCTCGCAAACTTTACGGGTCAACCTGCGGCCTCAGTTCCGATCGGTTTCACAAATGACGGCCGCCCGATTGGCTTGCAAATCATGGGCCGTCACCTCGATGACAGGGCGGTTCTTTCCTTATCTGCGATCATCGAAACACTATTTCCAAATAACCGCTGGCCTGGTCCGAAGCTATGACAATGGATGTACGGTGTCTGTTGGCTTCTCGTTGAAGAGAAAGCTATGACAACCACTGCAGCTCGTGATTTCCGGTTTCAGGACTGATGATCGCCGACACTAACGACCGCAATGGGGTCGGGAGTTGCCGTTTGCTGGCCTTCAAAATTGATCGGGCTGTAGCGTGGAATCGGCGGTATTTGGCGCACCCGACAGGATTCGAACCTGTGACCTCTGCCTTCGGAGGGCAGCGCTCTATCCAGCTGAGCTACGGGTGCCTTGCCTGCGTGACGCGGCGAATTGTCGAACCGATATCTGATCCGCCGGGGCGAGGCAACGGTTTTTGTCCCGCAGCCCGCGCCCAGGGCAAATGGCGTGGTGCACTTGTGGACGCCATGGGACGGGCGGGCAACGGGCGCGCCGTCCGTGCGAGGCGCCGCCAGGTCGCTGGAAGCGGGACGGCGCGACCGTTTTCTGAACCAATACAGCCTGGATCGCACACGCGGTACTGAGAGCCGTCGTGCCACCGCACCCCCTGGGCCAGGGGAGCCGCCCCCGCGCGGTGCATGGGCGCGCCGCGCGGGGGCCACGCTGTTACAGGTCGTAGCCGAGGATCTTGCCGACGGTGAAGACGTCCTTGTCGCCGCGCCCGCACAGGTTCATGACCAGGATCTGGTCCTTGCCCATCTGCGGCGCCAGCTTGATGACCTGGGCAAGCGCATGGGCCGGCTCCAGCGCCGGAATGATGCCCTCGACGCGGGTCAGGAGCTGGAAGGCGTCGAGCGCCTCCGTGTCGGTAATCGGCACATAGTCGACGCGGCCGGTGTCCTTCAGCCAGGAATGCTCCGGCCCGATGCCCGGATAGTCGAGACCGGCGGAGATCGAATGGCCCTCGAGGATCTGGCCGTCATCGTCCTGCAGCAGATAGGTGCGGTTGCCGTGCAGCACGCCCGGCTTGCCGGCGTTGATCGAGGCGCAATGCTCGTTGCCCTCCAGACCGTGGCCGCCAGCCTCGACGCCGTAGATCTTGACGCTGTCATCGTCGAGGAACGGATGAAACAGGCCGATGGCGTTGGAACCGCCGCCGACGGCGGCGACGATGGCGTCCGGCAGCCGGCCCTCGGCCGCGAGGATCTGCTCGCGCGTCTCCGTGCCGATCACCGACTGAAAGTCGCGCACCATCTCGGGATAGGGGTGCGGGCCGGCGGCGGTGCCGATCAGGTAATAGGTGTCGGAGACATTGGTCACCCAGTCGCGCAACGCCTCGTTCATCGCGTCCTTGAGCGTGCCGGCTCCGGCCGTGACCGGCACGATCTCGGCGCCCAGAAGCTTCATGCGAAAAACGTTCGGCTTCTGCCGCTCCACATCGGTGGCGCCCATGTAGACGACGCAGGGCAGGCCGAAGCGGGCGCAGACGGTCGCCGTCGCCACGCCGTGCTGGCCGGCGCCGGTCTCGGCGATGATGCGCGTCTTGCCCATGCGCTTGGCAAGCAGGATCTGCCCGAGACAGTTGTTGATCTTGTGGCTGCCGGTGTGGTTGAGCTCGTCGCGCTTGAAGTAGATCTTCGCGCCACCGAGCTCCTCCGTCAGCCGCTCGGCGAAATAGAGCGGCGAGGGGCGGCCGGTGTAATGGGCGTTGAGATCATCGATCTCGGCCTGATAGGCCGGGTCGGCCTTCGCGTCCTTGTAGGCCTGCTCGAGATCGAGGATCAGCGGCATCAGGGTCTCGGCGACGTAACGCCCGCCGAAAATGCCGAAGTGCCCGCGCTCGTCCGGCCCGGTGCGGTAGCTGTTCAGCTGGATCGTCATGCTTTCGGTCCCTGTTCGGCGGCCCTTCAGGCCGCCCGTGTTGCGCCGCGCGCCGCCGCGACGAACGCCCGGATGAGGTCTGTGTCCTTGACGCCGCGTTCCCGCTCCACGCCGGAGGAAACGTCGACGTCGAAAATCCCGCCGATGCGGATGGCCTGCGCCACATTGTCCGCGTCGAGCCCCCCGGAAAGCATGAGGGGCAGCCCGAGGTCAAGATCCTTGAGAAGCCGCCAGTCGAAGCTGACGCCATTGCCGCCGGGAACCTCGCCCCCCTTCGGCGGCTTGGCGTCGAAGAGAAGACGGTCGACATGAGGCACATAGGGCGCCGCGGCGGCAATGTCAGCCGTCCGGGAGATGCCCAGCGCCTTCATGACCTTGCGGCCGTACCGCGCGGCGATGGCGGCTGCCCGCTCCGGCGTCTCTCGGCCGTGAAGCTGCAGCCAGTCGGGGCCAACCTCGGCGACGATGCGATCAAGCAGCGCGTCGGGCGCATCAACGGTGAGCGCCACCACTTCCGCCTTGCCGCGCGCCAGCCCGGCAAGCCGCGCCGCCGTCTCCAGGGAGACGTGGCGCGGGCTCTTTTCGAAGAAGACGAGGCCGATCATGTCGGCCCCTGCGTCCAGCGCGGCCTGAAGCGTGACCTCCTCGGAGAGGCCGCAGATCTTGACGAGACCGCTCATGGCGCCTTCCTGCCTCACGTCACGTTGTAGGCGGCGATGGCCGCCATGTTGACGATGTCGCTGTCCTTGGCCCCGATGGGCAGGATCTGCACCGGCTTGTCGAGGCCGACGAGCAGCGGGCCGATCACCGTCGAGCCGCCGAGCTCCTGCAGCATCTTGGTCGAGATCGAGGCGGAGTGGAACGCCGGCATGACGAGCACATTGGCCGGGGCCGTCAGGCGACAGAACGGATAGGCCGCCATCTTGTCCATGTTGAGGGCGACATCCGCGCCCATCTCGCCGTCATATTCGAAGTCGACGCGCCGCCGGTCGAGGATCTTCACCGCCTCGATCACCTTCTCCGAACGCTCCCCGCGCGGATGGCCGAAGGTGGAATAGGCAAGCATGGCGATACGCGGCTCGTAGCCGAGCCGGCGGGCGACGTGGGCCGCCTCCTCGGCGATATCGGCAAGCTCCTCCGAGGTCGGCATGTCGATCACCGCCGTGTCGGCGACGAGCACCGTGCGGCCCCGGCACAGCGCCAGCGACACGCCAATGACCCTGTGGCCGGGCTTGGTGTCGATGCAGCTGCGCACGGTGTCGAGGGCGACGGAATAGTTGCGCGTCAGGCCCGTCACCATGGCGTCGGCATCGCCGCGCGCCACCATGATCGCGCCCCAGTAGTTGCGGTCGTTGTTGACCAGCCGCTGACAGTCGCGGTGCAGGTAACCGTGCCGCTGAAGCCGCGAGTAGAGGAAGTCGGCGTAATCGGAATTGCGGTTCGACAGCCGCGCGTTGAGGATGGTGATACCGCCACGCTCCAGATCGATGCCGGCGCCATGGGCGACGTTGCGCACCTCGTCCTCGCGGCCGATGAGGATCGCCTCGCCAAGCCCCTGCTGGACGAAGCTCGCCGCGGCGCGCACCACCGGCTCCTCCTCGCCCTCCGCGAAGACCACGCGCTTGGGCTGCTGGCGCACCTTGGAGAAGATGCGCTGGAGCGTGCCGGCGACCGGATCGCGGCGGGCGGAGAGCTGCTCGCGGTAGCGGTCCATGTCGACGATCGGCCGCCGCGCCACGCCGGTCTCCATCGCCGCGCGGGCGACCGCCGGCGGAATGGCGGAGATCAGGCGGGGATCAAAAGGCACCGGGATGATGTATTCGCGGCCAAACTTCGGCCGTGTGCCGCGATAGGCGGCGGCGACCTCGTCGGGCACCTCCTCGCGGGCGAGGGCGGCCAACGCCTCGGCACAGGCGATCTTCATCGCCTCGTTGATCTCCGTCGCCTGTACGTCGAGCGCGCCGCGGAAGATATAGGGAAAGCCGAGGACGTTGTTGACCTGGTTGGGATAATCGGACCGGCCGGTGGCGACGATGGCGTCGTCGCGCACCGCATGGGCTTCCTCCGGGGTGATCTCCGGATCCGGATTGGCCATGGCGAAGATGATCGGGTTCGGCGCCATCTCCTTCAGCATGTCGTCGGTGAGCGCGCCCTTGACCGAGACGCCGAGGAAGACGTCGGCCCCCTTCAGCGCGTCATGCAGGCTGCGCGCCTTGGTCTCCACCGCGTGGGCGGACTTCCACTGGTTCATGCCCTCGGTGCGGCCCTTGTAGATCACGCCCTTGGTGTCACACAGCAGGACGTTGTCATGCGGCACGCCCAGCGCCTTGGCCAGCTCGATGCAGGCGATGCCGGCCGCGCCAGCGCCGTTGCAGACGATGCGGGTGTCCTTGATATCGCGCCCGGTCAGATGCAGCGCGTTGATCAGGCCCGCCACCGCGATGATCGCCGTGCCGTGCTGGTCGTCGTGGAAGACGGGAATGTCCATGAGCTCGCGCAGGCGGCTCTCGATCATGAAGCATTCCGGCGCCTTGATGTCTTCAAGGTTGATGCCGCCGAAGGACGGGCCCAGGTAGCGCACCGAATTGACGAAGGCGTCGACGTCTTCGGTATCGACCTCCAGGTCGATGGAATCCACATCGGCGAAGCGCTTGAAGAGCACGGCCTTGCCCTCCATCACCGGCTTGGCGGCCAGCGCGCCGAGGTTTCCAAGGCCGAGAATGGCGGTTCCGTTGGTGATGACGGCGACGAGATTGCCCCGCGTGGTGTAGTCGAAGGCGCGCGAGGGGTCCTCGGCGATGGCGCGCACCGGCACGGCTACGCCGGGCGAATAGGCCAGCGACAGGTCGCGCTGGGTCGCCATCGGCTTGGTGGGCGAGATCTCGAATTTACCGGGCCGGCCCTGCTGGTGGAATTGCAGCGCCTCCTGCTCGGTGAAACTGACGTTGCTCTTACCCGTCTTGTCCGTCGTCGGCATTTCGCTCCCTTCCCTAAGGCCTTGCCGCCGGCGACCGGCGGACGAAGACCTTATCCCCGGAAAATTCGGCACTCAAGCTGCCCGCGCCGTCACCGGGCCGGAAAGCACTGAACTCTTTTGCTAAGCAGTTTCGCCAGGATCCAAGGTGATCCCGGGCCGAGATTTCGGTTTCCGGGGGGCCGCGCGCGAATTAGGGTCTGCCCGATGGTCGAGACAGCCGAAACACCCAGCACCGCCAGGAACGGCAAGGACGCCGGAGCAGCGCACGGCGCGCCCGCGCCCGATCCGTCCGGCATGACGCCGATGATGGCGCAGTACATCGAGATCAAGACCGCCAATCCGGACTGCCTGCTGTTCTACCGGATGGGCGACTTCTACGAGATGTTCTTCCACGACGCGGAGCAGGCCTCGCGGGCGCTCGGCATCACGCTGACCAAGCGCGGCAAGCACCTGGGCGAGGACATCCCCATGTGCGGCGTGCCGGTCCATGCCGCCGACGACTACCTGCAGAAACTCATCGGGCTCGGCTTCCGCGTCGCCGTTTGCGAGCAGACCGAGGATCCGGCCGAGGCGAAGAAGCGCGGCTCCAAGTCGGTGGTGCGGCGCGAGGTGATCCGCCTTGTCACGCCGGGCACCCTGACCGAGGAGCGGCTGCTCGAGGCGGCGCGCAACAACTTCCTGCTGACCCTGCACCGGGCGCGCGGCGGCTCGCTCGGCGAGGGCGAGGTCTTCGGGCTTGCCTGGGTCGACATCTCGACCGGCACCTTCCGGGTGGCGACGAGCGAGGGCGGGCGGCTTGCCGCCGATCTCGCCCGTATCGACCCGCGCGAGATCGTCGTCGCCGACGCGCTGCTCGACGACGCGCATCTGCGGCCTCTCCTGAAAGACACGCCAGCGGCGCTGTCGCCGGTGCCCAGGAGCCTCTTCGACGGGGCGACGGCGGCCGACCGTCTGGCGCGCTACTACGGAGTAGCGACGGCGGAGGCCTTCGGCCGCTTTTCCCGCGCCGAGCTGACGGCAGCGGCGGCGGCCATCGCCTATGTGGAGCGTACCCAGTACGGCGACCGCCCGCCGCTCGATCCGCCGGCGCATGAGGGCGAGACGGCGCGCATGCTCATCGACCCGGCGACACGGGCGAACCTGGAGCTGATGCGCACCCTTTCCGGCGAGCGCGCCGGATCGCTTCTGTCCGTCGTCGACCGCACCGTTTCCGGTGCCGGCTCCCGCCTGCTGGCGACCCGGCTGGCAAGCCCGCTCACCGACGTCGAGGAAATCCGTGCGCGCGCCGACGCGGTGGCGCGCCTGTTCGACGACACCTACCTGCGCGAGCGGCTGCGCGAGCGGCTGAAGGCGGTGCCGGACATGGCCCGCGCCCTGTCGCGCATCGCGCTGGAGCGCGGCGGTCCGCGCGATCTCGCCGCGCTTGCCGACGGGCTGTCGGCGGCCGCCGACATCGCCGATCTCTTCGCCGACCCGAGCGCGGAAGGCACGGAAATCGCCGGCGCGCTCGCCGGCATCGTCAATGCCCCGACGGACCTGCGCGACCGACTGAAGGCAGCGCTTGCCGACGACCTGCCGCTGTTGCCCCGCGACGGTGGTTTCGTTGCCCTGGGGTTCCTGCCCGAGCTCGACGACTTGCGCCGGCTTCGCGACGACAGCCGCAAGGTGATCGCGCAAATGCAAGGCGCGCTGATCGAGGAATTCGGCATCCGGGCGCTGAAGATCAAGCACAACAACGTGCTGGGCTGGTTCATCGAGGTGCCGGCCGCCCATGCCGAAAAGCTGACGGCAGAGCCCGGTCGCTTCATCCACCGCCAGACCATGGCCGGCGCCATGCGCTTCACCACGCCGGACCTTGCCGATCTGGAAAGCCGCATCGCCAATGCAGCAGGCCGCGCGCAGGCGCTGGAACTGGCCCTTTTCGCCGAGCTTTCGGCGGAAGTCACGGCGGCGGGCAGCGCCATCAAGGGGGCCGCCGACGGGCTGGCCGTGCTCGACGTCTGCGCCGGACTTGCCCATCTCGCGGACGCGGAAAACCACACCCGCCCCATCGTCGACGACAGCCTCGCCTTTTCCATCGAGGGCGGGCGTCATCCGGTGGTCGAACAGGCGCTGAAGCGCGACGGCGGCGACGGCTTCGTCGCCAACGACGCGGAGCTGGGACCGGGCGAGGGCGAGAAGGCCGGCCACATCTGGCTGGTCACCGGTCCGAACATGGCCGGCAAGTCGACCTTCCTGCGCCAGAACGCACTGATCGCGATCCTTGCCCAGACGGGTGCCTTCGTGCCGGCCGCGCGCGCCCACATCGGCGTGGTCGACCGGCTGTTCTCGCGGGTGGGCGCGGCCGACGATCTGGCGCGCGGGCGCTCCACCTTCATGGTCGAGATGGTCGAGACGGCGGCAATCCTCAACCAGGCCGGCGCGCGGGCGCTGGTCATCCTCGACGAGATCGGCCGTGGCACCTCCACCTTCGACGGCTTGTCCATCGCCTGGGCGGCGGTCGAAAACCTGCACGAGGTCAACCGATCCCGCGCGCTGTTCGCCACCCATTATCACGAACTCACAGCCCTTGCCGGCCGGCTGCCGCGGCTCTCCAACGCCACCGTGCGGGTCAAGGAATGGCAGGGCGACGTGGTCTTCCTGCACGAGATCGTGCCGGGTGCGGCCGATCGGTCCTACGGCATTCAGGTGGCCAAACTGGCCGGCCTGCCGCCAGCGGTGATCGAGCGGGCGAGGGCGGTTCTCTCGCAGCTTGAGGAGCAGGACCGGCGCGCGCCGGGCGAACAGCTGATCGACGACCTGCCACTCTTCGCCGCGGCCGCCACACCGAAGCAGGCACCTCCCGCGGCAGCCTCCGGCCCAGATCCGCTGCACGAGGCGATCGAGGGCCTCGACCCGGACGACATGACCCCGCGCGACGCGCTCGAGGCGCTCTACCGCCTGAAGCGCATGCTCCGCGAGACGCGAAACTGAAATCGGGCGGCGCTCCGGCGCCGGCCGTCTCATCGATCCCGAAAAGCCCTTGCCGGAAAGCCCGCACGGGTCAGACCTGCTCGAGCACGGGTCCGGCCAGTCCCGCCTCCCAGCCGAGGATCGCCCGCTTGCGGGTCAGGCCCCAGTGATAGCCGCAAAGGTCGCCGCTGCTTCCAAGCACCCGGTGACAGGGTACGACGAAGGAAATCGGATTGCGGCCGACGGCGCGACCGACGGCACGCGCCGCCTTCGGCTTGCCCAGCTTCTCCGCGACCGCCGAGTAGGTCGTCGCCCGGCCGAGGGGAATGCCGAGCAGGGTTTCCCAGACGCGGATTTCGAAATCGGTGCCGATGAGAACGACCCGCAGCGGCGTTTCCGGTGTCCAGGCACCGGGGTTGAAGATGCGACGCGCCAGCGGCACGGTCACCGCCATGTCCTCGACATAGGTCGCCTTCGGCCAGCGTTCCATCATGTCGTCGAGCGCCGCGCGCTCCTCTCCCGGATCGGCGAAGGCAAGCCCGGCAAGCCCGTTTTCCGTCGCCATCACCAGCGCCTTGCCGAAAGGCGAGGGGTGGAAACCCCACCGGATCGTCACGCCTTCGCCCCGGGCGCGGTAGACGCCGGGCGTCATCGCCTCATGGGTGACGAAAAGATCGTGCAACCGGGCCGGGCCGGACAGGCCCAGCTCGTAGGTTGTTTCCAGCACCGTCGCCGAGCGGCGCAGCAGGTCGCGGGCGTGGTCGAGGGTAATCGCCTGCAGAAACTGCTTCGGCGTGATGCCGGCCCAGCGCGAGAACACGCGCTGCAACTGGATCGGCTGCACGCCGGCCTCGCGGGCCAGCACGTCGAGACCGGGCTGCGACCGCCAGCTCTCCGTGATCGCCCTGAGTGTCCTGCGCACGATCTCATAATCGCGGCAGGCCTGTTCCGGCGCGAGATCGCTCACCTCGGCACTGTCGGGAAAGAGGGGGGAAAGGGTCTGCTCAAGGGTCATGGCACTACGCTCCTGTCGGCAGAACACTAGCGCCGGCGCGGGCGGGCAACCACCCGATTTGCGAGGTCCAACGGACATGCCGCGTCTTGCTTCGGTCAAAAAGAGGCGACACTCTGCCCCGGTTCCCCGCAAGGGTGCCGGCCGCCGACAGCGGCAGCAACGCCCGCCCCGCATTTCCGACGGATACGCCCATGTCTCTTTTTCCACGTTCGTTCACGCCGCGACGGTCGGGCCGGGCGCTTGCCCTTGGTCTTGCCACCGCCTCCCTGCTCGTTCCCGCGCTGGCGCAGGCGCAGGACAGCGGCCAGAAGCGGATCGAACGCAAGCTGGTGATGATCGAGACCAGCGACGAGGCACCGATCCGCGAGGTGTCCGTCGACGGTAGCCCGGTCCAGGTGCGCCGGCGCTCAAAGGCGCGCGTCTTCATCGAGGTGGACGGAAACCCCAAGAACGACGGCCAGATCGATTGCCGGCGCGACATGCGCCTGGTGCTTTCGGACGGGCGTATCCTGCAGGACAAGGTCGATATCTGCGGCGACTGGAAGGTGACCATGAACGCCGAGGCGACGCTGAAGCGTCAGGCCGACGCCGGGCGGTCGGTGCGTCAGGCGGTTCCCTCGACCGCCGCGCCCAGCGCACCGCCGCGCGCCGGAGGTGTGCGACGGCCGGCCGCCGGAGAGGGATCCGGCGACCTGCGCGGCAGCCGGGGGGACGAGGAAAAGACGCCAGCACCGGCGACCACCGCCCCGGACCGGCAGGAGGCCGCCGGCAACCGCCCGCAAGCCGCCGATCAGCTGCAAGCAGATCGCAGGGCGGACGAGCGGGACCAAGGCACCTCGGCCGGCACCTTCGTCGCCGGCCCGCGCGGCGGTCTTCCCAACGACAGTTCGCTTCCCTCCGACGGCCTCGCGCTGCCGGTTCAGTCGGGCAAAACCTGGTATGTGGAGGACGACGGCGCGGAGGGATGGCGCCTCGTCTACGGCGTTCGCGAGACCGATGATACCGCGCTTCTGGCCACCTGCCGCAGTCGCTCCAACGCGGTGTCGCTCCGGCTCGCGCCGAGCGGACAGCCGGCGGCGGACGGCGCTCCCCTTGGAGTGACCCTTGCGGCCCGCGACGTGACCCGCCGCTACGATGCCCGCGCGGTGATGGATGCGCAGGCCGGCGTCGCGGTTCCCGTGGTCCAGCTCGCCGCCAGCGACCCGATCTTCGAGGGGCTTGCCCGGGGCAACACGCTCACCGTCGGCATCGGCGGGCATTGGGCCTACCGGATCTCACTGTCGGGCAGCGCCGGAGCGGTGCGTCGCTTCCAGCAGGCCTGCGCCCCGCAGGCCCCGCGCGAGCAGGACGTCGCCGGCGTCGACACCACCTATCGCCAACCCTCGCGGCCCGCACCCACCGACAGCTATCCCGACCCGTCCTGCGCCGACGAAGGCTTCGTCGGTTCCGTGGCGAGCGACCGGCCGTCACGGCTCGTCATCCTCAACGAGCGCCGCCGTCCGGTCGTCGTCCATTGGCTCGATTTCGATGGATACCGGCGCAGCCAGGCCGAAGTGCCGCCCGGCGGTCGCATGGTGCAGGACACGCTGCAGGGGCATCCCTGGCTGGTGTCGAACCTAGGCGGACGCTGCCTCGGCATCTACATGGCGCGCGGCGCATCCCGCACGGTGACGCTGCGGCCCGGCGGAGGTGGCGGAGGCGGACGCCTGCCCGAGGCGCCGTTGCCGCCGGCACCCGTCGCGCCCCGCCTTTCCTATCCGGCCCCCGACGGCGACACGCTTCAGCTTTCCTATGATTGCGACAGCGGCAGCTATCTGGACGTCACCATCGACAACGCCCGCAATGTCGCCATCGTGCGCGAGCGCGGCCTGTCCCCGGTGACCCTGCCCGACCGCTCGCGCGACGTCGACTTCGACTATGCCGCGCGCGGCTACCGGTTGTCGGGCGGCGGCAACAGCGTCATGTGGGTGCGCCCGGGCGCGACCCCGCAGTCCTGCCGGATTTTCTGAAGAGGAAACAGGCCTATCCGACCGGTTGCGGCCCACCCGTCGGCGGGCCGCCGGCCCGCGCGGTGGCGAGCGCCGCGCGCAGGGCGCCGGCGAAACTGGTGCGATCGTCAGGATTGAGAAAGCCGCCGATGTCGACCGCCTGTCCCCGGGCGACAAGCGTGATCCGCACGACGCCCTCGTCGGCGATTTCGCTCAACTGCAGCCGCGCCCAGAACGGATTGAAGCGGAAGAGCTGCTCGCGGCCGGCGCTGCTGACCTTGCGCACGATCACCTCGGTGCGCGAGACCGCCACCTCCTCGAAAGCCCGCGCGGCGCGGTAGTTCCAGCGAAAGGCGAGAAAGACAACGAGCACGTCTAGCCCGAGAAAGCCGAAGACCGGCCAGGCTCCCATCGACAGGAAGATCAGGCCGGAGACGAGCGATGTGCCGCCCAGGATCGCCATGAGCAGGCGAAAGCCGCCCTGGCCAAGCGACCGGTAGGGCGTCAGCAGCGCCGAGAAGAAGGGCGCGTCCGGATCGGTTTTCGGATTGCCGCTGGTCATGGGGCGACAGTATAGAGGGACGATGAGCGAGAACCAGACGGAAACCGGCAAAACCCGCCGGGCGATAGCGCCGAAAAAACGTGCATCGGCCACCGCCGCGCCCGCTCGAAAGGCGGCTGCGAAGAGCACGGCCGCGGCACGGCCGCGCGGCGCACCGCGCTACAGCAAGGACGAGATCCACGCGATCTTTGCCCGCTTCCGCGCCGCAAACCCCGAGCCGCAGGGCGAGTTGTTCCACACCAATCCCTACACGCTGCTCGTCGCCGTGGCGCTGTCCGCGCAGGCGACGGACGTTGGTGTCAACAAGGCGACGCGACCGCTTTTCGCCGAGGTCGACACCCCGGAAAAGATGGTCGCGCTCGGCGAGGAGCGACTGCGCGAAGCGATCAAGACCATCGGCCTCTACCGCAACAAGGCGAAGAACGTCATTGCCCTGTCGCAGATCCTGATCGAACGCTTCGACGGCGCCGTCCCGCAGGATCGCGAGGCGCTCGAGACGCTGCCGGGCGTCGGCCGCAAGACCGCGAATGTGGTGTTGAACATCGCCTTCGGCCAGCCGACGATCGCCGTCGACACCCACCTCTTCCGGCTGGGAAACCGCATCGGCCTCGCGCCCGGGAAAACACCGCTGGCCGTCGAACTGGCGCTGGAGAAAATCGTGCCGCCGGAGTTCCTCAGGCACGCCCACCACTGGCTCATCCTGCATGGCCGCTACATCTGCAAGGCGCGCCGGCCGGAGTGCGAGAAGTGCCTCATCTGGGATTTGTGCAAGAGCCCGGAGAACACGCGCCGCGACGAGCAGAAAGCGCTCGCGCGCTGAAAGGCCGGGCGTTTCCGGCAATTCGAGACACAGATTTTCGAAGAAATGTCGTTTTTTTAGAGAAACGCCGGCGCCGGCGTGACGGGCGACCGCCGTGCGTCAGTCCTTGCGACGCAGGCGCACAACCACGTCGACGCGGACGATTTCCATGCCCTCGGGCGCCTCGGGCAGCTTCGCCATGCTGACGCCGGAGCCGGGGATATCGACCACCTTGTTCTCTCCCTCGATGAAGAAGTGGTGGTGGTCGTCGGTGTTGGTGTCGAAATAGGTCTTGGTGCCCTCGACCGCGACCTCGCGCAGCAGGCCCGCCTCGGTGAACTGGTGCAGCGTGTTGTAGACGGTGGCAAGAGACACCGGGACGTTGGCGGCCTCCGCCTCCTCGTGCAAAAGCTCGGCGGAGACATGACGGTTGCCGCGCGAATAGAGAATTTCGGCAAGCGCGACCCGTTGCCGCGTCGGGCGAAGCCCCGCGATCCGCAACATGTCCTGAACCCTGCGCTGTTCCTGCCGTTCCTTCACGTCGCCTTGCCGCCTTTCGCCGTCGTTCCCGCGATGGCCGCGACCCCTGTCGTCGCCACCGCACCGATTGTTCGTCTCCGCCGCCACATCCCGCGAAACCGCGGATGGGCCGGGCGCGGCGTTCGAAACCCCGCCGATGGCGGTTTTCTGCCACGAACCGCCCTGCTTGCGCAAGGGCAGGCGGAGCGCACGCTTCCCGGCGGTCAAATGGCATCTCCCCAGGGAGATCCCCGCCGCCCGTCGACAAGGCCGTTCCTTCCCCTGATATGGGGAGGCGTTCCCGCGCCGCCAGTCGTGTTTCACAGTACACGAAAGCATTTGCCCCGCGAAGTGCGGATTTCCCCGGTCCCGGAACGGGGAGCACGGGGCCGCCGGCGCTCACCCCGCCCGGAGCCGCTTGCGGCAATTTTCGCCGCCCCGGCGGCGTCCCACGGGCTTTCGGAGCGCGGGACCCTATGTTAGTAAGCGCGTCGGCAACAGACTTCGGCGTCATCCGTCAGGCACTGGCGGAGAGCGAACCGGAGCAACACGAACATGCGGGATTGGATCAACGTGCGGCAATCGAGCTATTCCTACGAAGACCTGCTGACCTGTGGACGCGGCGAGCTTTTCGGCGCCGGCAACGCGCAGCTGCCGCTGCCGCCGATGCTCATGTTCGACCGGATCACCGAGATCTCGGAAGACGGTGGCGAGCACGGCCTTGGCCATGTCCGCGCCGAACTCGATATCAAGTCGGACCTGTGGTTCTTTCCCTGCCATTTCCAGGGCGATCCGGTGATGCCGGGCTGTCTCGGTCTCGACGCCCTGTGGCAGATGACCGGCTTCTTCCTCGGCTGGCTCGGCGAGCCGGGCAAGGGCCGCGCCCTGTCGACCGGCGAGATCAAGTTTTCCAAGATGGTGACGCCGGACGTCAAGCTGGTCGAATACGGCGTCGACATCAAGAAGCTGCGGCGCGGACGGCTGGTGCTCGGCATCGCCGACGGCTGGCTGAAGGCGGACGGCGAAAAGATCTACCAGGCGACCGATCTGCGCGTCGGGCTTTTCCGCACCGCCTGATTACGCAGCGCCAGGCGCTACTTGCTGCATCGCCGCAAGACGGATGATTGATCCGCGCCGCCATGCCGCCTATCTGGTTGTTCGGGAGACGACGCGCAGATGCGGGTCGCAAGCCCGGCGGACCGGACACTGGCGGCCGCGGCGCGGTACGCGCGCATGTCCTCACGCCCCGCTTGGCGTGAGCGATCCAGACAAGGCAGATTTCGAGGGCCGCACGCAGCGCGCACGGCCGGAAGATACGGGAGACCGCAATGAGGCGGGTGGTTATTACCGGGATGGGGATCGTGTCGTCGCTTGGCGGCAACACCCAGGAAGTCACGGCGAGCCTTCGCGAAGGCAAGTCGGGTATCGTCCCCGCGGAAGACTACGTTCGGCTGGGCTTCCGATGCCACGTCCATGGCGCGCCGACCGTCGACCCCTTCGAGGCGCTCGACCGCCGCACCACGCGCTTCATGGGTCCGGGCTCGGCCTGGGCCTATATGTCGATGCAGCAGGCAATCGCCGACGCGGGCCTTGAGGACAACGAGGTCTCGAACGAGCGCACCGGCATCATCGTCGGTTCGGGCGGTCCGTCCACCCGCACCATCGTCGAGGCCGCCGATATCACCCGCGAGAAGGGCCCGCGCCGCATCGGCCCGACGGCCGTCCCCAAGGCGATGAGCTCGACCAATTCCGCGACGCTCGCCACGCCGTTCAAGATCCACGGCGTCAACTATTCGATCTCCGCGGCCTGCGCGACCACCAACATCTGCATCGGCAACGCGGCCGAGCTGATCCAGTGGGGCAAGCAGGACGTGGTCTTCGCCGGCGGCGGCGAGGATCTCGACTGGACGCTGTCGAACCTGTTCGACGCCATGGGCGCCATGTCGAGCAAGTACAATGACACCGCCTTCAACGCCTCGCGCGCCTTCGACAAGAACCGCGACGGCTTCGTCATCGCCGGTGGCGGCGGCATCGTCGTGCTCGAGGAGCTGGAGCACGCCAAGGCGCGCGGCGCGAAGATCTACGCCGAGGTCGTCGGCTATGGCGCGACGTCGGACGGATACGACATGGTCGCTCCCTCGGGCGAGGGTTCGGCGCGCTGCATGAAGCTGGCGCTGCAGGACGTCAAGGACCCGATCGACTACGTCAATCCGCATGCGACCTCGACCCCGGTCGGCGACGAGCGCGAAGTCGAGGCGATGCGCACGGTGTTCGGCAAGAACATGCCGCGCATCTCCGCGACCAAGTCCCTGTCCGGTCATTCCCTCGGCGCGGCCGGCGTGCATGAAGCGATCTATTCGCTGCTGATGATGCAGGGCGATTTCATCGCCGCCTCGGCGCATATCGAAGAACTCGATCCCGTCTTCGAGGACGTGCCGATCGTGCGCGAACGCATCGACAACGCCGGCCTCACCACGATCATGTCCAACGGCTTCGGCTTTGGCGGCACCAACGCAACCGTTGTGCTTCGCCGATACGGCGCCTGACGGACAACACGATACCACCGGCGTGCGCGGGTCTTGCACCCGCCGGCCGGTTCTCTTGCAGGAGTAGGGAATGAGCGGGCTTATGAAGGGCAAACGCGGTCTCGTCATGGGCGTCGCGAACGATCACTCCATTGCATGGGGCATCGCACGCACGCTCGCCGAGCACGGCGCGGAACTTGCCTTCACCTATCAGGGCGAAGCATTCGGACGCCGTGTGAAGCCGCTCGCCGAAAGCGTCGGCGCGAAGCTGCTGCTGCCGTGCGACGTCGAGGACGTCTCCACGGTCGACAGCGTCTTCGACACGCTGCGCGAAGAGTGGGGCTCCATCGATTTCCTCGTCCATGCCATCGCCTTTTCCGACAAGTCGGAACTGCGCGGCCGCTATGCCGACACGACGCGCGAGAATTTCGTGCGTACCATGGTGATTTCCTGCTTCTCCTTCACGGAAATCGCCAAGCGGGCGGCGGCTCTGATGACCGATGGCGGGTCGATGGTGACGCTGACCTACGGCGGATCGAACCGGGTGATGCCGAACTACAACGTCATGGGCGTGGCCAAGGCGGCGCTTGAATCCTCCGTGCGCTACCTGGCGATGGACTTCGGCGAGAAGAACGTGCGCGTCAACGCCGTCTCCGCCGGCCCCGTGCGCACGCTCGCCGGCTCCGGCGTGTCCGACGCGCGGGTGATGTTCAACTACCAGAAGCAGCATTCGCCGCTTGGCCGCACCGTCACCATCGACGAGGTCGGCGGCTCGGCGCTCTACCTGCTGTCCGACCTGTCGTCCGGCGTCACCGGCGAGGTTCATTTCGTCGACAGCGGCTACAACACCGTGTCGATGCCGCGCCTTGGCGCACTGAAGACGCAGGAAGCCCAGGCTCTCGAGAGCGAGGAAGCCTGAACGGCAACCGCTCGCGACACGCGCGAACGTTTCCACGGCCCCGCCGGCGCAAGCCCGCGGGGCCGTTTGCGTTTGACACCCGCCGAAGCGATCCGGCGGGACGGGTTCAGTTGAAGGTTTCGTCCGGGTAGACGCCGAAGAGCCGCGTCTGGTCGACCCAGCCGGAAAAGCCACGGCCGGAAATGCTGCACCAGCCTTTCGCGCAGCTTTCGACATTGGCAAGCACATTGGGCTCAAGCTCGGCGACAACGCCGGCGTCCGAACGCGGATCGGCGCGCAGGGGCGTCACCCCCGTCTGCTCCCAGGGGGTGACCAGCGCCGTGCGCCGGCCGGTCAGCAGCGAATGGAACACCCATCCCTCGTCGCCCTCCCAATCGCGGATGCGACGCCAGTTCTCGAACTCCTGGACGATCTCCACCGGAAGACCGGAGCGCACGAAGGTCCAGCCGATGCGGTGCTCGCGGCTCGGGCCGACGCGCACGTTGACGCGGTCCGACTTGAGACTGACGAAGCGGGGCACCGGGAAGCCGCTCGGGCCGGTGGTGGTGGCCTGCGCCGCGGCCTCGCGCGCGGGCCAGCAGGCGAGGATGGCAAGCGCCAGGGCGAGCGTCACGGCGAGAACCGGGGTCGCGAACGCCTGGACACCGTTTCTGCCTGAGGGACGACGCAACATCTCTGGACAATCCTTCTTCTTCGCCGGGCAATCGGCGGGCGGACCCGCGCGGGGAGGGCGCGCATCCAGCCTTGCACTTTCGTCGGGAACGTGTCGCCACCCTGACCGCGCGAATCGCGCGATTTCAAGGCAGTTTCGCCGATCCCCCCCGGCATCCGGGAGGGGTGCGGGCGGAATCAATCGAAGCCGATCCCTTGTTTTGACCCGGTCATCTGGTAATGAGGACGGGTCTGTTGCATCGTCGGGATCAGGAGACGACGCAGTTTGGATCAGGCAGGGTTAACGAGCCCTCAATAGAGTGCGGAAGGCGAGGAGCATGCCGAAGAAGAAGCCGCTGGTCGTCGTGACCCGGAAACTGCCGGATGTCGTCGAAACGCGCATGCGCGAACTTTTCGAGACACGATTGAACGAGACCGACCATCCGCTGAGCCAGGCGGAACTCGTCGAGGCAGTGAAGACCGCCGATGTGGTGGTGCCGACCGTCACCGACCGTATCGATTCCGCCGTTCTTTCCCAGGCGGGGCCCAACCTCAAGCTGATCGCGAACTTCGGCAATGGCGTCGACAACATCGACGTCATCACCGCCAACAACCGCGGCATCACCGTCACCAACACGCCGGGGGTCCTGACCGAGGACACCGCCGACATGACCATGGCGCTGATCCTCAGCGTGCCGCGGCGCATGTCGGAAGGCATCAAGGTGCTGGAGCAGGGCGCGTGGACCGGCTGGTCCCCGACCTGGATGCTCGGTCACCGGATCTGGGGCAAGCGGCTCGGCATCATCGGCATGGGCCGCATCGGCCGCGCGGTGGCGCGCCGGGCCAAGGCCTTTGGCATGTCGATCCATTATCACAACCGCCGCCGCGTTCCGGACGCGGTGGAGGAGGAGCTCGAGGCGACCTACTGGGAAAGCCTCGACCAGATGCTCGCCCGCATGGACGTCGTCTCGGTGCACTGCCCGCACACGCCGGCGACCTATCACCTGCTCTCCGCTCGCCGGCTGAAGCTGATGAAGCCCAATGCCTATCTGGTCAACACCGCGCGCGGCGAGGTGATCGACGAGGCGGCCCTGATCCGTCAGCTCGAAAGTGGCCACCTGGCCGGCGCCGGGCTCGACGTGTTCGAGCACGAGCCGGCGGTCAACCCGAAGCTCGTCGCCTCCGACAAGGTGGTGCTGCTGCCGCACATGGGATCGGCCACCGTCGAGGGTCGCGTCGACATGGGCGAGAAGGTGATCATCAACATCAAGACCTTCATGGACGGCCACCGTCCGCCCGACCGGGTGCTGCCGTCGATGCTGTGAGGCGCCGCCGCCTCCCTGCTTTCATGAAAACGCCCCGGCCGAGACCGGGGCGTTTTTCGTTTCCGCCAGGAAATCAATCGAGCTGGGCGCTCAGGTCTCGCCGTCGTAGGCCCGCCACAGGGCGTTGTCGCCCATGCCGGCGACAAACGCGCGGTGACGGGCAAGGGCCGCCTCGTCGAGGCGGGAGGGCAGCGGCACCGGCCGCTGGCGGGCGGGCTTGCGGGTGGCACCCAGGCCGCCAGCGTCGCGCAGGCTCTGCTCCTCCTCCTCGGCCGAGGCGAAGGACAGACCGGCCTGCTTGCCGCCGATCAGCTCGATATAGACCTCGGCGAGGATCTCGCTGTCGAGAAGCGCGCCGTGCCGTGTGCGTCGCGAATTGTCGATGCCATAGCGCGAGCAGAGCGCATCGAGCGAGGCCGGGGAGCCTGGATGCTTGCGCCGGGCGATGGCGAGCGTGTCGAGCACCTGTTCGTTCGGGATGGGACCGCGGCCGATGCGGGCAAGCTCCATGTTGATGAAGCCCATGTCGAAGCTGGCGTTGTGGATGACCAGCAGACCGTCGCCGACGAACTCGAGGAACTCCTCCGCCACCTCGGCGAACTTCGGCTTGTCCGACAGGAACTCCTCGGACAGGCCGTGCACGTTGAACGCCTCGATCGGCATGTCGCGCTCGGGGTTCAGGTAGACGTGATAGGTGCGCCCGGTCGGCACGTGGTTGACGAGCTCGACCCCGCCGATTTCCACCAGCCGGTCGCCGTTTCGCGGATCAAGGCCGGTGGTCTCGGTGTCGAAGGCGATTTCGCGGCGCATGTCGGGGAAGCCTGTGCGGATGATGTGTTGCGGGATGGCGGGCCGGGGACCCGGCTCGGGGCGCGCGTTCCGGCACCTGTCTTAGGCAAGTCTCCGGGACCTGTCTCGCACGGACAAGAACACATCCGTTCTCAACAATCCGTCCAGGATTTGTGAGACGTGTTTTCCACCACCTTCACACATGCCCCGCAGCTCAGCCAAGGGCTGCAACGGCGCGCAGAATTGAGGCAACCGCGCGGCCGGCGTGGTCGATCCCCTGGCCGGTATCCACAAGGAAATGGGCGCGGCGGCGCTTTTCGGCATCGGGCATCTGCTTGGCGAGGATCGCCTCGAAGGTCGCCTCATCCATGCCGGGACGCGCCAGCACGCGGGCGCGCTGGACCTCGGGACTGGCGGTGACAACGACGCGCGGACCGACGCGCCCCTGCGCCCCGGTCTCGAACAGCAGCGGAATATCGAGAACGGCGACACGGGCACCGGTGGCGCGCGCATCGTCCAGAAACGCCCGTTCGCGCGCGTGGACAAGCGGATGGACGATGGCCTCCAGCCGCTTCATCGCGTCGGCGTCGCCGATCACCAGCCGGCCGAGACGCTTGCGGTCGACGGCTCCCCCGCTTGTCGTGCCGGGAAAGGCGTCCTCGACCAGCGGCACCGCCTCGCCCCGGTAGAGCGCGTGGACGGCGGCATCGGCGTCATAGACGGCGGCGCCCGCGTCGGCGAACATCCCGGCCGTCGTCGACTTGCCCATGCCGATCGACCCGGTGAGGCCGAGGACAATCATTCCGACATCCCGAGATCGGCGAGAAGAGCGGCGCGAAGATCCTCCGTCACCCGCGGACGGACGCCGAACCAGCGCTCGAAGCCGGGCACCGCCTGATGCAGCAGCATGCCGAGGCCATCGACCACGCGATTGCCCCGCGCCCTGGCGGCCGCGAGCAGCGGCGTCTCCAGCGGCACATAGACGATGTCGTTGACGATCGCGGTTTTCGACAGCGGGGAGAGGTCGATCTGCAGCGGCGGCTGGCCGTGCATGCCAAGCGAGGTGGTGTTCACGAGGAGATCCGTCTTCCCCAGGATCTCCCCAAGCTGATCCCATCCCATGGCGATGGAGTCGGCTCCGAAACGCTCGGCCAGGGCACTGGCCTTGTCGCGAGTTCGGTTGACGATGGCCACAGTTTTCACACCACGCGAGAGCAACGCCCAGATCACCGCGCGGGCAGCGCCGCCGGCGCCGAGCACGGTGGCGTGCGCGACCTCGCCATCCCAGCCCGGGACGATCTGGTCGAGATTGCCGAGGAAGCCGAGGCCATCGGTGTTGGCCCCCATGACACGGCCTTCGGCGTCGAGCCAGATGGTGTTGACCGCGCCCATGGCCCGCGCCGCATCGTCGAGCTCGTCGCAGGACGCCGCCGCCGCTTCCTTGTTGGGAACGGTGACATTGCAGCCGACGAGACCGCTTGCTGCGAAATCGCGGTAGAAATCCGCGGCCGTTTCCGGGGCAACCTCCAGCCTGTCGTAGGTGCCATCGATATCATGGGCGGCCAGCCAGTGGCGGTGAATGACCGGCGAGCGCGAATGGGCGACCGGCGATCCGGTGATGGCGACGCGGCGCGTCATGCCTCGATGGCTCCAAGCCGGCGAAGTTCGTCGAGCACGGGCAGAAGGGGCAGGCCGAGAACGGTGAAATAGTCGCCGTCGATCGCCTCGAAGAGCTGGATGCCGGGCCCCTCGAGCTGATAGGCGCCGACACTTGTCAACGCCGTCTCGCCAACACGCGCCAGATAGCGCCCGACAAATTCCGGCCCGAATTTCCGCATCTTGAGGCGTACCGTTCCAACATGCGTCCACAGGGTTTCCCCATCGCGCACCACCGCCGCAGCGGAGTGGAGCGCATGGGTCCTGCCCGACATGGCGAGGAGCTGGCGGCGGGCGGCTTCCATGTCCTCCGGCTTGACCAGACGCTCGCCATCGAACTCGAGCACCTGGTCGGCGCCGATGACAAGCGCGCCCGGATGGCGGGCGCTGACGTCCTGGGCCTTCACCTCGGCGAGAACGCTGGCGATGTCCTCGGCCGACGACCCGCTCGCGAGCAGCGGGGCTTCGGCGGCACGTTCGTCCACCTGCGCGGGATCGACGGCAAAGGACAATCCCGCATTGGTCAGGAGTTCGGCGCGGATGCGGCTGCCGCTTGCGAGCACAAGATCGGTCATGAGGTCTCCCGGCATGGTCTTCTGGTCACGAAATCCGTGTCGCCAAAGGCGATATCAGGCGGAGAAAGCCTTGGCCAGCGCGCTCTTGTGGGCGCGATAGAGGCTCATGATCTCCGCCGCCGTCTCCTCGATGGACCGACGGGTGACATCGATCACCGGCCAGCCGCGCTCGGCGCAGAGCTTGCGGGTGATGGCAATCTCGCGGGCGATCGAGCGGCGGTCGACATAGCTCTCGTTGCCGAAGCTGGCCGCGTTGAGCGACAGGATGCGGTTCTGCCGGACCTGCTGGATGCGCTCGACCGAGGCAATCACGGCAACGACCATCGCCCGGCGCACATGGTTGATCTGCGGCGGCAGCGGAATGTCGGGAACGATGGGGATGTTCGCGGCCTTGATGCCCCGGTTGGCGAGATAGATGCAGGTCGGCGTCTTCGACGTGCGGCTGACGCCGAGAAGCACCACATCGGCCTCGTCGAGATCCTCGGGGATCTGGCCGTCGTCATGCAGCATGGTGAAGTTCAGCGCCTCGATGCGGTCGAAATACTCCGCGTCGAGCGCATGCTGGCCGCCGATGCGGCCTGTCACCCGCACGTTGAGATAGGACTGGAAAACGGAAAAGACGGGCGAGAGGATGTTGACGCAGGGCACGCCATGGGCCCGGCCGGCCCGTTCCAGCCGCTCGGCCAGTTCCGGGTCGACAAGCGTGTAGAGCACGATGCCCGGCGCATGCTCGATCTCGGCCAGCACGTCGTCGAGCTGCCGGGACGTGCGTACCAGCGGATAGACATGTTCGATGGCCTGCACGTCCTCATACTGGGCGGCGGCGGCACGGGCGACGGTCATCAGCGTCTCGCCTGTGGAGTCCGAAACCATGTGCAGGTGGAAGAAGTTACGACCTTTTCCCAAGCTGTTATCCCCGCCTCGCAGCCAACGTGTTCAAAAGACTCATAAATCGGGCCTTTTGGAGAGGGCCGCCGAAAAGCATGCCCGATGTCTCGAAACAATCAACAGCCCACAGCAGCGCGCGAGACGGATCCGAAAACGATCCGTGAAAGGTGGACAACCCGATTGTTCCTTCCCCGTCCCCAGGTTTTGCCACTCCGCCTTAAAAGTTAACAAAGCGTTAACGATCCGACAAGCGATTGAAGCTGCGAACATTTTCGTGTTATCAAGACTTCAGTCGGTTTTGCCGTCAACCGCATCGGCTCGACAAGCGCGATGCGAATGAGTCATGTGGACGGGTGTCGAGAACCGGTAATCCCGGATCATCACCGACTAACAAAAACAACAGAATCCTATTCAAGGATTCTTCTTTCTATTTTTATGGGGGTCTTCGTGACGGAAACCAGTTCGCGGCGCGTGATGCGGGTTCTTGCCGGAGAACGGCTCTGGCCCCCTCCCGTCTGGATGATGCGTCAGGCGGGCCGGTATCTCCCTGAGTACCGCCGTACACGTTTAAGTAAGGTTAATTTTCTGGAGTTCTGCTACGACACGGATCTGGCGGTGGAGGTCACCCTTCAGCCCATCCGGCGCTATGGCTTCGACGCGGCGATCCTGTTCTCTGATATTTTCGTCGTCCCGGACGCGCTCGGATACCCGGTTCGCTTCGAGGAAGGGCGCGGTCCGGTTCTCGAGCCGTTGAAGGCGAGCCTTGTCGAGGCGCTCGACCAGACCCGCGCCGAGGGCCATCTCGATCCGGTCATCGAGACCGTGCGGCGCCTGCGCGCCGAGCTTCCTGAGGAAACCACGCTCCTGGGCTTCTGCGGTGCCCCGTGGACGGTCGCCTGCTATTCGGTCGCCGGGCATACCACCCAGGACCAGACCGCCGCCCGGATCGGCGCCTATCGCGATCCTGCGCTGATGCAGTCGTTCATCGACGAACTGGTCACTGCCTCGATCCGCTATCTGGTGCGCCAGCTCCAGGCGGGGGCCGACGCGGTGCAGATCTTCGACACCTGGGCGGGCGTCCTGGACGATGCCGGTTTCGAGCGCTGGTCGGTGGCGCCGACGCGGGCCATCGTCGAGGGGGTTCGGGCACAAGTTCCGGACGCAAAGATCATCGGCTTTCCGAAGGCATCCGCGGCACGGATCAAACGCTTCATCGAAGGGACCGGCGTTGATGCTGTTGGCCTCGACTGGACGGTGCCGGGCGCGCTTGCCCGCGAGATCCAGGAGATCGTGCCGGTACAGGGCAATCTCGATCCCATGCGGCTGGTCGCCGGCGGCGAGGCGCTGACGGAAGGCGTGGCGCGGGTGCTGGAAACTCTGGGCGACGGACCGCTGGTCTTCAACCTTGGGCATGGCGTTACCCCCGAGGCGGACCCGGAAGAGGTCGGCCGCATGATCGAACTGGTGCGCTCCGCTCCGGATCCGAGGGGATAAGGCGATGCTCTATCTCTGGCTGAAGGCCTTCCACATCATGTCGGTCATCGCCTGGATGGCGGCGATGTTCTATCTGCCACGGCTTTTCGTCTACCACGCGCAGGTTCCCGCCGGCAGCGAGCGGAGCGAGATCTTCAAGGTGATGGAGCGTCGCCTGCTCAAGGCGATCATGAACCCGGCGATGATCGCGACCTGGATCTTCGGTCTGTGGGTGGCGATCGAGGCGGACGTGTTTCGTGACGGCTGGTTCCACGCAAAGCTTGCGCTCGTGCTGCTGATGAGCGGCCTGCACGGCTATCTGTCGAAATGCGTCAAGACTTTCGCCAAGGATGCCAATACGAAGTCCGACCGACACTATCGCATCGTCAACGAAATCCCGACGGTTCTGATGATCGGCATCGTCCTTCTGGTGGTACTCAAGCCGTTCTGATCGGAAAGGCGAGGTGACGCAGCGTTCCCTGTCGCCTTTCCTTTCGAATTTTGTTATACGTTCTTTGCCGGAGGCGCGAAAACGCGCTTGCTCGAGGCGCACGAAGAATGTAGGTTCGCCCAACCTCAATCCTGTGGGCATGGTTTCAGGTTCCAATTCACGGAACCGGTCGTCTCCAGACCGGACACTGGCCTGTCCGGTTCGCGACCCGCAGAAAATCCCTTCTTTCCTTCGATTCCCATGCCAGGCGGCACGTCTGGCAGGATCGACGCAAAATATCATCCCTCTAGCAGAAGACCGTCCCTTGCCCATGCGGGAAATGAAACTCTCCGATCTCAAGATCAAAACGCCGACCGAGCTCCTTGCCTTCGCCGAGGAGCATGAGGTCGAAAACGCGAGCACGATGCGCAAGCAAGAGCTCATGTTCGCGATCCTCAAGCAGCTCGCTGCGCAGGATATCGACATCATCGGCGAGGGCGTCGTTGAGGTTCTGCAAGACGGGTTCGGGTTCCTTCGCTCCCCGGACGCAAACTATCTCCCCGGCCCGGACGACATCTATATTTCACCGTCGCAGATCCGCCGGTTTTCCCTGCGCACCGGCGATACGGTCGAGGGCGAGATCCGAAGCCCGAAAGAAGGCGAGCGCTATTTCGCCCTTCTCAAGGTCAACAAGATCAATTTCGAGGACCCGGAAAACGCCCGCCACAAGGTCCACTTCGACAATCTGACGCCGCTCTATCCGGATGACCGGTTCAAGATGGAAGTCGAAGGCCAGCCGACGAAAGACTACTCGTCGCGCATCATCGATCTCGTTGCGCCGCTCGGCAAAGGCCAGCGCGCCCTGATCACCGCGCCGCCGCGCACCGGCAAGACGGTGTTCCTGCAGAACATCGCCAAGGCCATCACAACCAATCATCCCGAGTGCTACCTGATCGTCCTGCTGATCGATGAGCGTCCGGAAGAAGTCACGGACATGCAGCGCACGGTGAATGGCGAGGTCGTCTCCTCGACCTTCGACGAGCCGGCGGTGCGTCACGTACAGGTCGCGGAGATGGTCATCGAAAAGGCCAAGCGCCTGGTCGAACACGGCCGCGACGTTGTCATTCTTCTCGATTCCATCACCCGTCTCGGCCGCGCCTACAACACTGTCGTGCCGTCCTCGGGCAAGGTGCTGACCGGTGGTGTCGACGCCAACGCCCTGCAGCGCCCGAAGCGCTTCTTCGGCGCGGCGCGTAACATCGAGGAGGGCGGCTCGCTGACGATCATCGCGACCGCGCTGATCGATACCGGCAGCCGCATGGACGAAGTGATCTTCGAGGAGTTCAAGGGCACGGGCAATTCCGAGATCATCCTCGACCGCAAGATCTCCGACAAGCGCGTGTTCCCGGCCATCGACATCCAGCGCTCCGGTACCCGTAAGGAAGAGCTGCTGGTCGATCCGGTCAAGCTCAAGAAGACCTTTGTCCTTCGCCGCATCCTCAATCCGATGGGCACCGTGGACGCGATCGAGTTCCTGCTCGACAAGCTGCGCCAGACCAAGTCCAACGACGATTTCTTCGACAGCATGAACACCTGATAACTCCTGTTGACTCCGACGCGCCTGGGGCGCGCCGGCAGGTATCGGGATTCACGTGAAACACCCGCATCGGTCCTCCGGTGCGGGTGTTTTGCGTCAAGGGTGGATTCGGTACCGGAACGGGTGTGAGACTGTTTCACGTGAATCATATGGATTCGGGTCTGAAACAGATCCGGCGCAGGCCCGCATGAGAATGCCAATGCAAGCAGATGACAACGGGACCATCCTTGCCACGCAGCGGCTGGTGCTTCGACCCTGGCGTGAAGCCGACCGCTCCGATCTGGCCGCGATGAACGCCGATCCGCACGTGATGCGTCATTTCCCCGAGCCGCTGTCGCCGAGCCAGAACGACACGTTCTTCGCGCGGCTGATGGAGAAGCAGGCGGCGGGGGATATTACTTTTCAGCCGGTGGAGGAGAAGGCGACCGGGCGATTTCTGGGCTTTGTCGGATTGAACCGGCCGGGCTATGTGGTGCCCGGGGCAGAAGGGACGATGGAGATCGGCTGGCGCCTGGTCCGCGATGCCTGGGGGCGTGGCATCGCCACCGAGGCAGCCCAGGCCTGGCTTCGATTCGGCTTCGAAACCCTTGGGCTCGATGAGATCGTGGCGTTCACCGCCGAAGGCAATCTGCCGTCCCAGGCCGTGATGCGTCGCATCGCAATGACGCGCGACGAACACGGCGACTTCGCCCATCCGCTGCTGCCGCCGGATCACCGCCTGTCACGCCATGTGCTCTACCGGCTGGCGCGCCCTGCCACCTAGGGCTTGCAACCTCAGTCGCGGGAGCGAAGGCCGGCGAGAGCCTCGGCAATGGCGGAAGGATCGGTCAGGGGGGCGGCGCAAGCCCCTTCGCGACACAGATAGAGGGTCGGCCGTCCGGCCTGGGCGATCTTGCCATGGCGAGGGTCTTCTGCCGGATAGTCGGCGCCGTCCCGGGCGAGGAAGGTTACCAGGGCCGGATCGGCGAGACCGCTGAGCGCGGCGTCGAATGTCGTCGGGCGCTGTCCGTCCGCAGTCACGATAAGCGCCAGCACCGCGTTGTCGCGGGTGTCGAGGGCTGAGAGCAGACCCGCGGTGCCAAAGACATTTTCCGCGATTTCGCCTGCGAAGGCATTGAAGGTGGCTTCCGCGCGGCTGCGGAATATCGGCCTGCCGCTGATCGTCCAGAGCCGGAGCAGCGCCTCGGCGGCAACGGCGTTGGCGTTCGGCACCGCCTCGTCGAGCGGGGAGTAGGGCCGCACGATCACATCCGAGGCGGCGGACGAAGTCAGGCAGTAACCGCCGTTTTCATGCGCATAGCCGGCCTCAAGACGTTCCGCATGGTCCATGGCGCGGGACACCCAGGCCTCCGCCTCCTCGCTGTCCTTCGCGGTTTCGGCAAGCGAGAGGGCGGCACGCATCAGCGCCGCGTGGTCGGTCGCGAAGGCCGGACGTGTGGCGCGGGCGTCCCGCCAGGCATGGGCAAGGCCCTGGCTGCCGTCCATCTCACGCTCGATGAAGTGCCAGGCATCGACGGCGACATCGCGCCACGATTCACGTGAAACAAGCAGGGCAGCCTCCGCGAGAGCCGATATCATGTGGCCGTTCCAGTCCGCTAGAACCTTGTCGTCACGTTCCGGAGGGACCCGTTCGGAGCGGACCGCGAGCAGGCGGTCGCGCCAGACCTTCAGATCTTCCTCGGAAACATCGCCGATGATGTCGTCGTCGCCGGCCAGGCGGTTGGGGATGTTGGCGCCCTCGAAGTTGCCGCCGTTGGAAATATCGTAGGTGCGGTTGAAGAGGGTGGCATCGTCGGGGCCGAGAATGTCGACCACCTCATCCGCCTGCCAGACATAGTATTTGCCCTCGACGCCCTCGCTGTCGGCATCAAGGCTCGAAGCGAAGGCGTCGCCGTTGCGCATGTCGCGCAGAAGCCAGGCGACGGTTTCATCGAGTCGCCTGCGGAACAAATCCACGGTCTCCGCGTCGGTGGCGGCGGCGATGGCCAGTGACAGATGGCGCAGGTACTGGGCGTTGTCGTAGAGCATCTTCTCGAAGTGGGGGACGAGCCAGCGTTCATCGACCGAGTAGCGGGACAGGCCGCCGCCGAGATGATCGTAGATGCCGCCGTTGCTCATTTCTCGCAGGGCTTTGAGCACTTCATCGCGCAGACCCAGGTCGCTGCGCAGGCCAGCCCGCCACAGAAGCTCCATAACGGGTGCTTGCGGAAACTTCGGGGCACCGCGAAGGCCGCCGTGTACCGGGTCGAGCAGGGAGCCGAGGCGCGAGCCGGCGGCGGCGACGATCGCCCCGGAGACGATGGCGTTCCTGGCGCCGATATCGCGGGGCATCTGCCGCAGGCGGGCCATCAGCCCGGCGCGGTTCTGCTCGATTCGCTCCCGATCCGACCTGTAGGCCGTGGCCACCGCGTGCAGCACGTCGATGAAACCGGGACGGCCCCAGCGCGCCGTCTTGGGAAAATAGGTGCCGCCCCAGAACGGTTCGGCGTCACTGGTCAGGAACATGGTGAGCGGCCAGCCGCCCTGTTCGCCAAGCGCATGCAGCGCGCTCATGTAGATCTGGTCGATGTCCGGGCGTTCCTCCCGGTCGACCTTGATGCTGACGAACAGCTCGTTCATCACGGCGGCGACCTCGTCGTCCTCGAAGCTCTCGTGGGCCATGACGTGGCACCAGTGGCAGGCGGCGTAGCCGACCGACAGGAGGATCGGCTTGCCGGCCTCGCGCGCCTCGGCAAGCGCCTCCGGCCCCCATTGCCGCCAGGCAACGGGATTGTCCTTGTGCTGAAGAAGATAGGGGCTGGTGGCCCCTGCGAGGCGGTTGTCGGTCATGTCTGTTCCCGGCTATGAGATGACGGTCCCGGCGCGGGTCCCTATGGAGAGAGTTAAGGCAGTGACCGACGAACACAAGGCAAAGGGCTGCATTGTCGCACCGGCGAGGGTGCCTGCCCTTGGCGCCCGCCTCGATTCGGAGACGCAACGGTGAGCGACGACACCATTCATGCCCTGTCGAGCGGTGCACTTCCCGCCGGCGTCGCCGTTGTCCGGGTCTCCGGCCCGAAAAGCGGATTCGTTCTCGAAACGATGTGTGGGGGACTGCCGGCGCCGCGTCGCGCGACGATGCAACGGGTGCGTCATCCGCACTCGGGCGCGCTTCTCGACATGGCGCTGGTGCTGTGGCTTCCCGGCCCCGCGAGCTTCACCGGCGAGGATGTCGCCGAGATCCATTGCCATGGCGGGCGCGCGGTTGTCGCCTCCGTGCTCGAGGCGCTGGCGGCCATCGACGGCTGCCGGCCGGCGGAGCCCGGCGAGTTCACCCGGCGCGCCTTCGACAACGACCGGCTCGACCTTCTTGAGGTGGAGGGACTGGCTGACCTGATCGCCGCCGACACGCAGGCGCAGCAGCGCATGGCACTGGCCCAGGCCGGGGGCGCGCTTGGCGCGCTCTACGACGGCTGGCGATCACGGATCGTACGGGCGCGGGCGCTGATCGAGGCGGAGTTCGATTTCGCCGACGAGGAGGATGTGCCCGACGATGTTTCGGCGGGCATGTGGGCGGATGTGGCCCGGCTGGCGCGGGACATCGGCGAACACCTCGACCGCTCAAAGGGCGCCGAGCGCATCCGCGACGGGTTGCAGGTGGTGCTGCTCGGAAAGCCGAACGCCGGCAAGTCGAGCCTGCTCAACGCGCTGGCGCGGCGGGATGTCGCCATCGTCGCCGAGGAGGCGGGCACGACCCGCGATGTTATCGAGGTGCATCTCGATCTCGGAGGCTATCCGCTGACGCTGGTCGACACCGCCGGCCTGCGCGAGGCGGGTGGGGCGGTCGAGCGCGAGGGCATCCGCCGGGCGCTGGCGCGGGCGGCCTCGGCCGACCTCGCGTTGTGGCTGGTGGCCGGGGACACAGACGGGGCGACCGCATCGGAGAGCCCGCCGGAGGATCTTGCCGCCGAGCTGTGGCGGATCGCGTCAAAGGCCGATCTGGCGGAGGCAAGCGATGCCGGCGGTGCTCCACGGCACCGGATCTCGGTGCGCACAGGGTCAGGGGTCGACGCGCTGATTGCCGATCTTGCCCGGTTCGCGGAGGACCGCATGGGGCGCATCGGCGAGGCGGTAGCAACCCGCGAGCGCCACAAGGTGCATCTGCACACCGCCGTGGCGGCGCTCGAAGCGGCTCTCCACAGCTCGCGTCCGCTCGAACTGAGGGCGGAAGACCTGAGGTTGGCGGGCGAGGCACTTGGCAGGATTGCCGGCCGTTTCGGCGTCGAAGATCTGCTGGACGTGATTTTCGGCGAGTTTTGTATCGGCAAGTAAACGGTCGTTTCACGTGAAACAGCGGAATCCCGGGATCGATTCCATACCGATATGAAGACTCCTCCGTAATGACAGACGCAAAGGCCGGATCTTGCGCGCTTTGCCGGTCCCGAGCCTTCCGGCATTCTGCCTGTTCGCGGAAATGGGGCGACCGACTCGGATGCGTTCCGGTCTAGGATGGTCGTCGTCTTCACCGGCGGGATGGTGTAAGACACGCAGATTACGCGGGACGCCCGGCACGGGCGGGCTCGAGGGCTTGAGCATCTGGACGAGATCGACGGAATGACGGAGACGGGATCAACGCGCGGACCGAAGGTTCCGACAGCGGGCGGCGCGCGTTTCGACGTGGTGGTGATCGGCGGCGGGCACGCCGGCTGCGAGGCGGCCGCGGCGGCCGGGCGGACGGGTGCGCGCACGGCGCTGGTCACCCACCGGTTCGACACCGTCGGCGTGATGTCATGCAATCCGGCGATCGGTGGGCTCGGCAAGGGCCACTTGGTGCGCGAGGTGGATGCGCTCGACGGTCTGATGGGGCGGGTTGCGGATATCGCCGGCATTCAGTTTCGCTTGCTCAACCGGCGCAAGGGACCCGCGGTGCGCGGACCGCGCGCCCAGGCCGACCGCAAGCTCTACCGTGCCGCCATGCAGGCGGCGATCCTGGACACGGCCGGACTTGAGGTCGTCGAGGGGGAGGCGGCGGAGCTGCTCGTCTCCGGTGGCGCGGTCTCGGGTCTCAGGCTTGCCGACGGGCGGGAGCTTGCCGCGCCTGCCGTGGTGCTGACGACAGGCACCTTCCTGCGTGGCGTCATCCATATCGGCGACGAGCGCATTGCCGCAGGACGGGCCGACGAGGCGCCGGCGGTGCGGCTGGCGGAGTCGCTGCTTGCTCATGGCTTCCAGCTCGGCCGGCTCAAGACCGGCACGCCGGCGCGGCTCGACGGCCGCACCATCGACTGGAGTGGGCTGGACGAGCAGAAGGGCGATTCGGACCCGGAACCATTTTCCGCGCTGACGGATGCAATCACGACGCCGCAGATCTCCTGCCACATCACCCGCACGACGGCCGAGACGCACGCGATCATCCGCGAGAACCTGCATCGCTCGGCGATGTATTCCGGCAATATCACCGGTCAGGGGCCGCGCTACTGCCCTTCGATCGAGGACAAGGTGGTCCGCTTCGGCGACCGGGACGGGCACCAGATTTTCCTGGAGCCCGAGGGCCTGGACGACGACACCGTCTATCCGAACGGCATTTCCACCTCGCTTCCGCAGGACGTGCAGATGGCGTTTCTGCGCAGCATCCCTGGGCTGGAACATGTCGAGGTGCGGCGCATCGGCTATGCCATCGAATATGATCATGTCGATCCGCGCGAGCTGTCGCGGACGCTGGAGACGCGCCGCCTGCCGGGGCTCTACCTTGCCGGGCAGATCAACGGCACGACCGGCTACGAGGAGGCCGCGGCCCAGGGGCTTGTCGCCGGGCTCAACGCGGCGCTCAAGGTCGGCGGATCGGCGCCGGCGGTCTTCGGCCGGGACCAGGCCTATCTCGGCGTGATGATCGATGATCTCGTTACTTGCGGCGTTTCGGAGCCCTATCGCATGTTCACCTCGCGCGCCGAGTATCGGCTGTCGCTTCGCGCGGACAATGCAGACCAGCGTCTGACACCGCTCGGCATCGCGCTTGGCTGCGTTGGCGCGCGGCGGCGCGAGGCCTTTGGCGCCAAACAGGGGATGCTCACCGACATCACCGAACGGCTGCATGGCCTGACGGCGACGCCCGAGGACGGACGCCGTGCCGGCCTGCATATCAATCAGGACGGCGTTCGGCGCTCGGCCTATGATCTCCTTTCCTATCCAGACATCGACCTTGCCGCGCTTGCGCGGTTGTGGCCGGAGGAAATCGCGGCGCTCGATCCGGCCTGTGCGCAACAGGTGGCGATCGATGCGCTCTATGCGGTCTATCTGAAGCGCCAGTCGGCCGACGTCGAGGCGCTGCGCCGCGACGAGGCCCTGAGGCTTCCCGCCGATCTCGACTACCAGCTTGTGAGAGGGCTTTCGAACGAGGCGCGCCAGAAGCTGGAGACGGTGCGTCCGGAGACCCTCGGACAGGCCGGGCGTATCGACGGGGTGACGCCGGCGGCGCTGACGCTGCTGCTGTCCTATGTGAAAAAGAGCGCGCGACCGGTCGAGGGACGCGCGGCCCAGGCGGCTGGCGGGGAGAACGCGGCATGAGCAGACCGGCGGTTCTCAGCCCCACGGATGGCCCGGAAGTGCTTCACGGACGGTTCTCCGTTTCACGTGAAACAGTCGAGCGCTTGACGCTTTATGTGAATTTGCTGCTGCACTGGCAGAAGGCGCAGAATCTCGTCGCGCCGTCGACGCTGTCCGAGGTGTGGCTGCGCCATGTGGCCGACAGTCTGCAGGTCGCGGATTGCGCGCCGGATGCCCGCGTGTGGGCCGATTTTGGCAGCGGCGCCGGCTTCCCCGGTCTTGTCACCGCGATTGTGATGATGGAGCGGGGAGGGGGGCATGTGCATCTCATTGAGAGCAACCAGCGCAAGGTCGCCTTCCTCCGGGCGGTGATCCGGGAGACCGGCTGTCCGGCGAGCGTTCACGCGGATCGGGTGGAGAAGGTCGGTGCACGGCTTGTTGCGGAGCCTGGCGATGCCGGCCCGGTGACGGCGGTCTCGGCGCGCGCGCTCGCCGATCTTTCGCAACTTTGCGCCTACGCCGAACCGTTTTCGGCGACGGGCGCCCTTTCCATTTTCCACAAGGGAAGAAATTTCCGCGAGGAGGTCGCGCAAGCGTCTCACCAATGGGATTTCGATCTGGTAGAAAGAGAAAGTCTCATCGATCCCGACAGCCGGATCCTGACGCTAGCGCGGATCCGGCCCCGTCGTGCGACAGGGAAAGGCTAGATCCGGATGAGCATGCTTCCTCAATCGCCGCGTGTCCTGGCACTTGCCAATCAAAAGGGCGGGGTCGGCAAGACCACCACGGCAATCAATCTCGGCACCGCGCTGGCCGCCATCGGCGAACGCGTGCTGGTCATCGACCTCGATCCGCAGGGCAATGCCTCCACGGGCCTGGGCATCGACCGGCGTAACCGCGACCTCTCGACCTATGACGTGCTGACCGGCGACTGTTCCCTGGCCGAAACGCTTCAGGACACGGATGTTCCGCGTCTCTGGGTCGCGCCGTCGACGATGGACCTGCTCGGCGTCGAGCTGGAGATCGCGGGCAGCTCCGACAGGGCGCACCGGCTGCGCAAGGCGATCTCGGAGCTGGCCGAGCACGGGCGGACCGAGGGCGCGCCGGACTTCACCTATGTGCTGATCGACTGTCCGCCGTCGCTGAACCTTCTGACGATCAACGCGCTTTCGGCCTCGCACTCGATCCTGGTGCCGCTGCAGTGCGAGTTCTTCGCGCTGGAGGGCCTCAGCCAGTTGCTGTCGACCGTCCAGCAGGTCAAGACGGCGCTCAATCCCGAGCTTTCGATCCATGGCATCGTGCTGACCATGTACGACAGCCGCAACAATCTCTCCGCGCAGGTCGTGGCGGATGTCCGCGAGACCATGGGCGATGCGGTTTACGACACGGTGATCCCGCGCAATGTGCGGGTGTCGGAGGCGCCGTCCTACGGCAAGCCGGCACTTCTCTATGATCTCAAGTGCTCGGGCAGCCAGGCCTATCTGCGGCTTGCCTCGGAGATCATTCAGCGTGAGCGCACGCTGCGAGGCGTCGCGGCCTGAGGGCCGAGAGCCGGCGCGGCAATCGATTCGCCTCCGCAACGTCGGCAATGACGGACGGGGCAGGGCATTTGAACGACAAGAACGGACGGCCCCGGCAGGCGCGACAAAGCGCCGCGCGGGTCGTCGAAACGGCAAGCGGGTGACGGTCGATGGCTGAAGAAGAGGGTAGCAAGAAGAAGCGGCTGGGACGGGGCCTTGCGGCGCTCATTGGCGAGGTTGGCACCGAACCGCCGGCCGATCCGCGCCCGCCGCGCGACACGCGGAAGGTGCCGATCGAGTTTCTCACGGCGAACCCGCGCAACCCGCGCAAGAGCTTCGCCGAGGCGGATCTCGAGGATCTGACCAACTCGATCCGCGAGAAGGGCGTGGTGCAGCCGCTGCTGGTGCGTCCCGTGCAGGGGCGCGACAACGCCTATGAGATCATCGCCGGCGAGCGCCGCTGGCGGTCCGCGCAGCGCGCCGGTCTGCACCTGGTGCCCGTCGTCGTGCGCGACGTCACGGATCAGGAGGCGCTCGAGCTGGCGATCATCGAGAACGTCCAGCGCGCCGATCTCAATCCGATCGAGGAAGGTCTCGGCTACGATCAGCTTGTGCAGGAATTCAGCTATAGCCAGAGCGAGCTTGCCCGGGTGATCGGCAAGAGCCGCAGCCATGTGGCCAACACGCTGCGGCTGCTGAAGCTGCCGAACTCGGTGAAGGACTATCTGGCGGAAGGGCTGCTGACGGCGGGCCATGCGCGCGCATTGATCACGGCCGAGGACCCGGCCGCGCTGGCGGAGCTGATCGTCGAAAGGGGGCTCAACGTGCGCGAGGCGGAGCGTCTCGCGCAGGACCCGGATGCGCTCAAGAAGGGCGGCAAGACGGCGGCAAGACCGGAGAAGGACGCCGACACCAAGGCGCTGGAAAAGCGGCTTGCCGACAGTCTCGGGCTCAAGATCGCGATTGCCCACAAGGCCAACAAGGGCACCGGCGAGCTGAAGATCAAATATGCCTCGGTCGAGCAACTCGACGAGATCTGCCGGCTGCTCGGGGTTAGCAACTGACGTAGTCTAGCTGGCTAATTATCCTTTTGAACCGGGCGCTTGCATCAAGTTGATGCGGGCGCCCGTTCTCGTTTGGTGGGCAGCTTCGCGGGGAGGCGATGGCAAGGGGGATCAGTCGGTGTCGACCGCGGCATCGTCCTCGAAGCGCTTGCGCAGCTTGGCGAAGGCGAGGCGGATGCGCGACTTGACCGTGCCGAGCGGCACGCCGGTTTCCTCGGCGATCTGGCTGTGCGAGCGGCCCAGGAAGAAAGCGCGGCGCACCAGGTCGGCCTGGTCGTCGGGCAGGTCGGCGAGGGCGGCGCGCACGCGCTCCTCGCGGGTGCGCGCGTCTATGAGGTCGTCGGCGTCGTCAGGGGCTGCCGGGCGCAGGCCCGGGTCGTCGATGTCGATCTCGCTGCTGCGGTCACGGCGCAGCGCGTCGATGCGCCGGTTGCGGGCGATGCGGAAGAGCCAGGTCGAGGGGCTGGCGCGGCCCGGGTCGAAGAGATGCGCCTTGCGCCAGAGGGTGATCATCACCTCCTGGGCCAGTTCCTCCGCTTCGGTCGCGTCGGTGCCCAGGCGCACCAGATAGGATTTCAGCCGGGGTGCGAAATGGTCGAAGAGTGTGGCAAAAGCGGTCTGGTCGCGTGCTTCGGCCACGCGCCGGATCAGGCTCGAGAAATGCTCCGCCGCCGAAGACATCACGCCGCCCCGCCATGTTCGGGCGGGCGGAAAAAGAACCGTGTCATTCGACCCCGTCGTCTCCCGACCGGACAACAGCCGGTCGCTTTCCTTCCCGGTCGCCGTCGCGCGCGGCGCGCCCCCCGTTTCCAAAAGGCCGATCCTGCACGTTTACAAGAAACGACCGCCTGGTCCACCGCGAGGCTTGCCGGCTGGGCGAAAAGGGCGCGAACGGCGCGCATATCGGCCATTCCGGCCACTGTCACACTCTCGCCCGATTTTTATCGCCAGCGTGGCCCGCGAACAATCATAGCGGGTTTTTGCCGCGACACCATGTGGGAGTGGCGTCATCAACCCTTTCGTAACTTGCGATGCGGTAACCTTAAAGCAAGGTGACGGAAGCGCATCGAATTCGTCCAAAATCCGAATGTCAGCAGTAGCGGTTTAGGAAATGATGCAGGCACGAACGCTCATCCCGGCCCTTTTGGCAGTCGCCCTCACGGGCGCGTCGGCGCAGGCTCAGACGCCGACTCTTATCGGCCAGAACAATGACTGGGACACATATTCCTACGGCGGAGCCAAGGGGAAGGTTTGCTACGCACTGTCGAAGCCGACCAAACTCGCACCGTCCGATCGTAATCACGGCGATGTCTTCTTCTTCATCTCCAATCGTCCGGGTGAAAACGTCAACAACGAACCGAGCGTGATCGTCGGCTATTCCTTCAAGGAGCAGTCCTCGGTGTCGGTCGACATTGACGGCAACAAGTTCACCATGTTCACGAAGAACGACGGCGCTTGGATGGCCAATCCGACAGAAGAGCGTCAGCTCGTCGGGGCGATGAAGGCAGGGCGGTCGATGGTGGTGAGCGGCGTCTCGTCGCGCGGCACCCAGACCACCTATACGTTCTCGCTCTCGGGCGTGACCGCGTCGATCAGCGCGGCCGACAAGGCCTGCCAGTAGGAAAGACGGACCGCAGCGCCGCCGACACCGGTGGAGCCGCGGCAAAGACCGATGTGAAAAGGGCGCGCGGCGCCCTTTTCGCGTTGCCGTGGAACCAAAGGCCAACCCCGTGAGCGACAGGGGGGTCACAAGCCCGGCATAATCGGGTATAAGCGCGCACGACGAAGATGAGGCGGTGCCGTCCTGACACCGCCTTTTGGCGTTTGCCACAAGGCGCTCCGACGGGCGCCGCCCGCTGCGGATGACCCTGGTGGGAGCTGTTTCCTGGATCGCGACATGACTGTGACCTTGCTTGATGCCACTGGTGCGGCCGCCGTGAAGCCGTCCGCCGCCGGATCCGCCGAAAAGCCGAGCCTCATCGGCCTCGACCGCCAGGCGCTTGGCGAGGCGCTCGCCGGCATCGGCGTGCCCGACCGTCAGATCCGCATGCGCGTCGGCCAGCTCTGGCACTGGCTCTATGTCCGCGGTGCGTCCGACTTCTCGGAAATGACAAATGTCTCCAAGGACATGCGCGCCTTGCTCGAGACCGCCTTCACGATCGCACGTCCGGAAATGGTGTCCGAGCAGGTGTCCAGCGACGGCACCCGCAAGTGGTTGTTCCGCTTTCCGCCGCGCGGCGCCGGCCGACCGGTCGAGATCGAGACAGTCTATATTCCCGAGGAGGGGCGCGGCACGCTTTGCGTCTCGTCACAGGTCGGCTGCACGCTGACTTGCAGCTTCTGCCATACGGGCACGCAGCGGCTGGTGCGCAACCTGACGGCGGAAGAAATTCTGGCCCAGGTGCTGGTCGCGCGCGACCGGCTCGGCGATTTCCCCAAGGGGGAGACACTGGCCGGCGCGGCTGTGCCAAGCGAGGGCCGTCTCGTCACCAACATCGTGATGATGGGCATGGGCGAGCCCCTGTACAATTTCGACGCGGTGAAGACGGCGCTGCTGATCGCCTCCGATGGCGACGGGTTGTCGCTGTCGAAGCGGCGCATCACGCTGTCGACCTCCGGCGTTGTGCCGATGATCGAGCGCACGGGCGCGGAAATCGGCTGCATGCTGGCGATCTCTCTGCATGCGGTGCGCGACGAACTGCGCGACGAACTGGTGCCGATCAACAAGAAGTGGAACCTGGCGGCGCTGCTCGAGGCCTGCCGCAACTACCCCGGCCTCAACAACGCCCGCCGCATCACCTTCGAATATGTGATGCTGAAGGGCATCAACGACAGCCTTGCCGATGCGCGCGAGCTGGTGCGGCTGCTCAAGGGCATCCCGGCGAAGATCAACCTGATCCCGTTCAACCCCTGGCCGGGCTCGCCCTATGCCTGTTCCGACTGGGAGCAGATCGAGGCGTTCGCCGAGGTGGTGAACCGCGCCGGCTATGCGTCGCCGATCCGCACCCCACGCGGGCGCGACATTTTCGCCGCCTGCGGCCAGCTCAAGTCCGAGACCGAACGCCTCAGGGCGCGTGAGCGGGCGGCGCTGGAAGCCTCCGCCGGCAACGCCTGAGCAGGGCCGGCATGGTTGACGGCGGGCGGCTTCTCGCCCAGTCCATTCGCATCGTCTTCGCGCTGGTGCTGGCCATCGTCGCGGCGGGGTTTTTCATCGCCTTCGGCCTGTTCCGAGCCCTCGATCCGGCGACCGATCCGGTTGGCGCGGGCGCTGCGTTCGGCTTTGCCATCGTCGGGACCAGCGTGATTGGCGGGCTGGCGTTCACGCCGGCGTTCGTCGGCATTCTCGTTTCCGAGCTGTTCCGCCTGCGCGGCATCGTGTTTCACCTCGCCGTGGGCGGAGCGATCGGCGCGGTCATGTGGATGATGGGAGATGGCGCGCGCGCAGGCGAAGCAGCGGCGCGCGGCATGCTGGTGCCGGCCGCTGCCGGCTTTGTGGCTGGCTTCGTCTACTGGCTTGTCGCCGGGAGACAGGCGGGCTGCTGGCGCGTAAACGCGCCGCCTTCAACGGATTCGGATCCGGAACGCTCCGAGCCAGGCAAGCGACCGCGTTAACACCGCCGCTTGCGCCAGGCTTCAGGCCGCTTTTTTCTTCAAGCCGTTCAAGGAGCTGCGCGCGGCTTCGATGTGCTCGTCGCGCACGTGGGCGCGCACCAGCGCCATCACGCCCATCAGCACGCTGGCGTCGTCCGTGTAGCCGATGCCGACCAGCATGTCGGGAATGGCATCCATCGGCATGACGAAATAGGCCAGCGCCGCCAGGATGCCGCCGCGCACGCGCACCGGCGTCGCCGGGTCGAGGGCGCAGTAGTAGCTGGCAATCACGTCCTGCATGAAGGGGATCTGGCCTGCGGCCTTGCGGGCGGCATCGAAGATGCGCGCCGAGACCCTGGCCTTTTGCTCTTCCTGCTCGGGGCCGAGATAGTCCGCATCGAAGCCCGGATTTTCGGAACCGTTGCCCATGTCACGTCCTCCCTGTCGAGACCGTCTTTTCGCCTCCCGGAACCCTGTTCGGTTCCGCAAGGGCGCTTGCGACCTCTTCTTATTTGGGAAGTCTAGACGTCAATTGCAAAGGCGGCGCGACAGTCCCGCGCCGCGACACAAGCGCGCTGGACAGTTCTGACAGGAGGTTTTCGCGCAGAACCCGGGAAGAAAATCGAAGGGCCGCCCTCAGGGGCGGCCCTTTGTCTTGTCATAAGGCCTGATGCTCAGTGGCGGAAATGGCGCATGCCGGTGAAGACCATGGCAAGGCCGGCCTCATCGGCGGCATCGATGACTTCCTGGTCACGCATGGAGCCACCCGGCTGGATCACCGCTGTCGCGCCCGCGTCCGCTGCCGCCAGAAGGCCGTCGGCGAAGGGGAAGAAGGCATCGGAGGCGACCACCGATCCGATGATCGCCGGCGTCTCCTGACCGGCCGCCTCGGCGGCGTCCTGGGCCTTGCGGGCGGCGATGCGGGCGCTGTCGACACGGCTCATCTGCCCGGCGCCGACGCCCACTGTCGCGCCTCCGCGGACATAGACGATGGCGTTCGACTTGACGTGCTTGGCGACGCGGAAGGCGAACTTGAGATCCGCCAGTTCCTGAGCGCTCGGCTGGCGCTTGGTCACCACCTTGAGGTCGAGATCGTCGACATTGCCGGTGTCGCGGTCCTGAACGAGCAGGCCGCCGGCGACGGACTTGACGACCTTGGCCTCGGCACGGGTGTCGGCGAGACCGCCTGTCAGCAGCAGGCGCAGGTTCTTTTTGGCGGCGACAATCTCGATTGCCTCGGGGCTGGCGTCGGGCGCGATGATCACCTCGGTGAAGATCTTGACGATCTCGGCGGCGGCCTCGGCATCGAGCGGCCGGTTGAGGGCGACGATGCCGCCAAAGGCGGAGACCGGGTCGCAGGCCAGCGCCTTCTCGTAGGCGGCCTTCAGGGTCTTGCCGGTGGCAACGCCGCAGGGATTGGCGTGCTTGATGATGGCGACCGCGGGCGAAACGGCGGGATCGAACTCCGAGACCAGCTCGAAGGCGGCGTCCGTGTCGTTGATGTTGTTGTAGGACAGCGCCTTGCCCTGCACCTGGCGGGCGGTGGCGACGCCATAGCGGGTTTCCGGGGTCTTGTAGAAGGCGGCTTGCTGATGCGGGTTCTCGCCGTAGCGCATGAGGCTGGCGAGCGTGCCGCCAAAGGCGACATGGGCGGGCGCATCCTCGCCGATCTCGCCGGCGAACCAATTGGAGACGGCCGCATCATAGGCGGCGGTGCGGGCAAAGGCCTTCTGGGCGAGCTTGCGGCGCAGCTCCAGCGGCACCTTCCCGTCGTTGGCGTCCAGCGCCTCGACCACCGACGCATAGTCCGCCGGATCGCTGACCATGGTCACATAGGCGTGGTTCTTGGCCGCGGCGCGGGTCATCGCCGGACCGCCGATGTCGACATTCTCGATCGCCAGCGCGAAGTCGGCGCCCGAGGCGACGGTTTCCTCGAACGGATAGAGATTGACGCAGACGAGATCGATGCCCTGGATGCCGTGGGCCTCCATCGCGGCGCGGTGCTCGGCGTCGTCGCGAATGGCCAGAAGCCCGCCATGGACGGAGGGATGCAGCGTCTTGACGCGGCCGTCCATGATCTCCGGAAAGCCGGTGACCTCGGAAATGTCCGTGACCTCAAGGCCCGCGTCGGCCAGCGCCTTACGGGTGCCGCCGGTCGAAACCAGCGCGACGCCGCGCGACGAGAGCGCCTTGGCGAAGTCGATCAGGCCGGTCTTGTCGGAAACCGACAGGAGGGCGCGTTTGACGGGAACGAGATCGGGAACGGGGATGCGCTTGGACGCAACGGCCATGGTACGGATCCTTCGGCTTTCGGCGGGGGAGACGATGGCAGCGCCGTAGCACGAAGCAGCGCCAACCGGAAGCCGGAAGCGCCTGAAAAGCCGAAATGCCGTTACGGAAACCGTTGATGGCTAAAGGTCGAGTTCCTCGCCGGGTTGACCGTCGCTGACGCGCCGGCGCGCGGTGCGGGCCGAGGCCGTGCGTCGAAGCTGCCAGGCCGCCTCGCGGCGATGGGCGAAACGGCCGTAGATGACGATCTGCTCGGTGCGGCGATGGCCGAACGTGTCGGAGAGATAGATGGATTCCTCGATAGCCATCTCGCATCCCGGCGCGACGAACTCCCATGCCTCGCCATCGGCGGCGAGCAGAACGATGGCGGTGCCGCCGCGCAGTGTCGAGGCCTTGATCGCCGGATGCAGGTGGAAACGGATGGCGAATTCGTCGCGCACCGGCACCTTGCCCGTCGCCTTGAACCGGTCGATGCCGTCGAGCACGGTGCCATCCTCCGACAGGGTCAGATCACGCTGGTGCACCATGTGATGGCTATCCTGGTAGCCATTGTGGCTGGCCACGACGCGGATGCCGGCCGGGCCTTCCTCGCGCTCGACCGGCACGCTGGTCGGGCCGGAGAGGATCGGCGAGCCGAGCCAGCCGCCATAACGGGTGTCGGAGAGGAAGCGGGCGGAGGACATGTCGCCGAGGGTCGCGGTCGAATGGGCGGCGGTGGCGCGTGCCACCTCGCGCCAGGCGCCGCGCTCGGTGTTGGAGACGCCGCAATTGACGATGATCCGCGTGCGCCGCGACGACAGCTCGAAGGAGAGGCAGCCGGCATGGGCATTGTGGCTGAGCGGCAGCGGCGGCGGCCGGCCCGTTTCCACAAGCACCACGGTGTCGCCGGCTGTCATGCGTTGGTAGCCGGAATGCGGCGCGTTGACGGGGGGCTGGCCGCGCGCATCGTCATAGGCAAGGATCGTGGCGACGAGATCGGCCGGTGTCGAGCCCATGCCGTTGAAATGGGCGAAGGCGCCGTCGCCATGGCGGAAGAAACGAACCATCGGCATCATCCGGTCGATGGCTTGCATGACCGTCTGAGACGAGGGCATGCCCTGCACCGTCAGAGCCTGGCGCACCGGCAGCAGGTCGACGAGAATGTCGAGAAGAGCGGCCGGGTTGCGTGAGACATGGCCGCCGTCGGGCAGAACCTGGCGGGCCAGCTCCTGGTCGAGACGGCGCATGCTCTGGCGCACGTAGCGCCCCTGGCCGGACATGGAGACGGTGGCGGCGGCGACGGCGATCGTCGCCTGCAGCCGCGGCACGCCGTCGGGCGTCTCGTTGATGGTGCGGCGCAGGTAGCGGACCTGGCGCGCGAGCGAGCGCAGGAAGCGGCGGTAGAACTCCCGGTCGCACCCGTCGAGAATGAGCGGCGATTGCGACAGCCAGGCGAGCACCCGGCGGGTGACCACCGTCTGTTCCCAGCCGATGTCGTGCCAGTAGCCGCAGTGGCGCATCCAGTCGTCGACGAGCGCGCGGGCGTTCTGGCGGGCGACGATGGTCTCGGCCGCCTTCAGGTGGCGCAGCCAGCCAAAGCCATGGAGCGCCCGCGCCCAGTCGGCCGAGGGCGGCTCGATCTCGAACGGCGTGCGGCCGAGTGTCTCGCCGATCTGGCCGGCGAAGAGGAAGCGTCCCGCGTAGATGTCGGCGGCATTGGTGCCGTCGGCCGTGCGCAGGTCCTGCGGTGCGATGAGCAGGCGCTGCGGCGACCCGGAAAACGGCCGCCAGCGGAACAACGGGCCGCCATGGACCCACCGCAAGAGGTTAACCCAGGCCGTCTGCGCGAGAAGACGCCAGACCCGTGCCCGTTCGGCGAAGGATGAAAGCGTCATCTGCGTCAAGATCCCTCCCGAACGTTTGAATCAATGGCCACCGTCGCCGGGCCAGTTTCACGGAACAGGGTTAGCGATCCGTTACGCTTGAGCCGACAATTCGTGCGGATGTCTTCAGGGAGCGGTTACCGGGGCGTTTCGCGGCACGCGACGGAGGCGGGCGGCGAAGAAGCCGTCGAGGCCGCCCTCGGCCGCCTCGGGGCGGGAGAGCTGCGCCGGCAGCGTCCTGAGGTCGCCGGCCGGCGTGATCGCGGCTTCGAGCCCGTCGATGCCGGTTTCCTCCGCGCTGGCGGGATCTCGGACGAAATCCGGGTTGGCGGCGAGGAAGGCATCGACCACCGCCTCGCCCTCCTGCGGCTCCAGCGAACAGGTGCAAAAGACCAGCCGTCCGCCCGGTTTCAGCCAGCCGGAGGCGCGCTGCAGAAGCACGGCCTGCCGCTCGGCAAGGGCGGCGACATCCTCCTTGCCCCGGGTCCAGGCGACTTCCGGGTGGCGTCGGATGGTGCCGGTCGCCGAGCAGGGCGCGTCGAGCAGGATGGCGTCGAAACGCTCGGCCGGCTCGAAGGCGGAAAGATCGGAGGTGACGGTCCTGGCGTCGAGGCCGAGGCGCTTCAGGTTTTCCGACAGGCGGCGCAGCCGGCGCTGCGAGATGTCGACGGCGGTGACCCGGGCGCCGGCGGCCGCGAGCTGGGCGGTCTTGCCGCCGGGCGCGGCGCAGAGATCGGCGACCTCGAGCCCTTCGACCGGACCGAGAAGCCGGGCGGGGATCGAGGCGGCGGCGTCCTGCACCCACCAGGCGCCCTCATCATAGCCGGCGAGCTGGTCGACGCGGCCGCTGCCGTGGAAGAGCCTGAGCGTCTGGGGACCGAGTTTCACCGCACCGAGCTTTTCCGCCCAGCCGTCGATGTCGCCGCGCACCGTGAGATCCAGGTTGGGCTCGTGGCGGTGCATCAGCGCGATGGCGCGGGCGGCTTCCTCGCCGTGGGCGCGCTGCCAGTTGGCGTAGAGCCACACCGGCGCGGTGCGCCAGGGCTCGCTGGTCGCCTCGAGCAGCGCCTCGCGCTCCCGCGAAAGGCGGCGCAGCACCGCGTTGACCAGCCCCTTGTAGGGGCGCGCGCGCTCGTCGCGCTCTGCCGCCCGCACGGCAAGGTCGACGGCGGCGCGGTCGGCGACGTCGAGAAACAGGATCTGCGCTGCCGCGACATGAAGGATATCGTGAACGATGCCGCTCTTTTCCGGGACCGGCTTCGCGACGAGGCGGGTCAGCATTGCCGCGATCTGACCGCGCCGGCGGAGCGCGGCGCCGAGAATCGCGCGCACCAGGCCGCGGTCGCGCGCGTCGAGCGCACCGTAGCCCGCATGACCGCGCGTCTCGTCGAGATCCTCGTCGAGGGTGCGCCGGCCGGCGATCACGCGGCCAAGAATATCGATCGCCGCCAGCCGCGCAGCGAGACCTTCGACCGTGACGTCGCTCCGGCGTGGCGTCCTGTCGCGATCCTGCGTCCGCTCGGCCGGTCCGCCGGGCTTGCCGGTGCCGCCGCGACCAGCGGGCGCCCCTGAACGGTGCGGCGGTTTCGAGCCGGTGCGGCCCTTGGCGGAATTTCGGTCGGAAGTGGTCACGTTCGTCGGCTTTCGGGGGGTTGGCGCCCGCGTGGTCTGGCGCGTCGCGCTTGACGCGCGCCTGCGGGGCGAAGAGCGCTTATGCACGCTTTGCGTGGCGCTTCACAAGGAAAAAGGCCGAAACGGGCCGCCGCCCCCGGTCGTTCGGGGGCGCGGCCCGCGCATGGTGCTTGGTTATCCCCAGGGCCCGCGACGGGGCTCGCTGGAGGCGCGTGCGCGGCGACCCCAGGGGCCGGGCGGATCGGTGCGCGGCGCGCCGCCGGTCATCGGCGCGGGGCTTCCGCCGCCGCCGGCGAGCTCCATCAGCGCGCGGATGCGGTTTTCCGTGTTCGGGTGGGTGGAGAAGAGGCCGTCCATCTTCTCGCCCGACAGCGGGTTGATGATGAACATATGCGCGGTCGCGGGATTGTGTTCCGCATCCGGATTGCGGATCTGCGCCGCCCCGCCGGCAATCTTTTGCAGGGCCGAGGCGAGCCACATCGGGTTGCCGCAGATCGCGGCACCCTCGCGGTCGGCGGCATATTCGCGCGTGCGGCTGATCGCCATCTGCACCAGCATCGCGGCTAGCGGGGCGACGATCATCGCCAGCAGCACGCCGACGAAGCCGAACGGGTTGTTGTTGTCGCGGTTGCCGCCGAAGAAAAAGGCGAAGTTGGCGAGCATCGAGATGGCACCGGCGATGGTCGCGGTGATCGTCATGATCAGCGTGTCGTGGTGCTTCACGTGGGCAAGCTCATGCGCCATGACGGCGGCCACTTCCTCGCGCGTCAGGCTCTGCAGCAGGCCCGTTGTCGCGGCGACGGCGGCGTTCTGCGGGTTGCGGCCGGTGGCGAAGGCGTTCGGCTGCGGGTTGTCGATCAGATAGACCTTCGGCATCGGCAGGCCGGCGTTCGCGGCAAGCTGGCGCACGATGTGGAAGAGCTCCGGCGCCTGGCGTTCGTCGGCCTCCACGGCATGGTGCATCCTCAGCACCATCTTGTCGGAGTTCCAGTAGCTGAAGAGATTCATGGCACCGGCCACGACCAGCGCGATGATCATGCCGCCCTGGCCGCCGATCATGTAGCCGATGCCCATGAACAGCGCCGTCATCGCGGCAAGAAGAAGTGCCGTGCGAAAATAGTTCATAGGGGTCTCTGCCCTCCAGCAACACGCGGACGCCGTTTCACAGGCGCGCCTTTCATCCTATATGTTGGCGGCGAGCGGCGGCTTCGCAAGAGCGAACAGCCGGACGGATTGCGCACTAGGAGGCATCAGATGGACACATCGACCAAGAAAACCGACCCTGCTTCCGGGTTTTCGCAGACCGAGATCGCGGTTTCCGGCGGCGATGCGGCCGAGGCAACGCGTCGGCGGTTCGAGGATCTCCCGCCGGCGGCGCAGCGCGCGCTGCGCGAAGCCGACGCCAGACGCCAGGCCATCGATGCGCGCGCCGAAACATTGCCGCGCGAGGTCGACGGGCGCGGCGGGCTGGAGCCGACCCGCTACGAGGACTGGGAAGTCAAGGGCATCGCCTGCGACTTCTGAGCGGTGTCGCACCTGCCTCCGGCCGGGCTGATTGCATTTCCCTGCGCGGAATGCGGCTTGGTTAATGAGCGATTTACCACCCATCGATAGGCTTGCGGCAAAGACGGGCAGATCCGTCGCGCGGTCGCAGGCCGTGCGGCGCGGTGCCCGCCGCATGGTCGCAGTCGGACAACGGGCCCTTTTGCTTCGGCGCAAGGCCCCCGGTCCGATCGATGGAGTCTGTCGAATAGCATGTCCGCACCCGCCGCAATGTCTCCGTCCGCCCCGTCCGCGCGCCAGGCTCTGCCCTCGTCCAATCCGTTCGAGCGGCTGGCCGCGCTGATCGCGGGCGTTGAACCCGGGCTCGATCCGCTTGTTATGACGATCGGCGAGCCGCGCCATGCCATGCCCGCCTTCGTCGGCAAGGTGATCGCCGACAATCTGGCCGACTTCAGCCGCTACCCCAACATTCGCGGCACCGATGCGTTTCGCGCCGCCGTGTCCGGCTGGCTTGACCGGCGCTACGGCCTTGCAGGATCGCTCGACGCGGCGCGCGGCATCCTGCCGCTCAACGGCTCGCGCGAGGGGTTGACGTTCGCCGCCGTTGGCGTGCGCGACTATCTCGCGGCGAAAGGTCGCGTTGCGCCGGCCGGCCGCGCGGCGGTGCTGATGCCCAATCCGTTCTACCAGACCTATGCCGCCGCCGCCCATCTGGCGGACGCCGAGTTCGTCGGCCTCGACGCCACACGGGCGACCGGCTTCCTGCCCGACCTTGACGCGCTCTCGCCCGACCTGCTCGACCGCACGCTCGCCTTCTACTACGCCTCGCCGGCCAACCCTCAGGGCGCGGTTGCCGATCTGGCGACCTGGCGCAAGCTCATCGAACTGGCCCGTCGCCACGGCTTCTTCATCGTCGCCGACGAGTGCTACTCGGAGATCTACCGGAGCACGCCGCCGGCGGGCGTGCTCGAGGCCGCCCACGCCATGGGCGCGGGCTATGCCAACATCGTGACGGTCAACTCGCTGTCGAAACGCTCGAACCTCGCCGGCCTGCGCTGCGGCTTTGCCGCCGGCGACCCGGACTTTCTCGCCGCCTGGTCGGGGTTCCGCGGGCTTGCCGCGCCGCAGGTGCCGCTGCCGCTGCAGGCTGTCGCTGCCGCGGCCTTCGCCGACGAGGCGCATGTGGCGGAAAACCGGCGTCTCTACAACGAGAAATACGCGGTCGCCGAACGCATCCTCTCGCCGCTCTTCGGCGCGGTCGTGCCCGAGGGCGGTTTCTTCCTGTGGCTCGATGTCGCCCGCTTCGGCGGCGGCGTCGAGGTGACGCGGAAGCTGTGGGCGCAGGCCGGGGTGAAAGTGCTGCCGGGCGCCTATCTGGCGCTCGACGGAGCCGCCGGAAATCCGGGCGCGGACTACATCCGTCTCGCGCTCGTCGACGACGCGAAAACCATCGAGACGGCGCTTTCGCGCGTCGTCGCCGTGCTCGGAGGCTGAACCATGCGCCGCGCCACATCCGTCCGCCCCGGCCGCGCCGCGGCTCTCGGCCTGGAAGACACGCAGGGACCGTTCAAGCGCTTCATGAAGCGCAACATGATCGGTGCCATGGGCCTTTCGCTGATCGCGCTCTGCGCGGCGCTGGCGGCCGCGCTTGCCACGTGGTCGACCGCCGACCCGAGCCTCAGCCACGCCACATCGGCTCCGGTGCGCAACGCGCTTGGCCCGGTCGGCGCGGTCATCGCCGATGTCTTCATACAGTCCATCGGCCTTGCCTCGGCGGTGTTCCTCGTGCCCGTGGTGTTGTGGGGCTGGCGTCTGCTGACGGCGCGCCAGACGCGCATCGCAACGCGCCGCATCGGCTTCTGGATCGCGGGAACCCTGCTTTCCGCCGGTGCGCTGGCGGCGCTGCCGGTGCCGGGGAGCTGGCCGCTGCCGACCGGTCTCGGCGGGTTTCTCGGCGATTTCGTGCATCTTCTGCCGGGCAAGCTGACCTCCGGCATGACCGCCGGCATGGCGGTCATCCTTGGCGTCTTCGGCCTCGGCATTCCCGCCGTGCTGTTCATGCTGCGGGCGGCCGGCTGGCTCGGTCGCGACCCTGAGCCCTTCCTTGCGCCGCTGCCCGAGCCGTCGCGTCATGCCCGCTCCGTCGGAACGGTTCCCGACTTTGACGAGGATGACGACGACGAAGACGAGCGTGGCGGCCGGCTTTCCGCCCTCATGGGGGCGGCCACTCATGCCGCGCTGCTGGCGCGGACGACGCTCCGGCGCATGGTCTCCGGCCGCAAGGCGGCACGCCGCCCCGTGCGCGCGTCCGCCGGTGCGGACGACTATGACGACGCGGATTGGGACGGCGGCTGGGAGGACGAGGCGGATGCGCCCCGCGAGACCGAGGACGATGATCCCGTCACCCGTCACGGCGGCTTCGCGCGGCTGCGCCGCACGCTGGCCAAGCGGTTGATGCCGGAGGAGGACGACGGTCTCGACGCCTTCTATCCCGCCGAGGCGGAAGAACTGGACGACGACGTCCCGGACGCTCCCGCCGGCACCATCGACGACCTGCCCGATCTCGACGACGATCCGCTCGACGAGATGCCGTTGCCGCGCGCCATCGCCGGTCCCGCCAGCCGTGCCGAAACCGCGCCGGCGCCGGGACGCGTCGTGCCGCCGGCCGGCCGGCCGAAGCCCGGGCGCCGCGTGCGTGAGGAAGCGCAACCCTCCTTCCTGCGCAATCCGGGAACCTATGAGCTGCCGGCGCTGCATCTGCTCGCCGAGGCGAAGGCCGGCACGCGCCAGTCCGCCGTCAACACCGACGCACTGGAGCAGAACGCGCGCATTCTGGAGGGCGTTCTGGAGGACTTCGGCGTGCGCGGCGAGATCATCGAGGTGCGCCCGGGTCCGGTCGTCACCCTCTATGAGCTGGAGCCGGCACCGGGCATCAAGTCGAGCCGCGTCATCGGCCTGGCCGACGACATCGCCCGTTCGATGAGCGCGATCTCGGCCCGTGTGGCCGTCATCCCGGGCAAGAACGCCATCGGCATCGAGCTGCCGAACCAGCGCCGCGAGACGGTGTTCCTGCGTGAGCTTCTCGCCTCTTCCGACTATGAGAAGAGCAAGGCCAAGCTGGCGCTGACGCTCGGCAAGACCATCGGCGGCGAGCCCGTGATCGCCGATCTGGCGCGCATGCCGCATCTGCTCGTCGCCGGCACCACCGGCTCGGGCAAGTCGGTGGCGATCAACACCATGATCCTGTCGATCCTGTACCGGCTGACGCCGGAGCAGTGCAAACTGATCATGATCGACCCGAAGATGCTGGAACTGTCGATCTACGACGGCATTCCGCATCTTCTGACCCCGGTCGTCACCGACCCGAAGAAGGCCGTCGTCGCGCTCAAGTGGACCGTCCGCGAGATGGAAGAGCGCTACAAGAAGATGTCGAAGATGGGTGTGCGCAACATCGACGGCTTCAACACCCGCGCCGCCCAGGCGGCGGAAAAGGGCGAGGTCTTCACGCGCACGGTGCAGACCGGCTTCGACCGCAACACCGGCGAGCCGATCTTCGAGGACGAGGAGCTGAGCCTCGAGCAGATGCCCTATATCGTCGTCATCGTCGACGAAATGGCCGACCTGATGATGGTTGCCGGCAAGGACATCGAGGGCGCGATCCAGCGTCTGGCGCAGATGGCGCGTGCCGCCGGCATCCATCTGATCATGGCGACCCAGCGTCCCTCTGTCGATGTCATCACCGGCACGATCAAGGCGAACTTCCCGACGCGCATCTCCTTCCAGGTGACCTCGAAGATCGACAGCCGCACGATCCTTGGAGAGCAGGGTGCCGAACAGCTGCTTGGCCAGGGCGACATGCTCTACATGGCCGGCGGCGGCCGCATCCAGCGTGTCCACGGCCCCTTCGTTGCCGACGAGGAGGTGGAGGACGTGGTGAGCCACCTGAAGCGCCAGGGCACGCCGCAGTATCTCGAGGCTGTGACGGAAGAGGACGAGGGCGGCGACAGCCCCTACGATGCGCTTGCCAGCGGTTCCGACGGCGAGGGCAACGACCTGTACGACAAGGCGGTGGCCATCGTCCTGCGCGACAAGAAGGCCTCGACCTCCTATATCCAGAGACGCCTGTCGATCGGCTACAATCGCGCCGCCTCTCTCATCGAGCGGATGGAGAACGAGGGCCTCGTGGGCGCGGCGAACCACGCCGGAAAGCGCGAGATCCTGGTGCAGAACGGCGTCGAGGAGGATTTCTGAGGGGGCTGGCCGGCAACGGACCCGTGCCATCCCCCTTGGCAGGATGCCCGGCGGGCGCGGCCCGCACCCCGCCATTCATTCTTCCCGACGGCTTGAAACCGGCGGCGGGAAGCCGCAACTTCGCCACAGCCGCCTGATAGCGCCAGTGCACGAGACATCGACGGAGCCTGACAGAATGACAATCGCCCGCCGCTCATTCCTGCTGCGCATTGCCGTGCTTTGCGCGGCGTTCGCCCTGCCGATCAGTGGGACCGCCCGCGCCGCGGCCCTGTCGTCGGAACAGAAGCAGACGCTTGCCGAGGTCAACGCCTATTTCAACAGCGTCAAGACGATGCACGGCGACTTCATCCAGTTCGGCCCCAACGGCGAGCGCGCCGAGGGCAAGTTCTACCTCGCCCGGCCTGGCAAGATCCGCTTCTACTACAACCCGCCCTCCAAGGTGGACATCATCGCCGACGGCAAGTCTGTGTCGGTGAAGGACCGTAAGCTCGCGACCCAGGACATCTGGCCGCTCAGCGAGACGCCGCTGCGGTTCCTGCTGGCCAGCCAGATCAACCTGGAAAAGGACGCAGAGGTTGCCTCCGTCTCGGTCGAGCCGGACCTGGTCACCGTGGTGCTTTCCGATACGTCGACCTTCGGCACGGGCAAGCTGACGCTGATCTTCGACGCCAAGTCGACCGAGCTGAAGCAGTGGACCGTGACGGACGCGCAGGGCTACGACACCTCGGTCGCGATCTACAACACCAAGGTCAACGGGCCGACCAACCCCAAGCTCTTCACCATCGACTACAACGCCAACCTGATGCAGCGTCGCGGCAACAACTGATCGAAAACGGGAAGTCGTGCCGGTGGGCAGCGTTCAGGGCTCCGCCTCCTCTTCCGTGACCGGCGCGCGCCTGCCGGTCTGGGTGTCGATCCTGGCGCGCGCCTGCGCAAAGCGCGGGGCGCGCATCGAGATCGAGCCGATCTATGGCTATGCCGGTTCGATCGTCGGGGCCGACGGTCGCCGGCATTTCTTCAAGGGCACCAATTTCGACATCAATGGCGCGGGCGCTGCGGCGCTGGCCAAGGACAAGGACTACGCCGCCCGCTTCCTGGCCGAGGCGGGCCTGCGCGTGCCGCGCGGGCTGCTGCTTCATTCGCCGGCCCGCCGGGCCGCGCTTCGTCTCAAGAACCCGGATGTGGCGCGCCGTCTTCCCGACAACGCAGATGCCCTGGCCTTCGCCGAGGCAGCCGGATATCCCGTCTTCGTCAAGCCGAACGAGGGGTCTGAGGGCGATGGCGTGATGCGCGTCGGCGCGCCCGACGGGCTCGACGGCGCCCTTGCGACACTCTTCGCGCGGCATGAGCGGGTGCTCGTGCAGGAGACGGTCGCTGGTCGGGATTTCCGGGTCGTCGTGCTCGACGGGAAAGTGCTTGCCGCCTTCGAACGACGGCCGCTTTCGGTGACCGGCGATGGCTCCAGTCCGCTGTCGGTTCTGATCGCCCATGCGCTGGAGGGGTTCTCGGCTGGTGGCCGCGGCACGCGCATCGCCGCCGACGATCCGCGCATTCTCTCCCATCTCGCCTCCGGCGGGCGTGGGCCGCAGACGGTGCCGGCGCTTGGCGAGAAGGTCGCGCTTCTCGCCAACGCCAACCTCTCGACCGGCGGCGCGGCGGTCGAGGTGAGCGACGCACTCTCGCCGGACTTCGCGGAGGCGGCGGTGCGGGCAGCGGCGGCGCTGGGCCTGCGCTTTTCCGGCGTCGACCTGATGGCGAGCGGTCCCGGGGACCCGGCGCCGGCGGTGCTTGAGGTCAATGCCGCGCCCGGGCTTTCCTATTTCCACCGCCTTGGCGGGGATGCGGCTGAAACCGTCGAGCGCATCTACGAGGCGCTGCTCGATGCGCTGCTCGGCTGCTAGAGGGCAACGGCCGTCCATTCCGAGGGGGCTTTCTGGAGACCAAAGAAAAAGGCCGGCGAAACGCCGGCCTTTTCCGTTTGCGGTGCTGGTTGCGTTGCTTAGCTGGAAACGAGGTTGCGCAGCACGTACTGGAGGATGCCGCCGGCGCGGACGTATTCGAGCTCGTCCTCGGTGTCGATGCGGCAGAGCACCTCGATGGTCTTCGCGGTGCCATCGGCGAAGACGACCTCGATGTCGACCATCTGGCGCGGCTTGAGGTCGGTGACGCCCTTGATCGTCACCCGCTCGGTGCCGGTGATGCCGTGCGACTGCCAGCTCTCGCCTTCCTTGAAGGTGAAGGGCAGAACGCCCATGCCGACCAGGTTGGAACGGTGGATACGCTCGAAGGACTGGGCGATGACGGCGCGCACGCCGAGCAGGGTCGTGCCCTTGGCCGCCCAGTCACGCGAGGAACCGGTGCCGTATTCCTTGCCGGCGAAGATCACCAGAGGCGTGCCCGCCTCCTTGTATTCCATCGCCGCGTCGTAGATCCACTTCTCCGCGCCGTCCTTCATGGTGACGCCGCCCTCGACGCCGGGAACCATCTGGTTCTTGATGCGGATGTTGGCGAAGGTGCCACGCATCATGATCTCGTGGTTGCCGCGGCGCGAGCCGTAGGAGTTGAAGTCCTTCTTGGCGACCTGGTGCTCCTGCAGGTAGACGCCCGCCGGGGACTCCGCCTTGATCGAACCGGCCGGGGAAATGTGGTCGGTGGTGATCGAATCGAGGAACAGACCCAGGACCGCGGCGCTCTCGATGTCCTCGAGTGGCTTCGGCTCCATGGTCATGCCCTCGAAATAGGGCGGGTTCTGCACGTAGGTCGAACCGGTCGGCCAGGAGTAGGTCATGCCACCCTCGACCTTGATCCCCTGCCAGTGCTCGTCGCCCTTGAAGACGTCCGAATAGCGGGTGCGGAACATCTCCTCGGTGATCGAGGAGCGGATCAGGTCGGTGATCTCCTGCGTGGTCGGCCAGATGTCCTTGAGGTAGACCGGATTGCCGTCGGCGTCCTCGCCGAGCGGGTCGCTCGTCAGGTCGACGTTGAGGCTGCCGGCGATGGCGTAGGCGACGACGAGCGGCGGCGAGGCCAGGTAGTTGGCGCGCACGTCCGGATTGACGCGGCCCTCGAAGTTTCGGTTGCCCGAGAGCACCGAACAGGCGACGAGGTCGTTGTCGTTGATCGCCTTCGAGATCTCCTCGGCCAGCGGGCCGGAGTTGCCGATACAGGTCGTGCAGCCGTAGCCGGTCAGGTTGAAGCCGAGCGCGTCGAGATCTTCCTGGAGGCCGGCCTTGGCGAGATAGTCGGTCACGACCTGGGAGCCCGGCGCCAGCGAGGTCTTCACCCACGGCTTGACCTTGAGGCCCTTGTTGCGGGCGTTGCGGGCGACGAGGCCGGCACCGATCAGCACGCTCGGGTTCGAGGTGTTGGTGCAGGAGGTGATGGCGGCGATCACGACGTCGCCATCGGCGAGACCGTGGTCGCGGCCGTCGACGGCGTGGCGCTGGCCGGCACGGTCGAGGACGCCGGTGGCGCCTTCGTCGACGAAGCGGGATTCACCGTTGGCGGCCGGGACCGAGTCCTGGTTCTTGCGCCCGCCCTTGATGTCGTCGAGGGCGACGGAGAACTTCTGAGCGGCCTCGGTGAGCGCGACGCGGTCCTGCGGACGCTTCGGGCCGGCGATCGACGGCACGACGCTCGACAGGTCGAGCTCCAGCGTGTCGGTGAAGGTCGGGTCAGCGGTCTCGGAGGTGCGGAACATGCCCTGCGCCTTCGAGTAGGCCTCGACCAGGGCAACGCGGTCGGCGTCGCGGCCGGTGGAGCGGAGGTAGCCCATCGTGTCGTCGTCAACCGGGAAGAAGCCGCAGGTGGCGCCGTATTCCGGCGCCATGTTGGCGATGGTTGCCGCGTCCTCGAGGGAGAGATTGTCGAGACCAGGGCCGTAGAACTCGACGAACTTGCCGACAACGCCCTTCTTGCGCAGCATCTCGACGACGGTCAGCACCAGATCGGTCGCGGTGATGCCCTCGTTGAGCTTGCCGCTCAGCTTGAAGCCGACGACTTCCGGAATGAGCATGGAGATCGGCTGGCCGAGCATGGCCGCCTCGGCCTCGATGCCGCCGACGCCCCAGCCCAGAACGGCGAGGCCGTTGACCATCGTCGTGTGGCTGTCGGTGCCCACCAGCGTGTCCGGATAGGCGACGGTCTCGCCATCCTCGTCGCGGGTCCACACGGTCTGGGCCAGATACTCGAGGTTGACCTGGTGGCAGATGCCGGTGCCCGGGGGAACGGCGCGGAAGTTGTCGAAGGCCGACTGGCCCCAGCGCAGGAACTCGTAGCGCTCGCCGTTGCGCTCGTACTCGAGCTCGACGTTGCGGCGGAAGGAGTCCTTGGTGCCGAAGTAGTCGATCATCACCGAGTGGTCGATGACGAGGTCGACCGGCACCAGCGGGTTGACCTTCTTCGGGTCGCCGCCGAGCTTCACGGCGGCGTCGCGCATCGCGGCCAGATCGACCACGGCGGGAACGCCGGTGAAGTCCTGCATCAGCACGCGGGCCGGGCGGTAGGAGATCTCGTGCTCGGAGGTGCGGCTGACGAGCCACTTGGCGACGGCGCGGATGTCGTCGGCGGTGACAGTGCGGTTGTCCTCGAAGCGCAGCAGGTTCTCAAGAACCACCTTGAGCGAGTAGGGCAGTCGCGAGACGCCTTCCAGCCCGTTCTTCTCGGCCTCGGGGATCGAGAAGTAGGTGTAGGTCTTGTCACCCACCTTGAGGGTTTTCCTGGCCTTGAAACTGTCGAGCGATTTGGTCACGGCTGGCGGTCCCTTTTGTCTGTCGGGCGCGCGGGGCCCCCTTGGCCACCCGCGCCACGCTTGCACCGTCCGGTATCGAGGCGCCGTCTTGGGGAGCGCCGGGACCGGAGGAATGACGTTCCGCGGGCGTGCGATCACGAACGCGCGCGTTTCGGCGCCCGTATAGCGAATTTCAGCGCCCGGGGCCAGCGGATAGAGCCTCCTTCTTCCTAGGCCAATCGGTTAGGGCAGGGGCCGCAGCATGCCATCCGGGCGATTGCGTCTTGATCGGTGCCCCCGGCTCGGGCAAACCCTTCGGTCATGGATGCGGTCTTGCGCCGCCTCGCCAAGGCGTTTTCGCCCCCCTGTCGCCCCAACGGATCCGGTCCATGCGCCTCATTGTCGAAAACCTGGCCTGCGAGCGCGGCGGTCGTCGTGTGCTCTCCGGCGTGGAGTTTTCCCTCGAGAGCGGGCAGGCGCTGGTGGTCACCGGTGCCAACGGCGTCGGCAAGTCGAGCCTCATCCGGGTGATCGCCGGCCTCGTTGCGCCGGCCGCCGGGCACATCCGCCTTGAAGGTGGTATGGCCGAGCGGACGCCGCCCGAGCACTGCCACTATTTCGGCCATCTCGATGCGCTGAAGCCGGCGCTCAGCGTGCGCGAGAACCTCGATTTCTGGGCTGCCTTCCTCGCCCCCACCGAGGGCGGCGGGCTGAGGCGGGCGGCGAGCCTCGTCGACGCGCTGGAGACGCTCGGCATCGCCCATACGCTGGACCTTCCGGCCGCCTATCTGTCCGCCGGGCAGAGGCGGCGGCTGGCGCTGGCGCGGTTGCTGGTCGTGCCACGGCCGATCTGGCTCCTCGACGAACCGAGTTCGGCACTCGACGCCGCCTCCGAAGCGACGCTGGCAGAGCTGATGACCGCGCATCTTGCTGCCGGCGGCATGATCGTCGCCGCAACCCATCAGGAACTGGCGTTGCCGAGTGTCCTCGATCTCAGGCTGGAGGCGGAATGAGCGGGGAGACTTCCTTCAGGCCGGCTCCGGCCGCGCCGCGCGGCTGGGCGAGTGCCCTCTTCCTGCGCGAACTGAAACTGTCGCTCAGGGTCGGCGGCGGTGCGCTGATCGGCGTGCTGTTCTTCCTTGCGGTGATCACGGTTGTTCCCTTCGGCGTCGGCCCCGACCTGAAGCTGCTTGCGCTGATCGGCCCGGCGATCCTGTGGATCGGCGCCTTGCTGGCGACGCTGCTCGGCCTTGACCGCCTGTTCCAGGCCGACCGGGACGACGGCTCTCTCGACCTCATGCTGATGGCCGGACGGCCGCTGGAGCTGCTGGTTCTGGTCAAGTGTCTTGCGCACTGGCTTGGAACCGGCCTGCCGCTGGTCGCGGCCGCGCCGTTCCTGTCGATCTTTCTCAACCTGGAGCCGGTTTCGACCGGCGCGGTGACGCTGACGCTTCTGGTCGGCACGCCGGCGCTGACGCTGATCGGCGCGGTGGGCGCCGCGCTCACCGTCTCGCTGCGGCGCGGCGGTCTGCTGCTTGCGGTGCTGGTGGTGCCATTCAGCATCCCCGTGCTGATCTTCGGCGTCAGCGCGGCGGGGGCTGCCGCGGGCGGGCCCACGCCCTTCCAGACACCGTTCCTGTTCCTGTCGGCGCTGACACTGGTCGCCGCGGTCGTCGGGCCGGTCGCGGCCGGGGCGGCGCTGCGCTTCTCCAGCGACTGACCTGGCGCCTGCCGTCGGACGGCATGTCGCGCACGCCTCCATTGAAAGCCGGACCAACCCACACTAGAAACGTTCCATGGCCCTTCTCGACCTTGCCAATCCGACCCGCTTCCTGACCCTTTCGGGGCGGGTCCTGCCGTGGCTTTCCGCGTTCTGCGCGATTGCCTTCGCGGTCGGCCTCTACCTGACCTTCGCCGTTGCCCCGGACGACTACCAGCAGGGCGCGACGGTCAAGATCATGTTCCTGCACGTGCCCGCGGCCTGGCTGGCGATGATGTGCTATGCCGTCATGGCGATGGCCTCGCTCGGAACGCTTGTCTGGAAGCACCCGCTCGCCGACGTGTCGGCGCGCGCGGCGGCGCCGATCGGGGCGGCCTTCACCTTCGTGGCGCTGGTCACCGGAGCCTTGTGGGGCAAGCCCATGTGGGGCACCTACTGGGTCTGGGACGCGCGCCTGACCTCGTTTCTGGTGCTCTTCATCATGTATCTCGGGCTCATCGCGCTGTGGCGCACGGTCGAGGACCCGATCCGCGCCGGCAAGGCGGTGGCGGTGCTGACGCTCGTGGGTGCGATCAACCTGCCGATCATCAAGTTCTCGGTCGACTGGTGGAATACGCTGCACCAGCCGGCGAGCGTGTTGCGCGTCGGCGGGCCGGCGATCCACCCGACGATTTTATGGCCGCTCATCGTCATGGCCGTGGCCTTCACGCTGCTTTTTCTGGTCATGCACCTGATGGCGATCCGCAACGGCATCCTGGCGCGCCGGTTGCGGACCATGCGCCTGCAGGCGGCAAGCCGGCATACCGCGACCGCCCGTCCGGCGACGACCAGGGCCCAGCCCGGCATGGGAGCCGCGAAATGATGCCTGTCGAGCTGCTCGGTCCGCACGCGGGCTTCATCCTCGCCTGCTACGGGATCACCGCCGGCGTTGTCGCCGCGCTTTTCGTCTGGCTCTTTGCCGCGCGGGCGCGGATCACGCGCGAGATCGCGGCGCTGGAGGCCGAGGGCGTGAACCGTCGGTCCAGGCCCGCCTCCGCGGAGACCGGATCATGAGCAGCAACGAGCCGGTAAACCCGGAGACCCCGACGCGCGAGCGACGCCGCCTGCCGTTGATGGCGTTGCTGCCGCTCGTCGTCTTCGGGCTGCTCGCCGCCCTGTTCCTGGCCCAGTTGCTGAGCGGCAAGGATGCGTCCGAGGTGCCCTCGGCGCTGATCGGCAAGCCGGCGCCCGAGTTCACACTGCCCGCCGTCCCGGGTCTCGTTGCCAAGGGGGACCCGGTGCCGGGCTTTGCCCGGGTCGACCTGCTTGGCAAGGTCAGCGTCGTCAACATCTTCGCCTCGTGGTGCGCACCCTGCCGGCAGGAGCATCCGCTGCTGGAGGAACTGGCGGCGACGGGAAAGGCCCAGCTTCTCGGCGTCAACTACAAGGACAAGCCGGAGAATGCCCGCCGGTTCCTCGGAGCGCTCGGCAACCCCTACGACAGGGTCGGAGCCGACGACAAGGGCCGGGCGGCGATCGACTGGGGCGTTTACGGCGTGCCGGAGACCTTCATCGTCGATGCGGCCGGGATGATCCGCTACAAGTTCATCGGCCCGCTCTCCGAGGCGAGTTACCGGCAGGTGTTCCTGCCCGAGCTCGAAAAGGTCCTGGCCGACCCGCGCGGTTGACGGCCGGTGGCCGGAGGTCTCAAGTCCTCGTGAATGGCCTTTGATCCCGACGCGGCCTATCTTGCTTTCGACAAGAGGGGGAGCCGCCCGGTTCCCGCCGCCACATCCGACGCCGCGGTTTCCAGATGCCTGCACCTGCGCAGTTTTCGCGCGCGGCCCTTGCCGCGCTTCTGACGACGCTGATCGCGTTGTCGTTCGCCGCCGCTCCGGCGCGCGCTGAGCCGCCGCGCGCGGTTGTCGAACTCTTCACGAGCCAGGGCTGCTCCTCCTGCCCGCCGGCGGACAGGCTGATGGGAGAACTGGTGCGGCGCGGCGATCTGGTGACGCTGACCTATCCCGTCGACTACTGGGATTATCTCGGCTGGCACGACACGCTCGCCTCGCCGGAAAACAGCCGCCGCCAGCGCGACTATGCCGAGGCGCGCGGCGACCGCGCGGTCTACACGCCGCAGGTCGTCGTCAACGGCGCAACCCATGTCGTCGGCAGCGACAGGAAGGCGCTGGGCCAGGTGCTCGAGACAAGCCCGGCTCTTCCCGTCAAGGTGTCGCTGCGCCGGATCGACGAGCGCATCGAGATCAGCGTCGAGGGGCGACTGCCGGCGGGCACGGGCATGGCGACGGTCATGGTCGCCTTCGTCGCGCCTCCGGTGGATGTGGCGATCCCGCGCGGGGAAAACCGAGGGCGCAACATCACCTATCACCATGTGGTCAAGGCGATGCGGGCGGTGGGCGTCTGGGAAGGCGGCAAGGCCGTGTTCCAGATTCCGGCCAGCGAGATCCGCAAGCTCAATGCCGGCGGCTGCGCCGCCCTCGTCCAGATCGAGAAAGCCGGCCGGCCGGGCCGCATCCTGGGGGCGGGAACGCTCTGAGGCGAAAGCCTTGCGTCGTACCCTGTGAGAAGCGGGCACGGCGGTTTGTCACGGACGGTAAAACCGGCTAGGCCTTTGCCGCGCCCCCCGGCACCCGGCCGCTGCGGCGCGAGACACGTCGCAAAGGTCGCCGTTCATGAGCCTTCGCCTGCGCATCGCGCTTGCAAGCATCGTCGTCGGGGTCGTCGTGCTCGCCCTCAAGACGCTGGCCTACTGGTGGACCGGCTCCGTCGCGCTCTATTCGGATGCGCTTGAATCGGTTGTCAACGTCGCCTCGGCGGCGGCCGCCTTCGTCGCGGTGTGGTTCGCCTCCAAGCCGCCCGACACCAATCATCCCTATGGTCACCACAAGGCGGAATACCTTGCGGCCGTCATCGTCGGCGTGATGATCGTGCTTGCCGCCCTGTCGATCGCCCGCGAGGCCTGGATCGCCTTCAACAATCCGCGCGAGATCGCCTTCACGGTCGAGGGCCTTGGCGTCAACGCGCTCGCCAGCGTGCTCAACGGCGCCTGGGCGTGGGTGTTGATCCGCGTCGGACGCAGCCATCGCTCGATGGCGCTTGCCGCCGATGGCAAGCATCTGGTGACCGACGTGGTTTCCTCCGTCGGCGTGCTTGTCGGCGTCGGGCTGGTCTATCTCACCGGCATCCGCTCGCTCGACTCCCTGCTTGCGGGCCTTGTGGCGCTCAACATCCTGTGGTCGGGCTGGGGCTTGATGAAGGAGTCCGTCGGCGGGCTGATGGACGAGGCGGTCGCCCCCTCGCTGCAGGACCGGATCCGCGAGGTCATCTCGAACTCCGGGGCAGGCGCCCTGGAGGCCCACGACCTGCGCACGCGCTCGGCCGGGCATGTCATCTTCGTCGATTTCCATCTGGTGGTGCCGGCGGGAATGACGGTCGAACAGGCCCACGAGATCTGCGACCGGATCGAGGATGCAATCTCCCGGGACGTGCCGGGCGCGCGCACCACGATCCATGTGGAGCCCGAGCAGAAAGCCAAGCACACCGGCATCGTCGTCATCTGAACCGCGCCTGCGCGGCGCGGTGGCTCAGTCCTGCCGGTCGCGGGGGCCGGTCAACGCCCGGTCGATCGCCTTCAACAGATGCGCCGGCGGCACGGGCCGGGTCAGCACGCTCGAGAAGCCGGCGCGGGCCAGGTCGGACCGGTTCGGGGCCATCGCGGCGGTGATGCCGACGACGGGGAGCGTTCGCGTCTCGGCTTGCGCGCGGATTCGGGCCAGCGTCTCGACGCCGTCCATGCCCGGCATTGTGAGATCGAGCAGCATTCCGTCGGGCACGGCGTCGGCGAGCCGTTCCAGTGCTTCCTCGCCGCTTTCGGCAAGTGTCACGTCGAAGCCGACCGCTTCGAGCATCGCCCGCATCATCCGGCGGTTCGCGGCATTGTCGTCGACGACGAGAAGCCGCCTTCGCCGGCTGTCGGCCGCCGCCTCGTCCGCGGCGACGGCGCGCGCTGCCTGCTCTGAGGTCGCGGCGGCGGATCCTGGTGCGGGAGCCGGCGCGAGCAGTGGCAGGCGAAGACCGAAGGTGCTGCCCATCGGCGAGGTCGCGACAAGCTCCAGCCGGCCGCCTTCGGCGGCGGCGAGCCGGGCGGCGCTCCACAGGCCAAGGCCCGATCCGCCCGCGCGGCCTTCCGCGCGGCGGCCGCGACCGCCGGGGCGGAACAGGCGCTGGCGCTCGTCCGTCTCGATGCCGATCCCGGTGTCGGCAAGCGTCAGCGAGAGCTCGGGGTGGGGGCCTCCGCGACGCACGCTGGCCGTCAGCCGCAGGCCGCCCTCGCCGGTGTATTTCAGCGCGTTGTCGAACAGCACGGAGAGCACCCGCCTGAGGCCGAGCGGGTCGGTGAGCCCGTAGCTCGCGAGTTCGTCGGAGATGTCGCGCGACAGCGACAGGCCGCGGGAGCGGGCATGCGGCTCAAACAGGTCGGCGACCGCCTCGATGGTGTCTCGGGCGGTGTCGCGGGTTTCCGCGCGGGCCGGCAGGTCGTCGCCGGGCAGGGCGGCGCGGGTGATCGCCAGCAGCGAATCGATCGCCATTTCCAGCGTCTTCAAGGCGTCGGCCTGGCGCGGTGTCGTGGGGTCGGTGCAAACGATCTCCACCGCCGTGCGCATCGCCGAAAGCGGTGTGCGCAGGTCGTGCAGCAGAACGGCAAGCTCGTCCGGCGCCGCTTCGCGAGGCGTTGCGCAGTCATCCGGTCCGTCAGTCATCCTCGGCCTTTCCGCTCCGGCCGGTAGCCCGTCGCGACATGGCCGCCGCACGGGATTCGACCCTTGCTCACTTTGCCGAGGCCGCCGGCCAAATCAAGCCTTGCGACCGCCTTGGGAGAGATCGCCGCCTGAGCCCGGAGCCTGCGTGCTTGTCGGCGTGCGCGGGGCATGCGAAACAGCGGCATGATCGATCAGATCCTCACCATTGTCCTGCCGCTTTTCGTGTTGATCGGCCTTGGCTATGCGGCGGCGCGTACCGGTGTGCTCGACGCGGGCATCGGCGACGCGCTCGGGCGCTTCGTCTATGTCATCGCCATCCCGGTGCTGATCTTCCGCACGCTGGCGACGAGCTCGCTCGACGGGGTTTCGCCGTGGGGGTTCTGGTTCGCCTATTTCACCGGCGTCGCCGTCGTGTGGACGCTGGGAACGCTGGTGGTGCGCAAGGTGTTCAGGCGCGACGCGCGCGCCGGCGTCATCGCCGGCATCAACGCCGGCTTCGCCAATACCGTGCTCGTCGGCGTGCCGCTGATCACCGCCGTCCACGGTGAGGCCGGCCTGGTGCCGCTCTTCGTGCTGATCTCGATCCATCTGCCGGTGCTGACGGTCGTCTGCGCTCTGCTGATGGAGCGCGCCGCCGTCCTCGACGGCACGCAGCAGCCCAAGCCGCTGCCGCAGCTGATGGCGGGCGTTGCGATGAACCTCGCCACCAGCCCGATCATCATCGGCATCGTCTGCGGCGGCCTCTGGCGGCTCACGGGCTGGCCCGTCACCGGCATCTTCGCCGACGTGCTCGGCCGTATCGCCAGCGCGACGATCCCGGTGGCGCTGTTTTCGCTGGGCATGAGCATGGTTGCCTACGGCATCCGCGGCAATCTCGCGCCCGGACTGGTGCTGTCCGTCCTCAAGATCGGCGCGATGCCTGCAATCGTCTGGGCAATGGCGACCTATGTGGTGCACCTGCCGCCGTTGTGGATCTCGGTGGCGACGCTCACGGCGGCCTGTCCGACCGGCATCAATGCCTTCCTTTTCGCCAACCGCTTCGGCACCGGCCACGCCATGTCGGCGAACTCGATCACGCTGACGACGGCGCTTGCGGTGGTGACGACCGGTCTGTGGCTGGTCTTCCTCGGCAGCTGATCCGGCTTACGACAGGCGCTCTGCGGTCATGCCGACCATCGCGCGGATCCCCTCGGGCGTCGCGCCTTGCGCGCGCAGGGCGGCAAGTGCTGTGGCTCCGTGCGATTTGGAGAGCTTGCGCCCGTCCGGTCCGGTGATCAGCCGATGATGGCGGTAGACCGGGGCGGGCAGGCCCAGCAGTTCCTGCAAGAGCCGGTGGACCGAGGTCGCCTCGAAGAGATCCGCGCCGCGTACGACGTGGGTGATCCCCTGCAGCGCGTCGTCCAGCGTCACCGCCAGGTGATAGCTCGTCGGCGTGTCCTTGCGTGCCAGCACAACGTCGCCCCAGCCCGACGGATCGGCGACGATTTCGCGCGTCGCGCCGTCGTCGTCTTCCTCGCGCCAGACAAGCGGGTGGGCAAGGCGCTCGAGCGCCAGCTCCATGCGCAGGCGCAGGGCGAAGGGGGCGCCGGAGCCGTCGCGCGCGGCGATTTCCTCCGGCTGCAGCAGCGCCCGGTCGCCCGGGTAGAGCGGCGCGCCGTCGGGATCGCGGGGAAAGGGCGCGCCGGTTTCCGCCTCGCGCGCGGCGACGGCGGCGCGGACCTCGGCACGGGTCAGAAAGGCGCGATAGACCAGCCCCTCGCTCTCAAGCCGCGACAGTGCGGCGGCGTAGTCGTCGAAATGCTCCGACTGCCGTCGCGGCGGCGCGTCCCAGTCGATGCCGAGCCAGCGGAGATCCTCGAGCACGCCTGCCTCCAGCTCCGGCGTGCAGCGGGTTGTGTCGATGTCCTCGATGCGCAGCAGGAACTGTCCGCCGCGCTCCCGCGCCAGATCGTGGTTGAGCAGCGCGGAGAGCGCGTGGCCGAGGTGGAGCCGGCCGTTCGGCGAGGGGGCGAAGCGGAAGACGGGAGGGCGCGTCATCCTGCCTCAATCGGGGAAAAGCCGGGCGTGGTCAATGACCGCTTTCGCGCTGGCGGCTTGACCGCCGTCACCGGCTCGGGCACGCAGGCATGCGAACAAGGGCGGGGTGCGTCATGCTTTCGGGAATTCATGAGGAGGCGGATCTCGCTGCCGGGCTGGCGCGCCTCGTCGCCGCCCACCCCGATCTCGCGGCCATCGCCGATGTCGCAGGGCCGCTGCCGCTGCGCCGGCAGCAGGCGGATCTCGCCGGGCTCGCCCGCATCGTCACCGCGCAGCAGGTGTCGGTGGCGAGCGCCGCGGCGATCTTTGCCCGGCTCGAGGTGCTGGTCGCGCCCTTCACGGCGGACACTCTCGACGGTCTTGCCGACGCGGATCTGGCCGGCGCCGGATTGTCGCGGCCGAAGATCGCCACCTTGCGGGCGATTGCCAGCGCCATCGGCGCAGGGCTCGATCTCGCCGGCCTCGCCGTGATGCCGGGGGAGGAGGCCCATCGCCGGCTCGTCGCCATCCGGGGCATCGGTCCGTGGACCGCAGACATCTTCCTGCTGTTCTGCGCCGGGCACCCGGATGTCTTTCCCGCTGGCGACCTGGCGCTCCAGGAGGCGGTGCGCCGCGCGCTGGGGCTCGAGGCGCGGCCGAAACCGGCCGAGCTTGCCCGCATCGCCGCGCGCTGGGCGCCGGAGCGGGGCACTGCAGCGCGGCTCTTCTGGGCCTATTACCGCGCGGCCTGCGGACGGGGAGCGGGGATCGCGGTCTAGAGACGCCAGGGGCCGGCTGTTGCGGTCAGCTTCCGCGAGACAGCGGATGGTGGTCCTCGACCAGAGCGCGAAGCCGTTCGTCGAGCACATGGGTGTAGATCTGCGTCGTCGAGATGTCGGCATGGCCGAGAAGCTGCTGGACGACGCGCAGATCCGCGCCGTTCTGGAGCAGGTGCGAGGCGAAGGCGTGGCGCATGACATGCGGCGACAACGATCCAGGGTCGATGCCGACGGCGACGCCAAGCGCCTTGAGATCGCGGGCGAAGGCCTGTCGGGTCAGGTGGCCGCTGTCGCCATGGGAGGGAAACAGCCAGCGGCTTTCCGTCCGCGCGCCCTGGGTCTTTCGCCGGGCGACATAGGCGCGCATGGCGGCGCGCGCGGCCTGGCTCAGGGGCACCAGGCGCTCCTTGTTGCCCTTGCCGGTGACGGCGATCAGGCGTTCCTCGCGCCTGGCGGCGGAAGCGGGAAGCGCCACCAGCTCCGAGACACGCAGGCCCGTCGCGTAGATCACCTCCAGCAGCGCGTGCATGCGCAGAGCGCGGATCGCCTTCGCCGGCGTGTCGTGCTCGGCCTCGGCGGCGGCGCGCGCGGCGTCCAGCAGCGCATCGACCTGGCCGACCGTGAGCACCTTGGGCAGGGGCGCGCGGGTCTTGGGACTGGCCACGGTGCGGGTCGGGTCGTCGGTGCGCAGGCCGTCGGAATAGAGGTGGCGGAAGAACTGGCGCAACGCGGAGAGATGGCGCGCCTGCGTGGTGGCCGCGAAGCCGCGCGCGGCGAGGTCGGACAGGTAGCCGGTGACGTCGTCCTTGGTCGCCTCGACGGCGGTCCGGCCGGTGCAGCCGAGAAACTCGTGAAAGCCCTCGAGATCGCGCCGGTAGCTCTCCAGCGTGTTCGCCGCCGCGCCGCGTTCGGCCGACAGCATCTCCAGAAAGCTCTCGATCAGGTATTCGTCATTCGCCATGCGCTTCTTTCGCACATCATCGTTGCACCGCGCTTGCCGCGCTCGGGAGACCTAGCGGCCGAAGCCGTCCATCTTGAGGCGGACGGTGATCTCATGCGGCTCGGGGGTGACGAATGTGCCCAGGGCATAGACGCCGGCGACCGCCAGACCCGACAGCACGACAAGGGCAATGATCAGGCGCGACAGGGTTGGCATGGCGGCTTCGGTCTTCTCGAGGGCGAAAGCTTCGTCCGATTTTTTGAACAATCCGCGCCCTCAATGCAAGGGCGACCGGTCGGCGGGCTTGACGAGGCGGGCGCGACAAGGGCAAAGCCTTGGAGGAATACGGGGAGGTTGCCAGGTCCATGTGCGCAATGACGAGAACTGTCGCTCCGGCGCGGGCGCGCCGCATCGTCGATGCGCTCGGCGACCGGCCGCTTGTGCTGGTGGGCATCATGGGGTGCGGCAAGTCGAGCGTCGGCCGACGGCTGGCGCAGGCGCTGGAATTGCCCTTCGTCGACGCGGACACCGAGATCGAGATCGCCGCGAACCTGACGATCAAGGAGATCTTCGCCCAGCACGGCGAGCCCTATTTCCGCGCCGGCGAGCAGCGTGTGATCGCCCGGCTGCTGAAGAACGGTGCTCAGATCCTGGCGACCGGCGGTGGTGCCTACATGAACGCGGAGACGCGCGCGGCCGTTGGCGAGGCGGCGCTGTCGATCTGGCTCAAGGCCGAACTCGACATCGTCTTCGACCGGGTGCGCCGCAAGCCGACGCGGCCCCTGCTCGAAAACCCGGACCCCAAGGGCGCGCTCGCCGCGCTGCTGGCCGAGCGCGAGCCGGTCTATGCCGAGGCGGACCTGATGGTGCTGTCGCGGGATGTGCCGCATGAACAGGTCGTCCTCGACATTGTCGAGGCGCTCGAAGCCCATCTCGGCATCGTCCTGGACGCGGATGCCGATTCCGATTCCGAACTCGCGAGATCCCGATGACCCCTGCCCATGATGAAGCTTCCTGCGGTGATGCGCCCGTGCGGCGGGTCGCCGTCGAACTCGGGGCGCGCGGCTACGACATCCTGATCGGCCGGGGGCTGCTCGCCTCGGCGGGCCGACATGTCGCTTCGGCGTTGCCCGGCGCGAGGGTCGCCATCGTCAGCGACGAGACGGTCGCCGCGCTTCATCTGGAGCGGCTGCAGGCGGCGCTCGACGACGCCGGCGTTCGCCACTCGGCGATCCTGCTGCCGCCCGGCGAGGCGAGCAAGCGGTTCGATGTCTATGAGACCGTCTGCGACCGGGTGCTCGAGGCCCGCCTCGAGCGCGGAGACGCAATTGTCGCGCTGGGCGGCGGTGTCGTTGGCGATCTCGCCGGCTTCGTCGCGGCGAGCGTGCGCCGTGGCATGCCCTTCGTGCAGATGCCGACGAGCCTGCTTGCCCAGGTGGATTCCTCCGTCGGCGGCAAGACCGGCATCAATACCCGGCACGGCAAGAACCTGATCGGCGCGTTCCATCAGCCGGCGCTGGTCATCGCCGACACGGCGCTGCTCGACACGCTGAGCGCGCGCGAGTTTCGTGCCGGCTATGCCGAGGTGGCGAAATACGGGCTTCTGGGGGACGCCGACTTCTTCGCCTGGCTGGAGGAAAACCACGGCGCGGTCTTCTCAGGCTCGGGCGAGCGCGAAGAGGCGATCGCGCGTTCCTGCGAGGCCAAGGCCCGGGTTGTCGCCGGCGACGAGTTCGAGGCGGGCGCCCGTGCGTTGCTCAATCTCGGCCACACCTTCGGCCATGCGCTGGAGGCGATTGTCGCCTATGATGGCGCGCGCCTCGTGCATGGAGAGGGCGTGGCGATCGGCATGCGGCTCGCCTTCTCCTTGTCGGTGCGCATGGGGCTCTGCCCGGCGGCAGCGGCGGAACGGGTGAGCGCCCATCTTGCGGCCGTCGGCCTTCCGACCCATATCGCGGATGTGCCCGGACAGATGCCGCCGGCCGAAACCTTCCTCGACATCATGGCGCAGGACAAGAAGGTGAGCCGCGGCGCGCTGACGCTGATCCTCGTCAGGGGGATTGGCGAGGCCTTCGTCGAGCGTGGGGTCGATCCGGACCTGCTGCGCGACTTCCTGCGGGACGAACTGGCCGACGCCTGAGCGCGGAACCGCCGCGGGCCCGTCGTCCTTGCGAATGGAGCTGAGACATGAGTGACGCAAGCCTGTGGTTGTCGGTTTTCGCCATCCTCGTCCTGCTGGCGCTGTCTGGCTTCTTCTCCGGTTCGGAGACGGCCCTGACGGCAGCCTCGCGCGCCCGGATGCTGCAATACGAGAAGAGCGGCGACAAGCGGGCGAGCGTCGTCTCGAGGCTGATCCTTGCCCGCGAACGGCTGATCGGCGCGCTGCTTCTCGGCAACAACCTGGTCAACATCCTGGCCTCGGCGCTTGCCACCAACGTGCTGCTGAACATTTTCGGCGACGCTGGCGTGGTCTATGCGACGCTGGTCATGACCGCGCTGGTGCTGATCTTCTCCGAGGTGCTGCCCAAGACCTGGGCGATCTCCAATCCGGATCGTTTCGCGCTTGCCGTCTCTCCGGTGGTGCGTCCCGTGGTGACGCTTTTCGCGCCGGTCGTCATGGGCGTCGAGGTCATTGTGCGCGCCATCCTGCGTCTCTTCGGCGTCGACGTCTCGACCAACGGCAACTTCATTTCCGCGCATGACGAGCTGCGCGGCACCGTCGATCTCCAGCATCTCGAGGGCGGCCTGGTCAAGGCGGAGCGTGACCGCATCGGCGGCCTGCTCGACCTGGCCGAGCTCGAGGTGTCCGATGTGATGGTTCACCGCACCAAGATGATCGCCCTCAACGCCGACGATGATCCGGCCAAGTTGATCGGTGATGCTCTGGAGAGCCCGCACACCCGCCTGCCGCTGTGGCGCGGGCAGACCGACAACTACATCGGCGTGCTGCACGCCAAGGACCTGTTGCGCGCGCTCGCCAAGGCGGGCAGCGACCCGGCGATGATCGACATCGAGCAGCTTTCATCGCCGCCGTGGTTCGTGCCGGAAACCACCAGCCTGCAGGATCAGCTCAACGCCTTCCTGAAGCGAAAGGCGCATTTCGCCCTTGTCGTCGACGAGTATGGCGAGGTGATGGGACTGGTGACGCTGGAGGACATCCTGGAAGAGATTGTCGGCGAGATCTCCGACGAGCACGACGTGGAGCTTGCCGGCGTCCGTCCGCAGCCCGACGGCTCGATCATCGTCGAGGGATCCGTGCCGATCCGCGATCTCAACCGCGCCGTCGACTGGCGCCTTCCCGACGACGAGGCCACGACCATCGCGGGTCTCGTCATTCACGAGGCGCGGATGATCCCCGACGAGCGGCAGGCCTTCACCTTCCACGGCTATCGGTTCACGGTGCTGAAGCGGGAAAAGAACCGGATCACGCGGCTGCGCATCCTGCCGCTGTCGAAGAGCGTGGCCGGCACCGTGCGCCAGATCAGCGCGGCGGTGCCCGTTGCCCCGCCCGTCGCGCCGTCGGCTCCGGTAGCCTGAGCGCATCAGTCAGCGCAAGCGCCCCGGCCGTTTCCGGCCGGGGTAATCCTTCGAAAAACCGCGCTTGTGCCTTGCGCGCCTACTCCGGGGAGTTGGCGCGTCCGCCGCCGCGTGGGTCCGGCTCGCCGGGCGCGCGCGCCTCGACGGCCAGCGCGTGCATGCCCTTGTCGAAGGCCGGGACCAGGCAATCGTTGACCGCGCGGTGGCGGGCGATGCGGGTCATGCCGGCGAAGCTCGGCGCGACGATGCGAACGCGGAAGTGGGTTTCCCCACCCTCGCGCCAGCCTGCGTGACCGCGATGTTTCTCCGACTCGTCAACCACTTCGAGGAGTTCCGGCTCGAAGGCGTCGGAGAGGCTTTTCTGGATTTCGTCTCGAATGCTCATGCCTATTCATTTGGCCGAGAATTCGCCGGCGTCAAGATCTTGCCGAACCGGGTGCGGCGGGCCTATCTATGCGCTTCGCCTTTCGGCCGGCCCGTGCTCGCGTAGCGCCGCCGCGCTTCATGGGCGTTCCTCCACTTTGCGCCGCGCGGCTTGCGCGGATATCCTGTTCGGCCGCTTTGCCGAGAGCCTCGAACGGGGCGCGACGGGATCGGGAACGGGAACCTGAAACGGATGATGGACACGAAGCGGTGACTTCCGACATTTTCGACCGGATACGCATCAAACCCAAGACCTCGCCCGGCGCACGGGCCGAGACGGTCGGGCGGACATGCGAGTGGGAGGGCTGCGACGCGGCGGGAACGCACCGTGCGCCGAAGGGTCGCAGCGCGGACGGTCAGTATTATCATTTCTGCCTCGACCACGTCCGTCTCTACAACAAGTCCTACAACTACTTCTCCGGCATGGACGACGACGAGACGCGCGCCTACCAGCGCGACGCGCTGACCGGTCACCGCCCGACCTGGAAGCTGGGCGTCAACGCCAAGGCCGCCAATGCGGCGGCGTGGTCGGACATCGATCCGCGCGCGGCGGCCAAGGCCCGGGCGGAGGCCCGCTCGCGCTCGCGCACATCTGGCGGACGCGACGGGACTTCGGGGGCGCGGCGGCCGAAGCTCAAGCCGCTGGAGGCGCGCGCCCTCGATACGCTGGGACTTACCCAGACGGCGCGGGATGCGGAAATCAAGGCGCGCTACAAGGAGCTGGTGAAGCGCTTGCATCCGGACGCCAACGGCGGCGACCGGTCGCTGGAGGACCGGCTTCGCGAGATCATCCAGGCCTATGCGCTGCTGAAGAAGGCCGGTTTATGCTGAGCCCGACGGGCCCCGCAGCGCGTGGCTGCTGTCGCGGCTCAACCATTTTCACTTGGCCGGGCCGATCTCTAGGGCTAGTGTCCCGATGCCGGAGTTCGTCAGACCCTGCGGCATTCCCCGCACGAACTTCGGTCTCGATAAGGACGCCTGCAAATACTTGGGTCTAGTGCGATTTCGGATCGAAGGTTCGCTTTCGCGCGCGGCAATGGCCGTGTGGCGAACCGGAAGCCCGGCGCACTGGCAAGCCTGCCGAACTTCGTCCGCGCCAGCGGATGTGTTGCACCTGTCCCGGACCCGTTCTCCCACGGGCCAGCGGAGGATTCATGACTGACACGACCCTTGCCGCCGACAATCTTCCCGATACCACCGTTTCGGTGCGTAAGGTGTTCGGCATCGATACCGACCTGACGGTTCCCGCCTATTCCACGCCGAGCGAGCATGTTCCGGACCGTGACGAGGATTACCTCTTCGACCGGGAAACGACGCTGGCGATCCTGGCAGGCTTCGCGCGCAACCGCCGCGTGATGGTGACCGGCTATCACGGCACCGGCAAGTCGACCCACATCGAGCAGGTCGCCGCCCGCCTCAACTGGCCCTGCGTGCGCGTCAACCTGGACAGCCACATCAGCCGTATCGATCTCGTCGGCAAGGACGCGATCGTGCTGCGCGACGGCCTGCAGGTCACGGAATTCCGCGATGGCATCCTGCCCTGGGCGCTGCAGAACAACATCGCGCTGGTGTTTGACGAATACGACGCCGGCCGCCCGGACGTGATGTTCGTGATTCAGCGCGTGCTCGAGGTTTCCGGCCGCCTGACGCTGCTCGACCAGAACCGCGTCATCCGCCCGCATCCGGCCTTCCGCCTGTTCGCCACGACCAACACGGTCGGCCTCGGCGACACCTCGGGCCTCTATCACGGCACGCAGCAGATCAACCAGGGCCAGATGGACCGCTGGTCGATCGTCACGACGCTGAACTACCTGCCGCATGACAACGAAGTCGAGATCGTGCTGGCCAAGGCCAAGCACTACCAGAACGAGGAAGGCCGGAAGGTCGTGTCGCGCATGGTCCGCCTTGCCGACATGACGCGCAATGCCTTCATCAACGGCGACCTGTCGACGGTGATGAGCCCGCGCACGGTCATCACCTGGTCGGAAAACGCCGAGATCTTCGGAGACATCGGTTTCGCCTTCCGCGTCACCTTCCTCAACAAGTGCGACGAGATGGAGCGCACGCTGGTGGCCGAGTTCTATCAGCGCTGCTTCGGCGAGGAATTGCCGGAATCCGCCGCCAACGTGGTGATGAGCTAAGCCGCCGATATGCGAAATCCGCCATCCGACAAGTCGAAGCCGACCACCGAGCCGCTGAAGCGGGCGATCGGCGAGACCATGCGCGCAATTGCCGGCGATCCGGAACTCGAGGTGCTCTACACCTCGGACCGGCCGTCGCTTGCCGGCCACACGGCGCGCCTGCCGGACCCCTCGCGGCGTCCGACGGAGGCGGAGATCGCGATCACCCGGGGCCTGGCCGATTCCATGGCGCTGAAGATCGCCTGCCACGATCCGGCGCTGCACCGGCGCATGGTGCCGCAGGGCGACACCAGCCGTGCGATCTTCGATGCGGTCGAGCAGGCGCGTTGCGAGGCCGTGGGCGCGACCCGCATGCCTGGCGTCGCCGACAATCTCTCGGCGATGCTCGAGGACCGCTGCCGAAAGGCGGCCTATTCGGATGTGGCGAGCCGCGAGGACGCCCCGCTCGAGGAGGCGGTCGCCTACATGGTGCGCGAGCGCCTGACGGGCCGGCCGGCGCCTCGCAGCGCCCAGCCGATGATCGAGCAGTGGCGCGCCTGGATCGAGGAAAAGGCGGGCGACGCGCTCGACCGGCTGGCCGAGCGCATGGAAGACCAGCAGGACTTCGGCAAGCGCTTGCGCTCCGTGCTTTCCTCCCTCGACATGGACGATGACTTCGGCGAGCCGGGCGAGGACGAGGAAAACGAGGGCGAGGAGTCCGAGGGCGGCAACGACCGCGGCGAGACCTCGGCCGAGGGTGAGGAAAACAGCGGCGAGGACGAGGGCGCCCCGCAGGAGATGGAAGTCTCCGGGGACGAGATGGAAGCCGGCGAGACCGAGGGTCTCGACGGCGATCTCGACGAACTCGCCGACGACCAGAGCGCCGACCAGGCCGAGGAGCCAGGCGACAGTCCGCGCCGGGAGATGCCCTTCTCCAATCAGCCGGCGGGACCGGACTACAAGGTCTTCACCACCCGTTTCGACGAGATGGTGACGGCGGAAGAGCTGTGCGACACGGCCGAGCTCGACCGGTTGCGCGGTCATCTCGACAAGCAGCTCACCAATCTCCAGGGCGCGGTCGCGCGACTTGCCAACCGGCTGCAGCGCAAGCTGCTGGCGCAGCAGAACCGCTCGTGGATGTTCGATCTCGAGGAAGGCCTGCTCGACACGGCGCGGCTCATGCGCGTCGTCATCGACCCGCACCAGCCGCTGGCCTTCAAGCAGGAAAGCGACATCAACTTCCGCGACACGGTGGTGACGCTGCTGCTGGACAATTCCGGCTCCATGCGCGGCCGACCGATCACGGTCGCGGCCACCTGCGCCGACATTCTGGCGCGCACGCTGGAGCGCTGCGGCGTCAAGGTCGAGATCCTCGGCTTCACCACGCGGGCGTGGAAGGGCGGACAGTCGCGCGAGGCGTGGCTCGCCGCCGGCAAGCCGGCGCAGCCCGGCCGGCTCAACGACCTTCGCCACATCGTCTACAAGTCTGCCGATGCGCCCTGGCGGCGGGCCCGGCGCAACCTCGGCCTGATGATGCGCGAGGGGCTGCTGAAGGAAAACATCGACGGAGAGGCGCTCGACTGGGCGCACAAGCGCCTGCTGGGCCGGCCCGAGCAGCGCAAGATCCTGATGATGATCTCGGACGGCGCGCCGGTGGACGACTGCACGCTGTCGGTCAATCCGGGCAACTATCTGGAAAAGCACCTGCGCTATGTGATCGACGAGATCGAGACGCGCTCGCCGGTGGAGCTGATCGCCATCGGCATCGGCCATGACGTGACCCGCTACTACAGCCGTGCGGTGACCATCGTCGACGCAGAGGAACTCGCCGGGGCGATGACCGACCAGCTCGCCGATCTCTTCGACGAGCAGACCACGCGCCCGACGGGCCGGACGCGCCGCCGTGCGATGCGCTGAGGCGAGGGGCGGCCGGGCGCGAAACGCGGTCCGGCGGCTCGCCACAGGCCTTGTTGTCGCTTCTCTGGCGGTGGCGACAGGGCTCGGCTTTCTTGCGCCCGAGGCGCGCGCCGCGCGGATCGAGCCGCAGGCGGTGTCGCTGCGGGTGACACCGATCCCGTCCTTTGCCATTGGACGCGACGACGATCGTTTCGGGCGGCTGACCTTTCTCGGTGGCCTCGAGCTCCAGTCGGGCAACCGCAACATGGGCGGCCTGTCCGGTCTTGTGGTGACGCCCGATGGCGGCCGCATGATCGCCATCGCCGACAACGGGCTCTGGTTCGAGGCCGAGATCGTCGCCGATGCCTCGGGGCGTCCGACGGATGTGCGTGACGGGCGCATTGCGCCGATCATCGGCCCCGGAGGCCTGTCACTTGCCGACGTGGGGCGCAACGACAGCGAGGCGGTGACGCTCCGGCGCGCGCCCGAGGGCGACGAGCTTTTCGTCTCCACCGAGCGCGATCCCCGGATCTACGCCTTTCCGTGGCCGCTCGATCCGGCAGCGCCGGGCCGCGAGATCGCGACGCCCGAGGGCATCAAGCACCTGCGCCACAACAAGGGCATGGAGGCGATGGCGGCCGCCAACAGCGGTCCGCTGGAAGGCGCGCTGGTGGTTATCGCCGAGCGCGGGCCGGACAATGAGGCCGACCTGCCGGGCTTCCTGATCGGCGGGCCGCGGCCGGGCACCTTCACCGTCGAGCGCCAGAACGCCTATGATGCAACGGATGCCGCCTTCCTGGCCGATGGCGATCTGCTGCTGCTCGAGCGGCGCTTCACGCTGCGCCACGGCATCGGCATGCGCATCCGCCTGTTGCCGGCAGCCGAACTGGTTCCTGGCGGCCACGTCCGGGGCAGCGTGCTGCTGGAGGCCGGCTACACCGACCAGATCGACAACATGGAAGGTCTGGCTGTCCATCGCAACGCCGCCGGCGAGACGATCCTGACGATCATTTCCGATGACAACCGTTCGATCCTGCAGCGTACGCTGCTTCTGCGCTTTCGTCTCGACCCTGCGTAATCCGCCGTTTGTCGCGGATTCGAGATGTTCGGATGCGTGGCGCGTGCCCGGGCGGCGGTTGACAATTTCCCCCGCTGACGGCATTTAAACGCCATCCGAGCCCGAGGCGCGCTTCCTTCGATGCGCGCCCGGCGGACTCGTCCGACCCGCCAGGATCACATGACCGATCGACGCGCCCCTGCTGCCCCGTTCCGTTTCGCGACGAAAGCCGCGAAAGCGAACGTGCGCGCGCTGGACAGCGCGGGCCAGGCATCTGCTGCCGGCCTCACGACGACGACGACCCGCAAAACGACGTTCTGAAGGCCCTCCCGTTCCGTGCTCCCCCGGTTCAGGGGGACCGGAGGACCCGAAGCCATGGCACTCGCCTTGGCTCCGGAAGCGGGGAGTGGTAGAAAGGGATCTAAATCAATGGCTTATAAGATTGCAATCGTTGGCGCCACCGGCAATGTCGGCCGCGAAATGCTCGATATCCTGGACGAGCGCGGCTTTCCGGCAAGCGAAGTGGTGGCGGTTGCCTCCCGCCGCTCGCAGGGCGTGGACGTCTCCTTCGGCGACAGGACGCTGACCTGTCAGGCGATCGATCATTTCGACTTTTCCGACGTCGACATCTGCCTGATGTCTGCCGGCGGTACCGTCGCCAAGGAATGGGCGCCGAAGATCGCCGCTCAGGGCTGCGTCGTCATCGACAATTCCTCCGCCTGGCGCTACGACGCCGACGTGCCGCTGATCGTGCCGGAGGTGAACGCCGACGCCATCGTCGGGTTCACCAAGAAGAACATCATCGCCAACCCGAACTGCTCGACCGCGCAGCTCGTCGTGGCGCTGAAGCCGCTGCATGACGCGGCCACCATCAAGCGTGTCGTCGTCTCGACCTACCAGTCCGTCTCCGGCGGCGGCAAGGACGCGATGGACGAGCTGTTCAACCAGACCCGCGCCGTCTTCGTGAACGATCCGATCACTCCGGAGAAATTCACCAAGCGCATCGCCTTCAACGTCATTCCGCACATCGACGTCTTCATGGAGGACGGCTACACCAAGGAAGAGTGGAAGGTGCTGGCCGAGACCAAGAAGATGCTCGATCCGAAGATCAAGCTCACCTGCACCGCCGTGCGCGTGCCGGTCTTCATCGGCCATGCGGAATCCGTCAACATGGAGTTCGAGAAGCCGATCTCCGCCGAGGAGGCCCGCGACATCCTGCGCGAGGCGCCGGGCGTGCTCGTCATCGACAAGCATGAAGACGGTGGCTACATGACGCCTTATGAATCCGCCGGCGAGGATGCGACCTACGTCAGCCGAATCCGTGAGGACGCCACGGTCGAGAACGGTCTCAACATGTGGGTTGTCGCCGACAATCTGCGCAAGGGCGCCGCGCTCAACACGGTGCAGATCGCCGAAGTGCTGGTCAACCGCGGCCTGATCAAGCCGAAGAAGGCCGCTGCCTGAGCAGCCTGGCGGCCGTGATCCCGGGCCACCTTTTTCGATGATTTCGCAAACGCGGCCGGAGAAATCCGGCCGCGTTTTCTCGTTGTCTTCGCGCAGGACGCGAAGAGACTTCCTTCCGCACCCGATTGCCGACAGACTGGGGAGCAAGGTCCGGTTCGATACGCGCGCCGGCGGGACACCCAAGGGGGAGGGCGGAAATGCGCCAAGACGAGAGGCATGTCGCGACGGGCGGCGTGTTGGGGAACTGGATGAGGGGGCTGGCCCTTGGCGGCGTCGCATTGGCCATCGCTCTTGGCACGGGCGGCGGCGTGCGTGCCGAACAGGCGGTACCTGGGGCGCAGGCGGCCGAGCCGCTGCCGATCCTGTCGGGCGACGACCGGTTCCACCCGGTTCTTGCCCGCAGCGGGATGGTCTCCAGCCAGGAAGCGCTGGCGACGCGGGTCGGGCGCGAGATCCTTGCCAAGGGCGGCAATGCGGTCGACGCTGCCGTGGCGACGGGCTTTGCGCTTGCCGTGACCCTGCCGCGCGCCGGTAATCTCGGTGGTGGCGGTTTCATGATGATCCACATGGCGGAGACGGGCGAGACCCATGCGCTCGACTACCGCGAACTGGCACCGGCCGGGGCGACGCGCGACATGTTCCTCGACGGCGAGGGCAATGCCGACAGCACCAAGTCGCGCTACACCGGTCTGGCCATCGGCGTTCCGGGCACTGTCGCTGGGATGCATGCCGCGCACGGGCGTTTCGGCAGTGGAAAGTTCACCTTCGCCGAGCTGATCGCGCCGGCCATCGTGCTGGCGCGCGAGGGCTTCGTCGTTTCCGACGATCTCGCCGGCTCGCTGGAGCAGGTGCACGCGCGTCTCTCGAAGGACGCCGAGGCGGCGGCGATCTTCTACAAGGCCGACGGCAGCTTCTATCGGCCGGGCGAAATCCTGCGTCAGCCCCAGCTTGCCGCCTCGCTGAAGCAGATCGCCAGCGAAGGGCCGGCGGGTTTCTATCGCGGTTCGATCGCCGAGGCGATCGCCGCACGCGTCAGCGGAGCGGGCGGGTCGATGTCGGTGGAGGATCTGGCCGGCTATGAGGCCAAGTGGCGTACGCCCGTCACCGGCACCTACCGCGGTTACGAGATCGCCTCGATGCCGCCACCGTCCTCCGGCGGGGTACACATCGTCGAGATTCTGAACATGCTGGAGCCCTTCGATCTCAAGGCCTCCGGCTTCGGGTCGGCGGCGACGATGCACGTCATGGCCGAGGCGATGAAGCGGGCCTATGCGGACCGCTCGGAGTATCTCGGCGACCCGGATTTCGTCGATGTGCCGGTCGCGGGCCTCACCGACAAGGCCTACGCGAAAAAGCGGATGGCGGATTTCGACCCCGCCCGGGCGGCGCCGGCGGAGAAGATCGCGCCGGGTCGGCCTGCTCCTTACGAGAGCAACGAGACGACGCATTATTCCGTCATCGACAAGGACGGCAATGCGGCGTCCAATACCTACACGCTGAACTTCTCCTACGGAGTCGGCCTGGTGGCGCCTGGCACAGGCATCCTTCTCAACAACGAGCTCGACGATTTCTCGGCCAAGCCCGGTGTTCCGAACGCCTACGGGCTGGTCGGCGGTGATGCCAATGCGGTCGAGCCGCGCAAGCGGCCGCTCTCGTCGATGAGCCCGACGCTGGTGTTTCGCGACGGCAAGCCGGTGCTGGCGACCGGGTCGCCCGGCGGCAGCCGCATCATCACCACGGTGCTACAGATCGTGCTCAATGTGGTCGATCACGGCATGAACATCGCCGAGGCGAGCGCGGCGCCGCGCATGCACCATCAGTGGCTTCCCGACGAGATCCGCATCGAGGAGGGCTTCTCGCCCGACACGCTGGCGATCCTCAAGGAGAAGGGCCACACCATAGCGGAGAAGCCGACCATGGGCTCGACCCAGTCGGTTATGGTGCTTGAAGGTGGTCTCGCGGGAGCTGCCGATCCGCGCCGCCAGGGAGCTCTTGCCGCCGGCTATTGAGCCGGCGGGGCCGTCATTGACTCGCGCTCCGCCCGGTCTTGCCCGGCGGGGCGCATCAGCGTTGCGAGGAAGAGCGCCACATAGACCGCGCCGAGCAGCAGCGGAAAGCCGTGATTGCCGATGGTGTCGATGGCGAGTCCCGAGAGGGCCGGCCCGGCGAAGCCGCCGACGCCCCACATCAGCGCGAAGCCGGCGTTGCCGGCGATCAGCATGGCGCCGCAATAGCGCCGTCCGAGTTCCATCAGCGCGATGGTGTAGACGCCGTAGGCGGCCGATCCCCAGACGAAAAGCATTGCCCAGAGCGTCCAGGTGGTGGCGATCAGCAGGGGCAGGAGCGCCGCGCCGGCAATGGCCAGCGCGCAGAGCGTTGCCATCACCCGGCGCGGGCCGTAGCGGTCGGCGGCGATGCCGATGGGTACCTGAAAGAGGATGTTGCCGACGACCATGATCGCCAGCGCCAGGGTGATGGCGCGTGTATCAAGCCCGTTGGCGAGGCCGTAGACGGGCAGGATCGTCAGAATTGCCTGGTCGAAGGCGGCGGCTGTTGCCGTCACCGCCAGCAGGAACAGGATCTTCGGCACGATGGCGCGGATCGAGCCGACCTCGCCGCCGCTGAAGCGTGGCAGGCGCGCGTCGACTGCGACAATCAGCAGCGCGCAGGCGAGGGCGATCGCGGTGCACATGGCGAAGGGGGCGAGTGACAGGGTGCCGGTCACCGAGAGTGTCGCCGGGCCGGCGGCGAAGCCGGCCGCGAGCGCGGTGGCATAGAGGCCGAGCATGCGGCCGCGGATGCGGTCGGGGGAAAGCTGGTTCACCCAGGTCTCGCTGGCGATATAGAGCGTGTTGACGGCAATCCCCATCAGGAAACGGGCCGGAAACCACACCCACAACGACTGGAAGAGGCCGATTGTAGCGAAGAGCGCGGCCAGCGCGAGGGCGGCGACAAGGGCGAGGCGGGCCGCGCCATGGCGTCGGGCAAGTCCGGGGATCAGCGGCGCCGAGACCAGAAGGCCGATGGCCATCATCGCCGCGTTGGTGCCGATCAGCCAGGCCGGCACGCCCTGGCGTTCGAGAATGAAGGAAAGCAGCGGGTAGCTCAGCCCCTGCGCCAGGCCGAAGACGGCGACGAGCAGCAGCACCACCGCCATGGCGGTGCGATCGAGGGTGCGCGGCGCGCCGGCCGCATCGCCGGCAACATCATCCGGCGTCGCGTGCCACGCGCTCACCGGAGCGGTGGCGGGGGCCTCGCCGAGCGCGTCCTCGTTTCGCCTCATGCGTCTCCGGTTCCCCCCGCCACGTGCCGGGTCATCGGGGTCGAGCTCGTGAAACCGAAGATCGGCTCGAACAGGCCGAGCGCGCGAGGCGCGCCGGCGACGAACCCGTGCCGTTCGTAGAGCGCACGGGCACGCGGGTTGGTGTCGATCACGTCGAGCCGCACGGTCTTCCTGCCCTTGCGGCGGGCGATGGCGACGACCGCCTCCAGCAGGGCGCTGCCGATGCCTGTGCCGCGCGCGGTCTCGTCAACGGCGATGCCGTCCATCGCCAGGCAGTCCGGCTCGTCCTGCTTTTCCAGAAGCGACAGGCCGGCAACGCGGATCGCCGCGCCGAAGGCGCCGAACTTCGAGCGGAAATCCCGCCAGCGCGGCTCGAACAGGCCCTTTCCGTCGAGGTTGAAGCCGGCGATGCCGACGATCCGCCCGTCGCGAATGGCGGTCACCGCCCGGTCGCGGCGCATATGGGGGCCGAGAAAACCGGCGGCTGCCTCCGCCGTGCCAAAGAACGGTCTGAGCTTCTGGATCAGCGCGTCGACATAGATCCGCGTGGCGGCGGCCTCGTCGCCGGGACGGACATGGGGAAGGATCGAGATGGCGGATGTGGTCATCGACAAGGCATCTCTTTCTCGCGGCGGAATGCCGCCGGACGTTGCGGAGACAGGCGGAGCACGATATCCGGTTGGCGTCTTCCGCGGGCCCGCACGGATCCACGTTTGATAGTCCGCTTCGCCCGGGTTGCAAGCAGAAACAAGCGCGGACAAATGCGTGTATCGCGGCGGCAACGCCGGGCGCAATGGCCGGACCGCGAAGAATCAGTCTATGTCGGGAGGGCAGGCTGGGAAATCCGGCCGTCACCGCGCCACGCATCGGAACCCAGCGTCATGCAGGAGATTGCGCCCTTTCTCGACTATCTGGCGGACTCCGCCCCGGCCGCATGGCTTGCCGGCTCGGCCGATCTGCGTGCGGCGGTCACGGCAGTCCATGCGCTTTCCGCCACGATCCTCGTCGGCGCGGTGGTGCCCTTCGACCTGCGCCTCATCGGCTTCTGGCGGAGCGTGCCGCTTGCCGACATTTCCCGTGTGCTCGGCCGCACGGTGCTCGTCGCCTTCGCCGTGGCCTTTGTCACGGGCTTTGCGCTTTTCAGCCAGCGGCCCTTCGCGCACAGCGCCGATCCGGCCTTTGTGGCGAAGATCGCGCTGATCGCGCTGGCGGGGCTCAACGGGCTGCTGCTGCGCTTCGTCACCGCCTGGCGGCTGCTTGACCAGGTGGATTCGCGCGGCACCATCTCGCGGTTCCGCACCGCCGGCTGCATCTCGCTGGCCGCCTGGCTGCTCGTGCTCGCCGTGATGCGCTGGCCGCAGCTTCTGTAGCGGCGCGCTTTCTGTCTACTGGGCGCGGCGGTAGACGCCGGTGTTGACCACGTCGCCCTGACCGGGGACGGAGACCGTCTGCTCGATCTCCAGCGTGCCGCCATCCTCCGACAGGGTGCGCCGGGCGCTCATCAGCACGATGCCCTTGCGCGAGGCCTGCGAGGTCAGCGTCATCTCATCCTCGAAGAACAGCGTCAGCCTGTCGGCAAGGCCGCTTTCCGACAGACGCTGGCCCGGACCGCCGGGAACGCCGGACAATTCGCCCTCGATGGTCTCGCCCTCGACCGAGACGATCGACGTGCGGATCGTCACCAGTCCGAACTCCTCCTCGATCCGGCATGTCGCCGCGCGCGGAAGGTCGCTCTGGTCGAATTCGCTCTCGTCGAGATCGAGGATCCAGGTGCCGAGAAAAGGGGAAATGGAAATGCTGGTCATGTGGCCGGCCGTTCGCGACTGGAGAGGGAAGGTGGCGGGTCGTTTCGGCCCTTGTACCCGGCATTGCCGGTCTTGTCATGGCCAGTGCGCGGGCGCGCAACTTCACCTATAGACGAAGGACGTTCTGGAAACCCCGGTCGCGGCGTACCATTATCCCGGACCGGGAGGACTGCGAAAATGACCCAGACTGTGCTCATCGTCGACGACGAGACGGACCTGACGGGCTTTCTGAGGGACGTGATCGAGGACGACGGATACTCGGTGCGAATGGCGGGAACGGTAGAGGCCGCGCGCCGTGCGATCGCCGACGCCGCCCCGGACCTGCTGCTGATCGATGCCGCCCTGCCGGATGGCAAGGGCTATGCGCTGTGCCAGGAGCTGCGCGCCGCCGAGGCGACGCGGAACATGCCGATGATCCTGATGAGCGCAGCCTCGCGGCCGGTGGATGAGGAAAAGGGGCTGGCGCTGGGGGCGGACGCCTTTCTTGGCAAGCCGTTTTCCGCGGACGCGCTGACCGGCACCGTCGGGCGGCTTCTGGGTGCGTGTCCGGCGGTGGCCGCCGGCCATGCCTGAGCGCGTCGCGCGCTGGAGCCTGAGGCTTCGCGTCTTTCTGTTTTTCGCGCTCATTGCCGGAGGGGCCGTGGCGGTGTTGGTCGCCGCCGGGCTCTATCTGGCGCGTGGTCCCAATGCGCCATCGGTTGACCGCCTTGTTCTGGCCGGACTGGTCTCGGGCTTTGCCATCGCCGGCCTCGTCACATGGGTCTGGCTGAAGTTCGACGATCATGTCGTGCGCCCGCTCGACGCGCTGGGCGCGGAGCTGCGTGCCGCTGTCCATGCGGGCGGGCGCGGGCGCATGGAGGATGCGCGCGCCCGCTATCTCGGCGCGCTTGCCCCGGCCATGCGAGAGGCGAGCGAGGCGCTTTCTTCAGCGCGCCGCGAGGTCGATGCCCAGGTGGCGCGGGCGACGGCCGAGGCGGAGCACCAGAAGGGACGTCTGGAGGCGGTCCTGCGCGACCTGCAGCAGGGCGTCGTCATCTGCACCACCGATCATCGCATCCTGCTCTACAACCGCTTCGCCCGGAAACTGCTTGACCGGGGCACCCAGCAGGCCGCCTGCGGGCTCGGGCGGGCGCTGACGGATCTCGTCGTCGCCCAGCCGTTGCGCCATTCGCTGGAGCGGCTCGGCCGCCGTTTCGCCAGCGGTCGCCACGTCGGGCACAAGGACGGGCTTTCCGCCTCCTTCGTCAGCGCCACGAAGGGCGCGCACGACTCCCTGCGTGGCCGCATGTCGCTGGTGCTCGACGCCGGCGCGACCGTACCGATAGGCTATGTGGTGAGTTTCGACCGGGTGACGGACGAACTGGCCGCCGGTATCTGGCGCGACCGTCTGCTTCACGACGTGACGCAGGACATGCGCCAGCGCGTCGCCTCCCTGGCCATGGCGGCGGAGGTGCTGCTGCGCCGTTCCGGGCCGGCCGACGGACGCCTCGCGGCCATGAAGAAGACGGTGAACGACGAGACGCGCGTGCTTGGCGAGCGGCTCGACCGGCTCGACGAGGTTGCCGGCGACCTGCTGTCGGGGGCTTGGCCGATGAGCGAGGTCTACTCGACGACGCTGGTCGATTGCATTCTCGCCCGCCGCTCGGAGGGGCGGACCATCGAGGTCGAGACCTGGGGCGATCCGCTGTGGCTCTCCTGCGACAGCGCCTCGATGGTGGAACTGGTCGACCGGGTGCTGAACCGGATCGCGGTCGATGCGGGGACGCGCAGCTTCCGCCTTGCCGTGTCGCGCCACCGCAGCGGCGCCTGCCTCGAGCTGGCCTGGAGCGGGGAGACCCTGCCGGTGGCGCGGATGGAGGAGTGGCTCGACGAGCCGCTCGACGAAAGCCTCGGTCTGATGACGGGGCACGATGTTCTCAGCCGGCACAAGACCGAGATGTGGCCCGACCGGGATCCGGACGGGCGGGCCCGCCTGCGCCTGCCGCTGGCGTTGGCCGCCGAGCGGGAACAGCCGGAACCGCCTGTCGCGACGCTCTCGCCGGACGATGCGCGGCCGGAGTTCTACGATTTCGACCTCTTCGCCCGGGAGACCCCGGCGGAGATCGGCGAGACGCCGTTGCGCGCGCTCGCCTGCGTGGTCTTCGACACGGAGACGACGGGGCTTGAGCCCTCGCGTGGCGACGAGCTGGTGTCGCTCGCCGGCGTGCGCATCGTCAACGGCCGGGTGCTGCGCGGCGAGATCTTCGACACGCTGATCGACCCGGGCCGGAAGATCCCGGCCGCCTCGACGCGGGTGCACGGCATCACCGATGCGATGGTCGTCGGCGCGGAAACGGCCGGTGCGGTGCTTCCGGCCTTTCACCGTTTTGTCGGCGACAGCGTGCTCGTCGCGCACAATGCAGCCTTCGACATGAGTTTCCTGACCCGCAACCGGGACAAGGCGGGGGTGGTCTTCGACCAACCGGTGCTCGACACGGTGCTGTTGGCCGGTCATGTCTTCGGCGCGGGCGAGAGCCTGACGCTCGACGCGCTTGCCGCGCGCTTCAACATCGTCATTCCCGAGAAGGACCGGCACACGGCGCTCGGCGATGCGCTGGCGACGGCGGAGGTGCTGCTGCGGCTTGTCGGCCTGCTCGAGGTGCAGGGTATCGTCACGCTCGACCAGGCGATCGCCGCTTCGAACCGGCAGGTCTCCCTGCGCCGCCGACAGAAAGGCTATTGAGGACGGCTTGACCGGCAAGGGCGCGGCGGCGCACGCTGCGCCTCCTGCGACAGCTTTCCCTCAGGAGCTTCCCCATGCCCTCGACCATCGTTCTCACCGGTGCCAACCGCGGCATCGGCCTCGCGCTCGCGCGGCTCTTTCTCGAAGCGGGCGACTGGCGGGTGATCGCCGGCTGCCGTCGCCCGGAAACGGCCGCAGCGCTTGCCGCTCTTGGCGACGCCCACGCCGGGCGGCTTGTTGTGCGGCCGCTCGATGTCGCCGATCCGGCCTCCGTCGCGGTCTTCGCCAAGCGGCTCGAGCACGAGACGGTCGACCTTCTCCTCAACAATGCCGGTGTGCTGGGCGCGCATCAGTCGCTCGACGATCTCGATTTCGACGCCTGGGAGCAGGAGTTTCGCGTCAACACGCTGGCGCCGATGCGTCTTGCGCTGGCGCTGCGGCCTTGCCTGCGCCGGGCCGAGACCCCGCGCATCGTCACGGTTTCGAGCCAGATGGGTTCGTTCGCCCGTCCGCGCGGCGGCAGCTATGCGTATCGCTCCACCAAGGCCGCGCTCAACAAGGCGATGCAGGGGCTTGCGCTCGATCTTGCCGGCGAGGGCATTGCCGTCGCCGTGCTGCATCCGGGCTGGGTGCGCTCGGACATGGGCGGGCCGGAGGCGGAGCTCTCGGTCGAGGAGAGTGCCGCCGGCATTCGCAAGGTGGCGTGCGGCCTGACGATGGCCGACACCGGCCGCTTCCTGCAATGGAACGGCAGCGAACATCCCTGGTAGGGACGGGGGGAGCGCACCGCAGCCCTGCGACGGCAGAAGAGCGATATCAGGGAGCCAGGGGCGCGCGGCCGGCTTCCGCCGGGTGGCCCCGGGCCACGGCCCGGCGCGCCGCCAGATGCTCCGGCAGCCGGTCGACGAGAAGGTCGGTCAGCCCGGCCGCGCCCCACATGGCGAAGAGCGTTGCCCAGGCGGTGAGCGCGAAGATCGAGCCGCCGGTGACGCCGGCACCCACCGCGCAACCACCGGCGAGCATCCCGCCGAAGCCCATCAACACCGCGCCAAGGATGTAGCGGCGCATGGAATGGCCGTCGCGAAAGCCCTCCAGGTGCCATTCCCGGGCAATGAGCGCGGCGAGCGCCGAGCCGATGAAGACCCCCGGCACCAGCCCGACGTCGAAGTCGATGTTGCTGCCCGGCGGCGTCAGCACCACCATCAGCGTGTCGGCCGAGGGGCCGGTGAAGGTCATGCTCTTGACACTCATCGGGGTGAAGGCCTGGGTGGCGAGCTGATAGGTGAACCACCAGCCGACGGCGACGGTGGCGCCCGCGCCGGCCGCGCCGATCCATCCCCAGGGCCCGAGCCGGGCGCGCAGGGCAAGGACGACGGTGCCGAGCACGAAGGCGAGGCCGATGGCGATCCCGGCGCCCTCGGGGAGGTGCAGCGCCTGCAGCAGATCGAGGCTGTCGCGCCCGCCGATGGTCCACAGGCCGGCGAGACGGTCGCGCAGCGGCGACAGGATGCCGTGGATCGAGGCCTCGGCGGCAACCGCGAAGATCAGGCCGGAGAGCAGCGCGCGCAGGTTTCCAGTCGCCGACAGCACAAGCAGGCGGCTGGCGCAGCCGCGCGCCAGCACCATGCCACAGCCGAACAGCGCGCCGCCGATGATGGCGCCGGACAGCGAGCCTCGGGCGGCGAATTGCCGGGCCTCCGAAACATCGAGCAGGTCCCGCGCGATCAGCGCCTGCGTGAGGAACACGGCCGAGGAGAAGGTGACGAGCCAGATGGCGACGCGGATGCCGATCTCGCCCCGCGCGAATTCGACGGCGGCGGCGCGCAGGCAGAAGCGGCTGCGCTGGGCGAAGGCACCGAAGGCGGCACCGATCAGCAGGCCGCCGAGCGCGGATGTCTCCGCCTCGCCGATTGCGTCCATCAGGCCGGTCAGGTCCATTGTCCGTCTCCCAGGCATGGGGTCTTCTCAAGATATTCCATATCATGAATACAAGAACCGCGGGCGTGCTGCCTTGATCCTGCTCAATTCGCGCAAGAGCGGTGCTGCGGCGCGTGGCCGGGCGAAGGACGCTTGTTCCGCCGGGCGTTGGCGACTAACAAGGGCTGAAGGCAAACCGCAGGGAATGACAGGCGCGTGACGAAGGAAGCAACGGGCAGCAAGGAAGCGATGGGCGATGTCGCGCCGGTCTGCATGCGCGTCTGGGGCGGGCTCGGGAACCAGATGTTCCAGTATGCCGCCGGCCATGCCGCCGCCCGCCGGCTTGGGGTTCCGCTGCTGATCGATCCGCTGGAGACGGAGCCGGCCCACGCCAGGCTGGCGCTCGACGTCTTCGGCATCGCGCCACGCATCTGGCAGCCACCGGAGCCGGGCGGCCTGTTCGGCAGGCTTTCTTCCGGACGCTCGCGGCGCGGCAAGAAGCGGTTTCGGCTCTGGAAGGGGCCGCGGTTCTTTCAGGACGGCATGTGCCATGCCGACGGGTATTTCGACATCGCGCCGGGCACCTATGTCGCCGGTTACTTCCAGTCGGAGCAGTTCTTCGCCGATTGCGCCGGGGAGGTGCGGTCGCTGTTCGATCTGGAGCGCGTCGCGCCGACCATCGCACCGGATCTGCTGGCCCTGGCCGAGCGCGAGACGAGCGTCTCCGTCCATGTGCGCCGGGGCGACTATGTCGCCAACGCGGCGACGACGGCGGTGCATGGCGTGCTGGGTGCCGAGCACTACGACCGGGCGGCGGCGCTGATGGCGCGGCTGGTGCCGGGGGCGGAGTTCCTGGTGTTTTCGGACGACATCGCGGCGGCGGCGGAGTTGACCGCGCACTGGCCGAACAGGCGGCTTGTCGAAGGTCAGACCCGCGAGCAGGATCTTCACCTGATGAGCCGTTGCGCGCATCACGTCATCGCCAACTCCAGCTTCAGCTGGTGGGGGGCGTGGCTTGGCCGCAACCCGCAGCGACAGGTGATCGCGCCGCGCCAGTGGTTTGCGCGCGACGAGTTGCGCCGGGTCTATGTCGACGAGCTGTTTCCGCGCGGCTGGATCCTGGTCTAGCCCGCGATCAGGCCGCGGACCGTCGCGGCCTCCAGGGAAAACGGACGCCGGGACGGGCGTCGGGAAAGGACATGCCGGATGAATGGCCGGATGAAGCTATGTGTCGCGATCTGCACGCGTGAACGCCCCCGCCTGCTGCGGACCTGTCTGGACTCCGTCTGCGCGCAGGCCGTTCCCGACTGGGTGTCGGCCGAGATCGTCGTCGTCGAGAACCACGACCGGGAGACCTCGCGCGGCGTGTGCGAGGAGGTCGAGCGGGAAACGGGCTGGAAAGTCCACTATGTGCTCGAGACGGAACTGGGCATTCCCTTCGCCCGCGACCGCTGCGGCGTCTTCGCAGCCGATGCGGGGTTCGACCGTGTGCTCTACATCGACGACGACGAGGTGGCGCTGCCGAACTGGCTCGCCACCATGGTCGAGGCGACGAAGACCCATCCGGGCGAGGTGCATTACGGGCGCGTGATCTACACCTATCCGCCGGGCACGCCGGACTGGATGATCCCGAAGCAGGTCAACAAGCGGCCTCACGGCACGGTGCTGGGCAAGGCGGAAGGCCACAACACGCTCGTCGATACCTGCGTCTTCAAGGAAAAGTCCGACGGCGGGCTGGCGCTGCATTTCGACATGGCGCTGCGGTTCACCGGCGGCAGCGACACGGATTTCTTCACCCGTGTCCATGATGTGGGCGGCAAGATCGTCTGGATCCCCGACGCGGTCGTCGAGGAACTGGTGCCTGAAAGCCGCACCCGGCTGGGGTGGCAGCTTGTGCGCACGTTCCGCGTCGCCGGCAATATCTCGCGCCTGCACGAGAAGCGCGCCGGCAGAGCGAATGCGATGATGCGCAGTCTCGTGAAGGGGCTTGGCCGGGTTGCTGGCGGGGTGCTCTTCGAGACCCCGCTGGCGCTGGCGCTGATGGTGGTTCCGGCGAAGGGCAAGCGCCAGGCCTTCAAGGCGGCGAAGCAGGTCGCTTCGGGCCTCGGGTCGCTTGCCTATCTGACCGGTTACCAGTCCCAGCCCTATCGCAAGGTCGACGGCGACTGAGCCGGCGCGTTCGCCGCGCGCTTCAGTCGACGACGAGCTTCAGCGCCGTGCCGGCGGGGATCGCCTCGCCGGGGGTGACCTGGTTCAGGATCGAGAACAACTGCAGCCGCCGCTCGGGCTCGACGCCGCTCATGCCCACGGCAAGCCGTTCCGGCGTGTCGCCGGCGTCGGCGCGGATGACCTTGATGCGCAGCGGCCGGAGCCGCGCGACCTCGGTCGGCGTGAGCTGGCGGAAGCTTTCCAGTGTTGCCTGATAGTCGCGGTCGAAGCTGCTGCCGCCGCTGCGCGAGGCGAAGATGAAGCGGTAGCCGGTGCGCCCGATCCGCACCACCGCGATGCGGAACGACCAGCCGTCGGTGATCGCCGAGGCCGTGACCGCCGGCAGTCCGTTCACCGTTTCCTCGCGCACGCTGTCGGCGATCAGCCCATTGATCCAGCCGCTGGTCATATAGGCGCGCAGCGAGCTGAAGTCGGTCAGGTCGGCGCCGTCGAAGCGCAGTGCCGTCCCGGAGGGGTTGCTGGCCAGCACCGCCTCGGGCGAATTCTCCATGATGTAGCCCTGGGGGGCGGAGAAGGTGATGCCAAGCGCCTTGTGCAGGAAGGTGCGGCCGCGAATGTAGCCCTCCAGCGGATCGTCGCCGTAGAGCATGCCGTCGATCTTGGTGAGATAGGCGTCGCGGTCGCGCTCGCCGAGCCCCGGCGCGCCGATCTGGCGCGCCGCGCGCACCGCCGTCTGCACGCGCTCCGGCGTGGTGGGATGCGAGGACAGGAAGTCCGGGGCGCCCTTGCCCGCGCCTTGCGCGCTCTGGTAGGCGGCGAAGTTGCCCATGGCGGTAAGGAAGCGGGCGGCGGCGAAGGGATCGTAGTGGGCACGCGCCAGTGTGCGCACGCCGACGGCGTCGGCCTCCAGCTCCTGGATCTGCGAGAAGCGGGCGAAGGAGAGCTGAGAGGAGATGATCGCCGCGCGCGCCTGGTCGGGATCGCGCACCACGTTGCCGAGCACGCGTCCGGCCAGTTCCGTCGCCTCGGCGCGCTGCTGGCGCTTGATCGCGTGGCTCGCGGTGACGTGGGCCATCTCGTGGGCGAGCACGGCCGCCACTTCCGAGGTGTCGGTCGCCAGCGCCAGCAGGCCGCGTGTCACATAGAGATAGCCGCCCGGCAGGGCGAAGGCGTTGACGGCGGGCGAGTTCAGGATGGTGATGCGGTAGGTTTGCGAGGGGTCGTCGGAGGCTTCCACCAGCCGGCCGACCACCTGGGCAACGGCGCGTTCAGCGCCACGGTCCTCGTAAACGCCGCCATAGGTGGCGACGACGCGCGGGTGCTCGCGCGCGCCGACGTCTGCCAGGCCCGGGCGCAGCGTGCCGGGTGCCGGGGTGCCGATGTCGATCGGCCCGGATCCGGAAAACTGGCAGCCGGAAAGGGCCAGCGCGGCCAGCGTCGCGACAACGGCAATGCGTCGCCGGCGCGGATGCGTGCCGGCCTTCGCCCGATCGTCCCTGGCGAAAAACCTGGTCATGTCGCGAAGGGAAAGCCTTGTCACCGGCGCGTGCCATCCTTGTCGAGCCGTTCGATCTGCGCGGGGTGAGAGACCGATATCGCGGGCCCTCCCGAATTGCGAACGCTCCCGCGTATGCGAATAGCTGCCCCTTCGAGACCCGCGACGTCAAGCCCGGCGGCAGCGAATTCATTCCTTTTGCGTGCCGGGATCGTCACTGTGAAGTCCGTGCTCCAGCGCCCACCGAAGTTCAGATAGAGCGTGCTGTCCGTTTCGCCAACCGAAAGAACCCGCCCGACAACCAGCGCGAAGTGCCCGGCACGCGCGGCGATGGCTGCGGTGTCGGAGGCCCGCAAGGCCTGTTCACGCGCCCAGCCGCCGCGGGCTTCCCGCCGGGCCGTCTCCTCGGCGCGCAGCAGCGGGGCCAGGCAATCCGGCGAGAGCAGCGCCGGCATCACCGCCGCCTCGCCGCGTTCGACGAGGTCCCGGGCAAGCCAGCCCCGGCCATCGGCGTTGCTCAGGTGGCCGCTTCGGCGTTGCCAGCGGTCGGGCCGCCCGGCGACATCGACGAAGCTCAGTTTGCGGAACGCGCCGGGACCCGGCTCCCTCCCGCTTGCGGCGGCGAGCGGCACGAGGTCGGCGCTGATGTAGATCCTCCCCCCTGCATCCTGGAAGTCGCCCCGCGCATCGGGGCCACGCAGGTCAAGCATCTCGACGGGAGCCTTGCTGTCGGCAAGGCAGGCCGGCGGTGGACCGTCTCCGTCCTTGCTTCCATTGCCCGCGTGCGCGGGCAGGGCGGTGGCAAGGGCAAGGACCGCGAGGCCCATCCGCCCGGTCGTGCGCGCGTTCGTCTGGGTCATGTTCGCCCGATTGCTCTGTGTCCCGGTCCGGGGCGCGGATGCGTTTCCGTTGTCCTAGCTTGTCGAAAAAGACGGCAAGAGCTTGGCACGGCGCGTTTCAGCCCCGACTGGTCATCAGGATCCGGACGGCAAAGCCGCCGATGACACCGGCGAAGAGCCAGTCGATGGCGCGCATGAGCCGTGGCGACCGGCGCAGGCTTTTGGAGAAACCTTCCGCCGTCAGCACCATCGCCGCGCAGATGGGCAGTTCCACCACGACCATGAACAGGCCGAGGAAGATCAGCTTGGCGGCCGCGTCGGGATCGTCGGCGGCGACGAACTGGGGCAGGAAGGTGAGGAAGAACAGCACGATCTTGGGGTTGAGCAGGTTGACCAGCAAGCCGGTTGCGAAGACGCGCGAAAGCGGGCTGGGCGTGCGGTCCTGTCCCGGAGCGATGCTGAGGGCCGAGCCATGGCGCAGGCTCTGGACGGCGAGCCAGAGCAGGTAGAGCGCGCCGACCAGCTTGACCGCGAGGAAGGCTTCCGCCGAGGCGGCGATCAGCGCCGAAAGGCCGAAGGCGACAAGCAGCGTGTGCACCACATTTCCGGCGGCGGCACCGAGCATGGAGACCATGCCCGCGGCGCGGCCCTGCGAAAGCGACCTGCCGATGAAGAGCGTCATGTCGGGACCCGGCGTCAGCACCAGAATGACGCAGGCGAGCGTGAAGGTGAGCATCGTCGGCACGTCGGGAATGAAGCTCATGCAGCAGGCTCCTGAAAGCGCGCGGGGCCGGCGGGGCATCCCTGCCCGGTCAGTCCGCTTTCATAGCCGGTTTCGCGCCTGCCCGCCATCGATGCGGTGCCGCGCGACTCCGGAGCGGCTGCGTCGCCGCGCCGCGCTGTTGGACGTGACCGCGGCCCGCGTCTATAACCGGCGCGATCCGCCGCGCCCGCACGCCCTCGCGTGGCGCAGTTGTCACCTGTCCGGGGTTCCGCCATGCCGTCCGACACACCGACCCCGCCGGCCACCGGTCCTGAAGGACGCCGCGGTTTCCGGCGCGCGCTCGCCGCTGGCGAGACCTGGTCGCTTGCCTGTGTGGCATTTGGCTGGATCGCCGGTGTCAGTCTGCTGTTCCTGCTCTTTCCAGCGCTCGACCTGGCCGCCACGCGGCTCTTCTACGATCCGACGGCCGGCTTCTGGGTTTCCGCCCATCCCTTCTTCATGCGGCTGCGTGAGCTGGGGCCGTTTCTCGTCAAGCTGATCGCCGGGGCCTGCGTTGCGCTGGTGCTTGCCGCTGCCTTCCTGCCTGATCTCGGCCGGCGGATCGCGCTGCGCCCGCAGCTGTTCCTGCTCTCGACACTGGCGCTCGGGCCCGGCCTGCTCGTCAATGCGGTGCTCAAGAACAACTGGGGCCGGCCGCGGCCTGTCATGGTCGAGGCGTTCGGCGGCGATGCGCCCTATGTTCCGGTCTGGCAGATCAGCACTTACTGCGACACCAATTGCTCCTTTGTCTCCGGCGAGGGCTCGTCGAGTTTCTGGCTGGTGTCGCTTGCCTTTCTCGTTCCGGTTGCCTGGCGGGCCGGGGTTCTGGCCGCCGTCTTGCCGCTCTGCCTGGCGCTGTCGCTGAACCGGGTCGCCTTTGGCGGCCACTTCCTCTCCGATACGCTGCTTGCCTGGGGGCTGACCTTCGCCGTCATCCTGGCCGTGCGTTTCGGTCTCTACCAAATGCCGGGGGCGGAAAGCCGCGCGCGGCGTTCCCGGGAGAGCTTCGACCGGCTGGCCGCGCGCCTGCGCAAGGCGATTTTGCGTGCGGCGGGCGCGGCTGCGGTTGCGGTTCGCCGCTTCTTCGCCATGTTTGCCTGACGGTCTTCCATTTTCCCGCCGCCATCGCATGCGATGGCGGCTCAGGCTCCCCGCGTCGGCTTGTGGAAATCCGCGTGGCGCTTGCCAACCGGTTCAATTTCGGCAGGGATGGGAGAAGACGGGATGATGTAGTCGCCCCGCTTGATCTCTCCAGGCGTCCTTTTCCAGCACGAAGGCATGATGACCCAGACTGACCCCCGGACGAAGGTGACGGAAGACGGAGCATCTCCGGCTGCCGCTCCTCTTGCGTCCGGTTCCGGCAGCGCGGACCCGGCCGTCGCACCGGGATCGCGGGGGAAGCGGCGGCGGGTCTGGCCGGTCGCGCTGCTCGTCGCGCTCGCGCTGTTGATCGGGTTCTATGTGGGCAGTTTCATCCGCTTTGCCGATGCGGTGGCGCGGCTGAGCGCCATTGATGCTCCGGAAGCCGCGCCCCAGGCGGACGCCATCGTCGTGCTGACCGGGGGCAGCGAGCGGGTCAAGATCGCGCTCGACCTCCTGGCCGAGGGGCGCGCCGAGCGCCTGCTCATCTCCGGCGTCCATCCGGACACGACGCCGCGCCAGATCGTCAGCCTGACCGAGAGCGACATGGCGCTTTTCGACTGCTGCGTCGATCTTGACCGCAATGCCAACAACACGCTGGAGAACGCCTCGGAGACGGCGAAATGGGCGCATGACGGCGGCTATACGAGCTTGCTCGTCGTCACCAGCGCCTATCACATGCCGCGCGCCCTGTTGGAGCTGCGCTCGGCCGCCGACGATGTGGACCTCATCCCGGTCGCGGTGCAGGCGAACGGCATGGAGTTTCGCCGCTGGTATCTCGATCCGCAGGTTTCGCTGCTTCTTCTGCGCGAGCAATTGAAGTATATGCTCTCCTGGCTCAGGATCGTCATGTCGACCGGCAGATTGCCGGGCTGAGGGCGCGCCGCGATGCCGCGGGTCCCGGCGACGGGACCTTGCATTCCAGATCCGAACCTCTTTGCCGGCCGGACCCACCATGATCCTCCTGCGTTCCCTCGTCTTCCAGTTCCTGTTCTACGTCTCGACGCTCGTGCTGATGGTCGTCTCGCTGCCGGTCTTCGCGCTGCCTCGCAGCACCGGCTGGCCGGTGGTGCCATTCTGGGCGCGGGTCAATCTGGCGCTGCTGCGCTGGATCGTCGGGCTTGGGGTCGAGTTTCGCGGTCTGGAGAACATTCCCGAGGGCGGCTTCATCGTCGCCGCCAAGCACCAGTCGGCCTGGGAGACCTTTGCGCTGCTGCCGCATTTTCCGGCTCCGGTCTATGTGCTGAAGCGGGAGCTGCAGTACATTCCGATCTTCGGCTGGTACACGATGAAGTTCAATCAGATCCCGGTTGATCGCGGCAAGCGCTCGGTGGCGCTCGCCGCTATGACCGAGCGCGCGCGCGAGGCGGTCGAGAAGGGGCGGCAGATCCTGATCTTTCCCGAAGGAACGCGGCGCGGCGCCGGCGAGGAGCCGCGCTACAAGCATGGCGTTGCCTATCTCTACCGCCAGATCGGCTGCCCGGTGCTGCCGGTGGCGGTCAACTCCGGCCTCTACTGGCCGCGCCGGGGCTGGGCGCTCTTTCCAGGCAAGGTGATCGTCGAGTTCCTGCCGCCGATCCCTCCTGGCAAGGATATCGAGACCTTCTACGGGGAGATGGTGGAAGCCGTCGAGGAGGCTTCAGACCGGCTGATCGGCGAGGCTGCGGCCTCCGGCTGCCGCTCGCCGGTGATTGAGCGCGCCGCCGCCCGCATGGCGGCGCGGGGCAAGCCGCTGAACCTCTCCTGAGCGGGCTCTCCCGCCAGGGGCTGCACGGGGCGCGGCGAGCCGAACCCGGGGCGCTGCATTTGCTCTGGCGCCTGTTCCCTGTCCGTTCTATATTGTGGCCATGACCAAGGGTTGCGCTAAGGCGCAGCCGGTGGCTGGCGATGCGCCGGCCCCGCGCGCTGTGGAAGATCTCGGTCTTGGCGACCGATACCGGTATCTCGTCGGCGCCTCCGGGCGTCGCTATCTCTTTACGCGCGTTTCCTTTGACAGCCTCGAGGACTATCGCGGCGCCGTGGTCGTGCTTGAGCGGCCCGCGCCGCGGCGCAAGCGCGGCCTGGCCCAGCCCGAGCTGGAGATCGTCTGCGGGGAGACGGCCGGTGACGCGGAGGATGCCGTGGCCGCCGTCGGTGAGGATGACCCAGACGGGGCGCCGGCCGGTCCGGTCGTGCCGGTGTGGTTCGGCGAGGTCGACCGCGACGGCCGCCGCCGGGGGGCGCCGCTGCCGCGGGCGGGGCGGCGACCTTTTGTCGCGCTGGTGCACCTTCTGGCCGGCGATGCGGCCTCGCGGCGCGACGTGCTTGACGATCTCGAGGGCGGCATCGGCCAGAACGACTGAACCGCGGTCGGGCTGGGGACGCTGCGTCCGCCCGCGCTTTGGCGTCCGGGCGTCTACGGGTTCCTCCTCAACATACGAAAGAACGAAGCGGGTGAAGTGGACGCCCGCCGTGCGCGACACCATAATGCGCTGCGAAGACCGGGGCGCCTGACGCTCCGGCGTGCCGCGACATGCATTCGGGAGGATTATATGTCCGAGACCATCTATCCGGTTCCGGCGTCGGTTGCCGCCAACGCGCTCGTCGACAAGGACAAGTACCGGGAAATGTATGAGGCGTCGGTGTCCGATCCCTCGGCGTTCTGGGGAGAGCACGGCAAGCGCGTCGACTGGATCAAGCCCTACACCAAGGTCAAGAACACCAGCTACGATCCGCATGACGTGTCGATCAAGTGGTTCGAGGACGGCACGCTCAACGTTTCGGCCAATTGCGTCGACCGGCATCTGGCGACGCGCGGCGACAAGCCGGCGATCATCTGGGAGGGCGACGATCCGTCCGAGCACAAGGTGATCACCTACAAGGAGCTTGCCCACGAGGTGAACCGCTTCGCCAACGTGCTCCACGCGATGGGGGTGAAGAAGGGCGACCGGGTCACGATCTACCTGCCGATGATCCCCGAGGCGGCCTATGCCATGCTCGCCTGTGCGCGCGTCGGCGCGGTGCATTCCGTGGTTTTCGGCGGCTTTTCCCCGGACAGCCTGGCGCAGCGCATTTCCGGCTGCGAAAGCAGGGTGGTGATCACCGCCGACGAAGGTCTGCGCGGCGGCCGCAAGGTGCCGCTGAAGGCCAATGTCGACAAGGCGGTCGAGAAGCTTTCCGTCGACAAGGTGGTGGTGGTGCGCCGCACCGGCAGCGACATCGCCATGCAGGCCGGGCGCGATGTCTGGTATCACGAGGAGGTCGAGCGGGTCTCCGACCATTGCGAGCCGGTCGAGGTGAACGCCGAGGATCCGCTGTTCATCCTCTACACCTCCGGCTCGACGGGCCAGCCCAAGGGCGTGCTGCACACCTCGGGCGGATATCTCGTCTATGCCTCGATGACGCATGAATATGTCTTCGACTGCAAGGACGAGGATATCTACTGGTGCACCGCGGACGTGGGTTGGGTCACCGGCCACTCCTACATCCTCTACGGCCCGCTCGCGAATGGCGCGACAACGCTGATGTTCGAGGGCATTCCGACCTATCCCTCGCCCGCCCGCTTCTGGGAGGTGGTCGACAAGCACAAGGTCTCGATCTTCTACACCGCGCCGACGGCGATCCGCTCGCTGATGGGCGCCGGTGTCGAGCATGTCGCCAAGACCGATCGCTCGTCGCTCAGGATCCTGGGCTCGGTCGGCGAGCCGATCAACCCGGAAGCCTGGCAGTGGTATTACGACCACGTCGGCGACGGACGCTGTCCCATTGTCGACACCTGGTGGCAGACGGAAACGGGCGGCATCCTGATCACGCCGCTTCCCGGGGCGACGGACCTGAAGCCGGGGTCGGCGACGCTGCCGTTCTTCGGCGTGCAACCGGCGCTGGTCGACGCGGAAGGCTCTATTCTTGAAGGGGCTACGGAAGGCAACCTGGTGCTGCTGGACAGCTGGCCGGGGCAGATGCGGACGGTCTACGGCGACCACGAGCGCTTCGTGCAGACCTACTTCTCGACCTACAAGGGCATGTATTTCACCGGCGACGGCTGCCGGCGCGACGCGGACGGGTATTACTGGATCACCGGCCGCGTCGACGACGTGATCAATGTCTCCGGCCACCGCATGGGCACGGCCGAGGTGGAGTCGGCGCTGGTCGCCCATCCGAAGGTGTCGGAAGCGGCGGTCGTCGGCTATCCGCACAACCTCAAGGGCCAGGGCATCTATGTCTATGTGACACTGATGGAGGGCGAGGAGCCGAGCGACGCGCTCGCCAAGGAGCTGCGCGACTGGGTGCGCAAGGAGATCGGACCGATCGCCTCGCCGGATCTGATCCAGTTCGCGCCGGGCCTGCCGAAGACCCGTTCCGGCAAGATCATGCGCCGCATCCTGCGCAAGATCGCCGAGGACAGCTTCGACAACCTTGGCGACACCTCGACGCTGGCGGATCCGGCCGTGGTCGAGGATTTGATCGAGAACCGGCAGAACCGGCCGGCCTGATCGGCCTGCCGGGTCGCAAGGCCACGCGTCGAGACGCATGTGAAAAAGGGGCGGGCCGGGAAACCGGGCCGCCCTTTTTGCAGGGTGCCCTCAACTACGCCAAAGCGCGGCGTTTCCTGCAAGTTTGCAATGAAAACAACGCAAACTTGTCGCTTTCGAAGACGAGATTGTCACGCGGCTACGGGCGTCCTGGCGCGGCGGCGCCTGCAATGCGCACCCGGCCCTGGACGGGGATAGAGGCACGTCCCGCGGGTCGGCGCGAAGGCGGATCCGTCCCTCAGTTCGAACAGATCGCCTCGACGGCGGCGACGGCGCGCGGATCATCGGTCACAGGTGCCCAGGCCGCGTCTGCGACGGCGGCGGGGTCGGCGGTCTCGCCGGGCAGCAGGTCGATGCGGCGGCGGCTCTCGCAGTCGTAGATCTGGACGATGTGGCGCACCGGCTCGTAGCGGGTGAAGAGGCTGAGGCGGATCCGGCGGAAGCGCGGGTCCTTCGCATTGGGCTCGATCGTGTCGAGATCGACGGCGGCGAAACGGTTGATCTTCGGCCGCACCAGCGTCCAGGGCTGGAGCGGGTTGCTGGTCTCGTAGCTGCCGACGACCATCATCGACGGCGGCAGGCTGCCGGAGGTCATGTCGAACCAGCCGTAGTCCATCCAGACGGTGAAGCCGAACATGCCGATGCCGGCGACCGCCGGGGCGAGCCAGCGCGGCAGGCGGCCGCCGAGAAGGCGATTGGCGATCATGACGAGGCCGGCGAGGGCCGCGCCAAGGGCGACGGTGCTCATGAGCAGAAGAAACATCGTCGGTCTGGACTTTCCTGACTGGCGGGCCGGGCCGCGAGAGGCCGGCGCGTGAACGAAAGGGCGTAAAAGGGCTGTCGGCGCGACCGGCTGTTTCGGGCCGGCCCGCCGCGAGCCTAGACCATCTGGTTGCCGTGACCGATGGCCGATTGCAAGGTCTTGATGACGCCGAAGGCGTCCTTGAGGTGGTTGCGCTCGAGCGCCGAAAGGGTGCTCGGGGCCATGAAGTTGTCGGGCTTCCCGCCCTCGCGCACTTGGCGCGCCTGATGGGCGAGACGGATGTTGCAGATCAGGTCGTAGGCGTCGATCAGGTCGCTGCCGCCGGACTGGCTGAGCACGCCGGCGTCGCGGGCGGCGAACAGGCGCTCGCGGGTGTTGACCGGGCTGAGCGCGCCGGTGAGCGCGTAAAGGCGGGCCAGATCGACGACCGGCACGACGCCGGAGTGCTTCAGGTCGAGCGTGTCCTTGTGCTCGCCGCCACGGATCAGGGCGAAGCCGCGAAACAGGCCGAGCGGCGGCGTGTGCTTGAGCGAATTGGCAGCCATATGGGCGCGGAAGATCGAGTTCCTGCGCGCCGCCTCCAGTGTCGTTGCCTGCATGCCGGCGAAAAGCGCCGTATCGCCGTGGATCGGACGCAGGTCGAACATGACGCTGGCCAGCATCTGCGCCATCGGATCGGGCCGGGCGATCCAGCCGGCGAAATAGTCGCGCCACACGGAAGCGGGCTGCCGCCAGCGCGGGTTGGTCGCCATCATGTCGCCGGGACAGAAGAAATAGCCGCAGGCGTCGAGCCCTTCGGAAACGAGGCGGGCGAACTCGGCGAACCAGCCGTCATGTCGCGCCGGATCGAAGGCGTCGTCGAGGATCAGGCAATTGTCCTGGTCGGAAACACCGGTCTGCTCGCGCCGCCCCTGCGAGCCGCAGGCAAGCCAGAGATAGGGAACCGGCGCCGCACCGAGGCGGGCCTCGGCGAGCGCGATCAGCCGCCGGGTCAGCGCGTCGGTGACGGAGGTGACGAGATGGCCGATGCGGTAGGCCTCGACGCCGAGGCCGACGAGCTGGGCGAGAAGCTGCGGCACGCGGCCGACGACGGCGGCGAGCGCGTCGATGTCGGTCAGCCGGGCAATGTCGGCAACCAGCGCGGCGGCGGAAAGCGACTGGCGGCTGACCAGATTGGTGCGCGTGACGATGCCGACGGGGCGGCCATCCTCGACGACGGGCAGATGGCCGATGCCGCGTCCGCTCATGACAAGCAGCGCGTCGAACATGGTTGCGCTCGGCGGCAGGGCGGCGGGATCCGGCGTCATCACGGCAGAGACGGGCACGAGCGGATCGCGGCCGGCGGCGAGGACGCGGGCGGTGAGGTCACCGGAGGTGAGAATTCCGGCAAGCCGCTCGGCGGTGCCGACCAGAACGCAGGAAATCGACTTCTCCGCCATGATGCCGGCGGCGGCGCGGGCGCTCATGTCGGTGGGGACGATCACCGGTGTCGTGGTCATCAGTTCCCGGAGGTCGACGGAGATCTCGGCCGCCGCCCCTTCTGCCTGGGCGGCGATGCGGCGATGACCGACGTCGCGCATCCGGTCGAAATAGGCCGCGAAGGCCGGGTAGCGGGCGGCAAGATCGTGAAAGCAGGCGGCCGGGATGACGAGGACGCGGGTCGGGGTCGTCGCCGTGGCGGTGAGCTGGGCGATGCCGTTGCGCATCAGGCTGCGGGCGCCGAAGCCCTCGCCCGACAGGCAGCGCGAGATCAGTGCGCCTTCCGCCGAGGTCAGGTCGACCTCGCCGGTTTCCACGGCATAGAGCGCCGTTACCGTCTCGCCGGCGGCGAAGAGCTGCGTGCCGGGGGGGATGTCGCGCGGCGTGGCGGCGGCGGCCAGCGCTTCCAGCTCGCGCATGGGCAGGAGGTCGAACGGATGGTGGCGCTCGAAAAAGCGGCACTTGTCGGGACTGCTGAACGTGGCTGTGTCGGACGTCATGACCCGCATCTCCTCCCGGGAACGGCGGCGGTGTTCCGATGCTACGGCAGGAAAGGCCGTCTGTCCCGGGCGAAGCGGGCAAAGACGAACCCCGCCCGGTGAGGGGCGGGGTTCGGGTTCGAGCGGCCCGGATCGCGGGATCCGGGCCGGGACATCAGTGGTCGGTGGCCGCGCCGGCGCCGCGCGGAACGCGCACGGACTCGACAAGCTCCTGGATCTCCAGCGGAGGCTCCGCCGTCTGCATCGAGACGATGTAGGCCGCCGCGAAGTTGAAGATCGCGCCGATCGTGCCGAAGGAGGCCGGCGAAATGCCGAAGAGCCAGTTTGCCGGCGTGTTCGGCAGCAGGTTCGTGCCCGGAATGAAGAACATGCCGAGGTAGGTGAACACATAGCCGACGGTCACGACCAGTCCGACGAGCATGCCGGTGATCGCGCCGGCCGAGTTGATGCGCTTCGAGAAGATGCCCATCATCAGGACCGGGAAGATCGAGGCGGCGGCGAGGCCGAAGGCGAGCGCCACGGTCTGGGCCGCGAAACCGGGGGGGTTGAGACCCAGGTAGGTGGCCAGAATGATCGCGCCGGTCATCGCGATACGGGCGGCGTTGAGCTCGCCCTTCTCGGAAATGCCCGGGTTGAACACCGACTTGATCAGATCATGCGAGATCGCCGAGGAAATGGCGAGCAGCAGACCGGCTGCCGTCGACAGGGCGGCGGCGAGGCCACCGGCGGCGACGAGTGCGATCACCCAGCCGGGAAGCCGTGCGATCTCCGGGTTGGCCAGCACCAGGATGTCCTGGTTCACGGACAGCTCGTTGCCCTTCCAGCCGAAGCCTTCCGCCTTCGTGGCATAGGCCGCGTTCTTGTCGTTGTAGAACTGGATGCGGCCGTCGCCATTCTTGTCGTCAAACTTCAGAAGTCCGGTCTGCTCCCAGTTCTTGATCCACTGCGGACGCTCCGTATAGAGCAGGTTGCCGTCCTCCGCGCCGACAGGGCCGGTCTGGATCGTGTCCATGATGTTGAGACGCGCCATCGCACCGACCGCCGGGGCGGTGAGGTAGAGAAGGGCGATGAAGACCAGCGCCCAGCCGGCCGACCAGCGCGCATCCGCCACCTTGGGCACCGTGAAGAAGCGGATGATGACATGCGGAAGGCCCGCGGTGCCGATCATCAGCGACATGGTGAACAGGAACATGTTCAAGGTGTTGGAGTGGTGCCCGGTGTAGCTGGCGAAGCCGAGGTCGGTCACCACCTGGTCGAGCTTGGTCAGCAGCGGCACACCGCTCGCGGTGTGGTCGGAGAACAGGCCGAACGCCGGGATGGCGTTGCCGGTCAGCGCGATGGAGATGAAGATCGCCGGGATCGTGTAGGCGGTGATCAGAACCACATACTGGGCGACCTGGGTGTAGGTGATGCCCTTCATGCCGCCGAGCACCGCGTAGACGAACACCACCGCCGAGCCGATCAGAAGGCCCGTGGTCACATCCACCTCGAGGAAGCGGGCGAAGGTCACGCCGACGCCCGTCATCTGGCCGATGACGTAGGTCACGGAGATGACGATCAGGCAAATCACGGCCACGACGCGGGCCGTGGTCGAGTAGAAGCGGTCGCCGATGAACTCGGGAACCGTGTACTTGCCGAACTTGCGCAGATACGGGGCGAGCAGCATGGCGAGCAGCACGTAGCCGCCGGTCCAGCCCATCAGGAAGGTCGAGTTGTCATAGCCGGTGAAGGCGATCAGGCCGGCCATGGAGATGAAGGAGGCGGCCGACATCCAGTCGGCAGCGGTTGCCATGCCGTTCATGACCGGGTGAACGCCGCGGCCGGCGGCATAGAACTCGCCGGTCGTGCCCGCGCGGGCCCAGATGGCGATGCCGAAGTAGAGCGCGAAAGACAGCCCCACGACGATGTAGTTGAGGGTTGTTTGATCCATCACTGATGTCTCCCGCTTATTCTTCTTCGACGCCGAACTGGCGATCGATGGCGTTCATGCGCCAGGCGTAGAAGAAGATCAGAACCAGGAATACGAGGATCGATCCCTGCTGGGCGAACCAGAAACCAAGGTCGGTGCCGCCGACCTTGATGCCTGAAAGGACGGGACGAAGCAGGATGCCCATCCCGAAGGAGACGACAAACCAGACGATCAGAGAATTCCGGATCAGGGCCAGATTGGCTTTCCAATAGGCCCGGCCGGACTCATTGCCAGTGCTCATAGAAGTTCCTCCACTCACGACTTCTTGCTCGCACGGGACAAGGGTCTTTCGGATTGCCGCGCCGATCGGCCCCATGGGGCCATGCCGCTGCGTCTTTCCGTATCGTGGCTTCACGGGTGCTCCTCCAGCACCGCGGGCCGCCCCCGTCCCGGCTGCCGGAGCACCGCCTGAAGGCGGCCAGCCGGCCAACGAAGCACGCCGCAAGGTTGCGCGCGCACCGTCTCGATCCCGACCTTAACCGCAAGCGGAAAGCGGGCGAACCGCGACATTGGGATAATACGGGCCACCGCCGCGCGGGTGACGGTGGTCGCGCCGAGAGGGGGAGAGCTTCAGGAAAAAGTGTTTCTCAGCAGTCGCTTGCCGGTTTCGCAGAGGCCTTTTCGACGACGCGGGCGAGGGCGATGCGAAGCGCCTCCGCCTCGTCCTCGCCGATGGTCTCGACAAGGCGCGCCTGATGCACCTCGGCCCTGGCAATGAGCGTGTCGACGCGGCTTTCGCCCTCGTCGCTCAGCCGCACCCAGACCCGGCGGCGGTCGTTCTCGTCGGCGATCCGGGTGACGAGCCCGCCGGCGACGAGCTTCTCGACGGTCTTCGACATGGCCGGCTGGTTGGCCAGGCAGCGGCGGGCGAGCTCGCCGATGGTGAGCCCGGGCGTGCCCTTGAGCGAGGCGAGCACCCGCCACACGGGCACCGGCACGCCGAGGCCGCGCAGCTCCTCGTGAAACTCGGCGCTGGCGATGCTGGAGGCGCGCGCCAGAAGGTAGAGCAGGTAGCCGTCGACGAAGCGGCCCCGTGCCGGACTTGCGGGGTCCCCCACCTCAGCGGCCCCGTGCGGAGGCAAGGCCGGGCACGGCGTAGTGCGGCCGGGCGTAGCGGCCGGAATGGAAGATCAGCGGTACGCGATCGGCCTCCTCGAAGGCCTCGACGCGGCCGAGGAAGACGATGTGGTCGCCACCCTCGACGCGGGTTTCGTTGCGGCACTCGAAGACGGCGGTGACACCGGCGATCACCGGCATGCCGCAGACGCCCGGGGTCCAGTCGACATCTGCGAAACGGTCCTCTGCCGGGCGCGCGAAGCGGTCGGACAGGCCGTGCTGGTCGGCGGCGAGAATGTTGATGGCGTAGTGGCGCGCCTCCTCGAACAGGGCGAGGTTGCGCGAGCGTCGCGCCAGGCTCCACAGCACCATCGGCGGATCGAGGGAGACCGAATTGAAGGAATTGGCGGTGAGGCCGATCGGCCGGCCGGCGTCGTCCAGCGTGGTGACGATGGTCACCCCGGTGACGAAGCGCCCGAGCGCGGCGCGAAATCGGCGGGCATCCTCCGGCGCCAGCCCCGGCCCCGGTTCGGCGTCCTTCCCGGTGTCGGCGCGCGCGTCGTCGGTCATGGCGTTTCCTCCCCGCGTGCCCGCCGGATGGGCGGGTTACAAAGTTCATGCCTAAAAATATTCCTTTTCATATAATAACTCTGTTGCTACGATCCTCCAAGTTCTTTTCGCTTGCTGCGTGAAACGGGAGGTTCGCGCAAGATCAGACCGGATCCATCCGGCGCGGGCGAGGGGGACGCGAAGCGGGGGCCGGGCGGCGATGCGCCCCGGCGTCGTCCGCGTGGCGCGAAAAGGGGGAGGTCGCTGATGCTGGCCGACAGGATCGAGGGCAAATGGATCGACGCCTTCGAGCGGGTGTTCGCCTTGTGCAAGGTCACCCGTGGCGAACAGGTCGCGATCCTCTCGGAAACCCAGTCGCGGACGCTCAACGTCCATATCGCGGAACTTGCCCTGCAGCGCCTCGGCGCGAAGGTGTTCCACGTGGTGGTGCCGACGCCGCGCCAGGACGCGCCGGTGCCGGTGCGCTCGACTGGTGCCTCGACGGCGCTGGCCGGTCACGACGCGGCGCTCGCGGCGCTCGCCGCCAGCGGCCTTGTCGTCGACCTCACCGTGGAAGGGCTGCTGCATGCGCCCGAACTGCCACGGGTGATCGCCAACGGCGCGCGCGTGCTGATGATTTCCAACGAACATCCCGAGGCGCTGGAGCGGCTGGTGCCGGCCGAGCGCGACAAGGACCGGGTGCGCCAGGCGGTGAAGCTGATCCGCGAGGCCCGGGAGATGCGCGTCACCTCGGCGGCGGGCACCGATCTCACGGTGGCGATGACCGGGGCCTCGACCGTCGGCGTATGGGGCTGGTGCGACCGGCCGGGTTCGGTTGCCCACTGGCCGGCCGGGCTGGTCGTTTCGTTCCCCGCGGCGCACAGCGTCAACGGCACGCTGGTGCTGGACGCCGGCGACATCAACCTCACCTTCAAGCGCTACCTGGAACGCCCGGTACGCCTGACCATCGTCGATGACTACGTGACGCGGATCGAGGGCGAGGGGACGGATGCGGAGCTGACGCGGCGCTACCTGGCCGCCTGGGGCGAGCGCGAGGCCTATGCGGTGGCCCATGTCGGCTTCGGCATGAGCGAGGCGGCGCGCTACGAGGCGCTGACCATGTACGACCAGCGCGAGACCAATGGCACGGAAGTGCGCGCCTATGCCGGCAACTTCCTGTTCTCCACCGGCGCCAACGAGTTCGCCGGCCGCTACACCAAGGGCCATTTCGACATCCCCGTGCGCGGTTGCACGATCTCGCTGGACGGGGTGCCGGCGGTTGTCGACGGCGAGCTGATCGAGGCGCTGCGATGAGCGGCGTGGGCGATCACATCCGCGCGGCGCGCGGAGACCGGGCCGTCGTCTTCCTGCACGGCATCGGCGCGGGCGCGGAAATGTTCCAGCCGCAGATCGAGGGGCTGGGCGCGGGCTTCGACGCCATCGGCTGGAACCTGCCGGGATACGGCGGCACGCCGCTGGTCGACCCGATGACCTTCGAGGCGCTTTCGGCGGCGCTGCTGGGGTTTCTCGACCGGCTGGACCTGCGGCGCGTGACGCTGCTCGGCCATTCCATCGGCGGCATGGTGGCGCAGGATTTCATCGCCCGGCACCCGGAGCGGGTCGAGGCGCTGGTGCTGTCGGCGACCGTGCCCGCGTTCGGCAGCCGCGACGGCTCGTTCCAGACCCGTTTCGTCGCCGAACGGCTCGCCCCCCTCGACGAGGGGCGCACGATCCCCGAGCTTGCGCGGGCCTTTGTGCCTGATCTCGTCGGCTCGGCCAGCGATCCGGCCGCGGTGCCGCTTGCAACGCAGGCGATGGCCCGCGTGCCGGAGGCGACCTATCGGGCCGCGATCCGCTGTCTCGCCACCTTCGACGGGCGCGAGACGCTTGCCCGCATTGCGGTGCCGACGCTGGTCGTCGCCGGGTCTCAGGACCGCAACGGGCCGGCGCCGACCATGCGCAAGATGGCGGAAAAGATCGCCGGCGCCCGCTATGCGGAATTCGAGGGCATTGGCCACCTGGCACCGCTGGAGTGCCCGCAAGCCTATACGGCGCTGCTGCGCGACTTTCTTTCCGGCACCGCCCATTCCGCCCCCGCCCATCCCGCCAACGACAGGCAAGGAGCCTCTTCATGACGCTGCACGAGACAAAGCTCGGCGATGCCGCCGTCGAGGACCAGGACAAGCCGATCTTCGATCCCGACGCCTTTCGCCTGACCGGGCAGGAGGCCGAACTCACGGCTCTGGCGCGCAAGGTGGCGAAGGCGAAATTCGCGCCGCGGGCGGAGACATACGACCGCGAGGCGACCTTTCCGGTCGAGAACTACCGCGACATGCACGAGGCCGGGCTTCTCGGCATCTGCGTGCCGAAGGAAGACGGCGGCCACGGCGCGCCGTTCCGCGCCTACATGATGACGGCGGCCGAGATCGGCCGCTACTGCGGCGCGACGGCGCTGACCTGGAACATGCACGTCTGCTCCTGCCTGTGGACCGGCGCGCTCACCGACGACCTGGAGATGAGCGCGCAGGACCGCGAGCTGCACCGCCGGCGGCGCGCCGTGCACTACGAACGCATCCTCAAGGATGGCGCGATCTACTCGCAGCCGTTCTCGGAAGGCGGCGCGGCGGCCGCGGGCGCGGCCCCGTTCTCGACCTCGGCGAAGCGCGTCGACGGCGGCTGGATCATCAATGGCAAGAAGATCTTCGCCTCGCTCTCGGGCCATGCCGACTATTACGGCGTGCTGTGCGGCGAGATGAAGGAGGGCGAGAAACCCTCGCGCCGGGACACGATGTATATCGCCGTGCCGGCCAGCGCTGAGGGCGTCTCCGTCGTCGGCGACTGGGATCCGCTCGGCATGCGCGGCACGGTCTCGCGCACGCTTCTGTTCAAGGACGTCTTCGTCTCCGACGACGAGCAGCTGATGCCGCGCGGCGTCTACTATCAGGCCGCCAACCGCTGGCCGCACATGTTCATGACGCTGTCACCGACCTACATGGGCATCGCCCAGGCCGCATACGACTTCACGGTGAAATACCTGCGCGGTGAATGGCCGGGCCTGCCGCCGGTGAAGCGGCGGATGTTCCCGACCAAGCAGATCGGCGTCGCCCAGATGCAGATCATGCTGGAACAGACCAAGGCGCTGTGGTTCCAGGCGATCTCCGACGCACGCCCCGACCCCTCCCGCGAGCAGATGCTCAGGGCCTGGGCGGCGCACTACACTGTGATGGAGAACGCCAACGAGATCTGCCAGCTCGCGGTCAGGACCTGCGGCGGCCAGTCGATGCTGAAGTCGCTGCCGCTGGAGCGGCTCTATCGCGACAGCCGCTGCGGATCGCTGATGCTGCCGTGGACGGCGGAGATCTGCCTCGACCGGATCGGCCGCGAGAGCCTCTATCTGCCGGGGGAGAGCGACGCGTGACGACCCTCGACCGCTGGATCGAGGCGCATGCGGCGGAACGGCCCGACAAATGCGCCATCCTCTTCGCCGGCGAGCGTCTCGGTTACGGGGATCTCGGTCGGGCGGTCGGTCGCATCGCCCGCCATCTGCGCGATGCGGAAGGCATCGCCCACGGTGAGCGGGTCGCCTATCTGGGCACCAACGCGCCGGACATGCTGGCGCTGCTCTTCGCCTGCGCCAGGATCGGCGCCATCCTGGTGCCGCTCAACTGGCGGCTGGCGCCGCCGGAGCTTGCCCATGCGCTCGCCGACAGCGGCGCGCGGCTTCTCTATCACCATCCGGATTTTGCGGCGACCGTCGCCGAGATTGCCGGCGGCATCGCCACGCGCCCGGTCGATCCGGCGCGCGGCGGGCTGATCGCGCAAACCGCTGGCGGCGCGTCGCTGGCGGCGGGCGCGGGCGCGGGCCGCGCCGAGGATCCGCTTCTCATCGTCTACACGTCCGGCACCACCGGGCGGCCGAAGGGCGCGGTACTGACCCAGGCGGCGCTCGAGGCCAACGCCGACAACGCCTGCCACATGCAGGAGATCACCGGCGAGGATACGATCCTGACGGTGCTGCCGATGTTCCACGTCGGCGGGCTCAACATCCAGACGACCCCGGCGCTGCGCCAGGGTGCGACGGTGATCCTGCACGACCGGTTCCATCCGGCGGCGACGTTGCAGGCCTTCGCCGACCACCGGCCGACAATGACGGTGCTGGTTCCGGCGACGCTGGTCGCCACCCTGTCGCATCCCGACTGGCCTGGGGCCGATCTTTCGTCGCTGCGGCTCGTCGCCACCGGCTCCTCCGACGTGCCGCTGGTGCTGATGCGCGCCGTCATGGAGCGCGGCGTGCCGGTGCTGCAGGTCTATGGCGCGACGGAGACGGGGCCGGTCGCGATCTACCAGCGCCGCGCCGACCCGCGCGCCGAATTCGGCGCCATTGGCCGCGCCGGGCCAATGACCGAGGCGCGGGTGGTGGTCGACGGCCGTCCGGCCGCACCTGGCGAGATCGGCGAGATCCAGCTGCGCGGCGGCAACATCACCACGGGCTACTGGGGGCGCGAGGACGCGACGCGCGAGAGTTTCGACGGCGGCTGGTTCCGCACCGGCGATCTGGCGTTGCAGGACGAGAATGGTGTCTTCTGGTTCAAGGACCGGATCAAGAACGTGATCATCTCGGGTGGCGAGAACATCTATCCGGCGGAGCTGGAGCGGGTTCTTGGCGAGATCGCCGGGTTGAGCGAGGCGGCGGTGGTTGGGGTCGCCGACGCACGCTGGGGCGAAAGTCCTGTCGCCGTGGTGGTGCCGCGCTCCGGCACGGCCGTGACGCCCGAGGCGGTGCTTGCCGGCTTCGATGGTCGGCTGGCCCGCTACAAACACCCGAAATCCGTCGTTCTGGTGGAGGAGTTGCCGCGCAACGCGCTCGGCAAGATCAAACTGGATATGCTCCGTAAAATCGCCGAGGATGCACTCGGTGGGCGGAGCGGCAGTGTTCGCGACACGGTCAAGGACCCAAAGAAGGCCTGACCCGCACCGCGTTCTTTTGTCAATGAGGGGAACAACATGCGGAAATTTCTTGCGATGCTGGCCGGCGTTGCCGCGCTCGGCCTTGCCACCTCCGCCTCGGCGGAAACCACCCTGCGCGTCTCCAACTGGCTGCCGCCGTCGCACCCGATCGTGAAGGACATTCTCGCGCCCTGGGGCGAGCAGGTGGCGGAGGCGACCAACGGCCGGGTCAAGGTGGAGATCATGGCCTCGCCGATCGGCAAGCCGCCGGCGCAGTTCGACCTGATCCGCTCCGGCGTCGCCGACGTCGGCTACAGCGTGCACGGCTATACGCCCGGCCGCTTCAAGCTGACGCCGCTGGTCGAGGGGCCGTTCCTCTCCGACAGCGCCGAGGCGCTGTCCGTTGCCTACTGGCGCGTGCAGGAGGCGATGCTGTCCAAGGCCAACGAGCATGACGGCGTCAAGCTGCTGACCGTCTTCACCCATGGCCCGGGCATGATCTACACGACCAAGAAGGAGGTCGCCTCGCTCGACGACCTTTCGGGGCTGAAGATGCGCATCGGCGGCGGCATCGTCTCCGAGGTCGCCTCGCGGCTCGGCATGATCGGCGTGCAGGCGCCGTCGCCGCAGGTCTACGAGATCCTGTCGAACGGCGTGGCCGACGGCATTCTCTTCCCGGCTGAATCCGTGCCCTTCTTCCGCATCGACGAGGTTATCCGTCATGGCATTTCGGTGCCCGGGGGCCTCTACAACACGTCCTTCTTCGTCATCATGAACCGGGACAGCTGGAACCGGCTGTCGGACGAGGACAAGGCGGCGATCGACAAGGTGTCGGGCGAGGCGATGGCCCGGCTCGCGGGCAAGGCCTGGGACGCGGCCGACGCGGCCGGAACCAAGACCATGCTCGACAAGGGCGTGACGCTGGCCCCCGCCGACGACGCCATGACGGCGGCGATCGTCGAAAAGCTGGAAGGCATCAACGACGGCTTTCTCGCGGCGGCGAAGGCCGCCGGCATCGACGGCAAGGCCGCCCTCGACATGCTGAGGGCCGAGGTCGCCGCGGCGAAATGACCGATGCGACCTCCGGTCCGGCGAAGCGTCCGGAGCCTGACGGCCCCGGACGCGCCGTCGCCATCGCCGGGCGCGTGCTGCATGTGCTCGCGGCGCTGATCCTGCTGGCAATGATGCTCGTCACCTTCGTCGACGTCATCGGCCGCTATCTCTTCAACGCCCCGCTGCCCGGCGCCTTCGAGCTGACGGAAGTGCTGCTGGCGCTCGTCATCTTTGTCGGCCTGCCGATCGTCACCGCGCGCCGCGATCATGTCACCGTCGATCTCGTCACGGCACGGCTGCCGCGGCTGCCGCGCGCCGTGCTCGCACGGCTCGCGCTGGCGGCGACGGCGGTCATGCTGGCGATCCTCGCCTGGCGGCTTGGCATCAGCGCCCGCGACTTCTCGGCCTATGGCGACGCCACGGTCTACCTGGGCATCCCGCTCGGACCCGTCGCCGGGGTGATGGCCGGTTTCACCGGTATCTCCGCGCTGGTGGCGTTCGTCCTCGTCTTCCGGCGCGACTGACGCCGCGCCGGCCGTCCCGATCCCGGCGCGGGACCCTGGGGCCCCGCGCCCTGGACCCACCAAAGCGTTGCCGCGCCTGACGGGGCATTCCCAAGGATTTCAGCATGGAAACCTGGCTTCCCGGCCTTCTTCTCCTTCTCGTCGTGATGTTCGCCGGCGTTCCCATCGCTTTTGCCATGGCGGCGGTGGGCGGCGTCGGCCTGACCCTGATCCTCGGCTTTACCCCGGCCATGGCGATCATCGGGCAGACGACCTTCGACACGGGCCTTTCCTACTCGCTCTCGGTGGTGCCGCTCTTCGTTCTGATGGGCAACCTGGTGACGCGGGCGGGGCTTTCCGATGAACTCTATGCCGCCTGCCACGCCTGGCTCGGGCACCGGCGCGGCGGCCTCGCGATGGCGCCCGCCGTCGCCTGCGGCGGCTTTTCCGCCGCCTGCGGCTCGTCGCTGGCGACGGCTGCCACGATGGGCAAGGTGGCGCTGCCGCAGATGCGGCGCTACCGCTACGACGACGGACTGGCGAGCGGCGTCATCGCCGCCGGCGGCACGCTCGGCATCCTCATCCCGCCGAGCGTGATCCTGGTGATCTACGGCGTCACCGCCCAGCAGGACATCGCCCGGCTGTTCATCGCCGGCATCGTGCCGGGGGTGCTCGGCATGCTCGGCTACATGGCTGCGGTTCGCGTCGTGTGCTGGGTGAACCCGCTGGCCGGGCCGCCGGCGGAGCGCATGGGCTACGCCGAGCGCTTCGCCGCCCTGCGCGGCGTGACCGGCATCCTGGCGCTTTTCGCGCTCGTCATCGGCGGCATTTACGCCGGCGCCTTCACCGCGACGGAGGCCGCCGGCATCGGTGCCAGCGGCGCCTTCCTCATTGCCCTTTTCCGGGGACGGCTGACCTGGTCGAACCTGCTTGAAACGCTCGCCGACACGGCGGCGACCACGACCATGATGTTCATGGTGCTGATCGGGGCGCTGGTGTTCTCCAATTTCGTCAACATCGCCGGTCTGCCGACGGCGCTGGCCGACATGGCGCGGGCCTCCGACCTGCCGGCGCCGGCGATCCTGGCGCTGGTGCTGCTGGTCTATCTCTGCCTCGGCATGGTGCTCGAAAGCCTGTCCATGGTTCTGCTGACGGTGCCGATCTTCGCGCCGCTGATGGGCGGCCTCGGCTACGACCTCGTGTGGTTCGGCATCGTCGTCGTGGTGGTGACCGAGATCAGCCTGATCACCCCGCCCGTCGGGCTCAACGTCTTCGTCCTGAAGACGGTCATGCCCGATGTGCCGATGGGCAAGATCTTTCGCGGCATCGTTCCCTTCGTCATCGCCGACGTGGTGCGGCTGGCGCTGATCGCGAGCGTTCCCGCGCTGGTGTTGTTCCTGCCGAACATGATGCGCTGAGGCGGCGGCGCGGCGCGGGCGCGCAATCGCGCCTTGACCCGCATCGCCGTTTTGCGCCATTGAAGAGGCTTGGGCACGGCAAGGCCTCCGCGGAACCGCGGCGGGGGAGCCTTGGCGACATGCGGACAGCGCGGTATCGAGGGACAGGGTGAGCGACCGACAGGTGGACGCCCGGGCAGACTACCGGGGGACCGGGATCGACGGCGCGCCGACCGGCGCCGGCCGCATCCTTGCGCCCGTGCCCGCCTGTTCCACGCGCCGCCTGTGCCGCATCGTCATGCAGGACCGCCGCCGTCTGCCCGCACGCTTCCACGCCAGGCTGAGCGCCACGTTCGACGCCGGCCCGCTTGCGCCCGCGCCGAAGCTGTCAGCCTGAGCGGACCCGACGCGCCTTTCGCGCGGTCCGGCGGGACCGACCCGACCCGGTGCCCCTTTCCGTTTCGCGAAATTCTCCGACGCCCTTTTCCGAGGAGCCAGCCATGAGCACGCCACGCAGCCTTTACGACAAGATCTGGGACGACCATGTCGTCAACACGCAGGAGGACGGCACGTCGCTCCTCTACATCGACCGCCACCTGGTGCATGAGGTGACGAGCCCGCAGGCCTTCGAGGGTCTGCGCATGACCGGCCGCAAGGTGCGCCAGCCCGGCAAGACGCTCGCGGTTGTCGACCACAACGTGCCGACCACCGACCGCAGTCACGGCATCGACGATCCGGAATCGGCGCTGCAGGTGGAGACGCTGGCGAAGAACTCGGCCGAGTTCGGCGTCGAGTACTACAGCGAGACCGACGACCGCCAGGGCATCGTCCACATCGTCGGTCCCGAGCAGGGCTTCACCCTGCCGGGCATGACCATCGTGTGCGGCGACAGCCACACCTCGACGCATGGCGCCTTCGGCGCGCTCGCCCACGGCATCGGCACCTCGGAGGTCGAGCATGTGCTCGCCACCCAGACGCTGATCCAGAACAAGGCGAAGAACATGCGCGTGACCGTCGACGGCATTCTGCCCGACGGCGTCACCGCCAAGGACATCATCCTGGCGATCATCGGCGAGATCGGCACGGCCGGCGGCACCGGCCATGTCATCGAATACGCCGGCGAGGCGATCCGTGCGCTGTCCATGGAAGGGCGCATGACGATCTGCAACATGTCGATCGAGGGTGGCGCGCGCGCCGGCCTGATCGCACCCGACGAGAAGACCTTCGACTACATCAAGGGCCGGCCGAAGGCGCCGACGGGTGCCGACTGGGACAAGGCGGTGGCCTACTGGAAGACGCTCTTCACCGACGAGAACGCCCACTTCGACAAGGAGATCCGGCTCGACGCGGCGAACCTGCCGCCGATCGTCACCTGGGGCTCCAGCCCGGAGGACGTGATCTCGGTGACCGGCCGGGTGCCGGATCCCGAGCAGATCGCCGATGAGAACCGGCGCGATTCCAAGCGTCGCGCGCTCCAGTACATGGGCCTTGCCGCCGGCACGCCGATCACCGACATCGCCGTCGACCGGGTGTTCATCGGCTCATGCACCAACGGGCGCATCGAGGATCTGCGGGCCGCCGCCGCCGTCATCGGCGGGCGCAAGGTCAAGGAGAGCGTCAGCGCCATGGTCGTTCCGGGCTCCGGCCTGGTGAAGGTCCAGGCGGAGGCCGAGGGCCTCGACAAGGTGTTCAAGGACGCCGGCTTCGAGTGGCGCGAGCCGGGCTGCTCCATGTGTCTTGCCATGAACGCCGACAAGCTCGCCCCCGGCGAGCGCTGTGCCTCGACCTCGAACCGCAACTTCGAGGGACGCCAGGGCTTCAAGGGCCGCACCCATCTGGTGTCGCCGGCGATGGCGGCGGCGGCGGCTCTTGCCGGGCATTTCGTCGACATTCGCGAGTGGCCGAAGGGCTGAACGCGGCCGCGCGCCGCATCGGCGCGGACGACTGACACGACCGCGCGCGGGGAGAGCCTTCCCGCGCGCGTTTTCGCATGACGTCGCGTCCGAAGCGACTTCACAAGACTGTCACTCTCGCTCTACACTATGCGGGCATCCGGGATCGTCACGAGGCGGTTCCGAGGCATCGGCATGAGGAGCGAAGGTGTGAACGTCGCCATCTCTCCAGGTGCTCATCCGGCCCTGGTGCTTAACGCGGACTACCGTCCGCTGGCTTACTACCCGTTGTCGCTATGGTCGTGGCAAGACGCCCTCAAGGCGGTTTTCCTCGACCGGGTCAATATTGTCTCCGAGTACGACGTGCTGGTTCGAAGTCCGAGCAGCGAGTTCAGGCTTCCCAGCGTCGTTTCCCTCAAGAGCTACATCAAGCCCAGCCGGCACCCCGCCTTTACCCGCTTCAATGTTTTCCTGCGCGACCGTTTCCAGTGCCAGTACTGCGGCTCCCGCGAGGAGCTGACCTTCGATCACCTGATCCCGCGCTCCAAGGGCGGCCAGACGACCTGGGACAATGTGATCACCGCCTGCTCTCCCTGCAACCTGCGCAAGGCCAACAAGTCCTGCCGCGACATCAACATGTGGCCGATGCACATGCCTTTCGCCCCGCATGTCCAGGACCTTCACAACAACGGCCGCCTGTTCCCGCCGAACTACCTGCACGAGAGCTGGCTCGATTTCCTCTACTGGGATACCGAACTGGAGCCGTGAGCGGGTGGTCCCGCCGCCGCGTTAAGTCTGCGTCAACCGAGGCGCGCGAATCACCGCGTTCCGGCGCGTGCCTTAACCTTCCGGCATGACCGCCATGGGATGATCGGATCTGTCATAGGCGCCGGCGAGCCGGCGTGGAGGGGTCCACATGCCGTCTCGTCTGTTTCGCCGGTTCAATGTCCAGGCGCGGGCGCTCGTCGTCGAGCGTCGTGGCGCGATCGTTCCCATGCTCGCCATCGTGCTGGTGCTGATCATCGTCATCGCCGGGGCGGGGATCGACTTTGCCCGCGCCATCAACCAGCGCCAGGCGATTGCCCGCGGTCTCGACGCGGCGATGCTGGCGGTGGCGCGCGAGCTGTCGACGCGCAACATGAGCGAAACGGAAATCCAAGACTACCTGAAGAAGAACTATGAGGCCTACTTCGGCGCCAACGCGGAAGGGTCGGCGATCCCCGGCGTCGAGATCGTGGTGGACATGCCCTCCATCGACACGAAGGCGCGGCGGATCGCTGTCTCGGCCCGCTCGGAGGTTCCGACCTATTTCATCCGCCTTGCCGGCATGGGGCCGAAGACGATCCCGGTCAGCAGTGGCGCGCAGGCGATTTACCCGAAGAGCGTCGAGGCGGCACTGGTCGTCGACGTGACCGGCTCGATGGCCGGCACGAAGATAGCCGGGCTGCGCGAGGCGGCTGCCGGCTTCGTCAACACGCTGATCCCGCCGGCGAGCGTCTCCACCAACGAGAAGGTGCGCGTCGCGCTGGTGCCTTACAGCGCCGGCGTCAACATCGGTGCGACGCTGGCCGCGGAGGCAACCGGAGGCGCCAGCAAGAGCCGCACCAGCTATCCCTATTGCGTGAGCGAGCGCGACGGGGCGCAGGCCTATACGGATGCCTCCCATATGGTGGCGCCGATCGGCCCGGGCGCGCAGCAGGCCGGGTACATGACCGCCTTCTACCGCCAGGGCAGCAAGATACGGTCCTCCTCGGGCTATGTCTGTCCGACGGCGGTGGCGGTGCCGCTGACGCTCGATCCCGGCTCGACGAAGAAGCCGGGCACGCTGCTCTACGAGGTCGCGCGGCTGGGCGCAGGCGGCAACACCGCCGGTCAGACGGGCATTGCCTGGGGCTGGTACATGCTGTCCTCGAACTGGTCGTCGCTGTGGCCGTCGAAGAGTGCGCCGGCGCCGGCAAGCGACGAGCGCGTGGTGAAATATCTCGTCGTCATGACCGACGGCGATTTTAACACCTGGTTTTCGCCCGACCGGGTCGGGCGGGTGAATTACGACTGGATCGCCCAACAAGGCAGCGAGAGCGCGACGCGCGCCCGGGCGCTGTGCACGGCGATCAAGGCGAAGGGCATCACCATCATCACCGTCGGCTTCCAGATCGCCAAGGGATCGGCCGCGGACAAGGTGATGAGCGACTGCGCGTCGGGCTCCGACAACTACTACCGCGCCGACAGCGACGAGGACCTGATCGCCGAATTCGCCAGGATCGCCAACCAGATCAAGTCGACGTACCTGTCGAGGTGAGGGGGGCTACCGGCAGGCAGCCGATGGCGCGGGCAGGGGGCGGTGGTAGAGCGTCGCGTCAATGCGCCTGAGGCCCGGAACCAGCTTGTCGCCGAGCATGCCGGCGTCGATGTCGCAGGCGACGAAATCCGTGCAACCGGCGTCCATCGCCGCGACCCTGCCAGATGGCCCGAGCGGCTGGCCGTTTCGGAAAGGCACGAGATGGGGGCCCCGGACAGCCGTCGGCTCGGACGGGTCGGCCGTGTCCGTGCGGCGCGAGCCGTCGACACACAGCCTTACGAATTGCGGTCTGTCGAAGCGCGCGACGATGCTCGTCGGCATGTAGCTGTTGGCGTTGCGAGGGCTGCCCTCGACCGCGAACCGGACCGGACGGAAGTCGCCCTCTCCATAGCCGAGAAGCGTGAAGCTGCCAAGGGCCGGAAGGCCATCCAGCCGCAGGTTTGCGGTTTCGAGGGCAAGGCCGCCGCCTTCGTGGAGCTGCGCATCGGGCGTTCCGCCCGTGCTCGAAACCTCGAGGTTTGCAGGCGTGCCATCGAAGTCGTCATCCATGGTCAGCAGGTAGCGCTCGGGCTCCGGCAGGTCGGAGGCGATCACCGATTGCCGAAGGGTCGAGCTCCATGTGGCGGTGAAGCTGCGGCCGGTCGGTGGCCGATGCGGAAATGGCGTGTTCGCCAGGTCCGTTTCGGCCCGCACCTCGGCAAGCGGGGCGAAAAAGACCTTCCCGCTTACGCGATGGAGGCCCTGGGGAGGCGGCAGGTCCGTGTCCGGCCTTGCGATCGCGACAAGGGTGACGTCGACCTTGCGACCAACCGTGTCGACGCAGCCCCGCCGCCAGAGCGCCGGCTCCGGCGGCGCTCCCGGGGCGGAACGCAGGATGAGCTTGCCGTCGACGGAAATGGCAACGAGCGGGTCTGGCGTGCCTGCGGGAGCGGCGTTCGCAACCACCCCGTCGATGCAGACCCGCAGGAACTGCTCCGTCTTGAAGCGCAGGACCGGAAGATCCGCCGGCGCCGTGGTGCTGTCGTGGTGGATAAGCCTGACGCCGAGTGTTCCGCCCCATTGGTTGAAGGTAAGGCGTCCCTTGTCGAGCCCTTGCAGGGCGTAGGTGCCAAGAGGCACGTTCGGCGGCAGTGCGGTGGCGGGAGCGAACAGGGCGATGTCGCGTCCCGCGACGAGGGCGGTTGCCTCTTCCTCGATCACCAGCGCTGATCCGCCGTAGGAGAGGCGGCGCATGTCGCGCAGGATCTCGACCCGATGGGTAAAGTCGTTGGCCCCGGCAAGGTGGATCACATAGCGGGTGTCGAAGGGAAGCCGGGAAATGACGGCCACATTTGGCGAGGCGTACCAGAGGTTGTCGTTTCCCGCGTCATAGGCTTGAGCGCGGACATCTTGGCCGGCTGCGGCGCAAAGCCCCGGAAACATCGCCAGCGCAGCCGAAAGCGCCACTCTTCCACATGCCTTTTTCAACATGACCCCCTCCCCAGGTTCAACTCTGAAGAGAGCCTCCGTCGGAATGCCGGATGGGTCAAGCTCGCGCCGCGCGCACAGGCGATACGCGCGTTTCGGATGTGTTCGGGAGAAAAAGAGTGGTGCCGGTGAACGGACTCGAACCGCCGACCCCATCATTACGAATGACGTGCTCTACCAACTGAGCTACACCGGCGCACCAAACGCGGGTCCAGACGGCCCGCTATGTCGTGGCGATGCGGAAGACCGTATCGCCGGGCGGATTTTGCATCCGCCGCCCCGATCCTGCCCGCTCCGCGGTGGCATAAGCCGAACCGCCCTGACCGGGAACCGTGCCGAGGTGGCCGCTTGATAGCGGACAAGGAGGCGGTGCGCAAGAGGGATTGAACGTGTCCGCCCCGGGTTTTCGACAGCCGTCCCGATTCCGTCGCCGGTCAGCGGTTTGGCGCCTCACGCAAACGTGACCGGCGCGCCGCCCGGCTCCGCCGGCGGCGGGCGACGGAAAATTAAAAGTCGCCCGCTAGGCTTGCAGCCTTGAGGAGGCCCGCCGACGGGCCCGCCCGCACGGGCGCGAAGCACGGTTGGGACCACGCCGCCATGCCGTTTGCCGCCAGGGACTTTGCCCGGCGGCAGAATGGTGGCACATGGTTGTTGTCGCAAGGGACAAGGGACGGGGAACAAGGTGACGAACCGCCGGGGCCATCGGATCGGGGCAGAAACGCGCGAACCGGCGCGGGTCTGTTTGCGCCCGCGCTCCGCGCCGCAGGAATGCGCCCTGCGATGCGCGCCGCTGTCCAGCGCCTGCCCATGCTGACACGGATTCTGGCCGGGGGGCTTGCCCTGACCGAGCGGATGGCGGCATGGGTGCTGCCGGAGGCGGCGTCGCGTCGCGTGCTGCCGATGCTCGACCGCCTGCGCGGAATCGTTTCCGGCGAGCTCGACACGGCGCGGGCGCAGCGCATGGCGCTTGTCGTCTTCGCCACCCGGGTGCTCGGCGCAGCGCTTGCCTATGTCATGCAGGTGGTGCTGGCGCGGCTGATGGGCGGGCACGAATACGGCATCTACGCGGTCGTGTGGACGCTGGTCGTCATTCTCGGCATCTTCACGCCGCTCGGTTTTTCCTCCTCCGTTCTCAGGCTGATTCCCGAATACCGCGCGCGCGGCGAGCAGGGGCGGCTTGCCGCGCTGCTGATCGGCAGCCGCGCGGCGGGTGGGCTCGCGGCGACGGCGGTGGCGCTCGCGGGCATCGCCGTCGTGGTTCTGGCGGGCGAGCGGATCTCCTCCCACTACGTGCTGCCGCTGGTGCTCGGCGCGGTCTGCCTGCCGATGTTCACCATCGGCAGCATCCAGGACGGCATCGCGCGCGCCCACGACTGGACGCTGACCGCCATGCTGCCGACCTTCATCTGGCGGCCGCTGGCGATCCTCGCCGGCATGGCGGCGGCGGTGGCGGCGGGCGTGCCGGCAACCGCGAGTTCGGCGGTGATCGTGACCATCGTCGCCACTTGGACGGTGACGCTGCTGCAGGGGCTGGCGCTGGCGCGCATGCTCGCGCCGCAGCGGCTGGCGCGACCGCCGCGCGAGGCCTGGACCATCGGCGAGTGGCTGCGGCTGTCGGTGCCGATCCTGCTTGTCGAGGGCTTCTTCCAGCTCATCACCAGCGCCGACGTGGTGATGGTGAGCTTCTGGTGCCCGCCGGACCAGGTGGCGATCTATTTCGCCGCCTCGAAGACGCCGGCGCTGGCCCATTTCGTCTATTTCGCGGTGCGCTCGGCCACCGCGCACCGCTATTCCAGGCTCTATCACGCGGGCGAGCATGCCGAGCTGGCTCGGCTCGTCGACGAAAGCGCCCGCTGGACCTTCTGGCCGACGCTGTTGCTCGCCGGCCTGCTGGCGGCGGTCGGGCCGCTGCTGCTGGCGCTGTTCGGAGACGGCTTTACCAGCGGCTATCCGGTGATCCTGGTGTTGCTTGCCGGGGTGCTGGCGCGCGCCGCCGTCGGGCCGGTCGACGCGCTGCTGACCATGGCCGACCAGCAGAAGGCCTGTGCGGGCGTCTATGCGGCGGCCTTCGCCGTCAACATCGGGCTCAACATCGTGTTGATCCCGCTGCTCGGCATTCTCGGCGCGGCGGTCGCCACAGCGGGCGCGATGGTGTTCGAGGCGGCGGCGCTGGCCTGGCAGGCGCGCCGGCGGCTGGGGATCGATCCTCTCGTCTGGCGCTCCAACACGGGGCGCGCGCAGGGTTAACCAAATGCTAACGCCGCGAAGGCGCAAGCCACGCGGTTGTGGCACACTTGCGTTCGCACCCGCGCCTGGCCGCGCGGGCGGGCGGAGGACGTGCGGTATGGCAATTGCCGGCAAAAGGGCGACGGTGCGGGACGCGGGGAGGCAAGACGCCGACCGTGGCGCCGCACGAGGGGGAGAGCGGGTGCGCACGGTGAGCGGGACGAGCAGCCTGATCTTCGCGGTGGATGCCGCCGACGCGCCTCTGGCCGCGTGGAACAGGCTCGCCGACCGCGCCATCGAACCGAACCCGTTTTTTCGCCCCGAGTTCCTGCGGCCGCTGGCGGCACGGCTCGACCGCAGGGAGATACGCGTCGTCGCGATCCGACGCGAGGCGGACGGCGCCTTCCTGGCGCTTGCTCCCTTCAGCCGTCGGCGCGTCGGCCTGCTGACGCCGGCGGCCGTCGCCCATGCCGGCGACTACGGCCCGCTCGGCACGCCGCTGTTCGCGCCCGAGGCCGATGCCGAGACGGCGGCAAGCCTGTGCGCGGCGGCGGCGGAGGCGCTGGGAACGGGGCTCGTCGCCTTTCCGTATCTGCGTACCGACGGCCCCGTGGCGGCACTGCTTTCGGGCATGGCGGCGACGCGCGACGGCAATGGCCCGCGACTGGCGCTCTGCGGCGCACGCCTGCGCGCCGGGCATGCAACGGGTATCGAAGGTGCTGCGCAGCAGCGGGCGGTGAGCCGCCACCGGGTCAAGGAGCTTGACCGGCAGATGCGCCGGCTTGCCGATCTTGGCGCGGTCTCCGCCACCCGTGCCGACACGGTGGAAACGCTGCCCGAGGCGATCGAGGCGTTTCTCGAGCTGGAGGCGGCAGGCTGGAAGGGGCGGGCCGGCACGGCGCTGGTCGCCGACCCCGGACGGGCGGCCTTTGCCCGCGATTTCCTCGAGGCAAGCGCGCGGGCCGGGCGGCTGCGCATCGACGCGCTCAGGCTCGACGGCCGGCCGGTGGCGATGATGGCTATGCTGCGCGACGGGGCGCGGGCGTGGTCGTGGAAGATCGCCTTCGACGAGGATCATGGACGTCTGTCGCCGGGATCGCAGATCGCGCGGATCGCCATGCGCCACACGCTTGCATCCGATGGCATCGTGGATGCGGATTCCCTGGCCATACCGGGACATTCGATGATCGAGCCGCTGTGGCCGGGCCGGGTCGCCTATGCGACGGGGCTTGTCGCGGGCGGGCGGTTCGCCGACCTGCGCCTGTGGCTCGGGGGGGCCGATCTAGCGCTGGAGCACCGGGCGCGGGCCGTGGTCAAGGCGCTGCTACGTCGGCGCTGAGACGTCTGACCCCGGTCAGGAACAGCCGATGGCGGCGGGGGCGGTGTCCTCGTCGCGCAGCAGGCGGCGGATGACCTTGCCGGTCGTGGTCATCGGCAGCGCGTCGACGAAGGCGATCTCGCGCGGATACTCATGGGCCGAAAGCCGTGTGCGCACATAGGCGCGGATCTCGTCGGCAAGCGCGTCGTCGGGCGTGACGCCGGCGGCCGGCACGATGAAGGCCTTGACGATTTCCGTGCGCAGCGCGTCGGGCTTGCCGACGGCGGCGGCCAGCGCCACCGCCGGATGGGCCAGCAGGCAATCCTCGATCTCGCTCGGCCCGATGCGGTAGCCGGCGGAGGTGATGATGTCGTCGTCGCGGCCGACGAAATGGACGTAGCCGTCGTCGTCGATGAGACCCTGGTCGCCGGTGGTCATCCAGTCGCCGACGAACTTCGCCGCCGTCGCCTCGGGATCGTTCCAATAGCCGAGAAACATCACCGGATCGGGGCGGCGCACGGCGATTTGCCCCTGCACGCCGGCGGCGAGCGGCACGCCCTCGGCGGAAAGCACCGCGATCTCGTGGCCGGGCACGGCGCGGCCGATGGCGCCGGCGCGCGACACGCCGATTTCGGCGCAGGAGGCGATGACGGCGTTGCATTCGGTCTGGCCGTAGAACTCGTTGACCGGCAGCCCGAGCGTTTCGCGTGCCCAGTCGTAGGTCTCGCGGCCGAGCGCCTCGCCGGCCGAGCCGAGGCTGCGCAGGCGCAGGTCGTAGCGCGCGCGCGGATTGGCGACGGCGCGCATCATCTTCAGCGCCGTCGGCGGAATGAAGGCATTGCGCACGCCATGATCGCGCATCAGCGCAAAGGCCTGCTCGGGATCGAACTTGCCCAGGTGGCACGAGACCACCGGCACGCCGAGGCTGAGAGCGGGGAAGAGCGCGTTGAGCAGCCCGCCCGCCCAGGCCCAGTCGGCCGGCGTCCAGAGGATGTCGCCGGGTTGCGGCATGAAGTTCTGTGACATCTGGATGCCCGGCATGTGGCCGGCGAGCACCCGGTGGCCGTGCAGCGCGCCCTTGGGCTGGCCTGTGGTGCCGGAGGTGTAGATCATCAGCGCCGGATCATCGGGACCCGTTGCGAGGCTGGCGAACCCGTCGCGGGCCCTCGAGAGCAGCGCGTCGAAGCCGTGGACACCCTCGGCCAGCGCGCCCGTTACCGGGCCGGTGAGGATGCGCAGGCGCAGCGCCGGCAGGGCATCGGCGAGCGCCTCGACCTTGGCCAGGCCGGGCGCGTCGGTGATGATCGCGGCGGCGCCCGAGTGCTCGAGACGGTAGCGCAACGCCTCGACGCCGAAGAGGCTTGCGAGGGGGACGGCGATGGCGCCGATGCGGTAGATGGCAAGATGGGCGATCAGGGTTTCCGGCGTCTGCGGAAGCAGCAGCGCCACCCGGTCGCCGGGGACGATCCCCAGGGCGGCAAGCGCGTTGGCCAGGCGGCCCGAGGCGGCGTGAAGCGCGCCATAGCTCCAGCGCTGGGTGCCGCCGTCGGCGCATTGGTGCAGCAGCGCGATCCGCTCCGGCTGCGAGGTGGCGAAACGGCCGCAGGCCGCTTCCGCGATGTTGTAGGCAGACGGGATCTGCCAGCGGAAGCGGTCTGTCAGTTCGGCGAGAGAGGTTGCGGGCGAAAGCATATGGCGGGCGTTCCGTTCAATCGCCCGTGTCGCGGGCGGTGTTGTGCGGTGCGGCAGGTTTACTCCGCCGGGCCCGCCAGCACCAGAGACCAGAACACCTTGTACTTCGATCCGGACGCGTAGGCGGTGGCGATGCCCATGCGGGTGGCCTTGCCGTCGAGCAGGACCTCGTTGTGGCGCGGGGACTCGCGCCACCCGGAAAAGGCCTCGGCGAGGGTGCGGTAGCCGGCGCTGACGTTCTCGACGGCGTAGGTTTTGGTCTCGCCGGTACTGGCCAGGCGGGCCTTCAGCGTGTTGCCGGGCAGCAGCGAGGCGCGCACATCGTTGGCGGCGGCCATCGCCTCGGCCTGGCGACGCGCCACCTGCATGAGCACGGGATCGACCGTGAGCGCGCCCTTGCCGTTTTTCTCGCGGTAGGTCGAGATCATCTGCGCCGCCGTGGCGCTGTCGATCCGCGCGTCGACGCGGGCGAGATCGGCGTAATAGGGCGGAACGGAGACCCGGTCGGGGGTGCAGGCGGCCAGGAGGCCGGCGACAAGGGCAAGTGCGGCGGCGGAGGCCGGGAGGCGAAGCGAGCGGAAGGAAGGCATGCGGTCCTCGCGAAAACGGGTCGAATGGCCGGTCGGCCGGGATGCGGCACGCGGATTCGGCCGGCGGCAAGCGCGCAGACTGACCCGTTCTCGTGTCGGAACGGCGGCGACGCGGGCCGGCGGTGAGGAGATCTATCACCGACGGGATTGAAAATCCGTTTCCGCCGGATGGCGGAGAGACGGGACTGTTCACGAGAACGCAAGGTTTTCCGGGCTATCTGCTGCAGAACGCAGCAAAAAAACGGACTGCTCGTGGCCGATACATCCGAAGACCGGATCAGGATCCTGATCGCCGACGACAGTTCCGTCGTTTGCAAGTTTATCGCCCGCGCCATCACTGGAACGGGCCGAGAAGTCGACATCGTCGCCACCGCCGACGGCAAGGAAGCGGTCCGGTTGCTCGGCAGCGAAAAATTCGACGTTGCCTTCCTCGACATCAACATGCCGCAGCTTTCCGGCATCGAGGTGATGGCGGCGATCCATGTGCTCGGATCGCGGACCTTCGCGGTGGCCATGTCCAACCGGCTGAGCGAGGCGGCGGAAAAGCAGCTCAAGGCCTTCGGGGCCTATGACTTCCTGCCCAAACCCTTCACCGCGTCGCAGGTGGCCCATGTCCTCGACGTTCACGAGACGATCAACACGCGCTTCGACGTTCTGGTGGTGGACGATTCCTCGACCGTGAGGCGCATCGTGCGCAAGGTCCTGGACCGGTCGATCTTCCGCCTCAACGTGGTCGAGGCGGAGGACGGCAAGGCGGCGCTGGAGAAGATCCGCGAGCGGCCGTACCGGGTGATCTTCTCGGACTTCAACATGCCGAACATGACCGGGATCGAACTCGCCGACAGGCTGGCGGAACTGGCGCGCGGCTCCGATGTCATCCTGATGTCGACGGAATACAACGACACGCTCGACCAGTCGGCGCAGAAGGTCAACGCCCGCGCCTTCCTGCGCAAGCCCTTCTACCCGGATGACGTGGACAGCATCCTGCATCACCTCTTCAGCCTGCGGCACTCGCATTTTTCCAAGCAGGTCCGCATCTTCGCCATGAGCGAGTAGGGCCCGCCGGGGAACGCCGCGGCACACCGTCATCCGTTTGCGGGTCCGAAACGAACGGCCCGGCGCGAGGGCGGGGAGCCCTCGCGCCGGGCCTGGTCCTTGCGCGTCAGCCGCGGCCGGCGGCAAGCACGTCCTCGAAGGAGCGCAGGCCCGTCACCGGGGCATTGACGAGAACGGCCATGTTTCCAGGCGCATGCTGGTTCTTCCACATCTTGGTGTGGGCGCGCGGAATGTCCTCCCAGGGGAAGACCTCGCTCATGCAGGGGTCGATGCGCCGCTCGATGACCGCCTTGTTGGCCTCGGAGGCCTGCTTCAGGTGGGCGAAATGCGAGCCCTGGATGCGCTTCTGTCGCATCCAGACGTAGCGGGCGTCGAAGGTGAGATTGAAGCCCGTGGTTCCGGCGCAGAAGACGACCATGCCGCCGCGCTTCGCCACCAGACAGGAGACCGGAAAGGTCGCCTCGCCCGGGTGCTCGAACACCATGTCGACGTCATTGCCCTTGCCGGTGATCTCCCAGATCGCCTTGCCGAAGCGCCGGGCCTCCTTGAGCCAGGTGTTGTACTCGGGCGAATTGACCGTGGGCATCTGGCCCCAGCAGTCGAAATCCTTGCGGTTGACGACGCCGCGCGCGCCGAGCGAGAGCACGTAATCGCGCTTGTCCTCGTCGGAGATCACGCCGATGGCGTTGGCGCCGGCAGCCGCCGCAAGCTGCACGCCGAAGACGCCGAGGCCACCGGAAGCGCCCCAGATCAGCACGTTCTGGCCGGGACGGAGCTGGTGCGGCGCATGGCCGAAGAGCATGCGGTAGGCGGTGGCGAGCGTCAGCGTGTAGCAGGCGCTCTCCTCCCAGGTGAGGTGCTGCGGGCGCGGCATGAGCTGCTGCGACTGGACGCGGGCGTACTGGGCGAAGGAGCCGTCGGGCGTCTCGTAGCCCCAGATGCGCTGGGTGGGCGAGAACATCGGGTCGCCGCCGTTGCACTCCTCGTCGTCGCCGTCATCCTGGTTGCAGTGGATGACGACCTCGTCGCCGACCTTCCAGCGCTTCACCTTGGAGCCGACCGCCCAGACGATGCCGGCGGCGTCCGAGCCGGCGATGTGATAGGGCAGATCATGCACCTTGAAGACCGAGATCGGCTCGCCGAGGCCGGCCCAGATGCCGTTGTAGTTGACGCCGGCGGCCATCACGAGGACAAGCACCTCGTTGCTGTCGAGCTCCCAGGTGGGAACCACCTCCAGCTTCATCGCCTCTTCCGGCGGTCCGTGCCGGTCCGGCCTGATCGCCCAGGCGTACATGTTCTTCGGCACATGACCGAGCGGCGGGATCTCGCCGATCTCGTAAAGGTCCTTCATCGGACGCTCTCCCATCTCCCGATTGTCGTTCGCCTGCTCCGCATTACCCATTTCCCGAAGTCCTCCCGTCCTTCTCTTCAACCGCTGTCGCACGATGGCGTGCCCCCTCCCGGGCTCTGGCCGCGATGTGTTTCATGTTGCGACGCATTATCGATTCCGGTGCTTTGCCGGGCGCTTCGTCGCCTTCACGAAACTATCGTGCCAAAAACACGTGCCCCGCTATTGGACTATTGCTTAATTCTCGCAATTGCCCAAGAGTGTTTTTTGCATTGCACCTAGAATGACCGTCGGGGAAGGCGGTGTGCAGGGCGCGCGGGAGGGCGGCCTGCGGGCGGTTGCGACCGCTGCGGCAGGCCGGCGAAAAAAGGGAGACGTCCGCGCGCGCGATCCGGCGGCGGACGGGCAAAGACGTTCGAGGAGACGATCCATGAGCCAGAGCCACAAGGGCGAAGCCGCAAAGACGGGCGCGCAGGCGGGAGGGCCGGCACGGGACCGGCCCTGGATCTTCCGCACCTATGCGGGCCACTCGACGGCCAGCGCCTCCAATGCGCTCTACCGCAACAATCTCGCCAAGGGTCAGACGGGCCTGTCCGTCGCCTTCGACCTGCCGACGCAGACGGGCTACGACCCGGACCACGCGCTGGCGCGCGGCGAGGTCGGCAAGGTCGGCGTCCCGGTCGCCCATCTCGGCGACATGCGCGCGCTCTTCTCGCAGATCCCGCTGGAGAAGATGAACACCTCGATGACGATCAACGCGACGGCACCCTGGCTGCTGGCGCTGTATGTGGCCGCCGCCGACGAACAGGGCGCCGACCGGGCGCTGCTGGCGGGCACCACGCAGAACGACATCATCAAGGAATACCTGTCGCGCGGGACGTATGTCTTCCCGCCCGCGCCGTCGCTGCGGCTCACCCGCGACGTCATCGCCTGGACCTATCGGGCGATGCCCAAGTGGAACCCGATGAACGTCTGCTCCTATCACCTGCAGGAGGCCGGGGCGACGCCGGTGCAGGAGCTTTCATTCGCTCTGGCGACCGCGATTGCCATCCTCGACGAGGTCAAGCAGGCGGGCGTCATTGCCGAGGCGGACTTTCCCGAAGCGGTCGGGCGCATTTCCTTCTTCGTCAACGCCGGCATGCGCTTCCTCACCGAGATCTGCAAGATGCGCGCCTTCGCCGAACTGTGGGACGAGATCTGTCTCACCCGCTACGGCGTCACGGACGCGCGCTTCCGCCGGTTCCGCTACGGGGTGCAGGTCAATTCGCTGGGCCTGACCGAGCAGCAGCCGGAGAACAACGTCTACCGCATCCTGATCGAGGCGTTGGCCGTGGTGCTGTCGAAAAACGCCAGGGCGCGCGCCGTGCAGCTTCCCGCCTGGAACGAGGCGCTGGGCCTGCCGCGACCGTTCGACCAGCAATGGTCGCTGAGGATGCAGCAGATCCTTGCCTATGAGACCGACCTGCTGGAGTTCGGTGACATTTTCGACGGGTCGGAGGCGATCACGGCGAAGGTCGAGGAGTTGAAGGGCGCGGCGCGCGAGGAACTGGCCCGCATCGCCGAGATGGGGGGGGCCGTCGCGGCGGTCGAGACGAGCTACATGAAGCAGGCGCTGGTCGCCGCCAACGCCGACCGGCTCGCCGCCATCGAGGCGGGCGATCAAGTGGTCGTCGGCGTCAACCGCTTCACCGAGAGCGAGCCGTCGCCGCTTTCCGCCGGCGAGGATGGCGGCATCCTGACGGTGCCGGAGCACGTCGAGGAAGAGGCGGTCGAGAACCTGAAGACCTGGCGCGCGGAGCGCGATGCCGGCGCCGTGGAGGCGGCGATCGCCGCGCTCCGGCAGGCCGCCTCGGAGGGGAGCAACATCATGGAGCCCTCCATCGCCGCGGCGAAGGCGGGGGTCACCACCGGCGAATGGGGCGCGGCGCTGCGCGAGGTGTTCGGCGAATACCGGGCACCGACCGGTGTCGGCAAGGCGGCGCGCGCCGATGCGGGCGAGCTCGAGCCGGTGCGCGCGGCGGTCGCGGCGGTGTCGCGCAAGCTTGGACGCCGGCTCAAGTTCCTGGTCGGCAAGCCGGGGCTCGACGGCCATTCCAACGGCGCGGAGCAGATCGCCGTGCGCGCGCGCGACTGCGGCATGGAGGTCGTCTACGAGGGCATCCGCCTGACACCGGCCCAGATTGCCAACGCGGCGCTCGAGGAGGACGTTCACGTCATCGGCCTGTCGATCCTCTCCGGCTCGCATCTGGCGCTGGTGCGCGAGGTGATGGAGCGGTTGAGGGCCGAGGGGCTCGACGACGTGCCCGTCGTCGTCGGCGGCATCATCCCGGACGAGGATGCTGTCCGGCTGAAGGCGATGGGGGTCGCGGCGGTCTACACGCCGAAGAACTTCCAGCTCACCGACATCATGCGCGAGGTCGTGGAGATCGTCGGCGCACGGGCGGAGGCGGCCGCCTGAGGCGGCGGCGCATCTTTTGAAGAGGCATCACCGGGGCCGGGCGGAGACATCCGCGCCGGTCCTTTTTTCGTTGTCATCCCGGGGCGCGCTGCGCGACGTCACGGCACCAGCTTGTAGCCGCCGGCCTCCGTCAACAGCAGTTCGGCATTCGAGGGATCGCGCTCGACCTTCTGGCGCAGGCGGTAGATGTGGGTTTCCAGGGTGTGGGTGGTGACGCCGGAATTGTAGCCCCAGACCTTTGTCAGCAGCACGTCGCGGGTGACCGGCTTCTCGCCCGCCCGATACAGGAACTTCAGGATCGAGGTTTCCTTCTCGGTGAGACGGATCTTGCCGCCCTTCTCGTCGGTCATCAGCTTCTGCGCCGGGCGGAAGGAGAACCGGCCGATGGTGAAGACGGCGTCCTCGCTTTGCTCGTGGGAGCGCAGGTGGGCGCGGATGCGCGCCAGGAGCACCGCGAACTTGAAGGGCTTGGCGACATAGTCGTTGGCGCCCGCCTCGAGCCCCAGAATGGTGTCGCTGTCGGTGTCGTGGCCGGTGAGCATGATCACGGGTGCCTTGAATCCCTTCTTGCGCAGGAGCTTCACCGCCTCGCGACCGTCGATGTCTGGTAGGCCCACGTCCATGAGCAGGAGGTCGACATGGCCGGCCTCGGCCGCCTGGATGCCGGCGGAGGCGGTGGCCGCCTCCTGGGTCTCGAATTCGTCGTAGAGCGACAGCTGCTCAACCAGCGCGTCCCTCAGATCGTTGTCGTCGTCGACGATCAGGATCTTGCGTGCGCTCATGGTCGGTCCTCTCTCAGGGGCATGGTGTCATTCAAATCCGCTTTCCCTCACTTAGGCAAGTCGACACGCTTGCGCGAGCACGCATTGACGCCGCGCCCGGGTTTCGGCAACAAATCTCGTTCACGCGTCCTTGACCGCAAGGTGATCCAGCCGCCGATGACAACCGTTCCGCTCAAAAGCATCCGGCTTCTTTCGCGCCGTCGATCCCGCGCCGCCGACGCAGCGGCGGGAGGGGAGGGCCGCGCGGTCGTGCGGGCGCTGTCGCCGCGCGCGACACGCGGGCGGCTGACGCTTGGCGCGATCACGGTCCCGTGCGCGCTCGGCCGCGCCGGGCTCACGGTCGCCAAGCGGGAGGGCGACGGCAAGACCGTTGTCGGTCGGTTCCCGCTGCTTTTCGCCTTCTACCGCGCCGACCGGATGGCGCGACCGCGCACGCGCCTGCCGCTGGTCGCGATCGAGCCGGGGCTTGGATGGTGCGATGATCCGCGCGACGCCGCCTACAACCGGCCCGTGGCGCTGCCTTTCGCCGGCTCGCACGAGGCGATGTGGCGCGACGACGGGCTCTATGACGTCGTCGTCGTTCCGCAGATCAATCTCGCCCCCGCCATTCCCGGCCGGGGCAGCGCCTTGTTCTTTCACCTGGCGCGCCCCGGCTACACGCCAACCGAAGGCTGCGTGGCGGTGAGCCGGCGCGACATGCTCAACCTGCTTGCCCGCATCGGCCCGGAGACGGTGCTTTCGGTCGAAGCGTGAGCGAACGTCGCGAAACGATTGGTCACGTCATCGTGAACGGTGCGTCCAGCAGGCGGGACGATGGCGGGCCGGCTTTCATGGCCTATCTGTGTAGCGGGATACCCGCCCTGCCGCGCGGGCGCCACCGCAAGGGGTGAGAGACCATGTCCGTCAGACCGATCACGCAATTGACGTCCGCAAAGCCGACCCTCGAGGGCGCGGGCGTGAAGCTGCACCGGGCCTTCGGCTTCGGCGATCCGACCGCCTTCGACCCGTTCCTGCTGTTCGACGACTTCCGCAACGAGCGCCCCGAGGACTACCGCGCCGGTTTCCCCTGGCATCCGCACCGGGGCATCGAGACGATCACCTATGTGCTGTCCGGCACGGTCGACCACGGCGACAGCCTCGGCAACCGTGGCACGCTGGGGGCGGGCGATATCCAGTGGATGACGGCGGGCAGCGGCATCATGCACCAGGAGATGCCGAAGGGCGATCCGAACGGGCGGATGCACGGCTTCCAGCTCTGGGCGAACCTGCCGTCCTCGCTGAAGATGACCAGTCCGCGCTACCAGGACGTGCCCTCCGCCGAGGTGCCGGAGATCATCGACGACGACGGCACGGCGGTGCGGGTGCTCTGCGGCAGCTTCTGGGGCCGGAGCGGCCCGGTCGACGGCATCGCCGCCGATCCGTGCTATCTCGACATCTCGGTGCCGCCCGGACGCACCCGGCGCTTTGCCATCGACACCTATCGGCAGGCGTTTGCCTATATCTTCGCCGGTTCGGGCTCGTTCCGCGATGCCTCGGCACCACGCGGCGTGCTGCTGGAAAAGGAAGTCGACGGGCAGGAGGTGCATGTGCGCGACGAAAGCGGCGACCGCACGCTGGTGCGCTTCGGAGCCGGCGACGAGGTGACGGTGACCGCTGGCGAACACGGTATCCGCTTCCTGCTGGTGTCCGGTGCGCCGATCCGCGAACCCGTCGCCTGGCACGGTCCCATCGTCATGAACACCCGTCAGGAGTTGATCCAGGCGGTGAGCGACCTGCAGAACGGCACCTTCATCCGCGAGGGCGCGACGTTCTGACGGCGCGAGACAGGCGCGAAGCACGGAGCCGCCTGCGGCCGCTGATCCGCGATACGCGTGCGCAGCACTGGAACCGCGCGCGCTTTTCAGCCATATAGGCGGTGTAAACGAACGGGATGGCAGGGTGCCGGCAAGGTGCCGCTGCCGGCGGGGGCGGCGACGGCCCGCGCGACCGGTCGGGCGCGATGCGCGCGAAAGCAGCGCAAACACCTGGCAGACTCTCTGGGCGACATGGATCCGGTGCGGCGATGAGCGGCGACAGCATACCCTTTCTGAAGATGAACGGGCTCGGCAACGACTTCGTCGTGTGGGACGCGCGGGTGCAAGCCGTGCGTCTGACCGACGACGAGATCCGCCGGATCGGCACCCGCGACGGCGGCATCGGCTTCGACCAGATGATCACCGTCGAACCGGCACGCGCGGGGGCCGACGCCTTCATGCGCATTCACAACCGCGACGGCGGCGAGGTCGACGCCTGCGGCAATGCCACGCGCTGCATCGGCCGGTTGCTGCTGGCGGAATGCGGGCGCGACAGCGTCACCATCGAGACCAACGCGGGGCTGCTGGTCGCCAGCTCGACAGGCGAGGAGCGCAAGGTCACCGTCGACATGGGCGTGCCGCGCTTCGCCTGGAACGAGATCCCGCTCGCCGAGGAATTTCACGACACACGGGCCATCGAGCTTCAGATCGGCCCCATCGACGCGCCGATCCTGCACACGCCGTCGGTGGTCAATGTCGGCAATCCGCACGCGATCTTCTGGGTGAACGACATCGATGCCTTTGACATGGAGCGCATCGGGCCGATGCTGGAGAACCATCCGATGTTCCCGGAGCGGGCCAATATCTCGCTCGCGCATGTGCTTTCCGATCACGAGATCGACGTCAAGGTGTGGGAGCGTGGCGTCGGGCTGACGCGCGCCTGCGGGACGGCGGCCTGCGCCGTCGGCGTCGCGGCGGCGCGCGACAGGCGCACCGGGCGGCGCGTGACCGTCAACCTGCCCGGCGGACCTCTCGCCATCGAATGGCGCGAGAGCGACGATCACATCCTGATGACCGGCGACACCGAAATCGAGTACGAGGGCGCTCTCGACCGGCAGACGCTTACTTTCGAGAAGACCGCTCCGGGCGACCGTCCGATCCTCGAGGTGGTCCGTTGAGCGTCGACGTCGTCACATTCGGCTGCCGCCTCAATTCCTATGAATCCGAGGTGATGAAGCGCGAGGCGGAAGCGGCCGGCCTCAAGGACGCGATCCTGATCAACACCTGTGCGGTGACGGCGGAGGCGGTGCGCCAGGCGCGCCAGTCGATCCGCAAGGCGCGGCGCGACAACCCGGGTGCGCGGATCATCGTCACCGGCTGCGCCGCACAGACCGAGGCGGAAACCTTCGCGGGCATGGACGAGGTCGATCTCGTGCTCGGCAACACCGAGAAGCTGGAGCGCGCCTCCTACGGGCGGGTGGCGCAATTCGGCATCGAGGAAACCGAGAAGGTCCGCGTCAACGACATCATGAGCGTGCGCGAAACCGCCAGCCACCTGATCGACGGGCTGGAAGGGCGTGCAAGGGCTTTCGTGCAGGTGCAGAACGGCTGCGATCACCGCTGCACCTTCTGCATCATTCCCTATGGCCGGGGCAATTCACGCTCCGTGCCCATGGGCGCGGTCGTCGACCAGATCGGCCGGCTTGTCGACAACGGCTACCGCGAAGTGGTGCTGACCGGCGTCGACATCACCAGTTTCGGGGCCGATCTTCCGGGTAGCCCCAAGCTCGGCGATCTCGTCGCCAAGATCCTGAAGCATGTTCCCGCGCTTGACCGGCTCAGGCTGTCGTCGATCGATTCCATCGAGGCGGATCCGGCGCTGATGCGCGCCATCGCGGACGAAGAGCGGCTGATGCCGCATCTGCATCTTTCGCTTCAGGCGGGCGACGACATGATCCTGAAGCGGATGAAGCGGCGACACCTGCGCGGCGACACGATCCGCTTCTGCCAGGAGGTGCGGGCGATGCGCCCGGACGTGGTTTTCGGCGCCGACATCATCGCCGGCTTCCCGACCGAGACCGAGGAGATGTTCGAGAACACGCTTGCCATCGTCGACGATTGCGGTCTGACGCATCTGCATGTCTTCCCCTTCTCGCCGCGCAAGGGCACGCCGGCGGCGCGCATGCCGCAGGTCGGCCGGGCGCTGGTCAAGGAGCGCGCGGCGCGGCTGCGCGAAAAGGGCGAGCAGGCGCTGAAGGCGCATCTCGATGCCGAGGTCGGCCGGACGCGGCAAGTGCTCGTGGAGCGCGAGGGGCTCGGCCGCAGCGAGCAGTTCACTCAGGTGGAGTTCAGCCCCCTCGATCTGCCGCAGGGGCATTCCGGCCTGGAGCCGGGCGGTCTTGTCAGCCTGGAGATCACCGGGCATACCGGGCGTCATCTCATCGGAAAACCGGCGAACCGACAGGCGGCATGACGGCATGAGCGAAGAAAAGCGCGGATTTCTCGGACGCCTGTTCGGCGGACGCGGGGCGCCGCGACCGGAAGAGAGCGTTCGCGAGACACCGGAGGAGCATCCGGCGGAAGCCGGCGAGGATCTCGGGGAAGAGGCCGCCCGTCGCGAAGATGACGCCGCCGACGACACGCGGGATGACGCCGCGCGCGACCTGCCGCCGGCAAGCGAGGACGGGGCGGCGGAGCCCGGAGCGGACGCGGACGTCGCCAATCGGGCGCAAGATGGCGTCGACAACCACGCACCTCTCGCCGACGACGTGCCGGCCATATCCGTCGTGGAGGCCGAGGAACCGTTGGCCGCTGCGCCGCAGACTGATGTTGTTTCCGAGCCCGAGCCCGAGCCCGAGCCCGAGCCCGAGGCGCAACCGCGCCGCTCGTGGCTGTCGCGGCTGACTGCGGGCCTGTCGCGCTCCTCCGCCTCGCTGACCGGCGGCATCTCCTCGCTCTTCACCAAGCGCAAGCTCGACGCGGCGACGCTGGAAGAGCTTGAGGATCTGCTGCTTCAGTCCGATCTCGGCATCGAGACGGCGATGGCGATCACCGAGCGCATCGCGGATGGCCGGTTCGACAAGCAGGTTTCGCCCGACGAGGTGAGGAAGATCCTCTCCGAGGAAGTGGCCCGGGTGCTCGAGCCGGTGGCGCGACCGCTGGAGGTTTCCGGCGCGCACAGGCCGCAGGTGATCCTCTTCGTTGGCGTCAACGGCACCGGCAAGACGACGACCATCGGCAAGCTGACGGCCAAGCTCGCGGCGGAGGGCAAGACGGTGATGCTCGCCGCCGGCGACACCTTCCGCGCGGCGGCGGTGGAGCAGCTCAGGATCTGGGGCGGGCGCACCGGCGTCGAGGTCGTTTCCCGCGACACCGGCGCGGACGCCGCCGGCCTGGTCTTCGACGCCATGAAGATGGCCAACGAGAAACAGGTGGATGTGCTTCTGATCGACACCGCCGGCCGGCTGCAGAACCGCGCCGAGCTGATGGCCGAGCTGGAAAAGGTCGTGCGCGTTATCCGCAAGCACGATGCGACGGCGCCGCACGACGTGATCCTGACACTCGACGCCACGACCGGGCAGAACGCCATGAGCCAGGTCGAGATCTTCGGCCGCGTCGCCGGGGTCACCGGGCTGGTGATGACCAAGCTCGATGGCACCGCCCGCGGCGGCATCCTCGTCGCCATCGCCGCCAAATACGGATTGCCGGTGCATTTCATCGGCGTCGGCGAAGGCATCGAGGATCTCGAGCCGTTCCGGGCCGAGGACTTCGCCAATGCGATCGCCGGACGGGAGACACGCTAGATGGAATTCGAGCACGGCCCCAATGCCGCGGACCGCAAGGATCTGTCGCCGCTCCTCAAGCTCGTGCTCGAGCTGGGGCCGCTGGTGCTGTTCTTTTTCGCCAACGCGCGCGGTGAGGATCTGGCCGCCAGCTTCCCGGCGCTGAAGGCGCTGGGCGATCCGATCTTCCTGGCGACCGCCGTCTTCATGGTCGCCATCGCCCTGTCGCTCGCTGTGTCCTATGCGCTGACCCGGCGGTTGCCGATCATGCCGGTGGTATCCGGCGTCGTCGTGCTCGTCTTCGGCGCGCTGACGCTGTGGTTGCACGACGACCTCTTCATCAAGCTGAAGCCGACCATCGTCAACGTGCTGTTCGGCTCGATCCTGCTTGGCGGCCTTTTCTTCGGAAAGTCGCTGCTCGGCTATGTGTTCGACAGCGTCTTCCACCTCGACGACGAGGGGTGGCGCAAGCTGACCTTCCGGTGGGGCGTGTTCTTCTTTTTCCTCGCCGTGCTCAACGAGGTTGTCTGGCGCGGCTTCGGGACCGACTTCTGGGTGTCGTTCAAGCTGTTCGGGGTGATGCCGATCACCATTGTCTTCACGCTTGCGCAAATGCCGCTCATCAACCGGCACACGCTGGAGCGCGAGAGCGAATAGGCCCGCCGTCCGCTGCCTGAAAACAGGGCAGGCGGAACGGGCCAGGCCTGCTATCCTTTCCATACACCTTCCGTATCGGCGTCACCCTGGAGGCCTGGAGCCCCTTGGGGGCGGGCCTTGACCGCTCTCGCCTGGGCGCCAGATTCAGGGCGCGCGCACCCGGTCTTCCCGCGTCCGGGATCTGATCGCGCAAACCCGAAGTCGATGGAACCGGTTGAACAGAGACGATTGAACGGAGACGATTGAACCCGGGCATGCCACTTCAGCGGCGGGCGCTTCGGCGCATCGACCTTCGACGCGGGCCGCCGCCCTGGCGGTCGCGCGCTCTTTCATCCGGTCCCCATGCGCGCGCCAGGCCTTTCACCGGCCTCGACGTTCCGGAGCCGCGCCTCACACTTTGATCGAGTGCCGCCGCCCTGTTCGGCCGTCGTGCCGGGGCAGGGCCGTGGCGCGTATCCTGGTTGGAGGGGACTGACGTCATGAACACGTTGCTACGGCGCCTGATGGCGCGTCTGATCCAGGTTGGCTCGCTGACGGTTTCCGGCCCGGACGGTCGGCCGGAAACCTTTGGCGATGGAACCGGACAGCCGGTGCACATCCACATTCGCTCCGCCCGCGCGGCACGGGCGATCGCGCTTGATCCAATGCTCGCGGCGCCCGAGGCCTACATGGAGGGCGATCTGGAGATCCTCGAGGGCGATGTCCTCGATTTCCTGCGTGTGGCGTTCGTGAACCTGGGCGACGACAGCGCGCCGGGCTTCTGGAGCCGGCTCATCGACCGGCTGCGGATCCTCGGGCGGCGGCTCCACCAGCTCAACGGCGCCGGCCGGTCGAAGCGCAACGTTCAGCGCCACTACGACCTCTCTGGCGAGCTGTACCGGCTCTTTCTCGACGGCGACATGCAATATTCCTGCGCCTATTTCGAGCATCCGGGGCAGACGCTGGAGGAGGCGCAGGCCGCCAAGAAGCGCCATATCGCGGCGAAGCTTGCCATGCGGCCGGGGCTGAGCGTGCTCGACATCGGCTCCGGCTGGGGCGGGCTCGGGCTCTATCTTGGCCGAAGCTTCGACGCGCAGGTGCTGGGCGTCACCCTGTCGGGAGAGCAGCACGCGGTCGCGCGGGCGCGGGCGGAGGCGGATGGCCTGTCGGAGCGGGTCCGTTTCGAGATCCGCGACTACCGCAACCTCGAAACAAGCTTCGACCGGATCGTGTCGGTGGGCATGTTCGAGCATGTGGGCGTCAACCACTACCGCGGTTACTTCGAGACCTGCGCGCGGCTGCTCGCCGACGACGGGGTGATGGTGCTGCATGCGATCGGCCGCAGCGGCGTGCCGGGCGCGACCAATCCCTTCATTCGCAAGCATATCTTTCCCGGAGGCTACATGCCGGCGCTGTCCGAGGTGCTGCCGGCGATCGAGCGTTCGGGGCTGGTGGTCACCGATGTGGAGATCCTGCGTCTCCACTATGCGGAGACCCTGCGCCACTGGCGCGCGCGTTTTCACGCCAACCGGGAGAGGGCGGAAGCGCTCTACGACGCGCGTTTCTGCCGGATGTGGGACTTCTATCTGGCCGGGTCGGAAGCGGCGTTCCGCTGGCAGGACCTGATGGTTTTCCAGATCCAGATCGCCAAGGCGAACGATACGCTGCCGCTGACCCGCGACTATATCGGCGAGGCGGAGCGCATGCTTGCCCGGCGCGAGGGCGCCGCCGGTGACGCGTCGGACGGGCCGACGCGCCCGGAAAAGGTCGCCCGCGCCGGCGACTAGCCGCCGCGCCGGCCTATGCTTGCAAGGGAGACCTGCCCGATGCGGCCGGGTCAGCCGTTTCCCTGGCCAAGCAGGGGAGCGGATCCGACGAGTTCCAGCGCCCTGGCGGCCAGGTCCAGCATCGCCGGCTGGGGCTGATCCGTGCCGAGGCCGCGCCTGGCGCGGACATGATTGATCGCCGCCTCGAAGGAGGGGAAGGCCTCGCCATGGGCAAGGGTCAGATAGAGCGCCAGAACGGTTGCCGAGCGCGAGCGCCCGCCGCGACAGTGAACCAGCAGGTTGCCGGGCCGGTGCGGCGGATAATGGGCTTTTCCCGGGCTCGCCTGACCGAGGATGCCGGCAACGGTCAGCACCGCGCCGAGAAGATGCGCCGGTGTGTTGCCGGGCCCGTCGATGAGCCCGATGTGGGTGCGCCGGACGGCGGTGCCGTCGGCAAGCGTCAGCGGCCGCATCTCGATGTTGACGGCAAGGTTCATGGTCGAGGTGACCTCCCCGGCAAGCAGCAGGTCGGGCGACTCGGCGGCGACCTTGTTGCCGATGAAAAGCCGGGCTGCCTTCGTGTCGAAGACGGGCATCAGGACCGGAAGACGGTCCTCCTCGGCCTCGGTGAGCGGTGCGGTGCGTGGCGTCGGCTCGGTCATTTTGCTGTTTCTTTTTCTGAAGCTGAGGTCTGGTGCGTGTCGGACGAGGGGCCGAAGTCGAGGGTGCGCGCGAGCGTCATGCGCGCTCCCAGGCCCGCGCGCAAGGCGGTCATCGCCTCGGGGCGGGCGAAGGCGGGCAGGACATGGATCGCACGGGTCGCCTCGGCGAGCGCCAGCGTGTCGACAAGGCGGGGGTGGACGTTCCACCCGAGCCAGCGTGCGCTGCCCGCGGCAAGCAGGGCGGCGGCCGGCGTGCCGTCGGGCACATGGCTGGAAAAGAGGAAGCGGAACCCTTCGCCGCTGCGGGCGAGAAGCGTTGCGGCAAGACCCGCCTCGCCATTCGCCTCCGTCGCGATGATGACGTCGCGCGCCTGCCAGTTCCCGGTCGGCTGGGCGGCAAGCAATGCGGCGGCCTGGGCCCTCTGGCGGGGCGTTCCGACCCCGTCCGCGCCGCTTGCGATGCCGGCGAGTTCGGCATGGATCACCGGGCAGAGACGCGGCAGCAGGCCGTGTCCGACAAGCGCGAGGGCGACCTCCGGTCCGCGTCCGCCGGCTGGCACCGGAAGCACCGCGCCCGCCCGGGCGGCCTCGGCGACGGCTGCGATCTGGCCGGCAAGCGGCTCCGACCGGTCGCCATAGGAGGCATCGGTGAGAAGGCAGCCGGCCGGCGGCGGCGGGTCGAAGGGCAGCAGCGCGGATTCACACGACCAGTCGCCGGTATAGAGAAACCCGCCGTCCACATCGACATGGATCCAGATGCCGCCCGGGGCATGGCCCGACCGGCCGAGGGTGACGGGAAGCCCGGCGATGCGCGCCTGGCCCGCGTCGGGCAGCAGGCGGCGGCGGGGAGCCGCGAGGCGTGCCTCGTCGATCTGGCGGAAGGTTGCCGCTGTCGCATAGACCGGCGGATCGCCGACGCATGGCGACAGGGGCAGTCCGCCGCAGTGATCCTGGTGGGCGTGCGACAACACCAGCGCATCGACCGGGCCGACGCCGGAGAGATCGGGAAAGACGCCGGGCTCCGGCCCCTCGCCGAGGTCGAGCAGGATGCGCCGGCTCGCGATCTCGAGCAGGAAGGCGGCCGGCAGTTTCCCGCCGAGGCCGCTGAGACTGGTCAGTCTTGCCAAGGCAGCGCCCCCCGGGGCAGGCGCGCGGAGAGCGCCGAGGCTCCCAGCATGAACAGCAGGACGATGACGACCATCAGACAGCCGACGGCGGCGGCAAGGGTCGAGGAGCCGCCTTCCTCGAGGAAGATGATCATCGGCCCGATGGTGCGGGTGGAGGAGGAGACGAGCAGGATCGAGACCTGGATTTCGTTGAGGATCGTCATGAACAGGAGGATGCCGCTGGCGAAGACGGCGGGTGCCACCAGCGGGGTGACAATGTCGCGCATCCGGGTCAGGAAACCGGCTCCGCACACCCGCGCCGCATCCTCCAGCGCGCGGTCGACCTGGGCAAAGCCGCCGAGTATCGGCCTGAGCGCCAGCGCCAGGAAGTTGGACAGATAGGCGGCGAGAATGATCCAGGGCGTTCCATAGAGGCTGATCCCGAGGACGGGCAACGGCTTCAGGAAGAACAGGATCATGGCGACACCGAGAATGATGCCGGGCAGGGCATAGGAGAGTTCGGCCGCCATGTGGACGGCACGCACCTCCGGTCCCTTCCGCCATGTCAGGAAGTAGGCGAGGAACAGGGAGACGACGATGAGCACGGCGACGGCGGCGGCGGTCAGCGTGAAGCTGGTGGCGAAGGCCTCGCGGATCGCCGCGTGCGCGAAGAGGGCGTTGGCGTAGTTCTCGAGGGTGAGCGTGGCGGCGGTGAGTTCCTGCCCGTAGCCGGTGACGAGCGAGGTGGCCGCGAGCGCGCTGAGCGGCAGCGCAAGGGTCGCGAGAAGGAAGGCCCAGGCGCCGATCTCGACGACGGGGCGCGCCCGTCCGAGCGGCAGGCGGATGGTGCCGCCGGTGGCATCGACGCGCAGATCACCGCGCCGGTTGGCCCAGCCGGCAAGGGCAAGCGCGGCAACCGTGATGGTCGACAGCAGCAGCGCCAGCGAGGCCATGTCGGACAGTGCCGCCGGGCCGTAGCTGTTGAGCTTGCGGTAGATCAGCGTGACCAGCGTCGGATAGCGGGCGGGAATGCCGAGCATCGCCTGGATGCCGAAGTTGCCGATGGCGGAGACGAAGGCAAGGGCGGCGCCGGCGAGGATGCCGGCGCGGGCGAGCGGCAGCAGCACGGTGAAGAGAAGGCGCAGGCTGCCTGCCCCGGAGGCGCGTGCCGCCTCGGCGAGATTGGCCGGCAGGCGGTTCAGCGCGGCGCGGACGGTGAGAAACACCAGCGGGGCGTTGTAAAGGCCGAGCAGGAAGACGATCCCGGAGGACGAGAACAGCGGATGCCGCACGCCCGGCGGCAGCGACAGGCCGAGGGCGCCGAGCACCGGACTGGAGGGCGAGAAGGCCTGCACCCAGGCAAGCGCGGTCACCTGCGGCGGGATCATCAGCGGCAACACGAAGCCGAAGACCCAGGCGCTTCGCGCGCGCATGTCGGTGTGGGCGGCGAGCACCGCGGCGCCGGTGCCGACGGCGACGGCAAGCAGCGTCGAGGCGGCGGCGACATAAAGCGAATTGCCTGTCGCGGCGATCACCCGCCGGTTCAGGTAGAGATCGGCGAGACGGTCGAGATCGAGCGTGCCCTCGGGTGCCAGTCCGGTGACGGCGAGCCGCACCAGCGGCGCCAGCGAGAGAACGCCGACGAAGCCGATGATCAGCGCCAGCACGATCCCTTGCGTGGAAACGGTGAGGGCCGGCAGGCGCCGGCCCTCCCGCGACAGAGCGGATGCCATGTCGGTCATGCGATCAGCCGCCGAAGATCTCGGTGAACTGCTCGCGCACCGCACCGTCGGTCTCCACGGCCTTGTCGGCGTCGAGCGGCAGCAGCTTGATCTCGGAAAGCCTGGGGAAGCCGGCCGGCGGCGTCACGTCCGGATCGATCGGCAGGTTGCCCTGACGGGCGGCGAGCTCCTGGCCCTCGCGCGAGAGCAGGAAGTCGACGAAGACCTTGGCGGCCTGCGGGGCCTTGGCCGTGGACATGATTGCGACCGGCTCGGTGATGAAAGAGACGCCCTCCTTCGGGAAGACGAAGTCGACCGGCGACCCCTGGGCCTTGGCGCGCAGCGCGTTGGCGTCGACGACGATGGCGTATTTTGCCAGTCCGCTCGCCACCGCCTTGATCGCCGGGCCATTGCCGCCCTGCGGAGCGATGTCGAGGTCGGCGAGCTTTTCGTAGAACGACCAGCCGATCGACGGGTCGGCGATGACCGAGTGCAGGTGGTTCAGTGCCGCGCCCGAATAAAGCGGGCTGGGAACGGCGACCTGGCCGCGGTTGCCCTCGTCGAGGAGCTCAGACCAGCTCGTCACCGGCTTGGCGGTCTTGGTGTTGTAGGCAATGCCTGTGGAGATGATCTTCGTGCCGAAGAAGGTCATGTCCTTGTCGTAGGTGCCCTTGTCGTAGCCTTTGACCGGGGCGTCGGGATAGGCCATCAGGCGGCCTTCGGCCTTGAGCTGGCCGAGGTTGATGGTGTCGGCGACCAGGAGGACGTCCGGCTTGACCGCGCCGGCCTCGATCTCGGCGCGCAGCACGTTCATCAGCTGACTGGTGCCGTTGCGGGTCCACTCGACCTCGATGTCGGGGTGCTTTGCCTGGAAGGCGTCGACCGTTTCCTGCGCGATTTCGGGCGACTGGGAGGTGTAGAGAACGAGCTTCTCGGCATGGGCGGTGCCGGCGAGGAGCACGAGGGCAAGGGCAGTTGCGGAAGCAAGGCGCATGGGATTTTCCTCGGATTGCAAGGCTTGGAGGAGGGTCAGGCTGCGGCGGGGATCACCCAGCCGTCTTCGATGCGCACGGAGATCGGGGCTCCGGGGGCAAGCGAACGGTCGATCGGCGCGTTCAGCGTCAGCGCCAGGTCGGGAGAGGCATTGGGATGAAAGTCGATCTGGTAGTGGCCACCGCGGTAGATGACGCGCTCGACGGTGGCGGGAAATCCCTCGCCGGGCGTCTCGGCGAGGCGCAGGTCGTCCGGATGGACGCTGAGCGCGGCGCGGGCGAAGGAGGGCTGCCTGGCGCTCGCGCGCAGGGTCTGCGGCGTGCCGAAGACGCGTGCCATGGCGCGGCCCGTGCCCGGCGACAGCAGGGAGACATCCTCGCCGGGAAGCACCAGTCCGTTGCCGATGAAACGCGCGACCATCTCGTTTTCAGGCTCGCGGTAGAGATCGCGGGGCCGGGCGAATTGCATCAGGCGGCCGTGATCGATCACGGCGATGCGGTCGGCAAGCGCCATCGCCTCGGCCTGGTCATGGGTGATGTAGATCATTGTCGCGCCGGTGCGCTCGTGGAACTCGACGAACTCGCGCTCCATGGAGGCGCGCAGGTGGACGTCGAGATTGGCGAGCGGCTCGTCGAGGAGCATCACGCTCGGATCGGCGGCGAGGCAGCGGGCGAGGGCGACACGCTGGCGCTGGCCGCCGGACAGCTCGGCCGGAGCCTTGTCCGCGTGCTCGACCATGCCGACTGTTTCAAGCGCCACGGCGACGCGGCGCTTGCGCTCGGCGCTGGGAAGGCGGGCGACCTTGAGCGCGTAGCCGACGTTGCCGGCGACGCTCATGTGCGGCCATAGCGCGTAGTTCTGGAAGACGATGCCGACGTTGCGCTTCTCGGGCGGCAGGCTGAAGCGGGGCGTGGAGACCTCCCGCTCGCCAAGCCGGATCGCGCCATCGTCGAGCGTCTCGAAGCCGGCGATCAGGCGCAGAAGCGTGGTCTTGCCACACCCGGAGGGGCCGAGAATGGCGACAAACTCACCCTGTCGAACATCGAGCGAGACGGCGCCGAGGACCTCCGTCCCGCCATAGCGCTTGGTGACCTTATCAAGGGCAATGCCAACCACGGATTTCTTCCTAACCTATTGTCATGTATCGAGAAAAATCTTTTTCGGCCGATTTCTCGCTTGACTGCACTCGTGTGCAAACTAGGCTATGCGTGCTTCAGTTTTGTGACGATGCGGGGCGGGGAGTTGGACGTAATTAGCCGGCTTTTAAATTCGGACGAAAGGGCGTCATGAGTGAGGATGGGGTGTCGGGAAAGGGCGGCTTCGTGACATCCGCCGACGTGGCACGCCATGCCGGCGTCTCGCGGTCGGCCGTGTCACGGACCTTCACGCCGGGGGCGAGCGTGTCGGCGGCGGTGCGCGAAAAAGTGACCAAGGCGGCCGAGGAACTCGGCTACAGCGTCAACCGACTGGCGCGGGGGCTGCATGCAAACCGGTCGGATCTCATTGCCATCGTCGCTTCGAACCTGGCCGAGCCCTTCATCGCCAGCCAGCTCGACGCGCTGAGTGCCGCGCTGATGGAGCGGGGGCAGCCGACGCTGCTGCTCAACGCCGGCGCGCGCGACATGAGCGCGCTGATGACGCTGGTGCTTGAATACCGGGTGCGCGCGGTGATCGTTCTGTCCGGCGCACCGCCGACGGAGATCGTCGAACAGTGCCTGAAGGGCCGGCAGCGGATGATCCTCGTCAACCGCGAGGCGCAGGGCGCGACCGTCGACATCGTGCGCACGCAGGATATCGCGGGCAGCCGGCTTGCGGCCGAACATCTGATGTCGGGGGGGCGCCGCCGTCTTGCCGTCATTCGCAGCGGATCCGAGACGCCAACGCGCCTGAGGCGGGCGGCGGGCTTTTGCGACAGGCTGGCGGAGGCGGGTCTTACGGCCCTCGAATGGGCGCAGGGGCGCGAGGACTACGACGCCGGCGCCATGGCGGCCCGTGCGCTGCTTGGCCCGGACGGAGTGGCGCCGGATCTGGAGGCGGCGTTCTGCGTCACCGACCGAACGGCGCTCGGCTTTCTCAACACGGCGCGTCACGAACTTGGCGTCAGCGTCCCCGACCGTCTCGCCGTCGTCGGTTTCGACGGTATCGCGGAAGCGGCCTGGGCGTCGCACGGGCTTTCGACCGTCGCCCAGTCGATCCCGGACTTCGTGGCTGCCGTGGTCTCCATCCTGGACACGCCGCGGGGCGAGGACGCGAGGGGGCAGGAACGCCTGGTGCCGGTCGAGCTTCTGCGGCGTGGGTCGAGCTGACAACTGGCGCAGCGAGGTCGAGCGTATACCCGCAGGTGTCCGAAGCCTGGCCCTGCGTTCGGCCCGCGGGCTTCGTTTCATGCACCTCGCTCCCCCGCCCCTTTTTGTCTGTCCCGGTCGCTTTTGCCTGCGACATTTTATCCCGCCTCCCTATCAGGGAGGGTATTTTTCAATTCCTGATTTGCTCTTCCCCTACGTAATTTATTTTTAATATTCGAAATTTACGCTGGGTAAATCAATTGAACCCAGATTTCCCGAGGAATGGCCGCCTGCTTCGGTTAAATGCCGAGCTGGCATCAGGAGTAATTCAGTGAACATTCACTCGGTGAAGTTTAAAATAGTCTCCATGTCAGCGGCTTGTGTTATTGCTGCCACGGGAGCACTTGTCGGATATGGTGTCTATTCGGCGAGTGAAACGGCAAACTTCGTGACCAACAACGTGGAGGGTTTGCTTGAAGCCTCCGCGAGGGAATCCTTGAGCCGCCTCGCCTCCACACAGGCAGGCATCATCCGCACGGAGGTCGACAGCGCTTTCGACGCGGCACGCGCAATGGCGCACAGCGTGGCGGTCGTTGCGGCGGAAGAGAGCGATGGCGGATCGCCGAAGGGGCTGCGCCGCGACCAGCTCAACGGCATCCTGCTTGGCGTTCTCAAGGACAATGACCGGTTCAACGGCACCTACAGCGCCTGGATGCCCAATGCGCTCGACGGCGCCGACGCCGATTTCGTCAACAAGGCTTCGGTCGGCGCGGACGCGACCGGTCGCGCCTTGCCCTACTGGACGCGCGACGCAGCCGGCAAGATCGCCGTGCAGCCGCTGGTCGAGTACGACAGCCGTGAGCTTCATCCCAACGGTGTAATGAAGGGCGGCTGGTTCATCGGGCCGCAGACCACCGGGCAGGAAAGCATTCTCGCGCCGCTGCCCTATGTGGTCCAGGGCAAGCATGTCTCCCTTGCCACAATGTCCGTCCCGGTCCTCGTGGGTGGCACGTTCAAGGGCGTCGCGGGCGCGGATTTCGATCTCTCCTTCGTCCAGACCCTGGCGAACAAGGTGAAGGGCACCGTCTACAACGGCGCCGGCAATGTCTCCATTGTCTCCAATGACGGCCTGGTGGTCGCCTCTTCCGAGTATCCCGCGGCGATTGGCGGGCCGCTTACCGCCATCGACGCCGAGGCGTCGCGCGATGAGGCTATTCTTGCCAAGGGCGAGGCCGTGATCCGCTTCGACGAGGCGGCCGGCGTCCTGCACGTCTTCTCGCCGATCCCGCTGGGGCGGACCGGCAAGACATGGTCGGTGATCATCTCCGTGCCGCGTTCCGTGGTGATGACGGAAGCCGACAAGCTGTCGAAGGCGCTGGGCGATCGCAGGGCAACGGACGTCATCTGGCAGATGGTCGCCGCGCTCGTCGTCGCGGTTGTTGCGGTCATCGGCATGGGGCTTCTCGCCCATGGCATCGCCGGACCCATTGCCAAGCTGACGGACGCGCTGCGTCGGCTCGCCAGTGGCGAGAGACTGAAGGAGATCGCCGGGGCCGAGCGTCGCGACGAGATCGGCGATATCGCCCGTGCCGTCGACCGGATCCGGGTCGGTGCCGAGGAAGAGGCAGGGCGCAAGGCCGACGCCGACGCCGCGGCCCGTGCGGAGCAGGAGACGGAGCGTCGCAGCACGATGATGCGGCTGGCGGACGAGTTCGAGAGCTCCATGAGCAATGTCGTCACCGGCGTGGTGGGGGCGTCCGGCCAGCTCAAGGCCGCGTCCTCCACCATGGCGTCGGCGACGCAGAAGGTGGCTGGACGGTCCAACGCCGCCGCCAATGCCTCCAACGAGGCGGCGGCCAACGTGCAGACGGTCGCCTCGGCCGCCGAGGAACTTGCCTCTTCGATCGGCGAGATCAAGCGCCAGGTCGACGAGTCGGCGCGGGTTGCCGGCCAGGCCGTCGGCGATGCTGAAATGACCGCGACCAAGGTTCGCGAACTGTCGAACGCCGCAAACCGCATCGGCGACGTCGTCGACCTGATCGACAACATCGCCAACCAGACCAATCTTCTCGCCCTCAACGCCACCATCGAGGCAGCCCGGGCGGGAGAGGCGGGCAAGGGGTTCGCCGTCGTCGCGGCGGAGGTCAAGCAGCTCGCCGAGCAGACGACAAAGGCGACATCCGAGATCGCGACCCAGATCGGCGAGATCCAGGAATCGACCAAGGCCTCCGTGTCGGCCATCGTTGGCATCACGGATGTGATCGAGCGGATCAACGCGGTTGCCGCCGCCATTGCGGCCTCCGTCGACGAGCAGGGGGCCGCGACCCAGGAGATCGCCCACAACGTCAACCAAGCGTCCGCTGGCACGCAGCAGGTGTCGGAAAACATCGTCGGGATCAACGCCGCCGCCGCGGACTCGACCTCCGCCGCAAGCCAGGTGGAATCCGCGGCGGAAGAACTGGCGGCGCAATCGGCGACCCTGCGTCAGGTCATGGACCGTTTCCTGGAGACGGTTCGGGCCGCCTGAGACAGGCGTCACGCATCTCCCGCCGGGGCGCGCAAGCGTGCTCCGGCGGGGTGTTGTCGACCGGTCATTCTTCCTCTCACTCCCTTCCCCCTCGGTCTCACGATTTTCTTCAGGCGAGCGGGCCGGAGAACATGTCTCCTCCTTCCGATGACTGCGGGCGGCACACCTGGATCACCTGCGAGCGGAACCAGACGTGAGCGGGGGAAAGGTGGGTGCTCTTGTGCCACATCATCTGGATGTCGAGCGGCGGCAGGTCGAGGGGCGGCGAGAAGGTGACGAGATCGAAGCGGGCGGTGAAGAGCTTGGCGAGACGCTCCGGCATGGTCGCGACCAGGTCGGAGCGCTCGAGCAGGAAGGGGACGCCGACGAAATCCGGCTTGGAAATGGCAACCTGGCGGACCAGGTTCATCCTGGCCAGCGCCTCGTCGAGGACGGCACGGTACATCGTCGCCTCGGCGGGTTCGATCGCCACATGCTCAAGCTCGCAGAAGCGGGCAAGCGACAGCGGCTCGGCGATTGCCGGATTGCCCCGGCGCGCCAGGCAGACCATGCGGTCCGAAAACATGCGCCTGGAAATGAGGTCTCCCGGCGCATCTGGAAAGTAGGAGACCGTCAGGTCGACGCTGCCCTCGCCGAAGACGCGGGCGAGGCGGAACGGGTCCGGTCCGACGATGCGCAGCCTGATGTGCGGTGCAAGCTCGCGGAAACGGCGCTGCAGCGAGGGAATGAGGATGGCGTCGATATAGTCGGTCAGGATCAGCGTGAAGGTGCGCCGGGAGCGTGCCGGGTCGAAGCCGCCGCTGTCGTCGACGAGGCCTTCCATCTCGCGAATGAGGATCTGCACGCGCTCGTGCAGGCCACGCGCCACGTCGGTCAGGACATGGCGGTTTCCCTGGCGGATCAGCAGCGGATCGTCGAATACCTCGCGCAGGCGCTTGAGCGTCATGCTCATTGCCGGCTGGCTGACGCCGAGGCGCGCGGCGGCCTGGCTTACGTGCCGGTCGCGCAGCAGGGCGTCCAGCGCCCGCAGGTCCTTCAGGCTGTAATCGAAGCCAGCCATTTCATACTCTTGAATTATTCGATTTCCTGATAGTCCATATCAAGCGCAGCCGATTGCTGCAAACATTCCACAGCCTTCATTGTTCTTCCTGATAGCTCTCCGCATTTGTCCGGAGGGAAATTCCGGCAATTGACCGGAGTGAGCAGACTGCCAAGGGAGGACATAATGGCTCTGAAGACCATCCGCGTAACCCGGGACGAGATGCGCAAGCGCGTGGCTCTGTTTTCGGAACTGAAGGGATTTGACGGCGGCCTGCCGGACAGCGATCATCCCGACTGCAAGCGCACGCTCTACAACGTCGTCGGCTTTCAGCCGCCCGAGGGATCGGACGTGGCGACGACCTCGCCGGTCGGTGCGCAGGCGGCGGAGAATGCCTCCATCAAGATCTCCGAGGGGTTCAACCTGGGCTACTGCCATGCGAAGCCCGGCAAGGGACCGATGATGCACAATCACGACACCAACGAGACCTTCATTCCGATGACCGGGCGCTGGCGGTGTTCGTGGGAGGTCGACGGTGCGGTCGAGGCTTTCGAGCTCGGGCCGCATGATGTCGTCTCCTTCCCGCCGGGCGTCCAGCGCCGGTTCGAGAACATCACCTTCGACGAGCCGGACAAGGAGCATCTGCTCATGTTCGTGATCAGCGGCAATCAGCCGAAGGCGGAGTTCTCGCCCGACTCCATGGACGAGCTGCGCGAGCGCGGTCTGCTGGAAAGCTGATGGCCGACGCGACCACGCAACCGACGGGAGCGCCGCTTGCCGAGCTGGATGCGGCTTTTCCCAAGTCGCACAGCCGGAGCGGGCGCCTGTCCTATCGCCACGGTGTCGCCCCGGCGGGGCGACCCGTCCTGCTGTTGCCGGGGGCAAGCGGCACCTCCGAGTTCTTCTGCCATGTCGCCCCGCTCCTGCGGGACGGGGGGTGCGATCCGATCCTGGTCGACTATCCAGGCACGCTCGCGCCGCGGGAGCTGGCACGCGAAACGGAGAGCCTTGCCGGCGAACTCGGGCTCGTGTCGCCGGTCGGGCTCGGCTGTTCCTACAGCGCCTGGTGGCTGCAATATGCCCTCGCCACGGGGCCGTTCTCCAGGCTCGTCCTGTGCAACGGCTTTGTCGAGGCGGAGGACCTGAAGCCGAACCCGCTTTTCGATCATGCGGCGATCGAGGCGACGCCGGCGGAGGATCTGCGCGGTCAATGGCGTGACCGCGCCGCGGCGGGGCCCAAGACCGCTTTGTCCGGCCTGTTGCTTTCGGCGATGACCGGATGGCTGGCGGCGGAAGACCTGAAGGGGCGCCTGCTGGAGGTCACGTCCTCCTCGCCGGTGCCGCTGGCGGAGCGCTATCGGGGGCCGGTGACGGTCATCGATTGCGACGACGATCCGATCGTCAGGGCCCCGGCGAGGACCCGCTTTCGGGAAACCTGGAGCAGTGCCGACCACCGGCGGACGGGCGGTGGTCACTATCCCTATGTCAATGCACCGGAGGAATTCGCGCAAGCCGTGCTGGCGTCGATCTGACGAACCGAACTACCTGGGAGGGAAAAAAACATGAAACTGGGCACGTGGATCAAGGGTTTGTGCGGGGTGGCGCTGCTGGCGGCCTCCGCAGTGGAGGCGCAGGCGGACAGCTTTCTGCTGCGCATGGGAGGCGGTCACACGACGGGCCTCACCTATATCGCGACCTATGACGGCTTCTTCGCCGATGAGGTTCAAAAGCGCGTCAAGGAGCGGACCGGACACGACATCCGCTTCATCAAGGCCTGGGGCGGCAGCGTCGCCAAGGTCGACGGCGCCATCGAGGCGGTGCAGCGCGGGACGCTCGACATCGGGCTTTCGCCCATTGGCTTCGAGCAATCGCGCGCGGCGCTGCTGAACTACAGCGCCATGGTGCCCTTCACCACCGCAGATCCGGTGCTGCAGGGGCGTGTCGCCACACGGATGCTCAAGGAGGTGCCGAGCCTTCAGGACAGCATGAAGCCCTACAACGCGCATGTGCTGGCGATGATGGTGACGGAAGCCTACGGGCTTGCCACCAATTTCGACTGGACGTCCATCGACGATCTGAAGGGGCGGCGCATCGCCATGGCCGGCACCAACGCGCCGCTGTTCGTGCCGATTGGAGCGGTGCCGGTCAATCTCGGCATTGGCGAGCACTATCAGGCGATGCAGACCGGCCTTGCCGAGGGCAGCCTGTTCTTCATCTCCGGCATGGAGGCCTTCCGGCTGAAGGAAGTGGCCTCGACCTTCACCCGCACCGGCTTCGGATCGCTGTCGACCTTCGTCGCCTTCATGAACGAGGACACCCGCGCGCGGCTGCCCGAGGACGTGGTGCGGATCATCGACGAGGTGGCGGCCGAGGCCACGGTCATCGTGGCCGAACGCAGCGCCGAGCGCGACAAGGCTGTGGCCGAACGCCTCGAGGCCGAGGGCATCACCGTGCGCGATCTCTCCAACGAGGAGCGGGCGCGCTGGGCCAAGGCGGTGGCGGAGATCCCGGCCACTTCGGTAGCCGGTCTCGCCGACCGGGACTATCCGACGGCGGATGTGCTCAAGGCCTACATCCGCATTCTCGCAGAAGAAGGCTACACCTTCCCCACGGACTATCATTTCTGAGCCGTTGGATGGCCGGTCGGGCGGTGCCCGGCCGGCCATCCGCTGGTGCAGTCCGTTCAACGGGGGAGAGACATGGAACGTTTCATCAAACGGGCGGCCGGCCTGCTGGCGGATATCGGCAGCCTCGTCGTCTACCTTTCGGCGGCGCTGATCGTCTATGACGTCGTCGCGCGGATCGCCTTCGGGAAACCATTTGCCGGCACCGCCGATCTGGTGGCGATCGCCCTGGTGCTCGTCACCTTCCTGCAAGCGATGAAGGCGCTGCTGCAGGACAGGCTGCTGCAAATGACGCTGCTTCTGGAAAAGCTGCCGGAACGGCTCCTGTCACTTGCCATGGGGGCGGCCAATCTCGTCGGCGCGGCCCTGTTCCTGTGCCTCGCCGCCATCGCCGTCGAGCCGACGATGCAAGCCTATCGCACCCATGAATTCTTCGGGACGGACGCCTTCCGCGTGACGGCATGGCCGGTACGGCTCGCGGTTGCCGTGCTGTGGTGCCTGCTCGCCATCGCCTTCCTGACCAAGGCCCGCATGTCGCTGCAAAGGACCTCCCGATGATCGAACAAACCGCGGTGATCGCGCTCGGCCTGATCTTCATCCTGTCGCTGGCCGGCGTCCATATCGCGCTCTCCTTCCTGATCGGCTCGACCGTGGGTCTCTACCTGTTGTTCCAGGACTGGTGGATGACGCTCGGCCTGCTGGAGCAAACGGCCTTCGACGGCCTTCGCGACTACAACCTGATGGTCATCCCGCTGTTTGCGGTGATGGGCCTGCTGATCGCCCGGTCGGGAGCGGCAAGCGATCTCTTTTCCGCCGCGAACCGCAGCTTCAGCCGGGTGCCGGCGCGGCTGGCGGTGGCCACCGTCGCTGGCAACGCGCTCTTTGCCGCGGTCACCGGCGTCGGGGTCGCCGCAGCGGCAACATTCAGCCACATCGCCTATCCCTCGATGCAGGCGGCCGGCTACAAACGCAGCTTCGCCGCCGGCTGCATTGCCGGGTCGTCGGTGCTCGGCCTGTTGATCCCGCCCTCGGTCTTCATGATCGTCTGGGCGATCCTGACGGAACAGTCGATCGGCCGCCTCTTCGCCGCCGGCGTCCTGCCGGGGATCGCGCTGGCCACGCTCTTTGGTCTCTATTGCATGGTGCGGGCGATCCGAAGTCCGGAAGTGACCGGCGGTGAGACGGCGACGCTGCCGGACAGCGCGCCTCGGCCCGACCCGGTTGGCATCGGCGGCGTGCTGGCGATCATCGTGGTCACGCTGGGAGGCATCTGGGGTGGCTATTTCACGCCGACGGAAGGCAGCGCTGTCGGGCTGTGCGGCGCGCTCCTGCTGGCGCTGGCCAAGGGCATGAGCCGGGCGGCGATCATCGATGCGACCCGCGAGGCGGGCATGGTCGTGACACCGATCATGCTGCTCCTGCTCGGCGCGGCGATGTACTCCAAGCTGCTGGCGCTCGCCGGCATTCCCCAGGTGGTGGGCGTGCTGTTCGAAACGCTGGAGCTGGGGCCGACCGGCACGATCCTTGTCATGGCGGCGATCTGGCTGGTGCTTGGGTGTTTTGTCGACAGCATCTCCATCATGTTGCTGACGGTGCCGCTGTTCTGGCCGATCGCGCAGGCGATGGGGATCGACGCGGTGGTCTTCGCCATCGTCGGCATCCTGGTCATCGAGGCGGGCGTGCTGACGCCGCCCTTCGGTATCGGCGCCTTCGTCGTGCTGGCGGCGATACCCGACAAGGAGCTGAGGCTATCCGAGGTGTTCCGCGGGCTTGCGCCCTACTGGACGATGATCCTCGCCATCGCGGCTCTGGTCTATATCTTCCCGGCGCTCGCGACCCTGGTTCCCTCGCTTCTCTGAATGCCGGGAAGAACGATCTGCAACGCACGGGCGCGCGGGTAACCGCGTGCCCGTTGTCGTGTCGAGGGTGGTCGCGAAGGGGGGGGCTGTGCGGACGAATGCCAAACGCAAAAAAGGCCGCCTTTCGGCAGCCTGTCCCGCTATTTCCTCTGTGACTGGAGCGGGCGATGGGATTCGAACCCACGACCCCAACCTTGGCAAGGTTGTGCTCTACCCCTGAGCTACGCCCGCATCAGTCAGTGGCGCCAGCCGTGGCCGGCGCCTGAGGTGGGCTGTATATGAACCAACGCGCGACGGATTGCAACAGTGTTTTTTCAACTCCCCCGCAAGGGTCGCCTGCTGTGGATGACCGGTGGATTTCTTGCGTCTTTTCAAGCCGGAGCGGCCGTGACCCGGCCTCCTGGGAGGCCCCTTTCGGCTAGGAAGGCGGTCATCCGGAGGGCGGGACGTCGCGGGCGGGGCGATCGTTGCCGCAGGTCGCATCGCGTCTTGTGCACGGCGTCCCGCGCCGCTAGACCGGAGGGGAAAGGGCGTGTCCCGATCCTTCATTGTCAGCCCGGCCGGCTCGCCCGGTCCAGTCCGGAGATGCTCCATGCCGGCAAGCCGCGCCGATCTTCTCGCCTTTCTCGACAGCCTCGGCATCGAGACGACGACACATGACCATGAGGCGGTGTTCACGGTCAGCGAGTCCACCGAGATCCACCACCGGATGCCCGGCGGGCATACGAAGAATCTCTTCCTGAAGGACAAGAAGGGCCGCATCTTTCTTGTCGTCGCGTTGCAGGACGCGGAGATCGATCTCAAGTCTCTGCATCGCAGGATCGGCGCGCAGGGGCGACTGTCCTTCGGCAAGCCGGAGCTGCTGATGGAGACGCTGGGCGTGCGGCCGGGGTCGGTGACGCCCTTCGCGCTCTACAACGACCGCGACGCACAGCAGGTGACGCCGATCTTCGACGCGGCGATGATGGCGGTGGATCCGCTCAATTTTCATCCGCTGGAAAACATCGCGACCACGACCATTTGCCGGGATGACCTGCTGGTCTTCGCCCGCGCCTGCGGCCACGATCCGCAGGTGATCGCGGTGAGCGGGGAAGAGGCCGCCACGGAGGCGGGGAACGACGTTTGAATTTGGGCCGTACGGTGCCCATGTTAGGGCCACGAAAACGACGCGCGTCTTCTCCGCCCCGGCCCCGTGTTGCCGGCCCCGGAGCGGACCGGGGACATGGGGATGCTTTAGATGAGCAATGACGGATATTCGGTTGGCGGCAGCTTTGGTGGCGCGTTCGGTGGCGGCATGGGCGGTGGCATGGGAGGCGGCGCCCCGACGCCCGCGGCTTCTGCCCGGCCTGCCGCCAGCGGCGACGTCATCCGTGACGTGACCACCCAGGACTTTCGCGCCAGCGTCATCGATGCCTCCAGCGAGCGCCCGGTTCTGGTCGATTTCTGGGCCCCCTGGTGCGGGCCGTGCCGCCAGCTGACCCCGGCGCTGGAAAAGGCGGTGACCGAGGCGCGTGGCGCGGTGGTGCTTGCCAAGATGAACATCGACGAGCACCCCGAGGTGGCCGGCCAGCTCGGTATCCAGTCGATCCCGGCGGTCATCGCCTTCAAGAATGGCCAGCCGGTCGACGGCTTCATGGGCGCGCAGCCCGAAAGCGAGATCAAGTCGTTCATCGAGCGTCTCACCGGCCCCGCGGGCCCGAGCGAGGCGGAGACCTATATCGCCGAAGCCGAGACGGCGCGCGAGGCGGGCGACCTCGGCCGCGCCGCCCAGCTTTACGGCGCGGCGCTGACGCAGGAGCCGGAAAACGGCGCTGCGCTCGGCGGACTTGCCCAGTGCTACGTCGCCGCCGATGCACTCGATCAGGCACGTCAGGTGCTTGAGGCCGCGCCGGAGACTGTTGCCAAGGATCACCCTGCGATCCTGGCCGCGCGCGCGGCCATCGAGCTTGCCGAGCAGGCCGCCAGTCTTGGCGACCTCGCCGAGCTGGAGGCGCGCATCGAGGCCGATCCGGGCGATCACCAGGCCCGTTTCGACCTCGCCGTGGCGCTGTCCGCGCGGCCCGACAAGAAGCTCGCCGTCGATCACCTGATCGAGATCGTGCGCCGCGACCGGGAATGGAACGAGGACGGTGCGCGCAAGCAGCTTCTCCAGTTCTTCGAGGCCTGGGGCGCGAAAGAGCCGGCGACGGGCTATGGCCGGCGGAAGCTGTCATCCGTTCTGTTCAGCTGAGACGTATACCCTGACGCGAGAGCGGGCGGGCGCAGGCGCCATCGTCCTGTCGGCCACCGCCCTTCGGGGCGGCGTGGACTGGCAGGATGTGGTGCCCGTGTCCATATGTCCGGTATGACGCCGCGCGCTGGACGCGCGGAGAAACGGAGGGCCATGTCATGCGCGCAGGAAACAAGAGCTACTCGGGCCCGGCCGACATTCCCTCGACCTTGCCCCTTTTTCCGCTGTCGGGCACCGTGCTGCTGCCACAGGCGCAGATGCCGCTCAACATCTTCGAGCCCCGCTATGTGGCGATGATCGACGCGGCGATGCGCGGCGACCGGATGATCGGCATGATCCAGCCGGACTTCGAGGAAGGCGGCGCATCGGCGCAGGAAATCCCGCCTCTGGTTTCGGTCGGCTGCGCCGGGCGCATCGTCGCGCTGCAGGAGACCGGCGACGGGCGCTATCTGGTGTCGCTCACCGGCGTTGCCCGCTTCACGCTGGAAGAGGAGCTGGAAACGGTGACGCCCTTCCGTATCGGCCGGATTTCAAGCGAGGCCTTTCCCGGCGACTTCGAGGCTGGCCGGGGCGAGGGTGAGGTCGACCGCGACGGGTTGATCCGCACGCTCAAGACCTATCTCGACGCCAATGACCTCGAAGCCGACTGGAGCAGCATAGAGCGTGCTTCGACGGAGGTGCTGGTCAATGCGCTGTCGATCATGAGCCCCTACGGTCCGGCGGAGAAGCAGGCGCTGCTCGAGGCGCCGGACCTGCGCACCCGCGCCGAGACGCTGGTGGCGTTGACGGAGGTGGATATGGCGCGCAAACAGGGCGACGATGGGGTGATCCTGCAATAGGATCGCCCGACCGTCGAACAAAGGGCGCGGCAGGGGCCGCGCCGGCCGCGAGGACCGCCGACATGACCACCGAACCCGCCCGCCCCGCGCACGAACTCGACCGCAAGCTGCTGGAGCTTCTGGTCTGCCCGCTGACCAAGACGACGCTGGAGTATGACGCGGCGGCGCAGGAACTGATCTCGCGTGTTGCCCGGCTCGCCTATCCGATCCGCGACGGCATCCCGATCATGCTGCCGGACGAGGCGCGCAAGCTCACGGAAGACGAAGCCGCGCGAAGCTGATCCCCGCGCTGCCTCGATACAGGCACGAAATGTGAAACGCCCCGCCCGGAAGACCGGGCGGGGCGTCTTTGTTTCAAGCTCCGGCCGGGGCAGGATCAGGCGTTGAGCGCTTCCAGCTCGGCGACGATGGCATCGCCCATGGCCTTGGTGCCGATGGTCTCGGCGCCCTTGGCGGCGATGTCGGCGGTGCGCAGGCCCTTGTCGAGCGCGGCCGAGATCGCCTTCTCCAGCAGGTCGGCCTGTTCGACGAGGCCGAAGGAGTAGCGCAGGCACATGCCGAAGCTGGCGATCATGGCGATCGGGTTGGCGATGCCCTTGCCGGCGATGTCGGGAGCGGAGCCGTGCACCGGCTCGTAGAGGGCGCGGCGCTTGCCGGTGTCGGGATCCGGCGCACCGAGCGAGGCGGACGGCAGCATGCCGAGCGAGCCGGTCAGCATGGCGGCGACGTCGGAGAGCATGTCACCGAAGAGGTTGTCGGTGACGATCACGTCAAACTGCTTGGGCCAGCGCACCAGCTGCATGCCGCCGGCATCGGCCAGCATGTGCTCGAGTTCGACGTCCTGGAAGCCGTCGGAATGGGTCTGGGTGACGACCTCGTTCCAGAGCACGCCCGACTTCATGACGTTGCGCTTTTCCATCGAGGTGACCTTGCCGCGACGGGTGCGGGCCAGCTCGAAGGCGGCGCGGGCGATGCGGTCGATCTCGTAGGTCTCGTAGATCTGCGTGTCGATGCCGCGCTTCTGGCCGTTGCCGAGGTCGATGATCTCCTTCGGCTCGCCGAAATAGACGCCACCGGTCAGCTCGCGCAGGATGAGGATGTCGAGACCCTCGACCACGTCGCTCTTCAGCGAGGAGGCATCGGCGAGTGCGGGGTAGCAGATCGCCGGGCGCAGGTTGGCGAAGAGCTCCATGTCCTTGCGCAGGCGCAGCAGGCCGGCCTCGGGGCGCACCTCATAGGCAACGCCATCCCACTTCGGCCCGCCGACCGCGCCGAAGATGACCGCATCCGCCGCCATCGCCTTTTCCATGGTCGCGTCGGAGATTGCCTGGCCGTGGGCATCGTAGGCGCATCCGCCAACGAGGTCGGTCTCGGTCTCGAACGTCGCGGGGCCATGCGCGCCGAACCAGGAGACGACCTTCTTCACCTCCTCCATGATTTCCGGGCCGATGCCGTCGCCGGGCAGGAGAAGGAGCTTGTGCGTGGTCATGGGAAACGTTTCCTCGGGGTTGTTCTGAAGGCGAAACTCGGAGTTTTTTGCTAATCGCTCGCGCGTCCGTTGGCAAGCGTCGGGCGGCCCCGGCTCACGCGGCGATGGTGTCGAGCGCGACGTTGCCGCCGCAGACCAGAACGCCGACGCGCTCGCCGGGAGCGGGCCTGTAGACGCCGCTCGTCAGGGCGGCGAGGGCGGTTGCCGCACCCGGTTCGACGGCCTGCTGCAACTCACGCCACAGGCGGGTCTGGGCCTCGGCGATCGCCGCATCGGCGACGAGCAGGCTTTCCGCGACATGGGTGGAGCAGATCGTGTGAACCAGATCGCCGCAGCGCCTGGCGCCGAGGCTGTCGGCGGCCAGGCTTTCGACCGGCACATCCACCGGCGTTCCGGCCTCGAGCGCGGCATGCAGCGCGCAGGAGCCTTCCGGCTCGACGGCGACGACCTTGACCTTGCCCGACAGCCAGAGCGCGCAGCCGGAGATCAGCCCGCCGCCACCGACGGCGATCAGCACCGTGTCGAGGTCGGGCGTCTGCTCCAGCCACTCCAGCGCCACCGTGCCCTGTCCGGCGATGGTGCCGGGCGCGTCATAGGCGTGAATATCCATCGCGCCGGTCTCGGCCCGGTGGCGGGCGCAGGCCTCGGCGGCATCCGCATAGCGCGCGCCGCCGATGTGGAGCGTCGCGCCATAGGAGCGGATGCGGGCGATCTTCGCGGGGGAGGAGGTTTCGGGCACGAAAATATCGGCGGGGATGCCGAGGGCGCGTGCCGCATAGGCGACAGCCGCGCCGTGGTTGCCGCCCGAGGCCGCGGCGACGCCGGCGGTGGGAACGCCGCCGGAGAGGAGTGTGTTGAAGGCCCCGCGGGCCTTGAACGATCCCGAGTGCTGGAGCTGTTCCAGCTTGAGGCAGATCGAGGCGTCAAGGCCGAAGGAGCCCGCGCCGCTTTCGATCACCGGCGTGCGGCGGACATGATCGGTGATGCGGGCTGCGGCCTTGGCGACGTCGTCGCGGGTCGGGGGAGGGGACATGGGCAAACTCCGGGTCGTGGTGAGGGGCGTTCGGGGGCGGCGCGCGTGTTCACGACAGCAGCGCCTCGGCCCCGCGCCAGATGAGGGTCAGGGCCAGCGCCGACATGATGACGCGAAAGCCCGTGCGGAACGCCTTTTCAGGCATGTCGGACAGCAGCCTCGTGCCGGCGAGCGTGCCCAGGAAGCCGCTCGCGATCATCAGCACGATGAGACCCGCCCATGGCGCGAAGGCGAAGCCGAGCGCACCGAAGACGGCGATCTTGAGCACATGCATGCAGAGCGCGGTGACCGCCTGGGTGGCGACGAAGCTCTTGCGCGTCAGGCCGAGTGCGGCCAGCACGGCGCCGCCGATGGGCCCGGTGGCGCCGAAGATCATGCTGAGCGCGGTGGCGATGAAGCCTGCGCCGGCCATGGCCCGCTTCGGCGTATTGGCGAAGCGCGGCGGGCGTCCCCAGACCATCCACAGTATGAAAAGCCCGAGGGCGAGGCGAATGACCGCGCCTGGCAGGTTGATCGCGACCGCGCCGCCGGCGATGGCGCCGAGGACGGCTCCAGCGAGGAACCACAGCGCCGCCGTCCAGTTCACATGACCAAGGAGCACCGCCGCGCGCCCGGCGTTGGAACCGAGCTGGACCATCCCGTGGACGGGCACAAGCGCTGCGATCGGCATCACCAGCGCCATGATGCCGATCAGCATCACGCCGCCGCCGAGCCCGAAGGCTGCCGAGACCGCCGATGTGAGGAAGCTGACCAGAACAAGCCCGAGCTGCACTAGAGGGGAAACATCCGGTGCAAGGAGCGCCTGGGTCAAGGCGGCTAGGAAAGCGTCCATCGGTGCCAGTCCAGGGGAAGAGCGCGGCCGCGCCCGGATCGTGCGAGGCGATGAAGAAACGGAACGGCGGGCCGCGATGGCGGCCCGCCGCGATTGGCTGGTCGGGGTCGGCTCAGTCGGCCGGCAGCGCCGTCTCGACGAGCTTCACCCAGTAGGAACAGCCCACCGGGATCAGATCGTCGTTGAAGTCATAGGCCGGGTGGTGAAGCTTCGCCGTGTCGCCGTTGCCGGCGAAGATGAAGGCCCCCGGACGCTCCTCGAGCATGAAGGAGAAGTCCTCACCGCCCATGGTCGGCGCGACATCCGTGTCGACATTCTCCGCGCCGACGATCGAGGCCGCCACGGAGGCTGCGAAGTCGGTCTGCTCGGCGTGGTTGGAGGTGATCGGGTAGTCGCGGCTGTAGTTCACGACCGCCTTGGCGCCATAGGCCTCCGCGATGGTCGGGACCAGCTCCTTCAGACGCTTCTCGGCCAGGTCGCGCACATCCGGGTCGAGGGTGCGCACGGTGCCGCGCAGGACCGCAGTCTGCGGGATCACATTGTCGGAGAAGCCGGCATTGAAGGCCGTGATCGACACGACGACCGACTTCAGCGGGTCCACGTTGCGGCTGGCGATCGACTGGATGGCCTGGATGATGTTCGAACCGACCAGGATGGTGTCGACGACCTCGTTCGGCTTGGCCGCATGGCCGCCAACGCCCTCGATCTCGATGCGCAGGTGATCGGCGGCGGCCATCATGCCACCCTTGCGGATGTGGAACGTGCCGACCGGAGCGCCCGGCATGTTGTGCATGCCGTAGACTTCCTGGATGCCGAAACGGTCCATCAGGCCGTCGTCGATCATCGCCTTGGCACCGGCACCGCCTTCTTCGGCCGGCTGGAAGATGACGATCACCGTGCCGTCGAAATTGCGGGTTTCGGCGAGATACTTGGCTGCACCGAGCAGCATGGCGGTGTGACCGTCATGGCCACAGGCGTGCATCTTGCCGGGAACGGTCGAGGCGTAGGGCTTGCCGGTGATCTCTTCCAGCGGCAGCGCATCCATGTCGGCGCGCAGGCCGACAACCTTGCCGGAGGCGTTGGTCTTGCCGCGGATCACGCCAACGACGCCGGTCTTGCCGAGCCCGGTCACGACCTCGTCGACGCCGAAGGAACGGAGCTTCTCCGCCGCCAGCTCCGAGGTGCGATGGGTGTCGTAGAGAAGCTCCGGGTTGGCGTGAATGTCACGGCGCCACTCGGTGATTTCCTCCGCGAAATCGGCGAATCGATTGATGATCGGCATATTCGTCCTCTGACCGTCGTTCTTGAGATAACGCGTGATCCGCGTGTCGTTCGGTGCACGCGATCACGCCACAGGAGAGGGGCGTATCTGACGCCGAAAAGCGGTGATGGCGCAAGCCCTATCGCCGAATTGTCTCGCCGATTCCCCATGCACGCGGGTCACGGCCGACCTTCCGCTAAGGGAGGTTTCAGGCTTCCGCGCGCAGCTGAAAGACGCTGGTGCGCTTGACGGAGAAGTCTTCCAGCGAGCGGTTCACCTCGATGTCATAGGTGGCGAGGCGCTCCAGCCTGTCCATCGGCAGGTAGCTGCGGCCGGGGTCTCCGACAAGCACGGTCGTGCCGGCCTTTCGCGCCGCATCGAGCCACGGCAACACCCGCTCGGCCATCGGTTTCTCGTAGAACACGTCACCGCTCAGCAGCACGTCGACGGCGGGAGGCGGAGCGTCGAGAAGATCGTCGGCGAGGATCGCCAGGCTGACGCCGTTCAGCGCCGCGTTGAGTGCCGTCGCCGCATTGGCGAAGGGGTCGATGTCGCAGGCGGTGACCGAGGCGGCGCCGGCACGCGCGGCGGCGATGGCGACCAGCCCGGAGCCGGTGGCGAAATCCAGCACGGCGCGCCCGGCGAAGATCTGAGGATTGTCCAGGACATAGCGGGCAAGCGCCTGGCCGCCGGCCCAGGCAAAGGCCCAGAACGGCGGCGGCAGGTTCATTTTCTCGAGTTCCGCTTCGGTCTTCTGCCACAGGTCCATCGCCTCGTCGGCAAGGTGGAGCCGGATCTCCGGCGTATGCGGCACCGGGTGCACGCGGGTGTTGGCGCGGATGAAGGCGGACGGATCCGCGCGGGGCGTCATCAGCGTTTCGAGACCGCCGGGTCGAGGCCGCCCATGCGGCAGACGATATCCCATTCCTCCTCGCTCACCGGCTGCACCGACAGGCGCATGGAGGTGACGAGCGCCATCTGCGACAGCGTCGGCTCGGCCTTGACGTCGGCCAGCGTCACCGGCCTCGGCATGTCGCAGACGGCCTTGACGTCGACACACTCCCAGCGCGGATCGTCGGTGGTGGTATCGGGGTGTATCTCCTTGCACACCTCGACGATGCCGACGACTTCCTTGCCGATGTTGGAGTGATAGAAGAAGCCACGGTCGCCGAGCTTCATCTCGCGCATGTTGTTGCGGGCGAGATAATTGCGGATGCCGTCCCACTGCTCGCCGGCATCGGCCTTCGCCTTCTGCTGGTCCCAGGACCATTTGTCCGGCTCGGACTTGAACAGCCAGTAACGCATCTCAGGCCTCGGGGTTCTTCAGGACCCAGTTCCACGGGCGGATCTCGACGCTCGCGAAGAGGCCGGCACGGGCGTAGGGGTCCTCTCCGGCGATGGCGAGTGCCTCGTCGCGGTTCGTCGCCTCGATCACAACCAGCGAGCCGGTCATGCCGCCGTCGTCGTCCATGAAGGGGCCGGCGGCCTTCAGCCGGTCGCCCATCGCCTTGAGATAGGCGAGGTGCTCGGAGCGGGTGTCGAGGCGGATCTGTTGCGCGCCCGGCTTGTCGGTGCAGATCAGCGCATAGAGCATGAGCGGGTCCTCCTGGTCTGGATGGGCCGGCTCCCGACGGGGAGCGGCCGATGGTCGTTCCGGCAATAGATACAGGCTTGTCCGGCTCCCGCAAGAGCCCGGCGGCGCCGGGCGATCAGGCCTCGCGGCGCAGCGGGCGGCCCATCAGGCTTGCCAGCGCGCCGTCGAGCGAGATCCGCTGTGCGAGCACGTCGGCGACGGCGGCGGAAATCGGCACCTCGACCCCGTGGCGGGCGGCGAAGGCCACCGCGACGGAGGCGGTGTGGACACCTTCGGCAAGCTTGCCGCCGGCCGCTGCTGGATCCTCGCCCGCGCCAAGCGCCATGCCGAAGGCGAAGTTGCGGGACTGGGCGGACGAGCAGGTGAGCACCAGGTCGCCGAGGCCGGAGAGGCCTGTCAGTGTTTCCGGGCGCGCGCCGAGCGCTTCGCCGAGACGGGCAAGTTCGGCGAAGCCGCGCGCGGTAAGAGCGGCGAGCGCGCTTGCCCCCCAGCCCTTGCCGGCGACCGCGCCGCAGGCGATCGCCAGCACGTTCTTCAGAGCGCCGCCGATCTGCACGCCGACGAGATCCGTCGCCGCGTAGGGGCGGAACTGGCTGCTGGCAAGGGTCGCGGAGAGCCGGTCTGCGAGTTCGCCGTCTTCCGCAGCGAGGGTGACCGCGGTCGGCAGGCCGCGCGCCACGTCGGCGGCGAAACTCGGTCCCGAGAGAACGGCCGGGACACAGGCGGGGGCGGCCTCGCCGACGACCTCCGACAGGAGCAGGCCGCTGTCGCGCTCCAGCCCCTTGGCGCACAGGACGAGCGGCGTTCCAGGCGCGACATGGGCGGCGATGAGCCCGGCCATGGCACGGGTGGTCTGGGCCGGGGTGACGAGCAGCACCGCGTCGGCATCGCGCAGCGCCTCGGCCGGATCCGTGGTGGCGGCAAGCGGACCGCCGAGCGCGATCCCCGGCAGATAGGCCGGGTTCTCGCCGCGTAGGGAGAGCGCCTCGACGCTTTCCGCATCGCGCGCGAGAAGGCGCACCTCGCGTCCGGCGCGGCGCGCGACCAGGGCGAGGGCGGTTCCCCAGGAGCCGCCGCCGACGACGGCGACGCGCTCGAAGGGCCGGGCCTGGCCGGCGGCGCTCACGGGGCAATCCCGAGGCACTGCGCCACGGCCGTGAGCGGAGCGTGGAAGCCGGTGAAGAAATTGTCGGGAGCCATCGCCAGCGCCTCGCCGAGGTCGAGCCAGAAAAGCTCGAAGCGGATCGGGTCGCCGCCGCCCGAGGGGCTCATCTCGAAGTGCTCCCAGCTCTGGCGCCGTCGCGCCGCGCCGCTCACGGGGGTGCGGGCATGGTAGAGCCTGCGGTCGTGGATGTCGCGGCCGAGCGAATTGTCGAAAAGAAGCACCTGCGCGCCGATCATCTCGAGGGCATGGGGCAGGTGGAGACCGGTTTCCTCGGCGAATTCCCGCAGGGCCGCCGTCAGGTGGCTTTCGCCCGGATCGACGGTGCCGCCGGGAACCTGCAGGCCGACATAGGGCTGGTCCGGCTGACGGAAGACCAGAAGGTCGCGCCCGGCGGTCAGGTAGACATAGGCCTTGTGCTTGAGCCTGTCGTAGTCGACGGGGCGTTCGGCGCAGACGACGCCTTCCTCGAAACGCGGATCTGTCACGCCTTGGCTCCCTTGCGGCCCGAGCCGAAGACGGGTTCGGCCTCCCTGTCGAGCGGCCAGCGCGGGCGTGGCGGCACGGCGCTGTCGTCGACTGTTTCCCCGGCGGCGTGGGCCGCGACCATCCGCTCGATGCCGGCCCAGGCGATCATCGCGGCGTTGTCGGTGCAAAGCCTGTGCGGCGGGGCGACGAGACGGGCACCGGCGGCTTGCGCGACCTCGCCCAGACGGCGGCGGATCTCGCTGTTGGCGGCCACGCCGCCGGCGACCACGAGGACGGGATCGGCATCGGGGTGATGCTCGCGGAAGACCGCGAGCGCGCGGCGGCTCTTCTCGCCGACCACATCTCCGACGGCGGCCTGGAAGCCGGCGCACAGGTCCGAAACATCCTGCGGCGACAGCGGCGCCGCCGCATGGGCGGCGGTGCGCAGGGCCGTCTTGAGGCCGGCGAAGGAGAACTCGATGCCGGGCCGGTCGAGCATCGGTCGCGGCAGCCGGAAGCGGGTCGGATCGCCGGACGCAGCGGCTTTTTCCACCGCCGGACCGCCGGGAAAGCCGAGCGACAGCAGCTTGGCGGTCTTGTCGAAGGCCTCGCCGAGCGCGTCGTCGATGGTCGAGCCGAGACGGCGGTAGACGCCGACGCCCTCCACCATGAGAAACTGGGTGTGGCCGCCGGAGACGAGCAGCAGCAGATAGGGGAAGGCGAGCCTGTCGGCGAGGCGCGCGGTCAGGGCGTGGCCTTCCAGGTGGTTGACCGCGACGAGCGGCTTGCCGGATGCGGCGGCGATGGCCTTCGCCGTCATCAGCCCGACGATGACGCCGCCGATCAGGCCGGGGCCGGCGGTGGCGGCGACCGCGTCGATGTCGTCGAAGGAAACACCGGCCTCCTCCATCGCGGACTTGACCAGACGGTCGAGCAGGGAGATATGGGCACGCGCCGCGATTTCCGGAACGACGCCGCCGAACGCCGCGTGTTCGTCGGTCTGGGAGCGGATGACATTGGACAGGATCGTCGCGCTGCCGTCCACGGCCCGGCGGACGACCGCCGCCGCCGTCTCGTCGCAGCTCGTCTCGATGCCGAGCACGGTCAGCTCTCCGGCCGGCTTTTCGCCGTCCGGTGTGTATCCGGTGCCGGCCGCATTGGCCGTTGCGCTCTCAGGGACTATCATTCAGCTTCGCCTACCGATTTGCATCCGCCTAGCACCGGGACCGATCTTCTTGCAAACAAAACCAACCGCAGACTTCGACGAGACCCGCCCGCTCCTTCGCATCGGCACGCGCGGCAGCCTTCTGGCGCTTGCCCAGGCGCATGAGACCAGGGACCGCCTGATGGCGGCGCATGGCCTGCCCGAGCGCGCCTTCGAGATCGTCGTGATCAAGACCTCCGGCGACCGCATCCAGGACCGCCCGCTATCCGAGGTGGGGGGCAAGGGGCTCTTTACCAAGGAAATCGAGGCGGCGATGATGGCGGGAGAGATCGACATCGCCGTTCATTCCTCCAAGGATATGCCGACCGTGCTGCCGGAGGGGCTGGAGATCGTCACCTTCCTGCCGCGCGAGGATGTGCGCGACGCCTTCATTTCCCCGAAGGCGAAGACGCTTGCCGAGTTGCCCCATGGCGCGGTGGTGGGGTCCTCCAGCCTGCGCCGCCAAGCGATGATCAAGCGGATGCGTCCCGACATCGAGGTGGTGACCTATCGCGGCAACGTGCAGACGCGGCTGCAGAAGCTCGCCGACGGCGTGGTGGATGCGACGCTGCTCGCCTATTCGGGTCTGAAGCGTCTCGACCTTGCCCATGTGGTGACCTCGGTGATCGACACGCGCGACTTCCTTCCCGCCGTCGGACAGGGTGCGATCTGCATCGAGGCGCGGGCCGACGACCTGAAGGCGCGCAAGCTGCTGGAGGCGATTCACGACCGCGAAACGCAGATCTGCCTCGATGCGGAACGGGCTTTCCTGCGGGTTCTCGACGGTTCCTGCCGAACACCCATCGGCGGGCTGGCGACGCTCTCGGCGGACGGTCTGGACTTTCGCGGGCTGATCCTGACACCGGACGGCCAGACCGTGCACGAGACGACGCGCTCGGGTTCGATCGCGGATGCGGTCGAGATGGGGCGCGACGCCGGGCTGGAGCTCAAGGAGCGCGGCGGCCCTGGCTTTTTCGGGGACTAGCGGCTTGGCCCGCGTTCTCGTCACCCGTCCGCGAGAAGCGGCGGCACGCACTGCCCGGCGCCTCGAGGCGCTGGGCCATGAGGTGATCGTCGCGCCTCTCATGGAAACCCGTGCGCTGCCTCCGGCGGACTGGCCGGAGACGGCGCGCATATCGGCCGTGGCACTGACCAGCGAGCGCGCCGTAGAGGCGGTGTGCGACGATCCCCGCTGGAGCCGATTGCGCGGGCTGACGGTCTTCGCCGTCGGCGAGCGGACGGCCGAGGGCGCGCGGGCCGCTGGCGCAGGCGATGTGCGTGCGGCCGGCGGCACGCTGGGAACGCTTGTCGACCTGATCGCCAGCGAACCACCCGAAGGGCCGGTTCTCTATCTCGCGGGGCGCAAGCGCTCGGGCGATCTTGTCGCGGAACTCGCGGGCCGTGGAATTCGTTCTGTCATGGTCGAGGTCTACGACGCGGTGCCCCTGCCGGCTCTCGATGCGGCGGCGCGGATGGCTCTGCTCGCACCTCCGGATCCGGGGCCGATCGTCGCGCCTTCATACTCGCGCCGGTCGGCCGAGGCGCTGGCGGCGGCCTTGCGTGCCTGGCCGGAGCGGCCGAATTTCGTCTTCCTGGCGTTGTCGGAGCAGGTCGCCGGCGCGCTTGCGGGTCTTGGGCCGTGTCATGTGGCCGAAGCTCCGGATGAGGACGCGCTCGTCGCGCTTCTTGGCGAGACGTGCTAATCGAAGGCCCAATTTGTTTTGCAGCGCAAAACCGGCCACCATGGGCAGGCCGGGACCGCGCCAGGAAATCGGGTGCCGGGGAAATCCTCCCGGGGCCGAACGGTTGACCACCGGGCCGGGACGGCCCGTGGCCCGGCGAAAACCGCCGGGCGCGTGCAAGGGAGAGCGACGATGGCTGCCGACGACAAGAAGCCGGACCCGAAGGGCCAGGCAGAGAAGCCGGGTGCCCGTGGCGCGGGCGGCACCGCGCGCAAGCCCGTGACGATCGATCTGGAAGCCCGCGAGGTGAAGGGCGCGGCCGGTCCGGGACCGGCGGCAAGCGCCGGGGCGAAGGCCGACGAGGCGAAAAAGCCGGGACCCGCGCCCGCCGCTTCGGCGACCTCTGGCGCGGCGGCCGCACAGGCCAGTGCGGGTGCTTCCGGCGCGAAGACCGGTGCGGATGCCGCGTCGGCGAGCGCCGGCAAGGCCGCCGATTCCGGCTCCGGCGAAGCGAAAGCCGACGGCATGAAGCCGACGGCCGCGAAGGCTTCCGATCCGAAAAAGGCTGACGCGGGGATTTCTGAAACCAAGGCTCCTGAAACCAAGACGCCCGATGCGAAGGCATCGGAGACGAAGGCCGGAGTGACGGCTGGTGCCGGGTCCTCGGCGTCGGCGGCTTCCGCGGGCACCACTGGAGCGGGACATGCCTCCGGTCCGGCACCGACCAAGCCGTCCCCGGAAGAGGGGCGTGGTGGTTCCGCCGGCTTTGGCAGCCTGCTCGCGGCCTCTCTCGTTGGCGCGGTCGTGGCGCTGGGCGGAGCCTTTGGCGCGCAGCAGGCCGGATTCCTTGGCGGCACGGATGCGAGCGGGGAGGCGCGGGCGGCGCTTCAGGCGGCGCAGAGCCGGATTGCCGGCCTTGAGGAGCGGATCGCAAGCCTTGCCGACCGGCAGGACGCCAGCGCGGGCGTCGCGCCCGAGCTTGGCAGCCTGAAGAACCGGCTCGACTCGCTGGAAGGCGACATCAAGGCGGCGGCCAGTTCGGGTGCGGACCAACTCTCCGAGGCGGCAGCGGCGCGCCTTGGCGACGTCGAGAAGGGGCTTTCCGATCTTCGCGGTTTCGTCGCTTCGGGCGGAGCGGGCGAGACCGCCGGTCTTGCCAGCCTGCAGCAAAGCGTGAGCGGGCTTGAGAGCCGGATTGCGGATCTAGGGTCAAAGGTGGAGGCGCTTGGCGAGCCCGCGCCGGCGCCGGACCTGTCCGGCATCGAGACGCGGCTCGATGCCCTTGAGACGGCAAGCCAGACGCTTTCGAGCCTGCCGGAAGCCATCGACGGCCTGCGCCGGGAGGTCACGACGACGCGTGAGGAAACCGGCAAGCTCGACGCGCGCCTCGGCTCTGTGGAGACGGCGCTGACGCAGAAGACGGATGAACTGTCCTCGTCTCTCGCCGCGCTGACCGCCCGTGTCGAGCCGATCGAGGCGCAGATGGGGGATGCAGGCGCACGCGAACTGGCCTCGCGCGCCATCGCGGTGACACAGCTCAAGGCGGCCATGGACCGTGGCGCGCCGTTCGAGACCGAGCTTGCCGCCGTGGCCGGCCTGGTTGCCGAGGGAACGGATCTTGCGCCGCTTGCGGCAAAGGCGGCGACCGGCGTTCCCACACGCACCGAGTTGCGCGCCCGCTTTGGCGCGGCTGCCCGGGCGATGAGCGCAACGCTCGACCGGCCGGCGGATGGCGACATGGTCGACACGCTCCTGTCCAACGCACGCTCGCTGGTTTCGATCCGCACACCGGGCGAGTCAGGATCGTCGACGCCGGATGCGGCGCTTGGACGGATGGAAGCCCGCGTCGACGCCGGCGATCTCGCCGGCGCGCTCGAGGCCTATCAGGACCTTCCGGAGCCGGCGAAGGCGGCCGGAGCGGACTGGGTCGCCGACGCGAAGGCGCGCCTTGCCGCCGATGCGCTTGTGGACGGGGTCACCCGCGACGTGCTGAAATCGCTTGGCGACGCCGCCAGGTAATGCCCGAGGGCCCGCCATGTCGGTCGGGCCGCCAAGACCATGACTTGAGCCTGCGGGAGACGTCCCGAGGGGAGTGAGACACGATGATCCGCCTCTTGATCTTCATCGCCCTGGTTTTTGTCGCCGCGCTGGGCTCCGCCTGGGTGGCGGATCGGCCCGGCCTGGTGACGCTGGACTGGCAGGGCTACCGCATCGAGGTCGGCCTGATGACCGCCGTGGTGGCGCTGGCGGCCATCGTTGCGGTGTGCATCCTTGTGTGGAACCTGGCGCTCTTTGTGCTGCGGTCGCCGGATCTCGTCGGCCGCTTCTTCCGCCGCCGGCGAAAGGACCGGGGCTATGACGCCCTGTCGAAGGCGCTGCTGGCGCTTGGTATCGGCGACGCGGCGACGGCGGCGCGCTACGGCAAGGATGCCGACAAGCTGCTCGAGGATGAGCCCGCCGCCCGGCTGCTGCTGGCCCAGAGCGCCCAGCTTGCCGGCCGCCACGAGGAGGCGCGCGGTCGCTACGAGGAGATGCTCGACGACGCACGGCTGAAGGCTGTCGGCCTGCACGGCCTCTACGTCGAGGCGGAACGTCTCGGCGAGCCGGTCGCCGCCCGCCATTACGCCGAAGAGGCCGCCGCACTGGTGCCTGGCCTGCCCTGGGCCGGGCGCGCCGTGCTCAGCTACCAGGCGGTTGCGGGCGACTGGGAGAAGGCGATCGCAACGCTGGAAAAGAATTACGCCTCCAAGCTCGTCGACAAGAAGACCTTCCGCCGCCACAAGGCGGTGCTGCTGACCGCACGGGCCATCGAGACCGAGGACCGGGATCCCGACACGGCGCGCGCGCTCGCTGGCGAGGCGCACGGACTTGCCCCGGCGCTGGTGCCCGCGGCGGTGATCGCCGCGCGGCTCGCGACCCGGCGCGGCGATATCCGCAAGGCGCTGAAGATCGTCGAGGCGACGTGGAAGCTCTCGCCGCATCCCGATCTTGCCGATGCCTATGCCCATGCCCGTACCGGCGATTCCGCATTGGACCGGCTGAAGCGGGTGAAGGCGCTCGCCGCGCTCCGCGCGCACAATGTCGAAGGCGCGCTGGCACTGGCGCGCGCCGCTCTCGATGCGGGCGATCACGCGCTTGCGCGCGAGCAGCTGCGCGCCGCGCTGCGGCTCGCGCCGACCCGCCGGGTGTTCCTGCTGATGGCGGATCTGGAAGAGCTGGAGAACGGCGACCGGGGCCGGGTGCGCGAGTGGCTGTCGCGGGCGGTGCGCGCGCCGGGCGATCCGGCCTGGGTGGCCGACGGCACGGTCAGCGAGACGTGGTCACCGGTGTCGCCGGTCGACGGGCGTCTCGACGCCTTTGCCTGGACGATGCCGCCTGTCGCCCGTGATACGGAGCGCGACGCTGTCGAGACCATCGACGATGCGCTGCTGGAGGCGCTTCCCGCGATGCCGCCGGCCGTGGTGCCGCGTGCGGAGGTCGAAGTGGTCGCGCCTGAAACCGAGGCCGAAACCGGCGTTTCGGTGCTTGAGGCCGAAGCCGTGCAGCCGGCGGATGCGCATGAACCGGAGAAGCCCGAGGCGGAGAAGCGTGCAGCGGCGACCGGGGAGCCGCTGGAGAAGCCAGCAGCGGAGCCCGCTGCGGGCGCTCCGGTCAACGGCGCGGCGAAGGCCGGGCCGGCGGCGGAAGCTCCGGCGAAGCAGGAGACCGGGAAACCCACCGCGACCGAGGGAACCGCAGGCGGCGAGAAGCCGGCGCGCGATCTGTCCCGCCCGATCGAGTTTCCGTTGAAGCACATGCCGGACGATCCGGGGCCAGATGGCGACGACGAGGAGCCGCCGACGAAGCCCGGCTATCGGTTCTTCAACTGATTGGACCGGCTGGCTTGTGAAACAAGAACGGCGCGCCGGATGGGCGCGCCGTTTGCGTTTGGGAAAAGCAGGATGAGGAATTCAGGCGCGGTCGAGCCCCTCGGCGAGCGAGCTTGCGGACCTGAAAGCGCCGGACTTCTCGTCAAGCAGGCGCAACTCGCCGGAGCCGATGTCGAACCAGGCGCCGTGCAGCGTCAGGCGGCCGCGTTCCTCGAGGATGCTCACGCAGGGAAAGCTGCGCAGGTTGACGAGTGACTGGCGCACGCCGGCGTATTCCATCGCGGTCTGCGCGTCGGCGCCGCGCTCGGCCGGGTCGCAGCGAAACTGGGAGGCGGGCTCGAGCAGCGTCATCCACTTGCCGATGAAGTCGCCCGGCGACAGCGGGACCTTGTCCTGCTCCAGGAAGGCCTTGACGCCGCCGCACTGGCAGTGGCCCATGACGACGATATGGCGCACCTTCAGCGCCTGGACGGCGAATTCCAGCGCCGCGCTGGTGGAATGGAAGTCGTTGTCCGGCTCATAGGGCGGGACCAGGTTCGCGACATTGCGCACGACGAACAGCTCGCCCGGCCCGGCGCCGAAGATGCCTTCCGGCGTGACCCGGCTGTCGCAGCACGAGACGACCATCACCTTCGGTTCCTGGCCGTAGACCGCGAGGCGCTCGTACTCCGGCCGTTGCGGGCGGTGCGCGTCCTCGCGATAGCGCAGGTATCCCGCGAGCAGGGCCTGAGGGAACACGCTGCCCTTCGGATCGTTTTCGGATTCGTTGCGGGACATGGCGTCTGGATCTCCAAAAGGCGCCTCGTGGCGAGGGGCTGGCACGCGTTACGTAAAATCAACTAGACGCCAGGGCAACCCTCAGATGTTGCAGCGCTGCCATCTCCTCAATCTACCGCTTGCACGGGGTCAGCCGCCACGGTCTTATGCCGGGATGGGGCGGCGGGTGCGAAGGCTTCCGCCCCGGGGGCTGCAAGCGAACGGGAAGGAGACAGGGTGAGCAAGACCAATCCGGGCAATTTCTTCGAGGACTTCCGCGTCGGGCAGGTGCTGCGGCACGCCACGCCGCGCACGGTGACGGCCGGGGATGTGGCGCTTTACACCGCGCTCTACGGATCGCGCTTTGCCGTCCAGTCGTCGGACAGTTTCGCCGAGGCGCTGCGCTACCCGCGCGCGCCCGTCGACGACCTGCTGGTCTTCCACCTGGTCTTCGGCAAGACCGTACCCGACATCTCGCTCAACGCGGTCGCCAATCTGGGCTACGCGGGGGGGCGCTTCCTGAGCCCGGTCTATCCGGGCGACACGCTGTCGGCGGTGTCCGAGGTGATCGGCCTCAAGGAGAATTCCAACGGCACGACCGGCGTTGTCTACGTGCGGTCCACCGGGTACCGGCAGGACGGCACCGAGGTGCTCGACTACGTGCGCTGGGTGATGGTGAAGAAGCGCGATCCCGCGTCGCCCGCGCCGGAGCCCGTGGTGCCGGACCTGCCTGAGGCGATCGAGCCGGACGGGCTCGGCGATGCCTGCCCGCTGATCGACCAGGCTGGCTGGGACGGCGTGCTCGCCGGCACGCCCTATCGCTTCGACGACTACAAGGTGGGCGAGCGGATCGACCATGTCGACGGCATGACCGTGGAGGAGAGCGAGCACCAGCTCGCGACGCGCCTTTACCAGAACACGGCGCGGGTGCATTTCAACCAGTTCACCGAGGGACAGGGCCGTTTCGGCCGGCGGCTCGTCTATGGCGGCCACGTCATCTCGTTGGCTCGGGCGCTGAGCTTCAACGGTCTGGGAGCGGCGTTCCACGTCGCCGGCATCAACGGCGGCCGCCATGTGGCACCGCTGTTTGCGGGCGATACCGTCTTTGCCTGGTCCGAAGTGCTCGAGGCGGCGACGATCTCGGGGCGCGAGGATGTTGGCGCTCTGCGCCTGCGCACTATCGCGACCAGGGATCGGCCGTGCACCGATTTCCCGCTCGTCGACGCGGCAGGCGCCTATGATCCGGCCGTGATCCTCGACTTGGACTACTGGGTGCTGATGCCGCGCTAGCCGCTTCGGCCCGGACGCGCAAGCCTGTCGGCCGAGCCGCTCGGAGACAGGCTTGCCGCCGTCCAACAGGGACGGCGGGTGCGCGTCAGTGCTCGCCGAGCTTGATGTCGGGCGTGTAGTCGATGCCGTCGACCTCCTTCACGACCGCCTGGCCGCAGGTGACCACGCCCTTCGTCGCGTCGAAGGTCAGCGACGGCGAGCCGTGCAGTGTCCAGCCCTTGTTGAGCGCTGCGGTCACCCGGTGGCAGAAGGCGCTGTCGTCGGGACCGGTGATGAAGCGATAGAGTTTCATGCGTCGTTTCCTTGGGTCGTGCCCGTCCTGGCGGTGCCCTGCGGGCACCTTGGGCATAGCGTGTTCGTGTCCTTCAGCTCCGGCGGGCGGTGATCGCGTCTGCGATGGCCACCAGCCGGGCACCCATTTCCGCGTGCAGGCGCTCGACCATGCGGCCCTCGACCTGGATCGCGCCCTTCGCGGCATTCTCCGGCTTTTCGAATTCGGCGATGATGCGGCGCGCCCAGGCGATGTCGGCGTCGGCGGGCGTGAAGGCGGCGTTGCACGCCTCGATCTGCCTGGGGTGGATGAGCGTCTTGCCGTCCATGCCCATCTCCGCGCCCTCGCGGCATTCGGCGGCAAGGCCCTCGAGGTCGTCGAGGTGGTTCCAGACGCCGTCCAGGATGTCGATGCCATGGGCGCGGGCGGCGGCAAGGCAAGTCGCAAGCCAGGGGCGCATCGGCGCGCGGCCGGGCACCAGGGCGGCGCGGGTCTCCTTGGCGAGATCATTGGTGCCCATGACGAAACAGGCGAGCCGGGTCTCGGGGTTGCCGGCGGCGGCGGCGATGGCACCGGCGTTGAGCATGGCAAGGGGCGTTTCCATCATCGCCCAGATGCGCGTCGAGGCGGGAACGCGGGCCGCGTTCAGGCTGTGCGCGGCGCGGTCGAGATCGGCGGGCGAGGAGACCTTGGGCAGGAGGATCGCATCGGGCCGGGCGGCGATTGCCATCTCCAGATCGCCGGCACCCCACGGCGTGGCCAGTCCGTTGACCCGAATGACCAGCTCGCGGTGCCCGTAGCCGCCGGCGGCAACCGCCTCGCGCACCTGATCGCGCGCCATCTCCTTGGCGTCGGGGGCAACCGCGTCCTCCAGATCGAGGATCAGAGCGTCGACGTCGAGGGAACGCGCCTTGTCGAGGGCGCGGGCGTTGGAGCCGGGCATGTAGAGAGCGCTGCGGCGAGGGCGAATGGTGGTCGTCTTGGTCATCGTGGAGTGCGTCCCTTGCTATGCTGTCCTGCTTCGGCGGGTCGGGCCCGTCTGTTGTGCGAGCGGGCGAAGATCATGTCCTTTGCCGCGACCAGCGCCCCAAGGGTGACGAGCGCGCAGGCGAGCGTCACCTTGAGCGTGAAGGCGCCGTAGCCGAAGGCGATCAGAAGAAGGGTCGAGAGCACCGGAGCGGCATAGGCCCCGGCGCCAAGGACCTGGATGTCGCCCTTCTTCACGCCGAAGTCCCAGACGAAGAAGGCAAGGCCGACGGGAAAGGCGGCCAACGCCAGCACCGCGCCCCATTCACCGGCACCTTGCGGCCACACCGTCGTCTCGAACAGGGCGTGGGAGAGAAACGAAAGCGCCGAGGTGGCAAGGCAAAAGCTCGCGACGGCTTCCGTCGGCACCTTGCCGAGCCTGCGCGACAGCACCGAATATCCGGACCAGAAGAGGGCGGAGGCGACCGCCGCGAGATAGCCTGGCAGATGGGCCGGGTCGAGGTCGAGCCCTTTGTCTCCGGCAACGAGAAGGGCCGCGCCCAGCAGTCCGATCACCGTTCCGGCGATGTGATGGGCCTTCAGCCGCTCGCCCGGCAGGAGCGCCGAAAAGACGACGATCAGCAGAGGCCAGGTGTAGTTGATCAGATTGGCGTCGACCGGCGGCGCGTTGCGGATCGCGGTGAAATAGAAGAAGTGGAAGCCGAAAAGGCCCGTCGTGCCGAAGGCAAGAACACCGACCGACTGACGCATCAGGCGCAGCCGGCCGCGGGCGGCGAGCCAGATGACGGCGGCGACGCCGGAGAACCCGAAGCAGAGCCCGTTCAGCAGGAAGGGCGGCACGCTGCCGGAGGCGGCGCCAAAGAGGCCGAGCGTCGACCACATCAGCACGGCGGACAGTCCGACGAGCGTGGCGCGCAAGCGCAGTGCCGAGGCCGTGGCGGTGTCGGGAGCGGCCTGCGAAACGGCTTCTGTCATGGTGGCGGGGAACTCTTCGGGCAGGGGTGGAGACGGGGAGCGGCCGGCTTGCCTGCGCGAACCCGGGAGAACTATGCGGCGCGCGTCAGGTCCGCGTCAATCGGTCGCCGGCAGGGCTTGCCTCGGGGCGGAGCTATCGGCGGTTGAAATGGCGCGCGAGTTCGGGGCAATGTGACGGCCAATGCCGGCGAGAGACCGGCATCGAGACTCTTCGCGGAGAATTCATGAGCAAGATCACCATCAAGACGCTCGGACCGGACGATGCCCTCGTCCTCGCGCCGCTGATTGCCGAATACGCGCAGGCGCTGAAGCGCGGCGCGCCACGTCGCCCGGACCAGTTCTACGCCGAGCGCATCCTTGGCGACCGTACGGGGGAAGTGATCGGGGCAGAGCTCGACGGCCGACTGGTCGGCTTCGCGATCTTCTTCGACCTGCCGGAAATCATCACCGGCCTGCGGGTCGGGCAGCTCGACGAGATCTACGTGCATCCGGACGCGCGCAACAACGGCGTCGGCCGGCGCATGGTCGAATGGCTGATCGGCGAGGGCGGCAGGCGCCACTGGGCCGAGCTGCGCTGGATCGTGCCGGGCAAGAACGCGCCGGCGATGGCGCTCTACGACAAGATCGCCGAGCCGGCCGACTGGAAAGGCTACGTCCTGCCGATCGACCGGGGCGCATCCGCCTGACGGCGCGCCCCGGCGCAACACGATGACACGCCGCCGCTCACGCCCCTTCAGAAAAGGGGCGTGAGCGGCGCGATGGGAATGAAGCCGACGCGGGCGACGCCGTCGCGGAATGCCAGCGGCACGATCACTGCGGGTGCACCGTCAAGGGTGGTCGGCTTGCCGAAGGCGACGATGGCGCCGGCCAGCGACATCGGCACGTTCGATCCTTCCGGAAACAGCGGCGCGAGCAGGGCCGGCAGCCGGTCGGAGCCCGATACCGTCAGCGGCAACTCACCCTCGAGCCGGCCGCGCGCGTCGAGGTGCAACGTGCCTTGCGCCGACAGGTTCAGCCCTTCTCCCGCGACCGTCAGCGATGCGATACGGATCGCTCCGTCCGGGGAGAGCAGCGCCTTCGGGTCGATCGGGCCGCCGTTGCCCAGGAGCGCCGCGCCTCCCGCGATGGTCGCGGTCGCGGTCAGTTCCACGGGAGCCGCGAGGCCGGGAACGGTGAGTTGGGCGACCGACAGCGCGACATCGGCCGCGCCATCGCTGTCGGGCGAGTGACGAACGTGAAAGCTCGCCGTTTCTGCTGCAAGCGCCAGGGCGGGGGCGACATCCTCCGGGGCGGCGTCCAGGAGAAGCTGCGGCGCGGTGAGCTCGATGTCGCCGCGCGCCAGGCCGGCATCGCCGACGCGCAGGCTGGCCTGGGCAATGCGCCAGTTGGCAACCAGGCTCTGGTCGAGGCCCGGCAGCAGGCCGCCCAGGGCAAGTGGCGCATCGGCCTCGAGAATGACGTGATAGGGATTATAGGCAAGAGCCACAGCGCGGAATCCGGCTGTCGTTGCCGTGCGCCCGTCCGTCGTGCGCAGCCGCAGCGGCGCGCAGGTCAGCTCGAACTGGAAGGGATAGCCGCCGAGCCATTCCTCGCCGCAGAAGATCTCGCCGCCCTCGGCGCTGGCGATGGCGGTGGCATTGCGCAGCACATCGCCGACCATGCCGCGTGCGGTTGCCCAATAGGCGCTCCACAGGCCCACGACCAGCAGCACCAGAACGATCAGGAGAATGAACCGGCGGCGCGTCGAGCGCCTGGGCTGCGGGCGTGCTGTCTCGGCCTTCGCCTCGCGTGGCGTTTCCGGTGACGTCTCGGGCATGGGATCCTCTTGTCTTGACGCGGGCGGGCGGACAGGCCCGCCGGGAGGCGCGGTTGCGTGAAAAGCATGGTCGGGGGGCGGTTTCAAGGCGAATTCTTGCCCTTCGGCTCGCCGGTTGCTAAATGCGGGGCCGATCAGAACGAGGGGCGACATGCGGGATTTGTGGGTGTTCGGCTACGGGTCGCTGATCTGGCGGCCCGGATTTCGGTTCCAGGAAGCGGTTCCCGGCCTGTTGCACGGGGTGCACCGCTCGCTCTGCATCTACTCATGGGTCCATCGCGGCACGCAGGAGCGCCCGGGTCTGGTGCTCGGCCTCGACCGGGGTGGCGCGTGCCGGGGCATGGCGTTTCGCGTCGCCGCCGGCGACCGGGAGGAGGTCGTTGCCTATCTGCGCGAGCGCGAGCAGGCGACGATGGTCTATGTGGAGGCCGAGCGTCGGGTGCGTCTCGACGGGCGCGGCGGAGAGACGATCGACGCGCTGACCTATCTGGTCGACCGTCGCCATCCCCAATATGCGGGCGTGCTGTCGCTGGAACGGCAGGTGGAGATCGTGCGCGACGCCGCCGGCCAGTCCGGCCCCAACCCCGAGTATGTTCTCAACACGCTCGATCACCTGCGCCAGCTCGGCATCCGCGATGCCGGGCTCGAGGCGCTGGGGCGGAACCTCGCGCCGCGCTAGGCTGACGGTGCCAGATCAGGCGGCGGCCTTCCTCAGCCCGCCCCGCGAGATGATGAACTCGAGCACATCCTCGACCCCGGTTCCTTCCTTGACGTTGGTGAAGACGAAGGGGCGCTCCTTGCGCATCAGGCGCGAGTCCCGGTCCATCACCTCCAGCGACGCGCCGACCAGCGGCGCCAGATCCGTCTTGTTGATGACGAGAAGGTCGGAGCGGGTGATCCCGGGGCCGCCCTTGCGCGGGATCTTGTCTCCGGCGGAAACGTCGATGACGTAGATCGTCAGGTCCGCGAGCTCGGGCGAGAAGGTGGCGGCGAGATTGTCGCCGCCGGATTCGATCAGGATCAGGTCGAGCGCGGGAAAGGCGGCTTCCAGATCGGCGATGGCGGCGAGATTGATCGAGGCATCCTCGCGGATCGCCGTGTGCGGGCAGCCGCCGGTCTCGACGCCGCGGATGCGTTCGGCCTCCAGCGCGCCCGAGCGCGTGAGGAATTCCGCATCCTCCTTGGTGTAGATGTCGTTGGTGATGGCGGCGATCTCGAAATCGTCGCGCAACCGCTTGCACAGCGCATCCATCAGCGCCGTCTTGCCGGAGCCGACGGGGCCGCCGATGCCAACGCGCAAGGGACCGTTCGGTGAGGTCATTGGGGTATCTCCGCTATCCGATCCGTCAGGGTAAGATGTATCCGGTGGGGGGCGAGCATGATCGATCCGAGCTGGAACAGTCCGATCCATGCCCCCACGGACCCGCTCGGCGCGTCCGCTGTCGCGTTTGTGGCCCAGCGCAAGGCGACGGCGGAGCCGGGCTTGAGCAGTGAACGCCACACCTCGTGGCGCGGCAGCATCCACCAGGCGCCAGCGCCCGAGGTCAAGGCTTCGTCGGTGAGCGTCGGCGTCCCTCGCCAGGACCATTTTCCGTCCCGAAAGTCGCGCAGCACCGCGCAGGTCTCGACGCCAAGGATCTGAGCCGAGCGCGCGTCGGCCGGGGTTGCGATCCATTGGCCGCGTGGCTGGCGCAGGCCCATTGCCGGCAAGTGGCTCATGAGCGGAACAGCCGCGTGTACTGGGTTTCATGGCGCATGGAGGCAATGTCGGAGATGAAGGCGCAGCCGCCGATCTCGTCGAGCGGCGCGGCAATCGCCTCCGCGCTCAGTGCCTGCGTGGTCGCACGCAGCCGGTTCATCACCCGCTGCCCGTCGCTCTGGCCGAGCGGGACGGCGCGGATCGCGGCGGAAACGAGGTTCGCCGCGAAGGCATGCAGATAGGCGCCGACGGTGGCCGCGACCGGCAGGCGCCAGGCGCTGGCGGCCAGCGCCAGGGCGAGCGGATAGGCCCAGCCGCCGCGCGGGATCGCCGCGCCTCCCGTCGTCAGCCGGTCGAACAGGGCAGCGGCCGAGCCGCACTCCGGCATCCAGGCGGCACGGATCGCGGTGATGAAGGCATCGCCCTGCGCGCCCGTCTCCAGACGGCGCTCCTGCGAGGGCTGAAGCGCCAGCGCCAGGTCGAGAAGGCCGCGAAAGGTCTCCTCGTCGGCAGCGCTGGCCGCCTCCATGCCCCGGGCGAGGAGGATCGCGTCCGAGCGGCCAGCTCCGTGGCAAAGCACGTCGTCGAGCCAGGCGCTCAGGCTTGCCGCATCCGTGACGGCGCCGTCCTCGACCGCCCATTCGAGCCCGTGGCTGTAGGTGTAGGCGCCGACCGGGAACGATGGCGACAGCCATGCGAGCAGCAGGTAGAGCGCTTCCTCGGGCGGGGCGAAACGGACGGTCATCGCGTCAGCTTTCGCCGCCGTCATGGCCTGCGGAACCATGGGGGTGGGTGTGGGCATGGCCATGCCCGTGACCCTTGTGGTCGTGCGTGTGATCGTGACTGTGGTCGTGTCCCCGCACCGTGCCGTGGCCATAGGCGCCGCCTTCGGGGTCGAAGGGGGCGACGAGCGGCGTCATTACGCCGCCGAGACGCTCGACCATGTCCTCGATGACGTGATCGCGGCGGATGCGGATGGCGCCGGGGACGAGTTGGGTCGGCAGGTGACGGTTTCCCAGGTGCCAGGCTATGCGCAGAAGCGCGTCGGCACTGGTCGCCTCGATCTCGACGAGGTCCTCGGCGGCCGCCAGAATGGCGACGATGCGCCCGTCCTGGAGGCGCAGGCCATCGCCGTGGCGCAGCTGCACGGCCTTTGGCAGGTCGAGCAGCACCCGCGTTCCTCCGGCACAGTCGAGCACCGCGCGGCGGCGGTGTCGGTCCTCGCGGTCGAGCACGACGCTGTCGTCGGGCGCGCTCTCCCAGCTTCCCGCCGGCAGGATTTCCGCCACCGCGATCATGCCGGGGCCGCTTCCTGCGCCCGCTTCGCCGCTGCTGCGAAGGCCGGACGCGCGCGGGTGCGGGCGATGTAGTCGGCAACCGGGCCGCTGTCGGGCAACGGGAAGCGGGCAGCCTCGGCCCAGCCGGCGCAATGTCCGACAAGCAGGTCGGGCAGGGTGAAGGTGTGGCCCATAAGATAGGGCTGACCGTCGAGCATCTGGGCGAGCCGGTCGAGGGCGATGGCGAACTCCGCCATGCAGACGCGCTTGACCTCGGGCGCGCGACGGTCGGGCGGGTTGGCGAACGTGTTCTTGGCGGCGGTCCACAGCGCGCCGTCGATCTCGTCGATCACGAACTGGGTGAAGCCGTCCTGGCGGGCGCGCTCGAGCGTTCCGGCGGGATGGGTCAGCTTGCCGTGCTTGTCGGCGAGATACTGACAGATGGCGACGGAATCGCGCAGCACGACGGAGCCGTCCTGCAGCAGCGGCACCTTGCCGAGCGGGCTCATCTCGCGGATCTCGGCGCTTTGCGGCATGGAGGGCACCAACTCGTAGGCGACCCCCAGTTCCTCCAGCATCCAGATCACGCGCATCGTCCGCGTGCGCGGAAATCCGAATACGGTGTACATGTCGTCATCTCCCATCCAGGCGGCGGGACAGCGCCCTCCGCCGGTCTTCGCCGGGGCGGCCAGGCAATCCTAGAACAGGAAATAGCGCTGGGCCATCGGCAGCACTTCGGCCGGCTCGCAGGTGATCAGTTCGCCGTCGGCACGCACTTCGTAGGTCTCCGGATCGACCTCGATCACGGGGGTGGCGTTGTTGAGCACCATGGAGGCCTTGGAGATGCCGTCGCGGGTGTTCTCGACCGGAAGCACCAGCCGGTCGAGGCCAAGCCGCTGCTTGATGCCGGCGTCATAGGCGGCCTGCGACACGAAGGTGACGCTGGAGGCGGTCATCGACCGGCCGAACGCGCCGAACATCGGCCGGTAGTGCACCGGTTGCGGCGTCGGGATCGAGGCATTGGGGTCGCCCATCGGCGCGGTGGCGATGGTGCCGAGCTTGAGGACGAGATCCGGCTTCACGCCAAAGAAGGCGGGATCCCAGATCACCAGATCGGCGAGCTTGCCGACCTCGACCGAGCCGATGTGGCGTGAAAGCCCGTGGGCGATCGCGGGGTTGATCGTCACCTTGGCGATGTAGCGGCGAACCCGCAGATTGTCGTTCTCGCCGGTCTCCTCCTTCAGGCGGCCGCGCTGCACCTTCATCTTGTGGGCGGTCTGGAAGGTGCGGATGCCGACCTCGCCGACCCGGCCCATGGCCTGGCTGTCGGAGGCGATGATCGAGAACGCGCCAATATCGTGGAGGATGTCCTCGGCGGCGATGGTCTCGCGGCGGATGCGGCTCTCGGCGAAGGCCACGTCCTCGGGGATCGACGGGTCGAGGTGGTGACAGACCATCAGCATGTCGAGATGCTCGTCGATGGTGTTCACCGTATAGGGCCGCGTCGGATTGGTGGACGACGGGATGACGTTCGCCTCGCCGCACAGCTTGATGATGTCGGGGGCGTGGCCACCGCCGGCGCCCTCGGTGTGGAAGGCGTGGATGGTGCGGCCCTTGAAGGCCGCGGTGGTGTTCTCGACGAAACCGCTTTCGTTGAGCGTGTCGGTGTGGATCATCACCTGCACGTCGTGGGCGTCGGCGACCGCCAGGCAGCAGTCGATGGCCGCCGGCGTGGTGCCCCAGTCCTCATGCAGCTTGAGGCTGCAGGCGCCGGCCAGGATCTGCTCCTCGAGCGCCGCCGGCAGGGCGGCGTTGCCCTTTCCGGCGAAGGCGAGGTTCATCGGAAAGGCTTCCGCCGCCTGCAGCATGCGTTCGATGTGCCAGGGACCGGGGGTGCAGGTGGTGGCGTTGGTGCCTGTTGCCGGCCCGGTGCCGCCGCCGAGCATGGTGGTCACGCCGGAGGTCAGCGCCTCGTCGATCTGCTGCGGGCAGATGAAGTGGATGTGCACGTCGAGCATGCCGGCGGTGACGATCTTGCCCTCGGCGGCGATTGCTTCCGTGCCCGGTCCGATGATGATGTCGACACCGGGCTGGATGTCCGGATTGCCCGCCTTGCCGATGGCGGCGATGCGTCCGTCCCTGAGCCCGATGTCGGCCTTGTAGATGCCGGTGTGGTCGACGATCAGCGCGTTGGTTATGACCGTGTCGACGGCGCCTTGCGCGCGGGTGCGCTGGGACTGGCCCATGCCGTCGCGGATCACCTTGCCGCCGCCGAATTTCACCTCCTCGCCGTAGAGCGTGAAGTCGCGCTCCACCTCGATGAAGAGTTCGGTGTCGGCAAGGCGTACCCGGTCGCCCGTGGTGGGGCCGAACATATCCGCATAGGCGGCGCGCGACAGTTTGTAAGCCATGTCCCCTCCGGCGAAAGCGAGAGCGGCCGGGCCCGGATCAGTTACCGAGGCCGGCGGCCAGTTGTTCCAGTTCTTCCGTGCGCTGCGTGGTCAGGTCGGCATTGCACTGGTAGATCAGCATGGGCTCCATCGTGCCGCCGTGGGCGAGATAGCCGTAGGCGGCGCAGGCCTTGTCGCGATAGGCGATCCAGGCGTGCTGGGCCTCCTTCAGCGCCTTTTCCGCGCCCTTCATGTCGGCGCTCTGGTTGGCGTCGAGGCCGCGCATGGTCTTCATCGCCTCGCCGTAGGCTGCGTTGAGATCCTTGTCGGCCGCCTGCCATTCCTGCTCGGCGCAATAGGTCATTTCCATCTGCACTTGCGGATCGTTGCAATCCACATCGGGCTGCGCGGCGGAGGCGGGCAGCGAAACGAAGAGGGACAAGCCGGCGAGAGCCAGCGTGGCGAAGGAAATGCGGGTCATTTTCGAACTGCCTTGTGTGGTGGTGTCAGAGAGACCCCATCACCTTGCCATTGAAACCGTAGACCGCGCGATCCCCGACATAGGGGACGAGCGTGATTTTCCGGGTTTGTCCCGGCTCGAAGCGGATTGCCGTTCCTGCGGGAATGTCGAGGCGCATGCCGCGCGCGGCCGTCCGGTCGAAGGCCAGCGCCGGATTGGTCTCGGCGAAGTGATAGTGCGAGCCGACCTGCACCGGGCGGTCACCGGTGTTGGCGACCTCGATCTCCAGCATGCGGCGGCCGGCATTCAGCTCGATATCGCCCTCGGCGGGCAGGATTTCACCCGGGATCATGGTTGCCCTCCGTCTGTCAGCGGATCGGTTCGTGAACGGTGACGAGCTTGGTGCCGTCGGGAAAGGTCGCCTCGACCTGGACGTCGTGGATCATCTCGGCGACGCCCTCCATCACCTGGTCGCGGGAGATCACCGTGGCGCCGGCGGTCATCATCTCGGCGACCGTGCGACCGTCGCGCGCGCCTTCCACGACGAAGTCCGTGATCAGCGCGATGGCCTCCGGGTAGTTGAGCTTCACCCCGCGCGCCAGGCGCTTGCGCGCCACCTCCGCGGCCATGGCGACGATCAGCTTGTCCTTTTCGCGTGGCGTCAGTTTCATGTGGTCCGTCCTGTTTCGGGCATGCGCTCAGCAGTACCAGGTGCGCGGCAGCGCCGTGCCGCGCCATGTCTCGAGAAAGGCGACAAGCCCCTCGCGCATGTCCTGCCCGGTCTCGGCGACGAAGCGCAGGACAAGACAGTCGGTGAGCGCGCTGACGCCGCAGCGAAAGGCCGTGCCCGAGCCGCGCAGGCCGTCGAGCAGTGCGCGCGCCTTGCCAAGGTCGTCCGGCGCTCCCGGCCGACAGTCGATGACGGTGGCGAAGGCGCGCCCGCCTGCGGCCGTTGCCGGGCCGGAAAGAATGTCGGTCGCGTCGCCGGAAATGCGGGCCTCGTCGGCGAACACGAGCCGGCCGTCGCGCCGGATGCGCCAGCGGTCGCGAAAGGACAGCGCATGGACGCTCTCGCCCATTGCCTCGCGTCCGACGACGACGCTTTCCACCGCCAGCAGGGCGGCGTTCGGGGCAAGGTCGGCGGAGAAGGAACGGGTCAGTTCGGCGCGGTCGAAGAGGATTGTTTCCTGCGGCAGCCATTCCAGGCATGCGCCATCCCCGGCGCGCAGGCGGCTGTCCAGGGTCGCGGCGCCATGGGGGCTTTTGTAGACCCGCTCGGCCGCCTGGGTGGTGACGATCGCGCGGGCCCCGTCGCCGACCTCGGCGTCGAAGTCGAGCTGGTCACCGCCGGTGAGGCCGCCTGCGGTGTTGAGAAAGACGGCGACGGGGACGCCGTCATGCGTCTTGGGAAGCCGGATCTTGGCCGAGCCGCTCTGCTCGAGGTCGGCGAGCCGCGTCGCCTCGGCGCGCTGGACGAAGCGGACGCGGGCTGCGCCGCGCACCCGTTGCAGGGCCGGAGGGCTGGTCGAGTGCATCAGGGCGGGGTCGGCGGGCATGGGGCTCGGCTTTCTTGCTTCGTATGGCTCGGTGTTAGCAAGAGCGGGGCCAGTTTGCGGGAAGTCTTGCGGGGCGTGCCGGAGGGAGCAGGGAAAGGGGCGATGCGCCGGGGGAAGGGCTGGCGTCATGCCCAGGAAATGGGCAAATGCACAAGACGAGGGCGAAGAAGACGGGGCACGGCCGTGCGGTCTTCTTTGCAAAGTCGTCGCTCCTGCGTCTAAATGCCGGACGACGCTCGCCTTGTGCATCCGGTCGCGGATGACGACATGGGGCGAGGCCTCTTCCAATGACCCCGTGCCAGCGTTCCAGGAGTTCCCCCGATGATCCGCGACGACATCAAGTCCGCCCTCGTTGCCGCCATGAAGGCGAAGGACGCCAAGACGGTTTCCACGCTGCGTCTCGTCCAGTCGGCGCTCAAGAACCGCGAGATCGAGTTGCGTGGCGGCGAGGCGCGGACCGACGACGACGCGCTCGTCATCGAGGTCCTGAAGAAGATGGTGAAACAGCTTCAGGATTCGATCGTGCTCTACGAACAGAACGGGCGCGCCGATCTTGCCGAGGGCGAGAAGGCCGAGGTCGCGCTCATCGAGGGCTTCCTGCCGGCGCAGATGAGCGAGGCGGAGATCGATGCGACGGTCGGCACCGTCATCGCCGAGCTCGAGGCCGGCAGCATGAAGGACATGGGCAAGGTGATGGCCGCGCTGCAGGCGCGCCACGCCGCCACCATGGACATGAAGATGGCGAGCGCGAAGGTGAAGGCACGGCTTTCCGCCTGAGCGGCAATGATCTTCCGTAACGGAATTTTCTTGCGCGGATTTTGCAATTCGTCCCCGGTTTCGGCTAGATAGGGGCGAGAATTCAAAGGGAGCGTCGTGTCGTGGAGCGATCCGTGCGACCGACGTCCCGCATGAGGCGGGGTTGCGCTGCGGCCCGCCTCGACCCATCGTCCGGAGGATTGGGCGTGCAGATCAACGCTATGGCCCGTTCTATTCTGCCCGGCAGGCATCGCCTGCGTGGGTTTTTCATGCTGCTTGCGCTGGCCGGTTTTGCGGTCGCGGCGCTCCCGGGCCCCGGCGCGCGTGCCGAGGTGGCGTCATGGATCGTCGTCGACATGGAGTCTGGCGGCGTCATTTCGCAGAAAGCGGCGCGTCGGCAGTGGTATCCGGCCTCGATCACCAAGCTGATGACCGCCTATGTCACCTTCAAGGCGATGCGCGAGGGACGGGCGAGCGCCCGGTCCGTGGTCACCGTCAGCGCCAATGCGCACGCCATGCCGCCGAGCAAGATGGGCTTCAAGCCGGGCACCCGGCTGACGCTCGACAGCGCGCTGAAGATGGTCATCGTCAAGTCGGCCAATGACGTTGCGGTCTCGATCGCCGAATCCGTCGGCGGCAGCGAGCCGGCCTTCATCGAGTTGATGAACGCGGAGGCGCGCCGGCTCGGCATGTCGGCGACCCATTTCGTCAATCCGCACGGGTTGCCCGACCCGGGCCAGATTTCCTCCGCGCGCGATCTGGCGCTTCTGGCGCGCACCCTGTGGCGCGAGTTTCCCGAGCATCGCCATTACTTCCAGGTTGCCGGCATCCGGGTCGGCAACAAGGTGCTGAAGTCGGCGAACCGGGAGTTTCTCGCCCGGGTGCCTGGCGCCAACGGCATGAAGACGGGGTACGTCTGCAACTCCGGGCTCAACGTCGTCGTCTCCGCGACGCGCGGCGGGCGCACGGTGCTTGCGGTCGTGCTCGGCGCCGCCTCGGGCGTGGAGCGGGCGGCGAAGGCGCGCGAGCTCATCGACGACGGGTTCGACAAGCGCGGCGGCCGCTCGGTGGAGCAGCTGACCGGCGTGTCCGGCGGGCCGCCGCCCGACGGCTACTGCAAGCGCAATCCCCGGCCGACGGCCGAGGAACTCCTGGCCGCCTATGGCAATAGGAAATCCGGCGGTTCTGTGCTCGCCTTCGTGGGCGGCGGCATCTCGCGCCCGCCGGCTCTGCAGGGCATTTCGCAGCCTGCCGCCGATGCCGAGGACGACGAGGTCCCCCAGACCGCCGGCGGCAAGACCGACTGGGCCAAGGTAATGGACGAGGTGATCGGCCCGCGCCAGCGCGTCGACGAGCCGCTGCGCGTGTCGCTCGGGGTGCCTGCCGATGCGAATTCGCCAAAGATTGCGGCCGGCGTCGCTGCGGCGGCTGTCGCCGTTGGCGTTCCGATCCCCGGCGCGCCGATGCCCCAGTCGAAGCCGGCGCTGATCGAGGCCTCCGCCGCGGTTTCCGGCGCGGGGGGCATTCGCCGGAGCGTCGAGCATGGCACCGCTGCCGGCCAGGCAGCGCCCGGCGCGATCTTCCGCGGCAAGCCGCTCGTTCTCGTGCCGCGGCCCCTGGCCGCGCCGCGCCCCTGATCCCAGTCCTGCGTCACAGAGATCGCCTTCGGGCGAGAAAGGACCTGTCGTGACCGATATCGCCCCGGCGCCCGCGCCCGCGCCTGCGCGCCAGCCGAAGCCGCCGATCCCGCTGACCGTCATCACCGGCTTCCTGGGAGCCGGCAAGACAACGCTGCTCAACCGGCTGCTGGGAGATCCGGCGCTTGCCGACGCCGCTGTGATCATCAACGAGTTCGGCGAGGTCGGTCTCGACCATCTCTTCGTCGAGGGTGGCGCGGAGGGCATCGTCGAACTGTCCTCCGGGTGCCTGTGCTGCACCATCCGCGGCGACCTGGTGACGACGCTGGAGGATTTGCTGCGGCGGCTCGACAACGGCCGCACCGAACGCCTGTCGCGGGTGGTGATCGAGACCACCGGGCTCGCCGATCCCGCGCCGGTCCTGCACACGGTCATGCAGCACCCCTATCTGGTCATGCGCTACCGGCTCGACGGGGTGGTGACGCTTGTGGATGCGGTCAATGGCGAGGCGACCCTGGACGCGCAGCAAGAGGCGGTGAAGCAGGTGGCGGTGGCCGACCGCATCGTGCTGACCAAGACGGACCTTGCCGAGGGGGCGGCGGCCAACGACCCGTCCTCGCCGCTGCGCCGCCGGATCGCGGCACTCAACCCGGGCGCCCCGATCCTTTTTGCGGCGAAAGGCGAAGCAACGGTGGCGGAGCTGATCGGTACCGGCCTCTACGATCCGGCGACAAAGACGTCCGATGTGGCGCGCTGGCTCAATGCCGAGGCCTATGAGGACAAGCACCGGCATCATCATCACGACCACGACCATGAACATGATCATTCCCACGGGGATGGCGGCGGTCATCACCATCACGACGTCAACCGGCACGGCGATGGCATTCGCGCCTTCTCGCTGACCTCCGAGCGGGCGATGCCGGCGGCCGGGCTGGAGATGTTCCTCGACCTGCTGCGTTCGGCGCACGGGCCGAAGCTGTTGCGGATGAAGGGCATCGTGCGGATTGCCGAGGACCCGGAGCGGCCGGTGGTGCTGCACGGGGTGCAGCATGTCTTTCATCCGCCGGTGAGACTGCCGGCCTGGCCGGACGGTGACCACCGCACGCGGCTCGTGTTCATCACCCGCGACCTGCCGGAGGGCTTCGTGCGCAGGCTTTTCGACGCTTTCGTCGGCAATGTCGCGACGGACACGCCGGATGCGGCGGCGCTGTCCGGCAATCCGCTGGCGATCACGGGCTTTAGTGGTCGCTTCGGCTGAGCATCGCGGCGCGGCGGGTCACTCCGCTTTGCGGTCGCGCACGCGGATGAGCCCCTCCTGGGCAACCGAGGCGACGAGCTGGCCGTCGCGGGAATAGAGGCCGCCACGGGTGAAGCCGCGTCCGCCGGAGCTGGAGGGGCTGTCTTCGGCGTAGAGCAGCCAGTCGTCGGCGCGGAACGGGCGGTGGAACCACATGGCGTGGTCGATGCTCGCCACCTGCAGCTCCGGATCGAACACGCTGGTGCCATGGGCGAACAGCGAGGTGTCGAGCAGGGTCATGTCGGAGGCATAGGCGAGCACGCAGGAATGGATGCGCGGATCGTCGGGCAGGGCGGCGCTGGCGCGGACCCAGACGTTTTGCGCCGGCGTCAGCTTCTTGCGGCTGAAATAGTGGTCGAGGTCGACCGGCCTCAGCTCGATGGGCCGGTCGCGCTGCCAGTAGCGGCGCACCGGCTCGGGGGCGTGCGCCAGGAATTTCTCCTTCAGCTCCGCTTCGCTCGGCAGGTCCTCCGGCATCGGCACGTCCGGCATGGTCGACTGGTGCTCAAGGCCGGCCTCCATCAGCTGGAAGGAGGCGGACATGGAGTAGATCGGCTTGCCATGCTGGATGGCGACGACACGCCGCGTTGTGAAGCTGCCGCCGTCGCGGATACGGTCGACTTCGTAGATGATCGGCACCGCCGGATCGCCGGGGCGCAGGAAATAGGCATGGAGCGAATGCACGAAGCGGTCTTCCGGCACGGTGCGCGAGGCGGCGACCAGCGCCTGGCCGATGACCTGGCCGCCGAACACGCGTTGCCAGCCGACCTGCGGGCTCATGCCGCGGAAGAGATTGTGTTCCAGCGGCTCCAGATCGAGTATCGAGAGCAGGTCATCGACGGCAGAACGCATCCGGAGGGTCCTCTTCGGCGGAAACGGGTTTCCGGAACGTGTGTTTCGCCGGAGCGGAAAGTCAAGGCCGTCCGAACGGACGGTGTGGCGTCGAAAGCCCTTCAGCCGGGCGCAAGGAGGCTCGCATGAGCGCGAAACAGACCCCGAAAGGGGACCGGTCCCTGGACGTCCTCGTCGCCGGTGGCGGCTATGTCGGCCTGTCGCTTGCCCTGGCACTCAAGCAGGCGGATCCGGCGATGTCGGTTGCCGTGGTCGACCTGCGGCCGGTGGAAAGCCTAGAGAAGGATCCGCGCGCCTCGGCGATCGCCGCGGCCGCCTGCCGGATGCTCGACCAGCTCGGCGTCTGGCAGGAGATCCTGCCGCATGCCCAGCCGATGACCGAGATGATCGTCACCGATTCGCGCCTGCGCGACGCGGTGCGCCCGGTGTTTCTCACCTTCGACGGCGCGGTGGAGGCGGGAGAGCCCTTCGCCCACATGGTTCCGAACGGCAAAATGGTCGCGGCGCTGGCGCGGCGCGGCGCGGAGATCGGCGTTGAGCACATCGCGCCCGACAGCGTCGCCGGCTTCTCGGTTGCCGGCGCCGGCGTCGAGATCCGCCTCGGATCGGGCGCGACGCGCCAGGCGCGCCTGCTGGTCGCCGCAGACGGCGTCAAGTCGCGTCTGCGCGACCTTGCCGGCATCGGCACGGTGCGCTGGGAGTACGACCAGTCGGGCATCGTCACCACCGTGCGCCACGAGCGGCCGCACAACGGACGGGCGGAGGAGCACTTCCTCCCCTCCGGTCCCTTCGCGATCCTGCCGCTGGTCGGCAACCGTTCCTCGCTGGTCTGGTCGGAGCGCCGGGTCGAGGCGGACAAGCTGGTCAAGGGTGATGATTTCACCTTCGAGCTCGAGCTTGAACGCCGCTTCGGCCACCATCTCGGCAAGATCGAGCTGGAGGGGCCGCGCCACGCCTTCCCGCTCGGCCTGACGCTTGCCCGCGATTTCGTGCGCCCGCGCTTTGCGCTCGCTGGCGATGCCGCCCACGGCATTCACCCGATTGCCGGGCAGGGGCTCAACATGGGGTTCAAGGATGTCGCGGCGCTTGCCGAGGTGATCGTGGAGGCGCGGCGGCTCGGCGAGGACATCGGCGCGCTCGACGTGCTGGAGCGCTACCAGCGCTGGAGGCGCTTCGATGCCTGGCGCATGGGGGCCGTCACCGATGTGTTGAACCGGCTGTTTTCGAACGATCTGGATGTGGTGCGGGCGGTGCGCGACATCGGCCTCGGCCTGGTCGACCGGATGCCCTCGCTCAAGCGCATGTTCATCCGCCAGGCCGCCGGCCTGGAGGGCCCGGCGCCCCGGCTGCTCGTCGGCGACCCGATCTGAGGGTTCGTGCGAGAAGGTGATTCAACGCGGGCCTGATTTGCTTTAGGAACGAGGGAGTGTCGAACACCGGGGAAGGGAAAGATCGCATCGATGGCCGTTACACAGCCTGACCAGCCGGCAGACGGCGATCGGCGGCAGCGGGTCATCCTGATCACCGGCTGCTCTTCCGGCATCGGGGCGGCGGCGGCCCACACCCTGCGCGGTCGCGACTGGCGTGTCTTCGCCACCGCCCGCAGGCAGGAGGATGTGGAGCGGCTTCTTGACCAGGGCTTTGAAAGTCTGCGTCTCGACTATGCGGACGAGGCCAGCATCGCGGCGGCGGCGGCGGAGGTTCTGTCGCGCACCGGCGGACGGCTCGACGCGCTCTTCAACAATGGCGCCCATGCCGTGCCGGGGGCGCTCGAGGACATGCCGACGACCGCCCTGCGCGATCTGTTCGAGGCGAATTTCTTCGGCTGGCACACGCTGACGCGCGCCGTCATCCCGGCAATGCGGGCGCAAGGGACGGGGCGGATCGTGCAGTGCTCCTCGATCCTCGGTTTCATCGGCATGCCGTATCGCGGCGCCTACAACGCCTCGAAATTCGCGCTCGAAGGCTATAGCGACACGCTTCGCAACGAGCTCGCCGGCACCGGCATCGCGGTTTCGCTGATCGAGCCCGGCCCGATCGCCACACGTTTCACCGAGAATGCGCTGGCTAATTTCGAACGGGTGATCGGCGACGCGGGAATGGCTGCCTCGCCGTTTCGCGCCAGCTATGAGAAGCGGCTGGAGCGGATGCGCTCCGGCGAGCCCTCGCCCTTCAAACTGCCGGCCGGCGCGGTGGTGCGCCAACTGGTTCACGCGGTGGAGGCATCGCGGCCGAAGCTGCGCTACCGGGTGACCGTGCCGACCATCGTGATGGCGGCGGCGAAGCGGGTGCTGAGCGCGCGCATGCTCGACAGGATGCTGCTGCGCGCGGCGCGCGGCGAAGAATGACGACACCCGCGCGCGCCTCCGCCGAAGAGGCCCGGGCGCGGCGGAACGGACAGACGGGAAGGATCGGAAATGGCTGAAATCCTGAGAGGGGCTATCCCCTTCGCGCTCGCGGCGGTGGCGCTCGTGCTTCTGATGGGGCTTTGGAACATGATGCGCGGCGGTCCTTCGTCGCGCTCGCAGAACCTGATGCGCTGGCGCGTCGTTCTGCAGTTCCTGGCCATCGTCATCGTCATGAGCGTGCTCTATCTGTCCGGCTCGAAGCCCTGATCCAGCCGGAGGACGTGATATGGTTGTTCTGAACAAGATCTACACAAAGACCGGAGACGCCGGCACCACGGCGCTCGCCTCGGGCGACCGCAGGCCGAAACACGATCTCAGGATCGAGGCCTATGGCACGGTCGACGAGACCAATTCCGTCGTCGGTCTCGCCAGGCTTGCCACGGCTGAGGCAGCCCCGGATCTCGACATGGCGCTGGCGCGCATCCAGAACGATCTTTTCGATCTCGGCGCCGATCTCGCGACGCCCGAAAGCGAGAACCCTGCCTATCCGCCGCTGCGCGTCACCGAGGCGCAGGTGAGCGCCATCGAGGCGGAGATCGACCGGATGAACGCCGATCTCTCGCCGCTGCGGTCCTTCGTGCTGCCAGGCGGCTCGCCGGCTGCCGCCTATCTTCACCTCGCGCGGACCGTGTCGCGCCGGGCGGAGCGGCTGATGACGGAGCTTGCCGAGCGCGAGCCGGTCAACCGCCAGGCGCTGATCTACATGAACCGGCTGTCGGATTTCTTCTTCGTCGCCGCCCGTCATGCCAACGACAAGGGCGCGGCCGACGTGCTCTGGGTCCCGGGCAAGAACCGCTAGGGACACCCGGCGCGGACGCGGAGCCAAGCGCATGTTCATCCCGCTCTACGATCACAATCCGTTGCGGCACGTGCGGCGACAATTTGTCACATGGGGGCTCATCGCGCTCAATGTGGCGGTCTTCGTGCTGATCCAGGGCGGCGGACTGTGGCAGCCGGCGATGCAGGCGGCGGCCCTGTCGCTCGGGCTGGTGCCGGCGGTGCTGTTCGAAACGCGCGAGCTGGCGCCGCAGCTCGCGGTGCTTCCCGAGGGCGCTTCGCTGGTCACCTATGCGTTCCTGCACGGCAGCTGGCTTCATCTCGGCGGCAACATGCTGTTCCTGTGGGTGTTCGGCGACAATGTCGAGGACGCGATGGGGCATCTGCGCTTTCTCGTCTTCTACCTTCTGTGCGCGGCGGCGGCCGGCTTCGCCCATGCGGCGCTCGACCCCGCGTCCATCGTGCCGCTGATCGGAGCGTCCGGCGCGGTCGCCGGCGTGATCGGCGCCTATCTGGTGCTGCACCCCAGGGTGCGCGTCTGGGTGCTGGCCTTCGGCCGGTTGCCGCTACGCCTTCCGGCGGCGCTGGTGCTTGCCGCCTGGATCGTGTTCCAACTCGTCATGGCTCTGGGCCTCGGCGACCGTCAGGTGGCATGGTGGGCGCATGTTGCGGGCGCGCTCGCCGGCGCGGCTCTGGTCGTGCCGTTCCGCCGCCGCGGCATCGCGCTTTTTGACCGCGGGCTTTGACGCTTTGCCGGCAACGGGCGCGCGAAGCGCGGATTCCGCCGCGTTTCGCGGCAGTTTCAACGCGACATTGACAGGGTTCGGCAGCGCCAGTACGGTCCCGGCGCGCTATACCAGATCGGCGGAATTTCGCCGAATTCGGGTGCCCCAAGGGAACCTCGACACCATGACGAGGACACGATGACGACCGGCGGCCGATATCCCGGCCGCGCCAGCGGGAGGTTGCACAACCGATGAAGATCCTGGTGCCTGTGAAGCGGGTGATCGACTACAACGTCAAGGTTCGGGTCAAGGCCGACGGCTCGGGCGTCGACCTCGCCAATGTGAAGATGTCGATGAACCCGTTCGACGAGATCGCCGTCGAGGAGGCCATCCGGCTGCGCGAGGCCGGAAAGGCCGACGAGATCATCGTCGTCTCCGTCGGTCCGCAGCAGGCGCAGGAGACCCTGCGCACTGGACTGGCGATGGGCGCCGACCGCGGCATTCTGGTCAAGACCGATGCCACGACCGAGCCGCTGGCCGTTGCCAAGATCCTGAAGCAGATCGTCGAGGCGGAAGAGCCCGGCCTCGTCATTCTCGGCAAGCAGGCGATCGACGACGACTGCAACCAGACCGGCCAGATGCTCGCCGCCCTGCTTGGCTGGGCCCAGGGCACCTTCGCCTCGAAGGTCGATCTTGGCGAGGGCACGGTCGACGTGACCCGCGAGGTCGATGGCGGCTTGCAGACGGTGAGCCTGAAGATGCCGGCCGTGGTGACCACGGACCTGCGCCTCAACGAGCCGCGCTATGCTTCGCTTCCCAACATCATGAAGGCGAAGAAGAAGCCGATCGACGAGAAGACGCCCGAGGATTTCGGCGTCGACATCGCGCCGCGTCTCGAGGTGCTCAAGACCGTTGAGCCGCCGGCACGCGCGGCCGGGGTCAAGGTCGCCGACGTCGCCGAGCTTGTCTCCAAGCTCAAGAACGAAGCCGGCGTGCTCTAAAAAACAGGAAGGAGAGACCCAAGATGACCATTCTTCTTGTTGCCGAGCATGACAACAAATCGCTCAACGACGCGACCCACAAGGCGATGACAGCGGCCCAGGCCATGGGCGGCGACGTTCATGTGCTCGTTGCTGGCAAGGACTGCCGCGCGGTCGCCGAGCAGGCGGCGAAGCTCGCCGGTGCGACCAAGGTTCTCCTCGCCGATGGCGACGGCCTTGCCGCGCAGCTCGCAGAGCCGCTTGCCGACCTGATCCTGTCGCTCGCCGATGGCTACGACGGCATCGTCGCTCCGGCGACGGCCAGCGGCAAGAACGTGCTGCCCCGGGTTGCCGCGCTGCTCGACGTGATGCAGCTTTCGGACGTGATCGGCGTCGTCGACGCGGACAGCTTCGAGCGGCCGATCTATGCCGGCAATGCCATCCAGACCGTGAAGTCGACCGACGCAAAGAAGGTCGTCACGGTTCGGACCGCGAGCTTCGCGGCCGCCGAGGAAACCGGTTCGGCGTCCATCGAGGATGCGACGGCGACGGCTTCGGAGCTCTCGAGCTTCGTCGGCCAGGAGCTTTCCAAGTCCGACCGCCCGGAGCTGAGCTCGGCCAAGGTGATCATCTCCGGCGGCCGCGCGCTCGGCTCCAAGGAGAAGTTCGAGGAAGTGATCCTTCCCGTCGCCGATGCGCTTGGCGCCGCCGTTGGCGCCAGCCGTGCCGCCGTCGACGCGGGCTATGCTCCGAACGACTGGCAGGTTGGCCAGACCGGCAAGGTGGTTGCTCCCGATCTCTACATCGCCTGCGGCATTTCCGGTGCCATCCAGCACCTCGCCGGCATGAAGGACTCCAAGGTGATCGTCGCCATCAACAAGGACGAGGAGGCCCCGATCTTCCAGGTGGCCGACTACGGCCTCGTCGGCGACCTCTTCGACATCCTGCCGGAGTTCAAGGCGGCCGTCGAAGCCGCCAAGGGCTGAGGACGCGGGCGGGCGCGCCGCCTGTGCGGCCGCGCCGTTTGCGCCCGATGAACATTGCCCGGTCCCGCCGTCTGACGCGGGGCCGGGCGTTTCCGGCCCGCCCCTTGTGGCGGGCGCTGCCGTTCCCCCGTCCGCTTTCGCCTCTTCCCGGGCAGACGCGGCAGGGCAGCGGCCAAAGCGACCAGGCCCTTGCCCGCACCCTGGGTTCTTGCGGGCGACATGCTAAGTTGCCATGAATACACCTCCGCGATGCGGGCGCTCCGCCCCCGCGACAAGAAATCGGAACGCATGATGGTGATCGAGATCAAGAAAGTCGGTGTGGTCGGTGCGGGCCAGATGGGCAGCGGCATCGCGCATGTTTGCGCTGTCGCCGGCTTTCAGGTCGCTCTCCATGACATTTCCCGCGATCGCATCCAGTCGGGGCTCGCCTCGATCAACGGCAACCTGGCCCGCCAGGTGTCGAAGGGGCAGATCGCCGAAGAGGTGCGCAGCGCGGCGCTCGACCGTCTTGTCGCCGCCAACACCATGGAAGAGCTGAGCGACGCCGATCTGGTGATCGAGTCCGCCGTCGAGAACGAGCAGGTCAAGCGCAAGATCTTCAGCCAGCTTTGTCCGCTGCTGAAGCCGGAGGCGATCCTCGCCACCAACACCTCGTCGATCTCGATCACGCGGCTCGCCGCCTCCACCGACCGGCCGGAGCGTTTCATCGGCATTCACTTCATGAACCCGGTGCCGATCATGGAGCTCGTCGAGCTGGTGCGCGGCATTGCCACCGAGGACGAGACCTTCGAGCTTGCCAAGGCGTTCACCCGCAAGCTCGGCAAGACGACCGCCGTGGCCGAGGATTTTCCGGCTTTCATGGTCAACCGCATCCTGTTGCCGATGATCAACGAGGCGATCTACACGCTGTATGAAGGCGTCGGCTCGGTGGAAGCCATCGACACGGCCATGCGGCTTGGCGCGAACCATCCGATGGGCCCGCTGCAGCTCGCCGATTTCATCGGCCTCGACACCTGCCTGTCGATCATGCAGGTGCTCTACGAGGGGCTGGCCGATTCCAAGTACCGCCCGTGTCCGCTGTTGGTGAAATACGTCGAGGCGGGCTGGCTCGGTCGCAAGACGCAGCGCGGCTTCTACGACTACCGCGGCGAGACGCCGGTTCCGACCCGCTGAGGAGGCGGAGCCGGGCCGGACAGGGCCTCTGTGGTCGGCATTCTTAACCGCCCGTTAATGCGGGGCGGGCGAGAATGCGCGCAAGATCACACGTTTGTCGGGAGACTGCCTCATGTCCAACGTCGCTGCCGCAATGGTCGGCGCCTCCACGTCCCAGACACAGATGGCCCTGACCACGACCTTCATGAAGCAGAACGCCAATGCCGAGGCGGGAATTGCCGCCATGCTCGAGGCAAATGCGGATGCCGCGGCCGCAACGGCGGCCAAGGCGCCGGCGGGCGCGGGCATCGGCGGCAAGGTCGACGTTTCCGTCTGAGGGTCCAGGCCCGGCTTGGGGCCGACCCGACATCAGAACATGCGAACGGCGCGAGGGGCCTCCTCGCGCCGCTTTTCGTTTCGCCGGCTGTCTGTGCGTCCGCCGGCTCAGCTTCCCCCGGACGCCCCGGTCTTGCGGCCTTCGTCGAGCGCGGCGCGGATCAGCGCCTTGGCGTCACCCGAGGCCCATTCGGCCGGCCCCATCACGGCGCCTATCTCGCAGCCCTTGCCGTCGATCAGAAGCGTCGTCGGCAGGCCCGGCGCGCGGCCGCGCGCGCGTACGTCCTGGAAGATCTTCATGGACGGGTCGGCGCGGAAGACGAGGTGCTCGACGCCGATCTCCTTCAGGAAGGCCTTCGGCTTCTCGTTGCCGTTCTGGTCGACGCTGACCGCGACCACCTCGAAATCGTCGCTGCCCATCTCCGCCTCGAGCTGGTCGAGCGCCGGCATTTCCTTGCGGCAGGGGGCGCACCAGGTGGCCCAGAGGTTGAGCAGGACGGTCTTGCCGGAGAAGTCGGCGAGGCTCATCTTTTGGCCGGCGTCGTCGGAGAAGGTCAGGTCGGCGACCGACATCGGCTTTTCGGCGGGCAGGAAAGCGGCAAGCTCGCCCTTCGCCATCGGGGCGACGGCGCGGGCGATGTCGAGCGCGCCCCGACAGCTTGCCGCCTGCTTCGTGTTGCCATCTGCCCCGCCGATCACGTATACCCCGCCCAATCCGGCCGCCAGCGCGGCGGCGGCCAGTGCGGCAAGGGCGAGACGTCTGCGAGGCCGTGGCTGCGTTTCGTTGGTCATCTAGTCACGTATCCGTCCGTTTGAGGCGCCAGAGGGGCACGTTCATGAGCAATCGTATGTGGGGAGGCCGGTTCGCCGAAGGACCCGACGCCATCATGGAGGAGATCAACGCCTCCATCGACTACGACCGCAAGCTCTACAGCCAGGATATAGAGGGTTCGAAGGCCCATGTCCGCATGCTGGCGGCGCGTGAGATTGTCGCTGCCGAAGACGCGGCGAAGATAGCAGAGGGTCTCGACACGATCCGAGGTGAAATCGAGGGGGGCACCTTCACGTTTTCGCGCGCGCTCGAGGACATCCACATGAATGTGGAGTCGCGGCTGGCGGAGCTGATTGGCCCGGCTGCCGGCCGGCTGCACACGGCCCGCTCGCGCAACGACCAGGTGGCGACCGACTTCCGCATGTGGGTGCGCGACACGCTCGACACGCTCGATGCCCAGTTCACCGACCTGATCCGCGCTCTGGCCGAGCGGGCCGAGGAGCACGCCGGCGACGTCATGCCGGGCTTCACCCATCTCCAGTCGGCGCAGCCTGTGACCTTCGGCCATCACCTGATGGCCTATGTGGAAATGTTCGCCCGTGATCGCTCGCGCGTGCGCGATGCCCGGGTGCGCATGAACGAATGCCCGCTCGGCGCCGCCGCGCTGGCGGGAACCTCGTTCCCGATCGACCGGGAGATGACGGCGGCGGCACTCGGTTTCGACCGGCCGACCGCCAACTCGCTCGATGCCGTCTCCGACCGCGACTTTGTCATCGAGGCGCTTTCCGCCGCCTCGATCGCCTCCATGCACCTGTCGCGGTTGGCGGAAGAGATCGTCATCTGGTGCTCGGCGCAGTTCGGCTTCGTCACCCTGTCCGACCGCTTCTCGACCGGCTCCTCGATCATGCCGCAGAAGAAGAACCCGGACGCGGCCGAGCTGGTGCGCGCCAAGACGGGCCGCATCTACGGCTCGCTGACCGCGCTTCTGGTGATGATGAAGGGTCTGCCGCTGGCCTATTCCAAGGACATGCAGGAAGACAAGGAGCAGGCGTTCGACGGCCTGCCGAGCCTGTCGCTGGCGCTTGCCGCCATGACCGGCATGGTTCGCGACCTGACGCCCAACACCAAGGCGATGAAGGCGGCGGCCGGCTCCGGCTATTCGACGGCGACGGATCTGGCCGACTGGCTGGTGCGTGTCGTCGGCATGCCGTTCCGCGAGGCCCATCACGTCACCGGCCGCGCCGTCGCGCTTGCCGTGGAAAAGGGCGTGGCGCTTCACAAGCTGCCGCTCGAGGCGCTGCAGGAGATCGAGCCGCGCATCACGGACGACATCTTCTCGGTGCTGTCGGTCGACAAGTCGGTGCGTTCGCGCACCAGCTACGGCGGCACGTCGCCGGTCAACGTGCGCAAGCAGGCGCGGCGCTGGCTGGAGGCGCTGGAGCGCGGCGCCGCGGGCGGGGGGGGCGGGCTTGGAAGGGGTGCGGCCGGCCCCGCCGCATGGGAGGAAACGAGGCCCGGCGCCCTTCGCTTCGTGCCGACGAAGCGAAGGTCGCCGGCCTTGCTCCCGAGCAGCGGTCGTCCGTGGATGATCGCCCCTGCACGGGGAAGCCCTGAACAACCGCGCCCGTGACGAATGGCGCGTGAAGGAGTTGCGCGGATCATGGCGAAGGGTGGCTATTCCCCTCTGTTGCGAACCGGTGTCCTGGTCGCGGCGCTGCTGGCGATGACGGTTGCCGGGTGCGGGCGTCGCGGCGGTCTCGAGAGGCCGGGAACGGTCGACCCGGCGCTTGCCGGCGACGTCGCGAACCCGGCTCCCGCGGTCGAGCGCCCGGCCAAACCGCAGCGCGATTTCATTCTCGACGCCATCATCTGATCCCGGACGGCCGTCGCGGCCGTGACGCGGGGCACGGACAGGACAGGTCCCTTGCATCATTTCGCCTATGTGAACGACCGCCTCCTCGCCGAGGACGTGCCGGTCGAGCGGATCGCCGCGGAAGTCGGCACGCCGTTCTACTGCTATTCGACGGCCACGCTGGAGCGCCATTACCGGGTGTTCAGCGAGGCGTTCGCGGGCATTCCCTCGCTTGTCTGCTACGCCATGAAGGCCAACTCGAACCAGGCCGTGCTGACCACGCTGGCGCGCCTGGGGGCGGGCATGGACGTGGTGTCGGAGGGTGAGCTGCGGCGGGCGCGCGCCGCCGGCGTGCCTGGCAGCCGGATCATGTTCTCCGGTGTCGGCAAGACGGAGGCCGAGCAGGCCTTCGCCCTCGACGAGGACATCCTGTGCTTCAACGTGGAGAGCGAGCCGGAGCTGGTGCAGCTTTCCCGGGTCGCCAGCGAGAAGGGCAAGACGGCACGGGTTTCGGTGCGCATCAACCCGGATGTGGACGCCCGCACCCATGCAAAGATCGCGACCGGCAAGGCGGAGAACAAGTTCGGCATCCCCTGGGGCCGGGCGCGCGAGGTCTATGCCGAGGCGGCACAGCTTCCCGGCATCGAGGTCTCGGGCATCGACATGCACATCGGGTCCCAGATCACCGAGCTCGAGCCCTTCGACGCGGCCTTCTCGCGCCTTGGCACGCTGATTGGCGAGCTGCGCGCCGACGGTCACGCGATCGATCACGTCGACCTTGGCGGCGGTCTCGGCATTCCCTACCGCGACAACAATGAGCCGCCCCCGCATCCGGAGGCTTATGCCGCGGTCGTTCGCCGGCATGTCGCGCATCTCGACTGTAAGGTGATCTTCGAGCCGGGCCGGATGATCGCCGGAAACGCCGGCATCCTGGTCACCCGGGTCGTCTACGTGAAGGACGGGGCGGAGAAGAAGTTCGTCATCGTCGACGGGGCGATGAACGACCTGATCCGCCCGACACTCTACGAGGCCTATCACGAGATCCGCCCGGTGGTTCGCGGCGGTGTCGGCGAAACCCGCATTCGCGCCGACATCGTCGGCCCGGTCTGCGAGACCGGCGACTACCTCGGCCAGGACCGGGAGATGGCGGCGGTCGCGGCCGGCGACCTTCTTGCGGTGTTTTCCGCCGGCGCCTATGGCGCGGTGCAGGCATCGACCTACAACACCCGCCTGCTGGTGCCGGAAGTGCTTGTCAACGGCGACCGTTTCGCGGTGGTGCGCCCGCGTCCGACCTATGAGGACGTGATCGGCGCCGACCGGCTTCCCGACTGGCTCGACAAGGCCTGAAGCCACGCGGATGTGAGCTCCGGCAGGCGGCCAAGCCTTGCCAAACGTCCGCAAACGGACCACCCTAGTCTGGGGTGAGGCCGGCCGGCCTTTCGCGCGTTTGGCGCGGAAGGGCGCATGCGGGCGGGGGCTGAAGTCTGGTCGAACGGGTTCGGTCGCGGAGGCATGCCAGGTGAACGAGGCGAGAAACGCCCCAGCTGACGACACGACGACGCATCGCATCGCGTGGGCCGTTGCCCGCGCGCGCGCGGCGCTATGGTGGGAGCGGGTCTGGCCGCCGCTGCACAATGTCGCCATCGTCGTGGCGCTCTACGTCGGTCTTGGCTGGGTCGGCCTCTGGTCGTTTCTTCCCGTCTGGCTCTCGCTTCCCGCAACGCTTGCCTTTATCGCGGCCGCCGTCTGGCTGGCCCGTCCGATGGCGCGCGTTCGCTGGCCGGCGCGGGCGGAGGGGCTTTCCCGGGTCGAACGCGCTTCCGGGCTCTCGCATCATCCGCTGACGGCGCTCGACGATCGGCTTTTTTCCACCGAGGCAACGCCGGAAACACAGGCGCTCTGGCAGCTCCATCGACGCCGGGCGCGCGCGGCGCTTGCCGGGCTGCGCGCCGGACTTCCAGAGCCGCAGGCCTTTCGCGGCGATCCCTGGGGGCTTCGCGCGGTCGCGGCGATGCTGCTGCTTGTCGGCTTCTTCGTCGCCGAGGGCGAGCGCTGGCAGCGGCTGTCACCGCTGGGCATGGCCGGCGCGGCCGTGCCGGCTGTCCCCTTGCGCATCGATGCCTGGATCACGCCGCCAGCCTATACGGGCCGCGCTCCGGTGTTCCTGACCGGCGCGACCGCCTCGCTGCGCGACCGGACCGGGGCGATCAGCGTGCCGGAGGGCAGCGAACTCACCGTGCGTGCGCTTGGCGCACCCGATGTCGAGGTGGCGCTGGTGACGGCGGCGGCGGTCGCTGGCGGCGCGCGCAGCGCGCTTGCCGCGGAACCGGGCGATGCCGCGGGAGCCCTGCGCTTTGCCGAGCGGCTCGAGGCATCGGCGGATCTCGAGATCCGCGATGGCGGCAAGGTCGTGGAGACCTGGCAGATCGCTGTCGAACCGGACGAAGCGCCGACGATCCGTCTTCTCAACGACCCGGAGGAGCAGCTCAGCGGCGCGGTCAAGTTCACCTATCTTGCCGAGGACGACAACGGCATCGTGGCGGCGGATGCCGAGATCAGCCCGGTGCGGCCGCGCGTGCCTGACAGCACGACACGCCCCCGGCCGCTGGTCGAGGCACCGGCCTTTCCCCTCTCCCTGCCGGCCGGCGAGCGGCATTCGGGTACGGGCGAGACCATCCGCGACCTGACGAGCCACCCGTTCGCCGGGTCCGAAGTCGAGATCCTGCTCAATGCGCGCGATCACGCCGGCCAGACCGGCCAGTCGCCTCCACATCGCTTCACCCTGCCGCAGCGCCGCTTCGCCAAGCCGCTGGCGCGGGCGGTCGTCGAACAGCGACGGAATCTCGCCCTCGATGCCAATGCGCAGGTGCGGGTGGTGGACGCCTTCGATGCGCTGATGCTGGCGCCCGAAGTGTTCGACGACGGTGCCAAGACCTATCTCGGCATGAAGTTCGTGCGCGGGCTGCTGGTCAGGGCGCGGACCGACGACTCCCTGCGCGAGCTGGTCGACCTGATGTGGGAGCTTGCGCTGACCATCGAGGACGGCGATCTGTCCGTTGCCGAAAAGGCGCTGCGCGACGCGCAGGAGGCTCTTCGCAAGGCGTTGGAAGAGGGCGCCCCGGAGGAAGAGATCGCCCGCCTGACGCAGGAGCTGCGCGAGGCGCTCAAGGATTATCTCCAGGCGCTCGCCGAGCAGATGCGCCAGCAGTCGCCGCAGGCCATGCAGCCGATGGATCCGAACGCGCGCACCATGCGTCCGCAGGACCTGCAGAACATGCTCGACAAGATCGAGGAGCTGGCACGCACCGGCTCGCGCGACGCGGCGCGCGAGCTTCTGGCGCAGATGCAGCAGATGCTCGAGAACCTGCAGGCCGGCAGGCCGCAGCGGATGCCGGAAGGCATGAGCCAGGAGATGATGGAGGCGCTCAATCAGCTGGGCGAGATGATCCAGCGCCAGCAGCAGCTCATGGACGAGACCAGCCGCGCCGACCGCCAGAACGGCGAGCGAGAGGGCGAACAGCGGCTGGGGCAGGGGCAGGACGGCGAGGATCAGGCCCAGCAGGGCGGCGACGGGCAGATGTCGCCCGAGGAGCTGGCAGAGGCGCTCAAGCAGCTCCAGCAGGGACAGGGCGAGCTTGGCGAGCAGCTGCAGAAACTGCTCGACCAGATGGCCCAGAACGGCATGACGCAGAATGAGCCGCTCGGCCGGGCGGGCGAGGAAATGGGCAATGCCCGAGACAGCCTCGGCAAGGGGCAGACCGGCGAGGCCGTCGGCCAGCAGGGCAATGCCCTCGACGCGCTCCGGCAGGGCGCGCAGGGTCTTGCCGAGCAGATGCTCGGCCAGGGACAGGGCATGGCCGGGCGTCCGGGCGGTCCGAGGGACGAGGATCCGCTCGGCCGGCCGCGTCGCACCGACGGTCCCGACTTCGGCGACCGGGTGAAGGTTCCCGACGAGATCGACGTGCAGCGCGCGCGCCGCATTCTGGAGGAGCTGCGGCGCCGCTTCTCCGATCCCGGGCGGCCGCCGCTGGAGCTCGACTATCTGGAGCGCTTGCTTCGGCGCTACTGATCCGGCACCGGCGCGGAGCGTTCACGCTTGATTTTCGCTGGAGCCCAGGAGGCCTCGCGAAGACCGCACAAACGACAAGGCCGCCGCAGCTTGTGCTGTGGCGGCCTTGTCGTGTCGGCATGCTGGCAAGACGTGCGAGAGACGGAAAGACAGGGGTCCGGGCGGCGCGGAGAGGGGCGCCTGCCCGCAATTCCTGCCTTGTCTCCCCCGGTCCCGGCCCCGGGGCCGTGCGGCCGTCAGGCGTAGCGGCGGATGGCGCCGGTGCTGAGGCTTTCCTCGCGCAGGATGCCCTGCAGTGCATCGGAAACCGCCCGGCGGATCTCGGCGAGCGAGAAGGGCTTGGTCACCACGTCGTGGATGAGCGCATCCAGTCCGTTGGCGCGTTCGCGCTGGTCGGCGAAGCCGGTCATCAGCAGGATCGGGATCTGCGGATAGTCGCGGGCGGCGATCAGCGCGAAGGCAATGCCGTCCATGACCGGCATCTTGATGTCGGAGAGGATCAGGTCGAACCGACCTTTCTCGCGTGTCAGCTCGTCGGCCGCCGCAGCCCCGTCCTCATGGGCGACGACGGAGTGACCGTCCAGCTCCAGCGCGCGCTTCACGAAGCTGCGAACGGCTTCGTCGTCCTCGGCAATCAGAATGTGAGCCATGTCCCTCTCCGGTTCTCAAGCGTCCGCGTCAGGTTCGTCGCCCTGGACGACGTAGCCGATAAAGGGAAGTTGGCGCCACTTGTGGCCCATATCCATCCCGTATCCGACAACGAATCGATCCGGACACTCGAATCCGAGATAATCCGCAGAAATGGCGGATTTGCGGCGCATGGGTTTGTCGAGCAGCGCCGCGACCCGAACGGATCTTGCGCCCCGTTCGGTGAGTCGGTCCCGTGCAAATGCTAACGTTCTTCCACTTTCCAGGATGTCATCCACGAGAATCACATCCCGACCGGCGACATCGCTCTCCACGTCGCGCAGGACGCGAATTTCCCTTGACTCGGTTCCCGCCCCGTAACTCGACAGGTGGATGAACTCCATTTCCGGCTCGAGCCCGACCCGGTGCATGGCCCGCACGAGGTCGGCGGCGAACATGAAGCTGCCCTTCAGCACGGCGACGACGAGAAGCCGGTCCGGCCGGGTGGCGGCGATCTGGTCGGCGATGGCTTCGACACGGGTGGCGATGGCCTTCTCGTCGAAGAGCGTGCGGATATCCGGTCCTGCGTTCATTGCTACCTGAGTTTTGCGTTCTGGGCTCGCCCGCGGTCCACGAAGCGGACCAGGATGCCGGCCGCGAGGTCCGGCGGGGAGGCGAGGCGGGTTCTGATACGGGTGGTTTCGCCCTTGTCGAGGCGGCGTGCGCGGGGCTCGACCACCCAGGCGTAGATCTCCTGCGCGTCTTCGCTGCGCAGTGCGAAGCGGACGGCGGGAACATAGACATCCTTGTCCGTGACGTTGGCCACGGTGCCCTCGATGACGAGGACGATCGCGCCATTGTCGAGCTCGCGGAACGTCCTGAGATCGCGGAACTCGAGGCCGCGCAGATTGACCTCGAAGCCGGCGAGCGCGTAGAGGCCGGCGAGGTCGGGGAACCGCGCGACGATCGGCGTGCGCAGCACGACGGCCAGTGCGAACAGCGACAGCGCGGCGATGAGGATGCCGGCGCCAACCACCCGCCGTGGGTGGACGTGGCGGGCGCGTGCAACGGCGCCCTTCGCCAGGCGGCGCAGCGCCGGCTCGTCCTCACGTGGCCTGTGCTGGATCTTGGGGCGGCGGGCAAGGGTCTCGATGTCGACCGGCTTGTTCCCGTCGTCGTCCTCGCCATCGGAGACATTCGCGCCATCACCCGGACCGCCATCCGCATCGAAGTCGACGCTCATGAGGGCGTCGCCGCTGTCGAACGTGGCATCATCGCCGCCAGGCGTGTCGTTTTCCTGCGTGTCGCTGTCGATGTCGAAAGTGTCGGTGTCGGCTGGCGCGGCCTCTGCCATGGCCGCACCCCAGTCGTCGTCCGACACGCTGTCGTCGTCATCGTCGCTTGAGAGTGGATCGTCGGCGGAGGGACCTTTTGCCGCGGCGCCCGCCATCGCCTCGGCCATCTCCGGAACGCGCGCGTCGCTTGCCGTTGCCGGCAGATCCGTCTCGATGGACGCGGTGTCGTCCTCCTCGTGCGCGGTCCAGCGCGCACCGCAGCGCGCGCATTTCACGTTGCGCCCTTCGGGTCCGATGAGCATGTCGCTCACCCTGTAGGAGGTTGCGCAGTCGGGGCAGGTGATCTTCATTGTGGAAACGGCCTCGTATCATCCACAAAGCGGGAGGCCGGGACTTCGCCTTCCAATGCCCCGACGATCCGCTACATTCTGCCTATGGACCGTAAACACACCGCAAACGGCGACAGGCACGCCGCCGCGCGGGCCACGCCACGCGGCGTTCGCCGACATGTCACCATGACGCCCGCATATCGTTAATGAAGCGTTAATCGCGCCGCGATAGCGTCGCCCGATCCGCCATCGAGAGGTTGCCGTGATCCGTTTCGAGAATGTTGGCCTGCGCTACGGCATGGGGCCGGAAGTCCTGCGGGACCTGAGTTTCGACATCACGCCGCAGTCGTTCCAGTTCCTGACCGGTCCTTCCGGCGCCGGCAAGACTAGTCTGATGCGGCTTCTGTTCCTGTCGCTGCGCCCGACGCGCGGTCTCATCACGGCCTTCGACAAGGAGACCTCGGCGCTGCAGAAGAGCCAGCTTCCGGCTCTGCGGCGGCGCATCGGCATCGTCTTCCAGGACTTCCGCCTGCTCGACCATCTCACCACCTACGAGAATGTCGCGCTGCCGCTGCGCGTGCTCGGACAGGAGGAGGGGCAATATCGCGGAGATGTGGTCGAGCTGTTGAAGTGGGTGGGCCTGGGCGAGCGCATGCACGTGCTGCCACCGGTGCTTTCGGGCGGCGAGAAGCAGCGCGCGGCGATCGCTCGCGCGCTCATCACCCGGCCCGAGGTGCTGCTTGCGGACGAGCCGACCGGCAACGTCGATCCGCCGCTGGCCCGCCGCCTGCTCCGGTTGTTCATCGAGCTCAACCGGCTGGGCACCTCCGTTGTCATCGCCACTCACGACCTTGCCCTGATGGAACAGGTGTCGGCCCGCCGGCTGGAACTGCGCGAAGGACGGCTGCAGATCAATGACTGACGAGATCCCCCCGCCGACGCGCAAGGACGAGCACCCGGAGCGGTCCGGCCAGGGCCGCCGCGGCGGCACGCTGCCGCGCGCCGGGGTGCGCCGGCGCAAGCCCCGCGCCAAGTCCGAGGCGCTGCGCGCGCCGGCGCAGATCGTGCCGCCGCAGGCGGTCGCCGGGCGGGCGCTGACCCTTGTGGTCGCGATCATGAGTTTCCTCGCCTGCCTGACGATTGGCGCGGTGACCGTCGTCAACGATGCCGCCAACGCCTGGTCGAACGACCTGCTTCGCGAGGTGACGATCCAGATCCGCCCGGCCGAGGGCGTCGACATGCTGCGCGAGATCGAGAAGGCCATCGCCGCGGCGAAGGCGCAGCCGGGCGTCGGCGGCGTTCACGCCCTGTCCGATGGCGAGACGCGCGACCTTCTGCAGCCCTGGCTCGGCTCCGGGCTCGATCTGGAGAGCCTGCCGGTGCCGCGCCTGATCCAGGTGCAGATCGACGACGGGCGCGCCTTCGACCTGGCCGCCCTGCGCCAGGCGGTCGCCGCCGACGTGCGCGGCGCCAGCGTCGACGATCACGCCCTGTGGACCGACCGCCTCGCGGCCATGGCGAATGCGGTCGTCGCCGGCGGCGTGGCGATCCTGGTGCTGGTGCTGGCCTCGATGGTTCTTTCCGTCGTCTTCGCGACGCGCGCGGCCATGGCGGGAAACCGCGACGTGGTCGAGGTGCTGCATTTCGTTGGCGCTGAGGACAATTTCATCGCACGCGAGTTCCAGCGGCACTTTCTGCTGCTCGGCCTGCGCGGCGGCGTCGCCGGCGGGTTTGCCGCCTGCCTGGTCTTCCTGGTGCTCGGTCTCGTGTCCGAGGACGGGGCCACCTCGGCCGGCGTCTCCCAGGCCGTGGGCCTGTTCGGCGACCTCTCGGTCGGGGTCGCGGGCTATCTCGGGGTGCTGGCCATCATCTTCCTCGTCACGGTTCTGACGGCGGCAACCTCGCGGATTGCGGTGCGCACCCATCTCGCCCGGCTGGACTGAGCGCGCCGCGCCGGTCTTCGTGAAACTTCGAGGGAAACGAAAAAGCCCCCCGCCTCGGCAGAGGCGGGGGGCTTTGCGATTTCTGCTTTCCGGAAGGTTCCGGAGAAGCGCCTTGCGGCTTATTCCGAAGCGGCTTCGGCAGCGGCGGCCTTGGCAGCGGCGGCCTCGGCCTCCTTGGCGGCCTTGGCGGAGGCGAGCTCGGCCTTCATGTCGTCGTTCAGGCGACGGGCGCGCGTGTTGGTGGCCTCGACGATACGGGCCGACTTGCCGCGGCGACCGCGCAGGTAATAGAGCTTGGCGCGACGCACCTTGCCGCGACGCACGACCTCGACGCCCTCGAGCATCGGCGAGAAGATCGGGAACACGCGCTCCACGCCTTCGCCGTAGGAGATCTTGCGGACGGTGAAGCTCTCGTTGATGCCGCCGCCCGAACGCGCGATGCAGACGCCTTCATAGGCCTGCGTACGGGTACGGGTGCCTTCCGTCACGCGCACGTTGACGCGGATCGTGTCGCCCGGAGAAAACGGAGGGAGCTTGCGTGCGCCTTCGATCTTCGCCATTTCCTCGGCGTTGATTTGCTCGATGATGTTCATGGCACTGCCTTCTGCTTTTGAGCGGTCAGAGCGCCCGCCTGCGATCAAGCCGCGGGGGCGAATTCACCGTGTTTTGGCCAATCCGGATCGTGTCCGGGAGCGAAATCAGTTCCGGTCTGTCGCTTGTCGCGCGTGCCGGGCTGCGGGTCGGCCGGGCCATCAGCCTTGCGGCGAGGTCTCGACACTCCCTTCCGGTCCAGGGAGGGGATCTCGACGATCACTCCTTGCACAGGAAAAACGGCACGCGGCACCAAACGGCACCCGAGTGGTGCGCTCTCTATCGCAAACGGGCGCGCTTGTCATGCCCTTTTTGCCGGAAAGGCGCGGATTTCAGCGCTTCGGCGCGTGCGCGCGGGCCTGATGCGCCGCCCACAGGTCGGGGCGGCGCTCGCGGGTGAGCTCCTCGGCCTGCTGGCGGCGCCAGGCGTCGATGCGGGCATGGTCGCCCGAGGTCAGGATCTCGGGAATGCCGCGCCCCTCGAAGTCGCGCGGGCGGGTGTAATGGGGGTGCTCGAGCAGGCCGGTCTCGAAGCTCTCGTGGGTGCCGCTCTCGGCATTGCCCATGACGCCGGGCAGAAGCCGGACGATGGCGTCGAGCAGCACCATGGCGGCGATCTCGCCGCCGGAGAGGATGTAGTCGCCGATGGAGACTTCCTCCAGCCGGCGCGCCTCGATGACGCGCTGGTCGACGCCCTCGAACCGGCCGCAGACGATGACGGCGCCCGGTCCTGACGCGAGCGCGCGCACGCGGGCCTGGTCGAGCGGCTTGCCGCGCGGGCTCATCAGCAGGCGCGGCCGGGGATCGTCGGCGGCACTTTCCGCGTCGATGGCGGCGGCGAGGATGTCGGCGCGCAGCACCATGCCGGCACCGCCGCCGGCCGGGGTGTCGTCGACCGAGCGGTGCCGGTCGTGCGCGTGATCGCGGATCTGGCGGGCGGCGAGCGACCAGTCGCCACGTTCCAGCGCGCGGCCGCTGAGCGATGCGCCGAGCGGGCCGGGAAACATCTCCGGATAGAGCGTCAGCACGGTGGCGTCGAAACCCATGGTCACCCTTTCATGGCCTTCCCGATACGCGGGCCGCAGGCCGTCGCGATACCTTTGATTAACGGTACGGCCGGTATTCTCCGGCTCTGCCAAGGGAGCCTTCCATGCCGTCCATTTTCGCGCTCACGCGCTTCGTCCGTCGCGCCGTCGAGCGCCACTACATGGACCTGTCGCTGTCGCGGGTCCTGCCGCTGGCCGTGCTCCTTGGATACGGGCTGCTCGCCGGTCTCGTCTTCAACACCGGCATCACCCATCCCTGGGACAAGGTTCAGCACCTGATCTTCTTCGGCATGCTGACGCTTGCGATCCATGCCTTCTTCTGCTGCCGGCTGCGGATCTCCGCCGGCGCCGCGATGGCGATGGGCATTGTCGGCGAGGGGCTTCAGGGCCTGATGCCGAACCATGAGGCCTCGCTGCTGGATATCGCGGCCAACACGGTCGGCGTGACGATCGTCGTCGTGGCGATCCTGCTGATCCGGTCCGAGACGCGGGCCGCGCTGAGCGACGCCCAGACCGCGGATCTGCATGCGGCCGAGCCCGCTCAGTCGCGCGCCGCCTCGCCGTCTTCCTCGTCGTCGGCGTGATCGTCCGGCGCGACCACGGTCACGCGGCCTGAGGCCAGGTCGATCCGGGGCACCACGGCGCGGGTGAAGGGCACATAATAGGAGACTTCCGCCTCCGGGCGGATTTCCAGCAGGGTTCCCGCGCCGAAGTCGGGCAGGGCGACAATCCGGCCGAGCGTTTCGCCCTCCGGCGTCACCGCCGTGAGGCCGAGCAGGTCGGCATGATAGAATTCGTCCTCGTCGTCGAGCTCGGGAAGCGCGGAGCGGGGAACGTAGAGGTCGAGACCGTTGAGGGCCTCGGCGGCGTTGCGGTCGTCGATGCCGGCGAAACGGGTGACGACCACGGTTTTCTGCACGCGGGCGGCGACCACCTCGAGCGTGCGCTTGCGATCCGCCGTCTCCAGCGGGCCATAGTCGGCGAAGGAGAGCGGGTCGTCGCCGAAGGGCTTGACCCGGACCTCGCCGCGCACGCCGTGCGCGGCGCCGATGCGGGCGATCAGGATGCGGTCGGTGGACACCGGCGTCTCACTTCTTCTTCGAGATAGGGAACGGAACGGGCTCGCTGGCAAGGCCGCCGCGCGGGCCGCGTGGCCCTGTGCCCTGAAAACGGCAAACCCGGCCGGTGAGACCGGCCGGGGCTGCGCTTGTGCGGATGCTGTGCGTCCGCCTTATTCGGCGGCGGCTTCCTCAGCGGCCTCGGCCGGTGCTGCGGCGGCCTCGGCGGCGGGCGCTGCGGCCTCTTCCTCGGCCTGGCGGCGCGCCTCGACGCGCTCCTTGGCCTTCTGGCCCGGCTCGGCCTTCTGCGGGTTGTTGCGCGCGTCGCGCTTCAGCAGGCCGGCGGCGTCGAGGAAGCGAAGCACGCGGTCGGTCGGCTTGGCACCGTGGCTCATCCAATGCTGGATGCGCTCGACGTCGAGCTGGACGCGGTTGGCGTCGTCCTTCGGCAGCATCGGGTTGTAGGCGCCGACCTTCTCGATGAAGCGGCCGTCGCGCGGCGAGCGGACGTCGGCGATGACGATGCGGTAGAACGGACGCTTCTTGGCGCCACCGCGGGCGAGACGAATCTTGAGGGCCATCTGGGTTTCTCCTGTTTGATCAAAGACGCCGATCAGCGGCGCATGGCTTCATGGTGGCGGATCACTTCCTTGACGATGAAGGTCAGGAACTTCTCCGCGAAGTCGGGATCGAGATTGGCGTCCCTTGCCAGGGAGCGCAGACGTTCGATCTGCCTTTCCTCGCGCGCCGGATCGGCGGGCGGAAGCTGGTAATGGGCCTTGAGGACGCCCACCTTCTGGGTGCACTTGAAGCGCTCGGCCAGCATGTGCACGAGGGCCGCATCGATGTTGTCGATGGAGCCGCGCAGGCGCTGGAGCTCTTCAAGCGCATCGGATTTGGTGTCGAGCAGGGTCTCGGCGCTGTCGGTCATTTCTTCTTTCCCCCTCCAAAGCCGGGAAGGCCGCCAAGGCCCGGCATCTTGCCGAGGCCGCCGGGAAGGCCGGGCATGCCGCCGGGAAGCTGGCCGGACTGGGCAAGCTTCTCCAGCTCTTTCGGATCGATCTGGGGCATGCCGCCGCCGGCACCGCCGCCGGGCATGCCCATGCCGCCCATCATCTTGCCGAGCAGACCCTTGCCCTTGCCCATCTGCTTCATCATGTCGGCCATCTGCCGATGCATCTTGAGCAGCTTGTTGACATCGGCGACGTCGACGCCGGAGCCGGCGGCGATGCGCTTCTTGCGGCTCGCCTTGAGCAGCTCAGGCTTGCTCCGCTCGCGCGGGGTCATCGACTGGATGATCGCGACCTGGCGCTTGATCACCTTGTCGTCGAGATTGGCCGCGCCCATCTGCTTCTTCATCTTGCCGACGCCGGGCATCATGCCCATGATCCCCGACATGCCGCCGAGCTTTTCCATCTGGCGAAGCTGGTCGGCGAGGTCCTGCAGGTCGAAGATGCCCTTTTGCATCTTCGCCGCCATGCGGGCGCTCTCGGCCTGGTCGATCTCGCGGGCGGCCTTCTCGACCAGGGAAACGATGTCGCCCATGCCCAGAATGCGGTCGGCGATGCGGGAGGGATGGAATTCCTCCATCGCGTCCGACTTTTCGCCGGTGCCGACGAGCTTGACCGGCTTGCCGGTGACCGCGCGCATCGACAGGGCCGCGCCGCCGCGGCCGTCGCCGTCCATTCGCGTGAGCACGATGCCGGTGATGCCGACGCGCTCGTCGAAGGAGGTGGCGAGGTTGACCGCGTCCTGACCGGTGAGGCTGTCGGCGACGAGCAGGATCTCGTGCGGCGTCGTCGCCGCCTTGATCTCCGCCATCTCGAGCATCAGCGGCTCATCGATGTGCGTGCGGCCGGCGGTGTCGAGCATGACGATGTCGTAGCCGCCGAGGCGGGCCGCCGTCATCGCGCGGTTGGCGATCTGTACCGGGTTCTGGCCGGCGACGATCGGCAGCGTGTCGATGCCGTTCTGCTCGCCGAGCACCTTGAGCTGCTCCTGCGCCGCCGGACGGCGGGTGTCGAGCGAGGCCATCAGAACCTTGCGCTTGTCGTTCTTCGTCAGGCGCAGGGCAATCTTGGCGGTGGAGGTGGTCTTGCCCGACCCCTGCAGGCCGACCATCATGACGGCGAAGGGAGCGGGCGCGTTGAGGTCGAGCGGCTCGGCCTGCGAGCCCAGCATCTCCACGAGCTGGTCGTGGACGATCTTGACGACCTGCTGGCCGGGGGTGACCGACTTGAGCACTTCCTGACCGACGGCGCGCGAACGCACCTTGTCGGTGAAGGACTTGACGATCGGCAGCGCGACGTCGGCCTCGATCAGGGCGCGGCGAACCTCGCGCAGCGCCTCGGAGACATCGGCTTCCGACAGCGCGCCGCGCCGGGTCAGCTTGTCGAGAATGCCGCTCAGGCGATCGGACAGACTTTCGAACATGTCGCGGTCCTTGGATCCCGTCGTGTCGGCCCGGCCCCGATGACCTGGCGTCGTTGGTGTCTGACATTGGCCGGACCGGGGCCCGCCGCCGTCGCTCGGAAAAAGACGCCCATTCCGATCGCGCAAAGCGATGTGACACCCGAGGGCGCATCGCGCTGTCGGGTGTTGACCTCCGGGAACTCTTTAGACCTTCGCGGGTCCCGGTAGGCGGATCGAAATCTGGACAATCTTTCGAAATTTTCGGTGCGAGATAGGCGCATACGCCGCGTGAAGTCAAGAAAAAGCGGCGCCCGATCGCAATCCCGGTTGCCCGGTCGCCGCCGCCGTCGCCATCGCGCGGCGACGGTTGCCGTCGGACGCCGCGTGCATTCCGCTTGAATTCGGACGCGAAAAGCGGATGATGCGGCCACCGTGACCGGCACCTGTTGCGCACGGGCATAAGGCGCGCCCCGCGTATCTTGTGCCCGGGGGGAGGTCGGGAAACGTCGTTCGCACACGAGCGCCCGCGCCTTGCACAGATGGTGCGGTTCGCTTCGAGACGCAGGGATCCGGGAACCCCGTTATGGACCTGAGAGCCGTCGCGCTGCCCATCGGGCGTCTGATGATCCTGATTGCCTTCTTCATGCTAATTCCCGCCGGTGCCGATCTCATGTCGGGCAATCCGGACTGGGTCGTGTTCACCGTGTCGGCGCTCGTCGTCGGCTGCACCGGTGGCGTGGCGACGGCCGCGTTCCTGCGCGGCCAGAGCCGGTTCACCGTCCGCGAGACGCTGATTTTCGTCAACGCGGCGTGGATCACCTTCGGCATCGCCGGAGCCTTGCCGCTGTGGCTGAGCGGGCTGCAGATCTCCTTCATCGATGCGCTTTTCGAGGCGACCTCGGGCCTGACGACGACCGGCGCGACGGTGCTGAGCGGTCTCGATTCCATGCCGCCCGGCATCCTGCTGTGGCGCTCGCTGCTGCAATGGATCGGCGGCATCGGCATCGTCGTGCTCGGCATCTGGCTGCTGCCGGGGCTTCGGGTCGGCGGGTCGCAGCTCTTTTCCATCGAATCCTCGGAGACGAACTCCAAGCCCTACGGCCGTTTCGAGCCCTTCCTGATCCGCCTGCTGCTGCTCTACGGAACGCTCACCCTGTCGAGCACGCTGCTCTACTACCTCGCCGGAATGACGGCGTTCCAGGCGATCAACCACGCCATGTCGACGGTCTCGACGGGCGGCTTCTCCACGTCGGACAGCTCCATGGGGCAGTTCAACAGCCTGACGATCTACTGGATCTCCAGCGTCTTCATGCTGCTGTCGAGCCTGCCGTTCCTGTTTCTGATCAAGCTCGCGGAGCGGCGGGAGGTGCGCGACTCGCGCCAGGTGATCTTCTTCCTCGGGCTGGTCGCCGCCTTCAGCATCGGCGCCTTCATCGCCCTGCACCTGCACGACAGGGGCGATCCCTTCCACCACCTGACGCTCTCCGTCTTTCATGTGGTGTCGATCATCACGACAACGGGCTACGCCGCCGGCGATTACCTGCAATGGGGCAATCTGGCGATCGCGCTGTTCTTCCTGCTGACGTTCCTCGGCGGCTGCAGCGGCTCGACCTCGGGCGGCTTCAAGGCGTTCCGCGTGCTGCTGCTGATCAATTTCATCCGCGCGCTGCTGAAAGGCATGCTGAGCCCACACCGGGTGGTCGAGGCGCGCTACGACGGCAAGCCCGTCAGCCCGTCGATCATCGAGGGCGTGCTGGTGTTCGGGCTGCTCTACGCGGGAACATTCGCCATTTTCGCGCTGTTCTACGCGGTGGCCGGGCTCGATGTGCAGACGGCCCTCAGCGCCTCGATCACGGCGCTTGCCAATGTCGGCCCGGGCGTCGGCGACATCATCGGGCCGGCCGGCACGTTCCAGTCGCTTCCCGATGTGGTCAAGCTGCTGCTGACCTTCCAGATGATCCTGGGGCGGCTGGAAATCCTCTCCGGCATCATCCTGCTGACGCCGGATTTCTGGTCGGAACGCTAGGACGCCGGCTTACGGCCTCGGACGGGTGCCGAAGATCGCCGAGCCGACGCGCACATGCGTCGCGCCGAACTGCACGGCGCTTTCGAAGTCCGCCGACATGCCCATCGACAGGCCCTGAAGACCGTTGCGCGCGGCGATCTTCGCCAGCAGCGCGAAATGCGGCGCGGCGACCTCATCCGCCGGCGGGATGCACATGAGGCCGGCGATGTCGAGGCCGAGCCCGTCGCGGCACAGGGCGATGAAGGCGTCCGCCTCGCCCGGCGCGACGCCTGCCTTCTGTGGCTCCTCGCCAGTGTTCACCTGGATGAAGAAGCGCGGATTGCGGCCCTGCGCCTCGCATTCGGCCTTCAGCGCGCGGGCGATCTTCTCCCGGTCGATCGTGTGGATCACGTCGAAGAGGGCGACCGCCTCCTTCGCCTTGTTGGACTGGAGCGGGCCGATCAGGTGAAGCTCCACGCCGTCGAACTCCTCGCGCAACTGCGGCCACTTGCGCTGCGCTTCCTGAACGCGGTTCTCGCCGAAGACGCGCTGACCGGCGGCGAGAACCGGGCGAATCGCCTCCGGTTCGAAGGTCTTGGACACGGCGATCAGCGTCGCCGATCCCGCGCTACGCCCGGCCTCGCGCTCTGCTGTGGCGAGCGCCTCCCGGATCTCCGCCAGATGCGCGACGGCGTCGTCGTCTGCGGCCGGGCGGTTCGGATCGTCGGCGGAATGGATCGCGTTCATTGGAAGACCTCGACAGGGTTCGCGCGGGGGCTAAGGGAACGTGCCGTTCCACCTTCCCCGATACCCCCATCCCGGTCGCAGGGGCAAGGGGGCGGGCGGATCCGGAGGTTACGGGCGACGCGCGCGGCACGGGCCTTGCAGGCGGCGGGTGCCTTGCAGGTTGACCCGGGGCCGGATTTCTGGTGACAGTCGCGCCACGTCTATCCCGCAATGGTCACGAGAAAAGCAACCACAATCATGGCGACGGAGCGATACAACGCCCGCGAGGCGGAAAGCCGCTGGCAGAAGGTCTGGGACGAAGCCGGGGTGTTCTCCACCTCGAACGACGATCCGCGGCCGAAATACTATGTGCTTGAGATGTTCCCCTATCCGTCGGGGCGCATCCACATGGGGCATGTGCGCAACTACGCCATGGGCGATGTCGTGGCCCGCTACAAGCGGGCCCGCGGCTTCAACGTGCTGCATCCGATGGGCTGGGACGCCTTCGGCATGCCGGCCGAGAATGCCGCCATGCAGAACAAGGTGCACCCGCGCGACTGGACCTACGAGAACATCGCGACCATGCGCGGCCAGCTCAAGATCATGGGCCTGTCGCTTGACTGGAACCGTGAATTCGCGACCTGCGACGTGGAGTATTACACCCAGCAGCAGCACCTGTTCCTCGATCTGCTTGAGGCCGGGCTCGCCTATCGCAAGAATTCCAAGGTCAACTGGGATCCGGTCGACATGACCGTGCTCGCCAACGAGCAGGTGATCGACGGGCGCGGCTGGCGCTCCGGCGCGCTCGTCGAGCAGCGCGCGCTGACCCAATGGTTCTTCAAGATCTCCGAATGGTCGGAAGAGCTGCTGACAGCGCTCGACGACCTCGATCGCTGGCCGGAGAAGGTCCGGTTGATGCAGAAGAACTGGATCGGCCGCTCCGAGGGGCTGCGCGTGCGCTTTGCCTTCACGCAGGCCGCACCGACCGGCGACACGACGCTGGAGATCTTCACCACCCGGCCGGACACGCTGTTCGGCGCGTCCTTCATGGGCCTGTCGCCGGATCACCCGATCTCGGCGAAGCTGGCCGAGGACAATCCGAAGATCGCCACCTTCATCGAGGAGTGCCGGCGCATCGGCACCTCGGCCGAGGCCATCGAGACGGCCGAGAAGGCCGGTGTCGATACCGGGCTGCGTGTGACCCATCCGCTCGATCCTTCCATCGAGTTGCCGGTCTATGTCGCCAACTTCATTCTGATGGATTATGGCACGGGCGCCATCTTCGGCTGCCCGGCGCATGACCAGCGCGATCTCGACTTTGCCCGCAAGTATGGGCTGCCGGTGCGTCCGGTGGTGCTGCCGACGGGGGCGGATCCGGCGACCTTCGAGGTCGGCGAAGAGGCCTTCACCGGAGAGGGCACCATCTACAAGTCGTCCTTCATGGACGGGCTCTCCATCGCCGAGGCGAAGGAGGCCGTTGCCGCGCGCCTCGAGGCGCGGGAGATCGACGGCGCGCCGCAGGCCGCACGCCAGGTGAACTACCGGCTGCGCGACTGGGGCATCTCGCGCCAGCGCTACTGGGGCTGCCCGATCCCGGTCATCCACTGCGACGACTGTGGCGTCGTGCCGGTGCCGGTCGCCGACCTGCCCGTCCGCCTGCCCGACGACATCGACTTCGAGAAGCCGGGCAATCCGCTCGACCGTCATCCGACCTGGCGCAACGTGGCCTGCCCGAACTGCGGCAAGCCGGGGCGGCGCGAGACGGACACGATGGACACCTTCGTGGACTCGTCCTGGTACTTCGTCCGCTTCACCGACCCGAAGGCGGCGACGCCGACCGACAAGGCGGTTGCCGACGCCTGGTTGCCCGTCGACCAGTATATCGGCGGCATCGAACACGCGATCCTGCATCTTCTCTATTCGCGTTTCTTCGCGCGGGCGATGAGCGTGACCGGGCATCTCGGCGTCAAGGAGCCGTTCAAGGGGCTCTTCACGCAGGGCATGGTCACCCACGAGACCTATCGCACGACAGGCGGCGCATGGGCGTCGCCGGCTGAGGTGCGCATCGAGAGCGAAGGCGAGGAGCGGCACGCCGTTCTTGCCGCCGACGGCTCGCCGGTGACCATCGGCTCCATCGAGAAGATGTCGAAGTCCAAGCGCAACACGGTCGATCCGACGGACATCATCGAGACCTATGGCGCCGATACGGCGCGCTGGTTCATGCTCTCCGACAGCCCGCCGGAGCGCGATGTGCAGTGGACCGAGGATGGTGTGCAGGGCGCCTGGCGCTTCATGCAGCGTGTCTGGCGCCTGCTTGCCGAGATCGCCGAGGCGGTGCCGACGGCGGAACGTCCGGCGACCATCGGCGCGGAGGCAAGCGCCTTGCGCCGCGCGACGCACAAGTCCTGTGCGGCGATCTCCTCGGATATCGAGGCGCTTTCCTTCAACCGGGCGGTGGCGCGTCTCTACGAGCTCGTCAACACGCTGTCGAAGGCGTTCCAGGGCGGGACGCAGGACGATGACATGGCCTTCGCCGTGCGCGAATGCGCGCTCTTCCTGGCCAAGATGATGGCGCCGATGACGCCGCATCTGGCGGAGGAATGCTGGGTTGCGCTGGGCGGCGAGGGGCTGCTGGCAACGGCCGGATGGCCGGAGGTCGACGAGACGCTGCTGGTCGAGGCGAGCATCACCCTGCCAGTGCAGATCAACGGCAAGAAGCGCGCCGACATCACCGTCGCACGCGAGGCTTCCAAAGAGGAGGTCGAAGCGGCTACGCTGCAGCTTGAGGCGGTGCAGCGTGCGCTCGAGGGCAAGCCGGTGCGCAAGATCATCGTCGTTCCGCAGAGGATCGTGAATGTCGTCGTCTGATCTCGCTTCCCGTCGCCTGGCGCGACATGTCGCGCTGTCGGCGCTTGTCGTCGCCGCGCTCGCGCTTGGCGGCTGCCAGGTGCGTCCGCTCTACGGCACCTTGTCGATGCCGGCGGGATCGCCGGCGCTGGTGCAAGAGCTCGCCGCCATCGACATCGACCCTGTCGAGACGGCCTCCGACGAGGATCTCGACCGGGTCGGTCAGGTGCTGCGCAACGAGCTGATCTTCGGCTTCACGCGCGGTCGCGAGGCGGCACCGACCCGCTACCGGCTGAAGATCCTGATCGACCGTCCTCTCAACGAGATCGGTGTCGAGCGCCTTGCCGACGTTCCCTCGGCCTATACGGTCACGGTGAACGCGAGCTACGTGCTGAGCGATGCCGCGACGGGCAAGACGCTGAAGACCGGCAAGGCCTTCGGCTCGGCGTCCTTCGACTTCTCCAGCCAGCGTTTCGCCAACCTGCGGGCCCAGCGCGACGCGGAGAACCGGGCGGCCAAGATGGTCGCCGGCGATCTGCAGACACGGCTCGCGGGCTTTTTCGCCACGCGCGGCTGACCGCTCATGGTGGCCCTGAAGGCGGCTGAGGTCGAACGCTTCGTCGCCAGTCCACCGGCGGACGTGCCGCTCGTTCTCGTGTTCGGCCCGGATGTCGGGCTGGTCTCGGAACGTGCCCGCATGCTTGTCGACGCCGCTTCCGGGGGCGTCGACGATCCGTTCTCGCTGGTCAAGCTGGACGGCGGCGACGTTGTCTCCGATCCTGCACGGCTGATCGACGAGGTCATGACGGTGCCGCTGTTCGGCGGCCGCCGTGTCGTGTGGGTGCGCGACGGCGCCGGGCGCAACCTGTCGCCTGCCGTGGACCCTCTGCTTGGCGCCATCGATCCGCAAACCGCCTTTGTCGTCATCGAAGCTGGCGACCTGAAGAAGGGCGTCGGCCTGCGCAAGAAGGTCGAGAGCGACCGCAAGGCGGTGGCCATCGCCTGCTATGCCGATGCCGAGCGCGATCTGGAGCGGGTGATCGACCTGGAGCTGCGCGAGGCCGGACTTTCGATCTCCCGCGAGGCGCGCCAGGCGCTGATGGGGCTTCTGGGCGCCGACCGGCTGGCAAGCCGCGGCGAGGTGCGCAAGCTCTGCCTTTATGCCCACGGACGGGAGCGCATCGAGGCCGCCGACGTCGAGGCGATCATCGGCGACGCCTCCGCCTTCGCGGTCGACGAACTGATCGACGCCGCCGCCCTCGGCGATCTGGTCACGCTCGACCACGGGCTCGAGCGACTGGAGGCGACCGGGCAGCGCGTCGACGTGATCGCCGGCTCGGCGCTGCGCCATTTCCAGTTTCTGGCCCGCGGGCGGGCCGCGGTCGACCGGGGGCAGTCGCCCTCCCAGGTGGTCGATGGCGCCCGGCCGCCGGTCTTCTACAAGCGCAAGGACATGATCTCCCGGCAGCTCGGACTGTGGTCGGGAGAGGATCTGGCGCGCGCCGGCGAGCGGCTGGGGCGCGTGGTGGCCGATGCCCGTCAGTCGCCGGCGCTTGCCGCCGCGCTTGTCGGCGACGTGCTGCTCACGCTTGCGCGGGTCGCGCGGTCGCGTGCCCGCGGCGCGCGGCGCTGAAAATCGCCTGCGCGCCTTATTCCGGCGCGTCTTCTCCCTGATAGAGCTTGCGCGTCACGCGCATGATCGGGCCGCCGTGGCGGTGCACCGGCCGTTCCGTTCTGGGATTGACGCTGGAGACGGCACGCTCGGGATACTGGCCATGGACCCGGTGCCGGTCGTAGAGGACGATGGCGCCGGCGACCGCGATGTTCAGGCAGAACTTGGTCGGGATCTTGATGATGTGCGAGCAGGCGGCCTGCATGCGGGGCGACAGCGATCCGCGCTCGGGGCCCAGTACATAGGCGGCCTGGAGCGGGTGCATGAAACTCGGCAGGTCAACCGCGTCCCTGGTCAGCTCGACGCCGACGAGCTGGCAGCCGTGCGGCAGGTCCATGGCGTCGATGCTCGGCCAGTGGAACAGCGGCAGGTGGCCTGAGCTCTTGGAGGTGTCGGAGGGCGGTGCCTTGCGGATGCGGTCATGGGCATCGATGGTGAAGAAGAAATTTGCGCCGAAGGCGTGTGCCGAGCGCATCAGGTTGCCGAGGTTCATCGGCTTGGAGATGCCTTCGGCACCGACGGCGAAGTAACCGCGCATTTCACCTGCCCTGTCTTGAGAATGGATGCTCGGGGCATACCCCCGCAAAGCCGCCAAGGCAAGCGATGGGGCTTTCACGAACTTTTAACCATGATGGCGATGTGCTAGGCACTTTTACGGGGTCTGTTTGCGCCACTCCGGCGTATTGCCCATTGGGGGATACAGGATTGAAAGCCGTTCTTTGCGAACGTCTGGGACCGCCGGAAGATCTCGTGATTGCCGAGATCGCCCGTCCGGAGCCTGGACCCGGTGAGGTGCTTGTCGCGGTTGGCGCGGCGGCCCTCAACTTCTTCGATACCTTGATATTGCAGGGGAAATACCAGTTTCGGCCGGAGCTGCCATTCTCGCCGGGCGCCGAGTTCGCCGGACGGGTCTTGGCCATCGGCGAGGGGGTGGAGCTCTTCGAGCCGGGCGATCGGGTAATGGGCTACGTCAAGTGGGGCGCGGTGCGCGAGGCGGTGATTGCCTCGGAGGAGGATCTGGTCGCGCTGCCCGAGGGGGTTGCCGATGAGGTCGCGGCCGGATTGACCGTCACCTACGGCACGGCGCTGCATGCCTTTCGCGACCGCGCGCGGCTCGAGCCGGGCGAGACGGTCGCGGTGCTCGGGGCGTCGGGTGGCACCGGCCTTGCCGCCGTGGAGATCGCCAAGGCAATGGGCGCGCGCGTCATCGCCTGCGCCTCCAGCGCGGAAAAGCTGGCGCTGGCGAAGGCGCACGGCGCGGACGAACTGGTCAACTACGAGGAAGAGGACCTGAAGCAGCGGCTGAAGGCGCTCACCCATGGCTGCGGCGTCGATGTGGTCTACGATCCCGTCGGCGGGACCCATGCCGAGGCGGCGCTGCGGGCGACCGGCTGGCGGGGGCGCTATCTCGTGATCGGCTTCGCCGCCGGCGAAATCCCGAAACTGCCGCTCAATCTTTTGCTCCTCAAGGGCTGCGATGTGCTTGGCGTTTTCTGGAGCGAGGCGATTGTGCGTGAGCCCGAGGACCATCGCGACGGCATGGCCCAACTGCTCGAATGGGTGGCGCAGGGCAGCGTCGTTCCGCATGTCGACGGCATCTACCCGCTTGAGGAGACGCCGGCCGCGCTGCGCCGCATTGCCGACAGGCAGGCGAAGGGCAAGGTGATCATCCGCCCCTGAGGGCGAGGCGCGAAGAACGAGGGACGCCGGGCGGCTTCGGCCCGGCGTCGGTCTCACGCCTCGAGGCGCACCAGAACGGGGGCGTGGTCGGAAGGCTTCTCCCAGCCGCGTGCGTCGCGCAGGACCTCCATGCGGGTGGCCGCGCCGGCGAGTTCCGGGCTTGCCCAGACGTGATCGAGGCGTCGCCCCTTGTCGGCGGCGGACCAGTCGCGGGCGCGGTAGCTCCACCACGTGTAGAGCTTCTCCTCGATCGGGACGAAGCGCCGCATCACGTCGTCAAGCCCTGCCGCGTGGCGCACCGCCTCGAGCTTCTCGCATTCGAGCGGCGTGTGGCTGACCACCTTCAGCAGCTTCTTGTGCGACCACACGTCCTCCTCATAGGGGGCGACGTTCAGGTCGCCTACGACGATGCGCGGGCCGGTTTCGGCGGCGAAACGCTCCGCCATCTCGTCGAGGAAGGCGAGCTTGTGGGCGAACTTGTCGTTGATCGCGGGATCGGGCTCGTCGCCGCCTGCGGGAACATAGAAATTGTGCAGCGCGAAGCGGTTGCCGGCGAACTCGATGCCGGTGACGAGATGCCGGCTGTCGCCCTTGGCGCAATAGTCGACGCGGGCCTCGTCCGTGAACGGACGGCGGGAGAGCGTCGCCACCCCGTGATATCCCTTCTGCCCGTTCAGCGCGATGTGCTCGTAGCCAAGCTTGCGCAGCGGCGAGAGCGGGAAATTCCCGTCAGGGCATTTGGTTTCCTGCAGGCAGATCACGTCCGGAGCATGCTCCAGGATGAGCTTCTCGACGATCGGCAGCCGCAGGCGCACCGAGTTGATGTTCCAGGTGGCGATCGTCAGGCGGTCGGTCATGGCGGGCTCGCGAACTGCACGGGGGAGACGGGTGAACAGGCTGTCAGGCTGGAATGCCAGCAAAGCGGCGGCGGGGCAAGGGCCGAGCGGGTCGGCGACGGCATCACCTTGCAAGGGGCTGTTCGCAGCCCGGCCGCGCGGGACCTCCGCTGCGGGGAGATCACATTTGCGTGACCGCTTCCGCGGACTTTTCCGTCTCCGCATTTCCGCTGCGGTTCATTGGTAAGCGCTTCCTTAACGGTTTGCCCATACGGTGCGGCGCAGTTGAGGGGGCCGGACCGAAGAGAGAGCGATGTCCACGCGCGTGTTGAGCCTGATTTGCAGTCTGTTCCTAACGGCATGCACGGCATTCGACTTTCCCGATCCAACGCCGGAGGATTTCGCAATCCACGGCATCGATGTATCGCGCTATCAGGGCGACATCGACTGGAACCGGGTAAGGCAGGCCGGCACCGAGTTCGCCTGGATCAAGGCGACCGAGGGCGGCGACTACGTCGATCCGGAGTTCATGACCAACTGGCTGAAGGCGAAGGCCGCCGGCGTTCCGCGCGGTGCCTATCACTTCTATTATTTCTGCCGTCCGGTCGAAGAGCAGATTTCCTGGTTCATCCAGAATGTGCCGGTCGATCCCGACGCCTTGCCGCCGGTGCTCGACATGGAGTGGAACGCGCACTCCAAGACCTGCCGCGAGCGCCCGCCGCGCGAGTCGGTCATTCGCGACATGCGCCATTTCCTGGAGGCGGTCGAGGCGCACTATGGCAAGCGTCCGGTGATCTACTCGTCCGTAGACTTTCACCGCGACCGGCTTGTCGGTGCCAAGCACGGCTATGACTTCTGGCTGCGCTCGGTTGCAAGCCATCCGGACCGGAAATACGAGAAACGCACGAACTGGGTGTTCTGGCAGTATACCGCGACCGGTCGGGTGGACGGCGTCGCCGGCAATGTCGACCGCAATGTCTTCTACGGGTCCCGCTCGCAGTGGCGCGACTGGCTGAAGGGCAAGCGCGAGCGCTGAGCCGAGCCTTGGTTGGGGATCCTTTCCTCAGGCATCCCCAGGCAGGGGCCGTGCGGGCCAGAAGAGCCTTGTGCAGGTCGCCGGCTTCGGCGTACTTCTCAAGGCATGAGTCTAGCCCGGGATATGGATCTCCTGCGTCAGGTACCACTGCTCTCCGAGTTCCCGGACGAGCAGTTGCGGCTGCTCGCCTTCTCGGCCGAGAATGTGTCCTTTCGCGATGGAGAAGTGCTGTTCATCGCCGGCGAGCGCGCCGACGCCGGACTGGTCATTGCCAGCGGCGCGGTGAGGCTGGAGACCGATGAGGAGGGCGTGAAGGCCGCCACCTATGGTCCCGGCAGCCTGATCGGTGAAACGGCTCTGCTCGTCGAAACGCGCCGCCCGGCCCGTGCCGTGGCAAGCGGGGCGACCGAGGTGATCCGCATCCGTCGGGCGCTGTTCAAGCGCATGCTGCAGGAGTTTCCCGACATCGCTCGCCGGCTTTTCGATGCGCGCGCGGCCGAATTCCGCAAGACCGTCGGTGCGTTGGGGCGTGTCGGCACGGTTCTCGAGCAGATCGAGCGCGAAAGCCTCGAGATCCGCGCGGCGCGCGATCTGCGGAATGCTGCGGACACCGACACCGTCGGCTGAAGCCGGTCATTTCCTCCGTCTCTCTTGCCATCCTCGCGGACACCGGGCCGCCAGCCCGCTGAACGCAATCGGGGCGAAAGCCTTGCGGCCTCCGCCCCGACAGGCGTTGCCGGCAGGTGCGTCAGACCAGTTTCAGCTCGACCGGAATGTTGCCGCGGGTGGCGTGGGAATACGGGCAGACGACATCGGCCTTGTCGACCAGATCCCTTGCGGCATCCGGCTCCATTCCCGGCAGGGAGATGTTGAGCGTCACGGCGATGCCGAAGCCGGTGCCGTCCTCGCGCGGTCCGATGCCGACGTCTGCGGCAATCGAAAGATCCGCGGGAAGCTTGATCTTCTCCTTGCCGGCGACGGCCTTCATCGCGCCGATGAAGCAGGCGGAATAGCCGGCGGCAAAGAGCTGCTCGGGATTGGTGCCCTGTCCGCCGTCGCCGCCCAGTTCCTTCGGCGTCGAGAGCGTCAGGTCGAGCCGACCGTCGTCGGACTTCGCCGTGCCGGTGCGGCCGCCGGTGGCGGAGGCGTGAGCTGTGTAGAGAATGGCCATGTCGGTCTCCTTTTCCGTCCGTTCAGTCAAATTCGCGGGTGCCCCGAAGCCTGATGCAGTCGGCGTGGGATCGCCCGTTTGTCACAAATAGATAGTGCGAAATTGAATTTTGTACAATATAATTATTTGCAAGAAACTTGACACACAGTCCCGCAGTGGGGATGCAGCAGCATGTGAGAGCGGGCGTTCAACGCCCATATGGCGCGGCTGCGCTCGAGGGAAAGACCGGGTCGACGCGCAAGAAAGGTCCGAGATGGAACAGGATCGGGACGAAACACCAGGGTTTGGAGACGCTGACGAGCCGCTTCGGCTTTCGCGACAGCTTTGCTTCGCGCTCAATTCCGCGACACTGGCACTCGGCCGCGTCTACCAGGGAGTGCTGGCTCCGCTGGGGCTCACCTACACACAGTATCTGGTGATGCTTGTGCTGTGGGAGCGCGGCGAGACATCGGTGAAAGGTCTTGGCGAGGCCCTCTTTCTCGATTCCGGCACGCTGACGCCGCTGCTCAAGCGGCTGGAGGCGGCGGGCCTCGTCCTGCGTCGCCGCGATACGGCCGATGAACGACGGGTTCTGGTGAGCGTGAGCGAGGAAGGGGCCAGGCTGAAGCTCCAGGCGCGCGGCGTGCCGGAACGCATCGCTTCGGCCTGCATGGCATCGGGTGTCGATCTCGCCCGCTTCAAGGAAGACCTTGAAGCCTTGAGGGCTGCTTTGAACACGACACAGGCAAACGGACCGCGGGCTGTGCCGTGATGTTGCGAAACTGCAACATATTCTCACAAATGCCATAGGGACGGTCCCGGATCCAGAGCCTGCGCGGGCCAGAGGCGCCGGCGCGACAGGCCAAGGGAATCAAGGACTAAACATGAGTATTTTGCACATGTTTATCCCTATAGTTTTGAATGCCTCTAAATCATTGCCATTGCGGCGAATTTTGACATCGTCTAGGGCGCGTATGTGGCGGCGCATGGGGCGTGCCGGAGCCGGCAGTGAATTTTGTGAAACGGTTGCAGCTTGCAAATCTGATCGGCGCCTTCGTGAAGGCGCGTCCGCGCCTTGAGGCCGTCGCCCAGGCGCGCATCGGCAGCCGGGCGATTGCCGAGGACCTGATGCAGGATGTCTGGCTTCGCCTCGAGGCGGCTTCTCTCGATGCCCCGATCGAAAACCCGGTGGGCTTCGTCACGCGGGTTGCGCGCAACACGGTCACGGATCATCTGCGCAAGGAACGCCGCCGGGGGGAGATCGATACGGAGCTTTCCCAGGTGTTGTGGGAAGGGGCGGAAGAGATCTCGCCCGAACGGACGCTGATCGCCCGCCAGCGCCTTCATGCCGTGTGCCTGGCGCTCGACAACCTGCCCGAGAAGACGCGGCGCATCTTTCTGATGAACCGGATCGAGCATATCTCGCACCGCAAGATCGCGGAGAAGCTGGGCATCAGCGACGAGGCGGTCTACTACCACATCCGCCGGGCGCTGGAGCGGCTCGCCAAGGTGCGCGATACGTTCGACGAATAATCCTGGCCGACGTGATTAGGCACCGCGCGCCGTGACCCGTCTATAAGGTAGCAGGGCGCGCGAGCGAGCGCCCACTTGTTTGGGAAGTGGCACCGACGAGATGTTCGAGCCCGTGACACCATCGGACAGCGACCGCCGTGCGGCGCTGGAAGCGCGCGACTGGATTGTGCGGCTGACGTCCGGCAAGGTCGACGCACAGGACATGGCCCGCTTCAAGGCGTGGCGCGACGCGGCTCCCGCGCATCGGGTGGCGTTCGAGCGCGAGCGCGATTTCTGGCAGGAGCTCCAGGTTCTGGAGAGGCGGGCCGGGGTGCGCCGAGGCGCCATTCCAGCAGCGCCCTTGCGCGACGCGCGGCTTGGCAGGCGGGCATTTCTCGCCGGAAGCGGCGCTCTCGCGGCTGCCGCCGTCGGTCTCCTCGCCGCACCGAGGCTCGAGGTGTGGTGGAACGCCGATCTCGCGACCGCCGTCGGCGAGCAGGCGGAGTTTTCCCTGCCCGACGGGTCGACCGTCCTTCTCAACACCGACAGCGCGCTTGCGCTTGATTTCCAGGGGGGCGCGCGCCGCGTCGCGCTGCTGCGCGGAGAAGCGGAGTTTCGGATCGCCGGCGCTTCCGAAGGTCCCTTCCAGGTCGCCTCGCTTGGCGGGGAAAGCGAGACGCTCGCCGCTCTCTTCACGGTGAAGGAACTCGCGGGCGACACGATTGTTTCCGTGAGCGAGGGGTGGGTGCACGTCAGCGGGTCACGCCGTTCCTCCGATCTGGCGGGCGCTGCGTCCGTCGCGGTCGGGGCCGAGCAGCAGACGCGCTACGCGCACGGGGAGTGGCCGCGGCCGGCGGTCCCCGTCGACATGGATGCGGTTCTTGCGTGGCGCTCGGGGCGCCTGATCTTCGAGGGACAGTCCTTCGGTACGGCGGTCGCGGAGATCGCGCGCTATCTGCCGGAGCGGGTTGTCGTTGCGCCCACGGTGGCGCAGGACATTCCCGTCAGCGCGGTGGTCTCCACCGGCGAACCGCTCGTCGCCCTGCGTACGCTCGCCGGAACGATGGGCCTGTCGACCAGCCGTGTTCCGGGCGTCCTCATCCTGCTCTCCTGATCGGTTCCGCGAAAAAAGCACCCTTCCTCTTTAGGCAGTCGCGCCTCTTGCGCGTCAATGTGATGAAGGGTCCAGGCGAGCACCACCCAAACCCTTCGCGCGATCGCCCGCACGGGTAATTTCCGAAATCGAGGTTTGGGGTCAGATGCCGACCAACGAAACTGGACGACAGTCCACCCGGCGTGCTTGCCGTCGGGTTGCCATGACATTGTTGATGGGAACCGCTCTCTGGCCGGGAGCGCTTCCCGGGTTTTCCGGAATGCCGGTCGCGCTGGGGCAATCGGCGCGCTCCATCGACTTCGACCAGCCGGGGATGCCGCTTGGCCAGGCGCTGCGCAGGATCGCCGATCGGGCCGGCCTGCAGGTTGCCTATCGCACCGCGGTCGCCTCGGGGGCGAGCGCCCCGGCGCTTCGCGGCACGATGACGGCCGAGGAGGCTCTCGCCACGACGCTTGCCGGTTCGGGCCTGAGCTACGGGTTCACGGGTCCGACGTCGGTGACGATCACCGACATGGGGGCGCTTCCCGCCGTGGGCGGCGGTGGACAGGAGGCCTCGCGTCTCGACAGGATCGTCATCGGCGGCAGTGGCGCGAGCGTCGATGCCCCCTATTTCGACCCGGCGCCCACCGACTATATCTCCGAGGAGCAGATCGAGCGCTTCGGGACGTCGAGCCCGGCTGACATCTTTCGCGGAACGCCGGGCGTTCTGTCGGGCGAGTCCCGCAACAGCGGCAGTTCCGTGGATGTGAACATTCGCGGCATGCAGGGCATGGGGCGTGTCGCGGTGACCGTCGACGGCGCGATGAATTCCGTCAACGTCTACCAAGGCTACCAGGGCGTCTCCAACCGCACCTTCGTCGATCCCGATTTTCTCGGTGGCGTCGATATCACCAAGGGATCGGACGCCGCCTCCAACGGCATCGCCGGTTCGGTCAAGATGACCACGATCGAGGCCTCGGATATCGTCGAGGACGGCAAGACTTTTGGCGTGCGCCTCAAAGGCACGATGGGCACCAACACGAGTACCCCTGTTGCCGGCACGGCCGCAGGCTATTCCATCCTTAACTTATTCGGCAGAAATCCGGTCGTCTCCACATCGACGACCGGCATGGACAGGCCGCCGGCACTGATGCCCACTCAGGGCTCCGGCAGTATCGTCGGCGCGATGCAGACGGAGAATGTCGACCTGCTGCTGGGTTATGCCTATCGCAAGCGCGGCAACTATCATGCCGGCCAGAACGGGGATTCCGCCGAACTCGAACACCTGGGGCGCACGCCCTATTGCCCGAACGGCAACTGCTGGCCCGACTCCTTCGATTACCGCGACTATGTCCAGAACGCCGGGCTTGCCAACTATCGCGCCGGCGAGGAGGTGCTGAACACGCAGCTCGAAACCAAGTCGGTCATCGCCAAGGGCACGTTCCGTTTCGGCGATGAGCACACGGTAAAGCTCGGTTACACCCGCTTCGAAAGCGAGGCCGGCGACACGCTGGCATCGCGTTTTGCCACGGACGCCAGCCAGGCAAAGCAGCAGGCCCAGACGGTCGGCAGTCAGCTCGACACGGTGACGTCGTCCTATCGCTATGATCCGCTCGACAACGACTACGTGGATCTGAAAGCCAATTTCTGGGTGACCTGGCTGCAGTTGCGGAACCCCCGCCGGGCAGGGACGCAATGGTCGCCGGTGCAGCCCGAGGACCTCGGCCTGGCGTCCGACTTCCGTGTCGGCACCGACAATCTGATGTGGGGCGCGGATCTCGCCAATACCTCGCGCGTGGATACGGGCCTTGGCGCGCTTTCGTTGACCTATGGTCTTTCCCTCCTGCATGAGGAGACCGAGCCCAGCCCCTATACGATCGTCCTGGAAGACTGGCTCAAGGTCCGAAATGGCACGCGTGAGGAGGCCGCCGCCTTCGTCAAGGCGAAGTGGGACCTGACGGACTGGCTGACGGTCGATGGCAGCCTGCGCTACCAGCATCTGTGGACCAAGGACCGGACCGAGGGGGACCCGACGCTCACCGCCGACGATTTCCACGGTCAGTCCCTGTCGGTCGGCGGCTGGAGCCCGCAGGTGGGGGTTACGGTCAGGCCGCTGGATGGCGTGGAGTTGTATGCGCGCTTTTCCAGCGCGCTGCGGTCGCCGTCGATCATGGAGGCGCTCACCGGATACAGCACACGCTTCAATCCCAACCTCCAGCCGGAGCGCTCCAACAATTGGGAGATCGGCGCCAATGTCGTTCAGGAGGGGCTTTTCGCCGATGACGACCGGGGCATGTTCAAGTTCGGCTATTTCAACTGGAACGTGACCAACTATCTGGCGCGCCAATGGCGCGAGGATCTGGTGGCATCTAGTGGCTTCGTCTACTCCGCCCTGATCGTCTACAATCTGGATCGGGCCAAGTTCGAAGGCCTGGAGTTTTCGGGGCGCTACGAATGGGCCGGCTTCTCGGCCGAGCTTTCGGCGAACTACTACCTCAACGTCGCCTTCTGCCCGACGTCGGGCACCTGCCAGAACAATTCGCTCTATGCGGACTACGCCACCAACCAGGTGCCGCCGGAGTACATGGTCGGTCTGACGTTGTCGCAAAAGCTGCTGGAGGACAAGCTCACGGTCGGCGGACGCGTCACCCATGTCGGGCCGCGGGCGATTTCCCACGGCGAGGAAACGGCGCGCGGTCTCACGTCCTTCATCAGCGCGATCCAGTGGGATCCCTATACGCTGGTCGATGTGTTCGCGGAGTACCAGTTCAGCGACACGCTCACCGGCTCCCTGCGCGTCGACAATCTGACGGACCAGTATTACGTCGATCCGCTGAGCCTGGTGCAGCAGCCTTCGCCGGGGCGGACGGTCTACGCGTCGGTGACGGCGAAGTTCTGAGGGACGTGGGCAAAGCTTCCGGAAAATGCAAAACGCCCGGCCATTGGCCGGGCGTTTTCGATTTGTCGCGAGAGCCTGTCAGGCCCAGGGGCGGGTCTCCGCCATCTGCTTCTCGAAGCCGTCGATCATCGGTGCCTTCTCCATCGTCAGGCCGATGTCGTCGAGGCCGTTCAGCAGGCAGTGCTTGCGGAAGGGATCGATGTCGAAGCTGACGGCGCCGCCATCGGGGCCACGGATTTCCTGGGCCTCGAGATCGACGGTGATGGTCGCGTTGGCGCCGCGGCGCGCATCATCCATCAGCTTCTCGAGGTTCTCCTCGGAGACCACGATCGGCAGGATGCCGTTCTTGAAGCAGTTGTTGTAGAAGATGTCGGCGAAGCTGGTGGAGATCACGCAGCGAATGCCGAAGTCGAGCAGCGCCCAGGGTGCATGCTCGCGGCTCGATCCGCAGCCGAAGTTGTCGCCGGCGACAAGGATCCTGGCGTTGCGGTAGGCCGGCTTGTTGAGGATGAAATCCGGGTTCTCGGATCCATCGTCATTGGTGCGCATCTCGTGGAACAGCGCGCTGCCGAGACCGGTCCGCTTGATCGTCTTCAGGAACTGCTTCGGGATGATCATGTCCGTGTCGATGTTGATGATCGGCATCGGAGCGGCCACGCCCTCAAGCTTGTCGAATTTTTCCATCTCTTGTGGTCTCCTGCAAAATAAGGGGCGGTTCAGGCCGCGAGGCTCTCGTCGGCCGCGACGCCGAGCATCAGGTTGAGGTTCTGCACGGCGGCGCCGGACGCGCCCTTGCCGAGGTTGTCGTAGACGGCCATCAGGACGACCTGCGCGCGATCCTCGCTGGCGAAGACATGCAGGCGCATGCGGTTGGTGCCGTTGAAGGTCTCCGGGTCGAGTTCGGCGACGCGGTCTGCCTGGCCGAGCGGGGCGACGTCGACGAAGGAGCCCTCCAGCGCACGGTAATGCGCATCGAGGGCTGCGTGGAGTTCCTGCGCGCTCGGCACCCGGGCAAGGGTCTCGAGGCGCAGCGGAACCGCCGTCACCATGCCCTGCGCGTAGTTTCCGACGCTCGGCACGAAGATCGGCGTCGAGGCCAGGCCGGCATAGCGCGTCATCTCCGGCAGATGCTTGTGCCGGAACGTCAGCGCATAGGGCAGGAAGGCCGGATTGCGCGCGCCATCGGCCTCATAGGCCTCGATCATCTGCCGGCCGCCGCCCGAATAGCCGGAAACGGCGTTCACCGTGACGGGGAAGTCCGCCGGCAGCAGGCCGGCCTCGATCAGCGGACGGAGGCAGGCGATCACCCCTTGCGGATAGCAACCCGGATTGGTGACCCGCTTCGAGGCGGCGATGGCGACAGTCTGGCTTGCGGCCATCTCGGCGAAGCCATAGTCCCATCCCTCGGCGACGCGGTGCGCCGAGGAAGCGTCGATCACCCTGGTGGTGTCATTTTCGATCAGCTTGACGCTTTCGCGCGCCGCATCGTCCGGCAGGCAGAGGATGGCCACATCCGCGGAGTTCAGCAGCTCGGCGCGCGCGCCGATGTCCTTGCGCCGCTCCGGGGCGACGGACAGAAGCTCGATGTCACGACGGCGGCCGAGGCGCTCGCGGATCTGCAGACCCGTCGTGCCGGCTTCGCCGTCGATGAACACTTTCGCGACCATGGCTCCAAACTCCAGTTGAGGGATCGCCGGCGGATTGCCCGCCGGCAAGACCGGCTTTCTACACCAGACCCGTCCCGCTTGTCATGTCCGTCGCACGTCGATCCGTGGAGACGTTGGGCCTTGGAGACGTCGGGCCTTGGATCAGCGCGCCATCGCGTGATAGTCGGCGTTGGGGCGCATGTCGGTTGCCGCGGCGACGCGGTTCGACATGTTGAAGAAGGCGGCGATGCTGGAGATGTCCCAGATGTCGCGGTCGGAGAAGCCGGCGTCGCGCAGGCCCTGCCTGTCCGCCTCGAGGATCTCCTGCGGCTTCTCGGTCAGCTTGACGGAGAAGTCGAGCATGGCGCGATGGCGCGGCGAGAGGTCGGCGACGCGGTAGTTCATGACCATCAGCTCGCCGAGCTCGGGGTCGCCGGACAGGTGACGCACCGCCGCGCCATGGGCGGTCAGGCAGTAGAAGCAGCGGTTCACGGCCGAGACGGCGACGGCGATCATCTCGCGCTCCAGCTTGGACAGGCCGCTGTCGCCGAGCATCAGGTCGTTGTACATCGCCGTGAAGGCGGAGAGCTTGTCCTCGTTGAACGCATAGGCCGCGAGCACGTTGGGAACCATGCCGAGCTTCTCGCGGCACTTGGCGAAATAGGCCTCGGTCTGCGGGCTCAGAGGGGTCTCCTGCTCGAGGTCGAGCGCGATCGGCCGGGCGGCGGCGGTGATTGTGTCATTCATGGTGAAACTCCTCCCCTTTTCATGCGACTTCCGTGCCTCGCGCGCGGCTCGGGACGGGTTTCGTGCCGATCGCCACTGGAAGTCATTTCTTCTTCAATAGTATCGTCCTAGCATGGTCGCGCAGCCAGGGGTGTCCCACGACTCGCGCCCGGCTGCGCGGACGGACCAAGGAGAACCTGGCCGGCACCGGCCGGGCTGGATGGTGAGGGAACAATGCCCGACGCACGAGAGCAAGCGAAAATCAGCCTGATCAACGCGGTGGTGGAGGGTATGGAGCCCGAGCCCGGTGCATTCGCGCGCGAGTTGTTCGCGCGCGGCGCGGCCGAGGACGTTGTCAGCTACACGGCCGCCGATCTCGCGGAGATCGCGCGAAAGGCCTGGGCGCAACTGACAAAGCATGCTTCCGACACGCATCGGATCACGGTCTACAATCCCGCCCCGACCGGCGAGGGGAGCCATGCCGGCGACGTGACCGTCGTCGAGATCCTCAACGACAACATGCCGTTTCTGGTGGATTCGGTCATGGACGAGCTGCAGGCCAGCGGGTTCGAGGTTCGTCTCGTGCTTCACCCGATCCTGACAGTGACCCGTGACGGCAACGGCGCCCTCGTTTCGTGCCATGGCGGCGGCAAGTCCAGGATCGAGGGCGGCCGTCGCGAGAGCCTCATTCACATCCATGTGGCGCGCATCGACGCGGACATCGAGCGCAACCAGCTGGCCGAGCGGCTTGAGCTGGTGATGAACGACGTGCGCGCGGCGGTGCGCGACTGGGCGCCGATGCGCGAGCGCCTGCACGCCGCCATCGCGACCTACAAGGACAGCCCGCCGCCCGTTTCCGTCGATGAGCTGGCGGAGGCGATCCAGTTTCTCGAGTGGGTGGAGGGCGACAACTTCATCCTCCTAGGCATGCGGGAATACTATTTCGAGGGCGGTGTCGCCGCCGGCGAGCTGTCGCACAAGAAAGGCTCCGGCCTCGGCCTTCTGGCCGACCCCGAGGTTCGGGTGCTGCGGCGCGGATCGGAATTCGTGGTGATCACCCCCGAGATCCGCGACTTCCTGATGAAGCCCGAGCCGCTCATCGTTTCCAAGGCCAACGTCAAGAGCCGGGTCCATCGTCGCGTCCACATGGATTATATCGGCGTGAAGCTCTTCGACGACGCGGGAGAACTCGTCGGCGAGCTGCGCGTCGTCGGCCTCTTCACCGCGACGGCCTACACGCTGTCGACCAAGAGCATTCCGTTCCTTCGCCGCAAGGTGGATTCCGTGCTCGCACGCGCCGGCTACGACCCTGACAGCCATTCGGGGCGGGCCCTGATGAACGTCATGGAGAGCTATCCGCGCGACGAGCTTTTCCAGATCGAGCCGGATCTTCTCTACGACTTCGCCACGGCCATCCTCCAGCTCGACGAGCGGCCGCGTATCCGGGTGCTTGCACGGCGCGACAAGTTCGACCGTTTCGTGTCGATCCTCTGCTACGTGCCGCGCGACCGCTACACGACCGAGGTGCGCCTGAAGATCGGCGCTTTCCTTGCCGGGGTCTATGACGGCCGGCTCTCGGCCTGGTACGTGTCCTATCCCGAGGGGCCGCTGGCGCGGGTGCATTTCATCATCGGTCGCGACCAGGGCGAGACCCCGGATCCGAGCCAGGAGACACTGGAGCAGGCGGTTGCCGGCATTGTGCGTACCTGGGCCGATGGCTTCCGCGAGGCCCTGCGCGGCGCCTATGGCGGCAACAAGGCGATGGACATCGCCAACCGGTATGCGGATGCCTTCCAGGCGGGCTACCGGGAGGTCTACGACGCGGATGCGGCGCTTGCCGACATTCGCATCGTCGAGACGCTGAGCGAGACGGCCGACACCGCTCTGAGGTTCTCGCGCCGCGAGCAGGATCCGCCAAAGCGCATCTTCCTCAAGGTCTTTCATCATGTCCTGCCGATTCCGCTGTCGGCGCGGGTGCCGATTCTGGAGAACATGGGCTTCAAGGTCATCAACGAGCGGACCTACCGGATCACGCCGGCGGACAGGCCTCTCGCCTATCTGCACGACCTGACGCTGGAGCCGGCCTCGGGCGATCCCATCGACCTGACGCAGGATCTGCGCGAGAGGCTGGAAGCGCTGTCTTTGGCCATCTGGCGGGGCGACACGGAATCGGACGGCTACAACGCTCTTGCCCTCAACGGCGGGCTCGCCTGGCGCGACATCGCCATGCTGCGGGCGCTGTCGCGCTATCTGCGGCAGGCCGGCATCCGCTTTTCCGAGGACTACATGTGGCGCACGCTCAACCGCTACCATGAGGTGGCGACGCGGCTGGTGGAGCTGTTCCACCTGCGCTTCGACCCGGATCTCGACGGCAAGGACCGTTCGCTCGGCGCCGCGCGGGTGGAGAGCGAGCTGACCGCCAGTCTCGACAAGGTCGAGAGCCTCGATGACGACCGCATCCTGCGCAGTTTTGGCGGGATCATCGAAGCGATGCTGCGCACCAACTTCTTCCAGCACGACGCGCATGGAAAGCCGAAGCAGACCTTCGCCTTCAAGCTGGATCCGCAGCGCATCGAGGACCTGCCGCGGCCGCGTCCGTACCGCGAGATCTTCGTCTACAGCCCGAGGGTCGAGGGTGTGCACCTGCGCTTCGGCAAGGTGGCGCGCGGCGGCCTGCGCTGGTCCGACCGGGCGCAGGACTTCCGCACCGAGGTGCTGGGCCTGGTCAAGGCCCAGCAGGTCAAGAACGCGGTGATCGTGCCTGTCGGCGCCAAGGGCGGCTTCGTGCCCAAGCATCTGCCGGCGGGCGGCACCCGCGACGAGATCTTCGCCGAGGGCACCAAGGCCTACAAGATCTTCGTCTCGTCGCTGCTCGACATCACCGACAACCTCAGCGGCGACAAGGTCTGGCCGCCGGAGCGGGTGGTGCGTCACGACGACGACGACCCCTATCTGGTGGTGGCCGCCGACAAGGGAACCGCAACCTTCTCCGATACGGCGAACGCCATCTCCGAAAGCCGCAATTTCTGGCTCGGCGACGCTTTTGCCTCGGGCGGCTCGGCCGGATACGACCACAAGAAGATGGGTATCACCGCGCGGGGCGCCTGGGAGGCGGTCAAGCGCCATTTCCGCGAGATGAACCGCGACATCCAGAGCGAGCCCTTCACGGTCGCCGGCGTCGGCGACATGTCGGGCGACGTCTTCGGCAACGGCATGCTGCTGTCGAAGGAGATCCTGCTGGTCGCCGCCTTCGACCACCGCGATATCTTTCTCGATCCGGATCCGGTCGCGGAGACCGGCTGGGCCGAGCGCAAGAGGGTCTTCGAACTCGGCCGCTCCTCGTGGAAGGATTATGACGCCTCGCTCATCTCCGAGGGCGGCGGTATCTTCTCGCGCCAGGCCAAGTCGATCGACCTGTCGCCGCGGTTGCAGGAGCTGCTCGGCATCGCGAAGGCCAAGGCGACGCCCCAGGAAGTGATGAACGCCATCCTCAAGATGCAGGTGGACCTGCTCTGGTTCGGTGGCATCGGCACCTATGTGCGGGCGGCTTCGGAAAGCGACGCCGACGTCGGTGACCGCGCCAACGATGCGATCCGCGTCACGGCCGGCGAGGTCGGGGCGAAGGTCATTGGCGAGGGCGCCAACCTCGGCATGACCCAGAAGGCCCGCATTGCCTTCAACCGTCGCGGCGGACGCTGCAACTCCGATGCGATCGACAATTCGGCGGGCGTCAACTCGTCGGACATGGAGGTCAACATCAAGATCGCGCTCGGCGCGGCTGTGCGCGCGAACGCGTTGTCCGTTGCCGATCGCAACACGCTTCTGGCACGGATGACCGACGAGGTCGCGGGTCTGGTCCTGCGCAACAACTACCTGCAGACGCTGGCGATCTCGCTGGCGGAATCGCGCGGGATGGAAGAGTTCGGCTACCAGCGGCGGATGATGCGTCAGCTCGAACAGGCGGGCCTGCTCGACCGCGTGGTCGAGCAGCTTCCCGACGAGGCGGCGCTGGATGAGCTGGCGGCGTCCGATTGCGCGCTGACACGGCCGGAAATCGGCGTGCTGCTCGCCTACGCCAAGATCACGCTGTTCGACCGGCTGCTGGACAGCCCGGTGCCGGATGACGCTTATCTGGCGCGCGAGCTGTTCCGCTACTTCCCGCCGGAGATGCAGGAGGCCTATGCGGACGAGATCCGCGGCCATCGGCTGCGGCGCGAAATCATCGCCACGATGCTCGCCAACTCGATCATCAACCGGGGCGGGCCGACTTTCCCGACCCGGATCGCCGACCAGACCGGCGCCGATCCGGCGCAGGTGGCCCAGGCATTCGCGGCGGTGCGCGACGCCTATCAACTCACCACCCTCAACGGCGAGATCGATGCCCTCGACGCGCGCATCGACGGGGCGTTGCAGATCGAGCTCTACCGCGCGGTTCAGGATCTGGTCCTGGAGCAGACGGTCTGGTTCCTGCGCAACGTCTCGTTCGAGGCGGGGCTGGAGAGCGTCGTGTCGCGCTTCCGGACCGGCATCGACGCGCTCGCGCCGACGGTCAGTTCTGTCGTCGAGGCTTCGGCGAAGGCTGAGATCGAGGCCGAGACCGCGCGCCTCGCCGAGGCGGGGGTGCCCGGTCCGCTTGCCGCGCGCATCGCGCGGCTGCCGATAGAGACGGAGATCCCGGACATCATCCTGATCGCGGAGCAGAGCGGCCGCGATCTCAGGGAGGTGGCCGAGGTGTTCTTCAAGGTCGCCGGCCACTTCCGCCTTGGCGTGATGGAGGCCAAGGCCCGCGACCTGAGCATCTCCGACTACTATGACGGGCTGGCGCTCGACCGGGCCAAGGCAACGCTTGACCGGGCGCACCGCGAGGTGACGGTCGAGGCGCTGGCTGCCGACGGGTTCGAGAACTGGCTCGGGGCGAATGAGGCGCGGGTCATGCGCACCGCGCGCGCGGCCAACGAGATCATCGAGGGTGAGCTGTCAGTGTCCAAGTTCTCCGTTGCGGCGGGCCTTCTCGCCGAACTTGCCCGATGACAGGTACCCGGCCGGGGGAGGGTGAGCTTCCTTCCCCGGCCGGTACGCAGGGGCCGATCGCGGCCGGCGTCGGCGTCGAGCAGCTTGCCGGGGGCGGCGCCGCTCTCGGCCTCGCTCCGGTCGGGCGAAAGGCCATCTGGAGCTGGCTCTTCTTCGACTGGGCGGCGCAGCCCTTCTTCACGCTTGTCACCACCTTCGTCTTCGCGCCCTATTTCGCCTCCGCGGTTGCCGCCACGCCTGCCGAAGGCCAGGCCTTGTGGGGATACGCAACGGCGGCGGCGGGACTTTGCATCGCGGTGCTGGCGCCGGTGCTTGGCGCCATCGCCGACCGCACGGGCGCCCGAAAACCCTGGATCGCCGCCTTTTCCGTTCCGCTCGTTCTCGGATCGCTGGTCCTTGGGCTGGCCTCTCCGGATACGCCTCATGCGGTGGCGTTCGCGCTCGCAGGCTTCGCCGTGGCGACGCTGGGGGCGGAATTCGCGACGGTCTTCACAAATGCGATGATGCCCGACCTCGTGCCGCGCCAGAAGCTGGGGCGGCTTTCGGGGAGCGGCTGGGCGCTGGGCTATGTCGGCGGGCTGGTCTCGCTGGTGCTGGTGCTCGGCTTCATGGCCGCCAGTCCGGACACGGGCCGCACGCTGCTCGGGTTCGATCCGCTCTTCGGTCTCGACCCGGCGACACGCGCCGGAGACCGGGCTTCGGGTCCGTTCGCGGCGCTGTGGTACGTCGCCTTCGTGCTGCCGCTGTTTCTCTTCGTGCCGGATGTGCCGCACCGCCCGGTCCGTCTTCTCGACGCGGCACGGGCAGGGCTCGGAGATCTTAGAGCGACGCTGCGTGAGGTCCGCTCGAACAGGACCGTTGCCGTCTTCCTCGCCGCCAACATGATCTACAAGGACGGCCTCGTGGCGCTCTTCGCCTTCGGCGGGATCTATGCCGCAGGCGTGCTCGGCTGGTCGAGCATCGAGATCGGCACCTTCGGCATTCTGCTGACGGTCACCGGGACGCTCGGCGCTTTCATCGGGGGCCGGCTTGACGACCGGATAGGGCCGCAGCGGGTGATCGCGGGAGCGCTCGTCGTTCTCATCGCCTGCGGGCTGGGGCTCGTGTCGGTGGACGCGGACACCGTGTTCTTCGTGGTCGAGGTCGCCCCGCCTCAGCCGGGAGATGCGCTTTTCGGCAGCGTTTCCGAGCAGGTGTTCCTGGCCTTCGGCGCGATCCTGGGCGCGGCGGCCGGTCCGCTGCAGGCGGCTTCGCGCACGCTTCTGGTCGATGTCGCGCCGCCGGCCTCGCTGACGCGCTATTTCGGCCTCTTCGCGCTTTCCGGCAAGGTGACAAGCTTCATGGCGCCGGCGCTCGTCGGCATCGTCACGGCACTGACCGCCAGCCAGGCGGCGGGCATGACGGTGATCGTCGTCTTTTTCTGCGCCGGGCTGGTTCTCGTCAGCCGCATCGGCGGTTCAGGCGGGGCAAATGAAAACGGGCGGGAACAGTAGCTCCCGCCCGATTGCGTTTCCGTGGCTGTCTGCTTGCGACCGGTGCCGGCCAAATCGCCGTATCAGATTGCCGTGTCAGGCCGTCTTGTTCGCGGCGCGTTCGGCGCGCTTGCGGTCATGCGGGTCGAGCAGGGCCTTGCGCAGACGGATGTTTTGCGGCGTCACCTCGACGAGCTCGTCGTCGTTGATGTAGGAGAGCGCGGCTTCCAGCGACAGGCGGATCGGCGTCGTCAGGCGCACGGTCTCGTCCTTGCCGGAGGCGCGCACGTTGGTGAGCTGCTTGCCCTTCAGCACGTTGACCTCAAGGTCGTTGCCGCGGGTGTGCTCGCCGATGAGCATGCCACGGTAGACCTTGACGCCGGCATCGATGAGCATCGGGCCGCGGTCTTCGAGGTTGAAGAGCGCGTAGGCCACCGCCTCGCCGTCGCCGTTGGAGATCAGAACGCCGGTGTGACGGCCCGGGATATCGCCCTTGTGCGGCGCATAGGCGTGGAACAGGCGGTTGAAGATGGCCGTGCCGCGCGTGTCGGACAGAAGCTCCGACTGGTAGCCGATGAGGCCGCGGGTCGGGGCATGGAAGACAAGACGCGTGCGTCCGGCGCCGGAGGGACGCATCTCAAGGAGATCGGCCTTCCGCTCGGAGAGCTTCTGCACGACGACGCCGGAATGCTCCTCGTCGACGTCGATGATGACTTCCTCGATGGGCTCGAGACGCTCGCCGTTCTCGCCCGTCTGGAAGACCACACGGGGCCGGCCGACACACAGCTCGAAGCCTTCGCGGCGCATGTTCTCGATCAGGATGGCAAGCTGGAGCTCGCCGCGACCCGCCACGACGAAGGCGTCCGCGTCCGCGGCGTCCTCGATCTTGAGCGCGACGTTGCCTTCCGCCTCGTCCATCAGCCGCTTGCGGATGACGCGCGACTGGACCTTGTCGCCCTCGGTTCCGGCGAGCGGACCGTCGTTGACGCGGAAGGTCATGGACAGCGTCGGCGGATCAATCGGCTGGGCGGGGAGCGGATCGGAAAACTCCGGAGCGCAGATCGTGTCGGAGACGGTTGCCTCGGACAGGCCGGCGATGGAGACGATGTCGCCCGCCTCGCCCTTTTCGATGGCCTGGCGCTCAAGGCCGCGGAAGGCGAGAACCTTGGAGATGCGGCCGGTCTCGACGACCTTGCCATCGCGCGAGATGGCTTTCACGGCCATGTTCGGCACGGCTTCGCCCGAAACCACGCGGCCGGTCAGGATACGGCCGAGGAAGGGGTTGGACTGCACCGTGGTGGCCAGCAGGCGGAAGGCGCCAGGCTCTGCCGAGGGGGCCTTCACATGGGCGCGCACGAGGTCGAAAAGCGGATCCATGGAATCCTTCGGGCCCGCGGGGTCCGTGGCCATCCAGCCCTGCTTGGCGGAGCCGTAGAGAACCGGGAAGTCGAGCTGCTCTTCGTTGGCGTCGAGTGCGGCGAAGAGGTCGAACACCTCGTCGAGCACTTCTTCCGCGCGCTGATCGGGCTTGTCGATCTTGTTGATGGCGACGATCGGGCGAAGGCCGAGCTTCAGCGCCTTGCCAAGCACGAACTTGGTCTGCGGCATCGGGCCTTCGGCGGCATCGACCAGAAGCACCACGCCGTCGACCATGTGAAGGATACGCTCCACTTCACCGCCGAAATCGGCGTGGCCCGGGGTGTCGACGATGTTGATCCGCGTGTCGCCATGGGTCAGCGAGGTGACCTTGGCGAGAATGGTGATACCGCGCTCGCGCTCCAGGTCGTTGGAGTCCATCATGCGCTCTTCGGTCCGCTGATTGTCGCGGAAGGCGCCGGACTGCTTCAGAAGCACGTCGATAAGGGTTGTCTTGCCATGATCGACGTGCGCGATGATGGCGATGTTGCGCAAATCCATAAGTGAGGTGCTCCGGAAACAGTTTCCGCGGGCGCAAGGCACCCGCGGCTTTTTCGGGCCCCTCTATAAACCTCAGGCCGGTTTCGTGCAACGCAGCATTCCGCAACGGGCGTTGCCGCGCCTCTTGACACGCCAGAGGTTCGGGATAATTGATAAGGATGCCATATAATATGGAGATCTTATGGATCCTGCGCTCTTGTCACGGCCGGTCGGATTTCTCGTTGGCGACATCGCTCGTCTTCTCCGCCGCCGGTTCGAGCGTGCGCTGGCGGAGGCGGACACCGGGTTGACCGCGTCCGAGGCGCGCACACTGGCCTTCATCGAGCACTATCCGGAGTTTAGGCAGGCCGCGCTGGCCGAGCGGCTCGGCGTCGAGCCGATGACGCTGAGCGGTGTTCTCGACCGTCTCGAGGGGGCTGGCCTTGTCGAGCGACGAACCGATCCGGCAGATCGCAGGGCGAAATGCGTCGTCCTGACCTCGGCCGCCGCGCCCGTGCTGGACCATATCCACTCCGTAGCTATCGGCATTCGTGCCGAAACACTTCGCGGCATGAGCGATGCGGAGGCGGCCGCGGCCTATGACCTCCTGACGCGCATGCTCGGCAATCTTTCCCTCTGCAGCGAAAACGACAGACGATGACACCCCCCATACAGTCTTCCGCCGCCCTTGGTGGCATCGCCGCCGCGCCCGCACCGGGAAGCCCGGGCGGAGGGCCGCTCATGGGCGAGCGGCGCACGGCCATTCTCGGCGCCGCACTTGTCGCCATCGGCCCGATCACGATGGCGCTCTATACGCCTGCCATGCCTGTTCTTGCCGAGGCCTTCTCGACCAGCCAGTCCATGGTCAAGCTGACGCTGACAGCCTATTTTACCGGCTTCGCGCTGACGCAGCTCATGTGCGGGCCGCTGACCGACGCCTTCGGGCGCAAGCCGGTGACGCAGGTCTTTCTGGTGCTCTATCTGCTGTCGACGCTGGTCGCGACCTTTGCCCCGACCATCGACTGGATGATCGCTGCGCGCACGCTGCAGGGCATCGGCGCCTCCGTTGGCGTCGCAGCCTCGCGCGCCATTGTGCGCGACCAGTTCACCGGGCAGTCCTCGGCGCGGATCATGAACACCATCGCGATGATGCTGGCGGTCGGCCCGGCGCTCGCCCCGACAATCGGCGGCATCACGCTGGAACTGTTCGGCTGGCACCAGATCTTCTGGGCGATGCTGCTCTACGGCGTGGTTCTGTATGTCGTCGTCACCGCCTATCTGCCGGAGACGAATGCCTACAAGGACCGCAGCCATGCCCATCCCCGGCGTTTCGCCGCGAACTATGCGCTGCTCTTGTCCGACACGCGCTATCTGCAACCGAGCCTGGTGGTCGGCTTCGGCATCGGAACCATCTACACGCTTGCCTCGATCCTGCCTTTTGTCCTCATCGACCGTGTCGGACTGACGCCGATCCAGTTTGGCTTCGGCATGATGCTCCAATCCGGCTCCTTCATCTCCGGCACGGTGCTGACGAGCTACCTGCTCGGCCGGGTGGATGCGTCGCGGCTGCTGCCGTTCTCGCTGCCGGGCATGGTTATTGCCGCGGTAGCGATGGTCTGCGGCGTGGTCCTGTCCGAGCCGAGCTTCCTCAACACGATGTTGCCGGTCGGCCTCTTCGCGTTCTGCCTTGCCGTCTCGCTGCCGGCCCCGACTGCGGCGGCGCTCCAGGGGTTCCCCAGGATTGCCGGCTCGGCTTCGGCGATGATGGGGTTCCTGCAGTTCGGTGCGGGACTTCTGGGCAGTCTGGTCGCCGCGGCGATCGGTGATCCGGTGCTCAGCATGGCGATCATTCCGCCGTCGATGATCGCCATCGCCGTCCTGTCCCACATCGGTCTCGGCATTCACAATGCCCGGCAGGGCGCCTAGCCAAGGCCTGCCCCGGCGCGCCGTGGCGGGGACGCGGGGCGCTCGATGTCCGGCTGCCGGAACTTCGCCGGTTCGTGTCGTGCGTGCCGGCTTGACGATCAAAGGCAAAGCGCGCAAGACGCTGGATGAACGGCGAGGCAAGCAGAGACGCTGGCCCCGCCGATGCACCGGGAGAGGCGTGCACCTGACGCGCTCGCCGGATAACCCAGCGTAAGCGAGCGATGCACTTGCGATGACAGAACATCCTTTCCCGACCCGGTTTGCTTTTGCGGGCGGCGCATTCGACCTGTCGCGCCCGCATGTCATGGGGATCGTCAACGTGACGCCGGACTCCTTCTCGGACGGCGGCCGCTTTCTTGATCCGGACGATGCGATGGCGAGCGCCCACAAGATGGCGGCCCATCATGCGGATGTGATCGATCTGGGTGGCGAAAGTACGCGGCCGGGCGCCGAACCGGTGCCGGAGGACGAGGAGTGGCGGCGGCTTGCGCCGGTGATTTCCGAGATGTGCCGGTTGTCGCCGCCGGTGTCCATCGACACCTACAAGTCGGGCATCGCACGGCGGGCCTGCGCGGTGGGCGCGGCCATCGTCAATGACGTCTGGGGCCTGCAGAAGGACCCGGCCATGGCCGATGTGGTCGCTGAAGCCGGTGCAGGCGTCATCATGATGCACAACCGGGAGGGCGCGGACGAGACTGTCGACATCTTCGCCGACATCGACCGTTTCTTCGAACGCTCTCTTGAACTGGCCGAGCGTGCCGGCATTCCAGCCGAGCGCCAGATGCTCGATCCGGGCATCGGCTTCGGCAAGACGCTTCGCCAGAACTACGCCATCGTCAACCGGCTGGAGCATTTCGCCCGGCACGGACGGCCGGTGCTGGTCGGTGCCTCGCGCAAGCGCCTGATCGGAGCCGTCCTGGCCGTGGAGGCCGATGACCGGCTCTTCGGCTCACTCGCGCTTCACACGATTGCGATGATGAAGGGAGCGGGCATGGTTCGGGTCCACAATGTCCAGCCCCATGCGGACGCCGCCCGCATCGTTCACGCCACTTTGAGCGAGGGCGCGCTGTGAGCGCGGGGCGGGCGGTGCGCGCCGCACTCGGGCTGGGTTCGAACATGGGCGACAGCCGCGCCAACCTCGACCGTGCCCTGGCGGAACTCTCCGCCACGCCGGGCATCGAGGTTCTGGCGCGTTCGGCCGACTACCGGACGCCGCCCTGGGGGCCGGTGCCGCAGGATGATTTCCGAAACACCTGTGCCGTGATCGAAACGATGCTGTCGCCGCGTGCCCTGCTCGACCGTTGCCTCGAGGTGGAGCAGCAGATCGGGCGCGTCCGCGATGTGCGTTGGGGCCCGCGTCTCATCGACATCGATGTTCTGCTCTACGGAACCGCGCGCGTCGAGGAGGACGGGCTGTCGATCCCGCACCCGCGCATGGGCGAGCGGGCTTTCGTGCTGGTGCCTCTGGCGGACATCTGGCCGGATGCTCCGCTTGGGGACGGTCGCACCGTCGCCGAGGCTCTCGCCGAATGCCCGGGGCGCGAGGAAATCGTCAAGTTGCCCTGACAGGGTGAGCTTCCTCGTGCAGCAGAAATTCAAAGGCCCCGGCATCCGTCGGGGCCTTTTTCGTTCGCAGCGGACGCTATGGGGTCAGCGCCGCTCGCTCTCGCCCGGCTTGTCGCGGCCGAAGTTGGGGGTCGCGGTCTCCTGTCCGGCGGCGATGATCGAGCGCCGGATGCCGCGGGTGCGGGTGAAGAGGTCGAAGAGCGCGTCGCCGTCGCCCCAGCGGATCGAGCGCTGCAGGGCGGCCAGATCCTCCGAGAAGCGCGACAGCATCTCCAGGATCGCATCCTTGTTGTGCAGGCATACGTCGCGCCACATGGTCGGGTCGGATGCGGCGAGACGCGTGAAGTCGCGGAAGCCGGAGGCCGAATACTTGATGACCTCGGACTTCGTCACGGCTGCCAGATCGTCGGCGGTGCCGACGATGTTGTAGGCGATGATGTGCGGCAGGTGCGAGACGATGGCGAGCACGAGGTCGTGATGCTCGGCATCCATCGTGTCGACCATGGATCCGCAGTCGGTCCAGAACGCGGCAAGGCGCTCCAGCGCGTCGGGGGAGGTGCCCTCGACGGGGGTGAGGATGCACCAGCGGTTGCGGAACAGGTCCGCGAAACCTGCGTCGGGGCCGGATTCCTCCGTGCCCGCGATCGGGTGTCCGGGAATGAAATGCACGTTGTCGGGCAAGTGAGGCGCCATCTGGCGCACGACCGAGGCCTTGGTCGAACCGACATCGGAAACGATGGCGCCGGGGGACAGCGCCGGGGCGATCCACCGGGTCACGGCCTCGCAGGCGCCGACGGGCACGCAGAGGATGACGAGATCGGCGTCCTCGACGGCTTCCGCCGCATCAAGGCAGTAGCGGTCACCGAGGCCAAGCTCCTCGGCACGCCGCAACGTGTGCGCGGAGCGTGTGGAGATGACGATTTCCTCGGCCAGTCCCTCGCGGCGAACCACGTGAGCGATGGAAGAGCCGATCAGACCGATGCCGATCAGGGCAAGGCGGCGAAACTTCGGATTGGACATGAATGCAGGCTTTGACTTGGGACCCGGCCGCAGGCGCGGCACGGGTCCTGGAAGGTCAGGCCGCGAGGAATTCCTTCAACACGGCGACGACGTCTCGATTGGCCTCTTCCGAGCCGATCGACATGCGCAGCGCGTTGGGCAGGCCATAGGCGCCGACCGCGCGCAGCACGCAACCACGGTCGCTCAGATATCGGTCTGCATCCGAAGCCGTCTTGCCCGTGTCCTCGGGGAAGTGCAGCAAAAGGAAATTGCCGACGCTCGGCGTCACCTTGAGGCCAAGCGCCTCCAGTTCCTTCGTCACCCAGGGCAGCCAGGTCTCGTTGTGCGAGATCGCCGCGTCGATGAAGGCGCGGTCGCGCACGGCGGCAGCGCCCGCCGCCTGCGAGGCGGAGGAGACGTTGAAGGGCCCGCGGATGCGGTTCAGCGTGTCGATCAAATGGGCCGGACCGTACGCCCAGCCGATACGCAGCGCCGCAAGGCCGTAGATCTTCGAGAAGGTGCGGGTCATCAGCACGTTCTCGGAGGTCGCGGCCAGTTCCATGCCGGCTTCGTAATCGTTGCGCCGGACGTATTCCGCGTAGGCGGCGTCGAGCACGAGCAGCACCTGCGGCGGCAGGCCGGCCTGAAGACGGCGGACCTCGTCGAACGGCAGATAGGTGCCGGTCGGATTGTTCGGATTGGCGAGGAAGACGACCTTCGTCTTGTCGGTGACGCAGGCAAGGATCGCGTCGACGTCGGTGGTCAGGTCCTTCTCCGGCGCCACGACGGGCGTGCCGCCGGCGGCCAGGATCGCGATCCGGTAGACGATGAAGCCGTATTCGCTGAAGACAGCCTCGTCGCCGGGGCCGATGTAGGCGCGCGCGACGAGTTCGAGGATCTCGTCGGAGCCGTTGCCGCAGATGATGCGGTCGGCGTTGAGCCCGTGCACGTCGGCAATCGCCTCGCGCAGGCGGACGGAGCCGCCATCGGGGTAGAGCTCCAGATGCCCGGCCTCACCGCGATACGCCTCGATCGCGGCCGGGCTCGCGCCGAGCGGCGTTTCGTTGGAGGAGAGCTTGTGAAGCTTGCCGCCACCGGTCGACTTGGTGCGGCCGGGCACATAGGGCGCGATCTCCATGATGCCCGGGCGGGGCGTCGGACGGAGGGCGGGGGTCGGGTTTGCGCTGGAGTTCGTCGGCTGCATGTTTCTGGACCGGTTCACGCGATTTGGAAGGAGACCCGCTGGTCGCCTCCGGTGCAGCAACGCTGCCCCCGGCGCCCCGGATCCGCGCCATTCATAGGCAGTCGGAAGGGCTAAGGCAAAAGAAAACATTGACCTCGCCGAACCGGCCTCCTACCTCTCAACCCTCCCGAATGGTGGGGTTTATGCGGCGTCCGCCGGTCGGCATGCCGTTCCGCCGGCGGGTTCGCAAGGGGCAGGCAGGAGCGCCGGGGCGCGATGACGGACCAGACAAGCGAGGACGCCGGACGGGCGGATGAAGTGGCCGAAGCGGCGGCAACGGGCGGAGAATTGCGCATGTCGCCTGCGAGCGAGGCGGACACCCCCTCCAGCCAGTTCGCGCGGTTCGGCGGCGAGCGTGCACTCAAGCTTGATTCCGGGCCTGTGCTCGATCCCTGGCAGATCGCCTATGAAACCTACGGCACGCTCAATGCGGAGCGCTCCAACGCGGTGCTCGTCTGCCATGCGCTGACCGGCGACCAGTATGTCGCCTCGGCCAACCCGCTGACCGGCAAGCCTGGCTGGTGGTCGCTTCTGGTCGGCCCCGGCCGCCCGGTCGACACGGACCATTATTTCGTCATCTGCGCCAATGTGCTCGGCGGCTGTCTCGGAACCACGGGACCGGCGTCGACAAACCCGGCGACGGGCATGCGCTGGGGGCTCGACCTGCCGTTGGTGACCATTCGCGACATGGTCAACGCGCAGGCCGTTCTTCTCGATCACCTGGGCATCGAGACACTGTTTGCGGTCGTCGGCGGCTCGATGGGGGGCATGCAGGTCCTGCAATGGGCTGCAAGCTATCCCGAACGCGTTTTCGCCGCCGTGCCGATCGCCTCCGCCGCGCGTCATTCGTCGCAGAACATCGCTTTCCACGAAGTCGGGCGCCAGTCGGTGATGGCCGATCCCAACTGGTGCGGCGGACGCTATTTCGAGCGCGGCGTGCGCCCGTCCAAGGGGCTTGCGGTGGCGCGCATGGCCGCGCATGTCACCTATCTCTCGGACCCGGCGCTGCACCGCAAGTTCGGGCGCAACCTGCAGGACCGGGACGCGGTGACCTTCGGCTTCGACGCGGACTTCCAGATCGAGAGCTACCTGCGCCACCAGGGGATGACTTTCGTCGATCGGTTCGATCCCAATTCCTATCTCTATGTGACGCGGGCGATGGACTATTTCGATCTGGCCGCCGACTACGGCGGCTCGCTGGCGCGCGCCTTCCTGCACTCGCCGACCCGGTTCTGCGTGATGTCTTTCACCTCGGACTGGCTGTTTCCCACCGCCGAGAGCAAGGCGGTCGTGCGCGCGCTCAATGCGGCTGCGGCGAATGTCTCCTTCGTGGAGGTGGAGAGCGACCGGGGGCATGATTCCTTCCTGCTCGACGAGCCGGAGATGTTCCGCACGGTGACGGGCTTCCTCACCGGGGCCGCCCATGCGCGCGGCATTCCCGCGCCGGGCGAGACCGTGAAGGGAGATCAGGCATGAGCGGGACGCGGCATGAACAGGCGCGCGGCGATCACAGGCTCGTCGCCGATCTGGTGACATCCGGGTCCCGCGTGCTCGACATCGGCTGCGGTGACGGGGCGCTGCTTGACCTTTTGGTGCGCGAGAAGCATGTCGACGGGCGCGGCATCGAGCTGTCCCAGGCCGGTGTGAACGCCTGCGTCGCGCGCGGGCTCTCGGTCGTGCAGGGCGACGCGGACCGCGATCTTGCCGATTATCCCGACGATGCCTTCGACTTCGTCATCCTCAGCCAGACGCTGCAGGCGACCTATGCGCCGCGCCAGGTGCTGGGCGAACTCCTGCGCATCGGCGCCAACGTCATCGTCTCCTTCCCCAACTTCGGGCATTGGCGCAACAGGTTGCAGCTCATGTTTCAGGGGCGGATGCCGGTGACGGACTATCTCCCCTATTCCTGGTACGACACGCCGAATATCCACTTCTGCACCATCCGCGACTTCGTCACCATGTGCGGCGAGGTGGATGCGCATATGGTCAAGGCGATGGCGCTCAACGCCCGCGGTGAGCCGGTCGGCTTCACGGCACCCTGGTGGGTGTGGAACCTGATTGGCGAGCAGGCGCTGTTTCTGCTGAAGCGTTGAAACGCATGTGGGTGTGACCGCTCAATCCTGTGGTGGCGCCGTCGGGAATGAACAGCGGCCGGAAACTGCGCGACACGCGCTGCTGGCGCACAGGCGCGCCGCGATAGACCTGTTTTTCCGCCTCGATCACCAGCAATCCGGCAAAGGCCGGCCAGAGACGTCGCCCGATCCGCTCCCAGGTACGCGCGCCGCGCAGAAGCAGGCGCGAACGCGTCGGCGGCAGGAACAGCGCCTCCCCGCGGCCGCGTGGCTCGAACTGGCAGTCACGCAGCAGCGCCTCGATCTGGCCGCGCGAGAACGGGCGCCCGTAGCCGAAGGGCGAGATTTCCGAGCGCGCCCACAGGCCGCGCCGGTTCGGCACGACGACCAGCACCCGGCCGCCTGGAACGAGCACGCGCCAGGCCTCGCGCAGGAGCGCCTCCGGGTCGCCGCTGTGGTCGAGCGCGTGGACGATCAGCGCGTTGTCGAAGACGTGATCGGGAAATGGCAGGTCGTCGTCTTCCACGAGCGTTGCGGAGTTTCGCCCGCCGCGCGGCCAGGCGACGACGCCCTGTTGCGCCGGCATGGCGGCGATGCAGCACAAAGCTTCGTCCAGATAGGGGCGCATGTAGGGGCCGGCATAGCCGATACCGACCAGCCGCTTGCCGGCGAGGGACGGCCAGAAGGCGCGCACGCGCGCGCCAACAAGCACGCGCAGCATCAATCCAAGCGGCAGGTCGTAGAAGGTGCGTTGATGCGCGGCGTCGAGATACATGGGCAACCTGAGAGCACTTTCGGCAGGGACACCCGGACCATCGCGTGTCGGACGGCGGGGTTCCGGGATTGTCCCGACCCGGTAGCCGCCGGCCGATTGAACCCTTCCGCGACGCGCGATGCAACCGCTCAATATGACGCCGGCGGAGCGGCCTGGGGTCTTGTCTCGTCCGGGTCCCCGGTGCAGTCTTGGCCGCGCGCTGAGCGGCGCGGACAATCGACGGTCGACAATCGGCGGCAACGGGGTAGCGAGAATGAACGGTGGCGGCATGGATGCGGATATCCGGCAGTTTGCGTGTCTCGACGACAATTTCGGCGTGATCCTGCATCTTCCTGCGACCGAGCGGACCATTGCCATCGATGTGCCGGATGCGGCGCCCTATCTCGCGGTGCTGGCGGAGACGGGCTGGCGTCTCACCGACATCCTGATCACCCATCACCATTGGGACCATGTCCAGGGGCTTGAGGCCCTCAAGGCGGAGACCGGCGCCAGGGCGACGGGGCCGGAGATGTCGCGCGATCGGATCGTCGGGCTCGACGCGGGTGTGAGCGACGGGGAGCGGCTCGAGATCGGGGGGCTTTTGCTTGAGGCCATCGGGACGCCGGGCCACACGCTCGACCAGATCTCCTGGTTCGCGCCGCAGATCGGGTTCGCCCACACTGGCGACACGCTGTTCTCACTGGGTTGCGGTCGTGTGTTCGAGGGCGACATGGCAATGATGTGGTCCTCGCTCGACAAGCTTGCCGACCGTCTTCCCGGCGACACGCGGATCTACTGCGGGCACGAATACACCCTCTCCAACGCCCGCTTCGCGCTGACGATCGATCCGCAGAACACGGCGCTTGTCGCCCGTGCCGAGGAGGTGGAGGCGCTGCGCTCGGCCGGACGGCCGGCGCTGCCGACGACCATGTCGCAGGAACTTGCCACCAATCCCTTCCTGCGCGCCCGCGATCCGGCGATCCGCGCGGGTCTGGGGATGGAGACCGCGAGCGACGCCGAGGTCTTCGCCGAGATCCGCCGCCGCAAGGACAGTTTCTGAGATGCCGCAGGATGCGATGACCGCTTCGAACATGTCTGCCGACGAGGTCGTTCGGCTTCTTGAGCTCAGCCCGCACCCTGAGGGCGGGCACTACCGGGAGACCTTTCGCGACGACGCGGTGGATGCCTCCGGCCGAGCCCGCGCAACGGCGATCCACTATTTGCTCGCCGAGGGCGAACGCTCCGCCTGGCATCGGGTTGATGCGGCCGAGATCTGGCTTTGGCATGCCGGCGCGCCGCTGGCGCTAGAGATCGCTGGGGAGGGGACGGCCCGCAAGACCGTTACCCTCGGCGGCGACCTTGTCGGCGGCGAGACACCACAGGGCATCGTGCCGGCGGGCGCCTGGCAGGCGGCGCGCAGTCTGGGGGCGTGGACGCTGGTCTCCTGCGTCGTCGCGCCGGGCTTCGAGTTCGCGGGCTTCGAGATGGCACCTGCCGGTTTCGTGCCGCCGTCGCAAGGCTGACGGCGGGCGAAGCCCCCGATTTCCCGGCTTGCGCTTCGTGGTGCACGGGCTACAGTGCGCCCGGTTTTCGGCTGCCCTTTCGGGGGTTCCAGGGCAGCGGGAGGATCGGTCGCGATCTTCCTGGCATCTTCCCCGATCCCGCATCGCCGGGACTTCTACACCGGATCTACTGGACTCAGGACCTCATGGCTCACAAAGATATCAAAAAGGTGGTGCTTGCCTATTCTGGCGGCCTCGACACCTCGATCATCCTGAAATGGCTGCAGACGGAATATGGCTGCGAGGTGGTGACCTTCACCGCCGATCTCGGCCAGGGCGAGGAGCTTGAGCCGGCCCGCAAGAAGGCCGAGATGCTTGGCATCAAGGAGATCCACATCGACGATCTGCGCGAGGAGTTCATTCGCGACTTCGTCTTCCCGATGTTCCGTGCCAACACCCTCTATGAGGGCGTCTACCTGCTCGGCACCTCGATCGCCCGTCCGCTGATCTCCAAGCGGCTGATCGAGATCGCGCATGAGACCGGCGCCGACGCCATCGCCCACGGCGCCACCGGCAAGGGCAACGACCAGGTCCGCTTCGAGCTTTCGGCCTATGCGCTGGATCCTGACATCAAGGTCATCGCCCCGTGGCGTGACTGGACGCTCAAGTCCAGAACCGACCTGATCGACTTCGCCGAGAAGCACCAGATTCCGGTGCCGAAGGACAAGCGCGGCGAGGCACCGTTCTCGGTCGACGCCAACATGCTGCATTCCTCCTCGGAGGGTAAGGTTCTCGAGGATCCGTGGGAAGAGCCGCCGGAGTATGTGCACCAGCGCACCGTTTCCCCGATGGACGCGCCGGATGTTGCCACCGAGATCACCATCGGCTTCGAGAAGGGCGATGCCGTCTCCCTCAACGGCGAGGCGATGTCGCCTGCGACGCTGTTTGCCAAGCTCAACGACTATGGCCGCGACAACGGCATCGGCCGGCTCGATCTCGTCGAGAACCGCTTCGTCGGCATGAAGTCGCGTGGCGTCTACGAGACGCCCGGCGGCACGATCCTGCTCACCGCCCACCGGGCGATGGAGTCGATCACGCTCGACCGCGGTGCCGCCCACCTCAAGGACGAGCTGATGCCGCGCTATGCGGAGCTCATCTACAACGGCTTCTGGTTCTCGCCCGAGCGCGAGATGCTGCAGGCGGCGATCGACAAGAGCCAGGAGAAGGTGGCCGGCGAGGTTCGCCTGAAGCTCTACAAGGGCAATGTCATCGTGGTCGGCCGCCAGTCGCCCCATTCGCTCTACTCCGAGGACCTGGTCACCTTCGAGGATGATCACGGCGCCTACGACCAGAAGGACGCGGCCGGCTTCATCCGCCTCAACGCGCTGCGCCTGCGCACGCTCGCCAAGCGCGACCGCGTGAAGTAATGAGCGACCCGGCGCGGGACGGGGCGTGGCTTGCCGGTCTTGGCAGGCGCCTCGCCCGCGCCGGGTTTCTTGTCGCGGGCGGATTTGCTCCCGAACCGGACGACAACGTGCCCGCCTTGCCGGACGGGGCACCCGCCGCCGCGGTTCTCGTCGTCGGCAGCCTGTCGAACACCGTTCTCCCGATCCTGAAGGAGCGCCCCGAGTGGCGCGATGGCGCGTCCGATCCGCTCGACCGCTACACCCGTGCCGCGCTCACGGCTGTCGCGGAAGACGAGCAGCTTGGCGTCGTCTTTCCCTTCGATGGGCCGCCCTGGCATCCTTTCCAGCGCTGGGCGCTTCGCACGGGTGGCTTCTCGCGCTCGCCCCTGGGCGTTCTCGCCGACGAGCTCCATGGCCCCTGGCTGGGGCTGCGTGCGGCGCTCCTGTCCCGTGAGGCGCTGCCGGCGACCGGGCGCTCCGGCGACGGCCCGTGCCCGACGTGCTCCAATCCCCCCTGCATTTCCGCCTGTCCCGCCGGTGCGCTCGACAGCACTGGCTACGACGTACCCCGCTGCCTGGCGTGGCTTTCGGCGAATCCGTCCGCCGACTGCCACCGGGGCTGTCTGGCGCGGCGTGCCTGCCCCTTCGGACGCGCGCATGCGCAAGGGCCCGAGGAGGCCGGCTTTCACATGCGCAGCTTTCTGAGCGCGGCCTTCTAGGTTTGTCGCAAATCTTCAAGACTGGCTTGCGGCGACGGAGTATGCGAAGGCCGGACAAGTCGATCAGGAGGTCCTTCGATGAAATTTCGCTACACCATCCTCTACGTGGAGGATGTGGCCCGCGCGTTGGCGTTCTACCAGCGTGCCTTCGGTCTCGAGACCGCTTTCCTGCATGACAGCGGCACCTACGGTGAACTTGCGACAGGCGGGACGAAGCTGGCGTTTTCCGCGCGCTCCCTGATGACGCAGCTTGGCAAGACGCCGGCACGAGCGGTCCCGGGCGCGCCCGTCTTCGAGATCGCCCTGGAGACCGATGATGTCGCAGGTGCGCTGGCCAGGGCCTGCGCCGCCGGTGCGGAGCTTGTTCAGGATGCGCGTGAAGAGGACTGGGGCCAGACGACGGCCTATGTGTCCGATCCCGACGGCTATCTGGTCGAGATCTGCTCACCCGTTGCCGGGACCGCGAGTCCGGACTGAGCCAGCAGCGAGAGCCGGTGCGGGTCGGTCCTGAGCCGCGCCGGTGTCGCTCCGAACCAGTGGCGGAAGGCGCGCGTCATGTGCGCCTGGTCCGCATAGCCCGCGTCGGCGGCGATGTCGGCGAGCGGCGCATCTTCGCGCAGCCCCGATGCCGCATGCCGTGCACGGGCCAGGCGAAGCCAGAAGCCGGGGGCGGGCAGCTCGTTGGCCTGAAACAGCCGTTGCAAGGTCCGGGGCGTGAGCGACAGGCGTCGAGCGAGCCCTGCAGCCGTTGCGGCGGGGGCCGCCTCGATCGCGGCGAACGCCTCGATGATTCCGATTTCTCGCCCGCAGTGTTCGTCGATCAGCGAAAGGGGAGAGGCCGGGTTGTCCCTGGCTTGCGTGATCCGCGTCAGAAGGCGCGGGGTGTCGATCCGCGTTCCCGGCGCAAGACGGTAACCCGTCAGCCGGGTGCCGGGCGGAAAGTCGGTGGTCAGAACCGGGGCCGTGTGCAGGTCGCTGACGAAAGCCGTGGGTCTTGAGCCGGGCTTGGTGACCAGGATCAGGTCGCGGCACCCGTCCGGCAGGACGAGGTCGCAACCGCGCGCGGTGACGGTATGATCCCAGACATCGAGGAGAGTCGTCATTGCCGGCCGGACATGCGCTGGTTCTAGCGGTCGCGGTCGGCAACGAAGCGGGCGAGCGCCACCAGCTCGGCTGACCGCGCGCCGAAAGGCGCCAGCAAGGCCTCGGCCTCCGCGACAAGGTCCGCGAGTTCGGCCCGTGTCTCGGCAACGCCCTTGAGCGCGACGAGGGTCGCCTTGCCGGCGTCCGCATCCTTGCCGGCGGCCTTGCCAAGGCGGGCGGCATCGCCTTCCACGTCCAGAAGGTCGTCGGCGAGCTGGAATGCAAGCCCGATGATCTCGCCGAAACGGGTCAACCGCTCGAGATCGGGGCCGCTTGCATCGGCAAGGCGCGCGCCGGTACGTGCGGCGTAACGGATCAGCGCGCCGGTCTTCATGGCCTGGAGGAGCCGGATTTCCTGTTCGCTGCGGTCACGGTGCTCCGAGGCGAGGTCCAGCATCTGACCACCCGCCATGCCGCCGTGACCGGCGGCCCGGGCAAGCTCGCGCGAGGCCTCGAGACGCACGGCCGCTGAGGTGTGAACGGCCGGCGCGGCGATCAGGTCGAAGGCGAGGGTGAGCAGCGCGTCGCCGGCAAGGATGGCGGTCGCCTCATCGTAGGCCTTGTGCACCGTCGGACGGCCTCGACGCATGTCGTCGTCGTCCATGGCCGGCAGGTCGTCGTGGACCAGCGAGTAGCAGTGGATGCATTCCAGCGCCGCGCCGGCAAGAACCACCCCCTCGTCGTCGCGACCGAAAAGCCTTGCCGTGGCCAGAAGGAGGCCGGGGCGCAGGCGCTTGCCGCCGCCAAGGGCCGCATGGCGCATGGCCGCGACAAGGCGTTCGGGGCGGGGGTGCTCACCGGCAAGGGCGGAGGTCGCAAGGGCGTTATCGAGTGCCGCCTCTACACGTCGTGCGCAATCGGCAAGCAGGCGGATGGGATCGCCGCCGGACGCATCCTGGTGGGTCAAGCTCTGCCTCCGCTTGGTTGTCTTTCGCAAGGCACGGTCCCGCCTGGGCGGGGCCCCTCCGTGCTGTTCCGAAAACGCTGCGGGCGGTGCTGCCGGAGACCGCACCGCCCGTTGTCTTGTCTCTCCACCTCAGTGTCGCGAAACGCGCCAAAGGTCAACCGCGCGAAACGCGCCAAGGGACAGCCGCGCGAGCTGCGCTCAGGCGGCGAGATCCGCCTCCAGCGCCACGGCGGCCGACTGGATGATGGCGGCGTAGCGGATCGCGGTCTGGATCTGCTCGCTCGACATGCCGGCCTTGCGCAGGATGTCCTCATGGGCGTCGATGCACATGCCGCAGCCGTTGATGGCGGAGACCGCAAGCGACCACAGCTCGAAATCGACCTTGTCGACGCCGGGCTTGCCGATGATGTTCATGCGCAGCTTTGCCGGCATGGTCTTGTACTGGTCATTGGAGGCCAGGTGGACGAAGCGATAGTAGACGTTGTTCTGCGCCATGATCGCCGCGGCCGCCTTTGCGGCGGCAAGTGCCTCGGCGCTCAGATGCGCGCCGGCTTCCTCGATCAGCTCGGCGCGAACCTTCGGATTGCGGCTGGCGATGCCGCAGGCGACCATCAGGCCGTATTTCTGCTGGTCGGTGAAGGTCTCGTCGCTGGCGAGCGAAGACAGGTTCAGCCGCGTGTCCTTGGCAAAATCCGGCAGCGCGGCCTTCAGGGCATCAATAGACATGAACGGTCTCCTGGAACGGGTCTCCGGCGAAGAGCGCCGGTGCGCGTGCCGTGGCACGCGATACTGCGGATCGAAGGGGCGGCGGGACACGTCCCGCCGCCCTGTTTCTGCTTCGCGCCGATCAGGCCGCGAGCGTTGCGCCGCCGACCTCACGGTTGCAGGGGCACAGCTCGTCGGTCTGCAGGGCGTCGAGAACGCGCAGCGTGTCCTTCGGGTTGCGGCCGACGTTGAGGTTGGTCGCATAGACGTGCTGGATGGTGTTCTCATCGTCGACGATGAACGTGTAGCGATAGGCGACGCCGTCGGGCGAGCGAACGCCGAGGCCGTCAACCAGTGAGCCGTTGGTGTCAGCGAAGGACCAGATCGGCAGCTTGTCCAGATCCGGATGATCGCGACGCCAGGCGAGCTTGCAGAACTCGTTGTCGGTGGAGCCGCCGAGGACGACGCAGTCGCGGTCCTCGAAGTCGCCGGCAAGGCGGGCGAACTCAGCGATCTCGGTCGGGCAGACGAAGGTGAAGTCCTTCGGGTAGAAGAAGATAACCTTCCATTTGCCCTCGAAGCTGGTCTCCGTCAGCGTCTCGAACGCGCTCTCGCCGTTCTCCTCGTGGTGGTTGAAGCCCGGCTTCACGCCGACGATCTCGAACTCGGGCAGCTTGTCGCCAATACCGATCATGGTGTGTCTCCTGAGTTGAGGCCCGGCGCGCGCTCTTGCGCGCGGTGCCTGAAAAGCGGTTTGCCCTGCCTGTTGTGCAGTGCAATGACACCGGGTATGCAAATGAAACGACGTTCGGTCAAACCGATAAATTCGATGTAGTGCATCGGTATTGTCGATACATCAGGGCGCCCCTGCGTCATCTTGTCGGAGGCCTGTCAAAACGCCGCGGCGTGATGCTCCGGCACCGGTTGAATGGAACCCGCGAATGCTCCCGACGCTTCGGCAAATGCAGTATTTCGTCGCGCTCGCGGAGCATCGCTCCTTCGTGCGCGCGGCGCGCGCCTGCCATGTCACCCAGTCGACGCTGTCCGGCGCAATCCGCCAGTTCGAAGAGTGTCTCGGGGCGGAAATGATCGACCGGTCGGGACGGGTACTGTCGCTGACGGAGGCGGGCGAAAGCGTTCTCGACCGGGCGATCCTGATCCTGCGCGAGGCCGAGGACCTCGCCGGGTTGGCAAGCGCGGCGCGCAAGCCCCTTTCCGGGCGTCTCAGGCTTGGTGTCATTCCCTCCATTGCGCCCTTCCTTCTTCCCCAGGCCCTGCCGGCGCTGCGCAGGGCGCACCCCGACCTGCGTCTCGTGCTGCGCGAGGATCTGACCCGGGTGCTCGTGCAGGACCTCAAGGATGGCCGCCTCGACGTCCTGCTGATCGCGCTGCCCTATGACACGGGAGATCTGGAAAGCGAGGTGATCGGCTCCGACCGGCTGCTGCTGGCGCTTCCCGAGGGCCATCCGCTGGCCACGCAGGCACCGGTGGATCTGGCCCGGTTGCGGCGCGAGCCGCTGCTGTTGCTGGAGGATGGGCACTGCCTGCGCGAGCACGTGCTGCTGGCCTTCAACGGAGGGGCTCCGATGGAGGCCGATGACATTCGCGCTTCGTCGATGACGACGCTCGTGCAGATGGTGGACAATGGTCTCGGCCTGACGCTCGTTCCCGAAATTGCCGTGAGGGCGGGGGTGGCGCGCGGAACGCGACTTTCGATCGTGCCGATCGAGGGCACGCAGGCGGTGCGCCAACTCGGGCTTGTCTGGCGCAGGCGGTCCGCGCATACGGCCGATGCGCGCACCCTTGCGGCGGCGCTGCGCGACCACCTTGCCGGGCGCTCGACGCCGGCGGCGAAGGCTGGCAAGAATGGTGATGACGACGGGGGCGGGGACGCGGAGACGATGGCGTGAGCGGACGGGGCAGGGCGGGAGGCGAGGCGAGTGGCGATACGCGTCCGTCAAGGCGGCGGGTGTCCATCCGCAGGATCCTTCTCAGGGTCGTTCTCGCGCTGGTGCTTCTGCCGCCGCTGCTGACCATCGTCTACGCGGTCGCGCCGCCGGTGAGCACCTTGATGCTGGCGCGCTACGCACAGGGGCTCTGGGTTGACCGGACCTATGTCCGGCTCGAGGATATTGCTCCGGCCCTGGTGCGCTCGGTTGTCGCCTCCGAGGACGGCCGTTTCTGCGACCATGGCGGCGTCGACTGGCAGGCGCTGGACAAGCAGATCGATGCGCTCGGCGAGGGGGATGACGTGCGCGGCGCCTCGACGATCACCATGCAGGTCGCCAAGAACCTCTTCCTGTGGAACGGGCGCAGCTACGTGCGAAAGGGCATGGAGCTGCCGCTGGCGCTGATGCTCGACGCGATGCTCTCAAAGCGGCGGATCCTGGAGATTTATCTCAATGTCGCCGAATGGGGCGAGGGCGTCTTCGGCGCGGAAGCGGCGTCGCAGGCATGGTTCGGCAAGCCCGCGTCCGAGCTTTCGCGCAGCGAGGCCGCGCGCCTTGCGACTGCCCTTCCGAACCCGTTGGCGCGCAATCCGGCCAATCCGAAACCGGGGCACGCGCGGCTGGCGCGGATCAACCGGGGGCGGGCTTTGGGAATGGATCCGCACCTCGATTGCCTGCCCGGCTTTGCCTCGGGCCAATAAACGGAGCGGCGGAGCGCAAAAAAATCGCTTTCGGGCTGGCAAATGCTTGCGGGTTTCGGTATAAGCCCGCCATTCCTGCACACCGCGTGGACCCACGCCCCGGGCAGACCCGGTCCGGGTTCGCGGGATATTGCACGACGGAGAGAAGAACAATGGCCGTTCCGAAGAGAAAAACCTCGCGCATGAAGCGCGGTCAGCGTCGCTCCGCCGACGCCCTGCGGCAGCCGTCCTATGTCGAAGACAGGGATTCCGGCGAGCTGCGCCGTCCGCATCATGTCGACCTGAAGACCGGGATGTACCGCGGTCGTCAGATCCTGGCGCCGAAGGACGGCGTCTGAGCGGGCTTGCCGCGCGGATGAAGACCCGCAGGGACGGATCCGACGCGGCGCGCAATGCGCGCTTGCAGGTCCGACGCCTGCAGGACAAGAATATTCGGTAAAGGGACCGGTTGCGCCGGTCCCTTTACCTTTTTGCGCGTTTGCGCTGCCGTAGCATCTGCGCGGCGGCAATGAAAAACCCCGGATGCGGCGACGCATCCGGGGTTTTCGTTTGTATGGAGACCGGCTCGGGTGGTCAGCCGTTGGCGTAATACTGACCGCCGTTGATGGTCATGACCGCGCCGGTCATGAAGGCTGCCTGCTTGGACGCGAGATAGACCACCGCCGCGGCGATTTCCTCGGCCTGGCCAAGGCGTCCCACCGGGATGCCCGCGATGATCCCCTCAAGGACCTTCTCCGGCACGGCGGCGACCATGTCGGTATCGATATAGCCCGGGCAGATCGCGTTGACCGTGATCCCCTTGCGCGCCGTTTCTGAGGCAAGAGCCTTGGTGAAGCCGATGACGCCGGCCTTGGCGGCGGAATAGTTGGTCTGGCCGAGCTGGCCCTTCTGTCCGTTGATCGAGGAGATGTTGATGATGCGGCCGTGGCTGCGCTCGCGCATGCCGTCGATGACCGGACGGGTCATCGTGAACATGCAATCGAGGTTGGTGCGGATCACCGCCGACCACTGCTCGTAGTCCATCTTGTGGAACCAGCCGTCGCGGGTGATGCCGGCGTTGTTGACCAGCACCTCGACCGCGCCGAGGTCGGATACGACCTGCGCCACGCCTTCCTTGCAGGCTTCGGCATCCGAAACGTCCCACCTGTAGACATGAATTCCGGTCTCGGCCTTGAAGGCTTCCGCCTTCTCGGTGTTGCCAGCGTAGGTCGCCGCCACCGTGTAGCCGGCATCCTTCAGCGCCTTTGAAATAGCGGCGCCGATGCCCCGCGTGCCCCCCGTCACGATTGCCACATTGCTCATGGACGTCGTCTCCTCTGCCGGCTCAGACAAGCTGAAAAAGCCCTCATGATCTTTTCCAGATGTCGCGGTGATGCCCCAGCGGTTGCTGGCTTTCAATGATCTATATCAATTTATGGTTGTGCTTCGCCCGTTCTTTCGCGGGGCGTTTCGAGTGTTGCGGTGGAGGTGTGGTGTCTCCTGGCGCGGCGGCTTGCGCCGCAATGCGGACGGCCCAAGGGCCGTCCGCTGCGAGAGCCTGTCGGCTCAGCGCTCGACGCAGAGGGCGACACCCATGCCGCCGCCGATGCACAGCGTGGCGAGGCCCTTCTTCGCGTCACGCCGGCCCATCTCGTGAAGAAGCGTGACGAGAACGCGGGCGCCGGACGCACCGATCGGATGGCCGATGGCGATCGCGCCGCCATTGACGTTCACGATGTCCGGGTTCCAGCCCATGTCCTTGTTGACCGCGCAAGCCTGTGCCGCGAAGGCCTCGTTGGCCTCGACGAGATCGAGGTCCTCGACCTTCCAGCCGGCCTTCTGCAGCGCCTTGCGCGAAGCTGGGATCGGGCCGGAGCCCATGATCGCGGGATCGACGCCGGCGGTGGCCCAGGATGCAACGCGGGCAAGCGGTGTCAGGCCACGGCGCTCGGCCTCGGCCGCGCTCATCACCACCAGCGCCGCGGCGCCGTCGTTGATGCCCGAGGCGTTGCCGGCGGTGACGCTGCCGTCCTTGGCAAAGGCGGGGCGCAGCTTGGCCATGCCTTCCAGGCTGGCGCCGTGGCGGATGTACTCGTCATCCTCGACGACGCGTTCGGCCTTGCGCTCCTTGACGGTCACCGGGGTGATCTCGTCCTTGAAACGACCGGCCTTCTGGGCAGCCTCGGCCTTGTTCTGGGACGCGACGGCGAAGGCGTCCTGCTCGTCGCGGGAGATCTGCCACTTCTCGGCGACATTCTCGGCCGTCTGACCCATGTGGTAGCCGTTGAAGGCGTCCCACAGGCCGTCCTTGATCATCGTGTCGATCATCTTGAAGTCGCCCATCTTGTAGCCCGAGCGCATATGCGCGCAGTGGGTCGAGAGCGACATGCTTTCCTGGCCGCCGGCGACGACGATCGAGGCGTCTCCGGCCGTGATCTGCTGCATGGCGATGGCCACGGTGCGCAGGCCCGAGCCGCAGACCTGGTTGAGCGTCCAGGCGCTTGCGGCCGGATCGATGCCGGCAAGGATCGCCGCCTGGCGTGCCGGGTTCTGGCCCTGGCCGGCGGTGAGAACCTGGCCGAAGACGAGCTCGTCAATCTCCGTGCCGGTAACGCCGGCGCGTTCCATGGCCGCCTTGATGACGATGGCGCCCAGTTCATGGGCGGGGGTATTGGCGAAGGATCCATTGAAGGATCCGACGGGTGTGCGCGTGGCGCTGACAATGACGACGTCGGTGTTTGCGCTCATGATGATGCCTCCGAAATCCGGACCTCCCGGAAACGCGCCCCTCATGCTTATGTTTTTTCGCGCGCTTTGGCCCAACTAGAGACGCTCGCCCGACCTTAGTCAACCGCAACGCATGGGACGGAGGCGCGAAAAGACGGCTTCGCCTGCTCATCATTTGGTCTGAGGAGGCCGGATTGGGCACGCCTGTCAGCGGGCAGACAAAACGGTGGTACCGGAGGCGACAATTGGCTTATCGTACAAGGCAGAAGGGGCGGCGCGCCGGGTCGACGACGGGCCGCCGGGGAGGATAGCGCGCGCGTATCGCGCAGCGCAAAGCCGGAAGCCGGAAGACGATATGGGCAAGACGACCGAGCCGACGATCATCAAGAAATACGCCAACCGCCGCCTCTACAACACGGGCACGAGCACCTATGTGACGCTCGAGGATCTCGCGTTGATGGTGAAGGGGGAGGAGGACTTCGTGGTCTTCGATGCGAAGTCGGGCGAGGAAATTACCCGCTCCGTACTCACCCAGATCATATTCGAACAGGAAAACAAGGGGCAGAACCTTCTGCCGATCACGTTCCTGCGCCAGCTCATCCGCTTCTATGGCGACAGCATGCAGAACGTGGTGCCGAGCTATCTCGACTTTTCCATGAACTCGCTGACGAAAGAGCAGGACAAGCTGCGCGAGCAGATGTCGGGTGCCTTCGGAACGGGCGCGTTCGACGTGATCGAGGATCACGTGAAGCGCAATGCCGAGATCTTCGACCGGGCAATGCGCATGTTCCTGCCGTTTGGCGCAGCGAAGGGTGCCGATGGCGAAGAGGGCGCGATCCGGGAGCCGGGCGCAGCCCCGCAAGCGGCGAGCGCCGAGGATCTCGATCAGCTCAAGAAGCAGCTTGTGGAGATGCAGAAGAAGCTCGACTCGATCGCCACCGACAAGAAATAGGGTGTCGCTGGCGGGCGTGCGCACGACAAAGAAGGCCGGCTCCTTCGCCGGCCTTTCCCTTGTCTCGTATTGTCTGCCTAGCCGACGTCGGGCGTGAAGCCCGCCGCCTCGATCCCGGCGACGGCGCAGGCCTCATCATTGTCCGAGCTGTCGCCGGTGATGCCGACAGCGCCGAGAATTTCGCCGCCCTCGCCGTCGCGAATCAGCACGCCTCCGGCGACGGGAACGATGTTGCCGCCTGCGACGCCATTCAGCGCCTGGATGAAATGGGGGCGGGTCTGGGCGTTGGCGTCAAGCCAGCGCGATCCGGCCCCGACCGCGAGCGCGCCAAAGGCCTTGCCAGTGGCGACCTGCGGGCGAAGGATCGAAGCGCCATCCTGGCGGAGCAGGGCGATGGTGTGGCCGCCGGCGTCGAGAACGACGACCGTCAGCGGCTTCAGGCTCAGTTCCGCGCCCTTGGCGAAGGCTGCCTGGACGATCTTCTCCGAAAGGGAAAGGGTGAGTTTGCCCATTGGCGAAAGTCTCCTGTGCGTCGTCGGGTTACCGTGGACCTATCGCTATCAGTCCGGTGGTTGTCGACCAACGGGCAAAAACGACAAATACTCGTGCCGGCATGGAAAAAATGGAGGGCCGCGCCGGCATCATTCCCGCGTCTCGACACGCTCCCGGCCATGCAGAAACCGCCCCGGACCGGGCGCGGGCTCTGCGCCGCGAGCCCGGCGAGATCTCCGACAACCGACAGGATCTTCACGCAATGCGCGATTTCCATTTTCCCGGACGCTCGAGCGTCCACGCCCCCACGGCCATGGCCGCGACGTCCCATCCGCTGGCAAGCGCGGCAGCTCTCGAGACCCTGCAGGGCGGGGGCAACGCGGTTGACGCGGCCGTTGCGGCGGCGGCCGTTCTTGCGGTTGTCGAGCCGCAGATGACCGGCATCGGCGGCGATTGCTTTGCCATTGTGGCGCGTCCGGACGGAAAGCTTTTCGGCCTCAATGGGTCCGGCCCGGCACCAAAGGCCGCGACGCCCGCCAAGCTTGCCGAGATCGGCGTGACGGCGATCGACGACTGCGGTCCCCATGCGGTGACGGTGCCCGGCGCCGTGCGGGCCTGGGAGACGCTGCTGGCCCGCCATGGCACACGCGGCCTCGGAGAGGTGCTGACGCGCGCCATAGGCTATGCCCGCCACGGCTATGCGGTCGCACCGCGCGTTGCCTTCGACTGGGCGCGCAACGTGGCGAAACTCACCGCCGACGCGGGCGCGCGGGCGGAGTATCTGGTGGACGGCGCGGCGCCGGCGGTCGGTACCGTCATGCGCCACCCGGGGCTTGCCCGCACGCTGGAGCGCATTGCCTCGGAGGGTGCGAAAGGGTTCTACGAAGGCGAGGTGGCGCGCGATATCGTTGCAACGCTTTCGGCGCGCGGCGGGCTCATGACGCTGGATGATCTCGCCGGCATGGAAACGCTCGACATGGTGCCGGTGCGCCATCCCTATCGCGGGGTCGAGGTCGTGGAACTGCCGCCCAATGGCCAGGGCTTCATCGCGCTCGTGCTGCTTGGCATTCTCGAGCGCTTCGATCTTTCCGGTCTCGATCCGACAGGCGTCGAGCGGTTCCATCTCGAGCTCGAGGCCGGCCGTCTCGCCTATTCGGTACGCGACATGTATCTCGCCGATCCGGCGCATATGCCGCATGGGCCCGAGGCCTTCCTGAGCGATGCCTATCTGGATCGTCTCGCGTCCCGCGTGTCGCGGGGGGCGCGCATGGGCGACATTCCGCCGGCACTGCTCGGGCCGTCCTCCGACACGATCTATCTGTCGGTGGTGGACAAGGACGGTCTCGCCGTTTCGCTCATCAACTCTGTTTACAAGGGCTTCGGCTCCGGCATCTGCGCCCGGGAGAGTGGGGTGCTGCTGCAGAACCGAGGGGCGTGCTTCCGCCTCGAGCCCGGCCATCCGAACTGCATCGACGGCGGCAAGCGGCCGCTGCATACGATCATCCCTGCCATGGTGCTCAAGGACGGCCTGCCGCATCTTTCCTACGGAGTGATGGGGGGCGGCTACCAGCCTTGCGGCCATGCCCACGTGCTGTCCAACATGGTCGATTTCGGCATGGACCCGCAGCAGGCGATCGATCTGCCGCGCATGTTCTTCAACGAGAAGACGCATGTGCTGCAGGCCGAGCGAGGCGTGCCGGAGCAGACACTTGCCGGCCTGGGGGCGCTTGGCCACGAGATCATGCTTGTCGATGAACCGATCGGCGGTGCGCAGGCAATCCTGATCGACCGCGAGAATGGCATGCTGGTCGGCGGATCGGATCCGCGCAAGGACGGCTGCGCAATCGGCTATTGAGGTCGGCTGCCCGTCGCCTTGCATGAAAACGCCCGCCGTTCGGCGGGCGTTTTCTGTCCTGTGGGGGCGTTGCCCGTGGCCACCCTCAGCGGCTCACGGACAAAACGCGCCCTGTTTCCTGGGTGCGGGGACGACGCTCGGCCGAGCGATAGGCGTCAATGGCTTCAGCCGGCTCGGCGCGCCGGCGCGCGCGCTGCTGGGGCATGTTCTCGCGAAGCGCGATGAGCTGGGCAATCAGCATGGCGCTGGGACGGTAGATCCGCGCGAAGCGGTTGGCCGTCGCCTCGACGACAGGCTCGACGGCGGTGACGACGAGCGCATTGCGGCTGCCGCCGGCACCGGCCGTGCCCGCCGATGCGCCGTTCCTGTGAGGGCGAGCGCCCGTGCGCTGCGTCCTTTCGGTGCGCCCCGGTCCCTTCCCCGTACGATTTGCCGCTACGATCCGCATCGTCGCCTCCTCGGCGTGCCAATTCGAGACACTGGCAGTATTGCCGAGGAATTTAGCGCAAATGCCGTGCCAGTCGATAACTTTTTGTTAACGACTAACGTAACGGAAGGTTGATTCGGGGTGGGAAACCTCTGGAAAACCCGACGTTATGCGTCGGCGCGGAGGCGTCAGTGCATGTGGTCGCCGGGCGAGACGCCGAAGTCGCGGCGGGCGCCGGTGATCGTGATCGAGAAGCCGGCGATCACATCGACCAGCGAGATGAACATCAGGATGAAGAAGACCGAGGTCGCCGCCTCGCGCACGGTCAGGAACTCGACCAGATAGGCGATGAAGACGAGGGTCGAGAGGATGTGGTCTGTCAGCGCGACGACGCCGGTGCGCGTGGCCTTGAGCAGCTCGACGAACAGCAGGGCCAGGCCGGCGATGATCATCAGGTCGCCGATGACGAGCGTGAAGCGGGCGCCGGAGACCAGCTCGACGGTGACGATCGGGGCGGCCCAGGGGTCGCCGCCGGTGTCGCCGAGCAGCGAGTAGGCGAGGAGGTTGTAGACCAGAAGCGGTGCGACGGTCAGCGGAATGGATATGAACATCGGCATGCCGGGGATCCTCGTCCGTTTGCTGCGCCCGGAGATCGTCCCGAAAAGGGATTCGCCGGCGCCGCCGCACAATGATGTGTCTCCGGCCTTGCGGCAAGGCCGGAAGAGACTGGGAGACCGGACGAGAAAAAAGGGCCCGAAGCGGTGCTCCGGGCCCTGAAGTCACGGTCGCCGGTGCGGCAACCGTTCGGGAGATGTGTCCGGCCGGGTCAGGCGCGCTGGCTGCCCTGGCCGAATTCGGGATAGGCCTCGACGCCAACTTCGGCCTTGTCGAGACCCATGGCCTCTTCCTCGGCCGTGACGCGGATGCCGACGGTCACCTTCAGCAGGTACCAGACGACGCCGCTGGCCACGAAGGTGAATACGCCATAGGCGACAATGCCGATGAACTGGGTGACGTAGGATGTCTCGGGGTTTGTGAGCGGGACGATGATCGTGCCCCAGATGCCGCACAGCAGGTGGACCGGGATTGCACCGACCACGTCGTCGAGCTTCAGCTTGTCGAGCAGCGGCACGGCGAAGACCACGATGACACCGCCGACGGCGCCGATCAGCACGGCAAGGATCGGTGAGGGCATCAGCGGCTCGGCGGTGATCGAGACGAGACCGGCAAGCGCGCCGTTCAGAGCCATCGTGACGTCGACCTTCTTGTAGAGGATCTGCGTCAGGATGATCGCGGCAACCACACCGCCGGCAGCGGCCAGATTGGTGTTGGCGAAGATGCGCGAGATGTCGGAGACGTCGGAGTTGGAGCCCATGGCGAGCTGCGATGCGCCGTTAAAGCCGAACCAGCCGAGCCACAGGATAAAGGTGCCGAGGGTTGCGAGCGGCATGGAGGAGCCCGGCATCGGGATCACCTTGCCATCGACGTACTTGCCACGGCGCGCACCGAGGATGAGAGCCCCGGAAAGAGCCGCCCAGCCGCCGACGGAGTGCACCAGCGTGGAGCCGGCGAAGTCGGAGAAGCCCATCTCGGAGAGCCAGCCGGCGCCCCACTGCCAGGAGCCGGCGATCGGGTAGATGAAGCCGGTGAGGATGACCGTGAAGAACAGGAACGGCCAGAGCTTGATGCGCTCGGCGAGCGTGCCGGAGACGATCGAGGCCGCGGTCGCGACGAAGACCATCTGGAAGAACCAGTCGGAGGCGACAGCGTAGCTGCCCTCGTTGGCGGTGCCGGCCGCCGGCCAGCCGTAGACGGCGAACGTGCCCATGTAGCCGCCGTTGACGTTGGTGTACATCAGGCTGTAGCCGACGAGCAGATACATGATGCCCGCGACGGAATAGAGCGCAATGTTCTTGAGGCACTGCATCGACACGTTCTTGGTGCGAACGAGGCCGGCTTCGAGCATGGCGAAGCCTGCCGCCATCCACATCACCAGGAAGCCGCCGATCAGGAACAGCAGGGTGTTGAAGATGAAGGCGGTGTCGCTGGCGAGAGCATACTGAGGGGCCTCGGCTGCCGGAGCAGCATCCTGGGCCAGTGCCGAGCCGGTCGCCGCGAGGAGCGCAAGCGATGCCAGACCGACTTTTTCAAAGCTGAGTTTCATCGGGATTTCCCTTGCTCGAATGGATCAAAGCGCCGCGGCGTCGGTTTCGCCGGTGCGGATGCGCTGCACCTGGTCGAGCGCGTAGACGAAGATCTTGCCGTCGCCGATCTGGCCGGTCTTCGCGGCTGCGGCGACCGCCTCGACGACCTTGTCGGCGAGGTCCGAGGCAACGGCGACCTCGATCTTCAGCTTGGGCAGGAAGCTCACGGCGTATTCCGTGCCGCGATAGATCTCGGTGTGCCCCTTCTGGCGCCCGTAGCCCTTGACTTCCGAGACCGTCAGTCCCTGAACGCCGATGCTCGTGAGGGCGTCGCGCACCTCGTCGAGCTTGAACGGCTTTATGATGGCCATCACGATTTTCATGCTCGGTTCCGTTCCTTTCCCTGCTGCGTGTCCGCCTCAGGCCAAATGCCCCCTCGACGGAATGACCCGAACCGGAGCGCGATCCCGAAGCTGGGACGCGCGGGTCCGATTGACGCCGTCCCATCCTTTTCAAGGAGCGTGCCAAGTCGTATTGCAGTGCGAAAAGAGCCGGAAAACGGGCGTCTTTTGGGAAGAAAATACAAGGAAAAACAAAGGCGAAGCGCCGAGTGCCGAGGCCGGCGCTCCCGGCTTGGGCAAGCCGGGAGCGATTTATATCTATGCCTAAATAATAGTCACTTCGTGGCTTTGCGTATGATCAAATCATGTGCACAAAAAGCGGGCATGGATAAGAGCGCATCAGGAGCCGAAACCGCCGTCGGCGAGATAGGCGGCTTCGGCCGGACTCGTTTCGCGACCAAGCACGGGGTTTCGATGCGGAAAGCGGCCGAAGCGCCGGATCACGTCCAGATGCAGGAGTGCGTAGAAATAGGTCTCCTGATTTGCGAGGCGGCGGAAGAGATCGACGCTGCGCTCCTGCGCCGCGATGTCCTCGGCGTGCTCGAAGGGGAGGTAGAAGAAGGTGCGGGCCTGCGTCGGAAATGCCTTGTCGAAACCCTGTTCGAGCGCCCGTTCCGCCGTCTTCAGCGCGCGCTGGTCGCTGGCGAAGGCCCTTGCGTCGTTGCGGTAGAGGTTGCGGGGGAACTGGTCCAGCAGGATGATCAGGGCAAGAGCGCCATGCGGCGTCGTGGCCCAGTCGTCGAGGTCTCCCCTGCCGGCCGCGACGCTCGCCGCCTCGAACCGCTCACGGATCTCGGCATCGAAGGCATCGCTGCGGGCGAACCATTTCTGCGGTCCGGCGGTCCACCAGAAATCGAGAACGTCGAAAGGGGTGGGCTTGTCCATGGTCATTTGCGGCTTATGCTCCTGCAACCTTGCGGATCCGACGGACCCGGCGAAGGAAACCGGCACGCGGGGTGCCGGCCGGTGGTGAATGATGCCGTCTGATGACGGATATGAAAACGGGTGACGACGATGGTGGACGGCGAGGGCGCACAGGAGCTTGATCTGAAGGGACTGAAATGCCCTCTTCCGGTGCTCAGGACGCGCAAGGCCCTGTCGCGGCTCGCTGCCGGCGCGCGGCTCAGGGTCGTCGCCACCGATCCGATGTCGGTCATCGACATTCCCCACTATTGCCAGGAGGCCGGGCACAGGCTTGTCGAACGCGCGCAGGAAGGTACGGCGCATGTCTTTCTGATCGAGTGCGGCAACTGAGCCGTCTTCCTCTAGCCCCCGACCAGCCCATCGATCGCGCGAGCCAGCACAATGTCGCGCTCGGTCAGACCACCGGCATCATGGGTGGTCAGGGTGATTTCCACGCGGTTGTAGACATTGGACCAGTCGGGATGATGGCTCATCTTCTCGGCGATGAGCGCGACCTGGGCCATGAAGCCGAAGGCGGCGGTGAAATCGGCGAAGGCGAACCGGCGGGTGATCGTCTTTCCCTCGCCGCCCAGGCTCCAGCCCGTCAGTTCCGCGAGCGCCGCGTTGCGCGCTGCCTCGTCAAGGTTCCTGGCCATCTGTCCTCCTTGCGCCCGGGATGTGACCGCGGGCACTTCTTGCGGTTTCCGGTCCTGTCCCGGTTCTCTTTTGAAGATAGGTCGCCGGCCGCGCCCTGAAACCCCGCCTTTGGCACTTGTCGCCAACCGCTCCGGGTGCAGCGCGGTGCTTCGGCAAAATCGAACACGGGAGTTTCCATGACATCCGTTCTGTTTGTCTGTCTCGGCAATATCTGTCGTTCGCCGCTGGCCGAGGGCATCCTGCGCGCCGAACTTGTCGGCCGGGGGGCGGGCGACCGGATCATGGTCGCTTCCGCCGGCACCGGCTCCTGGCATGTGGGCAATCCGCCCGACCCGCGCTCGGTGGAGGTTGCCATGCGGCACGGGATCGACATCTCGGGGCAGCGTGCGCGGCAGGTGAGGGCGGAGGACTTCTCCCGCTTCGATCTCGTGCTGGCGATGGACGGTGAAAATCTTGCCAACCTGTTCCGGCTTGCAGGTGCTTCGGCGGCGACGCTGCGGGCCGAGGGGCGGTTGCGCCGGTTTCTCGATCGCGACGTTCCCGACCCTTATTACGGGGGAGCGGACGGGTTCGAACGTGTCCATGAGATGTTGAAACGCGGAGCCTCTGCCCTGGCGGACGAGATCCTCGGATCGTGAGCCGGCACCAAGGGGAGCGTAAGGCGGCGCGGAGCACCGTCAGCGACAGGGTGATCGTCGCGCAAGCCGTTTAAATTCCTGCCGGACGGACTATCTAGAAAGGAGGGGCATGGAGGGGTGGCCGCCGGGTGTCGCGATGGTTCGCGAAGGCCCGAAGCGACCTGTACAGGAGGACGACCATGAGCGGTTGCCGCATCGAACACGACGCCTGGGTGCTTGTCGGAGATGGCGAAAAAGCCCTGTTCTTCCGCAATGAAGGCGATGCAGATTATCCGAACCTGCAGATTCTGGAGGTGCTCGAACAGGACAATCCTCCGACCTCCGAGCAGGGAACGGATGCCCCGGGCCGCCGAAGCGATGGCCCCGGTCCCCATCGCAGTGCCATGGAGCCGACCGACTGGCACCTGATGGAGAAGCACCGCTTCGCCAAGGATATCGCCGACCGGCTCTACGTGCTGGCGCACAAGGGGAAATTCTCGAAGCTTGTTGTCGTGGCGCCTCCCACAACACTCGGAGACCTGCGCAAGGCGTTCCACAAGGAAGTGTCGAGCCGGGTCGTTGCCGAGGTCGACAAGACGCTGACCGGTCATCCGCCCGACAGTATCGAGAAGGTGCTTTGCTCCTGATCCCGATTGCTCTCTAGCCGGCGGGATCGCGGCGCCAGCCATCGGCCAGGCGCACGCGGTCCATGCCGGTGAAGCGGGCCATGCGAGCGAGTTCCGCCTCGAGGCGGGCGAGCCGGCCTTCCCCCAGGCGCACACCCTTTTCCGGCCAGAAGGCGGTGACCTCAAGAACACCTTCGGCGCGCCGGCAGATCATGTCGACGCGTCCAACGAGCCGGTCTTTCTCCAGCAGCGGAAACACATAGTAGCCGTAAGTGCGCTTTGGCGCCGGGACAAAGACCTCGATGCGGTAGGCAAAGCCGAAAAGCCGTTCGGCGCGCTTGCGGTCCCGCAGCACCGGGTCGAAGGGGCTGAGAACGCGCATGCGCGCCGGTGGCTCCGGAGCCGCGTCAATCACCTCGCGGATGTCCGCTCGCGCGAAGGCCGCGCGCGGTTTTCCCCCCGCTTCGGTCGCGATTTCCACGGGCAGGATCGAACGCCCTTTTTCCTGCGTGCACCAGGCCTTTGCCTCATCGGGCGTGACCAGGTCGTAGAAGGCGGCGATTTCGCCATGGGTCGCAACACCGAGTTTCTCGAGCGCGGAGCGGCAGGCCCAGTCGATGAAATCGGCCTGCGAGACCTGTTGGCCGAAGTGCCCTGACGGGATCACGCGTTCGGAAAGATCGTAGATCTTGGCGAAATTCTCGCGGGCTGTAACGGCGATCTCGCCGCAGCGCCAGAGATATTCCAGCGCGGTCTTGCCCGGCTGCCAGTTCCACCAGCCGGGCTCCTTTCGGTCACGCTCGCTGTCGAAGTCGCGCGCCCGTGACGGTCCGTTGTCGCGCACATGGGCATGGACCCGCTCAATTTCGTCGTGGAAGTCGTGCCCGTGCCAGTTGGTCCAGCGCGCCTTCAGCCGTTTCTGTTCGCGCGCGAAGCGGTGGCGCCAATAGGGGTAGGCGGCGGCGGGAATGATCGAGGCGTCGTGCGTCCAGTTCTCGAACAACGCGCGGTCGCGCTCGAGAAGGCCGGTGAGCTGGTCCTCCCGGTAGGTCTGGTTGCGCGAGAACAGGATCTGGTGGTGGGCGCGGGTGACCGTATTGATGCTGTCGACCTGCACGAAGCCGAGCCGGTCGATCATTTCATGCACGCCATTCCTGTCGATCCGCCGCCCCGGCTGATCGGATAGTCCCTGAAGGTGAAGGAAGACGCGGCGCAGGTCGGCGGATGCAATGGTCAGCGTCACGTCGCGTCTTCCCTTGTCTTCCGTTCAGTCCGCCGCGGCCTCGAAGACGACGAGCAGGTCCTTGGCATCGACCTGCTGGCCCGGTGTCACAAGCACCTCGGCGATGGTTCCGGAACGGTCCGAATGGAGTGCGGTCTCCATCTTCATCGCCTCGATGGAGACGAGTACGTCGCCGCTGGTCACCTGCTGGCCCGCCTTCACCGTCACGGTCGAAATCACGCCGGGCATCGGCGCGCCGACGTGGGCAACGTTGCCCGGCTCCACCTTGCGACGGACGGCCGCGCCTGTCGACCCGTGCGCCCTGTCCGGAACCTTGATGATGCGCGGCTGGCCGTTCAGCTCGAAAAACACCTTCTTCTCGCCGTTCTCGTCCGTCTCGCCGATCGCCTGGCAGCGGACGACCAGCGTCTTGCCCGGCTCGAGTTCGATCAGGACTTCGTCGCCGACCGAAAGGCCGTAGAAATAGACCGGGGTCGGCAACACGCTCACCGGGCCGTAGAGGTCGCGCGCGGCAGCGAAGTCGGTGAAGACCTTCGGGTACATCAGGTAGGAGGCGAGTTCGGCGTCATCGAGCGTGGTGCCGGTCTTCTCCTCCGCCTCGGCGCGACGCGCGGCGAGATCGTCGTCGGTGAGCAGCGAGCCCGGCCGCACGGTGATCGGCGTCTCGCCCTTGAGCACGCGGGACTGGATCTCCTGCGGCCAGCCACCGGGCGACTGTCCAAGGTCGCCGCGCATCATCTGCACGACGCTGTCGGGGAAGGCGACGTCCTTTTCCGGCGAGAGCACGTCGGCGACGGAAAGGCCCTGGCTCACCATCATCAGCGCCATGTCGCCCACGACCTTGGAGGAGGGGGTCACCTTGACGATGTCGCCGAACAGCATGTTGACGTCGTGATACGCCTGCGCCACCTCATGCCAGCGCATTTCGAGGCCGAGCGAGCGGGCCTGCTCCTTGAGATTGGTGAACTGGCCGCCCGGCATCTCGTGCAGGTAGACCTCCGAGGCGGGCGACTTCAGGTCGCTCTCGAAGGCGCGGTACTGGGTGCGCACCGCTTCCCAGTAGAAGGAGATTTCGCGGATAACGCGGGGATCAAGCCCGGTGTCGTGCCGGCCGCCGGCAAGGCTCGCGGCCAATGAGCCGAGTGCCGGCTGGGAGGTCAGGCCGGACAGCGCGTCCATCGCCGCGTCGAAGGCATCGACGCCGGCCTCGACCGCCGCCAGCACGCTTGCCGCGGAAATGCCCGAGGTGTCGTGGGTGTGGAAGTGGATCGGCAGCCCCACTTCCTGCTTCAGCGCGGTGAAGAGGGTCTTCGCCGCGTCCGGCTTCATCAGGCCGGCCATGTCCTTGACGCCGAGGATGTGGCAACCTGCCTTTTCCAGGTCCTTGGCCAGGCGGATGTAATAGGCGAGGTCGTATTTCGGCCGGGCGCTGTCATTGAGATCGCCGGTGTAGCAGATCACGCCCTCGCACAGCTTGTCCGCCTCGATCACCGCATCGAGGGAGACGCGCATGTTCTCCACCCAGTTGAGGCAGTCGAAGACGCGGAACAGGTCGATGCCGTTTTCCGCCGCGCGGGCGACGAAGTCCCGCACCACATTATCGGGATAATTGGCGTAACCGACACCGTTAGCCCCGCGCAGAAGCATCTGCAGCAGGATGTTTGGCGCGCGCTCGCGCACCAGCCGCAGTCGCTCCCAGGGGTCCTCTGTGAGGAAGCGCATGGCGACGTCGAAGGTCGCTCCGCCCCAGCATTCCAGCGAGAACAGCTGCGGAAGGCCGCGCGCATAGGCTTCCGCCACCTGGGCGATGTCGAAGGTGCGCATGCGGGTGGCGAGCAACGACTGGTGGGCGTCGCGCATCGTCGTGTCGGTGACGAGCGGGCGCGTCTGCTCCTTCATCCAGGAGGCGAAGCCGGTCGGGCCGAGCTTGTCGAGAAGCTGGCGGGTGCCGTCGGCGACAGGGGTGTCGTAGACGGGCGATACGGGCGCCGGCGCGTCCGCCGGCGGACGCGGGCGGGTCTTGGTCTCCGGGTGCCCGTTCACCGATACGTCGGCGATATAGGTCAGGAGCTTGGTGGCGCGGTCGCGCCTCGTCACCTGCTCGAAGAGCGCCGGCGTCTCGTCGATGAAGCGGGTCGTATAGCTGTTGGCGCGGAAGTCCGGATGGCCGATGACGTTCTCGAGGAAGACGAGGTTCGTTGCGACGCCGCGGATGCGGAACTCGCGAAGCGCCCGATCCATGCGCTGGGCGGCTTCCTCGGCCGAGGGGGCCCAAGCTGTGACCTTCTCCAGAAGCGGATCATAGTAGCGCGTGATCACGGCGCCGGAATAGGCGGTGCCGCCGTCGAGCCGGATGCCGAATCCGGTCGCGCCGCGATAGGCGGTGATGCGGCCGTAATCGGGAATGAAGTTCTGTTCCGGGTCCTCGGTGGTGATGCGGCACTGAAGCGCATGGCCGTTGAGGCGCATCTCCTGCTGGGGTGGCACGCCCGAGGCCGGGTCGCCGATCATCGCGCCGGAGCTGATGCGGATCTGCGCCTTGACGATGTCGACGCCGGTCACTTCCTCGGTGACGGTGTGCTCGACCTGGACGCGCGGATTGACCTCGATGAAGTAAAATGAGCCGGTGTCGACGTCCATCAGGAACTCGACCGTGCCGGCGCCGCAATAGCCGACAGCCTTGCCGATCTTCAGACCGTATTCGCAGATCTCCGCGCGCTGCTCGGGCGAGAGATAGGGGGCCGGCGCACGCTCCACGACCTTCTGGTGGCGGCGCTGGATGGAGCAGTCACGCTCGAAGAGGTGGACGAGATTGCCGTGACTGTCGCCGAGGATCTGTACCTCGACGTGGCGCGCGCGCTCGACGAGCTTTTCAAGATAGATCTCGTCCTTGCCGAAGGCGGCGCGGGCTTCGCGCTTGGCTGCGTCCACGTCACGCAGAAGGGTTTCCTCGTCGCGGATGACACGCATGCCGCGGCCGCCGCCGCCCCAGGAGGCCTTGAGCATCAGCGGATAGCCGATCTCCCCGGCAAGCCGGCTCACCTCGCCCATATCGTCGGGAAGCGGGTCGGTCGCTGGCATCACGGGCACGCCCGCCTCAATGGCGAGATTGCGCGCGGCGACCTTGTTGCCGAGCCGGCGCATGGTGTCAGGCGAGGGGCCGATGAAGATGAGGCCGGCCTCGGCGCAGGCTTCGGCAAACTCCGGGCTTTCGGAGAGGAAGCCGTAGCCGGGATGGATGGCGTCGACATTCGCGGCCCTGGCGACGCGGATGATTTCGGGAATGGACAGATACGCCTCGATGGGCCCCAACGGCTCCGGCAGATGCGGTCCCTTGCCGATCTGGTAGGCCTCATCGGCCTTGAAGCGATGCAGCGCCAGCTTGTCCTGCTCGGCGAAGACAGCGACCGTTCTCATCCCCAGCTCGCTGGCGGCGCGGAAGATACGGATGGCGATTTCCGAGCGATTGGCGACAAGGATCTTGCGAATGGCCACGTTTACCCCTCCTGCATGGCTGCTGCTATCTGCGTTTTACAGGTCCGCCGAAGCCATGGAAAGATGCTGCACTGCAATCGTCGTCATTGCATCGCCCTATCGGACCCGGGTCGCCTCGATGCGTGTCGAAACGAGACAGAAGTCCTAACTCCAGCGGAGGGCGGGCGGCCATCTTTGAAAAACGCCAGACAGATTTTGTGTCGCTGGCGGGCCGAAGCACGAGATCGGGTTGGGGTAAATCAGGAACATCGTCCGGTCAGCGATTCGGACAGGCTTCGTTCGTGGTTTCGTCGAATGCTTAACGTTATCGATTGAATTTTAGGTGTCCGGTTTACGAAATCTCAATTCTTTCCCAGCATTCGCCGCCGGGCGACCTGAAGGTCATCATGCCAGCCAAGATCCTGTTGTGATTCAGCATTTCGCGTAGGTACGTGCGATTTCCCCAACATCTTGTGTAAAACAAAGAGGGAACATTCGGCTGACGTCGATTCGGTCTGGCTTTGTTCGGGACTCGTTCCATTCACCCTGATTCCGTCTGTCGCTCGCACAGATTTTCCGGTGAAGGGGGAGCGGGTATCGGGCCTGGAGGCGCGTCGCCCGGGCTTGGTCGAGGCCGGTGAAAAGAGGGGGGACAGCCGCAGCGGCTCTGTGCTACCAGACAATCAGGCCGAGACTTGGTTCGCATCGTTTGCGGACCTCGTGTTTCGGGCAGTTACAGGGTCCCGGGCTTGCCGGGTTCGAGTTCTCCGGGGGCCGCCCCCCGTCGCTGGCTGGCGTGCCGGTGGAGGAGCGGTCCGGACAGCCGTCGCCAGAAGGCCGCCTCGCGTCGTCGCACGATATGGTTCAATCCGGATATTTGCAGTCGTCTCGCACGCAGCTCCCGACCAGCGTGCGTGCGCGTACGGTGACCGCCGTGCTCGGGCCCACCAACACGGGCAAGACGCATCTGGCCATCGAGCGCATGATCGCGCGCGGATCGGGTGTCATTGGTCTGCCGCTGCGGCTGCTGGCGCGTGAGGTCTATGGCCGCATCGTCCAGCGGGTCGGCGAGAAGAAGGTTGCCCTCGTCACCGGCGAGGAGAAGATCGTGCCGCCGGACGCGGTTTTCTGGGTGGCGACCGTGGAGGCCATGCCGCTCGACCTGAAGGTCGACTTCGTTGCCATCGATGAAGTGCAACTCGCCGCCGATTTCGAGCGCGGCCATGTGTTTACCGACCGGCTTCTCAACATGCGTGGCTCCGAGGAGACGCTGCTGCTCGGCTCCGCGACCGCGCGGCCATTGCTTGAGCGCCTTTTGCCCGGGCTCAATGTGGTCACCCGACCGCGCATGTCGGTTCTTTCCTATTCAGGCCAGAAGAAGATCACCCGCCTGCCGCCGCGCTCGGCCGTGGTCGCCTTTTCGTCTGCCGAGGTCTATGCGATCGCGGAGCTGATCCGCCGTCAGCACGGTGGGGCAGCGGTTGTGCTCGGTTCGCTGAGCCCGCGCACGCGCAACGCGCAGGTCGAGCTTTTCCAGAACGGGGACGTCGAGCACCTGATCGCCACCGACGCGATCGGCATGGGGCTCAATCTCGACGTCGATCACATCGCCTTCGCCGGCATCCGCAAGTTCGACGGCTACCAGTACCGGATGCTCACGCCTTCGGAGATCGGCCAGATTGGCGGCCGCGCCGGCCGGCACACCCGCGACGGCACCTTCGGCGTGACCGGGCGCGTGGATCCGTTCGATGACGATCTGGTCGAAGCGCTTGAGAGCCATCGCTTCGAGGCGCACAAGGTTTTCCAGTGGCGCAATCGCGCCCTCGACTTTTCCTCCATCGAGGCGCTGCGCCATGCGCTCGACGAGGCACCGCGCGAGCCGGGGCTGACGCGCGCGCCGCCCTCGGCCGACGAAACGGCCTTCGATCACGCGGTGCGCGACGAGGCAATTCGCCGGGTCGCGGCCAGCGCTGGCAGGGTGGAACTGCTTTGGGAAGTCTGCCAGGTGCCGGATTATCGCAAGATCGCGCCGGCGAACCACGCGGATCTTATTGCAGGAATATATGGACATCTGACGCGCGATGGGGTCATTCCCGACGACTGGTTCGCGCGTCAGGTCGCCTTCGCCGACAAGGTGAATGGGGACATCGACACGCTCGCCAACCGTATTGCCCACATCCGCACATGGACGTTTGTCGCCAACCGTGCGGATTGGCTTGCAGATCCTGCCCATTGGCAAGGGGTCACGCGCGGCGTAGAAGACCGGTTATCGGACGCCCTGCACGACAGGCTGACACAGCGATTTGTCGACAGGCGTACCAGTGTATTGATGCGACGGCTGAGAGAGAACGCCATGCTTGAAGCGGAAATCACGACGGCAGGAGATGTGCTTGTCGAGGGACAGCATGTCGGCAAGCTGCAAGGCTTCCGCTTCGCGCCGGACCCGGCAGCGGATGGTCCTGACGGAAAGGCCTTGAAGGCGGTTGCCCAGAAAGCGCTTGCCAGCGAGTTGTCGGCGCGTGCCGACCGGCTGTCACGGGCCGGCAACGAGGCCTTCGCTCTGGCCTCCGACGGAGCCCTGCGCTGGCAGGGTGAGATCGTTGGCCGGCTCATCGCCGGCGAGAGCGAGCTTGCTCCGGGCCTGCTGCTGCTTGTCGATGAGGGGGTGGAGACTGCGGACCGCGAGAAGGTCGAGGCGCGGCTGAACCTGTGGCTCAAGGCGCATATCGACACGCTCGCCAAGCCGCTGCGCGACCTTGAAACGGGCGAAGGGCTCGAGGGTCTGGCGCGGGGCATCGCGTTCCGGCTCGTCGAGGCGCTCGGCATTCTCGAGCGTGGCGATATTTCCGAGGACGTTCGCCAGCTCGACCAGACGATGCGCGCGGGGCTGCGCAAGCTCGGCGTGCGTTTCGGCGCCTATCACATTTTCGTTCCCGCGCTTCTCAAGCCTGCTCCGAGCCGTCTTATCGCTCAGCTCTGGGCGCTGAAGCACGGCGATCCGGACATGCCGGGGCTGGCCGAGCTGCCACAGCTTTCGGCCTCCGGCCGAACCTCGATCGCGGTCGATCCGGAAATCGCCCCCGCTCTCTACAAGGTCGTCGGCTTCCGCGTCTGCGGGCCGCGGGCGGTGCGTATCGACATTCTCGAGCGCCTTGCCGACCTGATCCGCCCACTGCTTGCCTGGAAGCCGCTCGATCCGGCGGTTTCTCCTCCCGAGGGGGCGATTCCCGAAGGCGGCGGTTTCACCGTGACCGTGGCGATGACGTCGTTGCTCGGCTGCGCCGGCGAGGATTTCTCCGCCGTTCTGAAGTCGCTCGGTTATCGCTCGGAGACGCGTGAAATCCAGCGGCCGGTGACGCTTGCAGTCGACGCAGCGGCACCCGCTGTGCCCGCGCCCGACGCTGCTGGCGAGGCGGCGGCGGTCGAGCGCGCGACGGAGGCGGACGCAGCGCTGGTTGCCGGCGACGTGCCGGCTGAGGACACTCCGGCCGAACAGGCGGCGCCTGCCGAGGTGGATGCGCCGAGCGAAACGACATTGGCCGAGGCTGCCGGTGAAGGTGAGACACAGGCTGATGCCGGTGCGTTGACTTCGGTTGATGCCGACGGAATTTCCGCGTCGATCGACGCGGCCGGTACGCCGGTTCTGCCGCTTGGCCAGCCCGAGTTGGAAACGGTCACCATCGACATCTGGCGGCCGGGGCGTCGTGACCGGCGCCCGCGTGAGGGCGGCGGCGCGCGTCGTGGCCAGAACGGCGGCCAGAACAATCGTGCAGCCGGCGATGGCGAGGGCGGTAACCGGTCGGGTGGCAAGCCGCGCGGCAAGGGCAATCGCGCTCCGGGCGGCGGTTTCGACAAGGGCCGCGCCGCGCGCGGCGGCGAGGGCGGTGGGCGCGGCGGGCCGCGTCCGGACGGCGGCGGCAAGCGGGGAGGCAGCGGCAAGCCGGCGGCTCCTCGCAATGATCGTCCCGCCCGGATCGACCCGGACTCGCCCTTCGCCAAGCTGGCGGCACTGAAGGCCGACCTGGAAAAGAAGCCGAAGGACTGACATTTCTTCGGGCGATCCCGTGATATGCGGGGTCGCCCGCAGGCATCGCGAGGGTGTTTTGGGCGCGGGTGACGACAAGGCGCCGGCAACAGGCGCCGGCACACAGCGGCTCGACAAGTGGCTCTGGTTCGCCCGGGTGGTGAAGTCGCGCAGCCTCGCGCAGAAGCTCGTTGCCAGCGGCCATGTGCGTGTCAACCGCGAGAAGACGACGACGCCAGCAAAGACGGTCCGGCCGGGAGACACGCTGACGATCGCTGTCGCGGACCGGGTCCGGACGCTCAAGATCGTCCTGCCGGGAACACGGCGCGGACCGGCGCCGGAAGCAGCTACCCTTTATGAGCTTGTCGAGCAACAGGAGCCGTCCAGGCCTGCGGTAACGCGGGTAACGGACGAGGGGGAGACCGTGCTTGTCGTCGACGGGCCGCCGGCCGGGCGGCGCGATCCGGGGGCGGGGCGACCGACGAAGCGCGACCGGCGCCAGACGGACCGGCTTCGCGACGACTGGCCCGATCAAGGTTGACGGCGGACAAGGGGGCTCGTCGGGGCGCCGGGGCGCTGCGCGTGTGCCCTCCTTGCGACAGATTGACCGGCCCGCACCAGCCATTGCATCGGCCATGTCCCTTTCCGCAGAAGGAAAGCGGAGAAATCTGTTCTCCGATGGCTATGGTTCGCAACATATTCCGAACTTGATGCGTTCCGGCAAACCCGGTAGGCAGACACAAAGGCAGACGGGCGGAGCATTTCGCCGGCCGTGTGGCAGGCGGTCTGGCGGGTCATGCGGCCGGTCGGCGTCGGCTCGGATAGGAAGAAGGCGGTGGTGACGGGTCCGGAGAATGCGCTCCCGGATCGGCGGTCTCGCTGAAAGGACAACGATGACCTATATCGTCACGGACAATTGCATCAAGTGCAAGTACACCGACTGCGTCGAGGTGTGCCCGGTGGATTGTTTCTACGAGGGCGAGAACATGCTCGTCATCCATCCGGACGAGTGCATCGACTGCGGTGTGTGCGAGCCGGAATGCCCGGCCGATGCGATCAAGCCGGACACCGAGCCTGGCCTTGAAAAGTGGCTCGAGGTGAACACCGAGTATGCCACCAAGTGGCCGAACCTGACGGTCAAGAAGGATCCGCTGCCCGAAGCGGAGGAGTTCGACGGGAAGACCGAAAAGTTCGAGCAGTATTTCTCTGCGGAACCCGGCTCGGGCGACTGATCTCGTGTCTTCGCGGAGCCGGCAGGCTCTGCTTCCAGATGTCCCGGACTGGTGCCGGGAACTGCCACGTCCGGGGCGCGCGCGCCCCGACGAACGCGTGTGCCTGTGAGCGATGCTTTGAAATCAGAAGATTTCGTGATATAGTATTTTCCTCAGTTACCGATCGTCCGGTCTCTCTCCCTCCCGGTGGAGGTTTTTTTATGGTTGCGGTCCAGTCTCGATTTGAGCGGTCCGCGGCTTCTCTCCTTTACGACTGGGGTTACATGTTCGGTCGACTGATCAGCGAATAACGGACGCCGGCGGCCCTGGATCGTACAGGGATCGTGGACGTGCGTTTCTCCGTGGAAGGGTGGGACGGCGCAGGGCCGGACTCGCCGACGGCCGCAATTGGCCGCAACTGCGCAGGAGTAGCATAGGCGTATGGCAACAACGATGAAGAAGACCGCGCAGCGACAGGGTTACAAGACGGGCGAGTTTATCGTCTATCCGTCTCACGGCGTCGGCCAGATCACGGCGATCGAGGAGCAAAATGTCGCGGGCTATGCGCTCGAGCTTCTGGTGATCAACTTCGAGCAGGACAAGATGACGCTTCGCGTTCCGGTAGCGAAGATCGCTTCCGTGGGCATGCGCAAGCTCGCCGAGCCCGTCGAAGTGAAAAAGTCTCTCGAGACGGTGCGTGGACGTCCGCGCGTGAAGCGCACGATGTGGAGCCGCCGCGCCCAGGAATATGAAGCGAAGATCAATTCCGGCGATCTGATTGCCATCGCGGAAGTCGTGCGCGATCTGTTTCGTTCCGACAGCCAGCCCGAGCAGTCCTACTCCGAGCGTCAGCTCTATGAGGCCGCTCTCGACCGGATGTCGCGCGAGATCGCTGCGGTCCAGAAGTGCTCCGACACCGAGGCGATCCGCCAGATCGAACAGAACCTCGCCAAGTCCGCCAGCCGCAAGGCAGCGGCCGCGGCCGCCGAGGAAGGCGACGGCGAGGATGGCGACGCGGAGCAGACCGAGGCTGCCTGACAGGAGCCCCCGCACGCGCGTTTTCGGACGTTGTTGCGGAGGCTTCCGCCCGGTACTCCGGTTGGATTGTTTGAAGGCCCGGCGCATGCGCTGGGCTTTTTTTTGGGGCCCGCGCTGGCGAGGCCTCGTCGCCCCGGTGTGACGTCCTCATAAGAGAATCTGATCTCAGGGTAACGGAAGTGCGATTTGCGCTGATCGATGAGGTGCTGCATTCTCGGACCAACTGATGTGGTGCCTGTCGATGCCACGGCCTGCTGCGTGCGCCCTCACCATGGATTGGTGTCCGCTCCTGCGGAAAACGGGGAACTGTCTTGTGCCTCGCACACAGTTGGATGGCGACAGGCAACCGCTCAAGATCACGCGGTCTCCGGTTGTTTCAAAGATTGTGAAATGAACCGAACGCCGGGGCCAGGCGTATACAAGACAGAGAACGCAAGACGCGGAGGAACTGACCGTGAGCTATCTTTCCGGCAACCGTCGTCAACTGGTTCGCGCAGCCATGAATGCGCCCTATCTCACCCGCGAAGAAGAACATGATCTCGCGGTCGCCTGGCGAAGCGATGGCGACGAGAGTGCCCTCGAGCGGCTGAGCCTTGCCCACATGCGCCTCGTCATCGCGGTTGCCGCCAAGTACCGCAACTTTGGCCTGTCCATGAGCGACCTTATCCAGGAGGGCCATATCGGGCTTCTCGAGGCTGCGGCGCGCTTCGATCCGGAGCGCGAAGTTCGCTTCTCTACCTATTCCACCTGGTGGATCCGCGCCTCGATTCAAGACTACATCCTCAGGAACTGGTCCATCGTGCGTGGCGGCACCTCGTCGACGCAGAAGGCTTTGTTCTTCAATCTTCGGCGGTTGCGGGCCAAGCTGTCGAGTGGTGTCACGCAGATCTCCGAGTCCGAACTTGTCGGCCAGATTGCCGAGACCATGGGCGTGAAGACGACCGACGTCGAGACCATGAGCGCCCGGCTGTCGGGGCCTGACACCTCGCTCAATGCGCCGGTGATGGAGGGCGACGGCTCGAGTTCCGACCGACAGGATTTTCTCGTCTCGCCCGATCCGCTTCCCGAAGAGGCTGTCGGCGTGGCGATCGATACCGAACGCAGGTCGCGCTGGCTGGAGAATGCCCTCGCCGTGCTTAGCGAGCGCGAACTCAGGATCGTGCGTGAGCGCAGGCTGAGCGAGGATGGCGCGACGCTGGAGGCGCTGGGGCAGAAGCTTGGCATCTCCAAGGAGCGTGTACGCCAGATCGAGAGCCGGGCACTGGAGAAGCTGCGCCAGGCGCTCCTCAAGGTGCAGCCCGACAAGATCGCCTACTGCGGGTAAAGAGGTACCTGCCCGCGGGCGCGTCGTTGCGGCCTGCCCGCGGTTGCCTGTCTTCGTTGAGTGCAGTAGGAGGAACCTCCATCGGGTCGTCCGCCGACCTGCGCTCAAGGGGAACAGTCGATGACAGCACCACGCGCCCTCATCACCGGCGTGACCGGACAGGATGGGGCCTATCTCGCCCGCCTGCTTCTCGACAAGGGCTATGAGGTGCATGGTCTCAAGCGGCGCTCATCCTCGTTCAACACCGGGCGCATCGACCCCATCGTGCAGGACCGGCACGACGCCGACGCACGCTTCTTCATGCACTATGGCGATCTCACCGACAGCTCGAACCTGATCCGCCTCGTCGGCGAGATTCGTCCCTGTGAGATCTACAACCTCGCGGCTCAGAGCCATGTCATGGTGAGCTTCGAAACGCCGGAGTACACGGCCAACGCCGACGCCATCGGCGTGCTGCGCCTGCTCGAAGCGCTTCGCATCCTCGGCATGGAGAAAGACTGCCGTTTCTACCAGGCCTCGACCTCGGAGCTGTTCGGCAAGGTTCAAGAAACCCCGCAGCGCGAGACGACGCCTTTCTATCCCCGCTCGCCCTATGGTGCGGCCAAGCTCTACGGCTACTGGATCACGGTGAACTACCGCGAAGCCTACGGGATGCATGCCAGCAACGGCATCCTGTTCAACCACGAAAGCCCTTTGCGCGGTGAGACGTTCGTCACCCGCAAGATCACCCGCGCGGTCGCGGCGATCGAGCTCGGCCTGCAGGAAACACTCTACCTCGGCAACCTCGATTCCAAGCGCGACTGGGGCCATGCCCGCGACTATGCCGAGGGCATGTGGCGGATGCTGCAACAGGACATGCCCGACGACTACGTGCTCGCCACCGGCGAGATGCATTCGGTGCGCGAGTTCGTCGAACGCGCCTTCGCGCGAACCGGGCGCGATATCGTCTGGTCGGGCGAGGGGGTGGACGAGACCGGCCGCGACAAGGCGAGCGGCAAGACGTTGATTGCCATCGATCCGCGCTATTTCCGTCCGACCGAGGTCGAGCTCCTGCTTGGTGATCCGACAAAGGCGCGCGAGCGGCTGGGCTGGCGCCACACGACCGGTTTCTCGGCGTTGGTCGACGAGATGGTCGATGCCGACATGGAGCTTCTGAGGACCGAGCGCCACGCGCGGCGCGCTTACGGACGGGACGAGTAGGACATGAGTGAAGCGAACCAGGACGGCCGGCGGCGCAGGATCTTCGTGGCCGGACATCGCGGCATGGTCGGCTCGGCGATCCATCGCCGGCTGGCGGGTGAGCCGGTCGAGGTCGTTACGCGCAGCCGTGCCGAACTCGACCTGTGCGATCAGAGCGCGGTGCGCGCCTTCTTCGCCCGGGAACGGCTCGACGCGGTGATCCTCGCCGCGGCAAAGGTCGGTGGAATCATGGCGAACTCCACGCAACCGGTGGAGTTCCTGCGCGACAACCTGCTGATCGAGACCAATGTGATCGATGCGGCGGCCGGGGCCGGGGTCGAGCGCCTTGTCTTCCTGGGCTCGTCCTGCATTTATCCGAAGCATGCCGAGCAGCCGATCCGCGAGGATGCGCTGATGACCGGGCCGCTCGAGCCGACAAACCAGTGGTATGCGGTCGCCAAGATCGCCGGCATCTATCTTTGCCAAGCCTACCGCCAGCAGCAGGGCCTTGCCTATATCTCGGCCATGCCGACCAATCTCTACGGCCCGAACGACAATTTCGACCTCAAGACGAGCCATGTCCTGCCGGCGCTGATCCGCAAGTTCCTCGAGGCCGCCGAGGCGGGCACGCCTCATGTCGAGATATGGGGCAGCGGCACGCCCTTGCGCGAGTTCATGCATGTCGACGATCTCGCCGACGCGGTGGTCTTCCTTCTCGACGCCTATGATGGCGCGGAGCCGCTCAATGTCGGATCCGGCCAGGAGATCTCGATCGGTGATCTGGCACGGTTGATCGCTCGCGAGACCGGCTATCAGGGCGAGCTGGCCTTCGATGCGGGCAAGCCTGACGGGACGCCGCGCAAGCTGATGGAGTCTTCGCGCCTCGCCAAGCTTGGCTGGGCGCCGCGGATCTCGCTGGAAGAGGGGATTCGCTCCACCATCGCCTGGTACAAGGCCAACCGCACGGATTGAAAGCTCGGACAGCCGGTTCCGAAGGAGTTGCGGTCAGGCTCCCTCGGGCGGAGCGGCGGGGCCGAGTTGCGGGCGCGGTGATCCGGCGCGGGTGCCTTGCATATAGTCACAGCCCAGGGCCTTGAGCGCGTCGATCTGCGCGTCGGTGGTCACCCCGTCCGCCGTGACGGTCATCCCCAGATGGTGCGCAAGCTCGATGAGGATGCGCACGATGACCGCGTCGCCGTTGTCATTGTCGACGTTGGCGACGAAGGAGCGATGGATCTTCAGCCGCGACACCGGGAAGTGCTTCAGGTGGGTGAGAGAGGCATAACCCGTGCCGAAATCGTCCAGCGTCAGCGTCACCCCGAGGCGGTGGAGCCCGTCGAGCGTCTCCGACACCCGGCTGACCGACCGGTCGAGCAGCGATGTTTCGGTGATCTCGAACGCCAGCCGCTCGGGCGGGACCGAGTATCGCTCCAGCCCCAGGCGCACGATCTCGATGAACCGTTGATCCCGCAGCGCTTCGGTCGTCAGGTTGAAGGCGACATGCCCCGGATCCTCGCCCGCGGCAAGGGCCGCGGAAATATTGGTCAGCGCCCGGTTGAGAAGCAGTTCGGCGTGGTGGAGCCCCAGGCCGCTTTCCTCGACGATGGCGAGGACCGTTTCCGGCGCAATTTCCTCGCCGAGGTGAAACAGTCGGGCGCGGGCCTCGTGGCCGATGATCCGGCCGGTCGCGAGCTCAAGCTTCGGTTCGAAGATGATGTCGACCTGGTCGTTGGCGTTATTGCTTTGGAGCTGTTCGGCCAGGTCGCGCCGTGTCTCGAGCCTCCGGCGCAGGTCTACGTCGTAGAATGTCCAGCCGTTGCGACCGGAATCCTTGGTTCGGTAGAGCGCGATATCCGCATTCTTCATAAGTTCAAGGGCGCTCGCCCCATCCTTGGGAAGCAGTGTCACGCCAAGAGACACGGCGGGAAGGAGCGTCGTGCCGTTGATGGTGACACGGGCCGTCAGGGCATGGTGCAACTTGTCGATCACCGCTTTGGCGACGGCCTCGTCGGACACGCCATGGATGAGGACCGCGAACTCGTCGCCTCCGAGCCGCGCCACGACATCGGTTCGTCGGGTGTTGCGACGCAGCCGGTTGGCGATGACGCAGAGCAGCTGGTCGCCGCCGTCGTGACCGAGCGTGTCGTTGATCGACTTGAAGTGATCGAGATCGAGCAGCGCGAAAACACCGCCCTCGTCCTGTCCGCGCGTGCCTGACAGCACGCAAGAAAGGTCGCGCATCATCACCGCGCGGTCAGCGAGGCCGGTCAGAGAATCGGTCTCGGCCATGTTGCGGATAGCAAACTCGGCCGTCTTCAGCGCCGTGATGTCGGCGCTCACGCCGACGGAAACGCCGCTCTCGGACAGGCGCTCGCGCACCTGGATCCAGCGACCGTTGGCAAGCTGGTGCATGGAAGGCGCCAGGTCTGCCTGGCGATGCTCCTCCATGCGTTTTCTCAGCCAGGCTTCCCGCTCGTCGGCGCTTGCACCCACGCCCTCGAACTGTCCCACTTCGACGCCGTGCCGCAGGATTTCCTCGAAGGTGGCTCCATGGAGAATTTCCGGCTCGCTGAGAGCGTAGAAGTCGCGGTAGGCCTCGTTGCACAGGATCAGCCGGTCGTTCGTGTCGAAGGCGGCGATGGCGTCTGGGATGGTTTCGATCACATCGTTCAGCAGCGAGCGGGCCGTTTCCAATTCCCGCTTCTGCTCCTCGTCGCCGGTCACGTCGATGAAGCTGACGATGACCTCGGAAACGTCGGTGTTCTGATAGACGATCTGGTTTGCGTTGAGACGAAGCCAGCGGGTCGATCCGTCGGGCAGTCGCACGCCGATGATCTCCCCTTTCATCGGCTTTCCGGAATTCAGGGCCATGGCAGCGGGCATGTCGCTCTTCGAGCGCGGGCTACCGTCGGCGAAGAGGGTCATCCAGGTGTCGTCGAGCGGCTCACGCCCCAGAAGTTGCTCCTCGGTCTGGCCGAGAAGGCGACATGCTTCAGCATTGCACTCGATGATCTGACCGTTCTCGCTGACCCGCAGCATGCCGGCGGCGACGCCGTCGAGCGTGGCGGTGAGCCGCTGCTGCGCCGTGACAAGGTCTGTGATGACCGTCTGAACGCCGATCGATCCGGCGATCGATCCGTCGGCAGCGAACAAGGGGCGAACCTGGATGTCCGCCCAGTAGCGATCACCGTTGCGCTTGCGGTTCAGAACCTGGCTTCGTATCTCGCGGCCTTCCGCGAGAGCCGCGTCGATCTCGGAGGTGGCTTCTGCCTTCGTATTCGTCCGGGGGGCTTCCAGGAACTCGGAAGGGCGTTGCCCGACCACGTCGTCCAGGGAGTAGCCGGTGAACTTGCTGAAGGCGGGATTGACCCATTCGATGCGGCCTTGCACATCGCACAGGACGATCAGGTTGCCGGTGGCATTGATCACCAGGTCGGAGCGGCGCAGCATCCGGTTGAGGCGTTCGCGGTCGGTGACATCGCGGCTGACCCCGCGGTAGCCGGTGAAGGTGCCCGCGTCGTCGAACATCGGCTCTGCGTTCATCTCGATCCATCGCCGGCTGCCGTCGGGAAGTTGGAGTGGATGGATGAAATCGTTGATCGGCTGTCGAGACATCGCCTTTGCGACAAGGCTTGCCCAGAGCGGATAGTGGGCCGGGTCGACGCCCTGGAGTTCCCAGCCGGTCTTGCCGAGCCAGCGGGAGAAGTCGAGACCGAAGCGGGTGTCGTCGCCATAGACCGCGCTGAACCGCAGATCCGGTCCGGTTTCCCAGACCCAGTCCGAGGAGATCTTCAGAAAATCGCTGATCCTCTTGTGGGTTTCTTGGAGCGTTTTCTCGGCTGTCGCGCGTTGGGTCTGGTCTACGGAAATGCCAACGCCGCCGACAATCGCGCCATTGTGCCAGACTGGCGATATGGAGGTCTCGGAAATGATGCGCCCGTGCGCCGTGTCGAGCTCGCGGCTGTAGCGGATGTGCTCGCCCGCAATGGTGCGCAGATGAAGATCGAGCCAGACACGGCCCTCGTCGGGGCCGACGCGTGCCTCAGTTGGCAAGAGTCCGATCAAGGGGCCGTGGGTTTCCCTGTCGACGCTGCTTTGCGCAAGGTAGCGCCCGTCCGTGTCGAACATCCAGGCGGGTTGGGGGAGGCAATCTATCGCGGCGAGCAGGCGGGCGTGGTCAGATGGGCCGTCGTACCCCGTCCTGATACTTTGCGATGCTGGGCTCATGCGTCAAAATCTCTCGGTGAGCCGATGAAGCGCGCAGGTGCACAGTTGGCTCAATTCGCCTGTTGTACGTATTTTTGTGTTCTTTGAAATTTTTTCTCATTCTTACCCTACGATACATTTCGCTTTTATTAAGCAGCTTTTTTGTGCTGAAAATTAAATCAGGGCGCGTTTGCGTGTGCGGGCTGATGCTTTCGTATCTCGTGTGCGTTGTGGGATGTGCGACCAAGGAAATTGATTTTTTGCACCGATTTGCTATCAAGCGCCTGTGTCGTCCCCTGTGGCGACGCGGTAGAATGCGGTTGCAGGCCGGGTTTTCGGTCGTTGGCTTCAGGGTCCCGTAGCTCAGCAGGATAGAGCATCAGATTCCTAATCTGAGGGTCACAGGTTCGAATCCTGTCGGGATCACCACTTTCCTTCCTCCGCATGCTTGTCACGCCCTGAATTGCGCTTGCACGCCGGCTCTGCCATGGAATGAGCGGAACTGCGGAGCGGGGTGTCATGCAGCTGCAGGCGATTGCCTATTTCAACGAGCTTGTGAAGTGCCGGTCGATCCGTCGGGCGGCGCAGAACCTGGGCGTGTCGCCGACTGCCGTGAGCCGGCAGCTCGAGAATCTCGAGTATCACTTCGGCGCGCCGCTGGTGGAGCGTGGGGCCCGCGGTATCGTGCTGACGGCGGCTGGCGAGCAACTGGCCGTGCATGCGCGCACGGCGATGCGCGAGTTCGACCAGGCTCGACAGTTCATCGACGACATGCGCGGGCTGAAGCGTGGCGATGTGTCCGTGCATGTCAACGGCGCGACCGGCGGGGCGATCCTTGCAGCCGGCCTTGCAGAGTTCCACAAGCTCTATCCGGCTGTGCAGGTCTCCGTGCAGGAGGGGTCGGCGACGGAGGCCTTGCGGGCTGTGGCCGCCGGCGACAGCGATCTGGCCCTGACGATCTTCTCGCCCCACGACCCGCAGGTCGTCTGCCGCTGCCGGTTTCCGCTTTCGCATTCCGCGATCCTGTCGCCGGATCATGCCCTGGCGCGGCAGGCCGAGATCGGTCTCGAGGACCTGGCGCGCTACCCTCTGGCCCTGCCTGACACTTCCTTCAGTGTACGCCGGCTGATCGAGGAGCGGCTGAGGCAATCGGGCCTCCCGCCAGCTTGCGTCACCTTCTCCGTGGCGTCGATCACGGTGCAGAAGGAGCTCGCCCGGCTGGGGGCGGCAATCCTGGTGCTGCCGCGGCTTTCCGTGGCCCGTGACATCACCGCGGGGGCGCTTGTCGCGCGGCCCTTTGCGTCGGACATCGTCATCGATACGAGCCTGCAGCTTAGCTTGCGCAAGGGCCGCACACTGACGTTTGCCGCCGAACGGCTGGCCTCTCATCTGGAATCCCGGCTGCGCGCCTATCGGGAAAGCGGCATTCTTGATTGAGTGCTCCGGTTTCCGTTGCACTATGCTCACAAAATTGACGTTGCATTGACACTGCCAGGTTGTGCAGGCTGGCGTTCGTGATGGTCGGGGAGGGCCTTCTCTTCCTGGCGATCAGGTGCCGACCGTGCCATGCCGCGGTCCCGACATGATCCTGCAGGCAGCCATCCGGTTGCCTTTCCAGCCGAGTGGAGCGACATGAGCGACCTGCTATCCCTTTCCGCCCGAGACATCCTTTCTTCCTATGCGTCGGGGTCGTTCTCGCCGAGCGAGTACATGCGTGCGCTGGTCGAGCGTGTCGATGCGGTCGAACCCAAGGTCGCGGCGCTCTACCTGTATCGCCCCGAGCAGGCTCTCGCGGAGGCGGACGCCTCGACCGCGCGCTGGAAGAAGGGCGAGCCCGTCGGGCCGCTCGACGGCCTGCCGATCAGCATCAAGGAAATGATCGCGACGAAGGGGGATCCGGTTCCCAACGGCACGGCGGCCGTGGACCTCGTTCCCGAGCAGGAAGACGCTCCGGCGGCGGCAAGGCTGCGCGAGGACGGAGCCATCTTCTTCGCCAAGACGACGGCGCCGGACTACGGCATGCTGAGCTCGGGTCTGTCGAGCTTTCACCATCTCAGCCGCAACCCCTGGGACCTCGGTCAGAATCCGGGCGGCTCCAGCGCCGGTGCCGGCGCGGCAGGTGCGGCAGGCTACGGCCCGGTGCACATGGGCACGGATATTGGTGGCTCGATCCGTATTCCGGCCGCCTGGTGCGGGCTCTTCGGCTTCAAGCCGACGCAGGGGCGCGTGCCGGTCTATCCCTATTATCCCGGCCGCTGCCACGGGCCGATGTCGCGCACGGTCGACGACAGTCTTGTCGTCATGGAGACGCTCACCCGGCCGGACGCGCGCGACGCCACCTCGGTGCGCCATGAGAATCTCGACTGGAACGTCGCGCCGGAGAGCGTGAAGGGGCGCAAGATCGGTCTTATGCTCGACGCCGGCTGCGGCATCGCCGTCGATCCGGAGGTGCGTGCGGCCATCGAGGCGGCGGCTCGCCGGTTCGAGGCGGAAGGCGCCGAGATCGTCGAACTCTCGCCCTTCATGACGCCCCAGATGCTCAACGGCGTCGATGCGTTCTGGCAGGCCCGTTTCTGGTCGAGGATGCGCGACATGTCGCCGGAACGGCGCGCGAAGATCCTGCCCTTCATTCTCGAATGGGCGGCGTCGGCCAAGGATTATGACGGTGCCAGCGTCGCGGCGGGCTTCGACCAGATGCTTGCCATTCGCGATGCCGGAGCCCGCGCCCTGATGCAGGTCGAGGCGATCCTCTCTCCGGTCAACCCGATCGTCGGCTTCCCGGCCGAGTGGGCCGGACCGACCAACGATCCCAAGCGTTCGCTCGACCACATCGGCTTCACGATGCCCTGGAACATGGGCGACCAGCCGGCTTGTTCGGTGCACTGCGGCTTCTCGTCGTCAGGCATGCCGATCGGCCTGCAGATCGTGGCCAACCGTTTCGAGGATCTGACAGTGCTGGGGCTTGCCCGCGCCTATGAAAGCTGGGTGGGACCGATCACCGAGTGGCCGGAGCTCTGACTGTCATGACCCGTCTCGCCGTGGTGCGCCAGTCTGCTTCTTGTTCAGCGAGCCGGCCGTTCCGGCCAGCTCCGACTGATGGTGGCGGCGGCGGCCATGGCGAGCGGGGCGACGTGACGGGCGTAATCTTCCGGTTGCCATTCGGACAGGGAGCCGGCGACGTGGATCGCGCCGACGGGGGTTCCGTCGAGGCCGCGAATGGCGACGCCGATGACGATCTCGCCAAGCAGCACCTGTTCCTGTGCGAGAGCGAAACCCTCACGGCGCGCTTCGGCCACCTTGGTGCGGATCGCGTCGGGGTTTGTGAGTGTCCTGAGAGTGATGGCACGCAGGTCGCTGCGCGCCAGGATGTCGTCGACCTCGGCCTCCTCGAGGCTTGCCAGGATCGCCCAGCCGCCGGAGGTGGCGTGGATCGGCACCGCATGACCGACGAGCGTCGAGGTCAGGATCTCGCGCTTGCTTTGCAGGCGCTGGGCGTAAACCAGGCGCAGGTCGTCGCGCAGGCTGAGATCGACGCGTTCACGCACGGCCCGGCGCAGTTCGAGGAGCACGGGCGTAGCCCGCACGATGACCGGGTTGAGGCGCTGGTAGTCGTGCGAATGGTCGAGGATGCGGATGCCGGGAACGTAGCCGGAATCCGCCGGATCCCGGTCGATATAACCAAGCTCTCGCAGGGTGAAGACAAGCCGCTGGACGGCGCTGCGGCCGATGCCGGCGCGGTCGGCCAGTTCGCCGAGCGACAGCGGGTGCTCGGCGCCGCGAAAGGCGGACAGCACACGCAGGGCACGGTCCACGGACTGGACGAAAAGCGGATTGTCCCTGTCGGCCTGTTCGTCGGCGGTGGTCGGTTCGGAGCTTATCGTCATCTGGTTCCGTTCGTCTTGGCTCGAAAGCCTCTCGTCGCCGCGCAAAGGCATTGACGAAAGTAGCAAGGGCGTCCTAACCTGAAATCAATACAACTGTATCGCATAACGATATACCGCGCTGGAGTGAACTTGGCCATGGATTTCCTGACATTCCAAGGATTCGCCTTGATCGGGGCACCCGGCTCCGGCGCAAGCCGATACCCTCTCGATGGGAGGGAGAGCGCGTGACAAAGCGTGTGGCGTTTGCCGGTTTTCTTCATGAGACCAATACGTTCGCTCCGACAAAGGCGACGATCGAGGATTTCAATCACGGCGGCGGACACATTCCCATCAGCCGTGGTGAGGAAATTCTGGAGCGCGCGCCGGGTGTGAACATCGGCGTTGCCGGTGCGCTCGAAGTTGCCCGCGACAGGGGGTGGGAGGTGGTTCCGCTGTTGTGGACCGTGGCCATCCCCTCGGCACATGTGCGCAGGGACGCCTATGAGGCGATCGCCGACGAGATTCTCGCGCGACTGGCCGACGCAGGTCCGCTCGACGGCGTCTATCTCGATCTTCACGGCGCCATGGTCTGCGAGCATGTCGACGATGGAGAGGGCGAGATCCTGGAGCGCATCCGCCGCGCCATCGGGCCCGATGTGCCGCTTGCCGCGAGCCTCGATCTGCATGGCAACACCACCCGCCGGATGGTCGACAACGCTGACGTGCTGGTCGCCTATCGGACCTATCCGCATGTGGACATGGCGGAGACTGGCCGGCTGACGGCGGAAATGCTCGACCACGTGATGAACCACGGCCGGCTTGCCAAGGCGATGCGGCGGGTGCCCTATCTCATCCCCATCCCCTGGCAGTGCACGACCATCGAGCCGGCCCGCAGTCTCTATGCGCGGGTCGCGGAGATGGAGCGCGGCGACGTCGTCTCGGCTTCCGCGCTGATGGGCTTTCCGGCTGCCGATTTCGACGAATGCTCGCCCGTGGTGCTGGCCTACGGTCGCACCCAGGAGGCGGCGGATCGCGCCGCCGACGAGCTTCGCGACCTGTTTCTTGCAAGCGAGGGCGCCTTTGCCGGAAGGGCCTATGCGCCCGAGGAAGGGGTGCGCGAGGCCATGCGCATCGCCGCGGGCGCATCAAAGCCGGTGGTGATCGCCGACACGCAGGACAATCCTGGAGCCGGCGGCGATTCAAACACCGCAGGCATGCTGCGCGCGCTGGTCAGCGAAGGGGCGGAGCGGGCCGCGCTTGGCCTGATGGTCGATCCGCAAGCGGCCGCCGCCGCTCATGCAGCGGGCGAGGGCGCGGACGTCCGCCTGTCGCTCGGCGGCAAGAGCGGGGTTGCCGGCGACGAGCCGTTCGAGGCGACCTTCCGGGTCGAGAAGCTCTCCGATGGGCGCTTCCGCACCAGCGGGCCGTTCTACGGCGACACGGAGATGGATCTCGGACCGAGCGCCTGTGTCTCCATCGGTGGCGTCAAGGTCGTTCTGGCGAGCCGCAAGGTGCAGCTCGCCGATCAGGAAATGTATCGCTACGTCGGCATCGAGCCGCTGGAGCAGGCGATCCTGGTCAACAAGAGCTCGGTGCATTTCCGTGCGCATTTCGAGCCGATCGCCGAAACGGTGCTGGTGTGCACCGCGCCGGGGCCGATGGCTCTCAACGCATATGATCTTCCGTTCCGGAATCTCGAGGCGGGACTGCGGCTGTCGCCGCAGGGACCCAGCTTCACGCCGCCGGCCGGCGGCGTGGCGCAGGAGGGTCCCATGGTCTCCTAGGAGGCGCCGGGAGGAGCTGCTTCGATCACCGGCAGAAACAAGGCCGGGGCAGGGGCACGAACATGGCAGCAACTGAACCAAAAAAGGGGAACAGGCATGTTGGATTTGAAGACCGGGGTCCGCAAGGGGACCGCGAAAAGAAAGACGCCGGGCATGCGCCGGGCCGTCGGCGGGGTCATGGCCGCGGCCATGCTGGCCTCGACCGGGCTTTGGTCGCCGGCTTCGGCCGAGGAGAAGGTGATCACCGCGGTGATGCACTCGGGCCTGCGCGTGCTCGATCCGGTGCTCACCACCGCTCATATCGTGCGTGATCACGCCTACATGATCTATGACGTGCTGATCGCGCAGGACGACAAGTTCGCGCCGCAGCCGCAGATGGCCTCATGGACGGTGTCCGACGACAAGCTCGTCTACACCTTCACGCTGCGCGACGGCCTGAAATTCCATGACGGCGCTCCGGTGACGGCGGCCGACGCGGAATCCTCGATGAAGCGCTGGGGCAAGAAGGACTCCGGTGGCCAGCTGATTTTCGACCGCACCGAGAGCCTGACCGCGACCGACGACAAGACGCTGGTCTGGACGCTCAAGGAGCCGTTCCCGCCGTTCCTCGACACTCTGTCGAAGCAGTCGGCGCTGCCGCCCTTCATCATGCCGAAGCGGATTGCCGACACCTCCGTCGACAGCGCGATCACGGAATACATCGGCTCCGGGCCGTTCAAGTTCGTGGACAGCGAATATCAGCCCGGTGTCAGCGTCACCTACGAAAAGTTCGATGGCTACGTGCCGCGCGACGAGCCGGCGAGCTGGATGGCCGGCGGCAAGGTCGTCAAGGTCGACAAGGTCAAGTGGGTGAGCATGCCCGACGCCCAGACCGCGGTCAACGCGATCATGTCGGGTGAGATCGACTACATCGAGCAGCTGCCGATCGATCTTCTGCCGATCCTTCAGTCCTCGGACGAGGTCACCACGGAGGTCCGCGATCCGCTCGGCTTCCAGACCATGGGTCGCATGAACTTCAAGTATCCGCCCTTCGACAACAAGAAGGTGCGCCAGGCGGCGATGATGGCGATGAGCCAGGCCGATGTCCTCGGCACGCTGGTCGGCAACCCGGACTACTTCAAGATCTGCGGCGCGATCTTCGGCTGCGGCACACCGCTGGCCGATCCGACCGGATCGGAGACGCTGGTCAACGGCGGCGACGTCGAGGGCGCCAAGAAGCTCCTGGCGGAATCCGGCTATGACGGCACGCCCGTCGTTCTCATGCAGCCGACCGATGTGGTGACGCTGACCGCTCAGCCGGTTGTTGCCGCCCAGGCTCTGCGCGAGGCCGGCTTCAACGTCGACATGCAGCCGATGGACTGGCAGACGCTGGTCACCCGCCGCGCGTCGATGGCCAAGCCCTCGGAGGGCGGCTGGAACCTGTTCTTCACCAACTGGGGCGTGCCGGAAATCAGCTCGCCGCTGGTCAGCGCCATGCTGAACGGCCGTGGTGACGAGGCGTGGTTCGGCTGGCCGAAGGACGACGAGCTGGAGGCGCTTCGCGAGGAGTTCATCGCCGCCGCCACGCCGTTCGAGCAGCTTGAAGTCGCCAAGAAGATCCAGGCTCACACACTCGACAACGTGATCTACATCCCGCTCGGCCAGTACCTGACGGCGCAGGCCCGCAGCAACAAGCTGGTGGACATGATCCCGTCGCCGGTGCCCGTGTTCTGGGGCATCGACAAGACCGAGTGATCCCAAAAAACGATTGGCCCGGCCTCGCGCCGGGCCAATTCGCCGGCCGATCCGACCGGACAGCGACGGCTCCCTCCCGGGCCGGCCGCCGGTCGTTCGAGCGGTCTTTCGCGAACCAGACTGGGAAGGGATCATTCCTCCGATGATCGGTTACATCCTCAAGCGATGCCTCGCCGTCATTCCGGTGATGGTCATTGTTGCGATTTTCGTGTTTCTGCTCCTGCGGCTGACGCCCGGCGATCCGGCGGCGATCCTCGCCGGCGATGCGGCAACGCCCGCGCAGCTTGAGCGGATCCGCACCTCGCTCGGCCTCAACGATCCGCTGCTCGTGCAGTTCGGCACCTGGATGGGGCAGCTCTCCCGCGGCGATCTCGGTATCTCGCTGATCTCCAACACGCCGGTGATGGGCATGATCGGCCAGCGCATCTGGCCGACGCTCAACATCGCGCTGCTGACCATCACGCTGTCCGTGCTGCTCGCCGTGCCGATGGGCGTGCTCGCCGCCTGGCGTCACCGCACTGCCGTCGACTACGCCGTGATGACTTTCTCCGTTCTCGGCTTTTCCGTGCCGGTCTTCGTCATCGGCTATCTGTTCATCCAGGCGTTCTCGATCGAGCTGCACTGGCTTCCCGTGCAGGGCTACACCGCTCCGTCAAAGGACTTCGGAAAGTTTCTCTCCAAGGCGATCCTGCCGAGCCTGACGCTCGCGACGATCTACATCGCGCTTATCGCGCGCATGACTCGGGCCAGCATGCTGGAGGTTCTCGGCGAGGACTACATCCGCACCGCGCGTGCCAAGGGCGTCGCCGAGCGAGGGGTGCTGTTCCGCCATGCCCTCAGGAACGCCGCCGTCCCGATCATGACGATCATCGGCACCGGCTTCGCGCTGCTCGTCAGCGGCGTGGTGGTCACCGAAAGCGTCTTCAACATCCCCGGCATCGGCCGGCTCACCGTCGACGCGATCCTGGCCCGCGACTATCCGGTCATCCAGGCGATGATCCTGCTGACCAGCGGCCTCTACGTGATGATCAATCTCCTGATCGACGTCTCCTATAGTCTCATCGATCCGAGGATCCGCTACTGATGGCCGCGACACCGCAACCCGTTTCCGGCATGCAGCGGGCGCTCGGCCTGCTGTCGCTGCCCGGCTCCTGGCGCCTCGGCGTCGGCCCGACGATCGCGGCACTCGTGCTCGTCCTCATCGTTATCGCCTGCGCCTTCGCGCCGCTCTACATTCCGCATGATCCGCTGTCGATCGACGCGCTCAACCGGCTCAAGGGGCCGAGCGAGACCTATATGCTCGGCACCGATGCCTATGGTCGTGACATCTTCTCCCGCGTTCTCATGGGCGGTCAGATCTCGTTGCTGATCGGCATCAGCGCCGCGCTGGTCAGTGTGTTCCTGGGCCTTGCTATCGGTCTCGTCTCAGGCTTCTTCCGGATGGCGGACGCGATCATCATGCGGGTGATGGACAGCCTGATGGCGATCCCCTCGATCCTTTTGGCCATCGCGCTGGTCGCTCTCAACGGGCCGAGCCTGTGGTCGGTGATCTGCGCCATCACCATTCCCGAGGTTCCGCGCGTCGTGCGCCTGGTGCGCTCGGTCGTGCTGTCGGCACGCGAGGAGCCCTATGTGGAGGCGGCCATCGCTCTCGGCTCCTCGACACCCAAGATCCTGTGGCAGCACCTGATGCCCAACACGCTGGCGCCGCTCACCGTGCAGGGAACCTACATCTGCGCCTCGGCGATCCTGACGGAGGCGATCCTGTCCTTCCTCGGCGCCGGCGTCAGCACCGAGATCCCGACCTGGGGCAACATCATGGCCGAGGGCCGGCTCTACTTCCAGATCAAGCCGATGCTGATCTTCTGGCCCGGCCTGATGCTGTCCTTCTGCATTCTGTCGATCAACCTGCTCGGCGATACCGCCCGCGATCTGCTTGATCCGCGGCTCAAGAAGCGGGAGGCGTGACATGAAGTTCAAGTCCAGGAGCTTTGAGGACGCACCGGTCGTCCTGTCCATCGAGGATCTCGTCGTCCAGATCGACGGCCGTCCCGAACACCAGGTCCTGAAGGGCATCAGCCTGGAGATCCGCGCCGGCGAAACCGTCTGCCTGGTCGGCGAGAGCGGGTCGGGCAAGTCCGTCACGTCGCTCGCCACCATGGGGCTGTTGCCCAAGGGAGCGCTGGAGACCGCCGGCGGGCGTATCCTGCTCGAGGGGCGCGACCTGCTCGGCCTCAGCGCGCAGGAAATGCGCGACATGCGCGGCGTCCATCTGTCGATGATCTTCCAGGAGCCGATGACGGCGCTGAACCCGGTGATGCGGGTCGGTGACCAGATCGGCGAGATGCTCGACACCCACGTCAAGCTCGGCACCCGCGAGCGGCGCCAGCGCATTCTCGACATCATGGAGCAGGTGCATCTGCCGGATGTCGAGCGCATCTTCGGTTCCTACCCGCACGAGCTGTCCGGCGGCCAGCGCCAGCGCATCATGATCGCCATGGCGCTGATCCTGGAGCCGAAGCTGCTGATCGCCGACGAGCCGACAACGGCGCTCGACGTGACCACCCAGCAGCAGATCCTCGGCCTCGTCGCCGAGCTGCAGGAAAAGCATGGTACCGCGGTGCTGTTCATCACCCATGACATGGGCGTCGTCGCCGAGATCGCCGACACCGTGCATGTCATGCGCCACGGCGAGATCGTCGAGCAGGCACCGGTGGAAACGCTGCTGCGCAATCCGCAGCATGCCTATTCCCGTGATCTTCTCGCCGCCGTGCCGAGCCTCGTTCCCCGGCATGCGCGCGACGAGCGGCAGGGCGGCAGCGAGACGGTTCTCGTGGTCGACGACCTGCAGAAGAACTACGGCAAGTCGGGCTGGTTCGTGAACCGGGAGCCGACACGGGCGGCGCGCGACGTCTCCTTCACGATCTCGCGGGGACGCACGCTCGGCATCGTCGGCGAGAGCGGCTCCGGCAAGTCGACGGTCGCCCGCTGCATCATGCGGCTGATCGATCCGACCGACGGCAGCATCAAGGTGGCCGGCCAGGAGATCGCCAGCATCGGGCGTCGCGAGCTGCGCGGCGTGCGCAAGCACATCCAGATCGTGTTCCAGGATCCGTTCCGCTCGCTCAATCCGCGCTGGACCATCGGCGACAGCCTGATCGAGGGGCCGCTCAACTATGGCCAGCCGCGGGCCGAGGCGCTTGCCCGGGCGGGAGAGCTCATGGAGATCGTCGGGCTTCCCGCCGATGCGCTCGGCCGCTATCCGCACCAGTTCTCGGGTGGCCAGCGGCAGCGCATCGCCATTGCCCGGGCGATCGCCATGGAGCCGGATGTGCTTGTCGCCGACGAGGCGGTTTCGGCGCTCGACGTTTCGGTGCAGGCGCAGGTTCTCGATCTGCTCGACGATCTGCAGAAGAAGCTCGGCATCGCCATCCTGTTCATCACCCACGACCTGCGCGTCGCCGCCCAGATCTGCGACGACGTGGTGGTGATGCAGCGCGGGCGGATCGTCGAGCACGGCGCCGCCAGGAGTGTGCTCGCCCACCCGAAACACCCTTACACGAAGGCGCTGATCGAGGCTGCTCCGGGGCGTGGCTGGGATTTCGCGAATTTCAAGGAACTGGCCGTGGCTGAGGCCTGAGGTCGCAAAGGGACGGAAAGAAAAATGGCAGTCATTTCCCGTATCGCCGAGTTCGCACCGGAACTCACCGCCATCCGCCAGGATTTTCACGCGCATCCGGAGATCGGCTTCGAGGAGGTTCGCACCTCGGGCAAGGTGGCTGAGCTGCTCGCCTCCTGGGGCATCGAGGTGCACACCGGCATCGGCAAGACCGGCGTGGTCGGTATTCTTGAGGGAACCGGCGGGGCGGGCCGATCGGTGGGACTGCGCGCCGACATGGACGCGCTGCCCATGGACGAGCACACGAACCTGCCCTTTCGTTCGCAGTCGCCCGGCAAGTTCCATGGCTGTGGCCACGACGCGCACACCACGATGCTGCTGGGCGCGGCGCGCTATCTCTCCGAGAACCGCGATTTCACCGGCCGGGTGGTCTTTATCTTCCAGCCTGCCGAGGAAGGTCTTGGCGGCGCGCGCGCGATGATCGCCGACGGTCTCTTCGATCGCTTCCCCTGCGACGAGATCTACGGCATGCACAACAACCCGCTTGCGGCCGAGAACGAATTCGGCGTCAAGCCGGGGCCGGCGATGGCGGGGGCGAGCTTCTTCGACATCACGGTCAACGGCGTTGGCAGCCATGGCGCGGCGCCGCACCACTCGAAGGATCCGATCGTCATCGCCACCGCGCTGGTGCAGCAGCTTCAGTCGATCATCAGCCGCAACGTGCCGCCGACCAGCGCGGCCGTGCTGTCGGTTACCCAGATCCATTCCGGTTCGGCCTACAACGTGGTGCCCGACCAGGCCGTGATCTCCGGCACGATCCGTTATTTCGAGGACGAGGTGCGCGATCTCATCCATGACCGGGTGAGCGCCATGTGTGCCGGCATGGCGCAGAGCTACGGCGTCGAGATCGTGCCGGACCTGCGGCCGATCTTCTCCGTGCTCAACAATGATGCGGCTCTGTCGGATGCCTATCTGGAGGCCGCTCGCGACATTGTCGGGGCAGAGAAGGCGACCTACACGAAGCAGGTCAATTCGGCGAGCGAGGACTTCGCCGACATGCTGCAGGTCGTGCCGGGCGCCTATTGCACGCTTGGTCACAAGGGTGGCGTGCCGGTGCATAATCCGGGGTTCATCCTCGACGATGACATGTTGCCGGTGGGTGCAAGCATTCTTGCGCGCATCGTCGAGCGCCGCCTCGAGGCGGCCTGACCCCTTCCGCATCCAGCCGGCCGCGCGCAGCGCGCGCGGTCCGAGCCCGCCTCCATCGGAGGCGGGCACCGATCCCTGTCACACCGGAAGCACGCCATGACCTTCAAGGACCTGCCGTTCAACACCGACGCCATCCTCGCCGGCCTCAAGCCCTGGGTGGAATGCGAGAGCCCGACCTTCGACGCGGCCGCCGTCGACAGGATGATGGATCTTGCCGCTTACGATCTCGCCGTCGCCGGCGCGAGCATCGAGCGCATTCCCGGTCGCATGGGCTTCGGCGGCTCGGTGCGTGCCACCTTCCCGCACAAGGACGCGGGCAAGCCCGGCATCCTCGTTTCCGGCCATCTCGACACGGTGCATCCGCTCGGAACGCTGGAGAAGCTGCCGTTCCGCATCGAGGAGAACCGGTGCTATGGCCCGGGTATCCTGGACATGAAGGGCGGCAATTACGTCACCGTCGAAGCGCTTCGCCAGATCGCGCTTGCCGGCCTCGAGACGCCGCTTCCCGTCACCGTGCTGTTCACCCCCGACGAGGAGGTGGGCACCCCCTCGACGCGCGATCTGATCGAGCGCGAGGCGGCGAAGAACAAATACGTGCTCGTCCCCGAGCCCGCCCATCGTGATGGCTCGGCTGTAACCGGGCGCTACGCCATCGCACGCTTCAACCTGCGGACCACGGGTCGCCCGAGCCATGCCGGCTGGGCACTCGCCGACGGACGCTCGGCAATTGCGGCCATGGCGCGCAAGATCCTCGAGATCGAGGCGATGACCACGGAGGACTGCACCTTCAGCGTCGGCGTCGTTCACGCCGGCCAGTGGGTCAACTGCGTTTCCTCGTTCTGCGACGCGGAGGTGCTGTCCATGGCCAAGCGCCAGGAGGACCTGGACCGGGGCGTGGAGCGGATGTTGTCGCTTTCGGGCGAGTATGACGACGTGATCGTCGAGGTAACGCGCGGCGTCACCCGTCCCGTCTGGGAGCCGGACGAGGGCACGATGGCGCTCTACGAGATCACCCGCCAGGTCGCCTCGGAGGTCGGCTTCGATCTTTCGCATTGCTCGGCCGGCGGCGGTTCCGACGGCAACTTCACCGGTGCGATGGGCATTCCGACCATCGATTCCATCGGCGTGCGCGGGCGCGATCTCCACACGCTCAACGAGCACATCTACACCGAGAGCCTCGTCGAGCGGGCGCAGCTGATTTCCGGATTGTTGCTGCGTCTCGCCTGACTTTCGCCGGAACCCGCGGAGGCGATGCACCCTGGCGTGTCGTCTCCGCGGGTTTCGCGTGACTGGGGAAGAGCGGCGCGGTTTCCGTTGATGCGCGCGCACAGGAATGCTAACGGAAAGGTTCCGTTAATATTTTCCTTTAGGGAGGCTGAAGTGAAGTCACGTCGCCTAGCATTTATCGGAGCCGTAATCGGCGGTCTCCTCGTCAGCGGCCTTGCGGTTGCCCAGCAGCCGCAGTTTTTCCGCATTGGCACCGGCGGCACCGCCGGGACCTACTATCCGATCGGCGGACTGATCGCGAATGCGATCTCCAGCCCTCCGGGCTCGCGTCCGTGCGACCAGGGCGGTTCCTGCGGCGTTCCGGGTCTGATCGCAACGGCGCTTTCCGCCAACGGTTCGGTCGCCAACGTCAACGCCATTGCCGGCGGGACGCTTGAATCCGGCTTCTCCCAGTCCGACGTTGCCACCTGGGCCTATTCCGGCACCGGCATCTGGACCGACCGCGCCCCGGTCGAGAAGCTGCGCGCCATCGCCAACCTCTATCCGGAGACGATCCATCTGGTCGCTTCCGCCGACAGCGGCATCAAGAGCGTTGCCGATCTTGCCGGCAAGCGCGTCTCTCTCGACGAGCCGGGCTCTGGCACGCTGGTCGACGCCCGTCTCATCCTCGAGGCCTATGGCCTGTCCGAGGACAAGGTCGAGGCGCATTTCCTGAAGCCGGACCAGGCCGCGGAGCGCATGCGCGACGGCGCCATGGACGCCTTCTTCTTCGTCGGCGGCTTCCCGGCGGGCGCCATCGCCGAGCTGGCCAGCCAGCACAAGATCACCCTCGTGCCGATCTCCGGCGATGAGGCTACGGCGATCACCGGCAAGTACACGTTCTTCGCGCCCAACACGGTTCCCGCGGGCACCTATGAGGGGGTCGACGGCGACGTGACGACCCTTTCGGTCGGTGCGCAGTGGATCACCAGCGCCGACCAGCCGGAAGAGCTGATCTACGAGATCACCAAGGCGCTGTGGAACAAGAACACCCGCAAGCTGCTCGATTCCGGCCACCAGAAGGGCCGCCAGATCACGCCGGAGACGGCGCTCGACGGCGTCGGCATCCCGCTGCATCCGGGCGCGGAGAAGTTCTACCGCGAGGCCGGCCTGAAGACCGACTGACGGTTCGAGGGCTCGATCTGAACGATGACAATGCACGACCCGGTTCCGGACGAACCGGGTCGTGCTGTTTTCGGCATCTTCACGCGAGTTTCGCGATCATCACGAGGGACGCACGATGGGGGCGACACCGGACACCGACCGCGCCGAGGCGCTGACGGAACAGGAAATGCAGGCGCTGGAGGAGCGTTTCGACCCGGAGGTGCGGTTCAGACCGCTGCCACCGCTGCTGTCGGGCTTCGCCGCGACAGTGCTCTTCGTACTGTCCTGCTATCACTACTACACTTCCGGCTTCGGAATTCCGCAGGCAACCACCCATCGCGGCGTGCACCTTGCCTTCACGATGGCGCTGATCTTCCTGCTCTTCGCCGCCTGGGGAACTCAGCGTGAGCCCAAGGCCGGTGCCATTCGACCGCTTGGCCTGCCGCTCATCGACTGGGTGCTGGCCATCGCCGGCACGGTCTCTGCGCTTTATGTGCCCTGGATCTTCAACGAGCTTGCCTTCCGGGTCGGTGATCCGCTGCCGATCGACGTGATCATGGGCACGACCCTCATCGTCGTCCTCATCGAGGCGACGCGGCGTGCCATGGGCTGGCCGCTGCCGGTGATTGCGCTGCTGTTCATGGCTTATGCCTATTTCGGCCGGTCGATGCCCGGGATCCTGGCTCATCCCGGCGCGAGCTGGTCCAGCATGGTCAACCACTTCTACCTGACCAGCCAGGGCATCTTCGGAACGCCACTCGGGGTCATCTCGACCTATGTCTTCCACTTCGTGCTGTTCGGTGTCCTGGCCACCCGCATCGGCCTTGGACAGCTCTTCATCGACCTCGCCTCGGCGGTCGCCGGGCGTTATGCGGGCGGGCCGGCCAAGGTGTCGGTGCTGTCCTCGGCGATGCTCGGCTCGATCTCCGGCTCCTCCATCGCCAACACCGTCACGACCGGTTCGCTGACCATTCCGGCCATGATCCGCATCGGGTATCCGCGCCATTTCGCGGCCGCCGTCGAGGCGGCGAGCTCCACCGGCGGCCAGATCACGCCACCGGTGATGGGCGCCGTCGCCTTCCTGATGATCGAGTATCTCGGGGTTCCGCTGACGACGATCCTGACGGCGGCGCTGGTGCCCGCGTTCATGCACTTCTTCGGCGTGCTGGTGCAGGTGCACCTGGAGGCCAAGGCGCGCGGCCTGCGCGGCATGACCAAGGAGGAGTTGCCGGTTGCCTGGGCCGTGTTCAAGGCCGGCTGGCTGACGACGCTGCCGCTCTTCGTGCTCGTCGCAATCCTGCTTTCGGGCCGCACGCCCTATCTCGCCGCCTTCTGGGGCATCACCGCCTGTCTTCTCGTTCTGGCGATCCAGAACCTGCTTCGGCATGACTTGCAAACCGCGGTGCGCGAGAGCGTGCGCGAGGCCTGGGACGGGTTTGTCGTTGGCGCCAAATACTCGCTGTCGGTGACGGCGGCGGCGGCGCTGGTCGGCATCATCATCGGCGTGGTCACGCTGACCGGCGTCGGCTTCAAGATTGCCTATATGGTCACCACGGTCGCTGCCGACTGGGCGCAGAACGTCCATGGCTGGTTCGCGGTGTTGCCCTTCGAGCTGATGGGCGTCTCGACGCTGACGCTGCTGTTCACGCTGATCATGACGGCCGTCGTCTGCATCCTGATGGGCTGCGGCATTCCGACGACGGCCAACTATCTGATCATGATCGCGGTCGCGGCTCCGATCCTCGGCATGCTTGGCGTGCAGCCGCTCGTCGCCCACTTCTTCGTGTTCTATTTCGGCGTGCTTGCCGATATCACGCCACCGGTGGCACTTGCCGCCTATGCGGCGGCCGGCATCGCCGGGGCGAACGCGTTCAAGACGGGCAACACGGCCTTCCGGCTCGGCATGGGCAAGGCGTTGGTGCCTTTCGTCTTCGCCTTCTCGCCGTCGCTGCTGATCGTCGTCGACGGCTTCACCTGGAACGAGTTCTTCCTGGCGACGCTTGGTGCCATGGCGGGCATCTGGATGCTATCGGCGGCCTTCGCCAACTGGTTGTTCGCTCCGCTTCACGCCTATGAGCGGGTGCTGCTGGTGCTGGCGGCGGTCCTGCTTGTGGCGCCGCACCTGGTGGCAACGCTGATCGGCGTTGCTCTGGTCGTTCCCGTCTTCCTTCGCCAGATCCTGGCGAAGCAGCGGACGGCGTGAGACCAGGCCGCGTCTTGCAGCCCTGAAAGGCTCGCCAATCACGAAAAAGCCCCGCTTCCGGATCCCGGAAGCGGGGCTTTTGCTTGTCGTGGCGCCTGATGTCAGAAGCGGGCGCTGATGCGCATGGTGACGGCGTGCTCGCGGGCGTCCTCGGCGATCTGCCCCTTGTAGCCGAGCGCGAAGCGGGCCCGCTCGGCGAGGGCGACGCCGATGCCGGCTTCAAGCAGCGCCGCGTCACGGGCGATGGGCGTTCCGGCGACGGAGAAGGGCGACCCGCCGGCGAAGCTGCTGGTGGCGACCGGCGTCACGTCGCCGAAGGCATGACGCCAGCCGATGGCGCCGGTCAGCTCCAGCGGCAGCGTGCCGAGCGTGACGCTGGTCGCGCCGCGTGCGCCCAGGGTCGAGAACAGCGTGTCCATGTCGGACTTCTGACCCGCCAGCGCGGCCGCGCCACCGGCCTCGTTGAAGCCGTCGGTGCGCAGGCCGATATAGGCCAGGCCGGCGAAGGGCTCGACCTTTGCCGCTCCCATGTCGAAGCTGTAACCGGCCTCGCCGAAGGCCTGCATGGCCCTCGCCCTGTAACCGGCCGTGGGCGTTCCGCCGAGCGCTCCGACGGCGACATTGCGGGAGGTGTCGACGTCGTTCCACGTGTAGGAGAGGCCACTGCGCAGGGCGAGCAGGCCGCTCCCCGCGGCCCACGACGTGCCGCCATAGGCGCCGACATGATAGCTGTCGACGGTTCCCGAGGAGCCGCGTGCCCTGACGTTGATGTCGGTGCGGCCGTAGCCGCCGAAAACGCCGAGGCGGACGCTGTCGAAGGCGTCGAGGTCGGCGCCGATCAGGACGCCGGCGTTGCTGTAGGTCAGCGCCGCGGCATTGCCGTTGCCGTCCTTCGTCGTCCAGCCGCCGAAGCCGCGTGCCCACACGGCCCAGCCGGTCGCGTCCGCGGAAGCGGCGAGCACCTTGCCCGTCGGCGAGCTGCTGCCCGCCGTCGGCGCGTAGCCGAGCAGCGGAGCCGAGGGGCGGACACCGCCGGCGGTGGCCGTGCGCAGCCGGTCGTTGACCGCGTCGCGAAGCTGGCTGCCCGTCTCGATCATCGTCGACTGAAGGCTGGCGTGAATCTCACCGGAGAGGCTGTCGAAGGCGGCCCCGAGAACGGCGGCGTTGTCGGGCAGCACGGCGGCTGCGTCGAAGACGGCATTGCCAAGGCCGAGTGTTTCGACGGCGGCGGCCGCGACCATCTGGTTTGCCGTCGCGACCTTGTCCGCGAAGCTGATGTCGTTGCGCGCGAGCTTGAGGTCGACCGTATAGTTCGTGCGGTCGTAGATGAGCTCCGGCGTCAGGAACGCATAGTCCGATGCAACGTTGTCGAAGGAGCCGGACAGGCCGGTTCCTCCCTCGAGGATCCGGTAGGTCGCTGTCGGGCTGTAGGTTCCCGACAGGCCGATGTGCCGCACGGTGCCGCCATTGATGATGATGGCTCCCGAGGCGATGGTCTTGTCGCTCGCCGCTCCGGCGGGATCGACTTCCACCTCGTAGATGGAGCCGGCATTGAAGGTTGCGTCGCCGGCGACGTTGAGTGTGCCGATGGAGTTGCCCGGGCTGAGAATGCCGCCCGAATTCACCGTGGTCTCGCCCACCGTGCCGGTGCCACCGAGCCGGGCGCCTCCGGACAGCGTTGTCGTCACCGGAGACGCGAAACTGCCGTTGACAATGAGCTTGGCCGTGTTGGCAACGGTGATGCTGCCAAAGTCGATGTTCGAGCCGGTCAGGGTCAGCGCGCCAGACGTGAGATCGAGCGTGTCCGCCTGAACCGCGCCCGACAGCGTCCAGGCCGCGCCGGCCATGGTCAGCGTTCCGAAGCCCTGGAGATCCTCGTCCTCCCTTCCGCTGCCCTTCAGAGTGAGCGTGTCGCCGCTGTCCGCCTTCACCTTGCCGATGATGTTCGAGCCGGTGTCGAGCGTCAGGTCGTAGGATGAGGTTGCGTTCTTGTTGATGGCGTATTCATCCGTGCTCTCGATACGGCCCGAATTGTGGATGGTGGCCTTGGTCGTGCCCGACAGTGTGATCGCGGTGGCGCCCTTGATCGTGCCGGCGTTGATGATCTCGCCGGCTGTCACGTCGGTGAGAAAGACGCCGTGAAGCAGGCCTTCGAGGTTCCCCGTCGCGGTGTTGGTAAGGCTCGCCTCGTCGAGCTTCTGGAACAGGACCGGGTAGTAGGCGGTGCCCGTGATCGAGCCGCTGTTGGTGAGCGTCGCCTTTTGTGTTGTCTGGCCGGCGCTGTTTCCGAAGCGAATGCCTATGGCGCCGGAAATCGTACCGCCTTCGTGGTTGATGGCCGAGCCGCTGTTGTAAAGATAGACGGCGCTGTTCGCGCCATGCAGCGAGCGCGTCGTGATCTCGCCCCAGTTCTCGACACTGCCGCTGCCTTCCTTGATGAAAAGCGCGTTGCTGTCAGAGGTGATCACGCCGGTGGCGCGATTGTAGACGGTGGCGTCGCCCTGAAGCACGATGTGGCCGAGGGAGGATGTGCTGTTCATCAGGCCGGCGTTGTCGACAGTGCCGCCGGAGACAGAGGTCATCTGGGTGATGCCCTGGATGGAGGCGCCCTCCCGATTGATCAGCGACAGACTGCCGGAACCGGCCATGATTGCGGCGAAGCCGCCGGAAATCTGTCCGGAGTTGTCGATGCTGACGCCGTTGATGGAGGAGATGCCGGTACCGCCGGTGGCGTTGTTCGCCTGAACGACGCCCGAGCTGCCGATGGTGATCGTTTCGTCGGCGTAGGAGCCGATGCCCACGCCGTTCGATCCGGTTGCGCTGATCTGCCCGTCGATGTTCATCGTCCAGCCCACGGCCGCCGCTGGAGACGCATCGGAGGAAAGTGCGGCCTGCGAGGGGCCATTGTCGGTGATGGACCCTGTGTTGCTCAGATGAAAGACGCCACCGCCCGCGTGTTCCTGCTCAAGAAAGTACTGGCCGACAATCGCCGTGTCGACCTCGAGGTCGGGCGTCGCGGCCTGGGCGCGCGCCTCCTGCGCCGGCAGCCCGGCCGACATTGCCAGCGCGATCCCCGCGAGCGCCGTGCCGGTGAGCAGACGGGCGCGTATCATGTCTCGCGCCGTCGGCCGGTACGTGCGGGTACAGGCGGTGCGGAATTCCAGCGACATCTTGTTTCCCCCCAATGAGCGAACGCCCGGCCGTCTCGCTTCCGTAATCGGAGGAGGGCGACCCGCCGGCAACCCGAACCGGGGATCGCAACAGGCGTTTTGCATGCGCCTCCTTCGCTTAAAGGACAGGGGATGGCTGCACAATCGGTGGCTGATTTCGGCTCCGTTGAATGAATTTCACGTTGCGGTGCGCACGGGAGGCAGGTCGCTGAAGTCGGGATGCCATTGGACGTAGCGGATTTGGCGCATGCGCGGCGCGAGGCGGACCTGAGGCAGACGTCCTATCCGCCTTGCGCGTGAGAGATTTGTCTTTTTCCGGCTTTTCCTGGGTTAATTTTCCTGGGCGATGTGGTGGGGCTGCAACATTCGCGGGGGATCCTGCCGGCAAATCATTTGGCAGGTGGTTGTTTTTCTGTCGGCGATCAGGATTATGTGAGGTGCCTGCCCTAGGGGCAGTGGAGACGTCGCCTGAACGAACCCCACGGGATGAGGGCACCGCATGAAGCGGCGCATCTTCTGCTTCTGGACCGGTGCCAATGCCATGTCCGAGAACCGGCGGCGCGGGCTTGAGACGCTTACCCGTGTGTCGGAATGCCAGGTCGAGTTTGTCACCGGCGACGACCTTGCGGCTTTTGTTCCTGCCGCCGATCTGCATCCGGCCTATCCCTTTCTCAATCTGGCGCATCGGGCCGACTTCCTGCGCTGCTACGCGATGCTGCGCCACGGTGGCGGCTATGCGGACATCAAGCCCTGCCAGCACTCCTGGGAGCCGGGCTTTGCGGAACTGGAGCGCAATGACCGGCTCTGGGCGGTTGGCTACAGCGAGCCGAACCCGGGCGTCATCTCGAACATGTACAGTTCGAGCCAGCAGCTGGGGGAGCGGTTCGACCGGTCGGCGCGCGCCTACCTGCACCGCAAGTGGCTGCAGCTACACTATCGGGAGTTGATCGGTGGCGGCGCCTTCGTCTTTCGGCCGGCCACGCCGCTGTGCGAACGCTGGTGGGCGGAGATGAACCGGCGGCTCGACCGGCTGCTGCCGGCCCTTCGGGCCAATCCGGCGCGCCTGCCAAAGGAGCGCCCCGGCGATCTGGTTGATGGCGTGCCTTCGCGCTATCCGGTTCCCTGGACGCATATCTTCGGCGACGTCTTCCATCCGCTCGTCATGCGCCATCGACGGCGGCTCAGCACCCGGCTTCCGTCTCCGACTTTCACCGATTACGAGTAGGCGGAATGTGGTGGTCTGCGCCTTGCGAACCCTGCTGTTGCCAGGCGCGCTGCTTCACAAGCCGGATGTCGCCCGCGCCAAGATCCTGTTCGTCTCCCCAGCCAAGGCGGCGATAGAAGCCGGCGGCGCGGGTTGTCTTGCCCGTCTCGAGCCAAATGTTCGCATGACTTTGAAACAGGGCATCTTCCGCGAACCGCACGAGCGCCTTGCCGATCCCCCGGCCTTCATGGGACGGAAGCACGAAGGCCGCGAAAAGCGAGCCCTCGTCCGGGTCGATCATGGAAAACCCGACGATCTGACCATTCTCGACCGCGACCCATGCGCAAGTCGAAGCATTGATCATCTCCGTGATCGAGGCTTCCGTGATGCCCATGTCGGTCAGTTCGGCGACTGTCAGGACATTCTCGGTCACGGAGGTTCTCACGTGGAAGATGCCGGCAACATCGAAAGCAGTGGCGGGTCTTACATGCGTCTGCATGACGGTTCTCGTTTCCAATGGCTGCCTGTTGCGTTTCAAGCCCGCATCGGGCGCGACCGAAGGCTCGGGCCGGTAAATCCGGTCCGCCGGTCCGTGTGGCTGGCTGGCGCCACACATGGCGCGCGGCCCGTCGCGAGGTCATCGGGGTGGAAGGGCTTCATTTCGAAGCACAAGGTGGCAAAGAGAGAGCAGAGCTGCGCACGGCCTTGAGATGATCGGGCGGGTTCTTCCGGTTTATGTCGGGAGACAGTCAAACCGACCGCGCCAGGGCGGCAGTCCCGTGTCAGGCTATTGAATTGAAATGAAAATATAATTCATAAGGAAATTGGTGGAGCCGAGGGGAATCGAACCCCTGACCTCTGCAGTGCGATTGCAGCGCTCTCCCATCTGAGCTACGGCCCCGCTCTATGAGCGTGAGCGGCATTTAGGGGAGGCGAAGGGGGGCTGTCAAGGCCCGTCACCGGCTTCCTGTGCAGAACGCGCGCGGGCCGGGGAGGGGGCGTTAACCGAGCCCCGCTTTATCCGCTGCCTCTGCGTCCGCTGGGCCGGTTGGCGCAGCTGCAAGCTTGCGGGCGCGGGCCGGGGCGGCTACATGAGGGCAGACCCTTCACGATCCGAGCCGGAGCCCTTCCCGACATGCGCGCCATTCTCGACGTCGTCTTCGTGATCCTCAATCTCTACACCTGGGTGATCATCGCAAGCGCAATCTTCTCCTGGCTTTATGCGTTCAACATCGTCAACCCGCGGAACCAGTTCGTGGCGATGATCGGTCAGGCGCTCTACAATCTGACCGAGCCGCTTCTGCGCCCTATCCGCCGCGTCGTGCCTTCCATGGGCGGCCTCGATATCTCGCCGATCGTTCTGCTTCTCGGCATCTTCCTGCTGCAGCGGGTGATCGCCTATTACGTCTATCCTTACGTCTACTGAGGCCGCGATGACCGGCGAGCCGTGCCCCTGGGAGACGCTTCCGGATGGAGTGCGGCTCAGCGTGCGCGCCACGCCCAATGCCTCGCGCGACGAAATCGAGGGCGTTTCGGTGCTGGCCGACGGGCGCGCTGTGCTCAAGGTGAAGGTGCGCGCCGTGCCCGACAAGGGGGCGGCCAATGCGGCCGTCGGCGCTCTGCTGGCGAAGCGCCTGGGGCTTGCCAAGAGCGCCGTCCGTCTCTCGTCCGGATCCACGGCGCGGCTCAAGCAATTCCGTCTCGAGGCCGGCGATGACGCGGAGCGGCAACGTCTTGTCGCTCTGCTTGCCGATTTCGCGCATCCATCCGGCTAGTCTTCGCCCGGTGGCCCCCTTGCCGGCGTCCGCGCGAGGCCCGTTCCCTTTTCTTTCCGACATGCGATACCCGGAGGTTCCATGACCGCTTCCCTGATCGATGGCAAGGCACGAGCCGCCCGGTTGCGCGCCGGCGTGGCGGATGCCGTGGCCAAGCTGCGCAAGAACGAGGGGCTGCGCCCCGGTCTTGCCGTCGTGCTGGTCGGCGAGGATCCGGCAAGCCAGGTCTATGTGACCAACAAGGTGCGCCAGACCGAAGAGTGCGGCATGCGCTCCATCGAGCACCGGCTGCCAGCGGACACCCGCCAGGCCGATCTTCTGGCGCTCGTGCACAAGCTCAACGCCGATCAGGGTGTCGATGGCATTCTCGTGCAGATGCCGCTGCCCGCCCAGATCGACACCGACGAGGTGGTGCTGGCCATCGATCCGGCGAAGGATGTCGACGGCCTCCATCCGCAGAATGCAGGGCGCATTGTGCTCGGCCGCTCGGGGCTCGTGCCCTGCACGCCGCAGGGCTGCGTCATCCTCGCCAAGGAAGCGCTCGGCGGCGATCTTACCGGTCTCGATGCGGTGGTGCTCGGTCGCTCCATTCTCGTCGGCAAGCCGGTGGCGCTGCTGCTTCAGAACGAGAACTGCACGGTGACCATGGCCCATTCGCGCAGCCGCGATGTCGAGGCGCTGTGCCGCCGTGCAGATTTGCTGGTCGCCGCGGTCGGCCGGCCGGAGATGGTGCGCGGGAGCTGGATCAAGCCGGGCGCGACCGTCATCGACGTCGGCATCAACCGCATTCCGGCGCCCGAGCGTGGCGAGGGCAAGACCCGGCTGGTCGGCGATGTCGCCTTCGCCGAGGCGCGCGAGATTGCGGGTGCGATCACGCCGGTGCCCGGAGGTGTCGGGCCGATGACGATTGCCTGCCTGCTCGCCAACACGGTGGTCGCCGCCTGCCGCCGGCGCAAGCTGCCGGTTCCGCAAATGTGAGTGAGCCCGTGCGGCGCGCGGAAAGAGAAAAGGCCGGTCCCTTGCGGGCCGGCCTTTTTCGTGCGCACGCGCGGTGTCGCCTCAGGCGTTGCTGGGGGCGGGCGTGACCGAAAGCCAGGCCAGCAGGAGCCGGTAGGGCAGGAGCAGCAGCGTGGCGACCAGCAGCTTGACCGAGAGGTCGCCGGCTGCCCAGGACAGCCAGCGCGGCACCTCGAGGGCGAACACGCCGAGGAAGGGGGCCGTGCCGGTGGCGAACGCGTCGCCGAAGCCCAGCAGCGGGGTCGCGGCGGCGGCGAAGGCGATGCCGAAGAAGAGAGCCGTGTCGAGCACGGAGGCGATCAGCGAGGAGGCGACCGGCGCCTTCCACCAGGCCTGCCGGCGCATGCGGTTGAAAATGGCGATGTCCAGCATCTGGGCGCAGAGGAAGGCCGAGCCCGAGGCGATGGCGATGCGCGGCGTGGCGAGCCAGACCGACAGGACGACGGCGAGGGCGAAGCCGACCAGCACCACCTTGCGCGCCGCCTGGGGGCCGAAACGGCGGTTGGTCAGGTCGGTGACCAGGAAGGCGGCCGGATAGGTGAAGGCGCCCCAGGTCAGCAGGTCGGCAAGCTCTAGGCCGCCAAATGTGGCGATGACCGGATACTGGACCAGGATATTCGAGGCGACGACGACGACGGCCATGGCGGCCACGGCCACCAGCGCGCGGGGTGCGGTGAAGCGGGAAATGGGCTGGTCCAGGGGCATGCGGGGTCTGTCTCCGGCAGGGGGGCGCGAAAGGCCGGCAATCCGCCGGCGCGAGGCGCACCGCAAACGCCAAAAGGAGGCGCCATGGCGCCTCCGGCAGTCGCCGCGATCACGCGATCACGGCTGTTCGTGTGTCCTGTCGCCTCCGCGCCGTCGTCGGGCGCGGAGAAGCGCAATCAGGCCGCTGCTGCTGCCGAGGTCTCGGCCAGACGGCGGCGGATCTCGGTGCGCAGGATGCGTGCCTTCGGCGACAGCTCGCTCTCGGCAGCCTTCAGAAGGAAGGCGTCGAGGCCGCCGCGATGCTCGACGGACCGCAGGGCATGCGCGGAAATGCGCAGCTTGTAGGTCGCGCCGAGAGCGTCGGAGATGAGCGACACGTTGCACAGGTTCGGCAGGAACCGGCGACGGGACTTGTTGTTGGCGTGGCTGACGTTGTTACCGGTCATCACGTCCTTGCCGGTCAGTTCGCAACGGCGGGCCATGGGACACCTTCTTGTTTTCGTCTGATCGTTGCCGATCGTTGGTCGTCTGTTCGCAGCTTGCAAGGCTTGCTGCGGGCGGTTCGATTGCGGGAGATCCCGCCATACACAACTACCGCTTCCCTCGCGAACCCGATCCGGTCCGGCGAAAGGCTCGCGGCAATGGATGAAAAGTCGGCCTGCTATAAGGAACCTCCACCGCGCCGTCAAGAGCGATACGCGCCGGCATGGCAAGGGATCCTCCCGTCCCGGCTCCGCGTCGCCGGCCTTTCTGTGCCGGGTGGCCCGCATTTGGCGGCAATCATTTGCAGTCCATTAACCATGCGGTTACCGTGCCACGGGACAATGGCCGTGAAATGTTCCCCGGTGTCACGGCTGTCCGTCGCGGCGGGGAGTCTCGAGTTTCATCGCGTTTCAAGCGGTCGGCCCCACCGGGGCGCGGCCCGGATGAGGGTCCGATGTTCAAAGATGTCTTCGCGAAGGGGCGCCGCGCCGGGCGGGCGACGGCCGCTGTTGCCGCAGGCCTCCTGCTGTGTTCCCTGCCGGCCGGACCGGCGGCGGCGGAGACCACGCGGCTCGGAGGTGTCTACGACATTTCCGTTTCCGGGCTGACGATCGCGCGCGGGTCGCTGTCGCTGGTCGTTCAGGGCAATGCCTATTCGGCCAAGGCCGGCATGGAGCCGGCGGGCATTGGTACGCTGTTTTCCTCCGGAAAGGGCGGGGCGGAAGCCTCTGGCTGGCTCTCCGGCAAGTCGGTACGTCCGGCGCGCTACAAGATGGCGTCGCGCGCCGCCGACCGCGATTTCTTCGTCGATCTGGAGCAGGGCTCCGGCAAGGTGCGCTCCATGCGCGTCACGCCGAAGTTCAAGCCCAACGCGGAGCGCATCAAGGTCACCAAGAAGCACACGCGCGGCGTGGTCGATCCGCTGAGCGCCATTCTGATGCCGATCAGCGCCAGGCGCGGCGACGAGAAGAGCGTGTGCGCGCGCAAGATCCCGGTTTTCGACGGCTGGACCCGTTTCGATATCCAGCTTTCCTACAAGGAGACGCGAGAGGTCTCCGGAAAGGGTTATGACGGGCAGGTGATCGTCTGCTCGGCGCGCTGGATTCCGGTTGCCGGCCACCGCCCGTCGGTGGCGTCTGTCAAGTATATGGCCGAGAACCGGAAGATGGAGGCGTGGCTTGCCCCGCTCGGCGCGGGCAATGTTTATGTCCCCTATCGCATCGAGATGGGCACCAAGAGCGGCACGCTCGTCGTCGAGCCGCGCAAGCTCGATCTCAGCGGTGCGCGCGACCAGGCGACGCGCTGAGGAGGCGGCCTTTCCGGCACCCTCGCGCGCGGATGCTTGCGCGGATGGCTTGACACGGCCGGCCGGTCTCGCCAGTGTCGCGCCGCAATCGGCGGGCGGGCCTTCCTGGGCCTGTCGACCGCCAGATACCGCAGAAGCAGCGCCCGGACCCGACCCCAGATGCACAGTTTCCTTGAGTTTGAAAAGCCCGTCGCCGATCTTCAGGGCAAGGTCCACGAATTGCGCTCCGTCGCCGCTTCGGGCGAGGAAGTCCAGATCGCGGGAGAGATCGAGCGGCTGGAAGAGAAGGCCGATCAGGCTCTCAAGGACATCTATTCCCGGCTGACGCCCTGGCAGAAGACGCTGGTGGCGCGCCATCCGGACCGGCCGCACGCGCTCGATTATGTCACCGGCCTGATCGAGGACTTCACGCCGCTGGCCGGCGACCGCAACTATGCTGAGGATGCGGCGGTGATCGCCGGCATCGGCCGGTTCCGCGGCCGCTCGGTGGCGATCCTCGGCCAGGAGAAGGGCTCCGACACCCAGTCGCGGCTCAAGCACAATTTCGGCATGGCCCGGCCGGAAGGCTATCGCAAGGCCGTGCGCATCATGGCGATGGCCGAGCGCTTTGGCCTGCCGGTGCTCTCCTTCGTCGACACCGCCGGCGCCTATCCGGGTATCGGCGCCGAGGAGCGCGGTCAGGCTGAGGCGATCGCACGTTCGACCGACGCCTGCCTGGCGCTGGGAACGCCGAATGTCGCCATGATCATCGGTGAGGGCGGATCGGGCGGCGCCATCGCCATTGCCTCCGCGAACCATGTGGCCATGCTCGAGCATGCGATCTACAGCGTCGCCTCGCCGGAAGCGGCGGCGACGATCCTGTGGCGCGACGGCGCGCGGGCGCAGGATGCCGCCACCAACATGAAGATCACGGCCCAGGACCTGCTGCAGTTCAAGGTCATCGACGAGATCATCGAGGAGCCGCTCGGCGGCGCGCATCGCGCCAAGGAGATTGTCGTCGACCGGGCCGGAGCGGCCATCGAGGCGGCGCTGGCGGGCTTCGACGGCATGGACGCGGCGGCGATCCGGGCGCATCGGCGCAAGAAGTTTCTGGAGATCGGCCGGAGCCTGTGAGGCTTCGGTTGCGCCTTGCCGCCAAAACGCCAGAATCATCAGGCAGCAGGTAGTCGGCGACGCCTGCCCGTCAGTGCGTCGGCCTCCAGATGATTGCGGCTTGGTAACCTTGCGTCAACCAAACTCCCGGACCCTTGGTCTGCAGTGCGTGGCGTGGCAGGGCAGGCGAGCTGATCGGCGCGAGAGGCGCAAGGAACGACATGAGCATGACGAGCGGCATGGCGCGGAGTTTCGCGGGCTTTGACCTCGGGCGGATGGCCCGCGGTCCGCGCAAGGCGCTTGCCGCGCTGGCGCTTGCGGCCGTGCTGGCTGGATGCCAGGCGGACGAGCTGGGCTACGGCCCCAAGCACATGCGCCCCGTCAGCAGTGAGATCAAGGCGAAGATGACCCGGCTGAGCATGAACATGTCCAGCCCGATCATGCTGCGCATCTTCAAGCAGGAATCGGAGCTGGAGGTCTGGAAGCAGACCAAGTCAGGCCGCTATGCGCTGCTCGACACCTTCGAGATCTGCAAATGGTCCGGCGACCTCGGGCCGAAGAAGAAGGAAGGCGACCGTCAGGCGCCGGAAGGCTTCTACGAGATCACGCCCGGCCTGATGAACCCCAATTCCAGCTATCACCTGTCCTTCAACATGGGCTATCCGAACAAGTTCGACCGGGCCTACGGGCGCACGGGATCGAACCTGATGGTGCATGGCGCGTGTTCGTCGCGCGGCTGCTACGCGATGACCGACGCGCAGGTGCAGGACATCTACGCGCTGGCGCGCGAGAGCTTCAAGGGTGGCCAGCGCACCTTCCAGGTCCAGGCCTTCCCGTTCCACATGACGGCCGAGAACATGGCCAAGCATCGCGACAGCGAGCACTACGACTTCTGGAAGATGATGAAGCGTGGCTACGATCACTTCGAGGTGACGAAGACACCGCCGAAGATCGAGGTCTGCGAGAAGCGCTACGTGTTCGACGCCGTTCCGCTGGTGGAGGGAACACCCTTCCGCGCGACCGCGCAGTGCCCGGCCTTCCAGGTGCCCACGAGCATCGAGACGGCGGTGCTTGCCAAGGAGCGCAAGGATGACGCGGAAATTGCCCGTCTGGTCGAGGCGGAGAAGCGCTCCGAGGAGCGCAAGGCACAGATCGCCGCCTTCTTCGGCAATGACGACGAGACGAAGAATGCGGCTGCGGACGAGGCCCCGACGGGCAGCGTTCCGGCCGGAGCGGTCGCGCCGGCAGCTCCCGCGCCGGCAGCTCCCGCGCAGACGGCAACCGCGCCGATGACGCCGATCCCGTCGAACTCGCCCGCGAACGAGCAGGCCTTCGCGGCTCCGAAGGAAAAGGAATCCGGCGGTTTCTTCGGTCGTCTCTTCTCCGGCGGCTCCAAGACCGAACAGCCGGCCGGCATCGCCGATCCGGCGGCGCCGATCCCTCCCGCCAAGCCTTAGGCCGGCCCGCGTCTCAGGCCCAGATCGCCATGCGCAGGCCCTTGCCGTCGCGTGCGAACGGGGAGGGGAAGGGCTGCGCCCGCGCGCCAGCGATGCGCTCGGCGATCACCGCGTTGACGGCGCAATCGAGCAGGTCGTCGCGCCCGACCCCGGAGGGGCGTGCCTGCTCGAACCAATCCCTCTCGTAGCCATGGCGCACAAGCAGTTCGGCGCGTTCGGCGATGCCGGGCGCGTGGCCTGCCGATTTCTGCTTCTTGGGCAGGGACATCGGGCGTTCGCCGTTCAACCGCCAGAAGGCAAGCTCGGGGTGCACCTCGAAGACGCGGTCTTCCAGGCTCGGAGCCATCAGCGCGTCGATCTCGCGGATGCGCGTGAAGAGGTTGAATGCCTGTTTCGAGACCTTGCGCGGCGGATCCGAGCTTTCCAGTGCGACCCGGCAGGCCTCGCGGTAATCGGTGCAGGCGACGGCGGCGCGAGAGGGCACGGAGAAGACGGAGGACTGGCGCGCGCCAAGGAGGGGGCGCACCGCCGTTTCCGGACCACGGCCGCCGCGCCCGGCGCGATCCGGCAGGCCGATGGGCATGTCGACGGCGAGGACGGACAGGCTCTCGTCGGCGAGGAGTTCCGAAAAATCGGCAAACAGGCGGAAGTCGTGGCGAAGCAGGCCGTCGGTGGTGCGTTCGCGGATGGTCACCGCCCAGCCGGCGCGGCAGCCGTCGATGCCGGCGACCCGCATCGTCGCGACCGCCTTCAGGCGCGCATCGGCGCGTCGAGCACACGCCGGCAGGATACGAGAGCCATCGGCTGCACCAGCGAGGCCTGCTCGCTCGAAATGAGCAGGTCGCGGGCGCCCTGCTTGACCGAGCGCGCGACCATTTCGAAGACGCCGGCGGCGGCCCGTTTTAGCGCCGTCTCGTCGTCGTATCCGGCAAGCAGATTGGTGGTGAGCAGGGATGACATCAGGTCGCCCGTGCCATTGGGGGCATTCGGCACCAGCCCGTGCTCGGCCGCCAGCGCGCCGCGCATGGTGACCAGCAGGTTGGAGACCGAGTTGCGGCGAAGCGCCGGCGCGGAGGTGACGAGCACCCTCGGCAGGCCGAGGCCGCGAGCGGCCGCGATTGCCTGCATTTCTGTCTCGATGGTCTGGCCGGTCATCCAGCGAAGTTCGAACAGGTTGGGCGTGGCGATATCGGCCAGCGGCAGCAACAGGTCGCGGACGGCGGCGGCGGTTTCGGCCGCCACATAGAGCCCGCCCTCGTCGCCGACGACCGGGTCGCAGAGATAGAGCGCGTCCGGGTTGGCCTTTCGCACCGCCGCCACCAGCCGGGCGATGGCCTCGGCCTGGGCGGCGCTGCCCAGGTAGCCGGAAATCACGGCCCCGACATTCGCCAGATTGTCGGCATGGGCGACGTCGTTGGCGAGGGCGTCGAAGCTGGCGTCCGGGGCGACGATGCGCTCGCCGCGCCCCTGGCTCGGGTTCCAGGGCAGCAGGATCGTCGGCAGCAGCCAGACGGCGTGGCCCATGCGCTCCAGCGCAAAGACCGAGACGCGGCTGCCGACCGTGCCGCGCACGACCTGCGAGTTGATGACGAGAACGTCCGGTCTGGCCGCCGGCGGCATCGCGCCGGGCATCATTGGCCTGCCGTCCCGCTCTGGCCGCCGAAGCGGGTGCGGATGTAGTCGTCGACCATCACCTTGAAGTCATCGGCGATGGAGGGCCCCCGCAGGGTTGTCACCTTCTTGCCGTCCACGAACACCGGGGCCGACGGCGTCTCGCCGGTGCCGGGCAGGGAGATGCCGATGTCGGCGAACTTGCTCTCGCCAGGGCCGTTGACGATGCAGCCCATGACGGCGACGTTCAGCGATTCGACGCCGGGGTACTTCTCGCGCCACACCGGCATCTGCTCGCGGATGTTGTCCTGGATGTCGCGGGCCAGCTCCTGGAACACGGTGGAGGTCGTGCGCCCGCATCCCGGGCAGGCGGCGACCACCGGCACGAAGGCGCGGAAACCCATCACCTGCAGCAGTTCCTGGGCGACCTGCACCTCGCGGGTGCGGTCGCCGCCGGGCTCGGGTGTCAGGGAGACGCGGATCGTGTCGCCGATACCCTGCTGCAGCAGGATGCCCATCGAGGCGGCTGAGGCGACGATACCCTTGGTGCCCATGCCCGCCTCCGTGAGGCCGAGATGCAGCGCGTAGTCGCACCGCCGCGCCAGGTCGGCGTAGACGCCGATCAGGTCCTGCACCTGACTGACCTTGGCCGACAGGATGATCTTGTCGCGGCCCATGCCGAGTTCCTCGGCGCGTTCGGCCGACAGCAATCCTGAGCGGATGATCGCCTCGCGCATGACGGCGGCGGCGGAGACCGGGCGTTCGCTGGCGGCGTTCTCGTCCATCAGGTGGGTCAGCAGATCCTGGTCGAGCGAGCCCCAGTTGACGCCGATGCGCACCGGCTTGTCGTGCTTCAGCGCGATATCGATGATCTCGCCGAACTGGCGGTCGCGCTTGTCCTTGAAGCCGACGTTTCCCGGATTGATGCGGTATTTGGCCAGCGCCTCGGCGCAGTCGGGGTGATCGGCGAGCAGCTTGTGGCCGATATAGTGGAAGTCGCCGACAAGCGGGACGTTGACGCCGATGCGTGCCAGCCGGTCGCGGATGCGCGGCACGGCCGCGGCGGCCTCCTCGCGGTCGACGGTGATGCGCACGAGCTCGGAGCCGGCGCTTGCCAGCGCCGAGACCTGGGCCACCGTGCCGTCGATGTCGGCCGTGTCGGTGTTGGTCATCGATTGCACGACGACCGGCGCCCCGCCGCCGACCGTGACGGAACCGACCGCGACCGGTACCGAGGTTCGCCGTCGTGCCGGGCCGAAGCCGTCGTCGCTCACGCTGTCCATGCCGGTGAAATCCATGCCGCCGATCCGTTCGTCTCGTGCCTGCGATGGGGCGCGCGCCTCAAAGGGCGGGCCCCCTGCGAGGCGATTTCCGTTCCGCGGCGCGCGTCTGCGCGACCGCTCCCCGGGCGTCGCCTTCCCGTCGATTGAATAGGGCGCGCCGGCTTCTTTCGCAAGGCCGGCCCTTGCGGCATCGGCGCATTCGCGCTCCAATCCGGCGGATCGCGCCCTTGACCGGGGGGCGGCCCGACCTCATTTCCGGGGACGGGGCGCGTGTCCGCCCGCGATCCACGACAGCGAGATGCACGGATGAGCCCATGTTCCTGATCGTCCTGAGCAGAACGCTGGCCCTGGCGCGCAAGGAACTGGCGACGCTGTTCGCGGCTGGCTGGGGCTACATGCTGTTGCTGGTTGCGCTCAACGCGGCGATCTCCCTGCCGCTGATGCCCGAAGCGGGCTTTGCCACCGGCTCCTACATGGTCGAGCCCATCGCCGCCGGCGACGAGGTGCGGACAGTGGCCTGGCGCGGGCTCGCCATCGTTGCAAACGTGCTGGCTGGTTTTTCCATCGGCGTTGCCTACCTGCGCCGGATCCTGCTCGGGCGGCGGGAGTTCTTTCTCGCGTTCGGCGCGCGCAATGTCTGGGTCGCCTGGAAGCTCGTGGTGCTCGGGCTGATCGGGGCGTTGCTGTTCCTGCCGATCCTGTTCGCCGCTCTGTTGCTGACGCCACTCGTCGGGCCTCTTGCCGCGATCCTGGTGCTGGCGAGCCCCTTCCTGGTCATCCTCGTGGTGCAGCGCCTGTCGCTGGTGCTGCCGGCGATCGCGCTCGACGACGACCTGAGCCTTGGCGATGCCTGGCGGCTCAGCCAGGGCTTCGGGCTGGCGCTGATGGTCGCGGCCATCGCGATCTGGCTGCTTGCCGCGGTCCTTGGCTTCACCTGGTATTTCCTGCTGGGCGTTCTGGGGCTTGTCGCGCCCGACACGCAGACGCTGGCAGTGCTGCATTCGGCGCTGTTTCCCATGGGGGCGATGGTCATCGTCACCTGGCTCTACAGCTCGCTGCTGGCGACCTCCTACGCGCTGGCACGCGAACGCTTCGCCGAGAAGGTCGGCCTTGAACTTGCCGAACGGGAGCGGGCGGAAGCGGTGCGGGCACGGGCGCACAAGCAGCGGGCCGCGGCCGCCGTCTCCTCGGTGCGCGATCTGTCACGCGGACGTCGGCGCGGGGGCAACGGCTGAGCGGGCCGGTGGGCCGGGACGGCCACGCATCTGCTGATTGCAATCCCGGGCCTCTGCGGTTAGGTCAGAATGGCTGCAGCATCGCGGGTTTGATCGTCAAGGGGGCACAATGTTCGTCAACACCACCGTCCGGCTCTTTACCGGTTCGTTCAAGGCGCTCTTCGCTGATTTCGACGTCTTCCTCCGGATCTGCTGGGCATGGTATGCGCTGATTGCCGTTCTTTCCGTTGCCGGAACGCTGCTCTTCGGCGACAGCAAGCTGATCGCCCTGCCGATCGTTCTGATCTGGCTGTGCGCGAGTGGCTCGATCGCGGTTGCCTGGCACCGCAATCTTCTGTTGCGGGAAAGCCCGGCCGCCATGAACCTGCGTTTCGGCGGCCGCGAGCTCCGCTATGTCCTGAAAATGTTCCTTGTGGCGTTGATGCTGGTTATCCCGGCAGCCCTGGTTGGCGCTGTGGCGGGGGTGTTCGCGGCCAGCCTCCTGGGCTCGCCGGAAGGCGCCGGCGCCACCGTGTTCATCATCGTCGTTGTGGCGGTGGTTTTGCTCCTGCTGATCCCGCTTCTCATGCGGCTGTCGCTTGTCCTGCCGGCAACCGCGCTCGATGAGCCCCTCGGCTTCCGCGAAGCCTTCGGCAACAGCCAGGGGCTCGGCCTGCCGATGGCGCTGGCCGGCATCGGCCTGGCGCTCGTCGTTGGCGTGTTCGACTATGCTCTTTCGCTTCTCGCCGGCCTTCTGGGCGGCGGATCGATCATCGGGACGATTGCCGTCTTCATCCTCTCCATCGCCCTTCAGATCGCCACCACGGCGCTGCAGATCGGTGTGCTCACGGGTGGCTATTACATCTTTTGCGAGCGGTATGCGCCGGGGCCGGATACCAGGCGGAGCTGACGCCCGGCGGAGGGGCCGGGAGGTCGGGTCGATGTTTCTCGATTATCTTCGCCGCCTGTTGTTCGGTACGCTTTCGGCCTTGAGCGCGGATCGGGGCGTCTTCGTGCGCATCGCCTGGCGCTGGTACGCGATCTGGGGTCTGGTGCTGCTGGCGATCAGCCCCGTGCCGGGCGCCGGCCCGCGCAATCTGGTCCATCTCGCCATGGCGGCGCTTGTCGGCATGGCGGTCGCGGTTCCCTGGCACCGGCATCTGCTCCTGCGTGAGGGCGTTCCGCCTTTTCGGCCGCCGTTCGAGCGGCGGCATCTGCGCTACGGGTTGCGTTACGTTCTGATCGCCGTCGCGACGGTCATAGCGCTTTTCACCGCTGTCTACGTGAGCAACCGCTTTGTCGCGACCCGGGCCGGCGGACTGGGCGTTTTCGCCGTATTGACGATTTTCCTGATCCTGCCGGCGTTGAACCGGGTGTTGCTGATCCTGCCGGCCGCCGCCCTCGATGAGACGCTCGCGCCCGGCGAGGCGTTTGTCGCAGGCTCCGGGCTCGGCCTGCCCATGACGCTGGTCTGGCTCTGTTTCGCGCTCGTTCTTGGCTGTGCGATGTTTCTGGCGCTGCTGGTTGTTGCCATCCTATCGGACCGGGACGGACTCTCCACCTTGGCCCCCTATCTCCTGCCGCCCGTCTGGCACGCGGGAAGCGTCTTTCTCAACGGCGCGCTGATCACCGGCGGCTATTATATTTTCCGTGAGCGCCAGACTTTTCGAAAGCGCCAGAACGTCTGAACACGCCGGAGGTTGCCGCCGCTCGGCCTGCCCGCCTGGGGCTGCTCGTCAAGGAAGCGGAAAGCCTGCCGCAAGGTTGCCGTTAGGGCATGCGACGTCCGGTCGCGCGACCTTGTTGCAGTGCAGCGCCGCCTTATGTTGAATGGGGCGCGCTCAATTCAGAAGAGCTGACGGCTCGGGACGCACGCCGCGAACCGCCGGCAAGACAGGAGACATTCGCATGCTCAAGGACAAGACTGCTCTCGTCACCGGTTCGACCTCCGGCATCGGGCTCGCTATCGCCCGGATCATGGCCAGGAACGGCGCCAATGTCGTCATCAACGGCTTCGGCGACGGCGATGCCATCGAGAAGGAACGTTCCGGTATCGAGACGGAATTCGGCGTCAAATGCGTCTACAGCGGTGCCGACATGACCAAGGGCGACGAGATCGCCGACATGATGGCCGATGCGGCCAAGGAGTTCGGCGCGGTCGACATTCTCGTCAACAACGCCGGCATCCAGCACGTTGCCCCGATCGAAGACTTTCCGATCGACAAGTGGAACGCGATCATCGCCATCAACCTGTCCTCCGCCTTCCACACCATCCATGCCGCGGTTCCCGGCATGCGCAAGAAGGGCTGGGGCCGGATCATCAACACCGGCTCGGCTCATGCGCTCGTCGCCTCGCCCTTCAAGAGCGCCTATGTCGCGGCCAAGCACGGCATCGCCGGGCTGACCAAGACGGTGGCCCTCGAGGTCGCCGAAGCTGGCATTACCGCCAACGCCATCTGCCCGGGTTATGTCTGGACGCCGCTGGTCGAGCGCCAGATCCCCGACACGATGAAGGCTCGCCATATGACCGAGGAAGAGGTCAAGCGCGACGTCCTGCTGGCGGCGCAGCCGACCAAGAAGTTCGTCACCGTCGATCAGGTCGCGGAGATGGCGCTCTATCTGTCCAGCGACGCGGCCTCCTGCATCACCGGTTCGATGATGCAGATGGACGGCGGCTGGGTGGCGCAGTGACGGGCGCGCATCCGGGTCCGCGGAGCATCGGCCGGAGATGAGCGGAAAAACCGAAGCTCCCAAGCCGATCAATCTGGCGCTTCAGGGTGGAGGCGCCCATGGCGCCTACACCTGGGGCGTGCTCGACTGGCTGCTGGAAAGCGGTCGTTTCGTCATCAAGGGGCTGAGCGGAACCTCCGCCGGTGCGATGAATGCGGTGGTGCTGGCGGACGGGCTGCATCGCGGTGGCGAGGATGGGGCGCGCGAGTCGCTTCACAACTTCTGGAAGGCGGTGAGCGACGGGGCGTGGTTCAGCCCGATCCGCCGCTCGCCTCTGGACATGATCCTCGGCCAGTGGAGCCTCGATCTCTCGCCGAGCTTCATTGCCCTTGATCTGGCCACCCATTTCGCCTCGCCCTATGAGTTCAATCCCCTCAACATCAATCCCTTGCGGGAAGTGGTGGAGAAGGCCGTCGACTTCGACGCGGTGCGCGCCTGCGATCATCTCAAGGTCTTCGTCTGCGCCACCAACGTGCGATCGGGCAAGATCAAGGTGTTCGAGGGTGACGAGATCACGCTTGATGCGGTCATGGCCTCGGCCTGCCTGCCGCATGTCTTTCAGGCGGTGGAGATCGACGGTGAGCCGTATTGGGACGGCGGCTACATGGGCAATCCGCCGCTGTTCCCGCTGTTTGGGACCACCGGCACGTCCGACACGGTGCTCGTTCAGATCAACCCGATAGAACGCGCCGAGACGCCGCGGACGGCGCGCGAGATCCTCAACCGGCTCAACGAGATCACCTTCAACTCGACACTCCTGCGCGAGATGCGCGCCATCGAGTTCGTCACCCGGCTGATTCATCAGGGCAAGCTCGATGCGACGCATTACCAGAAGGTGCATCTGCACCGGATCGCGGCGGACGACCTCAAGCCGTTGCAGTCGTCGTCGAAGATGAACGCCGAATGGCGGTTCCTGACGCATCTGCGCGACATCGGCCGCGAGGCCGCTGCCGCCTGGGCGGACGAGAACTATCACCTGGTCGGAGAGCACTCGAGCATCGACCTGAAGGCCGAGTTCATGTGAAACGCAGTGGCGGCGGCGGGTGCGAATCACCTGCCGCCTTCACTGCGAATCACACATGCGCGGCGCGTCCAAATTCCACCCACATCGAAAACATGGTTAACGCATTCTTGCGTTACCTTGCCGTGCGGGGCGCGCGCGGCCTGCGGCTTGCGAAATGCGACGCAGGAAGGGTTAGGGGAAGGTTAATTTCGTCAAGATGTCGTAGGTCGACATCGGGGCACACATCATGTTGTGCCATCAGCGTGCCAACGATTTGGCAACGGTTTTCCGTCATCATTGGCACGCTGATAGTCAGGTAGTGCGTCGTCAGCGATTGGCGGACGAGGGAAGGCGGCAAATGCGACCCCGCTGTCTTCCTTCGTCCCGCCAGGCACCCTAGCGACTTCTCATGCAATCTAGGCGAGCTGGCCCCTTTGGAAAAGGGGGGCAATGCCGTGATCGCCGGTCAAGGTTACCGGGTAATGACGATTCGCGCATTCCGTTTGCCGTAACGTTCGATCAGCGAAAACAGCCGCCGGGCGTTTTCGGTGTGCAGGCGCACGCAGCCATGCGAGGCCGGTCGCCCGAGCGCGCGCACGGCGTTGGTGCCGTGGATGGCGTATCCCCCCAGGAAGAACACCGAATAGGGCATTGGCGAGCCGTGGTACTTCTTCGAGAAGTAGCGGCGGTGCATGCGTCCGGGGCGGAAGGTTCCCGTCGGCGTGCGATAGCCGCGCCGGGCGGTCGATACCGGCCAGGAGGCGGCGTGTCGGCCGTCGACATAGACGATCATGCGCTGGCGGGAAATGTCGATGCGCGCGACAAGGCTGGCAGCGTCGGCGCTGGAGAAAAATCCGGAGAAGACGCCAAGGGCCAGCGCCAGAACGCCAACAGCGGCAAACCGCTTCCACAAGGACATGCTGAAAGGCCCCCCTTTCGCAAAATGCAAAGGTCTCGCTGAATTCGTTAATGAGACCTTGCTATTTCTATCATGCCGCAGGGGAAGAGTCTCGGCGCGATTGCGGCCGAGGCAGCGGCCGCGTGTCGGACGATTGCGTCAACGCTCTTACAAAGTCGGGCCGGGAACCTTAAATCAAGGGGTGCGTTGAAAGATGTGTGCCGCGTCCGGAGGGGCTCCCACCACGATGCGCCATCCCATACGAGAGATCCTTGCCATGACTGACGTTCGTGCCCGCCATATGGTTCCCGCCGCCGCTGCGCTGGGCGTCGCGCTGGCGTTTCTGGCCACCGGCCAGACGCCCGTCGCCCGCGCCTCCGGGGATCTGGAGCAGCTGAAGCGCGAGGGTGCCTGCGAGGGATGCGATCTTCGCCTGTCCGAATTGCGCGGCCTCAAGCTCGATGCTCCAAGGCTCGCGGGGGCGAACCTGCGCGAGACCGACCTCAAGCAGGCCGAGCTTCGCGGCGCGGATCTTTCCGGAGCGGATTTGCGGCGCACCGAACTGGAGCGGGCTGACCTTTCCGGCGCCAACATCTCGAACGCCTCCATGCGCGGCGTCGACCTGGAGAAGGCGATGCTCGATGGCGCCGATCTCTCCGGCTCGGACCTGCGCGATTCGGATCTGATCGAGACGTCGCTTGCCGGAGCCGATCTTTCAGGGACGGATCTGCGCGGCGCGCTGATGATCCGCATGGCCGCCGGCGAGGCCTCGTTCCGGGGCGCGAAGATGGATGGCGCAAATCTGGAGCGCGCCGATCTGATGGGGGCGGATCTTTCCGGCGCGCGCCTGCCGAACGCCGATTTCGATCGGGTGAGGGCGGTTGGAGCGAACTTCAGCAACACGGATCTCTCGGGGGCACGCTTTTCAAGCGCGGACCTTTCCGGTGCGAACTTTAACGGGGCGGTGCTGGAAGGTGCGCTGCTTCGGCGTACCCGGCTGGTTGGCGCGGACCTTTCCGGCGCGCGCGGGCTCCTGCAGGCCCGGCTGGTCGGCGCCTGCGGGGACGCGAGCACGAAGCTTCCCTACGGGATCTCGCTCAAGACCTGCGACGACATGATGCCCGAGGACGACGAGTAGGCGACCCGGATACGCCAGGCTCGACGCAAAAAGGGCCGCCGCTTCATCGGAAGCGGCGGGCCTTTTCGTTGCGTGCGGCCGTCAGCCGGCCTCAGTCGAAGAGGTCGAAGGCGAAGCGATAGGTGACGCCGGCGCCGATGGTGAAGCGGTCGCGCTCGCCGGTCTTGACGATCGGGCTCTTGGCGGCGTCGCCGACATAGCGGTCCCAGCCGGCCTGAAGGTGCAGCGAGGTGGTGTCGTTCATGGCGTAGCTGGCGCGGCCGAGCAGGCCGAGGGTCTTGAAGCCGCCGCTCGGACGGTAGGCGGTCAGCACGCTGCCGGCGGCGCCGGCCTCGGCGGCGCTGACGCCGAAATAGGTGCGCATGTAGTCGCCCGAGGCGAAGTCGGCGCGCGGGCCGAGGCTCAGCTGCAGGCGCTCCATCGGGCTGAAGATCACGTCCGCACCGAGGCGGCCGACCTGACCGGAGTGCCCGTTGATGCCCTGGCGAACCTCGACGAAGGCCTGGAACCAGTCATAGCGGAAGCCGGCGCCGGCGCCGAGCTCGAGCGCCCAGTCGACCTTGTTGGTGCCGGTCAGATGGGCCGCGTCGGAAGCCTTGCGCTCGCCAACGTAGTTGAAGGACGGATAGAAGAAGAAGCCGCGCTTCTTGATCTCGCCATCGGTCACCTGCCCGTAGCCGGGAAAATAGAAGCGGGCGAAGTTGATGATCGGCATCGGCGTGATCATCAGCTTGTCCGACCCTTCGTACTTGGGCTGGACGAGCGCACCAACGCCGAGATCGACGACGTACTGACGCGACGGCACAGGCATGTCCTCCGGCGGCGTCAGGCTGTCCTGTGCACTGGCGACAGTCGCGCCAGCGAGCAGGCTGGCAGCGGCGAGAAGGAGAACGTTCTTCAGTGTCTTGCGCATGGTCGGTCGACCGCTCCGGAAAAGTCGTTGGCTCGATTGCCTTTCTTATAGCTGCAAAATGACCCGCGAATCCTAACGCTGATGCGATTTTGTGCCATTGTTGCAGCCTTGCACCTATGCCGCCCTCAGCGGGTGGCGCTCTCGTACCAGGCGACGAGGCGGGCGCGCTCCTCGGGCTCGACGTAGGTGATGTTGGCCGGTGGCATCGCGTGGGTGAAGCCCGCTTGCAGAGCGATCTCGCGCGCATGGGCGGCGATGTCGGTGTCGGTCTCCAGCAGCACGCCCTTCGGCGCGGCGGCGATGCCCTCCCACAGTGGCTCGCGGGCGTGGCACATGGAGCAACGCGACAGCACGGTGTCGCGCACCGCCTCGAAATGCGGGTCGTCGATGAAGCGCGCCTGGCGCGGGGAGGGACGGGCCTCGGCCAGCTCCGCCGGATCGGCGCCCGGGGCTGGCTGCATCGAGAGCCAGACGATGGCTGCAAACAGCGCCGCGGTGACCAGCCACGTCCACCAGGGCTTGCCCTTGCCGGCGTGCATCGTGTTGAAGAAATGACGGATCGAGACGCCCATCAGGAACACCAGCGAGGCGATCGCCCAGTTCCACGGAGTGGCGAAGGCGAGCGGGTAGTGGTTCGACAGCATCAGGAAAATGACAGGCAATGTCAGATAGTTGTTGTGAAGCGACCGCTGCTTGGCCTGCGCTCCGAGAGCCGGGTCAGGGGTCTTTCCGGCCAGCAGCGCGGCGACGACCTTCTTCTGGTTCGGGATGATGATCATGAAGACATTTGCCGACATGATCGTCGCGGTGAAGACGCCCAGATGCAGGAAGGCGGCGCGGCCGGTGAAGACCTGGGTGTAGCCCCAGGCCATGGCGACCAGAACCAGATAAAGCAGCAGCATCAAACCCGTCGTGCTTCTGCCGAGCGGCGACTTGCACAGCAGGTCGTAGATGATCCAGCCAAGCGCGATGGAGGCGATCGAGACGGCGATCGCGGTCGCGCGTGACATCTCGAGCACGTTCGGGTCGATGAGATAGAGATCGGCGCTGGCGTAGTAGACGACGCACAGGAGCGCGAAGCCGGAAAGCCAGGTGGCGTAGCTCTCCCATTTGAACCAGGTCAGGTGCTCGGGCATCGTCGCCGGGGCCACCAGATACTTGCGGATGTGGTAAAATCCCCCGCCGTGGACCTGCCATTCCTCGCCGTGTGCGCCCTCGGGCAGATCCGGCGCCTTGCGCAGGCCAAGGTCCAGCGCGATGAAATAGAAGGATGATCCGATCCAGGCGATGGCCGTGATCACATGCAGCCAGCGCACGGCGAAGGCGAGCCAGTCCCACATGATCGCCAGTTCCATTCCCGTTCTCCCTCGATTATCGCGCGCCGGATGTGCCGGGCGGCGAGATGCCTGCCCAAGTGGCGAGCACGAAACGTGCCAGAGCCTGAGCGATCCCGCCAGCCGGCTTCGCCGCAAAAGTGACAGACCGGCGATTTACAAATAATGCCGCATATTTTTCCAGCACTCTCAAATTCAACTTGATAATTACCGTACTGCGCCACAGCCTGAGGCCCGGCGTGCGGCAAATGCCCTTCGACGCCAGGAGGTTGGGCGGGGTCTATGTCCTATGTGAACATGTTGCGGGTGTTCGTGCGGGTGGTCGATCTCGGCTCGATGTCGGCGGCCGCGCGCGATCAACGGGTGTCGCCGGCGGTGGTCTCCAGCCGGATCGCGGAACTTGAGAAGCATCTGGGCGTGCGCCTTTTCAACCGCACGACCCGCAAGCTGGCGCCGACCGAGCACGGGACGCTCTTTCACAAGGGGGCGCTGAAGATCCTGGAGGCGATCGAGGAGGCGGAAGCCGCGGTCGCCGCCGTGTCGCGCAATCCCCGGGGCTCGATTTTCGTCGCCGCACCGCTCGGCATCGGGCGGCGGCTGATCGCGCCGCTGGTTCCCCGGTTCAAACAGGCATTTGCGGAGATCGACGTACGGCTGCGGCTCTCCGACCGCAGGCTCGACGTACTGGGCGAGGGGCTCGACATCGCCTTTGTCCTCGGCACGCCGGCAGACTCGGAGCTCAGGATGCGCCCCGTCTTCGACTGCCCTCGGGTGCTCTGCGCGGCCCCGTCCTATCTCAACCGGCGCGGCCGGCCGGAAAGCGGCGCGGCGCTGGTGCGCGACCGGCACGACTGCCTGCTGCTGCGCTTTCCCGGTTCCAGCGAATTTCACTGGACCCTGGTCGGGCCCGACGGGCCGCAGCGCCACGAGGTCTTCGGGCCCTTCGAGTCCGACGACGGCGATGTTCTGACCGACTGGGCGCTTGCCGGGGCCGGGATCGTCAACAAGCCGCTGATCGAGGTCGCCGACCATCTGGCCGCTGGGCGTCTGGAGGTCGTTTGCGCCGAGACGCCGCCGCCGCCGGTGCGGCTTGCCGCGCTCTATCCGCACAAGCGCTACCAGGATCCGAAGATCCGGCTTTTTCTCGATTTCGTCGTCGAGCGCTGCCGGGCGGAGGTGTCGGCGCGGCTCGGGACCTTGCCGGCTGCCTGACAAATCTGCTTCGATTGCTGCAATTCGTGCAAATCGAAGGCCTGAATGACGTCATTTTGTGCGTCGCCGGCCCGCTGGCGTGCAGGGCCGCGACACGCCAGTGACCGGTGTGCAGGCGGGGATTGAGCCCGACGCCGCGGGCACCTGGAAGCGGGGACAGGCGGCGGCAGACGAAATGTCTTTCAATGGAATTTTGATAATCAGGGCTATTATTCTGGATTATCAATAGATCAAATGTGCTCCGCCCGTGCTGCGGAGACGGCAGTGGAGCGTAGAGCGAGATCATGAGCGACGATCGACACCAGCGACCGAGCACGATGACCCGCGACGCCTTCGTCGACCGTTTCGGCGGTGTCTTCGAACATTCGCCCTGGGTCGCCGGACGCGCTTTCGATGCCGGCCTGCCGGAGGCGGCCGACCGTGCCGGCGGGCTGCATGGTGCTCTTTGCGCCGCGTTTCGCGCGGGCAGCGCCGACGAGCGTCTCGGCGTGCTCCTCGCCCACCCGGATCTTGCCGGCAAGCTGGCGGCGGCGAAGCGGCTCACCGCCTCCTCGTCCGCCGAGCAGGCGTCGGCCGGGCTCGACGCGCTTACCGACGCGGAGCGGGCGCGCTTCAGCGAACTCAACGAGGCCTACAAGGCCCGCTACGGCTTTCCCTTCATTCTCGCGGTGAAGGGGCGGACCAAGGCGGAGATTCTCGAGAATTTCGAGGCGCGGGTCGCCAGCGACCGGGAGAGCGAGTTCGAGACGGCCTGTGCCCAGGTCGAACGGATCGCCGGCCTTCGCCTTGCCGACCTGCTCCCCGACTGACTTTCAGACAAATATGAAGCCGGCTTTCTTTCTTTCCAGCCGCTGTTCCCGAAGGACCTTCGCCATGACGACCGTTCCCGCTTCCGACCGCCCGGCTTTCGCGCTGCGCGACATCAATCTTGCCTCAGCCGGCCTCGGCGCGGCGGCGCTTTCGGCGACCGACGACTTCTTCGCTCCGGTCGCGCGCATGCTCGACGACAGCGAGGCGGTGTTCTATCCCGACCGCTATGACGACCACGGAAAGTGGATGGACGGCTGGGAATCGCGCCGCCGCCGGGGGCCGGGCCACGACAGCGCCGTGGTGCGGCTCGCGGCGCGCGGGCGCATCACCGGGTTTGACGTCGACACATCCCATTTCACCGGAAACTATCCCCCCGCCTGCCGCATCGAGGCCTGCGTCTCGCAGGGCGACCCGGACGGGTCGAGCGACTGGGTGGAGCTGGTGCCGATGTCGCCGCTGGGGGCGAGCGCGCATCACTTTTTCGCCTGCGCCGCCGGCACGGCATTCACCCATGTGCGGCTGCATATCCATCCCGATGGCGGCGTGGCGCGCTTTCGTGTCTACGGCCGGCCGGCGCTGGATCCGAAGGCGGCCGGCGGCGGCGAGCTCGACCTTGCCTCGGCGCTCAACGGCGCGCGCATCGTTGCCTTCTCCGACGCCCATTACGGCGCCTATCACCGGCTGCTTGCACCGGGACGCGGCCTCAACATGGGCGACGGCTGGGAAACCCGGCGGCGGCGCGAACCGGGCAACGACTGGATCATCGTCGAGCTCGGGGCGCGTGGCCGCATCGCCCGCGCCGCGCTCGACACCGCTTTCTACAAGGGCAATTTCCCGGAGAGCTTCTCGATTCAGGCAGCGGATCTGGGCGATCTCGCCGGCGATCTGGAGCGGGCCGTGGTCACCTCGTCGATGTTCTGGCCGGAGCTGATCGCGCGCACGCCGCTCACCGCCGATGCGATCCACGATATCCCCGCCGCGCAGGTCCAGGACATCGGTCCGCTCACCCACGTCCGGCTCAACATCTTCCCCGATGGCGGCGTCAGCCGGCTGAGGCTCTTCGGCACGCTGGACTGAGGCGGGGCCGGCACCGAGGCCGCTGTTGAGGCGGGGCGGGTCCGCGCTCGCTTCAGCCGCGGGTTTCGCGTTCCAGGAAGAGCTGGACGACGAACATCGCCCACACGATGTTGGCGCGGCGCTTGTCGCCGGCCAGGAAATCCTCCCAGAACAGCCGCACCAGCGTGGGGTCGAGGACGTCGGTGCGCGCCAGCGTGTCGGGCGCGAACATGTCCTCGGCCAGCGGCCTGAGGGGGCCCTTCAGCCAGCTTGCGGAGGGAATGCCGAAGCCGCGCTTGGGCCGGTCCCAGAGCGCGGCCGGCACATAGCGGTCGAGCACCGCCTTGACCACGCCCTTGCGCTGGCCGTCCATCAGCCGGATGTCGTCGGGCAGGGACAGAGCGAAGCGGACGACGTCCGGATCGAGGAAGGGAACGCGCGTTTCCAGGCTATGGGCCATGGCGGCGCGGTCGACCTTCACCAGGATGTCGTCCGGCAGGTAGTGGGTGAGGTCGAGGAAGCTGGCCTGCTCGAGCGGTGTCCAGTCCGTCTCGGAGGCTACCGTTTCCAGCAGCGGGTGGGTGAGGCGCCGGGTTCCCGGCACCAGCCGGTCGGCGCCGTCGAGCAGGGTGAACTTGCGCTCATAGGCGGCGGTGGCCGATGGGGTGTCGAAACGGGCGAGCTTTTCCTCCAGCCGCAGCCGCAGGCTTGCCGGCGAACGGCCGCCGGCCACGCGGGTGCTTCCGCGCTTTTCCGCCGGGGCGACGAGAAGCGCGAGCTGCGCCCGGATCCAGGCGCGCTGGGCGCCGCGGGCGAGCGCTGAAAAGGGCGAACCCGACCATTGCCGGGCGATGGAATGGTAGCGGCCGTAGCCGGCGAAAAGCTCGTCGGCGGCGTCGCCCGACAGGCTCACCGTCACCTTGGACCGGGCGAAACGGGCGACCAGATAGGTCGGCAGCTGTGACTGGTCGGTGAAGGGCTCGTCGTAGACCTCCGGCATCTTCGCCACCAGGTCGCGCGCCTCTTCGCCGGACAGGTAGATCTCGTTGTGGCTGGTGCCGAGATGGGCGGCGACGGCGCGGGCGAACTCCGCCTCGTTGGTCGCCTTGTCGTCGAAGCCGAGCGAGAAGGTCTCGACCGGCACGCTGCTCAGCGACTGCATCATGGCGGCGACGGTGGAGCTGTCGATGCCGCCGGAGAGGAAAGCGCCAAGCGGCACGTCGGAGATCATCTGGCGGGCGACGGATTCGCGCAGCAGCGAGTCGAGCCGGGTGACCGCGGCCTCGGGCGAGCCGGAGAAGCGGTTGGCGCGGGCGTCGCGTGCCTCGGCGAGCGCATCCCAGAAGAGCGTCTTGCGCCACTGCTCCGGCGCTATCGCCGCCGCGTCGATCTCGACGCAGGCGCCCGGTTCGATCTTCACCACATTCTCGAAGGCGGTGAGGGGGGCGGAAATGTAGCCGTGGCGCAGGCATTGGGCGATGGCCTGCCGGTCGATGCGGCCCTGCCAGCGCGGATGCCGCTTCAACGCCTTGATTTCCGAGGCGAAGGCGATTTCTCCGTCGAAGACCGCGACATGCAGGGGCTTCTCGCCGAAGCGGTCGCGGGTCAGCGTCAGGCGCCGGGTCTCCCGGTCCCAGAGAGCGATGGCGAACATGCCGCTGGTGCGCGACAGCGTTGCCGCCAGCCCCCAGGCGACGACGCCGGCAAGCAGCACCTCGGTGTCGGAATGGCCGCGCCAGACGGGCGCATGGCCTTCCTCCTCCAGCTCCCGACGCAGATCGAGGTAATTGTAGATCTCGCCATTGTAGCAGATCGTGTAGCGGCCGCAGGCGGAGTGCATCGGCTGGGCGCCGGCCTCGGTCAGATCGAGGATCGACAGGCGGCGGTGAACCAGGCCGATGCCGGCGCGCGGATCCGTCCAGGTGGCGTGCGCGTCCGGCCCCCGGTGGGCGATCGCCTCGCCCATGGCGTCGAGAAGGCCCTGGTCCGCGTCGCTGAGGCCGTTCGGCCTGAAAATCCCGGCAATGCCGCACATGTCACGCTCCGTCTCTGGCCGAACAGGTCGTGGCCCAGGTCGCCTTGCGACCCTTAAAGCACGTTGGCGCGGCTGAAAAGGACGAGGCGAGAGGTCCGGGTTTTACCGGAAAACGCGACGAGAGGAAGGCGAGAGCTGCGGCGAAGGCCTATTCGGCAGCCTCGGCAAGGGCGGGTGCGTCGGCGCGGCCGATCCAGCGGTCAAGGAAACCGTCGAGCCAGGCCTTGACCTCCGGATCGAACACATAGCGCCCGGCGAAATGGTCGCGCCGCTGGCGGGCGCCGGGAAGCGCCATGCGCGGTGCGCCGCGCGTCGTCCAGCGCACCATCATGTGGTAGGTGAGCTCCGGGTGAAACTGGATCGCATAGGCGGCCGGCCCGTAGCGGATCGCCTGATTGGGGTAGGTGTCGCCGGAGGCCAGCAGTTCCGCACCATGGGGCAGGCCGAAGCCCTCGCGATGCCACTGGTAGACCTTGCGCGGCCAGGGCATGAAGGTCTTGCCCGCGCTGGTCGGGTGGAGGTCGTAATAGCCGATCTCGACGAGGCCGTCGTCGTGGCCATAGACCGGCGCGCCGAGGTGGCGGGCCATCATCTGCGCGCCGAGGCAAATGCCGAGAAAGGGCTTCCTCTCTTTCAGCGGCACGCCGATCCAGTCGATCTCGCGCGAGACGAAGGCCTCGGGATCATTGGCGCTCATCGGGCCGCCGAAGACCACCGCGCCGGCATGATCGGCAAGCGTTTCCGGCAGCAGGTCACCGAAGCGCGGGCGTCGGATGTCGAGAGCAAACCCGCGCCGGACAAGCTCTTGTCCGACGCGGCCGGGCGTCGAGGTTTCCTGATGCAGGACGATCAGGACCTTCGGGCGATCTGCAAATTGCTTCGGATCTATGATCATGATCTTGAGTTTAGCGTGCAATCGGGGCCGCCGTCGAGGGGCGTTCGGTCGTGTCCGGCTGAGCGAAACTCAGGAGGCCTCGCCCTCGTCCGCGTCGCCGCTGTCGACATGGGTATGGGCGGCGACCTTGCGGCGCAGCGCCAGCCGCTCGCGCGAGGAGATGCCCATCAGCTCGGCGACGCGCCAGATCGTGTTGTCCTCGAACTCGTGCACCGTGCCGTCGGCGTAGACAAGCTCCCACATCATCTCCAGAACCTTGAGCCGGCCGTCGATGTCGAGCGTGCGCTTCAGCACCGAGGTGAAGCCGTAAAGATCGACAGCCTCGGCGTCGCGCTTCGTCGCCGCCTCGATCAGTTCCGTCGTCATCTCGGGAGTGAGCTGGTAGGTCGTGCGCAGCACCTGCGACAGCATCTCGCGCTCTGCATCATCCACGACGCCGTCGACGGCGATGATGTGAACAAGGAGTGCCGCGGCGGCGAGCCGATGGTCGTCCTCGGCGAAGGTCAGGTCGTCCGCTTCCCCCGTCACCACGGTCTTCAGGAAACGCTTCAACGCTGGAAACATGTGCCCTCCTCAGGTCCGGCCGCGGGGCAGCCCCGCCGCTCAACGCGCTCTGCCGCCGCCGCCCGGCGCCCTTGGCCGGGGCGCCAACGGGCGCGACACGACAGGCCCCAGACGAGCAACATTGGCAATCTTGCCGAAAAAGTCCATGCCGCACGGCAGCAAAGCAGCGTCTTCGGCCATGCTGTCGACATGCTTTGTCGTAAACTGGCGGCTGATTCGATGATGGGGTGTTTGCGTGAAAAGGCTTGCGATTGGTGTTGTCGGCGGTCTCGTGGCGTTGTTGGCGCTGGCGATGGTCGTGCCGCTGCTGTTGCCGAAGGATGCCATCCGGGCCGAGCTGATCGCGCAGATCGAGGCCCGCACCGGCTGGCACCTGCGGCTCGACGGGGCGGTCGGCCTGTCGCTGCTGCCGGGCTTGCGCATGACCGCCAGCGACGTCGGCGTCGCTGGGCCGGACGGCATGGAGTTCCTGCGCGTCGGCGAGGTCGACTTCGGTCTCGCCTGGGGCACGCTCTTCGGCGGGTCGGCGAAGCTCACCCACATCGCGCTCGACAGGCCGCAGGTGCAGGTCGGCGGCGACGCCGGCACGGAAGCCGTCAAGGCGGCGGAGGGCTTTCCGCTCGACCGCTGGAGCGCGGCGACCGAGGCGATTTCCGAAAGCAATTCCGAGGCCGCGCGGTCCGAGCGACCCGGCGCGGTCGAGACGGCGGATGAGGGCCGGGCGGCGGAAGCGGCCGGCGGCGCGGCGATGCTGGCGCGCATCGGCGTCGACAGGCTCACCGTTACCAACGGCACTCTGGTGATCGGTTCGGCCGAGGGCGGTCAGCGGATCGAGAAGATCGACATGCAGGTGTCGCTGCCCTCGCTCGCCGGGCCGATGGACCTTTCCGGCAGCTTCGTCCACCGCGGCGTCGAGATCGAGGTGGCCGGCGACATCGCGGCGCCCCTGGCGCTGGCGGAAGGCGAAGCCAGCGGCGTCGAACTGACGCTGACGGGTGCCGGCGTCACGGCCGGCGTCACCGGTGATGCGTCGATGTCGGGCGAAAGCAATCTCAGGGTTTCGGCCGAGGGCGCGGCGCTGGGCGAGACGCTTGCCGTCTTCGGCGTCGCCACCGGCCCAGAACCCGGCTCCTTCGGCATGACGGCGCAGCTTCGCCTGACAAGGAACGCGGTCGACGTCGCCGGGCTGACGGCCAGGCTTGGCGAGGCGCAGCTTCGTGGCGACGGCCGCGCGGATCTTTCCAGCGGCGAGCCGGCCGTCGAGGCGCGGCTGGCGCTTGCCGACGCAAGCCTGTCGAACCTTCTTGCCCTTGCCGGGCGAAGCGAGGAAGCGCGCGGCACGCTGGCGGGTGACGTGCGCCTGTCGGCCTCGGGCAGCGACATGGCACGGCTCATGGGCACGCTCGACATTGCCGGCAAGCTCAGCCTCGCCGGCGGCGGCATCTCCGGACTGGCGCTGCCGGCGCCGCTTGGCGACGATCCGGCGGCCTCGAAGATCGAGAACCTGGCGCTGGCCGTCAGCTTCTCCGGTCTCGATGCGCCGGTGACGCTGAACGGTGGGCTGACATGGCGTGGCGAGGCGTTCCGCGTCGACGGATCGGCGACGCCGGCGCTGATGATGGCGGGCATGCCGGCCCCGACCTCGCTGCGGATTTCCGGCAGCCGGGTGACGCTGGGCTATGAGGGCGCCTTCTCGCCGGCCAGCGGCCTCGACGGCGACGTCGTCGTCGAGACGGCCGATCTGCGCGGTCTTGCCGGCTGGCTCGGCATGCCTCTTTCCGGCGACGGCGGGCTGAAGCGCTTTGCGTTTTCCGGCAAGCTCGACACGAGCGAGACGGCCGTCAGCTTCCGCCAGGCGCATATCCGGCTCGACGAGACCACGGGCACGGGCGAGGGCACGCTGACGCTCTCCAGCCCGCCGAAGCTCACCGGCACGCTCGCCCTCGACCGGCTGGCGGTCGATCCCTACATGCAGGCCGCACGCAGCGGCGGCATCGAGTCCGCGCCGCGCGTGCCCGGCGCGGAAGGCAGCGGCTGGAGCCGCGCCCCCATCGATCTCTCCGGCCTCAAGGCCTTTGCCGCCGACCTCGACCTGACCGCCAAGGCGATTTCCTGGGATGGTGTCGAGGTTGGCCCGAGCCGGCTCAAGGTGGTGCTTTCCGGCGGCAAGCTTGAGGCGACGCTGGCCGAAATGGCGCTTTACGGCGGTTCCGGCAAGGGGCGGCTCATGCTCGACGGCGGCGGCGCGGTGCCGGAGCTCGCTGCGTCCTTCGATCTTGCCGGCGTCGGCGGCCGCAGCCTGCTTGCAGCCCTTGCCGGCTTCGACTGGATCGACGGCGAACTCACCGTCGGCACGGATCTCGTCGCGCGCGGCACCAGCACCTTCGAGCTGGTCTCGAGCCTGGCCGGCACGGCGCGCTTCGACTTCGCCAACGGCTCGATCCGTGGCATCAACATTCCGCGCATGGTGCGCGGGCTGACCGTCGACACCCTGCTTGGCTGGGCGTCGAACCCGGAACAGAAGACCGACTTCTCGGCACTGGGCGCGGGCTTCGAGATTGCCCGTGGCATCGCCACCTCGGATGATCTGGCGCTGGTCGGGCCCTTGGTGCGCATGACCGGCTCGGGCCGCATCGACATGCCGGAGAAACTGCTCGACTGGCGGCTGGAGCCGCGCGTGGTGGCGACGCTCGAGGGCGCGCCGCCGGTGCCGCTCGGCAAGGGCGAGAGCCATGCGCTGGAAGGGCTTGGCGTGCCGGTGATCGTGCGCGGCCCCTGGGCCCGGCCGCAAATCTATCCGGATATCCAGGGCATTCTCGAAAACCCGCAAGCCGCGCTGAAGCAGCTCGACGGCTTTGGCGGCGGCCTGGTCAAGGCGCTGTCGTCGGCGCGCGAGAGCGGCAAGGGCGGCGGATCCGTCGGCGACGCGCTGACCAACGCCGCGAACGACGCCATCGGTCGCGCCACCGGCGGCTCCACCCATATCGACGTGCAGAAGGTGATCGACGGCGAGGTCGACGACCAGGAGGTGCTCGATGCGGTGGAGCAGGGCTTCGGCCTGCCGCAGGGCTTCCTCGGCTCGCTCGGCGGCCGGAAAAAGCAGCCGCGAGACAGCGGCGGAACCGCGACGCCGGCGCAACCGAGCCCCTGATCCGACGAGCGCCGGCGGCAAAACAGCGGCGCGGCCAGCCTCCGATCAGGCCGAAGGCAGGCCGCACGCCCGCGCTGGCGCGGGGTGCGCCGGGATTCGTTCTCCTCGGCGTCATCCCGGGCTTGACCCGGGACCCACTCCACGTCGCGGCATGCGGGGCGGGGGCCGGTTCGTCCGCAGCGGTCCGCATGCCCGGTGTCTTGACCGCCAGCGCTCGGGGATCCAATAGGCCCCGGGTCAAGCCCGGGGTGACGGCGGTGCGGGAGGCGCGGTCGGTCTGTGCCGGGGGGCGCCCGTGCGGGCCGCTTGTGTCGAGGGCGGCCTGTTGTCGGGGCGAATGGGTTGCAGGTGGGCGCAAGGGGCCCGTCTTGTGTCTGCGGAACGTGCTGAGCCGCTGCCCTCGCCTGACGGCTTCTCACTCACGCCCGGCCGCTGGGCTCTCCTGCCCGGCTGGCGCGCACTTCTGCTTGGCCATCTCGCTTGGCGGGGGCGTCAGGATTTCCAGAAACGGTCGGCGGCGCGGGTGTCGTCCCACAGGGCGCGGGCGTCTTGCCAGGCGCGGGCGGCGCGTGCCTCGTGCCAGCCGAGAACGAAGCCGGCGGCGAGTGCGCGGTCGGCGTCGCCCCCGGCCGTCTCGCCGACCAGCCGCACGAGGCCACGCGCCATGGCGACATCGTTGAGATAGCCGAAGACATCCTGCAGCCGCTTCAGCTTCGACAGGAAGGGCTTCATCGTCTTGCGCTGGAACAGCGGGCGGTAGAACTCCAAGGTGTAGCGCAGCTTCTTCAGCGCCTTGCGCATGTCGTGGCGTTCCTCGAGGTCGAGATCGTCGATGCGCGCGCCGAGGCGGGCGGCCGCCTTCCAGCGCTTGTGCATGGCGCGCGCGGCGAACTCGCGCGCCGGCATCCGCCAGGCGTCGTCGATTTCCGGACCGAGGGCGGCCACCGCCCGCGCCCGCCAGCCCTCACCCTCGGCGAGACGCGCGAGGGCGAAGACAAGAGCGTTGACCTGCACGCCCTCGAGCGCGGCGCGGACCTCTCCGCGCACCTCGATGCGCCGGGCGGCGATGGTTTCCGCAAGCGCCCGGGCTGGAACCTCATCGGGCGCTTCGGCAAGGGCGGGAGCCAGGATATCGGTCGCCAGCACGTCAAGGTCGCGCAGGGCGCCGACCGTCGTGGCAAGCGCGCGGGCGGCGTTGTCGAGCGCCTCGCGCGTCGGCGGGTCAAGCAGCCGGGCGTGGATCTTGAGCGCGCTGCGCAGACGCCGCAGGCCGATGCGAAGCTGGTGCGGGGCCTCGGGCGCCTCGCCGGCGAGCACGGCGTCGCGGTTGGCGGCGATCTGCGTCAGGCAGGAGCGCAGGATGGCGCGAAAGGCGCTCTCGGCGGTGTCCCCGGTGGTCAGCGCCACGTCGTCGGCCTTGAGAGGGGCCGGCTGCGGCAGGCCGCCATCCAGAAGCGCATAGCCGCGCCCGGCCTTGCTCATCGGCGACAGGCGCGCGCGGTCCAGTCCCGGAAGTGCCGAGGCAAGGTCGAACAGCGCCTCGACGGGGCCGGCCATCAGCTCGAACTCGGCCTCGAACAGCGGATGGGCGCTGGCGCCCGCGTGGATTTCCCCGGCATCGAGCGCCAGTTCGATCTCGGTGTTTTCACCTGCGGAAAAAACCCGCGTCGTGCGGGTCATGCGGGTCTCGAAAACCTGATCGAGCGGCGCGCCGTCGATGAGCTTCCAAAGCCCCTCACGCACCGTTTCGTCGGCAATGCGGGTCAGGTCGGGAACAGGGGCGGCGACCTCGACCTCGTATTCGCGCGGTCGCGACAGGCCGGCGACGACGCCGGTGCCCGCTTTCACAGTCTGGATCCAGTCGTTGCCGATCCTGCGCACCCGAAGCGACCATTTCGCGCGTTTCAGCGCCAGGTCGGGGGTGTCGAAATAGATCGACGCCAGCGGCCGCGTCACGGCTCGTGCCACCGAGAAACCGGCCGGTGCGGCAGCTTTCTTCAGGCGCTGCAGGTCGGCCTTGTCCAGTTCGAGCTTGAGCTCGGTCTCTTGGGTTTTCTCGGTCATGCCAATGCTCTAGCCGGTTTTCCGGGGGCTGTCCAGAAAAGCGCGCTGAGTGCGCTTTGCTTTGCCGGCTACCGGCGGGCCGCTGCGTCAGCACGCTCGCGCGCCGGCGCTGCCGGTGCTAGGCTGATAGCCAGGACGCAGGCGATGCGGGAGAGCCGCGCCATGGCGGCTGTGGTCGAATTCGAGAAAACGCGGGGGTTTCGTGTCGCGGCGGGCGCATTGGTGCTGGCGCTGGCGCTCATCGCCGTGACGGTGATCGTCTACCAGCGCGCCCATCAGCAGGCGCTGACCCATGTCCGCATCGCCGGTGGCGGCTTTCTCGTCTACTACAGGCTCGGCGAGATCCGCGCCGGCATCACCGTGCTGGTGCAGAAGGCGACGACGTCGCAGTCGCGGATCGTGGCGACATTCGAGGATCCGGCCGGGGGCGCGGACATCGTGCTTGAGCGGCGCATTCGCCACGGGCTGACCCGCTACGGCCTCGAGACGCCGGCGGTTCATGGCGTGGTCAAGGACCAGCCCTATCGGGTCAGGGTCGACCTCTACGACTATGGCGGGACAACGCCACTCGAAACCCACGAAACGACGATCCGCAGCGATGTCGACCCGGCGCGGGTGCCGGACCGGCCGCTCACGATCGGGCCTGGCTACAACCGCGCGCCGGCGCCGGAAGGGCAGCGGCGGCAGGAGCCGGCATCCGCGCCCTGAGGCGCGAGGCTTGGGTCAATCTGAAATCGGTTTGCGCTCCGGCTGCTTGCCATAGGTGGCAAAGCGCTCGATGACCTCCGCCATCTCCGCCTCCGACAGAATCACCGGCGTGCCGGTCTGGCAGGCGACGGTGTACTGGTGGCAGAGCGCCTCGACCTCACCGGCCAGCCACAGCGCCTTTTCCAGCGTCGGGCCGAAGCAGATCTGGCCATGGTTGGCGAGCAGGCAGGCGCTGCGACCGGCAAGCGCTGCCAGCATGTGGTCCGACAGTGCCTGGGTGCCGAAGGTCGCGTAGTCGGCGCAGCGCAGCGTCGCGCCGCCGGCGACGGCGATCATGTAGTGGAACGGGGGAATGTCGCGGCGCAGGCAGGACACCGCCGTGGCGTGGGTCGAATGCACATGAACGACGGCACCGGCCTGTGGGTGCGCGGCGTAGATGTCGTGGTGCATGCGCCATTCCGAAGAGGGAACCCAGTTGCCGGAATGGCTGCCGTCCGGCGCCATGGTGACGATCTGGTCGGGCGTCATCGCCGCGTAGGCGACGCCGGAGGGGGTGATCAGGTAGCCGTCCCCGACGCGCACCGACACATTGCCGGAGGTGCCCTGGTTGAGGCCGGAGGCGTTCATCGCGAGACAGGTGTCGATCACCGCCTGGCGGAGGTCGGGGTGCGCGGCGGAGGCGGTCGGGGCCATGGGCGGGGTCCGTTGCAGGGGCCTGCACCCGGGCCGGAACGGCGTCGACGCCCGGAACGGAACCGGAAACAGGCGTGGAGAACAGCATCGCGGCGCGCCGGCGCTCTGCCTGGCCTGCCGTCATGTGGTGCCCCCGGTCCGACTCGAACGGACACTCCGGTTAGGGAAACGGATTTTGAATCCGTCGCGTCTACCAATTCCGCCACGGGGGCATTCGGCGCGGAGGCCGCTCCGCACGAACGGGCGCGATCATAGCCAAGGCGCTTCTTGCGTCAATTGAAACATCGGGCTTTCGCGACATGCCCGCGGACGCGGGCGCGGGCGCGCGGAAACGGATGACAAGCGCCCCGCAAGCGGCTAATCAGCGGGGATGTTGCGCCGCCTCTACGACTGGACCATGTCGCTTGCCTCGGGACGCCGCGCGCCGCTGGCGCTCGGGGCTGTGTCGTTCGCGGAAAGCTCGTTCTTTCCGATCCCTCCGGACATCCTGCTGATCCCCATGGTGATCGCCCGGCGCGGCAAGGCCTTCGCCTATGCGGCGCTGTGCACGGTGACCTCGGTCGTCGGCGGCGCGGCCGGATACGCCATCGGCGCCTTCCTGTTCCTGCAGCTCGCCGAGCCGATCCTCGACTTCTACGGATATCTCGACAAGTTCGAGCTGTTTCGCGAGCAGTTCAACGATTATGGCGCCTGGATCGTCTTCATCGCCGGCGTAACGCCCTTCCCCTACAAGGTTATCACCATTGCCAGTGGCGCGACGGGGCTCGACTTCGCCGTGTTCATGCTGGCGAGCGTCTTTGCCAGAGGGTTGCGTTTCTTCATCGTTGCGGGCCTGCTCTATCTGTTCGGACCGTCGATCCGCGACTTCATCGAGAAGCGGCTGGGGCTCGTGTTCACCGTTTTTGTCGTGGGGTTGGTCGGGGGCTTTGTCGTGATCAAGTATCTGTGACGAAAAGGATCCCGGACATGGATTCCGCACGCAAGTCCGCGATGGCGGCGCTTCTTCTGGTTCTGGCCGGCGGACTGGCCGCCATTCTCGGTGCCTGGGGCTTCCAGCTCATCGGCGGCTATGCGCCCTGCAAGCTCTGTCTCGAGCAGCGGGTGCCCTATTACATCGGCCTTCCGGTGGCGCTCGTGGCGCTGGCGCTTGTCGCCAGGGGGCGGGTGCGCGGGCTGACCGCGTTGCTGCTCGTTGTCGTCGCGGCGATCTTTGCCTATGGCGCGGGGCTTGGTGTCTATCAGGCCGGTGCCGAATGGGACTTCTGGGCGGGACCTTCCGACTGCGGCGGCGGCGCGGCGATCCCGGGATCGGCCGCCAACATGCTGAACGCGCTGAAGTCGACCCGCGTGGTGAGCTGCACCGAGGCGAGCTGGCGGATGTTCGGCCTGTCGTTCGCCGGATGGAACGCGGTCGTTTCGGCCGGGCTCGCGGTTCTGGCGCTGTTCGCGCTGGTTCGCGGCCGGCGCGCGGCCGGCTGAAAACCAGCGAGACGGCGGGGAGGGGCGGCGATGAGCGAGAACAAGGACGGCGGCGGAGGAGATCACGCGCGTGCGCGCGAGGCCTTGCGCCAGCGCGAGGCCGAGATCGCCCTTGGACGGGCGGAGCGCGAGAGCGAGACGGTGCTGCGCGCCGGGTTCGCCGGGGCGTCGCGGTCAGGAGCCGGCGACGACGCGAACGACCCGGTCGTCAGGCTCGGCCGCAAGATCGGGCGCACGGCCGGGGCCGTCTTCGCCGTGGGGCTCGTGATCTACCTGATCGCGACCTATCTGTGAGCGGTGGAGCGAAACGGACGAAGCGGGAGCTATAGATGGGATCGAGCGAGAGACTGCCGAGGCCGGTCGACTGGTCGGGCATGCTAGCGCCGGGCCTTGCCGATTTCGAGGTCATGGCGCGCGACGCCTTCGCCTCGCTGCCGGAGGGGTTTCGCGCGCTCTGCGGCGAGATCGAGATCCGGGTGGCGGATTTCGGCGACGACGATGCGCTCGACAGCCTCGGCATCGAGGACCCCTTCGACCTGATGGGGCTGTTCGAGGGCGTCGGTCTGGCGCAGGGCGGGGGCGCGAGCTGGAGCGGGCGCATGCCCAACCGGGTCTGGCTCTACCGCCGCGCCATCCTCGACTACTGGACCGCCTACGAAGAGCCGCTCGGTGACATCGTCGCCCATGTGCTGGTGCACGAGATCGGCCATCATTTCGGCCTGAGCGACGAGGACATGGAAGAGATCGAGGCGGCGGCCGAGTAGGCCGCCGTCTTCTTTCTTTCCGGCTGATGCGGATCAGGCGGCGGGCAGCAGGTCCTCGCGGAACTGCGAGCCGATCGCCCGGCGCGCCATCATGTGCGAGCGCGGGTGGTTGATGCTGTCGACCGCGATCAGCCGACCTTCCTTCAGATAGGCGACGAAGAAGCTGCCGGAGGCCGGGTCGCCGAAGGTGCGGGCGTCGTCATAGTCCTGCGACAGGCCGGCGATCTGCAGCTTGGTCTTGTACTGATCGGACCAGAACCACGGCACCGGGTCGTAGTCGACCTCGCCGCCGAGCAGGGTGGCGGCGACCGCCTTGCCCTGGTCGATGGCATTCTGCACGCTCTCCAGCCGGACCGAGCGACCGTAGAGGGTGGAGAAGAAGCGGGTGCAGTCGCCGGCGGCGAAGATGTCCGGGTCGGAGGTGCGTCCCGCGCCGTCGACGAGGATGCCGTCGTCGGTTTCGAGGCCGGCGGCCGTCGCCAGCTCGTCGTTCGGCACCGCGCCGACGGCCACCAGCACCATGTCGCAGGCCAGTTCATGCCCGTCGGCGAGCGTCACCGCGCGAACGCGGTCGTCGCCGGTAAAGCCGGCAACGCCGGTTTCGAGCCGCAGTTCTACGCCGTTGTCGCGGTGCATCCGGTCGAACCAGGCGGAGACGCCGGGCGTGACGACGCGCTTCATCACCCGGTCCTGAGCCTCGACCACCACCACCTCGTGGCCCATGGCGCGCGCGACCGCGGCGACCTCCAGGCCGATATAGCCGGCGCCGACGATGGCGATGCGGCCCGGGGTGGCAAGAAGCGGGCGCATGGCCTCGATGTCGGAGATCTTGCGCAGCGTGACAACCCCGGGGAGCGAGGCTCCGGGAAGGGGAATGGTGCGCGGCCGGGTGCCGGTGGCGATCACCAGCTTGTCGTAGGAAACGCTCTCGCCGTCCTCCAGCGCGACGGTTTTCGCCGCCCGGTCGATGGCGGTCACGGGGGAGGCGAAGCGGCAGTCGATCTCGTTCTGGGAATAAAAGGCGGAGGGACGCAGGTGCAGGCCCGCGTCGTCAATCTCGCCGGACAGGTGCTTCTTGGAGAGCGGCGGGCGCTGGTAGGGCGGATGTGCCTCGTCGCCGATGAGGGTGAGGCGACCGGTGTAGCCGCCGGTGCGCAGCGAATGGGCGATTTGCGCCCCGGCCTGACCGGCCCCGACAATGACGATGCTGTCGGCCATTCTATCCCCGTCTTGCATGTTGCGACCGGCCGGACGTAGCACGCAGCGAAGGCCGCGCCAAGGCCGCAGCATGGCGTTGCGCGGGCAGGGCAAGGGCGGAAGGCACCTGGGCCTCCCGCCTGAAGATCATTCGTGGATCGTGTAGGAATCGATCTCGCAGAAATCCTGGGAGTCCGTGGTGGTATCCAGATCGGAGCCGTCCTCGAACTCGAATTTCATGTCGTATTCGCAGACCTCCCGCCCGTCGGCGATGGTGATCTTGATGCTTTCGCCGGGAGCCAGCACGTCGCGCCCGAACACGTCGTCTTCCCAGTTCTCCACGCCGACGGGAGACGTGTAGAAGTGGGTCAGAACGGAATTCGTTCCGTTCTTGAGCGTGAAAACGAGATCTTCGGCCTGTGCGGGGGCCGATACGCACATGACAACTGCCGACGCCGCCAGGGCGAAGTTGAGCTTTCTCATATTACCACCTGCGAGAAGAGAGGCGCGCCAATCGCGCACTCTTCTCTATCCCAGGACGAGGCCGATCTGAAGCGTGTCGCGAGGCAGGCCAGGGTCTGTGCACAGGTGCCGATCTTGCGCGCCGAGCGTGCGTGTTCAGGCGGCGCGCACGTCCTTCAGGAAGACCGCGATTTCCGCGCGCAACACCCGAGCCTGGTCGGCGAGCGTGCCGGAGAGCTCGCCGACACGGGTGCCGGTGCCACGTGCATGCTCAGTCGCGCCGGAGACGCGCTCCATCGCCGCCGCGCCGGCGCCGGAGCGTTCCGAGGCGCGCGCCGTGTTCTGCACGATGGCGTCGAGCGCCTGGCTCTGTTCCTCGACGGAGACGGAGACCGCCCCGGCGATGTCGCTCATCTCGCCGATGACGGTTTCCACGTCGCCGATGGCGCTGACGGCGGTGGCGGAGGCAAACTGGATCGCCTCCACCTGCTGGGCGATGTCCTCGGTCGCCTTGGCGGTCTGGCCGGCGAGGTCCTTGACCTCGGCCGCGACGACCGCGAAGCCCCGGCCGTGCTCACCGGCGCGCGCCGCCTCGATGGTGGCGTTGAGGGCGAGGAGGTTGGTCTGGTTGGCGATCTCGCGAATGAGGCTCATGACCTCGCCAATGCGGTCGGCCGTGCGGGAGAGCTCGGTCATCGAGCTTCCGGTCTCGCGCGCGCTGGTCACGGCCCTGCCGGCGACGTCGGTGGAGCGTCGCGCCTGCGCGGCGATCTCGGCGATGGAGGCGTTGAGTTCTTCCGAGGCGGAGGCGGCGGAGGTCACATTGTCGGTGGCGATCCGCACGGCGTTGCCGGCCTCGCCAACTTCCTCGGCGGCGCGGCCGGTGGCCTCGCCGAGCGCGCCGGATGCGTCGGCCAGCGCGTCGGCCGCCTCGTCGAGGCGGGCAAGGACTGCGCTGGCGGTGTCCTCGAAGCCGGAAATCATGGTCTCGAGCCGTCCCATGCGGGCCTCTCGGCCGGCGCTTTCCTGCTCGCGCGCGGCCGTCAGCCGTTCCCGGTCGAGGGCATTGTCGCGGAACACGGCGACGGACGCGGTCATGGCGTCGAATTCGGTGCGCCCGGCGGCGTGCGGCAGGTCGATGTCGGTCTCGCCCTGTGCCAGCCGGTCCATCGCCTTGCGCAGAACGGCCAGCGGGCCGGCGATCGAGGTGCCGATGAGAAGGCCGGCGACCAGCAGCATCGCGACCATGGCGACCATGATCGCGGTCATCACCGTCGAGGCGAGAGCGCGATTGCCGGCAAGATCAGCGTTCGCCGCGGCAAGGCCGGCGGCGGCGGCGGCGCGAAGTTCGGCCAGATAGGGCGGCAGCACGTCGAAATGCGCCTCGAGCCGCTCGGTGATCGCGCCGCGCGTCTTGTCGTCGGCGACAAGCACGTCAATGGCCTTGCGGAAGACGGCGAACGTGGCGGCGAGGTCGTCCTTCGTCGCCTGTTCGAACGCGGCGCGGGCAAGGGAGCGCTCGAAACGGCCGGCGGTCACCTCGAAGGCGCCGATGGTGACGTCGTCCATGTGCAGGATCGCCGCCTTCCCGGCGCGGGCCATGTCGACCACGGCGAAGGCGAGCTTGTCGTTGGCCGGGTTGCGGGCGAAGCGGGCTTCCTTCTGGATGCGGGTGACGAGATCGTGGTCGGCGCGCGCAAGCGTCGCCAGCGCACCGGCGTCGGTGTCGGGATCGGCGTCGGCGAGCCCGAGGCGCTGCTGCACCGCGTGCAATTCGCCGTAAACCTGCCCGATCTCGCCGACGACGGAGGACACCTTGTCGATCTCCTCCGCGTAGGGCCTTGCCGCCGGCCGGGCCGCGAGTTCGGCGATCTGCGCGCGGGTCCGGGCGATCCCGTCCTGGAACTCCTCGAACCGGGCGGCGGTCGGCGCGCCGAGGTAGGCCTTCTCGATCATGCGCAGATTTGCAGATGCGGTCTCAAGCGCCGCGACATCGCTGGCAAGGCCGGTGAAGCCGTCGGCGCGGGCGAAGGCTGCCTCGACGCTTTCCTGGCTCCACCAGAACACGCCACCGATGGCGGCAAGGCCGGCCATGGTGATGGCAATGAGCAGGAAAATCCTGATGCGGACGGTCAGTCGAGCCACTATGGTGGCGGCCCCTGCGAGAACGTTCAATCTCGTCACACCCAAATCCTCGCGGTCGGGAATTCAATCTCGACAGAACTGTGCGTCTTGAATATTGCCATTGCTTTAATCCTGCCGATCAAATCGGCAACAGCGGAGCTTGGCAGTTTTTAATTATCGGCCGCTACGTCAAATAAAACAGGACCTTATTTTCCTTGCGTAACCTGATCACAAAGATAGCTCCCGGAATCTTCGTTCTGCTGTGGTCGACCGGTTTCATCGGCTCGAAGCTCGGCGCGCCCTATATCGAGCCCTTCACCTTCCTCACGGTCCGTTTCCTGCTGGTGCTGCCGGTGCTCGTCTGCCTTGCCGTCGCGTTCCGCGTGACATGGCCGCGCACGGGGCGTGGCTGGCTGCACGGGCTGGTCGCTGGCGTGCTCATTCACGGCGTCTATCTGGGCGGCGTCTTCTATGCCATCGCCCATGGCATGCCGGCGGGCATCACGGCGCTGGTGCTGGGCCTGCAGCCGCTGATGACGGCGCTGCTCGCCGGGCCGATGCTGGGCGAGCGGGTTAGCGGGCGTCACTGGGCGGGGCTGGCCGTCGGCGCGGCGGGGCTGGTGCTGGTGATGGGGCCGAAGCTCGGCGCGGTCGCCTCGGGGCTGAGCGTGGAAAACATCGGCATCTGCCTTCTCGCGGTCGCCGGCATTGCCTTTGGTACGGTCTATCAGAAGCGCTTTGCCGGCGGCGTCGATCTCGTCGCGGGGACGGCGATCCAGTATGTCGGCGCGCTTGCCGTGGTCGCGCCACTGTCGCTTGCCGAAAGCTGGCAGATCACCTGGTCGGGAGAGCTGCTGTTCGCGATGGCCTGGCTGGTGCTGGTGCTCTCGCTCGGCGCGATCCTGCTGCTGATGGTGCTGATCCGCGAGGGCAGCGCCGCCAAGGTGGCGAGCCTGTTCTACCTGGTGCCGGTGGCGACCGCGGTGGAAAGCTACCTTCTCTTTGGCGAGACGCTGGTGCCGCTGCAGATCCTGGGCACGGGGCTCGTCGTCGCGGCGCTGCTGATGATCCGCGAAAGGCGCATCGGCACGCGCCGCGCGCCGGCGTGAGCCACGCCCTCGCCGTATCCCGGGCCGCGGTGTCCGGGATACGGTGTTTCAGGGCGCGGGGGCGAGGCGGGTCTTGGCCCGCTCGCGCCGCCAGCGCAGGATCGCGGCGTTGAATTCGCCGCCGAAGACGAAGCATAGCGACACGAGGTAGAGGAAGACGAGCGCTGTCATCACGCCGGCAAGACCGGCGTAGGTGGAAACATAGTTGGCGAAGCTCGCCAGATAGGCGCCGAAGGCCGCGCCCGAGGCCAGCCACAGCGCCAGCGTGACGCCGATGCCGGGCAGCACGTCGATGAGGCGCATCCGTCCGGCGGGCAGGACCAGATGCACCGCGAGAAGGCCGCCGAAGGTCATCAGCGTGGCGATGACGTAGCGCGACAGGTTGAGCCTGGAGATGAAGGCCTCGAGCACCGGGGCGGCGGCCACAGCCGCCTTGATGGCCAGCGGAGCGAGCACGATCATGAAGCCGAAGACGATCAGCACGATGGAGCCGACGAGGACGCCGACGATCGCCAGCAGCCGCAGCCGGAAATAGCCGCGCCATTCCAGCACGCCATAGGCGCGGTTCAGCGCCACCCGCAGCGCGTCGACGCCATTGGCGGCGAACCACAGGGTGACCGCGATGCCGAAGGTCAGCGCGTCGCCGCGCGGCTCGGTCAGCACGACGCGGATTTCCCTGGCGATGGGGCCGGCCACCTGCTTCGGCCAGGTGTCGAACAGCAGCGCGGTGATCCTGTCGGCCATGTCGGCCATGCCGAGAAAACCGGTGAGCGCGGCCACGAAGATCAGAAATGGAAACAGCGCCAGAAGCGAGGACAGCGCGACGTGGCTCGCCAGCGCGAAGCCATCGTCGTTGGTCATGTGGCTGACCGCATCCCACAGGATGGTGGCGGCCGCACGCAGGGGGGCAAAAACGCGCATGCAACGGCTTTTGAAGCGCCGGACCGGTCTCGTCAAGGCGGTGCGGCCGGCCGTGCCGGCCAAACCGTCGGGCGCGCAACAAAGTTTCTCGAAGCCTTCGTCAATTGGAGGATTGCTTCGCGGCGTCGGCGCGATATTGTGTGCGCTGCACCATCGCGGAGGGCGGTGCAGCACCAGCGGCATCGGCGAACCGGGCCGCGAGCGGACATGCGTTGCGGCGCGACGATCGCCGGGCGGTGAGAGGGAGTGAGAGGATGCACAGTGCCGGACAGGCCGGGAACGCCGCCGACAGGCCGATGGAGACGCTGACGGCGGAGGCTGTCGGCGCGGTGTCGGATCTTCTCGAGCTGGCGGTGGAGCGCGTACGCGCCCGTGTCGTCGAGAACGGCCGGATCTCGGGCGAGGCGATGGAGCGCGAGCAGCGTGCCGCCCATGGTCTTGCCTGGCTTGCCACCTATGTGAGCGCGCTGCGGCAGCTCGACGCCTATGCCGGCCGGCTGCGGGAGGCGGGTCGTTTCGGCGCGACGGAAGATTGCATCGTCCGCCTCGCCTTCGCGGAATATCTGGCGCAGATCTTCGGCGGCATCCCGATGAACCAGGGCGAGACCGTGCGTCTTGCCGATCTCGGCATCTCGCGCGGCGAGGCGGCCGGCTTCGAGACGGATGCGGTCGTGACGCTGGTTGCGAGCGGCAACACGGTCGAGGTGCGCGCGCTGCTTGCCGAGCTGATCCGCCAGCAGCAGGGCGTTTCGGTGTTCGGCGCCACGGGGCTCGACGAGACCTACGAGCAGGTGCGCAGCGAGATGCGCCGCTTTGCCTCCGATCGGGTCGAGCCCTTCGCCCATGACTGGCACCTGAGGAACGACTACATCCCGCTCGAGGTGATCGGCGAGATGGCCGACCTTGGGGTCTTCGGCCTGACCATCCCCGAGGAGTTCGGCGGTCTGGGGCTCGGCAAGGAGAGCATGTGCGTGGTTTCTGAGGAGCTGAGCCGCGCGTATATCGGCGTCGGCTCGCTCGGCACCCGCTCGGAAATCGCGGCGGAGCTGATCCTGTGCGGCGGAACGGAGGCGCAAAAGCGGGAGTGGCTGCCGAGGATCGCCACGGGCGAGGTGCTGCCGACCGCCGTCTTCACCGAACCAAACACCGGCTCCGACCTTGCCTCGCTGAAGACGCGGGCCGTGCGCGAGGGGGATGTCTGGAAGATCTATGGCAACAAGACGTGGATCACCCATCCCGTGCGCGCCGACGTGATGACGTTGCTGGCGCGCACCGACCCCTCCGAGCCGGGCTATCGCGGACTTTCGATGTTCCTGGCGACCAAGCCGCGCGGCACGGACGCGGATCCGTTCCCCGCGCCGGGCATGTCCGGCGGCGAGATCGAGGTTCTTGGCTATCGCGGCATGAAGGAATACGAGATCGCCTTCGACGGCTTCGAGGTGGCGCAGGAAAACCTGCTCGGCGGGGTCGAGGGGCAGGGCTTCAAGCAGCTCATGCAGACTTTCGAAGCGGCCCGCATCCAGACCGCGGCGCGGGCTCTTGGCGTCGCGCAGGCGGCGCTCGACCTGGGGCTGCGCTATGCGCAGGAGCGCATCCAGTTCGGCAAGCCGCTGATCGCCTTCCCGCGCGTGTCGGACAAGCTGGCGCTGATGGCGGCGGAACTGATGGCCGCGCGCCAGCTCACGTATTTTTCCGCCTGGGAGAAGGACTCCGGCCGGCGCTGCGATCTGGAGGCGGGCATGGCCAAGCTGCTCGGCGCCCGCGTTGCCTGGGCGGCGGCGGACAATGCGCTGCAGATCCACGGTGGCAACGGCTTCGCGCTGGAATATCAGATCAGCCGGGTGCTTTGCGACGCGCGCATCCTCAACATCTTCGAAGGCGCCGCCGAAATCCAGGCGCAGGTGATCGCGCGGCGTCTGCTCGACGGGCGCGACTGAGCCGGCAGGCGACGCAAAGGACTGAGAGCCGGCAGGCGAAGCAAAGGGCTGAGAGCCGGCAGGCGATGCCAAAGGGCTGAGTTGGCGGACGGCCGCAGGCACGGGACGGGCGGTCGTCCGTCTCGTCAACCGCAAGTGCTGGGGGCCTTGCGGGAGATCGTCAGGTCAGATCGTCGGGGAACCAGCCGAAGACGGTGAGGTCGAGCGCGGTCTGGGCGATGCGCTCGCGGCTGGTCATCAGCACCTGGCCGCCGCGGTGGTGGTAGAACCGCACGGCTTCCTCATTGTCACGCACGACCCGGACGGCGAGGCCGGAGAGCCGCGTGCGTTCCAGTGCCGCGCGGGCGGCCTGGAACAGCTCGGTGCCAAAGCCCATGCCTTGGTGGTCGGGCCGCACGTAGAGCTCGTAGATCTCGCCCTCGAAGGGAAGCTCGCGCATGCGACTGCGGCCGAAGGTGGCATAGCCGGCCGGCGTTCCCGCCACATAGAGGACCTTGATGCGGACCCCGCGGGCCAGCGCCGTGCGCCACCATTTCGGCCCGCGCTTGGAGATCATCCGTTCCAGCTCAAGCCCGTCGATGACACCGCGATAGGTCGCCCGCCAGGTCTCCTCATGGATGGTGGCGAGCGCTTCGGCATCATTGTCGCGCGCTGGGCGCAGGGAGGTCAGGCCGAGGGTCATGAGGACATGATAGCGCCGATCGGGCCGCGACAAAAGCTGCGGAAACCACGGTGCGAAATTTTGTCCAGGAGAACAGCGGGGAGGTGGGGAAACGGAAAAGGGCCGGCTCAAGGCCGGCCCTTCCGGTTGCATTCAGTGTCCTGACCGACTGCATGACAGTCGGAGAACCGGATCCTTGTGCCGCGAAACCCCGGGGGGCTGGGGGGCTGTTGCGTTCCGAAGCTCCACGGCGGTTCCTTCTGCAACCATGCTTTTTTCGTCGCTCAAGATGGCGCGGTATGGGCTGCAATGGGGCGAAACTGTGAAATTTGAAGGAGCCGCGAAAACCGGCGGAAACGGCTGAATCCGGGGATTCCAGAACGAGGCTTGCATTGCCGGCGCGGCGCGGCCCATCATGACGGGAGGATGACGCGGCGAAATGCGGGAGGCGCCATGAGCGAGGTCGAGGATGAAACCGCACGACGGGGGGCCGACGGCGCGCCCGACCGGTCGGGACCGGCACCCCTGCCCATCACCGCATTTCACCGGCGCGAGCTCGATCTGATCCTGCGTGTCTACGGACAGAAGGTCGCCGCCGGCGAGTGGCGCGACTATGCGATCGACCATCTGAAGGACCGGGCGGTGTTCTCGATTTTCCGCCGCAGCTCGGAAATGCCGCTCTATCGCATCGAGAAGGTGCCGCGGAACGCGCGTCGACAGGGGGCCTATGCGGTCGTTGGCGTCGGCGGGGCGATCCTGAAACGCGGCGGCGAGCTTGCCCAGGTGTTGCGGGTCTTCGAGAAGAAGCGGCATCTGTCGCTGGTTTGAGGCTTTTTCAGGACATGAAAAAAAGGAAGCGGCGCATGCGCCGCTTCAGGTGTTGCACGTCACGCACGCCGGCCTGAAGCGGCCGGCAATGCCTAGAACCGCAGGCCGATGCTTGCGTTCAGGGCATGGGATGTGGCCCGGGCGCGAAATTCGCCCGCGTAGCCGAGACTGCCGCTCAGACGCCCGTCCATGGCGGTGTAGGTGAGTCCTGCGCCGAGACGGGCAATGTCGCGCCCGACGCCAACGGCGCTTGCCGCGACGGGCGAGCCCAGCATGGTCACCGAGCGGCTGTCGCCGAGCGAGCCGATGGCGCGGGCGTAGGCGACATCGACCACCGGGCGCAGCTCCGCGCCGGCACCGAGGGCGAGGGCATTGCCGGTGACGCGGACGCCGGCGCCGAGGTCGGTCTGCATCGTGGTGGCGGAGGCCGCGCTCAGGCCGAAGATACCGGCGCCGCTTTCGGACTGGGAGCCGAGCCACTGGTGAACGGCACGCGCCTGGGCATAGGGCTGAAGCGTCGCGGCGAGCGTCGCGAAGGTCATGCCGACGCGCGCGTTGCCCCAGGCGCCGACATCGGTGCCGGAGCTCTTGCCGGTGAGGCCGGCGGCGGCGCCGCCGAGGCCGGCGATGCCCGAGCGGGTGGTCTTCGTCTCGAAGCGGCTGACGCCGAAGCCGCCGTCCGTGAACCAGACATCCGTCGAATAGCCAGCATAGGCAAGGCCGTGCACGCCGGTCGAGCTGACCTTGTTGCCGGCACTGCCCGTGCGCGACTGGCTGAAGCCGACGCCGAAGCCGAAGCGCACTTCCTCGGATGGGCGGAAGTCGAGGCCGGTGATGGCGCCGCCGGTGCGGGTGATCGCCGAGGCGGTGGTGGCGCTTGCCGAGGTCTGGGTGAAGCCCGCCATCGGCGCCAACCACCAGCGCATGCGCATGTCAGCCGTCGGGGCCGCGCCGTGGGTGGACAGCGTGACGCCGCCAGGCGCCGGATCGCCGCCGCCGAGGCTGCCCGACAGGTTGCCGGCGATGTCGGCGATCTGGCCGAGGGTGCGCGTCTGGGCGAAGGCGCCCTGCGAATAGACGGCACCGGTGGCCGCGTCCCTCGTCGACGTCAGGTTGTCGAGGTTGAGGATGCCCCAGCCGTAGACGTCGTCGATGCCGGCGGCACCCACGTCGGTCGCCGTGGCGAGCACGAGCTGGGCCAGATCGGTGGCCTTGGCGTTGGGGAACATCTGACGGGCGATGGCGAGCGCGCCGGTGACATGCGGCGCGGCCATGGAGGTGCCGGACATGCGCACGTAGGTGCCGTCATTGGCGGTCGAATAGATGCCGCCATTCTCCTGGTCGTCATCGCCGCCGGGGGCGGAAAGGCACCAGGCGGCCGCGATGCCGCAGCGGTTGGAATAGTCGGTGACTTCGCCGGTCTGGCCGACGGCGGCGACGGCGATCCAGTTGGCCTGGAGCTCGGGATAGAGAACCGGCAGACCGGGCTCGTAGGCAACGCTTGCCAGTCCGTCGTTGCCGGCGGCCCAGACGAGCACCGAGCCGGCGTTGGCGGCGGAGCGGAAGGCGGCGAGCGTATTCGGGTTCTCGACCTCGAAATAATGGCGCGCCGCCTCGAGATCGGGGCCGGACGCCGGCATCACCGGATCGGAGCCCCAGGAGTTGTTGTAGAACTCGATGCCGTTGGCCAGGCCATAGGCATAGACATTGGAGACCACCTGATCGAGCGTCGCCTGATCGATGTTGCCGGCGTCGTTGGCAAGCTGCAGCGGCGCGACTTTTGCGCCCGGGGCGACGCCGACCATGCCAACGCCGTTGAGCGTCGCGGCGATGGTGCCGGCGACATGGGTGCCGTGGCCGTTGCCGTCGGCTGCGACCGGCAGGCCGGTCACGCCCGAATAGGACAGATCGGACAGGTTGGCGACAAGATCGGGATGCAGGGGCAGGACGCCGCTGTCGACGACGCCGACGGTGACGCCCGAGCCGGTGTAGCCACGGTCATGGGCAGCCTTCGCGCCGATCATGCCGAGGCCCCACTGGGCGGCGTATTCGTCGACGGACGGCATCGGTTCGGCGGCGGCAAGGCCGGGAAGCAGCAGGACCATGGCCGCGGCGGCGCTGACGCCGAGGCGGAGGCCGGCCGCGCGGCGGGAAACCACGCCGGCAGCGCGCCGGGTATGCAAGGGGAACACGCGAGACATGTCGATCCATCCATAGATAATGCGATGGCGGCGATATTGCGCGCGTCTCAAGGCCCGTCAATTGCGAAACGGCCCATGAAAATCAACGGTTTAATAAAATGGACGGAGTGCAGATCCGGCTGGACGGAGCGGCAAAAGCGCAGGTGCGAAAGGGGCCGGCGGCGGGCCTTCGGCTGGCTGGCGAGCGGTCGCCGCGATGCCCCGGCAGCGTGATGAATCGTCGGGAGAATGAAAAAGGGCGCGAGGTTTCCCTCGCGCCCTTTTTTGCATTCGGTGCCAGACCGCGTTGCGCGGTGCGGCTGTCGGCATCCTCAGTCGCGGTTGCCGAAGAGCTGCAGCAGCATCAGGAAGAGGTTGATGAAGTCGAGGTAGAGGCGCAGCGCTCCCATGACCGACTTCTTGATCGAAACCTCCGAGCTGTCGCCCTCGTAGTACATTTCCTTGATCTGCTGGGTGTCGTAGGCGGTGAGGCCCGCAAACACCAGGACGCCGATCACGGAGATGGCGAACTGCATCGCCGAAGAGGCGAGGAAGATGTTCACGATCGACGCGATGACGATGCCGATCAGGCCCATGAACAGGAACGAACCCCAGCCCGACAGATCCTTCTTCGTCGTGTAGCCATAAAGGCTCAACGCGCCGAAGGATGCGGCGGTGATGAAGAACACGCGTGCGATCGAGCCACCGGTGAAGACCAGGAAGATCGACGACAGCGATACGCCCATGATCGCGGCATAGACCCAGAAGGTCGTCTGCGCGGCCGATGCGCTCATCTTCTGGATGCGGAAGCTCAGGAAGAACACCGCGGCGAGCGGTGCGAGCATGACCACCCACTTGAGCGGGCTCAGATAGATCGCCTGACCGAACGGGGTCAGCGCCATGCCGCCCGAGGACTGGTCAATCGCGAAATAGAAGGTCGCGAGCGCGGCAAGGCCGGTGATGCCGAGGCCCAGCGCCATGTAGTTGTAGACGCCCAGCATGTAGGCGCGCAGGCCTTCATCATAGACGCCGGCCTCGGCACGCGCGCCGGCCGCAGAATACCGAAGGTTCGAATTGCGGTCGAAGGTCGACATCGAGTGTCCTTTCTGTCCCTCTCGTCGCCATGCTCGCGGATCGCCGTCGGCGTACCCGCAAAACCATGGCCATGATGCGTTTCGACCCGCCATTGCGGGTCCGACATGCCGGGCTTTCGCGTCATCCGCGCAGCCCCAAGGGACACCGCTGGCGCGAAGACCCACACGTCTTACCGAATATGGACACGCTCAATGGCATGAACAAGAGGCGAAAAGCCGTTTTCGCATTCCGGTGCCGTCATGTTTCGCGCGGGGTAAACGCACCGTGACCTTTCGCGCAAAACGCGAAGGTCGCCCGGATCGGATGATCCGGGCGGCCTTGCCTCGCGGTCGGGGCATTCGCCCCGCCGTGTCGTGTTATTTCATCGCCTTCAGGCGGGACTTGATCTGCCTGTCGCAGGTGCCTCCCGGCTGACGCACGATCTCCTCGCGGGCGAAGTCGAGGATCTCCTTCTTCGGATCCCGCATCGTGGCGACGTCGACGCCCGGCTTGAACCACTGGACGACGGCATAGTCGCCGCCGCCGTCGGTGAGGAAGGCGATCGGCTGGCCGTTCTCTACGATGCCGAGGCGGCCGACGCGCACGGGCATGGCCTCGATGGTGCGGCTCTGGCCGTCGATGGTGAGTTTCGACTTGGTCAGGCGCATGCGCTTGAACGACGAGGCAGTGGTGCCCGTCCAGTTGCCGAACAGACGCTCGCTCTTGTTCTCGACCGACAGGCAGGAGTTCTTGTAGTTGGGGATCGAGAGACGGTTGGCGGACAGTTCGACCGGCTCCTGGCCCTTGATGAAGACGGTGTACTTCATCTCGTGTTCGCCGGTGCGGTAGACGCGGATCTCGACCGGCGCATAGACGCTCTCGCCGATGGTGCGGGTGAGGAAGTCGAACTGGTTCTGGTCGTTGGTGCCGGCCTTGCGGTAGAGCCAGCGCTTGGGCAGGCCCTCCTCGAAGACCAGCCAGTCGCTGACGACAAGGCCTTGCGAACCCGTGGGAGCGTTCACCTGCCAGACGCCGGTGTGGAAGGGCGATTCCGCCTGCGCCGGCATGGCCCAGGCGGTCGCGGCGAGGGCGGCGGCCACGGCAAGGCGCCGAAGCGGGTTTCGGACTGTCGTCATTTGGTGTGTCTCCCGGTCGATATGCGTCGGTCGGCCCCCCGTTCGAGGGACACATTTGTTCCGGTCGCGATCTTAACCGTCCGAGACGCTGTGAAAACCCTTGCTATCCGCCAATTGGCCAGGTTTCCGGGGAAAGCGGCGACATGCTTGCCCGAAACTTGCCGGTGTGTGCAATTTGCAAGGGTGGGGTGCGGGCCCTTGCCTTGAGCTCAGAGGTTGCGCAGCACCGGCGCGGGGCGGCGGCCGAGCACGCGCCATGTGCCGACAAGGCCGAGGCCGACCGTCAGCACGAGTGCGGCAAGCGCCGCGCCGACGGCGGTGGCCGGCAGAAAGGTGAAGCCCGTGTTCATCACGCGGGTCAGCACGAAGGAGGCGGCAAGCGTTCCGGCGAGCACCGCGAAGGCCGCGGTGACGAGGCCGAGCAGCGCATACTCCAGCGCGAAGGCGCCGATCAGCCGCGCCCGCGTCGCGCCCAGCGTCTTGAGGATCACCGCGTCATGCACCCGGTGCCGGTGACCGGCGGCGAGCGCCCCGGCGAGCACCAGCACGGAGGCGACGAGGGTGACCGAGGCGGCCGCCCTTATCGCCCAGGCGAGTTGGGCGACGAGCCCGTTGATCTGATCGATGGCGTCCTTGACGCGCACCGCGGTCACGGTCGGAAAGGTATCGGAGAGCGTCTTCAGCAGCGCCAGCTCCCGCGTCTCGCCGCCGCCATCGGCGTAGGTCAGCGTGCGCAGATGGGTGTGTGGCGCGCCGGCGAAGGTGTTGGGCGAAAACACCATGACGAAGTTGATGGAGAGCGATTCCCAATCCACCTGGCGGAAGTTGGCGATCCGCGCGGTGACGGCGCGGCCGAGCACATTGACCGTCAGCGTGTCGCCGAGCTTGAGGCCAAGCGCCCGGCCGGCGTCGGCCTCGAAGGAGACCAGCGGCTCGCCGCCGTAGCCGGCCGGCCACCAGTCGCCTTCCGTCAGCTTGGAGTTGGCCGGGATGTCGGTGGAATAGGTGATGCCCCGGTCGCCGCGCAGGACCCAGGCGCCGCCCTCGGCGGGGGTGAGTTCGTCGGCGGGCACGTCGTTCACAGCGGTGATGCGGCCGCGCAGCATCGGCGCGCCGTCGATCTTCGCGCCCGGCGCCTCGCGCGCCAGGAGCGCGTCGAAGGCCTCGCGCTCGTTCTGCTGCACGTCGAGGAAGAAGAAGCTTGGCGCCTGGGCGGCGATGGTCTCGCCGAGCTCGCGGCGCAGGTTGCCGTCGATCAGCGCCAGCGTGACCAGCAGCGACAGGCCGAGGCCGAGGGACAGCACGACGGAGGGCGTCAGCGCGCCTGGCCGGTGGATGTTGCCGACGGCAAGCCGCAGCCCGGTGGAGCGGGCGCGCGGGGCGCGGCGGGCCAGCGCCATGATCAGCCGGGCGATCAGGGCAAGCAGCGCGAAAACCGCAAGGGTCGCGCCGACATAGGTGAGCGAGACCCGCAGGTCGCCCGACAGCGCCACCGCGAGGGAGGCGAGCAGCAGCACGGCGACGCCGGTTGCCACGACGTAGCGCGCGCGGGGCCAGCGGCTCTCGCCGCTGACGTCGTCGTGGAACAGCAGGCGCGGCGGCACGTCATGGGCCCGGCCGAGCGGCCAGAGCGCGAAGGTGACCGCCGTCAGCCCGCCGTAGAGCGCGCCAAGACCGAGTTCCAGCGGGTAGATGCTCGCGACCGCATGGATCGGCAGGATCGTGGCGAGCGCGCCGGCGGCGGCGAAGGGAATGAGTGCGCCGATGGCAAGCCCGATGACGATGCCGGCGAGTGCGAGCAGCAGGATCTGGATCAGGTAGACGCGAAAGACGAAGGCGCCATCGGCGCCGACGCAGCGCAGGGTGGCGACCACCGGGCGCTTGGCATCGAGATAGGAGCGCACCGCGTTTGCGACGCCGACGCCGCCGACGACGAGCGCGGTGAGGCCGACGAGGGTGAGGAACTGGGCAAGCCGTCCGATGTTGCGCTGGAGACCCGGGGCGGCCTCGGCGCGCGACTGGATACGCCAGCCGGCAAGCGGGAAGCGCTGGTTGGCCTCCTCGCTCAGGGTGCGGATATCGTCGAGGCCGGTGCCCTCGGGAAGGCGCACCCGGTAGGTCCAGCGCACCAGACTGCCGGGCTGGACGAGCCCGGTCTCGGCCAGTGCTTGCTGCGAGACGATGACGCGGGGGCCGAAATTGATGCCGTCGCTGAGCCGGTCGGGTTCGGCGGCGATGGTGCCGGAAATCTTCAGGTCGGCGCGGCCGAGGCGAAGCGTGTCGCCCTCGGCAAGCCCGAGGCGGACAAGAAGCTCCGGCTCGACGAGCACGCCGAAGCCGCCGTCGCGCCTGGCAAGACCAGCGCGGAAGTCTCCGCCGTCGGACAGGCGCATGGCACCGTAGAGCGGATAGGCGTCGTCCACGGCCTTGAGCTCGACCAGCGTCTGGTCGCCGCTTGCGGGAACGCGGGCCATGGCGCGCAGGGTGGCGATGCGCGAGACCTGGCCAAGGCCTTGCAGGTAGGCGGCCTCCGCCTCGTCGGCCTGGCGGTGGGTGAGACGGAAGGAGATGTCGCCGCCCAGGATCGAGGTGCCTTCGGCGGCGATGCCCTCGACCAGTGCACGCGATACAGAGGTGACGCCGGAGATCGCCGCCACGCCGAGCGCGATGCAGGCGATGAAGACATAGAACCCCTTGAGGCCGCCGCGCATCTCGCGCAGGGCGAAGCGCAGCGCCAGGGAAAGCGGTGGCGACCTGCGGGGCGCGGGGGATGGGATCCGCGGGGCGGGCGGGCTCGCCGTGCCGTGCATTGTCACGCCTCCGTTCCGGCGGGAGATCCTGCCGGTTCGAGGCGCTCGATATGGCCGGCGCGCACGCGGATCGTCTCGTCGCAGCGCCGGGCAAGGGCCGCGTCATGGGTGACGAGCACCATGGTCATGCCGCGCTCGGCGCAGGCGGCGAACATCAGCTCGACGATCTGTGCACCGGTCGTCTCGTCCAGGTTGCCGGTCGGCTCGTCGGCCAGAAGCAGTGGCGGGCGGGTGACGAGCGCACGGGCGATGGCGACGCGTTGCTGCTCGCCGCCCGACATCTGCGCGGGATAGTGGTGGGCACGTGCGGCGAGGCCAACAGCGGCAAGCTCGGCCTCGGCGAGCGCGAAGGCGTCCCGCCGGCCGGCAAGCTCCAGCGGAATGGCGACGTTCTCGAGCGCCGTCATGTTGGGCACCAGGTGGAACGACTGGAAGACGATGCCGATCTCGCGGCCGCGGAAGCGGGCGAGGTCATCCTCGCCAAGCGCGGTGAGATCCGCTTCGCCGACGCGCACGACGCCCCGGTCGGCCCGCTCGAGGCCGGCCATGATCATCAGCAGCGTCGACTTGCCGGAACCCGAGGGGCCGACGATGCCGAGCGAGCGTCCGCGGGCGATCTCGAGGTCCACGCCCTTGAGAATATCGACCCGCCCGGCACCATGGCCGAGGCTGAGATACACGTCGGAAAGGGAAATCAGGGGCGCCGAAGCTGGCCGGTCGGTCATGCACTGCCCTATATGTCGCTCGGGTACGGCGGATGCGCGCCGAAGGGTGCCGGCGCCGCTTGCGGTTTCATGCGATATGGGGAATGCCCCCGCAGACGTCCAGAGGAAGGCTTCAGGTGATACGCTTCGTTACACTTTTCAGACCGTTCGCGCCGCTTTGCCTCGCCCTGTCGCTGCTGCCGGCGGCAACCGGGGCGGCGCGGGCCGAGCCGGTGGTGATCGCGGCCTTCGGCGACAGCCTGTCGGCGGGCTACCAGCTTCCCGCGGAGGATGCCTTCTACGCGCAGCTCGAACGGGCGCTGGCAGCACGGGGCCACGACGTGCGGGTGATCGATGCCTCCGTCTCCGGCGACACGACCGGCGCCGGGCGCGCGCGGCTCGACTGGTCCATCGGCGACGAGGTGGAGATCGCCATCGTCGAGCTTGGCGCCAACGACGCGCTGCGCGGGCTGCCGGTCGAGGCGGCGCGTGACAATCTCGATGCCATCATCGCGCGGCTGAAGGAGCGCGGCATCAAGGTGCTGCTCGCCGGCATGAAGGCGCCGCGCAACATGGGCGAAGACTACGCCAGCGGCTTCGACGCGATTTATCCCGAACTGGCGCAGAAGTACGATGTCGCGCTCTATCCGTATTTTCTGGCCGGCATCCCGGTCTCCGCGGACACGGTGCTGCCTGACGGCATGCATCCGACCGCGAAGGGGGTTGCGATCATCGTCGAGGGCATCCTTCCCGGTCTTGTGAAAATTGTCGAGGAGGTGGCCGCCTCGCGCGGTTGACCTGTGGCCGGGGCGGGGTCAAATTGTCGCCCCTTACGTATTGCTCCCAAGCAAGACACTCCCAATCAGGACATCAGACCCCCATGGAACAGCGCCGTCTTGGACGCACCGACATTACCGTTTCGAGCCTGTCGCTCGGAACGATGACCTTCGGCGAACAGAACACCGAGGCCGAAGGTCATGCCCAGCTCGACCTCGCGCTCGATCGCGGCATCAACCTGATCGACGCGGCCGAACTCTATCCGATCCCGCCCAAGGCGGAGACCCAGGGGCGGACCGAGGAAATCATCGGCACCTGGATGAAGGCGCGCGGCACCCGCGACAAGGTCGTGCTCGCCACCAAGATCGTCGGACGCAGCGACAACACCTGGTTCCGCGATGGCGGCGTGAAGGCCAATCTTTCGCGCGCCCATGTGGAAGAGGCCATCGACAAGAGCCTGAAGCGTCTCGGCACCGACCATGTCGATCTCTATCAGGTGCACTGGCCAGACCGGAATGTCTCCGGCTTCGGCTCCAATCCGACGATCTGGCAGGACCCGGCGCCGCTCGAGGACGAGATCGCCATCGAGGAGACGCTGGCCGCGCTCGCCGACCTGGTGAAGGCCGGCAAGGTGCGCCACATCGGGCTTTCCAACGAGAGCGCCTGGGGCACCATGCGCTATCTGGCGATTGCCGAGAAGATGGGGCTGCCGCGCGTCGCCTCGATCCAGAACGCCTATAATTTCGTCAACCGGACGTTCGAGACCGGCCTTGCCGAGATCGCCCACCGCGAACAGGTCGGCCTGCTCGCCTATTCGGCGCTGGGCCAGGGGTACCTGACCGGCAAGTACCGCGACGGGGCGCTGCCGGAAGGCGCGCGCAAGACGCTGTTCAACCGTCTGCAGCGCTATGAGAAGCCGGGCGCCGAAGCAGCGATCAACGCCTATGTGGATCTTGCCGCGGAACTTGGTGTGTCGCCCTCGCAGCTCGCCATCGCCTTTGCCGAGACCCGCCCCTTCACCACTTCGGTGATCCTGGGCGCGACATCGCTCTCCCAGCTCGAGCACGATCTCGGCGCGCAGGATCTCAAGATCACCGAGGAGATCGAGACGCGGATCAACGAGATCTACCAGAATCACGGCAGCCCCTGCCCGTAAGCCGGCAAGGGGTCTTCGTGCGAAACTGATTCTCGCCGGCCCGCCACGTCACACGCGGACGGGCCGGCGAGGCGACGGGTGGCGCGCGCAAGATCCTGATGTGGCGCGCAAAACCGTTTTTTCTTGCAGTGCGGTGTGTTTCTCGTCCTGATGAAGTCATCGGCGACAGAGGAGGGTCACACCATGCCTCGACTGTTCACCGGGCTTGAGATTCCGTCGCAAACGGGTCTCATGCTCTCCCTTCTCCGTGGCGGCCTGCGCGGCGCGCGCTGGATCGATCCCGAGAATTACCACATCACGCTCCGCTTCATCGGCGACATCGACGACCGCATGGCCGACGAGATCGCCGACGCCCTGTCGCGCGTTCGCCGCGACCCGGTGGAAATTCGCCTGACCGGCCTCGGCGCCTTTGCCAACGGCAAGCCGCACGCGATCTTCGCGCGGGTGGAGCCGACGCCGGAGCTGATGGAGATGCAGGCGGAGCAGGAGCGGCTGATGCAGCGCCTGCGGCTTTCCCCGGAGCGGCGCAAATACATCCCCCATGTCACGCTGGCGCGCTGCCGTTCGGCGACCAATCAGGACGTGGCCAGATGGCTCGCCGAGCATGGCGACTTTCAGGGACTGACCTTCACCGTCAAGCGCTTCGTGCTGCTGTCCTCGCGGGCAAGCGTGGGCGGGGGCCCCTATCTGGTCGAGGAAACCTACCCGCTTGGCAGGGAGACCGGCGGCGTTGCGCCCGACGACTGGCTCGGCGCACCGGCCGACCACTGGTAGCGGCAGGCGCGGGGCCAGGCTCGGTCTTCGGGAGACGGAACGGCGGGTTTTGCCCGCGAACGGCGGCGCGCGCAAAGGTGCAGCGCACAAATTCCGTCTTGCCTTCGCGCGCCCGGCTTGCGATACAGCCGGCGATATTTCACGCAAGGTCCGCGGTCGGGCGCTGACGTCCCGCCGCCTGTCCGAGGAGCCCCATTCATGCGCATCGATGCCGTGCCGATCGGCAAGAACCCGCCCGAAGACATCAACGTGATCATCGAGGTCTCGGTCGGTGGCGAGCCCATCAAGTACGAGATGGACAAGGATGCGGGCGCCATGTACGTGGACCGCTTCCTCTACACCCCGATGCGTTATCCCGGAAACTACGGCTTCGTTCCGCACACGCTGTGCGGCGACGGCGATCCGGTTGACGTGATCGTCGCCAACCAGCGCCCGATCGTTCCCGGCGCGATCATGAGCTGCCGCCCGATCGGCGTGCTGTTCATGGAAGACGAGGCGGGCCAGGATGAGAAGATCCTTGCCGTGCCGTCGGCCAAGCTGACGCGCCGCTACGAGAACGTGAACCATTACGAGGACCTGCCGGACATCACCATCCAGCAGATCAAGCATTTCTTCGAGCACTACAAGGACCTGGAGCCGAACAAGTGGGTGAAGATCACCGGCTTCGGTGGTCCGGACGAGGCCAAGCGTATCATTCTGGAGTCGATCGAGCGCGCCAAGGCCGCCAAGTAAGACACCGCGTTACGGGTCTATATCGAAACGAAAAAAGGGCCGCGCCGGCATTCCGGTGCGGCCCTTTTCGTTTTCGCCGCGCTCAGCGGCCGGAGATCTGCTCCGTGACGAGGCGCTGCACCGCCTCGGGGATCTCCAGATGCGGCATGTGGCCGACACGCGGGAAGACATGGACGGCGAAGGCGCCTGGAACACCGCGCGCCTGGTCGACCGGCAGTACCCGGTCCTCGGTGCCCCAGACAAGCTTCACGGGAATGCCGAGGGCGGCGAGATCTTCGAGCGGCAGTGTCGCCTGGCCCGCTCCGTCGAGGATCGCGCCGGCGATCTCGGCAAGCGTCTCGACGACGCCCGGACGGGCGCGCTCGCCGGCCATCTGGCGCGAGACGAGGGGAGCGAGTTCGTAGTCCCAGGCAAAGAACTGTTCGAAGAGAACATGCAGCTCCTGCGCTTGCGTGGCGGCGGCGAAGCGCCTGAGCAGCAGGTGGTTGATCTGCGTTCCGAAACCGCCGGGAGAGAGCAGCGTCAGGCTGGCGATGCGCTCCGGCGCCTTCAACGCGACCAATGCCGCCGTTGCGCCGCCCATGGAATGGCCGACGAGATGGGCGCGGGGGATCTCCAGCGCGTCGAGCGTGCCGAGCACGGCGCGCGCGGCGACGCCGGCGCCGCCTATGCGCGGCCAGCCGAGCGCCCGTCCGTGGCCGGGCAGGTCGACGGCGAGTGTGCGACGAAGGCCGGCAAGCCCCTCCTGCAGGTCGACCCAGCCGCGGGCATCGCCGCCGAAGCCATGCAGCAGCAGCACGGGCGCGCCGGCGTTTTCCGGGGCGTCCGCGAGCGGGCCGCGTTCGAAGAAGGGGAGGGCAATGGGAGGTGGCGTCACGGGAATCTCCGTCAGGCGAGTTTTCCACTTTGTCGCACGGCAAGACAGCGCTGGCGAGAGCCCCGGTGCGGCAACGCTGGCTGGCTGTACCCTTGACAGGAGGAGAATGGCGTCGCATGGGAAACTAAATCGATTGAAATGGCGTGTGCGCGCGATGCGCCGAACGTCTGAAAGCAATGGGAGTGCCGGATCCGATGGAGCTTTTGTGCCTCGGCGAGCCGATGATCGAGTTCAACCAGACGACGCCGGGCGGCAGCTATGTGCAGGGCTTTGGCGGGGACACATCGAACGCGGCCATCGCGGCAGCGCGGCAGGGCGCTTCCGTCGGCTATCTCAGCGCGACGGGAACGGATGTCTTCGGCGATCTGTTCGACGATCTCTGGCGCGCGGAAGGCGTCGACACGCGGGGCGTGATCCGCATGGAGAACGCGCCGACGGGCCTCTATTTCGTCACCCACGGGGCGCAGGGGCATGTCTTCTCCTACCGGCGCACGGGCTCGGCCGCGAGCCTGATGCGCCCCGCCGACCTGCCGCGCGCGGTATTGGAGCAGGCGAAGGTGCTGCATGTCTCGGCGATCAGCCAGGCGATCTCCGAAACCGCCTGCGACACGGTGTTCGAGGCGATCGACATCGTGCGCAAGGCCGGCGGGCTGGTTTCCTACGACACCAACCTGCGGCTCAAGTTGTGGCCGCTGGCCCGTGCCCGGGCGGTTGTCGAGGCGACGGCGGCCATGTCCGACATCCTGCTTCCCGGTCTCGACGACGCGCGGCTCTTGACCGGACTGACGAGGCCGGAGGAAATCGCGGACCATTATCTGGCGCTCGGCGCGAAGCACGTGGCGCTGACGCTCGGCGCTGACGGGGTTTTCTACGCAGGCGAAAGCGCGCGCGCGCGTATCGCGCCGCATCCTGTCGAGGCGCTTGACGCAACCGGGGCGGGCGATGCCTTCGACGGGGCGTTCCTGGCGGAGTTCCTCAGGACGGGGGATGGCCTGTCGGCGGCGCATCACGCCAATGCGGCGGCGGCGCTGGCGGTTTGCGGCTTCGGTGCTGTTGCGCCGCTGCCACAGCGCGACGGCGTCCTTGCGCTGCTCGAAAGCAGGAGCGGCGCCGGGCGTTAGCCCGATGTAAATTCGCATCATGCATTTTCCGCAGGATGGCCGGCCCGGATCTTCCGGGGACTGTTGCGCGCAGGCGGGCCGGTGCGGGCGACGAGGAGCGAACATGCGATTTTGGGCAGGACTTGCAGGCGCGGTGATGGCGCTTGCCGTGGCCGCTGGCGCGGCCAAGGCGCAGACCGGGCGCTATTACGATCCGGTCAGCCGGAGCTGGCAGGAATACCGCATCACGCCGGAAGCCGCCGGCAAGATCGCGCGGGCGAAATACAAGCGCACCGTGGTCGGCTACCGCACCCAGCAGAAGCCGGGCTCTGTGGTGGTCGATACGCGTGAGCGCTACCTCTACTACGTCATGCCGGGTGGCAAGGCGATGCGCTATGGCATCGGCGTCGGGCGCGAGGGCTTTGGCTGGTCGGGAGCGGAGAAGGTGACGCGCAAGGCCAAGTGGCCGGGTTGGACGCCGCCGCCGGAGATGATCGTGCGCGAGCGCAAGAAGGGCCGCAAGCTGCCGGCCCACATGCCGGGCGGGCCGAAGAACCCGATGGGTGCGCGCGCGCTCTATCTGGGGTCGACCGAATACCGGATCCACGGCACCAACGAGGACTGGTCCATCGGCCAGGCGGTGTCCTCCGGCTGCATCCGCATGCTGAACGAGGACGTCGAAGACCTCTATGAGCGCGTCAACGTCGGCGCGACGGTGGTGGTGCGCCAGTAACGGCGGGCTTCCGGTTCAGGTGATCGAAGACAAGAAAAGCCGGCCATGGGCCGGCTTTTCCCGTTTTGCGTGGGCGCATGCCCTGCCGGCGGATCGTTCCGCGGCAGGACGCTGCTTACTTCTCGGCGCAGGCGCGGATCTTCTCGATGTCCGGGCCGTTCGGCGTGCGGCCGAGATTGAAGGGGGCCGAGGCCTCGCGCCAGCCGCTGTAGTCCGCCAGATAGGAGAGCTGGCTGAGATACACCTTGGCCGAGGACGGCGTTTCGCAGGCGGTCTCGACGATCACCTCGTTGGCCATTTCCTGGATCTTGGCCAGCGTCTCGTCATCCATGCGGGTGATCTCGATGCCGGCTTCCTTGAACTTGCCGTAGGCCTCGTTGGCGCGCTTCTCGGTGAAGGCGAGCGACCAGAGCAGGGTGGCGTCGGCTGCGATCTTCAGCTTTTCCTGCGTCTCGGGCGTCAGTGCGTCCCAGGAGGCCTTGTTGATCATCACGCCGAAGACCGAGGCCGACTGATGCCAGCCCGGTGTCGACCAGTATTTGGTCACCTGCTGGAAGCCGCCGGAATAGTCGACGTTGGGGGTGGAGAACTCCGCCCCGTCGATGACGCCGCGCTCTAGCGACTGGTAGATTTCGCCGCCGGCCATGGAAACCTGGCTACCGCCGAGCTTCTCCAGAAGACGGCCCTGCTCGAGGCCGGACAGGCGCAGGCGCTTGCCCTTCAGGTCTTCAAGGTTGCGGATCGGGGTGTTGCTGCGGAAGCCGGATTCATTGTTGGTCACGCCATAGGGCAGGTAGACCATGCCGAACTTGCCGTAGGTTTCCATGTAGAGCGCGTCGCCGCCCCACTGCTTGATCCAGTTCACATAGTCGACGGCGTTGAACAGGCTGGCGGTGGTGGACAGCGGCGAGAATGCCGGGTCGCGGCCGGCCCAGTAGCCGGGCCAGTCGCCGCCGGCCTGGATCGTGCCGGATTCGACCGCGCCGAAGACCTCGCCGGCGGGAACAAGGCTGCCGCCTTCGTAGAAGTCGATCTTCAGATCGCCGCCGGTGAGCTTGTTGGCGAGCTCGACGAAGTGCTTGTCGGTCTCGATCAGCTCCAGCGACGACGGCCAGGTGCTCGTCATCGTCCAGGTCTCGGCGGCCAGCGCCGGACCGGCCATCGTCGCCAGTACGGCGATGCTTGCGGCGTATTTCAGGGATGTCTTCAGCATTGACGTCTCCTCCCGTCTAGTTGCTTGCATAAAGAACGCTCGGCAGCCAGGTGACCAGATCGGGCACCAGGGCGACGAGGATGCACATCAGCACGATCAGCCCGACGAAGGGCAGAACGCCGATGATGATGTCGGCTGTCGACACGCTGCGTGGGGCTATCGCCCGCAAGTAGAACAGCGCGTAGCCGAATGGGGGTGTCAGGAACGAGGTCTGCAGGACCACCGCCATCAGCACGACGAACCACAGCAGGCTCACGTCCATCTCCTGCACGATCGGCAGGAAGATCGGGAAGGACAGGAGCACGATGCCGGTCCAGTCGAGGAAGGCGCCGAGCAGGAAGACGATCGCCATCATCATGGTGATCAGCAGCCAGGGTTCCATGTCGAGGCTGCGGATGATCTCCTGCACCGCGCGCAGGCCGCCGGTGATGTTGAAGACGCCGGTGAAGGCGGTGGCGCCGATGACGATGAACAGGATCATCGCCGAGGTGCGGCCCGTCTCGATCAGGGCGCCGTAGAAGGTCTTCATCTGGAACCTGCCGCGCAGGACGACGATGGCGAGCGCCAGCGCCGCACCGATGGCGGAGGCTTCCGTCGCCGTGGCGATGCCGGCAAGCAGGCTGCCGAGGATGCCGAGAATCAGCACCAGCGGCGGCGCCGCCTCAAGCGCCAGCAGCCGCAGCAACTCGCCGCGCCCAACCTTCTCGTCAGGCTCGACGGAGGGCGCGAGATCGGGACGCAGGATGGCGATCAGCGCGACATAGCCGGCATAGAGGAAGCCAAGCAGGATGCCCGGCACCATGGAGCCGGCGAAAAGCTCGCCCACCGACAGCGGCGAATAGCTCGCCATCAGGATGAGCATGATCGACGGCGGGATGAGGATGCCGAGGCAGCCGGACGAGGCGATGACGCCGGTCGTCAGCCGCGGGCTGTAGCCATATTGCAGCATCGGCCGCAGCGCCATGACACCCATGACGGTGATCGAGGCGCCGATGATGCCGGTGGTGGCGGCCAGCAGGATGGAGATGAACACCACCGCCAGCGCCAGGCCACCGCGAATGCCGGACATCAGCAGGCGCAGCGTCTCGAACATTCGGTCCGTGACGCCCGAATCGGACAGGAACCGCGCCATCAGCACGAAGAGCGGAATGGCGATCAGCGTGTAGTTGTCGAGCACGTCGCCGTAGATGCGGTTGACGATGATGCCCAGAAGCATGGGCTTGCCGGCGAGAAGGGTGCCCGCGACCGCGGCACCGCCGAGGACGAAGGCGAGCGGATGCCCCATGAACAGCCCCAGCAGGAGCATGGCGAACATGGCGGCTGCGATGATCTCAGGCGTCATGGCGTGCAGGGTCTTCCCGGTTCAGGACCAGCTTGAGGAATTCGGAGATGCCTTGCAGCAGCAGCAGGCCCGCCGCCACGCACATTGCGATCTTGAGCGGATAGACCGGAAGCTGGATGGAGCCGTAGGTGGTCTCGCCCTGGCTCCACGAGCGCTCGGCGAAGATCCAGGACTGGTCGAAGAAGACCCAGGCGAAGGGAAAGAAGAAGATCGGGTAGCCGGCGGCCTCGACGATGCGCCGCGCACGGGGTTTCAGCGCGGCGGTGATCAGGTCGACCCGTACGTGCGCCTGATGGCGCAGGGCGTAGCCGCCGAGCAGGATGAAATAGAAGCCGAACAATTGCTTCGTCACGTCGAACGCCCAGCGGGTCGGGGCGTTCAGCGCGTAGCGCATGACGACGTCGTAAATGATGATCGCGGCGAAGATGATGGCAAGAACGCTAACGACACGCCCCACCACCTCGTTCAAACCGTCTATGGCACGAAACAGCATGGATCCTCCCTCAACCATTCCGATCATGTCTGGCGCCGTCGCGCGTGACAAGGCCAAGTGTTGAGCTGTGCTGACGTGAGGGCAAGTGACGTAACGTTCGTAAAGGCTTGCGGGTGAATAACAAAAATATGAACACGTCGTCAGGTTGCGCTGCCGAACGGCTGTTCGACCTGTGCGCGAGGTGGCGTGCGCGGGGCGTCGGTTCAGGGGCGCTGGGACGTTGCCCGAGGGGCGAAAAGTTCCACCTCGGCACCGAAGCCGGCAAGCGTGTAACTGCCTTTGGGCAGGAAGGCCGAGGGGGCCGCAGCGGCAACTTCCGAGGTCACCAGAACGGGTGTCGCCAGGTGCTTGGTCATCGCCTCGATGCGCGCGGCGGCGTTCACGGTGCGGCCGATTACCGAGAAGGTCAGCCTGTCGGCGACGCCGATGTTGCCGAACATCACCTCGCCGCAGGTCAGCGCGATGCCGCAATGGAGCGGATACGGGGTCAGGGCGCGGGCCGCTTCGAGCCGGGCGAGGGCGTGTTCCGCCGCCTCGAGGGCGCGCAGGGAGGCTGCATCGAGTCCGTCTTCGTCAATGGGAAAGACGGCCAGGATCGCGTCGCCGATGAAGTCCAGCACATCACCGCCTGCGGCGATCACCGCGCCGGCCGCCGCGTCGAAATAGGCGTTGAGATGGGCGAGATAGGCGTCTTCCGACAGGCTGTCGGCAAGGGCCGTGGAACCGCGCAGGTCCGAATAGAAGATCACGGCGTCCAGCCGTTCGCCGTCGCCGTGGCGAATCGAGCCGGACAGGACACGCCGGCCGGCATGGCGGCCGAGATAGGTCTCGGCGATCGTGTGGGCGATGCGGGTCTGGATCGTGGCCCTTGCGGCGAGCGCGAGGCGGATCTGGAGATAGTCAATCTGGTCGATCGTCCGGGTATCGAGGCCCCCCGGCGCGCGCGTCGCCCAGCTCACCATCATGCCCGTTGGGCCGACCTCGCTGGTGGTGGGCAGGTCAAAGGGCGTTCGCAGGATGATGTAGTCGGTGTAGCCCTCGTCGCGCAGGCGGCGCAGCATGGGGAAGCCGGGATCGGAGTTGCCCGAGGCGAGTTGGCGACGCAGCCTGTCCTCACCGGACATCAGCATGGCGCGGATGGGGCTTTGCAGCCAGTCCTCCTCGTCTTCCCGGTCGTGCGGGTACTGCTCGAAGAGGGCGTCCTCGCCGGCCACCCACAGCACCGCCTCGGCATTGACCAGCGGGTGCAGCGTTGACCAGGCCAGATTGGCGCGGGCAATGGGGATGCCGGCCGCGACGAGGCGCTCGCAGGTGCCGGAGAACATGGCTGTCATGTCCGGGCTGCCGAGGGCCTCGCGGATCAGCCAGTCCTCTATCCGTTCGAGTTCGGGGTTGGTGCGCACTGCAATTGCCTTTCAGACGTCTGCCGGGCGCGCATCAGTTCAATCGGACGCGGGCCGCGATCCTGCGCGCGCCCCGCGTCGCCCCTCGGGCGCGCTCAGGTGAGCGCGCCGTGGCAGTGCTTGTACTTCTTGCCCGATCCGCACGGGCAGGCTTCGTTGCGGCCGACCTTGCCCCACGTCGAGGGGACGTTCGGGTCGCGCGGTCCGCCCGGTGCCGTCCCGGCGGCATTGCCCTCGTCGAACTCGTTCTCGCCGGTGAGCGGGTCGCGGTGTTCGGCGTGCATTTGCGGCAGGTCGCTGTCGGAGGGCAGCGACGGCGCCTCCTCCTGGACGAGCTCCACGCGCATGAGCTGGGCGGTGGTCGCCTGGCGCAGGTTCGCGAGCATCACCTCGAACAGCGTGAAGGCCTCGGTCTTGTACTCCTGCAGCGGATCGCGCTGGGCGTAGCCGCGGAAGCCGACGACCGACCGCAGGTGGTCGAGATTGGCCAGATGCTCGCGCCACAGGTGGTCGAGGGTCTGGAGAAGGACCGCCTTCTCCACCTGGCGCATGATCTGCGGGGAATACTGGCCGACCTTGCGGGCCATGGCCTCGTCGGCCGCCGTCTTGAGGCGCTCGATGACCTCCTCGCCGGCGATGCCTTCCTCCTTGGCCCAGTCGACCACCGGCAGCTCGAGAGCGAGATACTGGCGCACCTCCGCCTCAAGGCCTTCCGTGTCCCACTGCTCGGGATAGGCCCGCTCGGGAATGTGGCGGGCGACCATTTCCTCGATGACATCGTGGCGCATGTCGGTGACGGTTTCGGCCACCGCCTCGCCGTCCATGAGGTCGATGCGCTGCTCGAACACGACCTTGCGCTGGTCGTTCATGACGTCGTCGAACTTCAGCAGGTTCTTGCGGATGTCGAAGTTGCGCGCCTCGACCTTCTGCTGTGCCTTGGCCAGGGCCCGGTTGATCCAGGGATGGACGATCGCCTCGCCATCCTTGAGACCGAGCTTCTGCAGCATGCCTTCCATTCGGTCGGAGCCGAAGATGCGCATCAGATCGTCCTGAAGCGACAGGAAGAACTTGGAATGTCCGGGATCGCCCTGGCGGCCGGAGCGACCGCGCAGCTGGTTGTCGATGCGCCGGCTCTCGTGGCGCTCTGTGCCGATGACATAGAGGCCGCCGGCCTCCTTGGCCATCGTCTTGCGTTCCTCGATGTCGGCGAGGATCGCGGCCTCTTTCTCGGTGCGCTCCGGCCCCTCGGGCATGTCGCCGAGCTCGCGGGCGAAGCGCATCTCGGAGTTGCCGCCGAGCTGGATGTCGGTGCCGCGGCCGGCCATGTTGGTGGCGATGGTCACGGCGCCGGGCAGGCCGGCCTGCGAGATGATCGTCGCTTCCTGCTCGTGGTAGCGGGCGTTGAGCACGGCGAAGATCTTCGCCGTGGTGGCACCACCGGCGGAGAACAACGGCTCGAAGGCGTTCAGATCGTTGACGTCGACCTGCTTGTAGCCGGCCTCCCGCAAGCGGGTGGCGAGCAGTTCCGACTTCTCGATCGAGGTGGTGCCGACGAGCACGGGCTGGCCGCGCGTCTTGCAGTCGTCGATGAGCTCGACGATGGCGTCGTATTTCTCCGCGACCGAGCGATAGACCTCGTCGTCGTCGTCGATGCGGCGGACGGGCAGGTTGGTCGGGATGTCGACGACCTCGAGCCCGTAGATGTTGGCGAACTCCTCGGCCTCGGTGTCGGCGGTGCCGGTCATGCCGGCAAGCTTGTCATAGAGGCGGAAGTAGTTCTGGAAGGTGATCGATGCCAGCGTCTGGTTCTCGGGCTGGATCTGTACCTTCTCCTTGGCCTCCAGCGCCTGGTGCAGGCCCTCGGAGTAGCGTCGGCCCGGCATCATGCGGCCGGTGAACTCGTCGATGATGACGACCTCCCGGTTGCGCACGATGTAGTCCTTGTCGCGCTGGAAAAGCTTGTGCGCCTTCAGCGCCTGCTGCAGGTGGTGAACGACGGAGACGTTCTCCAGATCGTAGAGGCCCTCGCCCTTGAGCAGGCCGGCCTCGCGCAGCAGCGTCTCGAGCTTCTCGTTGCCGGCTTCGGTGAAGCTCGCCGAACGCTGCTTCTCGTCCAGCTCGAAGTCGCCCGCCTCGAGCGCCGGGATGAAGGCGTCGATGGTGTTGTAGAACTCGCTGCGGTCCTCGAGCGGGCCGGAGATGATCAGCGGCGTGCGCGCCTCGTCGATGAGGATCGAGTCGACCTCGTCGACGATCGCGAAGTGATGCCCGCGCTGCACCATCGAGCCGCGCTCGTACTTCATGTTGTCGCGCAGGTAGTCGAAGCCGAACTCGTTGTTGGTGCCGTAGGTCACGTCCGCGGCATAGGCCTCGCGGCGCTCCTCGTCGGTCAACCCGTGGACAATGACGCCCGTGGTGAGGCCGAGGAAGCGGTAGATGCGGCCCATCCAGTCGGCGTCGCGCGAGGCGAGATAGTCGTTGACCGTGACGACGTGGACGCCCTTGCCCTCCAGGGCGTTCAGGTAGACGGCGAGCGTGGCGACGAGCGTCTTGCCCTCGCCTGTGCGCATCTCCGAGATCTGGCCCGCGTCGAGAACCATGCCGCCGATGAGCTGAACGTCGTAGTGACGCTGGCCGAGGACGCGGCGCGCCGCCTCCCGGACGGTGGCGAAGGCGGGTTCCAGGAGGGTGTCGAGCTTTTTGCCCGCGCTCAGTTCCTCGCGGAAGACGCGGGTGCGGTCGCGCAGTTCGTCGTCGCTGAGCTTGCGAAGATCGTCCTCCAGCGCGTTGATGGCCGCAACCCGGTTCCGCAGTTGCTTGACGCGACGATCGTTCGCGGTTCCGAAGAGCTTTCTGGCGATTGCGCCGAGGCCGGCCATGTGGCGGTCCTTATCCTTGACTGGGCAGCCGCCCGATAGTCAGCGCAGGCGACGATCCACTGATCATATTGACGATACGGGCGCGTGCCGGCCTCAGATCCGCCGCATTGCGAAGGGAGAGGGACGCACGCTCGACAAAAGGGGTCGGCCGGCCGCACGGCCGGGCCGTTCGACAGATAAGAGGGGGTCCGAAGGTTGTCAACGCCGCGTCTTTTGCGCCAGTGTGCCGGCGACGCGATCCGGGCCCTTCGCGACCTCACCACCCGAGCGGACCGCGATCATGGAGCGGAAGGAGAGAGAATGACATTTCATCTTAGCGCAGCACGCGGCAAGGCCCTGCTTGGCGGCGTCATGACGGCCCTTTTCATCGGCGTCGCGGGCATCGCGCATGCGCAGGATCCGGGCGATGCTGTCGCCAAGGTCGGCGACACGACGATCACCGAAGCCGATCTCGCCTTCGCCTCGCGCGACTTCGCCGACCAGCTGCGCCAGGTTCCGCCGACCCAGTGGCGCCCGGTGCTGACCGACGTGATGGTCGACATGCAGGTGATGGCCAATGCGGCGCGCGCGGCCGGCATCGACAAGGAGCCCGACTTCGAGCGCCAGCTCGAATTCCTCAAGACCCGTGCCCTGCGCAACGCCTATCTGGCGCGCGAAGTGGAGCAGAAGGTCACCGAGGCGGACGTCAAGGCTGCCTATGACAAGGAATTCTCCAACTACGTCGGCGAGGAGGAGCGTCATGCGCGCCATATCCTGCTGAAGACCAAGGAGGAGGCCGAGGAGGTCATCAAGGCGCTCAAGGACGGCGGCAACTTCGAGGAACTGGCCAAGGAGAAGTCGACCGGCCCATCGGGTCCCAACGGCGGCGATCTCGGCTATTTCACCAAGGGCCGGATGGTCAAGGAATTCGAGGATGCTGCCTTCAACCTGGAAGTCGGCAAGTTCACCGAAGAGCCGGTGGAGACCCAGTTCGGCTGGCATGTGATCAAGGTCGAGGATGCCCGCAAGCAGGCCGCGCCGGAGCTTGACGCGGTGAGCGAGCGGATCCGTCAGGATCTGCTGCGCGAGCGCTACGCCGCGCTGATGGAAGACCTCAAGGCGAAGACCAAGATCGAGATCATCGCTCCGGCCGAGGACCCGGCCAAGGCGGAAGATGCGACCAAGGCCGGCGAGACGCCCGAAGCGCCCAAGGCCGACTGAGCGGACGGCCCCGGGCCTGCCTTCAGGCTCGCCAGCTTTCCACGAACAGCGAGACGGCCGCCTTCACGGCGGCCGTTTCCATGTCCAGCCGTCCGGTCAGCAGCCGACACCAGGCGAGGCTGATCACCAAGTCCATGGCGCTGGCCGGGTCGATGCCGCTCGCGATCTCGCCGCGCGCCTGGGCCCGGCGGATCATCTGCGAGGAATGGGCGATGCGCTCGTCGAGATAGGCGCGCAGGGCCTCGGCCGCGGTTTCGTCACTTTGCGCCTCGGCAATGATGGAGCGAAAGATCGCCCCGCTCGGCGTTTCGCGCCACAGGCGCAGCAGTCCTTCCAGGAAAATCGCGAGATCGTCGGCGAGCCGGCCGGTGTCCGGGTCGGGCATTCCCTGCTTCTGCCGGTGATAGATGTCGACAAGAAGGGCGGCCTTGCTCGGCCACCAGCGGTAGATGGTCGGCTTGCCCGCATGGGCGCGTCGGGCGACGGCCTCGATGGAAAAGCGCGCGTAGCCATCCTTTTCGAGGATCTCGGCCGCCGCCTTGCGGATGGCGTCGGCGCTGGCCGGATTGCGCTTCGCGCCGATCGACTTGCGCGCCGCGCCGGGGCGGGGGGCGGCGTCGGTCGAATCCTGGCTCATTTTCTGTCGGTCCCTTCCGTCCCGTTTCGTTGTTTTTTCGGGGCCGGTTCTGATGCCGTGCCTCCAAGCGTCGCACTTTTCCTTCTAGCACGGGTCTTGACTAAACGAAACGGGCCGTTTAGATGCAGTTTAATACGAAACGGTTCGTATCGTTTTATTTCGGTCCGTCCGGCGGGAAAAGGCGCGGGACCCGTGTCCGGCACGATCCCGTTCCATCCCGTCGCCCTGTGGGGCCGAACGTTCAGGAGCCGTCGATGTCCGTCCAAACCGCAAATGCCCGGGGCGCCGAAGTGGCCGAGCCCGTCGTCCAGCGTGTCCAGTCGCGCCCGCGCTTCGCGCTTCTGGTGTTTTCCGGCGTCTATCCGCTGGTGACGCTGCTCCTCTATGCGATCAGTCCGCTGACCGCGGACTGGGCCTTGTGGCAGCGCACGCTGGTGCTGGTGCCGCTGGTGGTCGTCTCGATGGTGTGGGGGCTGATCCCGTTCCTCTACCGTCGGTTCTTTTCCTTCATCCATCCTGAGCGGTGCGTCGCCGGGCGTTAGGACTTGCGTCGCGGCGGGGGTTCGGGCAAGGCTCGCCCGGATCGATTTTCCCCCAGCACTTCAGGAGAGTGCCCGATGTCCAGCGCCGTCTCGCCACTCGCGCCGAAATCCTATCCCGAACTGCCGGAGGTCGGCGGCGTGCGCTTCGCGACCGCGCAGGCCGGCATCAAGTATGCCGGGCGCACGGACGTGCTGATGATGCTCTTTGATGCCGGTGCTGATGTCGCTGGCGTCTTCACCCGCTCGCGCTGCCCCTCGGCTGCCGTCGACTGGTGTCGCGACAGCCTGAAGGGCGGGCGCGCCCGCGCGCTGCTTGTCAACTCCGGCAATGCCAATGCCTTCACCGGCAGGAAGGGCAAGGAAGCGACGGAATTGTCGGCGCGCCTGGCCGCCGCCGCCGCGGGCTGTGCGCCCGGCGAGGTGTTCCTCGCTTCGACCGGCGTCATCGGCGAGCCGCTGCCGGCGGAGCGGTTTTCCGGCGTGGTCGACAGGCTCGCCGGCGCCGCGACGGCCGGAAGCTGGCAGGAGGCGGCCCGGGCGATCATGACCACCGACACCTATCCCAAGGCGGTGAGCCGCCGGGTGAAGGTGGGCGACACGGATGTGGTGCTGAACGGCATTGCCAAGGGAGCGGGCATGATCGCGCCCGACATGGCGACGATGCTGTCCTTCCTGGTCACCGACGCCGCGATTTCGGCACCCGCGCTTCAGGCGCTGCTGTCGGGCACGGTCGGTGACACGTTCAACGCCATCACCATCGATGGTGACACCTCGACCTCCGATACGGTCCTGCTGTTCGCCACCGGGGCTGCCGGTGGGGCGCGCATCGAAAGCGCCGACGATCCGCGGCTGGCCGACTTCAAGGTCGCGCTTGGCGATCTGATGCGCGAACTGGCACAGATGATCGTCAAGGACGGCGAGGGTGCGCGCAAGTTCGTCGAGATTACCGTGACGGGTGCCGAAAGCGACGCGTCGGCGCGGCGTATCGGCTTTTCCATCGCCAATTCGCCACTGGTCAAGACGGCGGTCGCCGGCGAGGACGCCAACTGGGGCCGCATCGTCATGGCCGTCGGCAAGGCAGGCGAGCCGGCCGACCGTGACCGGCTGGCGATCTGGTTCGGCGACGTGCGCGTCGCCGTCGACGGCGAGCGCGACGCGGACTATTCGGAGGCAGCTGCCTCGGCGGTCATGCGCGAGGAGTTCATTCCGGTGCGCGTCGACCTCGGCCTCGGCGAGGGACGCTCGACCGTATGGACCTGCGATCTCACCAAGGAATATGTCGCGATCAACGGCGACTATCGCTCGTGAGCCACGAGACTGCCTGGCCGGGCGGTCTCGTCGCGGCCATCGAGGAGGCGAACGTCAACGCCTTTCCAAGCGCCATGGCGCATTTCGATGGCCGCTGGATGCTGCGTCTTTCGCCGGGAAATCCGGCACGCCGGGTGAACTCGCTCAACATCTACGACGCATCCGACGATGCGGACGCCGGAGACCGGCTTGCCGCGGCGCAGGCGCTCTTCGCCAGTCATGGCGTGCCCTTCCATTTGCGCCGCACGCCGCTGACGCCTGCGGCGGTGCTCGACCTCTGCGACCGGCGCGGCTGGCCGCAAGCCGGGCGGAGCGACGTCTGGGCGCGGCGGATCGCGGATGCGCCTGCGTGCGGCGTCGCGGCGGCGGATGCAGCGGGCGCGACGATCCAGACAACGGATCTCGCCTCGTGGCTGACGGCCTTCGCCGAGACAGGGGGAACCCGGCCCGAGACGGTGACGCCGGTGGCGCTGGAACAACTCGGGTCGGCGCTTTCGCGGGTGGCTTCACCGCGCGTTTGCCTTGTCGCGCGCGATGAGGCGGGGCGTGCCTCGGGCGTTGCGGTGGCGATCGCGGATCGCGGCCTTCTCGGTATCTATGATGTTGCGGTTGCTCCCGGCGCTCGCCGCCAGGGCCTTGGCGCACGGCTGGTCGAGGCCTGCCTCGCAGCCGGCCGGGCGGCCGGCGCGGACACCGCCTGGCTGCAGGTGACGGCGGAGAACGGCCCCGCCCGGGCGCTCTATGCCGGCCTCGGCTTTTCCCATGTCTATGACTATGCCTACCGGCACCCGCCGGCCGGGGACGCGAAACCGGTGCGCTCGCCGGAGGTCGCCTGACCGCGGCTTGCGGTCATGGTGAGCGAAACCTTAGCCAGGCGTGCCGAAACGAAACGGGGTCAACGCATGAAACTTCTGCTCGTCGCGGCTTGCGCGCTTCTTGATGTCGACAACCGGGTGCTCATTGCCCAGCGACCGCAGGGCAAGGCGATGGCCGGCCTGTGGGAATTCCCGGGCGGAAAGGTCGAACCGGGCGAGCGGCCGGAAGAGGCGCTCATCCGAGAACTGGCCGAGGAACTCGGGATCACGGTTAAGAAAGAGTGCCTCGCACCGCTCACATTCGCGAGCCACGCTTATGAGGACTTTCACTTGCTGATGCCACTTTATGTGTGCCGACGATGGTCGGGCACGGTGGCGGGCCGGGAAGGCCAGGCGATCAAATGGGTGAGAGCGGTGAAGCTTCGGGACTATCCGATGCCGCCGGCGGACGAACCTCTCATTCCGCATCTGATCGATCTGGGCTAGACCTGAAATAACGAGAAACCGCCAGCGTGACGCAGTCAGGGACAGGACCGGGTCATGCAGTTTCATCGCGACGCTTCGGGCGGACAGAGCGGGCTTTCGAGCGGGACCGTGCGGACATTCCTGCGCGACGAGAGCGGCGAGACGGCCGTTGAATACACGCTGATCGTGGGGCTCATCTCGCTCGCCATCTTCACCGCACTCTCCAGCATCGCCACGGTTTTGAACGATGATGTCTTCGGCGTCATCGCTTCGGCGGCTGCGTCGATCTGACCATCATTTCGGATGCGGGCGCGCTCAGGCGTGCGTCCGCGACGTTGCCGCGCCGGGCGCGGCCGCTGCAGGACGCGTCAGTCCTCTTTCCCACCTTTGCCTTTTGTATCGAAAGCCGACAGCGCGTCGGCCAGGCTGACCTTTGCCGAGCCTGGCTTCAGCGGCTTCTGCTGGCTTTCATGCGGCGCCCATCCCGATAGCGAGACGATGTCGAATGTGGCGCGGATGCGTCCGTCGGCGTCCGCGTGCGCATTTGCGTAGATCTCGCCGGCGCGGGCGATGATCGCGCGCGAAAGCGGCGTGCGCGCGCGCTCGGCGAGCATGTTGGTTGCCCCCATGGCCCGCAGGTCGCGGATCAGGGCGAACATGCTGTCGTAGCGCACCGTGACCCGGTCGACGTCGGCGACGGGAAGCGCGAAGCCGGCGCGTTGCAGCAGCGCCCCCAGCCCACGCGTGTCGGCGAAGGGGACGACGCGCGGCGCGGCACCACCGGAGATCTCCAGCTCCGCCCGCATCAGGCAGTCCTTCAGCTCGAACAGCGTGTCGCCGCCAAGCACGCTTGCCAGGAACAGGCCGTCCGGCTTCAGCGACCGGCGGATCTGGATCAGCGCGCCGGGAAGGTCGTTGACCAGATGGAGCGACAGCGCGGAGGCAATGAGGTCGACGCTCGCCTCGGCAAAGGGTGGCAGGGCGTCATCGACGACGAGATCAGCACCGGGAACGTTGGGATCCGCGATGAAGAGATCGGCGCGAAGCGCGCGGCCGATGCGCGGATGCGTCGCGAGAACTCCTGCAAGACGTCCGGTGTGGCCGCCAAGATCGACGGCAATGGAGAAGTCGCGGGTCACCGCAAGCAACCGGTCGGCCATATCGGCGACCGCGTGGGCGAGCAGGAAGTCCGCTCCCTCGACGGCGCGGCGCAGGGCGCGGGCGCGTCGCTGCGCCAGCAGAGGCCGGTCGAAGAGGTCGGGCCGCGTCGGCGCCGTCGGATCCTGCGAGGCCATGGCGTGTCGTTCCCTGGTGGGCTTGCGTCGGGCCGCGCGGTGCGTGCAACCTGATCGCAACCTGTGGTTATGTCGTGCTATCGTCGCCGTGGCGACGGTTCCGCGCCGGTGAACCATGCCGGACCGTCACGGTCAATGGTCAACGGTCATCTGGCGGCAAGGGGAGGCACATGTCCGGGACGGGAGGAGTGGAGAGCGAGAGGGAATGGATCCCCTGCGGCGTTCCCTCCCTGCACGGGGACGATGCGGATCCGATGGCGGCCCTGCATCTGAGCGAAACGCGCGGCGGCGGGCGCGCGCGCGCGCCGTTCTCTCCGGGGCCGGCGCTGGTCCGGTTTGCCGCCGTCGCCTCCTGTGTCGCCGGCGCTGCCTTGCGGCTGGCGCTGCCGCCGACCTGCCTTGCCTGCGACCGGCTCGTCGCTTCCGATCAGGCCCTTTGCGCGAAGTGCTGGAGCGCCATGACCTTTCTCGCGCCGCCCTGGTGCGCGCGGCTCGGGCTGCCCTTCGCCTATGATCTCGGTGAAGGCGCCCTGTCGCCCCGGGCCATTGCCCACCCGCCCGTCTTCGACAGGCTGCGGGCGGTCGCCGCCTACGAGGGGCCTGCGCGGGCGCTGGTGTCGCGGCTCAAGTATCACGACCGCCCGACGGCGGCGCGTATGATGGGGCGGCTGATGGCACTCGCCGGTGCGGAACTCCTGAAGCGGGAAGAGGGGGTGCCGCCGCCGCTGCTGGTGCCGGTGCCGCTGCACCGGTTGCGCCACTGGAGCCGACGCTACAACCAGGCGGCACTGCTGGCCCGCGAAGTGGGCGCGCGCAGCGGCCTCGAGGTGGCGCCGGCGCTGCTTGAGCGCGTGCGCGCGACGAAACGGCAGGTCGGGCTTGATGCAAAGGCGCGGGCGACGAATGTGCGCGGCGCCTTTGCCGTCAGCGCCTCCGGCGTGTTGCGGATCGCGGCGCGGCGGGTGATCCTGGTGGACGATGTCTTCACCACCGGCGCAACGGTACAGGCGGCGACGCGCGCCTTGCTCAGGGCGGGAGCCTCGGGCGTCGATGTGCTGGCTTTCGCCCATGCCGGGGCGGATGCGCCGATCAGCTAGCCGGCGTCGGGGGTTGCGTTTGCCGCGCGGAGATCAATATATCGCCGGCAAGGCAATTTCCGACGTGCCGGCCACTGGCCGAAAAGATGCGCGTCGCACGGATCAGCAAGGGACGACAACACCATGGCGGTCGAGATCTATACGCGTCAGATGTGCGGGTACTGCACGCGGGCGAAGTCGCTTCTCCAGAAGAAGGGCGTCGCGTTTCGCGAGTATGACGCGACCTTCGATCCGCAGATGCGCAAGGAGATGATCCAGCGCACCAAGGGCGCGGCGACCTTTCCGCAGATCTTCATCGGCGATACCCATGTGGGCGGCTGCGACGAACTGATGTCGCTGGAACGTTCCGGCAAGCTCTCAGCGCTGCTGGACGCATAGGACGGGACAACGCGGAGATTGTCATGAGCAAGCTGACAGCCGGACTGGTCCAGATGCGCAGCGGGCGCGACGTGGCGGCGAACATCGCCGACGCGAGTGCTATGATCCGCGCCGCGGCGAGGGACGGGGCGACCTATGTCCAGACGCCGGAGATGACCAATCTGCTGGAGCGCAGCCGCTCCGATCTCTTCGCCAAGATCCGCCCCGAGGCGGAGGATGCCTCCGTTGCCGCCTTCGCGGCGCTTGCCGCCGAACTTGGCATTTACCTGCACATCGGCTCGCTGGCGATCCGCACCGGCGAGGAGAGCGCCGTCAACCGGGCCTTCCTGTTCTCGCCCGAGGGGGCGATCCTGGCGCGCTACGACAAGATCCACATGTTCGACGTCGACCTCGCCAATGGCGAGAGCTGGCGCGAATCAGCCACCTATCGGCCGGGCGGGGAGACGCTTGTCATCGACCTCGCCGGCATGCGGCTTGGCGTGGCGATCTGCTACGACATCCGCTTCCCGGCGATCTTCCGCATGCAGGCGGGCGCCGGGGCACTGGCACTTTCCGCGCCAGCCGCCTTTACCCGCCAGACAGGTGCGGCGCACTGGCATGTGCTGCAGCGGGCGCGGGCCATCGAAAACGGCGCCTTCGTGCTGTCCGCCGCGCAGGGCGGTGTCCACGAGGACGGGCGCGAGACCTACGGCCACAGCCTCGTCGTCGACCCCTGGGGCAAGGTGGTCGCCGAGATCGACGGGGATGCGCCCGGACATCTTTGCGCCGAGATCGACCTGGCGGCGGCGCTTGCAGCGCGCCAGCGCATTCCAGCGATTGCCAACCAGCGCGACTTCGCGTTGCGGGTCGTCGCCGCGCGAGCGGAGGCGGCCGAGTGATCCGGTTCTCCTTGCGCTGCGACAACGGCCACGGTTTCGAGGGCTGGTTTCGCGGCAACGATGATTTCAACGGCCAGAAGGAACGCGGCCTCGTTACCTGTCCGGCCTGCGGGTCCGCGGCGGTCGAGAAGGCGCTGATGGCCCCGTCGGTCGCGACCGCGCGCAAGCGCGAGGAGCGGGCCGAACAGCTTTCCCGCGCTCCCATGGCGCAGGCCGGTGCGTCGGTGGATGCGCCCGCGGGGAAAGCACCTGCAGCGCCCGCGGTGTCCCCGAGCGGGCCGCAGGCGGCCGATCTTGCCGCCAGACTGCGGGCGCTCAAGGCGGAGATGCTCGCCAGTGCTGTCGATGTCGGCACGGCCTTTCCGGAGGAGGCGCGCAAGATCCACTACGGCGAGGCGGAAGCGCGGGGCATTTATGGCGCGGCCTCTGGCGAGGAGGTGCGCGAACTCCTCGACGAGGGCATTCAGGTTCTGCCGCTTCCCGTGCTGCCCGAAGACCGCAACTGACGTCTTCCGGGCGTTCTTCCCGATTGCTCGCCGGACCTGGACGCCGGCTCGGGCTCGATTGCTCGCCGGCTCAGGCGATGCGCCGCAGTGCCTGACGCAAGGCTTCCGGATCCATCGGTGCAAGCTCGCGGTCGATTTCCGCATGGGTCTCGCGCCAGACCGGCAGGGCGGCGATCAGTGCGGCATGTCCCTCTTCCGTCAACGCCAGGCGCCGGCTCCTGCGGTCCTTCGGATCGGGCTCGATGGTGAGCAGGCTGCGCCGCTCCAGCGGTTTCAGCGCGGCGGTGAGCGTCGTGCGGTCCATGGCGAGCAGGCGGGCGACCGGAGCCAGCGTCGGCGGTTCGGGCCGGTTCAGCGACATCAGCAGAGAGAACTGGCCGTTGGTCAGACCGAAGGGGCGCAGGACCTCGTCAAACCGCCGTGCGAGCGCGCGTGCGGCACGTTGCGCGTGCAGGCAGAGGCAGTTGTCGCGCACCTCGATCGTGGCGTCGAACGGAAGTTTCTTTGACATGATCTAAATATGTTGATATCAACCTAAAAAGCAATCGAACGCTCGTTAAATCCGGCTCTTTCCAACAGGAAAGTCAGGATCTTGAGGGGCTTTTGCGCGCCAGGGGCGTGGCTGTGACGAGGTTGCTGGGGCGCATTCAGCGTCGGGAGGAGAGGTGAAATGAGGAAGATGATTTTCGTGAACCTGCCGGTCGCCGATCTCGACCGGTCGGTTGCCTTTCACGAAGCCATGGGGGCGGTGAAGGATCCGATGTTCAGCAACGAGACAGCAGCGAAGCTGACCTATTCCGACGAAATCCACCTGATGCTGCTGACCCACGCGCGGTTCGCGGATTTCACCGACAAGGATCGCGTCGACGCGAAGCACCAGGCGCAGGTGTTGATCTGCTTCTCGGCCGAGAGTCGGGGCGAGGTGGACGAACTCGCCGAACGCGCCGGCGCTCGGGGCGGGCGCAAGGATCCGGGGCCGGTGCAGGACTACGGCTTCATGTATGGCCGCAGCTACGAGGACCCGGACGGGCATATCTTCGAGCTGGTCTGGATGGACATGGAGGCCGCGACCGCGGCGATGGGGGCTGCGGGTTGAGGAAAGAGGAGGGATTTGAAATGAGCTATGTGACAGGGGTTGTCATGGCGGTGCCGGAAGCCCGAAAGGAGGCGTTCCGCGCCCACGCGCAGGCGGCGGCAAAGCTGTTTCTCGAATTCGGCGCGACCAGGGTGACGGAGTGCTGGGGCGACGACGTGCCGGAGGGAAAGGTCACCGATTTTCGCGGCGCGGTGAAAGCGGAGGAGGGCGAGGTCGTTGTCTTCAGCTGGATGGAGTTTCCGTCCAGGGAGGTTCGAGATGCGGCCCTCGAGAAGATGATGAGCGATCCGCGCATGGGGGAGATCGGCGAGATGCCATTCGACGGCAAGCGCATGATCTTCGGCGGGTTCGAGGGGCTGGTCGACCTGCGGGCCTGATCAGAAGTCGCGCTGCACGCGCACCAGGGTCACAAACTGGTTGCCGTCGGCAAGGCCGGCGGCGCGATAGTCGACATTGCGGAACTCGCCCTCGAGGCCGATCGCAAGACCTGCGACCGGTCGCCACTCGATGTTGCCGTTTACGCCGATCTGGCGGAAGTCGTAGGCCTGCCCGAGCGCATCGACCTTGTGCCAGCCGCCTTCCAGGTTGGCCGCCCAATGGGCGTTGAACTCGTGGCGGAGGCCGGCGACCAGGTTCCAGGTGGTGGTCAGCTTGGTGCGGGCGCCATCGGTGATCGCATCGGAGATGCGTCCGTCCCAGCTGTCCACCGCATAACGGCTCGCGCCATGGGTGTAGATGGCCTGCAGCATCAAGCGGTCCTTCGGGCCGATCACCGGCAGCTTCACCTCGACGCCCGCGCCAAGCGCGTAGCCGATGCGGGTTTTGCCGGGACCGGCTGCAAACATCACCTGGTGCAGTGCGCCCATCGCCTGTGCGCCACCCCAGTCGCCATCATGCTTGAGCCTGGCGACGATGTCGGGCATGCGCGGCCCACCGGAGGCGATCACGGTGGCTGGTGCGCCGAGCTGGACGAGATTGGTGCGGCGCTTGGAATTGTCCTCAATCGCGAGCGTCGCGCTCAGGCCGTCGGCAAGCTCGCCGGTATAGGAGACCGACCACAGCTTGGTGTTGGAATAGTCGGTGAAGATCGCGCCATAGGCATAACCCGTCCAATAGTCCCAGACGGACTGGGTCTTGCCGATGGTGAAACCGCCAAGCGAGATGAAGGCATGGTCGATGCCGACGGTCGTCGTGGCCGTTGCACCGCTGTCGGCGGTCAGAAACGCTTCCACATAGGTTCGCAGCAGGCCGTATTCCGTGTCACTGCGGCTGTCGAAGCGGGCATAGCCGCGCGCGCGCGTTTGGGTGGAATTGTCGGTGCGGTCATCCCAGGCACTGGCCATGTCGCCGAAGCCCCGCACCCGGTATTCGGCACGCACCCGGCCGCTGACACGCAGGCAGGTCTGGGTTCCAGGCACGTAGAAGAAGCCACTGCCATAGGCGTCGCAGACGCGCACATAGTCGACGGGTTCGACCTGCGTGGGCGAAGCTCCGGCCGCGCCGGCGTTCTCCCCGGCACCGGCCAGGAAAAGGGCTGCAAGGCTCACGGCGATGCTGTGGCGGGTGGTCATGGCAGTAGCTCCTTCTGGCCCTGGAGGGGGAGGGCTCAAGTCTGGCAAGGTGCTGAGACACGCATGTGGCAGCGGGGGACGGTGGCCCCTGGCTCCGTCTGATCGGGTGCGCTGGTCAGCAGTTCAGGAATTCGACAAGCCGGGCGGAGGTCTCGTCCGGTGCCTCGAGCGTCGGCAGATGGCCGCAGTTGGCGATGATCTCGAGCCGGCTGCCGGCGATGCGCTCTTGCATTTCACGCGCGCGTTCCGGCGGGGTCAGCCGGTCGCCGTCGCCGACGACGATCATCGTCGGGCAGGTGATCGCCGACAGCCCGGGGCGGGAATCGATCCGGCCCATGATCGCCGCCTGCTGGCGGGCAAAGGCCTCGACTCCGGTGTCGCGGGCCATGGCGAAGACGGCGGCGCGCAGGCCGGCATCGTTCTCGTGGCGCTCATGCACGAAGAGCGGGAACAGGGCGCCGATCACGTCGTCGAAGCGCCCGGCGGCCGCAAGCGCGACCTGACGCTTGCGGTTTTCCGTCTGTTCGGGCGCGTCGGCGCGCGCGGCGGTGTCGAGCAGGACAAGCCTGGCGACCCGCTCCGGCGCCTGGCGCAGGACCTCCATGGCGACATAACCGCCCATGGAAAGCCCGGCGAGGGCAAAGCGGGACGGGGCGTTTTCGAGCAGGCGCGCGGCAATGGCCGGGATCGTGTCGTCGCTGCGGTGATCGGCCACGTCGATCGTCATGCCATCGACGGACAGGGCCGCGATCTGCGGGGCGTAGAGCGCCCGGGTGCAAAGCAGGCCCGGGACGAGGACAAGCGGATCCATCGGCATTTTGTCCTTCGGTTCAGGTGCGGTCGCGGCCGAAGAGCATCATGTAGTTGACGTCCATGTCGCGGGAACGGTTCCAGCTGTCGGCCAGCGGATTGAAGCTGACGCCGCAGCGGTCGAGCGGGATCAGGCCGGCCTCGGTCAGCGGACCCTCGATCTCGGCGGGACGCACGAGCTTCTCGTAGGTGTGGGTGCCCTTCGGCAGCCAGCCAAGCACATATTCCGCGCCGACGATGGCCAGCGTATAGGCCTTGAGCGTGCGGTTGATGGTGGCCATGAACATGATGCCGCCGGGCTTCACCAGCTTCGCGCAGGCGGAGAGATAGAGCGGCACGTCGGAGACGTGTTCGACCACCTCCATGTTCAGCACGACATCGAATTGCTCGCCTGCCGCGGCCAGGTCCTCGGCCGTCGTCGCGCGGTAGTCGATGGGGAGGCCGGACTGGGCGGCATGCAGTCGTGCGACCTCGATGTTGGTCGCCGATGCGTCGGCGCCGACGACCTCGGCGCCGAGCCGGGCCATCGGTTCGCACAGGAGGCCTCCGCCGCAGCCGATGTCGAGCAGGCGAAGCCCCTTGAACGCATCGGAGGCGCGGTCGTCGGCGCCGAAACGGGCGCAGACCTGCTCCTTGATGTAGCCGAGACGCACGGGATTGAACTTGTGCAGCGGCCGGAACTTGCCCGCCGGGTCCCACCATTCGGCCGCCATGGCGGAAAAGCGGTCGACTTCCGCCTGATCGATGGTGCTTGCCCGCCCCGGGTCGGTGGCGGGTGCGCTGTCGGTGTTGCTTGTGCTGGCGGGGGTCATGCTGCGGTCCTTATCCTGCCTCGCTGACAGGTCGAACGTCCCGGGGGCTTTGTCAAGCATGGCTGTTGCGATCCCTCGTCGCAATCTGTATGGATTGCGCCGATCCGGGAAGGTGGTTTCCTTGCCGCCTATCCTTCTACAGATGTTCGAGATCTCGCGAAGCACCCCATGGCCCGACTGGTTCTCAAGTTCGGCGGTACGTCCGTCGCAAACCTGGAGCGTATCCGCAACGCGGCGCGCCATGTGAAACGCGAGGTGGAGGCCGGCCACCAGGTGGCCGTCGTCGTCTCGGCGATGGCGGGTGAGACCAACCGGCTCGTCGGCCTGTGCCGCGAGGCCTCGGCGATGCACGACGCGCGCGAGTATGACGCGATCGTTTCCTCCGGCGAGCAGGTGACGAGCGGACTGCTTGCCATCGTGCTTCAGGACATGGGCATCGAGGCGCGTTCCTGGCAGGGCTGGCAGATCGCGCTGAAGACCGATTCCCAGCATGGCGCGGCCCGCATCACCGATGTCGAGTCGGATCTGCTGATCCAGCGGCTGGAGATGGGGCAGGTGGCGGTGGTCGCCGGCTTCCAGGGCGTGGCGCCCGACAACCGCATCGCGACGCTCGGGCGCGGCGGCTCCGACACCAGCGCGGTGGCGCTGGCGGCCGCGATCGGCGCTGACCGCTGCGATATCTACACCGACGTGGACGGGGTCTACACCACCGACCCGCGCATCGTGCCCAAGGCGCGCAGGCTTGACCGCATCGCCTTCGAGGAGATGCTGGAAATGGCCTCGCTCGGCGCCAAGGTGCTGCAGGTGCGCTCGGTCGAGATGGCCATGGTTCATGGCGTGCGCACCTTCGTGCGCTCCAGCTTCGACGACCCGGATGCGCCGCAGCTCGGCGCGGGCGGACTGCCGCCGGGCACTCTCATCTGCGACGAGGACGAGATCGTGGAACAGCAAGTCGTTACCGGGATTGCCTTTGCCAAGGACGAGGCACAGGTGTCCATCCGCAACGTTGCCGACAAGCCGGGCGTGGCCAGCGCCGTGTTCGGCTCGCTGGCCGACGCGAGCATCAACGTCGACATGATCGTCCAGAACATCTCGCCGGACGGGCGCACCACCGACATCACCTTCACGGTGCCGGAAAGCGACTATGATCGCGCCTTCACGGTGCTGCGGGAAAACAAGGATGCGATCGGCTACCAGGCCATCGAGGGCGCGCGCGACGTGGTCAAGGTTTCGGTGATCGGCATCGGCATGCGCTCCCACGCGGGCATCGCCGCGCGCTGTTTCCAGGGGCTGGCGGAGAAGGGCATCAACATCCGCGCGATCACTACATCCGAGATCAAGATCTCGGTTCTCATCGATTCCGCCTATACCGAGCTTGCGGTGCGGACTCTCCATTCGCTATACGATCTGGACGGGTAAGCGGACGGTCGGCCCCATGGCCTTCGTCCCCACCGGGTGCGGCGCTCCTGTCGTGCCCGCGCCCGGGCCGGTGATGCGGAAAGGGCTTGAAGGGTGATGCGGAGCACTCTCGCAGGGCCGCGCGTTCTGCTTCGGCGCCTCCGTGAGGTCATGGCGGAGCCGATCAACGCGCAGGAGCGGCTCGACAAGATTGTCGTGCTGATCGCGGCGAACGTGGTCGCCGAGGTGTGCTCGGTCTATATCCTGCGCGCCGACGGCGTGCTGGAGCTCTATGCCACCGAAGGCCTCAACCGCGACGCGGTCCACAAGACCAGCCTCAAGGTGGGCGAGGGTCTCGTTGGCTTGATCGCGACGGACGCCCGCCCGCTCAACCTGCCCAACGCCCAGGCCCATCCCGCCTTCGCCTATCGCCCGGAAACGGGCGAGGAGGCCTATAATTCCTTCCTCGGCGTGCCGATCCTGCGCGCCGGGCGGACGTTGGGCGTGCTCGTCGTCCAGAATCAGTCTCACCGGACCTATTTCGAGGATGAGGTCGAGGCGCTGCAGACCACGGCGATGGTGATCGCCGAAATGGTTGCCGCCGGCGAACTCGAGGCCATCGTCCAGCAGGGCACGAAGCTCGATCTGTCGCGGCCGATGCACTTTCAGGGTGTGGCGCTGTCGGATGGCGTCGGTCTCGGCCACGTGGTGCTGCACGAGCCGCGCGTCGTCGTCACCAACCTTATCGCCGAGGACGCCGGCGTCGAGCTCGAGCGGCTGGAACGGGCGATCAACCGTCTGCGGATCTCGCTCGACGATCTGCTCAATTCCGGCGACATGGCCCCAAGCGGCGAGCACCGCGACGTGCTCGAGGCCTATCGCATGTTCGCCCATGATCGTGGCTGGATCCACAAGATCGAGGAGGCGATCAACAACGGCCTGACGGCCGAGGCCGCCGTGGAGAAGGTCCAGTCGGACACACGGGCGCGCATGATGCGCCAGACCGACCCCTATCTGCGCGAGCGGCTGCATGATCTCGACGATCTCGCCCATCGGCTGATCCGCGAGCTGATGGGCCGCAAGCACGGGCCCGTGCACGATGGCCTGCCGCAGGACGCGGTGATCGTGGCGCGCAACATGGGTGCGGCGGAACTGCTCGACTACGGTCGTGACCGGATTCGCGCCGTGGCGCTCGAGGAGGGCGGGCCGACCAGCCACGTCACCATCGTCGCGCGGGCACTGGGCATTGCCGCCGTGGGTCTGGCCGAGAACCTGGTGAGCCTGGCCGAATCGGGCGATGCGGTAATCGTCGACGGCGAGAGCGGGCAGATCTATCTGCGCCCGGCCTCCGACATCGAGAATGCCTATGCGGAGAAGGTGCGCTTCCGCGCCCGCCGCCAGGCGCAGTACCGGCGGTTGCGCAACAAGCCGGCGGTGACGCGCGACGGCGTGGAGATGTCGCTTCAGCTCAACGCCGGCTTGCTGGTCGACCTTCCGGCGATGTCGGAGTCGGGCGCATCCGGGGTCGGCCTGTTCCGCACCGAGCTGCAGTTCATGGTCGCCTCGTCCTTTCCGCGGATGAGCGAGCAGACCGACTACTACCGGCAGGTGATCGAGGCGGCTGGCGGGCGGCCCGTGACCTTCCGCACGCTCGATATCGGCGGCGACAAGGTTCTCCCCTATCTGCGGGCGATCCAGGAGGAAAACCCGGCCATGGGCTGGCGGGCGATCCGTTTCGGGCTCGACCGCCCGGGCGTGCTGCGCACCCAGATCCGCGCGCTGCTCCATGCCTCGGCCGGGCGGGACCTGAAGATCATGTTCCCGATGGTCGCTGAGGTGAGCGAGTTCCGCCGTGCGCGCTCCGTTGTCGAACGCGAGATCGCCCATCTCAGGCGGCATGGACACCCGCTGCCCGAGCGGTTGCAGCTCGGCGTGATGATCGAGGTGCCCTCGCTTCTCTTCCAGCTCGACGAGCTCTTCGGGCTGGTCGACTTCGCCTCGATCGGCTCGAACGACCTCTTCCAGTTCTTCAATGCGGTTGATCGTGGCAACACCCGGGTCGCCGGGCGCTTCGACACGATGAGCCCGGCCTTTCTCCGGGCGCTCAAGCACATCGTCGACACGGCCGCGCGCCACGACACGCCGGTCACGCTTTGCGGCGAGATCGCCGGCCGGCCGCTCGAGGCGATGGCGTTGGCCGCCCTCGGTTACCGGAATCTCTCCATGTCCGCCTCCGCCCTCGGGCCGGTCAAGGCCATGGTGCGCGGGCTCGACCTTGGCGCGGTGACGAAGCAGGTACTGCCGCTGGTTGCCGAGCCGGGGGAGCTGGACAGCCTGCGCGAGACCTTGCGCAAGCTGGCGACGGACATCGATATCCCGCTCTAGCGCGCGCCTTCAGGATACGCGGAAGTGCCGCCGCCTGCGGGGCGCCGGGTCCGGACCGCCGCGTCGGGACATCACGACACCGAAACATCGAAACGCAAGGGACTGCAGCAACGCATGATATCGGCGGACAAACTCGAAGGCCTGTTGTCGCGCGTCGCGGAAATCGAGCACGGGATGACCCAGAACCCGGACGCGGAGACCTATGTCCGGCTGTCGCGCGACTATGCCGAGCTCGAGCCGCTGGCCGCGCGCGTGCGTGCACTGCTGCAAGCGCAGGATGAGCTTGCCGGCGTCAAGGCGATGATCGCCGACCCCGAGGCCGATGCGGAAATGCGGGCGCTTGCCGAGGACGAGCGGACAGCGCTCGAGGAGACGGTCGAGGATCTGGCCCAGGCCGTGCGGATCGGCTTCCTGCCGCGCGATTCCGCCGATGCGCGCAACGTCATTCTCGAGGTGCGCGCAGGCACCGGCGGTGACGAGGCGGCGCTGTTCGCCGGCACCCTCTTTCGCATGTACCAGCGCTATGCCCAGCTTCGCGGCTGGAAGGTGGAGATCGTCTCGGCCAGCGAGGGCGAGGTCGGCGGCTTCAAGGAGGTCATCGCCTCGGTCTCGGGCGAGCGCGTCTTCGAGCGGCTCAAGTTCGAGTCGGGCGTGCACCGGGTGCAGCGCGTGCCGGAAACCGAATCCGGTGGGCGCATTCATACCTCCGCCGCCACCGTCGCCGTGCTTCCCCAGGCTGAGGACGTCGATGTCGACATTGCCGACAGCGATCTGCGGATCGACACGTTCCGCGCTTCGGGCGCGGGTGGCCAGCATGTCAACACCACCGATTCAGCGGTGCGCATCACGCATATTCCGACCGGCGTGGTCGTCGCCGTGCAGGACGAGCGCTCGCAGCACAAGAACAAGGCCAAGGCCATGCAGGTGTTGCGCACGCGCATCTTCGACGCCGAGCGGGCGCGGCTCGCCAGCGAGCGTACCGAGGCGCGGCGGTTACAGGTCGGTTCCGGCGACCGGTCGGAGCGGATCCGCACCTATAATTTCCCGCAAGGTCGGCTGACGGACCATCGCATCGGACTGACCCTCTACAAGCTCGAGGAAGTCCTGTCCGGCGAGGCGCTCGACGAGGTGATCGACGCGCTGGTGCTCGATCACCAGGCGACGCTGCTCACAGCCGAGGGCCTGTGACGGTGCCGGCCGCGGCGGAGCCACCGCTTCCCGCGACGCTGGGCGCGGCGGCACGCGCACTGCGTGCCCGGTTCGCGCAGGCCGGTATCGCCGATGCCGCGTTGGAGGCGCGTCTCCTCGTCGCTGCGGCAAGCGAACTCGAGCCTCAGGACGTGGTGCTGGATCCGGAGCGAAAGATCGACGCGGCGGCGGGCGCGCGGCTCGCGCGGTTTCTCGACGCCCGGCTTGCGGGCATGCCGGTCGGCCGTATCCTTGGCCAGCGTGAGTTCTGGGGCCTGAGCTTCCGGCTCTCCGCCGACACGCTGGAGCCGCGACCGGACACGGAAACGCTGGTGGAAGCCGCGCTCGAGTGGGTCGACGCGACGGGCGGACGCGCTCGCCGCCTGCGCCTCGCCGACATTGGCACGGGAACCGGTGCGATTGCCGTGGCGCTCCTGCACGAACTGCCGAATGCCGTCGCGCTCGCCTGCGACCTCTCCGCAAACGCGCTTTCGAGTGCGCGCGAAAACGCCCGCTCGCATGGGGTCGGCGACAGGCTTCTCTGCTTTCAGGGTGATTTCGCCGCCGCGCTGGCGCCCGGTCTGGACCTTGTCCTCTCCAATCCGCCCTATATCGCGCTGGGGGAAGCGGAGGCGCTTGCGCGCGAGGTTCGCCTGCACGATCCGGCGCTGGCGCTCTTTGCCGGAGACGACGGCCTCGACGCCTATCGCGCGATCCTGCCGGACGCGGCGCGGGCGCTGTGCCGCAATGGCGCCTTGTTTGTCGAAATCGGCTGGCGCCAGGGCGCGGACGTGAGCGACCTTCTCGTTGCGGCTGGTTTCGAGGAAGTGACGTTGCGTCAAGATCTTGCGGGTAGGGACAGGGTCCTGGGAGGGGTTGGTGTGGCAAAAACACGCCAACCCGCCAGCTTGTGAAAAAGAAGCTTGGAAAAGCGTTCGGAACCGGCTAGTTTCAGCTCGCCGAGGCCCGACGGGGGTGGCATCGTGATCGACGGGTCGGCGGATCGAGGTCTCCTCAGAGATTTTTCGTTTCGGCCGAACACCGCATCGCGCGGCATTTACCGGCCGTCTACGAAGATGCACCGACGACCTTCAGGTCTGGGACTAGCTCGGCACTGGTCTGTTCAAGAAGAACCTTTCAGGATTCCGGAAAGATCGGTGCGATAGCACCGTGCGTATTCCGTACCCAATCGGCTTGTTCCGACCGCGCAACATCGACTCGTTCCGTTGCGTTTCATGGCGCCGGCACCCCTCGGGCGGCCGGACTGTTTTGACTGGCCTACGCCGGTCGCCGTTCGTGAGAGAAAACGGCAGAATGAGACCAGGAAATCAGAACAACAACAAGCGCCTCCGGGGGCGGGGTGGCCGCAAGGGACCGAATCCCCTTTCGCGATCCTATGAGTCCAACGGCCCGGACGTGAAGATCCGCGGCACCGCGCATCACATCGCCGAGAAGTACCAGCAGCTCGCGCGTGACGCGTCCGCCGCCGGTGATCGGGTGATGTCGGAGAACTATTTCCAGCACGCGGAGCACTATCTGCGCATCATCGCCTCGGCACAGCAGAGCATGCACCAGCCGGTGGTTCTGCCGCGCGGCGAGGACGAGCTCGACGAGATGGACGAGCAGGAGGAGCGTTCGGAACGAAGCGAGCGCGCCGAGCGGAGCGAACGCAACGAACGCCGCGACCGGGATCGGGATAGAGACCGTGATCGCGATCGCGACCGGGATGCGTCCGCCGATGCCAAGCCTGTGATGCCGATGGACGCACCGCAGCCTTTCGTCGATGCGATGCCCGTGCTGAACGGCAAGTCCGGACCGGCGGTCGCCAAGGATGACGGCGAGAGCAAGTCCGACGATGCCGCAGGCGATGACGATGCCGGCGGACGCCGCCGGGCGCGTGGCGCCCGGGGTCGTGGAATGCGCCGGACGCGCGCCAGCCTGGGCGATGAGGGTCGTTCCGAGGCCGGTCCGGCCGATGCCGCGGACAGCCCTGCATCGCCAGCCCCCTCCGAGGCAAAGGCCGAGACGGCCGGTGAGCCCTCCGGCGACGAGGGGGAGGTGAAGAAGCCGCGCGCCCGTCGTGCGCCGCGGGCCCGCAAGACCGAGAGCCCCGAGGCTCCGGCGGCCAGCGACGCCTGACAAAGAAACATCTTCGGCCCGTTATCGGGCCGGAGCGCCGGCTGCGGGGCTGGCATGATGCGACATCGAGAAGGGACCGCGCCTGGCGTGGTCCCTTTTTTCGTGCCGAGGCTTGCTTTGCTCTTTTGTTGTCGAAATGCAACACTATATGCAGAGGGCGGCCAAGACAGGGCCGTGCGGGTGCCGGCTCGGGCCCGCAGTCCGAAAAGGCGATCTCGCTTCGGGTGATCGCCGGATCAGGAGGTCACAGAATGAATTTCGAAAAATACACCGAACGCGCCCGCGGCTTTGTTCAGTCCGCGCAGAGCTACGCGCTCGGCCAGTCTCACCAGCAGTTCACGCCGGAACACCTGCTCAAGGTGCTTCTCGACGATCCGGAAGGCATGGCCTCCGGGTTGATCCAGCGCGCCGGCGGTCGTCCCGCCGACATAGCCACGGCCAATGATGCCGCGCTTGCCGCCATGGCCAAGGTCTCCGGCGGCAGCGGTCAGCTCTATCTCGCCCCCGCGCTGGCGCGGGTGTTCGAGCAGGCCGAGAAGATCGCCGAGAAGGCGGGCGACTCGTTTGTCACCGTCGAGCGGCTGCTTCTGGCGCTGGCCATGAGTTCCGACTGCGATGCCGGCAAGGCGCTGGCGCGTGGCGGACTGACGCCTGCCTCGCTCAACGAGGCGATCAACGCGTTGCGCAAGGGCCGCACCGCCGACAGCGCCACGGCCGAAAACCAGTATGACGCGCTGAAGAAGTATAGCCGCGACCTGACCCAGGCAGCGCGCGACGGCAAGCTCGACCCGGTCATCGGCCGGGACGACGAGATCCGGCGCACGATGCAGGTTCTGTCGCGTCGCACCAAGAACAACCCGGTTCTGATCGGCGAACCGGGCGTCGGCAAGACCGCGATCGCGGAAGGGCTCGCGCTGCGGATCGTCAATGGCGACGTCCCGGAGAGCCTGCGCGACAAGAAGTTGCTTGCGCTCGACATGGGGTCGCTGATCGCCGGCGCGAAATATCGCGGTGAGTTCGAGGAGCGGTTGAAGGCCGTTCTTTCCGAAGTCGAATCGGCGGCGGGCGGCATCATCCTCTTCATCGACGAGATGCACACGCTGGTCGGCGCCGGCAAGGCGGACGGGGCGATGGATGCCTCCAACCTGCTGAAGCCCGCACTGGCGCGCGGCGAGTTGCACTGCGTTGGTGCCACCACGCTCGACGAGTACCGCAAGCATGTGGAGAAGGACGCGGCGTTGGCCCGTCGCTTCCAGCCGATCTTCGTGTCCGAGCCGACGGTGGAGGACACGATCTCGATCCTGCGCGGCCTGAAGGAGAAGTACGAGCTGCACCATGGCGTGCGGATCACGGATTCGGCCGTTGTCGCGGCGGCGACCCTGTCCAACCGCTACATCACCGACCGTTTCCTGCCCGACAAGGCCATCGATCTGGTGGACGAGGCGGCAAGCCGACTGCGGATGCAGGTCGACAGCAAGCCCGAGGAACTCGACGAACTCGACCGGCGCATCATCCAGCTGAAGATCGAGCGCGAGGCGCTGAAGAAGGAGACCGACGCGGCCGCCCGTGACCGGCTGGAGCGGCTCGAGGGTGAGCTTGCCGGGCTTGAGGAAGAGTCCGACGCGCTCACCGCCCGCTGGCAGGGCGAGAAGGAGAAGCTCTCCTCCGAGCAGAAGCTGAAGGAACAGCTCGAGGCCGCGCGCATCGACCTGGAGAAGGCGCAGCGTACCGGCGATCTGGCCAAGGCCGGGGAGCTCGCCTATGGCGTCATCCCGGATCTGGAGCGGAAGCTTGCCGAGGCCGATGCGAAGGAAGCCGTCGCGGGCGCCATGGTCGAGGAGGCGGTGACCACCGACCACATCGCCCAGGTGGTGTCGCGTTGGACCGGTATTCCGGTCGACAAGATGCTCGAGGGCCAGCGCGACAAGCTGCTGCGCATGGAGGATGAACTGGCCCGCCGCGTGGTCGGCCAGGAAGAGGCCGTGCACGCCATCTCGACCGCCGTGCGGCGCGCCCGCGCCGGCCTGCAGGACCCGAATCGGCCGATCGGCTCGTTCCTGTTCCTCGGTCCGACCGGTGTCGGCAAGACGGAGCTCACCAAGGCACTGGCGTCGTTCCTCTTCGACGACGAAACCGCGATGGTGCGTCTCGACATGTCGGAATACATGGAGAAGCACTCCGTCTCCCGGCTGATCGGCGCGCCTCCGGGCTACGTTGGTTACGAGGAGGGCGGCGCGCTCACCGAGGCCGTGCGCCGTCGGCCCTATCAGGTCGTCCTCTTCGACGAGATCGAGAAGGCCCATGGCGATGTCTTCAACGTGCTTTTGCAGGTGCTCGATGACGGTCGTCTGACGGATGGCCAGGGGCGGACGGTCGACTTCCGCAACACTCTGATCATCCTGACCTCGAACCTGGGCTCGGAATATCTTGTCGCCCAGCCGGACGGCGAGGATTCCTCGGCGGTTCGCGATCAGGTGATGGCGGTGGTTCGCTCGGCCTTCCGGCCGGAGTTCCTGAACCGGCTTGACGACCAGATCCTGTTCCATCGGCTGCAGCGCTCGCAGATGGCGGCCATCGTCGACATCCAGCTCAAGCGGCTGCAGGGACTGCTGGTCGATCGCAAGATCGAGCTCGCGCTCGATGACAGCGCGCGCGGCTGGCTGGCGGATCGCGGTTACGATCCGGCATATGGCGCGCGTCCGCTGAAGCGGGTGATCCAGCGTCAGGTGCAGGACCCGCTGGCCGAGCTCATCCTGGCCGGGAAGGTCACCGACGGGGCGCTGGTGGAAGTGTCCGCCGGCTCCGACCGCCTGCTCTTCACCGTTGCCGGCGAAAAGGTCGCCGCTGCCTGAGGCGGAGCGCGGCCCTGGCTGCATAAAAGAAAACCCCGGACGGTCACCCGTCCGGGGTTTTTCGTTTTCGCGGAGCCGCGCCGGCGGTGCCGGGCGGTCTATTTCTCTCCGAGCGAGGCCACGCGGGAGGGGCCGGTCGCCCGCTCGATCAGGGTGTCGATACGCGAACGCTCGCGGTTGAAGGCCTCGAGCATCTCTCCGTCGAGGGTGCGTCCGCGCGGTAGGCGGATACGCATGGGATCGACGAAGCGGCCATTGACCTTGACCTCGTAGTGGAGATGGGCGCCCGTCGACAGGCCGCTCGAACCGACGCGGCCGATCACCTGGCCCTGGCGGACGCGGACACCGTCGCGAATTCCGTCGGCGAAGCTCGACTGGTGGCTGTAGGTGGTCGTGTAGCCGTTGGCGTGCTGGATTTCGGTATGGCGGCCGTAGCCGGACATCCAGTCCGCGCGGACGATCACACCATCGCCGGCGGCCATGATCGCCGTGCCGCGCGGGGCCGACCAGTCGACGCCGTTGTGCGGGCGCATGACGCCAACGATCGGGTGGCGGCGCAGGCCGAAGCCGGAGCTGAACCGGCCGCCGGCGACCGGTTTGCGCATCAGGAACTTCTTCGCGCTCTTGCCGGTCTCGTCATAGAAATCGACGGACGTGTCGTCGGGCGTGCGGAAACGGTAGAAGCGGCGTGTGGTGCCGCCGGTCGTCAGCGCCGTATAGAGGATCTCGGCGGGTGCTTCCGCATCGTCCTGTTCGAGGCTGTAGAAGATCTCCAGCGTGTCGCCTGGCTTGACCCGCGCCTTGAAGTCAACGTCGAAGGAAAAGATCCGGACCAGGTCGGCGATGAGCTCTGGCTTGACGTCCTGCTCCAGCGCGGTCTGATACAGGCTGTCGTAGAGCGTCGGGGTGGTTCCTGCGTAGCCAACCCGATCTGCCTCTGCGAACGCATCGGCCAGGAAGGTGTCCGGCGCCTCGGCCGGGATGAAGTCGCCGGTGTCCGACCGGGCGACGGTCGCCTGATGCTCGGTGTCGGTATAGAGGCTGATGCGCTGCGGCTGCATGCGCTCGCTGTCGTCGCGCGCCGGGGCCAGCGCGATGCGCACGCGCTGGCCGGGCTCGATCTTTTCGATGCCGAACTCGCGGGCGAAGGCATCGGAAATGGCGTTGGCCTCGCTCTCGCTGGCGGAATTGTCGAGAAGGGTCTCCGCGAGCGTCAGCTCTCCGGTGACCGGAACGATTTTCTCCTCCATGCCGGCAAAGCCTTCCGGCGTGTCGTTCTTGGAGACGAAGGAGACATTTTCCGGCGTGATGCGCACCGAGAGGCGTGACAGATCCGGCTGCTGAGCCAGGTTGAAATCGAAGCGACCGGGATCGATGACCGGTCCGGCTGCCGCGTCGATGGCATTGCCGGACAGGAAGCGCGCGGACTGGCGCACGAACTGCTCGATCTCGAGCTCCTGATAACCGGCGTCGGTGACGGCATCGGGATCGTCATAGGGAAAATCACGGGAGCTGATCGTCACCTCGCCCTCGACACGGGCATCATAGACCGCGTCGCTGGCGGCGCGGGCCGGGATGATCGTGTTGTCGGAGAAGAGCTTCAGCGGGTTGAAGGGCGGGATCTCCTCCGCCTCCTCGCGCGACTGACGGGTCGCCAGCGTTGCGGTGATGAAGGCATAGGGACGAACCTTGATGTGGTCGCGTCCGTCGAGGCGGTGCACTGTGGAGACGGGGATCACCTGGCGGGAGGAATATTGCGCCGCCGCGCGCGTGACCCGGTCTCCCTTTGCCGAGCCGAGGCCAAGCGGGCGCAGGACGGTTCCGCTGCCCGGCTCGCCGCGCGCGGGGGCGGCGGCAACCTGGTACTGGCCGTCGAGCGCGGCGAAGAGAGCGCCGCCCATCAGCGTCACCGACGTGAAGCCGGTCAGGATCGACCCCGTCAGCCAGCGAAGGCTGACCCGCCGTCTGTCGGGAAGTTGCGCGCGCCCATCATAGACCATGAGGGGCGGTTCATCGCCCAGATCCACGTCGTCGCGTCCGTGCGGTTGTCCGCCTAGATGCATGTCACCCTGCTGTCCCTGCAAACCTGCTTCCGAAGAACCGCCCCTGGTCCTGCCGGTAGCCGCCGAGCCTTGCGCGAAACGCTTGCCCGGTCACCTCGTTGTCGCCGACCTTGTGGTGCGCGCCGGGCGGCCGCCAGGTTTGCGAACCGGCCGGAAGAACCAGCCTGTTCGCAAACCCGACTGTCGCGACGCGGGAAGCGCACGGGTGTCGGTCATCGATCCTGGCGAGCGCACCGATCCGGCCCTTCCGAATGCAGGTGCGCGCGCGAGCTATACTAGGGGCCACGAAGGACAGGAGCAATCCGGCGTATTTGTGGCGCGAGGCGGGAAGGGAGCCGTATGGACGCGGTCCCCGCCTCGCGCCACTGCGGGAGACGCTGCGTTGTGAGAGGGGGGGGAGCAGCCCGAGGGGAATTTCACGCCACTCTGGCGGGCAAGGATCGTGGGGAGGGAGCTCGGCAAAGGGGGTATTGGCCATCTGAGCGCGCGAAAGCGACTAGGTTTGGCGGGCGTGTCGGCGCGGG